>CALAJQ010000001.1 GCA_937922785.1 uncultured Acidimicrobiales bacterium
TCCCATCTTCTCTCTACGGAACGCTTGCAAAGCAGGCCCGGAAAGAGTTTGAACATCTGTGCCATCAACAATTACTTCGCCGTGGGTGGTGTGATGAAGTTTGTTGACTGTGCGGATAGCCGTTGACTTACCCGAGCCCGATAGACCCATCACAACAAAGATCTCGCCTTTGTTCACCGAGAAATTCACGTCATCCAAACCAACCACATGGCCAGTCTGAGCCTGAATATCATTCTTATTGATGCCAGCCTTAGCCAGATCAAACGCCCGCCCCCGAGGCTGAGGACCAAAAATCTTATACACGCTGTCGAATGTGATTATCGGCCCGTCTTGGGCGCTCGGGTACAGCGGCTGAGACTGGGGCGCCGTTCCTGTGATCTGAGTTCCTGTGATCTCGGCCAGGAGCTCCTGCGCAGCCGAGGTCGACGCGAGATTTTCAAATTGGGCCGCGTTGGTTGGATCCAAAGGTTTCAGACTTCGTTCAATCTCAGGTTCGTCCACGGGTGTCTCCATCACCCAGATCGGGTGCCTCAGTATGTTCATGTCCGGCCGGACCGGTTTGTATCTCGACTTCGTCCAATTCCTTCCGAAGCCGTTTGCGTGCTCGCGAAAGCCGGTTGCGGACCACATCAGCAGACAGGTCAAGCACCGTTGCGATATCCGAAGGTGTCAGTTCTTCCCAGGCACTCAGCAACAACAGCTCTGCATCGCTTTCAGACAGCCGAGCGACCGCTTCAGATAACACATGACGGCCAACGGCATCGGCAGGATCATCAACGTTCACAGAGGTCGTTGACCACTCGGCCATGAGCTTTGACCCCAGGGCGCTACGCCTGCCCTGGCCGCGCCGATAGTTGGAGATCACATTTCGCGCTACGCCATATAGCCATGGCGCATCCCTAGGCGGCTCGGGAATGTCTTCAAACTTGCGCCAGGCGATTAGGAAAGTTTCGGCCACGATGTCCCCAGCGTCACTGTCGGGACACCGGCGCGCCACATACCTTGCGATCATCGCCAAATGCTGGGAATAGAACGCCCGATAGGCGATTTGGGACTGACTCAACGCGACCAACTAAAAGAACGCTCCACTGCTTGTTTGCAAACAACTTCTGAACTCGGTTGTTCGCTTAGTGTCCGGCTTCGCCCTGGTCGTATCAAGTTGGGCTGAGATTTAGGGTGCTCTTAGCTACAATGCCAGTGCGGCCAGCTACAACGCCATTGGAAGAATCTCTACCCGTATTGTCTCCCTGGGGTCAGGGCGGCCTTTGAGGTCTAACCGCAACTCGACCTCCCAAAAGACAGACAGCAGATTACCGTCAAACGAGACGGGGCCGTTCTTGGGCACCTTGAGTTTGAACTGCTGATAGCCCTGTCGGTCGGCGTGCAGATCGTTCTTTGTCACTTCGCCTCGATCTCGATTCCCGCGACCCTCTGTTTCGTACTTCAAAGTAACTCGAACCGACCGGGGTGTTTTGGGTCCGTCCCATGAGGCAGTTCCGCTAATCCAGCCACCACACTCAGCCCACGGCTGTTCTAACTCGATTCGCATGTAGGAATCACTCATACTGGTCACCTGGGGTAGGCGGCAGAAACTCAGTTCCGTCGTCCCATCGAGGCTGTTGCACAAATGTTGGCTCTGAACCCGGTGCTGAGACCCTCGGAGCAACCTTGAGGTCATAGCTGTCACTCAGCTTGATGCCATTTACTGGGTCAAGCTTGAAGTCGAGCTTCCATTCAATGTTGTTGTCAGGCAAGTCCATAGAAGGCGGGAGATCAGCCGGTATGTGCAAAAGGCCTGATAACACCACAGCTGCGTCATCTGGGTGCCGTTCAACCGATACGTCTCCCACATAGAAGTCTTCAGCACGCCTCTGGCGATCGGTTCCGCTGTTGTAGTAGACCACTTCCTCACACCGAAGCTTCACTGAAATCTCAAGTGGGTTGAGCACCCGAGGCTTCTTTGCCACTGCGCGGTATGAGAATTCTCGCGTCTCGCCCAGATTAAAGGGCTGCTCTAGACCACTCATCGTCCGATCGCTCCAGTCCAGCATGTGCTTCACCTGAGAGATGAGCACTGCCACCATCACGAGCAACACGACCGCCACGACAAACCCGAGGAAGAAACTCATTTACTCGGGCGCCTTCAGTTTGATTTGCGGGACTTGGCTTTGCCAAAGAGCCGGGTCACAGCAGCAAACGCCAGTGCCATTTCGGCAACTGAAACCGAGGATCCGCCACTTGAGTCAGCGGCACCAAACTTCTTGGCGGTCTCGGCTGAAACCCAGCCCCTGCGCCGGGCGAACCGCAAGGCCGTGCCAGAAACAAGCGCAACGTCGGCGATTTTGCCGACAGGACCGAACCTTAGAAGACGATTTCTCACAAATCCCATGGCTAGAAACTAGTTGGATCAGAGATCCAACACACCAAAGAGCACCGCTCTGCCCCCGAAGGACGGATCACCGTCGTCCTCTTCCAGCGAGATCGCGATTGCCGGGAACTCATCGGGAGGGAACCCTTGTGGCCAATCAAAACTGCCATCGCCACTAATGACCCCTACGGATCCAACCTCGGAAGCATCTGGCCGAGCAACCCACAGCTCGAAGAAGCCAGTGTCAGTTTCAAGCTGCTCAACATCAAGGTCAAGCCGCAGCTTTCCATCAACCGACACAAGATTCACAGTTCCAGTCCCGGCAAAGTCATCGGCTAAACCTTCATTGGAGATCTCGACTGTGGCCACAATCTCTTCGTCAGGCTGGTCGGCCAACAAAGACCCCAGTCCTAGTGCCGCGATCGCTAGGACCGCCGCGGCCAGCGCGTACCTAGCAAGACGCCTTGAGCGTGGTTGGGCCGGACTCTCTTCAAGACTGGTTTCTTCAAGACTGGCTTCTGCGGCCTCAACTCCAGCTTGTATTGATTCCCAAACGTGAGCCGGAGGTGCTTCAAGATCATTTGAGTGGGCCTGAAGACCACGCATTACTCGGCCCAACTCTTCGATCTCTTCGGCTGTCAGCTCTGGAGGCGTTAGTTCATCGCTCATTGGATCTGCTCCAAAGCCTCTTTTAGCCGGTGCAGGCTTCGACGGATATCGGATTTAACGGTTCCCAGTGGAACGCTGGTGGAGTCAGCGATCTGAGTATGGGTCAGGTCCTCGAAGAAGAACATTTCAACATGACGCCTCTGACGATCACCAAGTCCGCTGAGAATTTCTCGCATCAACATCTGCTGGGCAAGAGTGTCCACCTCGGCCGGCTCGCTCACGTCTACTTCCAGGCTCACGGTCTGGGGACGACGCCCACGAGCGCGATGCACATCGATAATCCTGTTCTTCGTGATGCCAACCAACCAGGCCGCCAGATTGCCCTTTTCTGGGTTGAAGCGGGCTCGACCACGCCAAGCGTTTAGAAACACGTCTTGTGTGACATCAGCTGCCTCAACTGGACCAAGCGCGCGCTTACAGAGGCTGTAGACCAATGGACTGTGCTGGTCATAGATCTCTTTGAGAGCGCCCTGTTCGCCTGCGACGAACCTCTGCTCAATAGACATAGTTACCGACACGTGCCCCTGACTTTTAAGAGACGACGATGCCCCTACGAAAAACGATGCGATCGGCGTATGCATCGTTTGACTGAGGACCATCATATGCCCTGCTCTACGTCTTGCCGACAATCACGGATGCTGTGGATAACTATCAATTTCAGATGCTGTATTGGCGAACGGCTTAACCCTCGCGTGCTTGCTGCCGATTGCTACTGCATGTTTAAGGAGCCTTAAGAAGCTCACTAGCCAGGGCGAGTTGTCGTGCAAATGCGTATTGTAAAGATACCAAGATCCAAGAGAGTCGACGGCACTGCGCTGCTCGTCGCTGGAGCGACCTTGGCAGTGCTTCTTTCGGTTGCGCCTGCAACACCTGCGTTGTCAAACCCTGCAAACACACCATCGAATGTCTCACTGACCACAGCCGGAGCGACCACTAGCGGTGAGATTCCCGACGGAACCTGTAGCGCCACGGTCACCGCAATCGGCGGTGGTGGCGGCGCCAATTTCGCAGACCCTCCTGACGGCAGCCCTAATACCCACCTCGGTGGTGACGCCGCAAACATCTCAGTCCGATATGCGGTACATCCGGGCCAGGACTATCGCGGATCAGTAGGCGGACGTGGTGAGGGCGGCGGCACATCTAACAGCGGCGGAGCAGGACCGGACGGGTTTGGTGCACGTGGAGGGTTTGGCAACATCCATGCTGGCGCCGGTGGCGGCGGAACCACGAACTTCTATCTGGAAGATCTCACGAACCCAGCTATCGCTGCCGGCGGAGGTGGCGGCTCAGGAGGTGGCCACTGGGCAAACGGCATGAACGGTGGAGACGCCGGTGTTCCAAACTCCACGGGCACAGCAGCCGCAGGACAAACCGGTGGCCAAGGTCGAGATCTGCCAGCCCTGATAGGTGCCGCCTACCTAGTTCCGGGAGCCCAAGGAGGTCAGACCAACGCCGCAGGTGCTGGCGCAAACCACCCAAGAGCCTCAAGCGAGGACGGTGCTGATGGGTCGGGCCCTAACGGAGGCCAAGGCCGCGACGACGCCGGTTTTGACGCAGGTGGTGGCGGCGGAGGCGGCTACTTCGGAGGCGGAGGCGGCGCTTCTACTGTCAACAACGGCGGAGGCGGAACCTCAGACGATCCAACACTTGGTCTCGGTGGCTCGGGCGGTGGTGGAGGCTCAAGCTTCATCGGTAATTCCGCAGTTGATGTTCTGGACACTCCCCCGGTTCTGATCAGTTCAAGTTCAGCAACCGGTGCTGGAGCAGGCGGAGTATTCAACACCGACGGCAACACCGGATCGCTAACCATGGTGTTCGGAGCTTGCAACTATGACCTCGCAGTAACCAAAACCGCCTCACCCGCATACGTCGAAGTGGGCGACACGATCACCTGGACTGTTGAGGTCATTAACAACGGGCCCGACCCAATGACTCGCGGAGACATTGTCACCCTGACAGACACGTTGCCTGGCGCCGGATCCAAGACGATCACATCAATCGCCGTGACCGGCGGCGGCACGAGCGGGCTGGACCAAACAGCGTTTGCCTGCGACGCCTCCGCCGGTGATTCGATGCCGAACACATTGACTTGTGGTCGGACCTACTCCGCTTCGGGCGCTACCGGCAGCCCAAGCGGAGGTACAAGGGGCCTCGACTCTGGGGAGACGCTAACCGTCATCTACACCGAAGTCGCAAACGCAGCCGACGCCAACACGACTTTGGACAACACCGCAGCAGTCTCCGATCGCGGAGGGGCCGGTGACAACTCTGACGATGCATCGGTTCTAGTTGGAGAACCCGACATCGCACTAAGCAAGACCATTTCCCACGGGCCTGTGAGCATCGGCGATGGTACTTATGACATTAGTTACTCCATTGTTGCCACCAACATCGGAGGGACTGATCTCCAGAACGTAGTGATTGATGACGACCTCAACGCTACGTTTGGCTCGGGCCTAGTTGCGTCGGCCGTTGTAGGCGACACTTGCGCAAGCGCGACCCTGACACCCTCAGTCCCAGTTGGTTCAGGAGATAGCTGTCAGATCGACATCGACGTGCGAGTAGCTCCAGGAACGAACCTCGCACCTTTTGAATTCACCAACCTTGCGACCGTGTCCGCCGCCTCGCCTCGCGGCACATCCACCTCCGACAGCGACTCGGCATCAGTGAGCTTCTCCCAGAATCCAGCAGTGAGTCTGACCAAAGCGGTAACTGCCGGACCAGCCAACAATCAAGACGGCACCTACGCGCTCAGCTACACAATGGTGGCTACCAACACCGGAGACATAAATCTCGACGACATCGTCATCGACGACGATCTGAGCGCAACCTTCGGCGCCGCGCTGGTGTCGTCGAGCGCAACTTCGAACTCTTGCGCCGCGGCAGTTCTAACCCCGTCCAACCCGATCGGTGCCGGCGACACGTGTCAGTTAGTGGTCGAGGCAGTAGTACGTCCAGGACCTGCCGCAGTGAACGTAACCACCTTCACAAACACAGCAACAGTGATTGCTGAGTCTCCTGCCGATGTCCAGGTCAGCGACGATGCAAGCGCAGACGCAACATTTGTTGAGACACCAGCGGTCTCTCTGACTAAGTCGATCATCTCCGGCCCGACAAACAACGGAGATGGCACCTATGACCTCACCTATTCCCTCGAAGCTAGAAACATAGGTGACGTCAGTCTGGACGACGTGACCATCTCCGATGATCTGATCGCAACATTTGGCGGATCGCTCACCAGCTCGACAGCTACAAGCGACACGTGTCCGGGCGCCACCTTGGCCCCTTCTGATCCGGTTGGGACCGGTGACACATGTGTCCTAGTTCTGGATGTAATCGTTACTCCCGGCACAAACCTTGACCCGGTCACATTTACAAACAATGCAAGCGTCGTGGCCGATTCTCCTTCAGACGTCGAGGTAACGAGCGCCGACACTGCCACCACGTCATTCACTGAATCACCAGCAATCGCGGTTCAGAAAGGCATTACCTCAGGGCCGATCAACAACGCCGATGGCACTTACAACGTCACCTACGAGATCGTCGCCACCAACACCGGGGACATCGCCCTTGAGAATGTCATTATCGATGACGACCTCAGTGCGACCTTCGGTTCCGCTCTGAGCTCTTCTACCGTCGTGTCCAACACCTGCGCAGCTGCCACGCTCCAGCCATCAACCCCGCCGGGCACCGGCGACGACTGCGCGATCAGCATCGAAGTGGTGGTAACGCCCGAACAAGGCGATGTGAACACAACCACGTTCACCAATGACGCAGTCGTTACCGCTAACTCTCCCGGAGGAGCAACTGTTACCGACTCCGATAGCGCTGATGTGCTGTTCGAACAGAATCCCGAAATCGAGTTGATCAAGTCAATTACCTCAGGACCAATCAACAACGGCGATGGCACCTATGACCTGACCTACCGGATGGTTGTAACCAACGTAGGCGACATCGATATCTTCGGCCTCACGATCTCCGACGATCTACTAACTACCTTCGGCCCTGCACTGACGTCTTCGGTAGCTAGCTCTGACACCTGTCCGGGTGAAGTGCTTGAACCGTCAGATCCCACTGGCAACGGTGACAGCTGCGAACTTGTCCTCGACGTAGTGGTAACTCCCGGCGCTGGAGTCAACACCACCACTTACACCAACACAGCATCGGCAGACGGAACAGCAGCTTGGCCAGCTGGCGTCGAAGTAAGTGACGTCGACAGTGTAGACATTCTCTTCTCTGAAGCTCCCGCAGTCAGCCTCACCAAGGAGGTGCTCGACGGACCTACAAATAACCAAGATGGCACCTACTCGGTCACCTATCTGATGATCGCCACCAACACCGGGGACGTCGATCTCACGGAAGTAACAATCGACGACGATCTCGGTGCCACGTTTGGGTCAGACCTCGTGTCGACCAACACCAATAGCAATACTTGCCTCGTCGCGGTTCTCGAACCCTCAAGCCCAGCCGGTACCGGTGACTCGTGTCGGTTGGAGATCGACGTCGTCGTCAACCCTGGATCTGACGACGTGAATGTCACTGACTATCTAAACAGCGCAGTTGTTACCGCCGACTCACCCGGTGGTAACGAGGTAACGGCCAGCGACGACGCATCCGTGGCCTTTGATGAAGCGCCTGCGATTTCGCTTGTGAAGACCATCACTGCTGGCCCTACGAACAACGAAGATGGCACCTACGAAGTCACTTATGAGATCGTTGCCACAAATACCGGCGACGTCTCACTGCGCGATGTTGCGATCGACGACGACCTTGCCAGAACGTTTGGTGCAGACCTCACATCCTCGACGGTTGCCTCTGACACTTGCGGAGGTGCAGTGCTTCAAGCCTCTGATCCGATCGGGGCCGGCGACACGTGCGAGTTGATTGTCGAAGCCGTAGTCAGCCCGGGTTCTGACGACATCAACACAACCGACTACGAGAACACCGCATCGGTCACCGCTGTCTCTCCCGCCGTGGTGGCGGTATCAGCAAACGACTCAGCGTCTACAACTTTCACAGAAGCTCCCGCCATCATCGTCGTCAAAGAAATCACCGACGGGCCAGTGAACAACCAGGACGGCACCTACTCACTCACATACCAAATGGTGGCCACCAATACCGGAGATGTGAATCTGGCCAGCGTTTCAATCGACGACGATCTTGGCGCAACGTTTGGAACTGACCTGGTCTCTAGCCTGGCAACTTCTGATACTTGCGTGGGACAAGTCCTGAGGCCATCGAACCCTGCTGGTTCAGGGGATACCTGCGAACTAGTCCTAGATGTCGTCGTGAGACCTGGCAGTGACGACATCAACAGCACGCTTTACCGAAATACCGCAGTTGCCGAGGGCGACTCTCCAACCCAGAACAACGTCAACGCTTCGGACGACGCAGCCATTCTGTTCGTCGAATCTCCGTCGGTCTCTCTGAATAAGTCTGTGGCAGAAGGCCCGATCAACAACGGCGACGGCACCTATGACGTTGCCTATCAACTGGTTGCAACCAACACAGGAGATGTTCCGCTGGCAAATGTGATTATCGATGACGACTTGAACTCAACGTTCGGCAGCGATTTGATTTCTTCTAGCGTCGAATCGAACACATGTGAAAGCGTTGTTTTGGCTCCGTCTGATCCAGCTGGCGACGGCGACAGTTGTGAAATGATCGTGGTCGCAGTTGTGGATCCCGGGCCTGATGACATCAACGCCACTACCTACACCAACAACGCAACAGTCACCGCAGACTCGCCTTCTTTAGTTGAGGTAACTGCAACTGACTTTGCAGACGTCATGTTCACTGAGGCTTCGTCGGTAGAGCTGGTTAAGACAATCACAAGCGGGCCAACAAACAACCAAGACGGCACCTACTCACTCACATACCGACTCGTCGCCACAAACACCGGAGACATCAACATCAACAACGTCACAATCGACGACGACCTAAACGCCACAT
>CALAJQ010000002.1 GCA_937922785.1 uncultured Acidimicrobiales bacterium
CCGGGCCGCACCCGACCCTCCTGTTGCCTAATAGGTATGTAAGATAGAACAAGGCCATTTAAAGGAAGACAGGCGCACATGAGTGAACTAGTAACCAAGTCAGCAGCAGATGTGAAATTGATCGTGTTTGCTTGCGAGGCCGGTATGGGAAGTAGCCTCATGGGCGCCAACCAGCTCAAAAAGATGGTCAAGAAGGCCAAGCTGGATATCGAAGTGATTCATTCACCTGTAGCGCAGTGCCCCGCACACGCCGATGTGATTGTCACGCACAAGTCTTTGGCAGCTCAAGCCCGAGCCCAGTTCCCCGATGCTGCGGTCATCCAGTTCATGATGTTCTTTGGTGACCCTGCGGTAAAGGGCCTGGTTAAGACCCTCAAAGAGGGTCAAGACGTAGTTTCGGCGCTCTGATGACAGACACAGCAGACCAGCAGGCTGAAGTGAACAGCGAAATCCTCACACGAGATGCCGTGTACACAGATTTGCCGGAAATGACCAAAGAAGAAGCAATCCGATTTGTCGGTAACGCTCTCGTGGAACGTGGTCATGTCGGTTCTAGCTACGTGGACGCAATGCTCTTGCGTGAGGAAACCGTTTCTACTTTCCTAGGAAACGGCGTAGCAATGCCTCATGGCACCCTCGAGTCAAAAGAGGCTGTTATGAGTACCGGAATTGTTGTTGCCCAGAGCCGCTCAGGTATTGACTGGGGTGTAGGAACTGCTCACTTGGTCATCGGCCTCGGTGCAGTGGGTGACGATCACATTCTTGTGCTCTCCCACATCGCAGATGTGTTGCAAGATGACGACCTAGCGGAGCAGCTCTGGACCGCTGACGGTGATGAGCTTCACGCCGCCCTTAGCCTGCCCGCAACTACCGACGCTGTTGAACAGTCGGCAGCGCCCAGCGAAATTACGATCTGCGAGGGCGCTGGTTTGCACGCCCGTCCTGCAAGTCTGATTGTTGATCTCGCCAAGAACTTCGACGGCTCGATAAAGATCACTAAAGATGCCAAGACTGTCCGTGCCGACTCGATCATGGGTGTGCTGTCGCTTGGCGCGGTAGCCGGAGACTCGGTTTCGATTGACATTGACGGCGAAGGTTCCGAGGAAGCTCTGGCTGAGATCACCAGGATCCTCACTACTCCGGAGGCGGAACTGTAATGGCAAGACACGATCGCGAAAGCATGATCAAAGAGGCTCACATCAACCTTGGGTCCGAGCCGGACCCGAGTGGCGTGGCAGATCTCGTTTGCGAGAAGGGTCTAATCATCCTGGCTCCTGACGCAGGCGACTTCAAAGACGCTTTCAAGAAGGCCAAGAAGATGGACGGCTACCGCTGGATCATGCTCAACGAGGCTGACCTGTTCAAGGCGAACACCCTGTCGATCAGCTCGCGCGCTGGCATGATCACGCCCGAGGGCAAGGTCCTAAAGAACGCCCGAATCTAACGCAGGTCGAGGTTCTCCCAGTCCATAATGGATTGGTGGATACACTCACTTCGTTATCGCCAGGCCAGCCCGTAATCTATGGCGGCAACAAGGTCGTCCACGTGGACGACGAGTTGGCATCGGCTTTTGTTGAAGGCGACCAACTGGTTGTCATAAACAACACTGGGGCGCTGCTTCACATTCCGCAGTCGGTCCTGGTTGAAACCCAACGAGCAGTCAGCGCAGCCGTTGGTGCTTTCGGACTTCTGGGCCGAATCTCAGACTCGGCCATATCGAGTTTCTTTGGCGAGTTCGCCGACCTCTTACACGACGACGAATCGTTTGCGCCCATTGCTGCGGCGAACGCCGCCGACGTCGAACTGGCCAAGAGCAAAGGTCGTTCGACGACTCGATTGGTGCTGTCACCTCAGATGCGCCAAGACATGGTGGCTGGACTTCGGGTGTGGCAAAACCACCCCAGCTCAAGAGATTCAGTAATTCGAACTGTTCAACACGAAGGTTGGGCAGTCGAACAACGCAGTGCTGGATTAGGGGTAGTTGGCTTTGTGTTTGAGGGGCGCCCGAACGTTTTCGCCGACGCATGTGGGGTGCTGCGCAGCGGGAACACCGTAGTGTTCCGCATTGGCTCCGACGCCTTGGGTACGGCTCAAGCCATAGCAAAACATGCGCTTGTGCCTGCTCTAGAAAAGTCTGGCCTGCCCGCTGGTGCTGTTTCGCTGGTTGAGAGCCCGGCCCGGGCTGCGGGGTGGGCGATGTTTAACGATGAAAGGCTCTCTCTTGCTGTAGCGCGCGGCAGCGGCGCAGCTGTTTCGCAGTTGGGTGCTGTAGCCCGTCAAGCAGGCGTGCCAGTGAGCTTGCACGGAACGGGCGGGGCATGGATTGTGGCCGGCGAGTCCGCCGACGCGGACCGCCTAACCTCAGTTGTCAAACACTCACTAGATCGTAAGGTCTGTAACACGCTAAACACCTGCTGTGTGGTCTCTTCGAGGGCTGAGGAACTGGTTGAGGCGGTCATCGCCGGTGCCGCAGCTGCCGCTGAGGGACGTCAAGTTGACGGCCACCAGATCGCTGCCAAGTTCCACGTCAGCGAGGGTTCGCAGTGGGCGATCCCGGACGAGCTCTTTGAAGCAAAGGTGATGGTTGGACGGGCCAACGGCGCGAAGACAGAGAATCAAGCCGAGTTGATCTCCGCACTTTCGCTGGGGCAGGAGTGGGAGTGGGAAGACTCACCGGAGCTGACGATTGTCGTAGTTGACTCGGTGGATCAGGCGATTGAGCTGTTCAACACCCAAAGCCCTCGATTCACCGCATCCCTCGTTGCCGAAGATGCCGGCGAGCAAGACAACTTCTGGCAATCGGTGGACGCGCCGTTTGTGGGCGACGGATTCACCCGCTGGGTTGACGGCCAGTACGCGTTCGACGCACCCGAATTGGGGTTGTCCAACTGGCAGACCGGACGCTTGTTAGCCAGAGGAGGAGTGTTGGCGGGAGATTCTGTCTTCACGATCCGCACCCGGGCAGTTCAGAATGATCCGAACGTTCATCGCTAGGAAAACAAAAGCGGCATGATCACCGTTAAAGAGCCGATCAGCACAACAAGGGCAGCCAGCAACATGAAATGTGAGCTGGTCCGGGCCCGGTTGGCGGCCAGTGTCTTTTCAAGAGGGCTTCGGCTGTCGAACACTGTTCCGACTGCGACGCCTTGCATAGCGTCGTTGACCAACCGAGCCAGGCGCGAGTGGTCGGCGTTGTCGGTGTTGAAATCGTGCTGCGCGTCGTCGTGCTGAGTGTCCATATAGGCCTATCGACCTATATGCATTAAAGGTTAGGGTTCGGGCACAGCTTCTTTTGCGTTTGGTGCCACGCTAAATCGGGCACTAGCTGTGACCTGGTCGTTTTCGACAAGCGCATCTGTTGCCCGATAGGTCGCCTTCAAATTGGAAGCAGAGATGTCTAGCCTGAGCCAACCCTGCTTGGGATCTAAATGCTGAACAAACTCATTCGCAAACGGTAAGAGTGGAGCGGTGGCTGCCAGCTCGTCGGGCAACCGGGACGATATGGCTGGTGCCATAAATTCGGTAGCCAGTGGAAGCCCGGCGGAGTCTGCAACAGCTGTGACAATACCGGTATGAAGATCGCCCGAAACTACAACTGGAGTTTGGGTTAGGGAGAATTTCTCTCTGATCCAGGTTGAGTCAGCGGAATGAGCAGCCCAGCTGTAGGGCACCAGATCTGGCGAGCCGGGCAAAAGGTTTCCCACGATGACCGGCGACGCAAAGATCGTGTAGGCGGTGTCTTGCCTGATCGCGGCGTCGGCCCAATCTCGCTGGGCTTGACCAAGAAGATCTTGGCCCGGCTGAGCGTATTGGCGTGTGTCGAACAGAATCACCTGGGCCAATGAGCCGAGATCTAGGGTCCGGTAGACCTGCATCTGGGGTCCTGTGGGCTTGGGGAGCCTTGTTGGCTGGTGTTCCCACCAGGCCTTGTAGGCGGCAGTGAGAAGCTCTGGGTCGTTGTCGCTAGCGGAGTAGTCGTTGTCTATGTCGTTGTCATCCAGCCCGACGAGCCACGCACACGAAGCGTGAGCGGCTTGAAGCGCCGGATCCGAGCGATATTTGGCGTGCAACTCTCGAAGCTCTTCAAGCGTTCGGGACCCATCGGTTCGGTAGGTGTAGTCGCCAAGCCAGATCATCAAATCCAGATCTGCATCGGCAATGTCTTGATGAGCTTGCCAGAATCCGGCTTCGCGCAACTGACAAGAAGACACTCCAACTGACACCGAATCTGTGCCGGTGCCGGTTGTTCGGGTTTGGCCGACCGGCGAGACGAATTCGCCAGCTCGAAAGCGATAGATGTATTCGGTCGAAGGCATCAAGCCCTCGGCAACCACATGCAAACTTAGGGCGTCATCACTAAGGGCTTCGAACACTCCGGTGGCAACTATGGCGAGGTATCCGGTGTCGTCTGCGCTTGCCATCTCCCACACCACACCGATTGGCTGCTCGGTGACTGCAATAAGGCGGGTCCACAACACCACGCTGGTTGAGTCCGGGTCGCCTGAGGCAACGCCCAACTGGAATGGATCTTGAGTCAGCTCAACCGCGGGCGCTTCGATGGGATCAAAGGTTTTGATTGTTGTCGTTGTGATTTCGGGTTGCGTGGTGGGCGGCCCCGTCGTTGGATCCGAGCTACCTGGGTCAGTGGTTGAGGTCGGACGAGTGCAAGCCCCGGCAAGCGCTGCGGTGGCTAGGCCAATGAACTTACGTCGGCCCACCTCGAGCTTGGATGTGTTCGGTGGGTTCATCGTTGGCGATGTTAACCCGGATTGGGGGCGGGAATTATGGCAATATGGGCCGGTGAAACCATCTCTAGTAATCATGGCCGCTGGTCTCGGAAGTCGCTTCGGCGGCGTGAAGCAGCTGGCCCGTGTCGGACCTAACGACGAGGCCATCCTCGACTTCGCAATCAAGGATGGCTTGTCGGCCGGCTTCGATGAAATCATCCTTATCGTTCGACACGAGATTCTCGATGACGTTAAGGATCAGATCGAGGCTCAACATCCAGGGCTGAACATCGTGTATGTGTGCCAGGACGACCTCGGTCCGCCACGCGCCAAGCCTTGGGGCACCCTGCATGCTGTGCTCAGCGCCGCAGACGCCGTCACAAAGCCGTTTGCCGTCATCAATGCTGACGACTACTACGGACCGCAGACATTCCAGCTCGCAGCGTCAGAATTGGAGAACTGCGAAGAGGGCATGTCTTCAATCGTGGCCTTCGAGATGGCCAACATTGTGCCACCCGAAGGCGCCGTGACCCGAGCGGTGTGTGCTGTAGAAGACGGCTACCTTTCGGCCATCGTTGAGACTGACGGTTGCGAACGCCAGGCCGACGGCACCTTCATGGCTGACGGCCAAGTTGTTCCAGGAGACACGCCTGTAAGCATGAACTTCTGGACCTTCCACCAAAGCGTCATGGCTGATTTCCAGGCGGCTTGGGAGTCCTTCTACGCAGAAAATGCCGAAGCAGAGAAGGCCGAAGCGCTTCTACCCACTGTTGTTGGTGACCTCGTCAACGCAGGTCGCCTCAAGGTCCATGTGGTCCAGTCGCCAGAGCAGTGGTACGGGATCACTAACCCCGACGATTTCGAGATGGTCAAGGCAGCGCTTGCCCATCGCTAACAGCTAGCGTTTGTAGCTAAAGCGCGTGCCGCTTGACCTTCCCGAGGGCGGTCTTGGGAAGCTCTGAAACCAATTCGATTTCGCGCGGGGCGTACCAAGCGCCGAAGTTCTCTTTGGTTGCGTCTCTGAGTTGATCCAGGTTTGGTCCGGCATTTGTTGGCACGACAATTGCAACTACCCGCTGGCCCCAGTCGGGGTCTGGCTTGCCTATTACTGCAACCTCTCCAACACCGGGCTGCTTGGCCAGGAAGGGTTCTAGCCGGCTGGGCCAGACTTTTTCGCCGCCGGTTGCGATCACATCTCCAATGCGCCCGAAGACGCTGAGGACGCCCTCGTCATCTATCTGGCCAGCGTCACCGGTGGCGAACCATCCGTTGGAATCGAACGGATCGACCTCACCATTGGAGGTCCGATAACACCGCAGCAGCATTGGCGCCTTCAGCTTTACCTCGCCCTCGGCCGAGATCTGAATCTCAACTCCGGGAAGCGCTTGGCGGTCATATACAACTCCAGACCCTGTTTCTGTCATGCCGTAGGTGGCGACCGCGTTTGGCGGCCGATCAGACGGAATAGCTCCGCCTCCCAACAAGATTGTGGTGAAGGCTGTGGGGTCAATCTGGCGCATGGCCCGGGTCACCAGCGAGACCCTGGTAACTCCGTTGTTTGCAGCTGTCATAACGGCTGCGGGGTCAAAGTTCCGATGCAGTTCGAGGGGGGTGCTGGTCAATAGCGCCCGCGTCACAACTGACAGCCCACCGATGTGGGCCAACGGCAAGCACCCGAGCCACTTGTCCTGGTCGGGATCTATGCCAAGCTGCTGAGAGGTTGCAACCGCTGAGGCCAACACAGCGTCAGAAGTCAGAACCACCCCTTTGGGGTCACCCGTGGTCCCACTTGTTGCCAACACGATTGCGTCGCCGTCTTGTACCGGGCGGCCTGCGGGTAGTTTCGTCCGGCCGGACCGATCGACGATTGCGGTCGGAGCCAGCGCTGCCAGGACTCGATCGGTTTCGACCTTTGGGAGTCGAGGGTCAATCACGGTGATTGCGTCGCCGTCGTCCCAGACCTCCATTAAGGCAGAAACAAACTCCGGCCCCGGCTCGATCGATAGGGCGACCAATTCAGACATGCCCAAAGAGTACGATCTTCTGATGGCATCGGATGGAACCAAGATCTGGCGAGATGGAGAGATGGTCGACTTCGAAGATGCAACAGTGCATGTTTTGTCCAACTCCAATCAACGAGGCTCGACTGTATTTGACGTTATGCGCGTGTATGAAACTGTCGAAGGCCCCTCGGTTCTAGGCCTTCGCGAACACGTCGCCCGTTTCGTCAGATCGATGGCCCACATGGGCATGGACTGGGGTGGATCGATCGCCCAGCTTGAGGCCGGGATCGGTCAGGTTGCCAGGGCTCACCCGGGATCGCCGGTGATCAAGGTGGTAGCCACTTGGAGCGAAGTTGGCACGGCTTCGCTTCCAGTCAATCTGACACCAAACATCTGGATCGCTGCCCTGGACCCAACCCAGACAGTCGACGCAGCACCCAAGAAAACCGAGCTAAAGCTTAAGGTCGCGCACGGCCCGAAAATTCCTGACGCTGTGTTGCCGGTTAGTCTCAAAGTCGGCGCGATGTACACCCCAGGCATTAGAGAGATTATGGCCGCTCGGGCCGCTGGCTTTGATGACATCGTCTTCAGAGACATCGACGGTGCTTTGGCTGAGGGGTCAACTAAGTCTTTGATAGTGGTCAAGAACGAGCGGCTAATCCTGCCGGGCCTGAACCAGGTGCTTGACAGCATCAGTAGACGCACGGTCCTTGAGCTTGCACAACACCTACGGATCGCGTGCGAGATTCGTCACGTCTATTGGGATGAGGTGACAACTGCTGACGAGCTATTTGCCAGCTCGACTACGGCGCCAGTGATGCCTGTGGTTAAGGTCGGCGAAGATCAATACGACACCGGCCCCATAACCAAGTCGCTGCAAGCTGAGGTGGATTCGCTGCTTGCCGGAACTCACGAGCTGTCTACGCGTTGGTTGACGCCAGTTTCAAAGCTTGGCTAGTCGGGCCAGCTATCGCTCACGATAATGGGGCACTAGTCGCTCGAGATGGCCGACCCAATCTTGGGCATTTGGCACTGCAACCCCGAGGTTTGTTTGGGTTCGTGGGTCCTCGTCGACCACAACGCGCAAGATCGGTTTCAGCATGCGCCAGTACGATGCCCGTCCGACAAGCGCGTCGGTCTGTTCAAAGAGTGAGATCCGATCGAACGGAATGTGAATTAGGCGTCTTCCTCTGAATCCAGTGGCGACGATCCTTCGATCGGTAAGAAAGAAGTTGGCTCGATGGCTACGACGAATCATGGATCCGTCCTTCTGGTAGCGGTACTGAGCTCGGCTGCTTTCCAGCACGACCTCGCCGACGCTAAGCCATTCCGGCTCAATCATGTCGAGTGGGACTTTGCATAGTCATCGAGCCGTTGTCCTGCTTTGGTGGCTTGGGAGTCAAGGATCATCTCTAGTGGGGCGCTCCAAAGGTCACCGTCATAGCTGAGCGCTATTTCCAGCTCGGTTCCCGGGCTCGGATCACCTGCTGCCGGTGCGGCATCAACACTCATTACCCAGTTTGAGTGTTGGCGGCCGTCAGTTTCCTCCCGTTCGAACTTGACCGCAGATTCTGTGTATACGGTCCGGATCATACGAAGCTTCTTTGACCTCGCAAACGGGCCAATCTTCGCCCTCAGGGTCACAAGAAAGACCCCTTGAATATCGGCATCGGGCACGGCCTCATGCACTAGCCCGAGCCAATCGGGATAGGTCGCAAGGTCGCCAACTACCTCCATCACATCTTTAATTGGAGTGTCTACTGAAACCGAAATCGCACGGTGCATATATTCCATTGTGCCCGTTGTAGCCTCAGACATGTGACGTCGGAGACAACCTCGCTGGCTCAGGATTTGGATCTGCAGCGCATTGGCGGGCAGAGCGGCTATCTGTGGTCTTCAGGATCGTTCTGCCTGGCTGGAGTGGGTGTCTACCAGCGGATCCCAGTGACGTTGAGCGACCCCTCATCAGTCGAGCTTGCGGTGCGGCGGTTGGCGGAGTTGTCAAAGCGGGGCGAGCGGCCTCCAATCGCGTTTGCTGGGCTGCCATTCGACCGGGCGGCGGTGGGGGAGCTAGTGGTCCCTCAGGTTGTGGCCGGCTCTGATGGCGACAGCCGTTGGTTAACAGTTGTAGAAGACTCGCTAGGGCTTGAGGAGGCGAACGAGCTTCTTCGGGCCAGCGACAAGATCGGCACGGGCCCTTCGCAATACTCGGTTGCCTCGATTCACCAGCCTGAGTTTTGGCGAGACGAGATCGTGGCGAAGGCGATCAAAGAGATTCAGTCGGGCCGCCTAGACAAAACTGTTTTGGCTCGTGAGCTTGAGATCATTGCCGACTCTGCCTTTGACTACGGCGTGATTCTCGATCGCCTGCACCACCGGTATAAAACCGCAATTCGATTCAATGTGGAAGGCTTCTTAGGTGCTTCTCCCGAGTTGCTTGTGGCTAGACACGATCAAGTTGTCAGCGCCCACCCGTTGGCTGGAACAGCTCCGAGGTTCGACGACCCAGATGAAGATCAGGCCAGTGCTAAAGACCTGGAAGCATCAGTAAAGAACCAGTGGGAACACCGAATTACCATCAACTGGTTGTTGGAGAACCTTCTGCCGTTCTGCTCTTACGTTGACGCCGACCCCGAACCCCAAATCGTCACCCTCGCCAATGTTCATCATTTGGGCACTCGAGTTGAAGGACTTTTGTCGTCGCCGCCAGCCCACGTTCTCGAGCTGGTTGCAGCCTTGCACCCAACTCCAGCGGTTGGCGGCGCACCACAAAGGGAAGCCTTGCGGGTCATTGCCGAGCTAGAGCAAGCTGAACGTAATCAATACGCTGGCCCGGTCGGCTGGGTCGACGCAGCTGGCAACGGCGCCTTTGCCGTTGGCATCCGCTCGGCCACGATTAAGGGCAACACAGCGCGCCTGTTCGCTGGAGTAGGCGTAGTCGCCGACTCCGAACCACAATCGGAACTAGACGAAACAGAGTCCAAGTTCCAAACCATGCGCAACGCCCTAACCAAATAGGGGTCAAGGGCAACGCACCGGGTTGCGAGTACTGCAGAATTAGTAGTGATAGGGATAGTCGGACCAGTCGGGGTCGCGTTTTTCTAAGAAGGCGTCCCGGCCCTCTTGGGCTTCATCAGTCATGTAGGCAAGGCGGGTCGCCTCACCTGCGAATACCTGCTGTCCCATCAGCCCATCGTCGGCCAAGTTGAACGCAAACTTTGCCATTCGCTGGGCTGTCGGGCTTTTGCCGCAAATCTCAGTTGCCCACTGCAGCGCTTGAGTTTCCAGTTCGGCGTGAGGGTAAACAGCATTGACGGCGCCTTGTTGCATGGCCTCGGTAGCTGAATAGGTCCGGCCTAGGAAAAAGATTTCGCGTGCCTTCTTCTGGCCAACTTGTTTAGCGAGGTAAGCCGAACCGAAGCCACCATCGAAGGAGGCCACATCGGTGTCGGTTTGTTTGAACTTGGCGTGTTCTTCGCTGGCGATTGTTAGGTCGCTCACAACATGGAGACTGTGGCCGCCGCCTGCGGCCCAACCAGGAACTACCGAGATAACAACCTTTGGCATTGTTCGGATAAGCCGCTGCACCTCAAGAATGTGAAGTCGCCCGCTTCGAGCAGGGTCAATTGCTTCAGCCGTCACACCATCACCTTCGGTGTAGCGGTAGCCGTCCTTGCCTCGAATCCGTTGATCGCCACCAGAACAAAAAGCCCAGCCGCCGTCCTTTTCCGATGGCCCATTGCCGGTCAAAAGCACACAACCGACGTCGGAGAGCTGCCGAGCATGGTTCAGGGCGGTGTAAAGCTCATCGACAGTGTGTGGACGGAACGCATTTCGCACTTCAGGCCTGTCGAAGGCCACCCTAACTGCGCCTACGTCTTTAGCCCGGTGGTAGGTGATGTCGGTGAAGTTGAATCCCGGGACTTCGTCCCAGAGGCTCGGATCAAATATTTCAGAGACCTGCGTCATGGCTCAGAATCTACTAGCGGTTACGGCATCGGCGATAGCTGTGTTCAGCTGCTCGTGAACCTCCACGTTTGAGCGCCGCTCAGTCCGAGCGATCACAACCTGAACACCACTTGGTTGGCTGATAGCCGAACCCCGGTCGACCCAGTCAACCGCAGAGATTCCGTGGGCCGCCGCCAGCGCTGCAATGTTTGTGCCGTGCGGGGTGCCAAACAGCTTTTCGTATCTGTCGGTCGCCAAGAGTTCGGCTTGGGACAGGAACGAGAAGATTCCGCCGCCGTCGTTGTCGATCACAACGATGGTCAGATCGAGGCGTCGGTTGCCCAAGGCGATCAGCGCGTTCGTGTCGTGGAGGAAAGCAACGTCACCGATCACCATCGTCGTTGGCTTACCTGTCAGAGCGATCCCAATAGCGGTCGAAGTTACCCCGTCGATCCCGTTGGCGCCGCGGTTAGCGAACGTCTCGACGTCTGCTCTGCCGGGCGCAAACCACTCAAGGTCCCTAACTGGCATAGAGGATGACACCACAATGGCACCCCCGTCGGGCACCTCGGTCGCAACTGTTCGCAGAACCCCAGGCTCGGTCACAGTCAGCTGCTCGAGCTGACCTGTGATGGCTTGTTCGGCGGTGGCGTCCGCATCTAGCCAAATCGAAAGATCATCCATCGGCGAAGGCTGGGCCAAGTCGATTAGCTGGCCGGCTAGGCCTCGTTCAGGCACCGCTACGGTGGCCGAATTGTGGGGGTCTATCCAGCGGCCAGGGGGCATGGCGGCCACAACTGGCACCCCGGATCCAAGCCACAATCCGATGACTTTGGACGAAAGTGGCTCGCCGATAACTAAGGCAACCTCAAAGTCGTCGGTGAACCCTGGAATTCGAAACAGAGAGTCGCCGTGCTGCACGGACTCGCCGGGCAGGCGGCATCCCGAGCGGTGATCGGCCACAAGCGGCCAGCGAAGATGGCGAGCCAGCTGGATGACGTCTGTTGGCTCACTCACACCTCGGCCAGCGATGATTACACCACGCTTACCCGACACCGCTTCTACCACCGCTGAGATGCCATCGTCTCGATCTTCAGCGCCTGGCCAGCTTCGGGCTTCGAGGAACCCAAGAGTTTCCGGCAGCGGTTCAGGCTGACCTACAAGCGGTTCTTCGAAGCTCAGATTTAGCTGGGCCGGTCCGGGAGCCGAAGGTCCGCCCAGACACGCAAGCCACGCTTCTCGGGCAATGCCTCGCCAGGAATCTGACGCCCCCGAATCTGGCACGCCCGGTTCGATGAATGCCCTCACAGAGCTTCCGTATAGATTCTGTTGTTTGATGGTTTGGGGAGCGCCAATTCCCCAAAGCCTCGGAGGCCTGTCGGCGGTGGCAACAAGGATCGGCACAGCCGAAGCATCGGCCTCGGCGACAGCACCGTGGAAGTGAGTTGCCGCGGTCCCCGAAGTGCACAACAAAACTGCGGGCAGTGTTGTAGCTAGACCATGGCCCAGAGCTGCAAATGACGCGCTCCTTTCGTCGTGGAACACCTCTACCGAGAGTTCGGGCCGGTCACAAAGAGCGATGGCCAGTGGTGTTGAACGAGATCCAGGAGCCACAAAGGCCGCTCTCAACCCCAGTAATATCCATTCGTCAACCAGGGTGGCGCAAAAGGTGGCGTTGTCGGTTGCTATTCCCACTTTGGCAAGAGAACCACACTTGAGCCTCGCGACGGGGCATCCTGTGGGGATGACTTTGCATTCTCATACCATCGGCGCGGGTCCGCGTGTGGTCCTAGTGCACGGCTTTACCCAGAACTCCAACTGCTGGGGGCCATTCGCTGAGAAGCTAGCCGAGCAGTTCGAGGTTGTGCTGGTGGATGCCCCGGGTCATGGCAAATCGGGCCATGACACTGCAGATCATTGGGAGGCGGGTCGTTTGCTTTTGGAAGTGGGCGGAGCGGCTACCTATGTGGGCTATTCGATGGGTGGTCGCATTGCCTTGCACGCCGCGCTGCAATCCCCAGAGTTGGTGAACGGGCTGACTCTGATCGGTGCGCACCCAGGGATGAGATCAGACTATGACCGTTCTGAACGGCGTCGCAGTGATGAGGCCCTGGCCAGTGAGCTTGAAAGTGGCGGCCTTGAAAAATTCATCGACCGTTGGCTGGAGAATCCTCTGTTTGAACAATTAGACGAGACCAACAACTTCCGGAGCGAACGCCTAGCCAACAGGCTGGAGGGTTTGATCGGTTCGATCATCAATGTTGGGACTGGGTCACAGCAACCTCTTTGGGACCAGTTGGATCGACTGCGCATGCCAATCTTCTTGCTTGCTGGCGAGTCGGACCACAAGTTCGTGAAGCTCGGCCTCCAGACTCTTGATGTACTAGGTCCAACCGCAACACTTTCTATCGAGCCAGGGCTGGGTCACTCGGTTCACTTGGAGAAGCCTCAGCGGGTCGCAGCTGCGGTCGCAAGCTTTATTGAGAGCGAAGTCTTAGACCTTTAGCCAAAGTGAGTCGATCAAGAAGCTCAGTGTCAGGAAGCGGCGCGACGCCGGGCTCGGTTGGTGTTGTGACATAACCTCCAACCATTTCAAGATCGGGCCACGGATCTTCCTTTAGCCAGCGTCTTGCCGGAGAAAGGTCGCCGGTCAGCCCAAAGTTCTCGCCAGCGGCCAGTGCCGCAAGATAGTGACGGCCGAGGCCGCTTTCGAGCATCCCGCCAGCAGATATCAACCAACCCATTTGGGTGGCTTCCTTAATGAGCTGTGCCGTCGCCGCGAGACCACCGACTGGGCCCGGCTTGATAACCAGACCGTCATAGAAACCTCGCGCCGCAAGGTCGATTGGCGTGCGGATTGCCTCGTCAGCCATTACGGGAATTCCCACAAGTTCTTTCAGCCGAAGGGTGAGATTTTTTGAGTCGTTGGAGAAGGGCTGTTCGATGGCGCTGATATCAAGATCGCTGAGGGCGGCTAAATCCTCTAGATCGCCCTCATCCAGGGACCCGTTGGCATCGAGCTGGATTTCTAAGCCTGCGAATTGGTCACGAAGAGCCGTAGCCCGATCGAGGATCTGGCCAGAGCCGATCTTTAGTTTGATGCGCAAGTAACCCTGGCCAACCAGAGCCTCAACCTTGAACAACGTTTCGCTTACGGTTCCTAGTCCGACCGTTGCGCCGGCTCGAATCTTGGATCTAGTGGCACCCATGTGGTCGGCCAGCGAAATTGAGTCAGCTCGCAACCTCAGGTCGAGGTCTGCCATCTCTAGTCCGGCGAAGGCCATCGGATGGCTGGTGGCTGAGACGGGCATTCCACTGGTCAGTATTCCGAATGCTCCGCGGGCCCATTCGGGCGTGTAGCCACGAGAGTTCAAAGCACTGCACTCACCCCATCCGACATTGCCGGCTGCGTCGGTCGCCTTGATGAAGACAAGTTCGCGATCAACAGAAGGGGCATTATCTATTGATGTGGCAAGGCGATCGCGGGTTGGCAGCGATACCAGCAAGACCTCATATCTCTCGGACATGACTTCAAACTAGGTTCGTTAGGCAGAAGATGCTGCGTCGGCCTGGGCCAACGCGTCAAGCGTGGCCATTGCCCGAAGAACCTTGCGGCGTTCGAGCCTTTTCTTCCGCTCCAGACCAATGACGGTGGCGAAGAACCAGATTCCGCCAAAAACCGCAATAGGTCCCCAGAACTCGGTGCTCCAGCGTTCTTGCAATTCATACCCAAGGGCGTGGCCGAACGCGAAACCGGCCGCGATTGTGGTGGCCACCTGAACCTTGGGGTTGTATTTGATAAATCCCAGCGCCTCGGCGCAGTAGGCCACAGTTGCCGGAATGCTAAGGATCCAGATCGGCGCAGGGTCGATTTCGGTCGGCCAGAAGGTGAAGCCTTTGATTGCAAACAGAGCAGCAGTCAGAAAACCGATTGGGTACAAGGCTGCACACCGACGACACACGTGACGGCTACCGACTTTCACACAGCGTTCCCCGTAGTGTTCGGGCCAGTGGTGCGCCAACCACATGTTCTTGCGTCCAAGAAGCCGGTTTTCCTCCGCGGCAATGGAGGCCAGTTTCGCCTCAAACATTTTCATTGCGACCGGATTGGTAGCTGGCTCCGGGTTCTCAGAACTCATATATAGGTCTATCGGCCCACGCGTTTGAGACTTAAGGCAGCGCCAAAGACTTATTCGGGCCGTCGGACTAGGGTCGTTTTGTGGAGGATTTGGTGATTCGCATTGCCAACAAGTCTGATGGCATGGCCATCGGGCGCGTCCACGTTGAGTCTTGGCAATCCACTTATTCACACATCGTTCCCCAGAGCTACCTTGACGCTTTGGATCCCGAAGTCAGGGGTGCCAACTGGCGTGATGCAATTGAGGGGAACCCGAGTCCAACCGGGTTTCGCAGATTGGCCGCAGAAGTTTCAGGCGTTGTGGTCGGTTTCGCTTTGGTCGCACCAGCCAGAGCGACAGAGGCCGAACCTGACCCTCCGCCTGAGATGGGTGAGGTCGTCCTTATCTACACCGTGGAGGCCGTTTGGGGAACCGGGGTTGGTTCCAAGCTGATGGCCAAGTGCGTGGAGTCGCTCCTAGATCTGGGATTCGTCGAGGCGATCCTTTGGGTAGCAACCGAAAACGCTCGTGCTCGTCGTTTCTATGAACGTGAAGGCTGGCAGCTAACGGGTCTAACTCGGGTGGAAGAACTAGACGGAAACCGAATCCCCGAATCGCAGTATCAAATCGTCCTGGGTCGCTGAAGCCCTAGATCTGAGCGTGAGACAGGTGCTTGAGCCTCAGCATTAGGCCGAGTGACACCAGCACTGTGGCCATGCCGAGAACTTGTAGAAGGTTTACCGATTCTCCGTCCAGCACCAAGGCTGCGACCGCTACCGAAACCACTGGGCTGATCAACGTCAATTCCGAAACGGCAATGATTGGCACCCGAGGATGAGCCCAATTTAGAAGCAGATGGCCCGTACCAGGGATGGCAACCATCAAGGGAACCCACCACCACTTGCCGGGTCCCGGATCGAGCGTGCGGCTGAATATTAGAGTGACTGGCAAGACAACTACTGAGCTCATGATTAGCGATAGGCCCTGGTATTCCAGTGCCCCCAGTTTCTGACGAGCCTGTTTTGAGAACACAAAGTAGAGCGTCCACATCACCAGGGTGGCGAAGGCCAAGAGGTCGCCCTCGATGCTTCGCGAAGGCGAGTCTGCCGAGGCGAACAACATTAACGCAATGCCGCCAAGCGCAATGACTGCAAACACCCATTCTCCAAGTGTTGCTGTCTCGCCGAACCGTTTGGAGAAGAACGCCAGAACCAGAACCGGTTGGAGGGCCAGAATCATTGTTGTATTCGCAACGCTGGTTAGCTGTATCGCAGAGAAGAACAGGACAATTTGGATCCCGAAGGTCAGCCCACCGGGAGCCGCAACCTTGAATTTCTCCATCGACAGTCGGCCACCGGCCAACAGCAGGGCTGCTGTGTAAACAACCGCCGCACCCCAAAGACGGTGGAATCCAAGTACTGGACCTTCAATGTCGGCCGCCTTCGCTACCACGCTGCCAATGCCCATCAAGACAACAGCCATCGTGACTGAGCTAAGACCTAGCCGTTCCTCTGACGCCGCAGGAACGGTGGGCGCGTCAGGGGAGGGGACATCCACCGGGCCACGCTAGCTGGGCGGCCAGCTAGACTTGACCTCTTGTGTCAAAGCGCGCCACAGTTCCTTTAGATACCTTCCCAGGAGAACAGATATGCCAGAAGCAGTAATAGTCTCAACCGCTCGTAGCCCAATTGGTCGTGCCTTCAAGGGCAGCCTCAAGGACGAGCGACCAGACGACATCAGCAGTCAGATCATTAAGGCTGTTCTAGACAAGGTTCCAGAACTACCCACCGATGAAGTCGAAGACCTAATCGTGGGCACCGGCAACCCCGCTGGCCAGCAGGGATACAACCTTGGGCGGGTCTTGGCAGTCATGTCAGGTCTTGACAACGTGCCCGGCGTAACAGTCAACCGGTACTGCTCATCGTCACTTCAGACGATCCGAATGGCAGCGCACGCAATCAAGGCTGGCGAGGGTGACGCCTTCATCGCAGCTGGCACTGAATTCGTTTCCAGCTATGGAGCCGGATCAGCAGACTCAGGCGGCAACTTCAATCCCGCATTCGGTGATGCCATGGCGCGAAGCGCAGCCCGTAGCGAGGGTGGCGCGGAATCATGGACTGCCCCCGATGGTCTGCCAGACATCTACATCGCAATGGGTCAGACCGCAGAGAATGTTGCACAGCAAGAAGGCGTAACTCGTGAGGAGCAGGATGCTTGGGGCGTCAGCTCCCAGAACCGGGCTGAGGCCGCAATCGAACGTGGCTTCTATGAGATGGACATCACTCCGGTAACTCTGTCTGACGGAACTGTTCTTTCCAAGGATGACGGCCCTCGCGCTGGAACAACTCTTGAGGGCGTTGCCGGCCTCAACCCAGTGTTCCGCCCCGACGGAACCGTTACCGCTGGCAACGCTTGTGGCCTTAATGACGGCGCGGCAGCGGTTGTTGTAATGAGCGACACACGAGCAGCCGAGCTTGGGATCAAGCCGCTTGCCCGCATCATCAGCTCGGGCGTGACCGGTCTAAACCCTGAGATCATGGGTCTTGGTCCAATTGAAGCGTGTCGCCAAGCGATGCGCCGCGCTGGCATGACCATTGATGACATTGATCTTGTTGAGATCAACGAAGCGTTTGCCGCTCAGGTTCTTCCTTCAGCCAAGCACCTTGGAATCTCCCATGACAAGCTCAACATCAACGGTGGCGGCATCGCCCTAGGTCACCCTTTTGGTCAGACCGGTGCCCGCATCATGACCACCTTGATCAACAACCTGACTGAGTCCGACAAGACCATCGGCATGGAGACTATGTGTGTTGGTGGCGGCCAGGGTATGTCAATGATTGTCGAGCGTCTTAAGTAGGACGTCAGCTACCTGTGGAAGCCGCAAGCTTTTCAGCCAGCCATTCACGGTGGGCTGAGGGCTTGCGGCTGAACAGATCCAAGCCCAGTTTCGTGATTTGGCTTTCAAGCCGAATCAAGAGCGACGGATCATCTGTGCCAAGCACGCGAGCGTCTCGGTGATCCCAAATCAGTTGGCCTAGTTCGCCGAACTTGGCAGAACGTTTCGTGTGGGCACCGCCCAACAACGCTTCGCTTTGTAGATGTACTCGTTGAGTTGCCTTCCGGCACTTGTTAAGAGACTCAATGTCGAACGGTTCGTCGTCTTCCTCGGGGAGGGCTCGCAAAAAGCGACGGCGAGCCTGCCGGAAAGTTCGGCCGGCAGCGCCGATGATTTCAGCCTTTGGGATCTTTAGACCATCCAGAAGTTCGGGCAATTCTGCTTGGGCGATGGCTACGTCGGAGGCAGTAGCGGTCAGCTCAGCTCGCAGACTGGGGCCTAGCGGTGGGGGAACGGCGAGCTTGACACAGCTGTCGCGGATTGGCCCAAGTCTGCTGGCGCCGATTCCTAATGCATCGTTTAGCTCGCGAAAGCGCTTGTTGCCCGGTTCGAGCAGCCGCATCACTGCACGGGCGGAGCGAATGGAGGTCCGAGCAGCCGAAACGCCGGCAGGGAGATCGGTTTCGGCCAACACCAAAGCGTCGCTGGCGTCGGCCAGCTGGCTGTGGATGTAGTCGCCAAGTTGCACCGTTCGGTTCATTTCATTCGCCTTCTTGAGCAGGCGCTACGAATCCAGAACTGGGCCTTGCACGCCTTGAATTACTCCACACTCTCTTAACGCATCGGTCGCAAAGTCTTCAAATCCAGGAACTGACCCAAGATCGGCTTCAGCCTCGTTGATTTGTTCGGCGGTGAAGCCCGACCCCGGGCCAAAGATGATGCCGGCGGCACATTCGGCCTGGTCACGGGGTACTTCACCGATTTCGACCAGTGTTTCGATGAGCGTTTCGGCCTCGACGGGATCTTGATCGCTACAGCCAGCTAGAGCGATGGCCATCAACAGAAATGAAGCGAATTTTGAGGTTCTGCTAATACGCATCCACACAGTGAACCAGCCAGCGCCACAGACCGCTCACGATTGTGGTGAATCTGCCGATTTGGAGGACATGAAGATGCGGTTTTTGTTGGTGGCGATAGCGATTGGATTGGCGGGGTGCGTCTCTGATGACCAAACCAGCGCGTCAACGGAGGGCGACTCCAGCACGCGCCAGTCTGCTGAAACCACAAGCCCTTCGACGACCGCTCCAGACAGTTCGACAACTGAGGAGTCAACATCAACAAGTGGTCCCACCACCTCAAATGGCGACGATGAAGCTCTCACCGACCGCGATGAAGAATCCGACTCCGAAACTTCAGAGGACAACACTTCTGACAGCACAGAGCGAACTCAGGGAGCGCCAATCACGGTGACGACGATTGGGTCAGAAGCGGTCGGCAAGAAATCGGTAAGCAGCAACGTGACTGTTACCGACTCCTGGTGTGAGGCGTCTGAGGCCGGATCGCTACTTGCTTTCGCAGAAATCGCAAATGCAGGAACACTTGAAGGTGACTTCATTGTTGAGTTCGAAGTGCTCAACGCGCTAGGCGTGCGAGTAGGCGAAGGGCTCGACGTTGTGTATGAGGTCAAGCCGGGTCAGAGCTTCATAGCTCGAGAAACCGTTTCCGACGCTGTCGGTTGGGAAGGCGACGCCCGAAGCTGGACCTGTCAAGTATTGCGAATCAGCACACCAGACGCCATCCTCGGCGACTAAGTCAGGCGAAACTATTTGGGTTTGCCAATGCCAAGCTGAGTAGAGGCATGCAAGTTGTGTAGCGACGCGTAGAGGCCATCGAGTTCCAGCAGCTCGGCATGGGTTCCTTCCTCGGCGATGTGACCATCGCTTAAGAGGCAGATTCGGTCGGCGAGGGACAAAGTAGAGAAGCGGTGGGAGATCAAAAGAGTCGCTCGGCCGCGTGCAAGGTCAGCGAACTGGCGGAAGACTTCATACTCAGATTCGGGATCAAGATTTGCCGTCGGTTCATCCAACAGCATTATTGGTGTGTCTCTGGCGAACGCCCGGGCGATGGCGATCCGTTGCCACTGACCGCCGGATAGGGAAGTGTCACCGAACTCGCGGCCCAGCATGGTGTCAAACCCGTCGGGTAGCTGGTCGATGAGGTCTGACAGACCAACCAGTTCAGATATGTCGCCTACCTTTTCGGGAGAATCCAGTAGTCGCTCCCAATCACCAAAAGCCACGTTCTCTCGGGCGGTGCCGCTGTACCGACCGAAGTTTTGGAACACAACAGATACGCGATCGCGCAGCTCTTCGGTGGTGAAGTTGCGGGTCAGGGCTCCGTCCACTGCGATCTCACCGGAGCTTGGCAGATAAAGGCCAGCTATCAGCTTTACCAGTGTCGACTTGCCTACACCGTTTCGGCCAACAAGTCCGACCGTTTCGCCCGGTCTAACGGTCAGCGAGAGATTTTTAAGTATGGGTTCGGCCGCACCGGGGTACGTGAACGTCAGGTTCTCAACAACCAACTGACCAGTGGCTTCGATTGGCTGAGCTCGCCCAGCCTGTCCAGCTTCTTTGGTGGCAGATCTAGCCCGAAGATCACGGGTCTGTTCGTTGGCGAAGAAAGTTTGCATTTGCTCGAGATGAGAAAGGTGCCAGCGCAAAGATCCGATGTTGGAAACGGACGAGTCCACCGCGGATCTAAGCGATGCGGCAGCTGCAGCAAAGACTGCGATGTCACCGATCGACAAATCAGCATCAATTGCTCGCCCAACGGCTTGGAACAGCGCAAAGTGAACAGCTACGACGGCCAAGATGTTGAACGTGGCCGATCCCAGGAACTCCCGCCCAAAAACCTTGCGGTTCTCTTCGGCGATCGTGCCGAGTCGGTGGTCTATTCGTTTCACGAACAGCGGACCGAGGTTTAGTGATCTGGCTTCCATCAAGGGCTCGCCCGTGAGCAGTTGGCCCGAAAGATATTGAGCCCAGCGGTGGGATCTTGACTGATGTCGTCTGGTTTCAAAACGAATTCGAGCAACCCACCAGCGATAAAGCACATAGGGGATTGCAAGAGGGACGAAGTAGTAAAGAAGCCGTGGTTCAATAGAGCCGAGTACCAGCAGCAACGTGGTCGCTGTGATCAACGCCGTAGTCGCTTGCACCACATTTGCCACTGTTGCGTGAACATGAGTTCCTGGCGCCTGGCGGATGTGGTTCACCGAATCTTGAAACTCAGGAGTTTCGAAGTTGCCGAACTTCAACTTTCCCGCGTGGTCGGCGATTCGAACGTGAAGTATGTGGTTCAGCGCTTCAGCGTCAGCTTGGCGAAGGTAAGTGCCGGCAGCAGCGGTCAACGCCATCACCGCAGTCAGAACCAGGCTCAGCAACACGTAACCGCCCGGTGCCAAGCGGCCATCAAGCGTTTCGCCTGCGGTAGCCGCCGACCCGGTCAGGCTGTTCACAAGGCCTCTCAGCACAAGTGCAAGAGCGGCGGGCAAGAGGCTTCGAATAAGCGGAATGGCCAGCAAGCCGGTTAGGCGTCCGGGCGAGACTTGCCACGATGTCTTGAACGCAAACGCAACGCTAGGCAGGACACTCTTGAGATCGATTGCCCGGTCACGTTGTGGTCGATCAGCAGGCATCAGGCTCCCGATTCAAGCCCTTTCTTACGGGCCAAACGTCCTGCCCCGGCATCAACCCCAGGTAGTTGCAGCTGGCTCAAATGCCCGTGTTCGGCAACCTTTGCCATCACAACTTCCTCAAGCTCATCCCAATTCGAAGCCCTAGGCCCGGCCAATTCACGGTTGTATGGCTGGTCGAACACGACCACCTCGTTACCTGCTTTGCGCAGGCCCTCAACATTGTGGGGAGCGTCATCAACATAGAGATCGGCCTCTACTTGTGGCTTAGCACCCAGGAAGCAGATGTCTCTGTAGGGGATGCTGGCTTCATCAAGCCATGAGACGGTATCGCTAACCGCTTCGGCATGACCCCAGTTGGAGTAAAGCCGGTGAGTGATTATCCGAATCCATACTCCAGCGTCGCTGAGGCGCCAAAGAGCATCGGCGCAACCCTCCATGGCCGGCAAGTGTCTCAGCATCCGCAGTTCTGTGACCGCGTGCTGGTGGATTCGAACAAAGTCTTCGGGGCTAAGACCCCACTCTTGGAAGCCCCACGAACGCTCCAAAGGTAACTCTTCGGGTTCAATCCCACGGTCTGCTGCAACGGCTGCTCTAAATCCCGCTGTGTAATCGGCGCACACGCCATCGAGGTCTACCCCGAAAACAAAGTCCATTGTCGCCAACATTAGTTGCCACTCGGCGTTCAACTACCGATGTGTGCTGTCTAGCCTGTTCCAACGTGGGGCAAACACTCTCTGTAATTGTCGGACCGGGCATCAAGAGCGTTGCAGGAGACCAGCTGGTCTCCTCAGCGGAGATGTTCGGGCTAGGTGTCAAGTCTGTAACCGAGTTCACTCTGGTGCATATTCGAGCCGAGCTCGATAGTGAAGAGGTGGCCATTCTGGTGGACCGGCTGCTGGCCGATGCGTTGGGGCAGTGGTGTCAACCGGCAGCAGACAAACTGGCTGTTGGTGGTGATTTTGTTATCGAAACTGGTCTGCGACCTGGAGTGACTGACCGAGAGGGAGCCGAGTTGGTCAGAGCTGCTGGAGAGCTGGGAATCCACGTGAAGGCGGCCACCATGGGCAAGCGATACGTGATCGAGGGGGACCTCACCTCTGACGAGCGGACCACCTTGGCTGAACGTGTCCTTCACAACACCGTTATTGAGCGCTGGTCCCTTGACGCCTTGCCTCCAGCTTTCACCGATGGCGCATCTAAGTCACCTGCAGTTGAAACAGTTGCGGTGATTGGCCTCGGCGAGGACGAGTTGGCCGCCGTCAACCAGGGTCGGCGCCTAGGCCTGGATCCTGAAGAGATGATTGTGATCCGAGATCACTTCACAGCGCTTGGTCGAAACCCCAACGACGCCGAGATCGAAACTTTGGCCCAAACGTGGAGCGAGCATTGCGCTCATAAGACCTTCCGTGCGCACATCACCATGGATGACGGCACCGAGATCAACGGCCTAATGAAGATGCTGCGGGCTACCACAGAAGCCATCGACGCACCATGGGTTCGCTCAGCATTTGTCGATAACGCCGGAATCGTTGCGTTCGATGATCACTTTGACTTGGCCCTCAAGGCCGAGACACACAATCACCCTTCTGCTCTTGAACCATTCGGTGGCTCGAACACCGGAGTTGGCGGAGTTGTTAGAGACATCTTGGGTGTGTCAGCCAAACCCATCGCTATCAGTGACATCTTGTGTTTCGGGCCAGAAGACACCGACCCATCTGATCTGCCTGATGGCGTGCTGCATCCGAAACGAATACGTGACGGCGTGATCGCTGGAGTTGGCGACTACGGCAACAAGATCGGCGTTCCCAACATCGGCGGTGCGATTGTGCACGACTCTGGCTACACGACGACCCCGTTGGTGTTTGCTGGTTGCCTCGGACTGCTGCCGACCGGTTCCAACCCAACCAACGCTCAGCCTGGCGATTCAATTGTTGTACTCGGCGGAGCCGTTGGTCGTGACGGTGTCGGTGGGGCGACGTTCTCGTCTCAAACCATGGGAGTGGAAACGGCTGATGTGGCTGGCTCTTCAGTTCAGATTGGTGACCCGATCGTGGAGAAGGGCTTGATCGACGTTGTGCTTGAAGCCCGAGATCAAAAGCTCTACACCGCGATCACAGACTGTGGGGCCGGCGGTTTGTCCTCGGCAGTAGGCGAGATGGCTGAGGAGCTTGGCGCCGAGGTCGATCTTCAGCTCGTGCCCCGAAAATACCCCGGCCTTGCGCCGTGGGAGGTCTGGCTAAGTGAAGCCCAAGAGCGCATGGTCTTGGCAACTTCTAATCCAGATGCTCTTGTCGCCCTCTCCGAGCGTTGGGGTGTCGGGTCCTCGGTGATCGGGACCTTCACTGGCGAGGGCCGCCTTGTGGTTACCGACGGTGACACCAGCGTGATCGACATCAATTGTGAATTCCTGCATGACGGCAGACCCCGTCGCAAGATGGCTGCGACGAGACCCGCGTTGGATCGACCACAACGAGACGCTGGCGGCTTCGATGCCAACCGAGCGTTGCTTGATCTGTTAAGTCATCCCAGTATTCGATCAAACGAGGCGGTCATCCGCACCTATGACCACGAGGTCATGGGTGGCACACTCGTTCGTCCATATGGCGGAGTTGCCGCCGACGGTCCAGCCGACGGCACCGCAATGATCCCACCTGGAACTTCAGGTGAGCGTGCACTGGCGATGGGCATCGGTGTGAACGCCCTGTTAGGCGATCTCAACCCTGAGGCAATGGCCTGGCACGTGGTGGACGAAGCAGTCCGCAACGCAATCGTGGCTGGCGCCGATCCGACCCAGCTTTCCCTGCTGGACAACTTTGGCTGGGGAAACCCAACCGATCCGCAGACGTTGGGCCGGCTGGTGGCGGCTGTTAAGGGTTGCTGCGACGCAGCTTTGGCCTTAGGTGCCCCGTTCGTAAGTGGGAAAGACTCCCTTTACAACGTATTCGTACCGCCATCGGGAGTTCCTGATCCGGTTTGTTCCACCCTTGTGATCACCGCCGTTGGCATCGTGCCCAACATCGACACAGTGCCTCTGACTGGCGTTGTTGAAGCCGGTGACGACATCTGGCTTGTAGGCCCAGCCGCTGGTGCGCTGGGTGGTTCCCATCTTGACGCAGTCCTTGGTGCCGACGGTGGGGGAGAGGTTCCTCAGCCTGACGTTTCAGCGATCGATCGCCATCATCAAATGCACAACGCGATCACTTCAGGGCTGGTGCGCAGCGCACACGATCTATCTGAAGGCGGGCTGACCGTAGCAGCAGCAGAATGGGCCCACGCTGGCAGGCTTGGCGTTTCGATCAACTCCGATTCAACGCCAGAGGCTCTCTTTGGCGAAGGAGCAGGTCGTTACCTTGTTGAGGTTCGACCCGGCGACAGCGACGGCTTCAGTCAGCTAGTTCCGTCAGCGGTGAAGGTCGGCTCGGTCATCGAAGATCAAGTCGTAAGGGTTGGTGATGTAAGCGTGCCCCTTACTGAAGTCAGCGCTGCCTATATAGGAGGAGCGGCATGAAACCCCGTGTATTGATTCCAGTTGCACTTGGTACAAATCGAGACGGAGATCTTGCCGACGCGTTTGAAGCGGCAGGGGCCGACGCCGATCGGGTCCCTCTATCGGCCCTACGTTCGGGCGAAAAGAAGCTGTCTGACTACCAGGTCCTGGCTGTCCCTGGGGGTTTCTCCTACGGCGATGCTTTGGGCGCTGGTCGTCTCTTGGGGCTTGATCTGGTTGAGTGGTTTGGCGAACAGTTGAACGCCGCTGTTGCTGCGGAGATGCCGATATTTGGTGTTTGTAATGGCTTCCAGGCTTTGGTTAGGGCTGGTCTTTTGCCGGGAAATCGGAAGGCAGTTCTATCCCACAACCAAAGCGGGAGGTTCGAATGCCGTTGGGTGACGCTGTTGCCAGAGTCAAACTCGATTTGGACTTCCAACTTGCACGAGCCTCTGCGTTGCCCAGTTGCGCATGGCGAAGGTCGATTCGTAGTTGACGATCTAGCGGCTCTCGAATCCAGCGGCCAGATCGCCTTCCGATATGGAGCTGCCGATGGGAGCAGAGCCGGCGAGGCTTACCCAGCAAACCCGAACGGGTCCGTGGGTGACGTGGCCGGTGTCGTCGATTCGACCGGCTTAATCCTTGGCATGATGCCCCACCCTGAAGACCACATCCTTGATCGCCAGAACCCACTTAGGGGGCGCACAACTGGCGGAAACTGTCTGCCCTTGTTCCAAGCAGGCATTCGCTCCCTGGTTTCTTCATAGCTGTCTGGACTTCCACCCACCCAGCGGTTGGAACTCCAGACAACTATTCGGGTCTGTCGGCATTCAGTAGTCGAGCTACGTACTCGACCGAGCTAATTACTTCGAATGTGGGAACAGCGCTGTGGCTGCCAGGGTTTGCGTGAAGTGTTTTACGGCCAGTCGCCAGCGCATCGAACAACTCAAGCGCTACGTCACGAGTCACTTTCTTGTCGTCCCACTGAACAATGAATCGAACTGGGCACTGAACCGAGCGGGCGTGCTTCATCATGTCGTCGGCGTTTGGTCCCATGTTTCCCATCAGGCCAAAGACTGCAACAGAGATCCGCTGATCGAGAGCAGCTAGAGGCAAGCCGATCATCGTTCCTAGCTGCAGGCCCCAGTATCCGGTCGCTCGATTACCGAACTCGGACTCAATGAAATCAAGTGCGGCCTTCCACTCAGCTACCATCCCGTCAGTCCCACCGCCTTCATCAAAGCGACGTCCCAATGCGTTTAGGTCCGAGCTGTACCCACCCTTGGGGTGAGCGGCAACAGCTCGCTCTCCGTGTCCGGGGGCATCTATAGCCATAGATGCAATGCCCATTTCGCCAAGACCGTGAGCAAGTTGGGTGACATATTCTGCTTGCTTGTGACCAGACGCCAGGTGTCCTAACAAACACAGCTGATTTGGGTTGGTTTCTGCGGGTGCCCAGTAGACACCAGGTACACGACGGCCACCGCATTCAACCTCGAAACCTTGCTCGCTTAGACCATCAAGATCGGTACTTGTGTCGTTCCATGCCATGTTCGTGTTGATCCTAGTTGAAGCTCTAGTATGAGCTTCGGCACAGAGTGGCTCCGAGTTGAGCAAGCTTGCCGAACAATCCTTCAAGTCATCGGGCCTAGGTTCGGAATTACAAGGGCGTCTAGCGTGCACGAATAAGTCAAGGTCTAGCTAGGCTTTGGGGGTGGCTGACGCGGAGACCTTAACCACCATCTCTTTTGACTTGCCCGGTCATCAAACCGGCAAGGTCCGTGAAGCTTGGCAGCTTCCAGAACAGAGAAGGTTGCTCGTTACTACTGACCGAATCTCGGCATTTGACCGAGTTATCGGGGCAGTACCGAACAAGGGGCAGGTGCTAAATCAGTTGGCAGCCTGGTGGTTCGCTAAGACGTCGGACATCGTGGCCAACCACGTCATTGAGGTACCTGACCCAAACGCGCTTGTCGCGATAGACGCAACACCTCTCCCCATCGAAGTGATCGTTCGTGGCCGCCTAACTGGCAGTACCTCAACGTCGGTTCTGCCTCGGTACAAGGCTGGCGAGCGAATTCTCTACGGCTACCATCTTCCCGACGGATTGGCCGATCATGGCCCACTGCCGGAGCCACTGATCACGCCAACCACGAAGGCCACCGCCGGCGGGCATGACGAGCCAATCACCGTAGACGAAGTTTCAAACTCGGGTCTGGTTGAGGCCGGACTTTGGCTCGAGGTGCAGAAGGCCGCTCTGTCACTCTTTGAGCGTGGCACCCAAGTAGCCGCAGACGCTGGCTTTGTTCTAGCCGACACCAAGTATGAGTTCGGAATCGCCCCAGACGGCACCTTGATTCTCATCGACGAAATGCACACGCCAGACTCATCCCGCTATTGGGCCATCGAGACCCTCGACGAGCGTCTCGCTGAAGGCAAAACCCCTGAGTCCTTTGACAAGGAACCAGTACGTCTTGCCCTCCAAGCAACTGGGTACAAGGGCGACGGCCCGGTTCCAGAGATGAATGCCTCGGTATGGCAGGCAGCATCTGATCGTTATGTAGAGCTCTACGAGAGACTCACCCACACTGACTTCCAGCCCGGCGAACAACCGGCTGCTGATCGAATCGCAAACAACATTTCACATCTCCTATAGGGGTTTAATATGGCCGAGACACGAGTAGTAATTCTTAGCGGATCGGCCAGCGATGGCCCTTGGGTAGACAAGATCGCTTCTACCTTGGATGGATTGGGCGTCTCCTACGTGAGACGTGTTGGTTCAGCTCACCGCGTTCCCGAACATGTGTTGGAACTGCTTCGGGGTTATGACTCCGATGGCATTCCCACTGTGTTCATTACGGTTGCTGGCATGAGCGATGCACTTTCGGGCTTGACCGACGCAAACGTCGTGTCACCAGTAATTGCGTGCCCTCCCAAGTCAGACTCTTTCGGCGGACTGGATGTTCTGTCGAGCCTTCGGACCCCACCGGGGGTGGCTCCTATGGTTGCCCTGAATCCACAGAACGCTGCTATCGGTGCAGCAAAGATCTTGGGCCTGTTGGACAACACCATCAGAACCCAGGTTGGAGCCGATCAGAAGGCCCGAGCCGACAAAGTGTTGGCTGGCGACGAGTCGATAGCAGACATCAAGCTGTGATTGACCCCGACTCCGATGTCGGAGCGGACCGGCTGGGCTTCGAACTAGATCGCCCCAAAGAAGAGTGTGGCGTACTCGGAATTTCCACAGTTGGCGACGACGCCGCCCGCAGCGCGTTCTTTGGCCTTTATGCACTTCAGCATCGGGGTCAAGAGGCAGCTGGCATTGCCGTTAGCGACGGTCGAGCGGTACGAATTCACAAAGGCCAGGGCTTGGTGTCTCAGGTCTTCGAGCCAGGTTCGCTCGATCATCTGGTTGGCGGCTTGGCCATCGGGCACACGCGCTATTCAACAACGGGATCTAACTCGGACCGGAACGTTCAGCCCTACGTCGTTGAGACCATGCATGGCCCTTTAGCGGTGGCCCATAACGGCAACCTTGTGAACGCCGACCAGCTTCGAATCGGGCTTTTGGAGCGCGGTGCTGGCCTGCAAAGCAGTTCCGACTCTGAAGTCTTGGCGCTAATGCTGGCAGCTTCGGAAGGTGCCAGCTGGGAAGAACGCCTTGGCAATGTGATGCACAAATGGGAAGGCGCCTTCTCGTTGGTGATCATGTGTGGCACCAAGATAATTGCCACCAGGGACCCGTGGGGTTTTAGGCCGCTGTCGTTTGGCAAGCTTCCAAATGGCGGTCATGTTGTTGCCTCAGAAACTGGTGCCTTGAAGACCATTGGTTGTGACAACATCCGCGAGATCAACGCCGGAGAGATTGTTGTTCTGCAAGGCCAGGTGGCTCGCAGTCATCAGGCCATCATGCCTAAAGACCAAGCCCGCTGCACGTTCGAGCAGATCTACTTCTCTAGGCCCGACGCAGAGTGGGACGGAATGAACGTCCACCAAACTCGACAGAAACTCGGAGTCGAACTTTGGCACGAGCATCCGGTCGAGGCCGATGTGGTCATGCCAGTTCCAGACTCGTCAATGCCGGCCGCAATTGGCTTCGCGTCAGCTAGCGGGATCATGTACAACGAAGGTTTTGTGAAGAACCGCTACATCGGCAGGACCTTCATTGAACCCACCGACGAGCTCCGTCGCCAAGGTGTGGCAATGAAGTTCAACACCTTGAACGAGAACATCTTTGGCAAACGAGTCGTCATTATCGATGACTCGATTGTTCGCGGCACAACCAGTGGCCCTCTTGTGCGCATGGTTCGCGAAGCCGGAGCCACCGAAGTTCACGTGCGCATTACTTGCCCGCCGATTGCCCACCCGTGTTTCTTTGGTGTGGATATGGGGTCATACGAAGAGCTCATCGCCCATCAACTTGGTGTGCCAGAGATCTGTGAACACATCGGTGCTGACAGTCTCGGATTCCTAAGCGTTGACCGAATGATGAAGGCACTTGATCGAACCGAGGGATATTGCAACGCTTGTTTCACCGGTTCATACCCAGTGCCTGTGCAGCTAAATCTGCTAACTACCAAGCAACGCTTTGACGGCGTCCTGAAATAGCGAGACATCAGTGGACGTATTAATCATCGGTTCTGGGGGCCGAGAGCACGCGCTGGTGAACGCGGTGCTGCGGTCTGACCTTCTCACCTCAGTGCGAGTAGCGCCTGGCAATCCAGGAATGTCTCCGCACAACTTGGCCCTGGATCCTCAAGACCATGAAGCGGTGGTTGCTTACTGCCTTGAATCAGACATCGATCTTGTAATTGTTGGTCCTGAGGTTCCGTTGGTTGCCGGCCTAGCAGATTCCTTAACTGCAGCTGGCATTGCGTGCTTTGGGCCCAGCGCCGCAGCCGCTCAGCTTGAAGGGTCCAAAGCGTTCACTCGTGAGTTCGCCGCTCGTAACGGCATTCCGGGCCCTCGTTCGATGGCGTTTGCAAACGCAGACCTAGCCATCGCATGGCTTGACGTCGTCGGAGACACTGCAGTTGTTAAGGCCGACGGTCTTGCCGCAGGCAAGGGTGTCGTGGTGCCTTCCACATTGGCTGAAACCGAAGCCGCTATCACCGAGATGTTGACTGGCCAAGCCATAGGTGACGCTGGCCGAGTAGTGGTCCTTGAAGAGCAAATGAGCGGGCCAGAGATCTCGCTCTTTGGCATTAGTGACGGTAAAGACTACGTAACGCTTGCTCCCGCTCAAGACCATAAGCGGGTCGGCGCCGGTGACACAGGGCCTAACACTGGCGGAATGGGAGCATTCGCCCCTGTTCCAGGCATAGATGACGCCACAATCAAAGATCTTTCCGATCAGTTCATTGGTGCGGCGATCCGAGGCATGGCGGCTGAAGGCAACCCCTATGTTGGCGTCTTGTATGCCGGCTTGATGCTCACCGAAAACGGGCCCCGTCTGGTGGAATACAACTGCCGCTTTGGTGATCCCGAGGCCCAGGTCATACTGCCATTGATTAGCAGTGACCCTCTTGAGTTGATGGCTGCAGCGGCCAACCACGGCTTGGCCGACGTCGAGGTCTCCCAATCAACCGACACGCTTGCGAACGTTGTGGTGGCCGCCGAGGGCTACCCGGCGAACCCGACCAGGGGTATCCCGATTCCCAAGTTACCTGAGGGTCCAGGGTTGAGCGTCCTGCACGCAGGAACGGTTCGAGATGAAGAAGGCACCTTGGTCTCATCCGGAGGGCGGGTCCTGAACGTTGTTGGCCGTGGTCCCGATCTAGCGAGCGCACTACAGATAGCCAACGAAGGTGTTGCCCAGATCGTCGGGAACGGCCTGTTTGCCCGTCCCGATATTGGGTGGCGCCACGCCTCAAACACCAGTACTCACAGCGCCGCTACGAACGATTTAGCCGGTACGAACGATATGGAGTCTTCAAATGAGTAACCCAAACGACGCCTACGCCCAGGCTGGGGTTTCCCTTACCGCTGGAGCCGCCACCACAAAGCGGATTTCCGCTGCGGTAAAGAGCACTCATGACTCTCGAGTGGTGTCTGGCCTTGGGTCATTTGGCGGCGTGTTTGCCATGAGCGATCTAGCCGCCATGGATGAGCCGCTTCTGGTTGCAACTACCGATGGAGTTGGTACCAAGACCGTCCTGGCCGAACAACTGGATCAGTGGGAAGGCTGTGGCGCCGACATTGTAAATCACGGCATCAACGACGTTCTAGTGCAAGGCGCTAAGCCACTGTTCTTTCTGGACACCGTTGCTTCAGCCACACTCGATCCTGAGATTGTCGGGCGTGTGGTTGACGGAATGGCCGCCGCATGTCGAGAGGCCGACTGTGTCTTGCTTGGCGGTGAAACCGCAGAAATGCCCGACGTTCTAACTGCGGGCTCGGTTGATATCGCTGGCACCTTGGTTGGCGCTGTTGACAAAGCAGACCTGCTCCCGCGGCCAGGGATTGAGCCAGGGCACAAGCTTTATGGCTTGATGAGTTCAGGCTTACACACCAACGGCTACAGCCTGGCTCGCAAGGTCGTGGCCGAGCTAGATCTGCACGAACCGCTACCGGGCGGACAAGGCGAATCCATCGGCGAAGCGCTGTTGGCAGTTCACCGAAACTACTTACCTCCGCTTCGGGCCGCTCTAGAGGACAGCACAATTGACGCTCTGGCCCACATCACCGGAGGTGGGCTAATTGACAACTTGCCTCGTGTTTTGCCTGATGGCATGGGTGCAACCATCGACACAACGGCCTGGACTCAACCGCCGCTGTTCAAATTCTTGATCGCCAGGTCGGGTCTGACACACATTGAGGCCCATCAGGTGCTTAACTGCGGCATCGGCATGGTGGCCGTTGTTGCTCCCGATCAGGTATCTGCGTTCACCGCCGCAATGGATGAAGAAGTCTTCCTAATTGGCGAGGTGACCTCCCATGACGGAACAGGTGACCGCGTGGAGATCAATTGATGAAGCAGTTAGTAGTTTTGGCCTCAGGTAACGGAACCAATGCCCAGGCGCTTATGGACGCCTGCGCTGACGGTCGAGTCAAGGCCGAGGTGGCTGCGGTTGTGACCAACCGTGCTGCGATCGGCGTGCTGGACCGGGCAGCTGGTGCTGGAATCCCAGCAGACATCGTCTCCGCTGAACCTGACGAAGAGCGTGCCGACTACGACAAACGCTTAGCTGATCGGGTTAGAGAATTCCGGCCCGACCTTGTTGTGTTGGCCGGTTGGGATCGAATCCTCACCGCCGGTTTCTGTAAATCGTTTAGGATCGTAAACCTGCATCCGGCGAAGCCGGGAACAATCACCGGACTAGGGGCAATCGAGAAGGCCTATGAGGCCTGGCAGCGGGGCGAACTTCGCGAATCGGGTGTAATGGTTCACTGGGTACCTGATGCCCAGGTTGATGCTGGCCCCGTGATCGAGTGGAAGGCAGTTGCGTTTCACGCCAACGACACGCTTGAAGCCTTCGCTCACAGGATGCATGAGACCGAGCACAAGGTAATTGTCAGCGCCGTCAGCGCCGCACTAGAACAGATAGCAATCGTTGCGAGATAACGAAGTCTCTCAGCGAAAGAACAACAATTAACTAAGCACGTTTGATGGAGTTAGCAACTTGAGTTCTCGACACCGCAATGCAGAGTTGTTTAGCGCTTTTGAGTCGCTAACTTTTGATGATGTCTTGATCGTTCCGGGCTGGAGCGAGCTACTGCCTTCGGAAGTGGACATCAAGACCAACCTGGCCGGCGTCGAACTTCAGGTGCCGCTGATGTCTGCCGCCATGGACACCGTCACTGAAGCGCCCCTGGCAATCGCTTTGGCCCGTGAAGGTGGAATCGGTGTACTTCACCGAAATCTGTCAATCGAGGATCAGGCCCGAGAGTGTGAGCGGGTAAAGCTTGCCCAGGCCGGCATGATCAACTCGCCGATTAGCTTGCACCCAGGGGCCACCTTGGCCGAGGCCGAGGATCTGATGGCTCACCACAAGATCTCGGGGATTCCCATTTGTGATGACGATCGGCGGTTAGTTGGAATTCTGACCAACCGTGACATCCGCTTCTGTAAGGCCAGTGACTACACCCGACCCGTCACCGATTACATGACGCCTGCCCCAATTGTGACTGCCCCGATGGGCACAACGTTGGAAGAAGCGGTCGAGGTTCTTCACGAGCATCGAATCGAAAAGCTGCCTTTGGTGGATGATCAGGGTCGGCTCGGCGGGCTGATCACTGTTAAGGACATTTCCAAGCGGATCGAAAAGCCAAACGCCAGCGTCGATGGTCAAGGCCGCCTGCGGGTTGGCGCCGCCGTCGGCGTCACCGACGTCGAGGAAAGAACTGAAGCTTTAGCCAAGGCTGGGGTGGACATGTTGTTTATCGACACTGCCCATGGTCACACCCGTGGTGTCCTTGACGCCGTGCTTACGATCAAGAAGGGTTGGCCTGAGATCCCGGTTGTTGGCGGCAACGTGGTTACAGCTGAAGGGGTCGAGGCTCTTGTTGAAGCCGGTGCCGATGTTGTGAAGGTTGGGGTTGGCGCAGGCTCGATCTGCACCACTCGCATCGTTGCTGGGGCTGGCATGCCGCAAATGACAGCAATCTTTGAATGTTCAGAGGCCGGTCGTTCGCTGGGCGTTCCCGTGATTGCCGACGGCGGAGTTGTCACCTCTGGCGACGTCGTCAAGGCGTTTGTGGCTGGAGCCCACGGAGTGATGCTGGGCAACATGTTGGCCGGGGTCGATGAAGCGCCAGGCGACCTTGAACTGGTCGACGGCGCAATGTGGAAGACCTACCGAGGAATGGGTTCAGCCGGAGCGATGCGGGGCCGCGCTTCAGACCGTTACGGCACAGGCACCGCCGCCAGCTCCAACAGCCAATCTAAGGCGAAGCACGTGGCCGAAGGTGTTGAGGGCCGGGTCCGATATGCCGGTCAGTTGGCCGAGCTATCGTCACAAATTGTTGGAGGGCTGCGGTCAGGCATGGGTTACGCCGGCGCCAGCAACCTCGAAGACCTACGCAACAACACTCGGTTAACCAAGATCACCGGCGCCGGCCTTCGTGAGTCTCACCCCCACGACATCACCGTCCTTCGAGACGAGTAACACCAGCGGTTCTAACGCCTCATCTTCGGTTCTGGCTGTGGCCAGAACCGAATCCGGGCGTGAGCACAGCCAGAACCGTGGGGTTTTGGCCGTTCTCAGCAGCTGAGTTCGCCAAGTGCTGCCTCCGCCTTGGCTTGGGACCAGTTCCAACTGAGAACCCAGTAATTGCGGGACACATCGTTAGGTTGACAAAGCTCACTCTGCAGAACTTCGGCGACCCCAACATCGAGATCATCCAACGCATCTACTAGCGCAGGAGCTGCATCGGGAGACAAGGTTGCCAAGTATCGGCCGTCCACTAACACCGTTGCCGAGTGGCCTCGGTCGGTGTTGTACTTGGCCACAATGGACTCCGGGTTGGCCCATCCGAATCCGACGGTTGCCAAGGCGGCCAACACTAATGGGGCCAAGGTCGTCCAATTGTTTGCGCCGGTGAGTCCTGAAAGCCGGACGGCAACCAGCAGCAGCACAGCAGCCAACCATGCCAAGAAGCACGCAACCGAAAGGCGCAACATGGTCAGGCCAAACTCGTCCATGTACAGGTCAAGTCGGCCGTATGTGGTCACTACAAGCGCAATCGTTTCAACCACGGCGAAGATGCCCATTCCGACGAAAATGAGATTCACCCGACGACTCTTGCGGTCGGTGAAGCGGTCAATCAGAGTCAATAGCCCGACTACCACTGCAGCCACTACGACTAGTTCGAAGAACCCGCGACGAGCGTATTCAGCCCTTGAGAGGCCCTCGGTTAGAAGTATTTCGTCAGCCTGGCCCGTAGCCACGAACACCTGAATGGCACACCAGATACCGAGAACCACGTTGATCGAGGCCAAGGCCATGAACCCCTCGACGCCGAAACGACCCATCTGAGGTTGAGCCTCGGGCAGTGGTTCGGTTGAGCTGGCTGTAGCGCCGACTGCACCAACTACAAATGTGAACAGTCCTACTAAGAACAGGTGTGTCCAGATGCTGGAGCCTGCCAGTCCGCCCAGGAGTGAGGCAAAGACTGAGTCAGCGGCCGCAAGCAGTAGAACTAGCAGTGTGGCAATTGCAGTCGCAACCACGGTGCCTCTGATTATCGAAACAATCTGCACCGAGCCCTGCCGCCTTGCCTCCAAGGCCGGTGCACTGATCCAGCCAAAGGTGTGCACGATCAGGTTCTCAAACCATCTGAACGCGACCCTCAGCAGTATGAAAGGCCGAGCCGCCAGCACCTGTGCTGAGGCTCCGAGCAGAACGAACGTGGCAATAGCCGCACAAGTTGGCCCGATAACCCAAGCTGAGGTTCGCAGCAGAAGGTTGGTGGATAGCAGCGCTACCAGAGCCAACGCCCCATAGAGCTCGGGGGTTTTCTTCGTGGCCGTCACAAGAACAACGCAGGCGCACCCGACAGCAGCTACAGCCCCGATCACCGACGCAAAGTTTGAATGAGTTGCCAAGTTCATCGCCAAGGCGGTGAATAGCACCAGACAGAGAATGCCCACTCCCGCTGGCTTGCGGGGCCACTCCTTGGGTTCGAACGTAACGCTTGTTCCGGCGACCGGGGGAGGCGGAGTCGATGGCGGCTTAGGTATTTGGTCTGTCGGGTGCACTTTGGTCCTTAGATTGTCGTTCAGGTTCAAACTTAAAGATCAGTTGTCAGGAAGTCCCCGGCCCAATGTGAAGAGAATGTGCAAGTCTTCACGATGCCCAGCGGAGCGCGCTGCCGAGCTGTCCGATTTCCGCTAGCCATTCGTACCTTCTCGCGGCAGGATGGATGTATGGCACCGCTGGCGACTGGAGCGCATACTGAAACGAATACCGAAGCTTGGATGCTGGCGGTTGAATCACGTGATGCTCGTTTCGACGGGTGGGTCACAGTGGGTGTGTCTTCAACCGGTATCTACTGTCGGCCCTCTTGCCCAACGCCAGTAAGGCCCAAGCGATCGAATATGAAGTTCTTCGCTACACCCGCTGGGGCTCAACAAGCAGGTTTTCGGGCCTGTAAGCGGTGTGCCCCTGACGCAGTGCCAGGGTCTCCGGAGTGGAATCGACGTGACGACCTGGTGGCCCGAGCCATCAGAGCAATTGACGATGGTGAACTAGATCGTGGGGGAGTGGTTGGGGTTGCCGCCGGGCTTGGCGTTAGCTCGCGTCATCTTCACCGAGTGCTGCTTGATGAGGTGGGTGCCGGGCCGTTGGCTTTAGCCCGTTCTCGACGAGCACGAGCGGCTAGAACTTTGATCGAGACAACTTCCATCGCATTTAGCGAGGTCGCCTTTGCTGCCGGCTTCGAGAGTATTCGCCAGTTCAACGACACGGTTCGTGAAGTGTTCGCGGTCACTCCTACTGAACTCCGGGCCAAGGCCAACAAATCGGCCAAAGGTTCAAAGGGAATCTTGGGCTCTGAACCGGGTTGGATTGAGCTACGGCTGAGTTACAGACCGCCAATTGATATGGAGCAGCTATGGGGCTGGATCGGAGCTCATGCCATCGGTGGGGTTGAAGAGGTCACCGACAACGGCGTGTTTCGACGCTCGATGCGGCTAGCAAACGGTCCCGCCATCGTCGAGCTGCAGCCGGCTGATGCGGACGCCGATTACATTAAGGCTCGCTTTCGGCTTGAATCACTGAGTGATCTTCAGCAGGCGATCCAACGCAGTCGGGCAATCCTCGATCTTGACGCCGACCCAACCCTTATTGGGGAAACTTTGACCGCAGCAGATCCAGTGTTCGGCCCTCTAGTGGCTGAGAGTCCTGGGCTGCGTTCTCCAACTGATGTCTCTGGACTTGATGCCGGGGTGCGGGCAATAATCCACCAGCAAGTCTCGGTGCAAAGTGCCCGGGCCGTTGGTTCCAGACTGTTTCAAACCCATGGCGATGAACTCGAACACCCTGTCGGCGGTGTGCGATTCCTAACGCCAACCGCTGAGACCTGGGCCAGTCTTGACCCCCTCACATTAGGTATGCCCAAAAGCAGAGCCGAGACCTTGGTTCGGTTTGCCGAAGCGGTCGCCGACGGAACGGTTGACCTGGGCCCCTCGGCCAACCGGGCAGCGGCGCATGATGCGCTTGGGGCCATCAAGGGCATCGGGCCGTGGACCCAAACAATCATTGCGCTGCGTGGAATGCGTGATCCCGACGTGTTTAGCGCTGGCGATTTGGCTCTGCGCCGGGTTGCTGGGTCACTTGGTCTCCCCGAAGAGGCCAACGCCCTGGACGAACACGCTGAACGGTGGGCCCCCTGGCGCTCATATGCAATGCATCAACTATGGAACAAATACTTCGAATGGCAGGAGCTGAACAAATGACAAACAAGACTTCCAACCAAGGTGCCAAGCTGGTGTCCCAAACTTATGAATCTCCTTTAGGTGATCTGTTGATCGTGGCCAGCGAAGTTGGACTGAGGGCCATCTTGTGGCCCTTGGAAACCGAGCACACAAGAATCAAGTTGGACGACTACACCGAAGGCGCCAACGCAGTGATCACCCAAGCCAGGGTTGAACTTGATGAGTACTTCGCCGGAACGCGAAGAGACTTTGATGTGCCAATCGATCCTGTAGGCACCGAATTCCAAAAAGACGTGTGGCGCTCACTTCGAAAAATTGGTTATGCAAAAACATCGTCCTACGGTGAACAGGCAAACGGGATGGGCAAGCCCAAAGCAGTCCGGGCGGTTGCGTCAGCTAACGGCAAAAATCCGATCTCAATAGTTGTGCCGTGCCACAGAGTCATAGGCTCAAACGGATCGCTCACCGGCTTCGCCGGCGGCCTCGACTCAAAACGCTGGCTACTAAATCACGAGCTCACCCACGCCTAATTGGGGGTCAAGTCTCAAAAGTAGCTAGGTGTCGCCATCTGTGGATAACTGTCTAGCTTGCTTCAGCTAGTGGCGACAGCTTGGCTTGTGCTCGTGATGAGCTAAGGCAACTAGCTTGACCCCAAACAGCAGGTTCTTGCGGGTCACTAGTTCGACCTTCTCGGCGTAGCTGATTAGAGCCGGCGCAATCAAGACGGTTAGATCGTCCTCTTTGTGACGACGATAGCTGGAGGTGTTTTTGCCCTTGAGGTAGGTGTCGACCGACACCTCTTCGGTAGCGCCTCAGGCCGTCGGACTGATGAAGTCGATGGCGGCTGTGCCGCCCTTGCTGGCTATAGCTTGCTTGGCCGATTCAGAAATTACGAGCTCCATAACAACACAGTAACCGTCGGCTCTGCCCGCCTATTCCAAACGCTGCGTGCACCTGGTAAGCGCACCATACAAGGGGTTTTTCGATGCTGTCGTAGGTCATCTTTAATGTTGTAAATATGACTATTTCAGTGATTGCTCTCGTTCTGGGCCTCATAATCGGACTGCTGGCAGGAGTTCTCCTTGCTCGGCGGCCGACACAGTCCCAACCGGACATCTCGGGCGATCTCGCCCGCACCACCGATGTGATGACCGATGGCTTGCACCATGTGTTTGATCAGCTCCAGGCCATGGGGCAACAGTGGGCTGCCGCTGATGGTCGCCTCAGCAGCGATCTGCGCCACACGATGACAGCCACCCAGCAACTGGCTCAGACCACTGATTCGTTACGCAACGCCCTAGCATCTCCAAAGTCGAGAGGGCAATGGGGCGAGCGCATGGCCGATGATGTCCTTCGCGTCGCGGGATTTATTGAGGGAATCAACTACGAGCGTGAGACCACGCTTAGCAGCGGAGGTCGTCCGGACTTCACGTTTCATCTTCCTCAGAATCGCTGTGTCCACATGGATGTGAAGTTTCCAGTAGACAACTATCTTCGCTGGCTCGAATCCGATGAACTAAGTCAACCCAACTTCGAGAAGGCCTTTATTCGAGATGTGCGCATGCGCGTAACCGAGCTGGGCGACCGGGGCTACATCGACCCGGGCACAACGGTTGACTACCTGCTGCTGTTCATTCCTAACGAGTCTGTGTATGGCTTTGTTCATGAACACGATCCCGACTTTGTCGATTTTGCGTTGGCACGCAAGGTGGTTCCGGTTTCGCCTACCTCGCTGTTCGCAGTTCTGGCGGTTATCCGCGCGGCGGTAGACAACTACCAGTTGTCCACAGCCGGTGACGCTGTTCTGGCCTCAGTCGGCGGACTCCGGGCCGAGTGGGCCAAAGTGGTCGGCGCAGTGCAAAAGATGGACCGGGCACTAACAACCGCTCGCGTCGCAATGGACGATTTGTCAGGCCCCCGTACTCGGCAGTTTGAGCGTCAGCTGACCAAGCTGGAAGAACTTGGCGTCCCCGAAGATGATGCTGCGGTCAGCAGCCAAGGCTCCACAGAGCTGCGCCGAGTTATCTAGGTTCCAGCTCCAGATTAATCCCGCACTAGATTAGGTCGGTGCGCGAACGTCCTGAGTGGGTAGATGAAGTTGACGAGATGGTCGAAGGGTGTCGTCGGGCTCTCGGCGTGCTTCCCTATGATCCGACACCTGGCGGCCTTTACAGCTGTTCGGACCTCTACGCCGGTTTGGAAAACGGTTTCGAAGCCACAGTTGATCAACAGATCTACCGCAGGGCTCAGATATCGGGCGGACCGCCGGTGGCTCCTGTTGAGGCCCTGGTGCAGAGAACCCACGACCATGGCATCACGATGGCCCTTAACCAGTTCCGCCACTCGAAGGCTCTCGTTGGAGTTATGGGCGGCCACGCAATGGCCCGAGGCAGCGACGGCTATAACCAAGTCGTTCAACTGGGCCGAGCTATCGCCAAATCTGGCCGTGTGGTAGTCACCGGTGGAGGCCCCGGGGCAATGGAGGCTGCGAATCTTGGCGCTGCAACTTCAAACCTTAAAGAGGCCCAGGTCGAGGCGATGGTTGCCGAATTGGCCGAGGTGCCCACCTTCTCCGACGATCCAACCCGCTTCATCGAACTAGCGGTTAACCAGGCCCAAGCGCTGGTTGACCCGGTCGAGAATCTCTCAGTTCCAACCTGGTTCTACGGTCACGAGCCATCAAACCCCTACGCAACAGACATTGCCAAGTACTTCTCCAACTCGGTTCGAGAAGATGGGCTACTGGCTATAGCAACCGCCGGCATCGTTTTTGTGCAAGGTGGTCCTGGAACGATCCAGGAAGTGTTCCAAGACGCAGCACAAAACGCCTACCGGACCTATGGCGACCCGGCTCCGATGGTTTTCCTGGAGCCACCTTCGGGGCCTCCGTTCTGGGCCGATTCGGGAGTCATGGACGTTCTTGACCGGACCTTCCTTAACCACCACGGAGATCGTCGGCCGGGCTGGGAACTTCTGACTCGAGCCACCGACCTGAAAGAAACCATGGCCGGCCTGGCCAAGACCAGTTAGAGCCTGGCCAAGCCAGCTAGCTAACGCAGGCTAGTTATTGTTCAAGAACTCAACAACTGCGCCGAGGGCCGCTTCAGCCGCTGAGCGAGGGCCTAACAGGTGGCCCCCTGACTCCATCGCAAACATCTGTCCGTGAGCTCCGGCCGCAGCGTACAGGGCCTCTCCGTTTGAGAATGAGACCACGTCATCGTCCTTCGCATGAATAACGAGGTGAGGCCGGTCCAGTTCGGCTGCAGCGGTTAGGACATCATGGTTCTCAAGGTCTTCGAGAAATTGGCTTTGGAGATAGAACGACCGGCCACCAATTCGAACCTCAGCCCGCCCTTCTGATTTCAGCTCGTCGATCTGGCCAGCAAAAAGATGTGTGACGTGGGTGGCATCGCTGGGAGCGCCAACTGTCACCACCGAACGAACCGTCTTTAGTTTTGCCGCCGCCAGAACGACAGCAGCGCCGCCGAGGCTGTGGCCTAACACTCCGCAGGGTCCATACCCCATCTCAATCAAAGTGGTTGCTGCCCTGATTACGTCGCTCACATTGCCACTAAGCGTTTTGGTTTCGAAGTCGCCGCCGCTTTCGCCCCGTCCTGTGAAGTCGAATCGCATGGTTGCGTAACCGGCCTCGGCCAACCCGTCACCGAGACGAGTCATCGTGTGGATGTCCTTCGAGCAGGTGAAGCAGTGAGCCATCAACACCGACCCTCTCGCCTTGCCTTCAGGGAGATGTAGCTTGCCGGCAAGCTTGTGACCTTGGCTTCCAACGAATTCGACATCTTGCTGAACGGGCTTCATGGACCCCAGTATGGCTAATGTCTGGCCATGGGCATTACCCACAACCGAGACTTCACCCCGACCTATCACAAGATGGAAGAGCTTTCGCCGCTCGTCCGGCGGGTTGTCGCAGAAAATCCGAATCCATTTACCTTCACGGGAACCGGCACGTATGTGATCGGCAGAGGCGAGGTGGCGGTGATCGATCCGGGTCCGGCCCTTGCTGCCCACCTAGGTGAAATTGTGTCTGGGCTGGACGACGGCGAGGTCGTAACCAAGATTTTGGTTACTCACACTCACACCGATCACACTGCCGGGGTTAACGATCTGGTGGCTCGAACAGGAGCAACCACCTACGGCTTTGGACCTCACGGTGACGTGCCCGATGAGGATCCGCTGGAGAAGGTGACATTCGATGAGTACTTCACTGCCGAGGAATCGGCAGAGTTCAAGAAGGCCTGGGATGAAACCCCTCCCGAGTTAAGAAGCGAAGGGGCCGATCAGGACTTCTTGCCGGACGTCGCCGTTGGCGACGGCGACACAATTTCCGGCGACGGCTGGACCGTTGAAGTGGTTCACACGCCGGGCCACACTTCCAACCACGTGTGCTTTGCTCTTGTCGAAGAGGGTCTGCTGTTCACTGGTGACCATGTGATGGGTTGGGCAACTTCGGTGATCTCTCCACCCGATGGTGATCTGTTTGACTACATGAACAGTCTTGAGAAACTGCTGGACCGAAGCGACGTTCGTTATTGGCCCACCCACGGGCCGGCCATTGACAACCCGCACGACTATGTACGCAGCTTCATCGAACATCGCAGAAACCGTGAGGCCCAGATAGTTACTGCTCTTAATGCCGGTCCAAGTGACATCAAGTCGATCGTTCCTGACATGTACGCGGCCGTTGACAAACGACTTTGGCGGGCCGCCGCAAACTCGGTTTACAGCCATCTGCTTTCGTTGCATCGCGAAGGAAAAGTGTCAGTTAGCGGGGGTACTCCGAACCTAATTGCAACATGGCAATTGGAATAAAAAAGTTCTTCCCAAATAGTTCGCCGTAAGGGTTGACGGTGCCCCTGTTAGCACGCGAGAGTCGGTGACCGGCCCACCCTTTCGAATCTGATTCTGTCGAGGATGAAGTCGTTAAAGGTCGGCACCGAGAGGTCCCGTTCGGCACCGCATGGCGCTTGCTACCGCAGTTCTATGTTGGAAAACGGACGGGGCCTCTCACCCACTAAGTTCGGCACTGACAGATCGCTCGTCACCTTCGCTAAGTGAGATTGTCCCAGCTGCCGCAGCTTCAGCGACGTCTTCAATAGCAAGGCGTGCCAAGCTAACGGTTTCTGCTTGGTCAGTCATCGCTGCGTTGCTCAGTTCAGCTCGTAAAGAGCTACCCGCTTCGGTCTTTATCCGCCTGAAGTCGCTTAGGGCTTGCCCTGCGACGGTTAAGACTCCAGGCGACACACCAGCGCTGTCGGCCTCCAGTGGTTCAGAGTTAGGCCACGAAGCGTTGTGGACGCTTCCTTCTCGCCACCAGCTCCAAACCTCTTCGGCTGCGAAAGGGATGAATGGGGCAAACAAGCGCAACAGTGTGTCCAGGGCTCGGGCCAGTGCCGCGTGAGATGACGCCGCCGCTACGTCTCCGCGTGAGCCATAAGCCCGGTTCTTCACCAGTTCGATGTAGTCATCGGTGAAGTTCCAGAAGAAGGATTCGGTCCGCTCCAGCGCTCGCGCGTAGTCAAAGCTTTCGAATGCTCGTGTGCACTCCGAAACCAGTTTCCCAAGTTGAGCCAACATTGCTTGATCAAGGGGTTCGGTTACTGGCGCATTAAGCGCAGCGTTGAGATCACCCATGCCAAGCGAGAACTTTGAAGCGTTCAATAGTTTGATAGCAAGACGACGACCAATCTTCATCTGGTCTTCGTCAAAGGCTGTGTCGGTGCCAGGGCGACCTGAGCTAGCCCAGTAACGAACGGCATCGGAGCCGTACTTGTCGAGCAGATCTATCGGGGTGACAACGTTGCCAACTGACTTTGACATCTTCTTGCGGTCTGGGTCGAGAATGAATCCGGACAGACACGCATTCGCCCACGGAGCAGTGCTGTGCTCGAAGTGACCGCGAACCATTGTGGAGAACAGCCACGTCCGAATGATGTCGTGACCTTGGGGTCGCATGTCATATGGGAAGACCCGCTCGAACAGCCCCGACTCGCCGGCCCAGTCGCCAGCGATCTGTGGAGTCATTGAGGAAGTTGCCCAAGTGTCCATGATGTCGGGCTCACCCATGAACCCGCCGGCCTGATTGCGTTGTGACTCTTCATAGCCTGCGGGTACGTCCGTGGAAGGGTCAATCGGCAGGTCCGCCTCGTCTGGAACCAAAGGCGTCTCATAAAGAGGCTCGCCATTCTCATCCAGCGCGTACCAAAGCGGGATTGGCACTCCGAAGAATCGCTGGCGGCTTACTAGCCAGTCACCGTTCAGGCCTTCTACCCAGTTTGTGTAGCGGCTTCTCATGTAGCCAGGGTGGAAGGAAACCTCGCCTCCTCTGCCAACAAGGTCACCGTTGAGGTCCGAGTCGCGGCCACCATTGCGGATGTACCACTGACGGCTGGAAACAATCTCTAGTGGCTTGTCGCCCTTTTCGAAGAACTTGACCGGGTGAGTGATCGCTCGTGGCTCACCAACCAAGGTGTCGGTCTCGTTAAGCATCTCAACTAGGGCGGCTCGTCCTGAGAACACGGTCTTGGTTGCCATGTTTGCGTAGCGCTCAGCGGCCTCTGGGCCCATCACTTCAGGAGCATCGGCTATGAATCGCCCGTTGCGGCCGATGACTGCTCGTGCGGGCAAGTTCAGCTCCCGCCACCACGTCACGTCGGTGGTGTCACCGAAGGTGCAGATCATGGCCACGCCAGTGCCCTTTTCTGGATCTGCGAGTTCGTGGAAGACCATCGGAACTTCAACACCAAAGACAGGGGTTGTGATGTTCTGCCCCTTCAGCGGCAGGAACCTTTCGTCTTCGGGGTGGGCCACAACCGCAACACAGGCGGGCAGTAGTTCTGGGCGAGTTGTGTCGATCAGCAGGTCTGATCCGTCAGGTTTAGTGAACCTGAGCGTGTGATAAGCGCTTGGTTGCTCACGGTCTTCCAGCTCGGCCTGGGCCACCGCAGTTTGGAATGTGACGTCCCAAAGGCTGGGAGCCTCTTGCTGGTACGCCTCGCCGCGGGACAAGTTGCGTAGGAAACCGCGTTGGGAGACTGCCCGACTTTTGGCCGAGATGGTCTCATACAACAGCGTCCAGTCAACCGACAGACCAAGAGTTTCGAAAAGGGTCTCGAACGCCTTTTCGTCTTCTTGAACTAGTTCTTCGCAGAGCTCGATGAAGTTGGGTCTGCTTATCGCAACCTGTTGTTTGGCTGCCTTGCCGGTGTCAACGAGCTTGCCTTCTTTCGCTGGCGGCTCGAAGTTGTCCTGGTAGGGGACAGACGGATCACACCGCACGCCGTAGTAGTTCTGCACTCGGCGTTCGGTGGGCAGACCGTTGTCATCCCAGCCCATTGGATAAAAGACCTTCTTGCCGGTCATTCGTCTGTAGCGGGCAATGGTGTCGGTGTGGGTGTAGGAGAAGACGTGGCCGATGTGAAGGCTGCCAGAAACCGTGGGCGGGGGAGTATCAATGGAGAAGACGTCGTCCCTAACTGCGGATCGATCAAAGGCGTAGGTCGAATCTTGGCGCCACGAAGCCGCCCATTTCGCTTCTAGACCGTCAAGAGTTGGCTTGGAGGGAACCTCAGACATCCCTACAGGCTAGAGGACTAAGTAGCTATCAATTGCCCAATTCTTGGCTACTGCCAGTTTGGATAATACAAACTGTGCACAGTCTCGTCCCTCATGCCGAACTGTCCCTGAGCCGACGGGTGATCGATTGTAGGGGTGGTGTCAGCCGCTGGGCAGACGTGGGCGCCAGTGCCGGCGTTGCCGGTGGCAGTGAATTCCCAGCATGCCGCGGTGTTTGCGTCGCTCACAGTTGCCAAAGCGATAGTGGTTCGGTTCAGCGGATCAGGCTTGCCGCCGATCTCGAGCATTGCTGCTTGGCTGACGTCCCAGATTCCTAACTTGGCTTCGGGCACTTCGATGGCCGGATTTTCAGTCTCACTCCAGCCGACATAGTCAACAATCAAGCCGTCAGCGTCTAGCAGCCAGAGATCATCGCCAGCCAGGTCCCACGGAGTTACGTTTCCACCAAGGCGGAATGTCGAGAACAAGACGTATTCGTCGGGGTCGATAGTTGAGGGCCACTTCTCAATGATTCCGAAGAAGTTGTCTGAGAGGTCGATCACGCGACCATTGACGTCAGGGGTGCCGCCGGGGGCGTGGTCCTGCAGCGTCCACCCATCTATGGAGACCGGTGAGCCAGAGATGTTTAACGCTTCGGCCTCTTCCATCTCTTCTTCGCAGATGATTCCAGCACACGCCCTAATGTCGTCGTAGGCGATCTCGGTAAAGATGATGTCGCCGGCATTGGGCGACAGTCCCTGATCGGAGAAAGTTATCGACCCGTTGAACACTGTTGTGGCAACCCCGTCAGAAGCATCGATCGTGTAGTTAACCGTCTGGCCCAAATCGGCTGGGTTAGTGGGCGTGCCGGCAATAACGAAGTTCGATCCGCTCGGGCTAATCGAAAGACCGTCCGGGAGTGTGTCGTCGGTGATCGACACAGTGTCGCCGTCGGCGTCGGTCACAGCGAAGGAAACCGGGTTGGTCGCAACGTTGATGAATTGCTGGTCAATAGTTATTGCGCCGAAGACTGGTGCAGCATTGGGGACTACGTCTATTACCCACTCGGAACTATCACAATCACCAGCTGCGTCACAGACATCGAACGGGATTACAACTTGTGTTCCGCCGAAGGTCGGGTTGGGGCTAAACACCAACCTGTTTTCAGCGTTTAAAGAAAGGGTGCCTTCGCTGGCCGCCACAGCGTCGGCGCCGACAGTGTGCGTGTCTCCAACGTCAGGGTCCTCAACGACGTAATCATCGGGAAGCACGACGTCGGCCGGCGGGTTGAAGGTCGTACCGACCGTTGAAGGGCCAGAAGTGATCACCGGAGGGTCGTTCACAGGGTCAACGGTTATGTCGATGTAGAAGACACCACAACTTGTGGCGTCGCACACATCAACCTCATAGGTTGCAGAGCCGTTCGCATTGAGGTCCAAACTGAGCGCTAGACCGCCGTCGCCAGGGTCAGACCAGCCTCCGAGGTTGTCGCCAGTGAAGCCACTGACTGTGTAAGTGAGGTCGGCAAGAGCAGTGTCGGGGTCGGTCGTGTTGGCCTCTAGTGACGCTCTCGTTATTGCTAAATCGGTGGCGGGATCCTCGTCGATTGCCGGGATCGTCAAGTCGGTGGTGGATGGCGGGTCATCAACTTCGGAGAACTCGAGAATCATTTCGCCGACTTCGTCAGAACAGGCGCCCTCTAAGTCACAAACGATGTAGGTGAGAAGAACATCAGCAGAGCTTTGTGATTCGGGCGTGTAGGTGAAACCTTGGTTGTCAGCGTCAATCACTAGGCCGCTGCCAGGGTCGGTGATCAGCAACTCAAGCTGGCTAAACGGCGAGTCAGGGTCAGAGAACAGGTTCAGCGCCAGAATCTGGGCCGAAGAAACCTGGGTGTCGGTGTTTTCGGTGCCAGGGAAGGTAGTGGTCAGAATGCTGATGACCGGTTTGTCATTGACCGGATTGATGTTGAAGTTCACATCAAACGGTTCGCAGTTGGCCGCTGGATCGGTATTGGAGTCACAGACCTGGAACGGAAACGTCGTTGGGCCGTTGGCGTTTGTATTGGGAAAAAAGTGCCAGTCACCGTTTGGCCGTTCGGAAATCGCGCCTAGGTCCACCGAAGGAACTCCGGCGGTGAACGTCAGCTCTGAGTCAGGAGAGTCGGGATCGGCAGCGGCTGCAACAAGTTCGGCTCTTGTCACCACAACCGGGTTTGGCGGATCCTCGTCGAAGGGGGCAACGTCGATATTGGTTGGCTGGGGCGCATCGTCCACTGGGGTGAAGATCAGTTCAATCTGTCCCAAGTCAGGGCTACAAGACCCGGCGTCACACACCTGGTAGGGAACCTGAACCGTGCCGGCGAACCCGGGTGCGACGAAGTCAAAGCCTTGGCCGTTCTGAACCAGGACACCGTCGGCGACAGGCTGGAAATTAAAGGCTACGTCGGCAAGATCGGTGTCGATGTCGTCAACCAGAGCCTGCATGTCAGCGTCGGTGAAGGTCACCACTGTTCCCTCGCTGTAGGTCGCGGAGAACGGGCTTACTTCGATGGTGGGAGGGTCATCAACTGGAGTGACCGTAACCGTGATTGTGCTTGACGGACACGAGGTTGTGGTGGTCAAGTCGCACACTGAGTAGGTCACCACTGTTTGTCCGTGCTCATCAGCGTTAGGCCGATATCGGAACCGCTGTGTGACTGGGTCATAACTGGGGGTGCCCAGCGTCGGGTTGGTCTGGGTAAAGGAGAAGGTCAGATCTTCGAGAGGTGAGTCTGAGTCGTTAGCCAATGCGTACAAAGAGCTGGCGTTTAGGTTTACGTCGTTGTCTTCGCGAACGGTCTTGGTATACGGGCCGGGTTGTGGCGGATCGTCGACGGCCGCGAAAGTAAGAGTCAACTGGCTGTCAGTGCAGGCCTTGACGAAGTCACAGACTCGGTAGTCGACGATTACCGGGTCGGTACTGTCTGGCGCGGGCAAGTAGCTGAAGCCGGTGGGGTTGGTGCTGTCCGGAGTCATTATCAGACCCGCTGGCAGTGGGCTGGAGATCTCTGCGGTCAGTTCTTCGGCGGCATCGTCTACATCGGTTGCGTCAGCAAGAATCGCCTGGAAGCTCACGTCGGTGGCTATATCTTCAGTTCCGTCGAACGTCAGAGCGTCGGCCGGGGTGGGGTTGTCGTTTACCCCGGTTAGCTCAAGCACGATGTCTGCTGGGTCGCTGCATCGCGATCCGCTGCAGGCTTGGTAATCAATTCTGATCGTGCCCTCATAGTCCTGCGGAGGCTTGAAAGAGGCTGTACTAACGGTTGTTGTGAACGTGCCGCCAGCTGCGTCGGGTTCGCCCCAAACCACTGTTAGGTCCCCACCGTCAGGGTCGGTGTCGTTTGCGAGTAGAGCATCAGATGTCACTTCGAAGAGTGTGTCCTCGGCGCGGCTGAAGCTGTCGTCGTTAGCAATCGGGCTGTCGGGTTGGGCGGTGATGTTGACGGTCACCGTGGCTTCGTCGCACAGCGGACCTGAAACATCGCACAGTTGGTATGAGAGTGAAACCGGAGCGGTCGAGTTTGAAGCCGGTGTAAAAGTGGATGACGCCGCATTGAAGTTCGGGTGTGGATCCCAGGTGATTCGGGTTGCCGCGCCGTCAAACTCGAGGTCGTTCCCTGAGATCATCGCATTCGAGATTTGCAACGCCACGTCTTCCAACGTGGTGAAAGTGTCGTCGTTGGCAACCGGTGCGTCGTCGACACCCGTTATGGCAACGCCGACTTCTGCCTCATCACACTCGGACGCATCACATACCCGGTAGGAGATGGAGAGATCCTTTGTTGAGTGCGCTGGTGGCGTGTAGCTAATGGCCCCACCAGAGATGGTGTAGGTGCCGGTTATTGGCACAGACCAAGTGACGGTGAGCTCGTCGCCGTCAACATCGGTGGCATTGGCCAGAACCCGCTGTGGAGTCAGGTTCAGCGTTGAGTCTTCACGGATGACCACCGCAAGATCGTTGGCAACTGGCGGATCGTTAACTGCGGCTACCTCAAGTGTGACCACAGCGTCTGAGCAAAGGTTGAGGGCGGAGGCGTTGCACGCACGGAAGCGAAACTCGTCGGTCCCGTTGAAATTCTCATCCGGCGTGTAGCTGGCTGTGATGCTGGTCTCGATGTTTGAAGAGAAGCTTGATCCGACTTCCGGAAGTCTCAACGTTCCGTGTTCGGGACTCCCAACTAGCCGGAAGATCGTTTCGGTGCCCTCTGCGGTTGATGAAAGAACGACCGGGGTAGTGATGTCTTCGGTTCCCGACACGACCCTGGCTTGGGCTTGAGGGGTGGCTGGCTGAGGCTCGGGTTCATCGCCGGTATCAGGATTGGGAACTTCGGCCGGCTGTTCGCCCGGCTCCTCTACTGGAGGCGCAGGAACATCAACTGACATCGGTGGGGCCACGAACGCCGCGATTTCTGGCGGTGGCGTGCCGAAGCCACCAACAGACACAACCGTGGCCGCCGCTGTGGCTACAAAAGGAAGAACTGTCTGGGTGGCCGCTGTACCAATCAGTGATGGGGCATTACCGACCGCGCTGATGTTGGCAAGCCAGCTAAGTGGTCCAACGGCAAAGCGCAAACGGCCAAGCCCGATGTTGAGAAAGGCCCGGGCAACGTCGGGGTCAAACTGACCGCCGGCACACCTTGCGATTTCTGCTCGTGCTTCTGAAGCTGGACGAGGTGCCTTGTAGCTACGGGCCGATGTCATCACGTCAAAGGCGTCAGCTACGGCAACGATGCGGCCGCCTAGTGGAATGTCTCGGCCGGCCAGTTGGTCCGGATAGCCGTTGCCGTCCCACCGTTCGTGGTGGTTTCGAACTGCGTAGCCCCAGGGCCCGAGGAATTCGCGCAGCGGCTCAATGAGCTCGTCACCCTTCCATGTGTGAGACTTCAGTGAGGCCCACTCATCTTCGGTCGGTCGCCCTTCCTTGTTCAGGATTTCCGACGCTACGTAAATCTTGCCGACGTCATGAAGTAGTGCTGACCAACGAAGCTTGGCTGCGTCCTCTTCGGGCAGCTTCATCTCTTCGGCGATCATGTCGGTGTAGGCCCTGACCCGTTCGCAGTGACCTCGGGTGAGTCGATCGTGAAGTGACAGCGCCGCCACCAGTTCGAGCATCAGCTCTGCGTGCTCTGCGGTGTCGTCGGGAATGCCGTTTTCGCGGACTTCGGCGATGCGTCTTTCCAGCTTCCTTGTGCTGTTGGTTTTCATCGCCAGGCTGTAGCGGGATGGCGCGGCGTCAGGGAAGACCAGTGACAGTTTGAACAGTGCAGCGAGGGGGAGAAGTCGTCGCGTAATCTTCTCGCTGACAAGTAGAACGATTACCCCGATCGAGAACAGGCCAATCCACCACGGCAATCTTGAAATGCCGACCTCATACGGCGGAAACTTTCGGGCCAACGTGAAGGTTGCGGCGAAGGACAGAACACTTGGGGTTATGAGAATTGCCCACCTCAGTGCCTTCGCTACCCCAGGCCGACTAGCCCAGCTTTTGTTGTCCGCTGACTGGCCGTGTTGAACCGGGCCATCACTCTGTGCCGCTTTTGCGCGGTGAGAGGGAGGTGGTACGGCGGTCGTCACTGTGGATGTATCGACTCGAATCTCCCGCTTCCTTAGACGAATTTATTGGGCTGACTTCCCTAGGCGGTGGGGTAGTCTGATGACTGTGATCAGCCTTTATGACACCGCTCGACAAGCGGTTTTTCCCCTGGTTCAGCGAGATTCAGGCAAGTTGTCGCTTTATGTGTGCGGGCCCACCGTTTATGCACCACCGCACATTGGTCACGGACGCCAGTCATTGGTCTATGACTTCCTTCGCCGGTTTATGGAATGGAGTGGCGTCGAAGTCAATCACACGTCAAATATCACTGACATTGATGACAACATCATCAAGCGTGGTCTAGCTGAAGACCGAGACCCGGCCCAGATCGCCATCAAGTGCGAGAGTATTTGGTGGCAGGCCATGGACAAGCTCAACGTTCTGAGGCCCCACAACATCCCTCGGGCAACTGAATACGTGGACCAAATGGTTGAGTTGATTGCTCGGCTCATCAAGTTAGATAAGGCCTACGTCACCGCGGACGGAGTCTACCTGGCAGTTGAGACCGTGCCGGGGTACGGCTTGCTTACAAACCAATCGCTTGATGACCTCATTGAAGGTGGTGGCGAACGCACAATTGTTGGTGGTGAGAAGCGCCACACGGCAGACTTTGTGTTGTGGAAGTTCGCCAAAGAGGGAGAGCCATTTTGGCCTTCGCCTTGGGGTAACGGAAGGCCGGGCTGGCACACAGAATGTGTTGTGATGAGCCTCGACATTTTGGGTGAAGGATTTGATCTTCACACCGGCGGCTTAGATCTGGTTTTCCCGCATCACGAGAACGAGCGGGCCCAGGCCCTGGCAGTTGGATCAGACTTCGCAAGTCATTGGATGCATCATGGCTTTGTAGAAGCTGACGGCCAGAAGATGGGCAAGTCGCTAGGCAACACCATGAACTTGTTGGATGTCATGGAGGCCTATGACCCTCGGGCTTATCGCCTGATCATGCTTCAAAGTCACTACCGCTCACCGGTTGAAGTAACTGACACTTCGATGAGTAACGGCATGGCCGCCCTCGAACGTCTGGACGCGTTTGCTCGCCGGACCTCAAATCTTGACGGTCAAAGCGACGCCGATACCTTGGCCAAGTTCAAAGAGGCGATGGACAACGACTTAGACACCCCAGCAGGCGTCGATCTTATGTTCCGTCTAGTCCGTGAGGCCAACACTGCGTTGGACAACGCGAACACCGCTGAAGCCGCAACGGCGGCAGCGACCGCTTTGGAAATTGCTTCTGTATTTGGTCTTGAGTTGGTTGCCGGGGGAGAGGAGCTGCCATCAGAGGTGCAAGCCCTGTTGGATGAGCGCGCCGAGGCGAGGAAGTCCAAGGACTTTGCCCGATCGGATGCAATAAGGGATCAACTCGCTGCCGACGGCTGGACAGTTACCGACAGCGCAGATGGTCAAGGCGCCCACCGCAACTGATCTAACATCAAAACCTATGGATCTCGATAAACCGGGCGGCACTAGTGGCGGTCTAGGAACATTTGTTGCTGGCACTGCTCTCGCCTTGGCCGGTACCTGGTTCTTTGTGGACGCTGTTCGGGTGACGACCTACGGCAGTGGCATGATTAGCCGCGGCCTTGGAGGGTCGGCGGGTGCGGGAATCATTTTCTTGCCGCTGTTTGTTGCAGTCATTGCGCTGTTCAACGACGCTCGAAAGAGCTGGCCTTGGGCCCTAGGGGCATTTGGTCTAGCAATCATTGTCATTGAAGTGCTCAGTCAATTGCGCTTCTTCTTCGACCAAAAGCTCTCCCACTTCCTGATCATGCTGATCACTGTTGCAGCGGGCATTGGCCTTGTGACGAGATCTCTTAAGCAGATGCCGCCGGTAACTGACGAGCTGAACCGCTAACCTTAGGAATCAACAACCAACTAACCGGGGAGCTCGCACTTGCGGGCTGAGAGGGCAACAAGGCCGACCCGAGAACCTGCTCTGGATAATTCCAGCGAAGGGAGATTACAAAATGAAACTTACACGTCTGCTTCCGATCTTTATGGGTCTGGCCCTAGTCGCTGCAGCTTGCGGAGGTTCGGGTGAGCTGAACTCAGAAGCTGTCGCTAGTGCGGACACCGATGGAGTCAACCTGACGCTTGTCACTCACGACTCGTTCTTAGTGACTGAAGGCATCTTCGACTCCTTTACCTCCGAAACCGGCATTGAGGTTTCGGTTGTTAGCTCTGGTGACGCTGGCGAAGTTGTTGCCCGTTCGATCCTGACTGCAGGCCAACCTGAAGGGGACGTGCTGTTCGGCATCGACAACACGTTCTTGCAGCGAGGCCTCGATGCTGACTTGTTTGTGCCTTATGAATCAAGCCTGTTGGCCACAGTGCCCCAAGCGTTACAACTTGACGCTGACAACCGAGTCACCCCGATTGACTACGGCGACGTTTGTGTCAACTACTGGATTGACTCACTTCCGGGTGGCGAAGAGCCGTCCACCATTGCCGACTTAGCTAAGCCGCAATTTGCTGCCAGCTTCGTAACACAAGATCCAGAGCAAAGCTCTCCCGGGTTTGCGTTCCTGCTGGCAACTATCTCGGCCTTCGGCGACGACTGGGAGTCTTACTGGGAAGACCTGGTGGCGAACGGCGTGACAATTGGTTCGGGGTGGACCGAGACCTACTACGGCGACTTCATTGCTGGCGGTGGAGACCGAGCTTTGGTGACTTCTTATGCAACTAGCCCGGCCGCTGAAGTCTTGTTCTCTGAAGTGCCTATCGACTCCGCTCCAACCGGCGTCTTGGCCGACAGCTGTTTCCGTCAGGTTGAGTTCGCTGGAATCCTGCGAGGTACTGAACACCCCGAGGCCGCAGCCAAGTTGATCGATTTCATGCTTTCGGCCCCGTTCCAAGAGGACATCCCACTGAACATGTTTGTGTTCCCGGCCAACAGCGACGCCGCCTTGCCTGAAGTGTTCAGCACCCACTCGGTCGAAATCGATTCGCCGTTGTCACTAAACCCGGCTGAGATTGAAGAGAACCGATTGGCATGGACTGAGCGTTGGACCGAAATCGTCAGAGGGTAAAAACCTGGCGATTGCTCTTGGCGTCTGTTCCCGTTGGGTTTCTGGCGCTGATGGTGATTTGGCCGCTAGTGGCCGTGCTGGTTCGGTCATTAGCTGATGTTGGGCCTCAAGATGCGTGGCAGATTCTGACGCGTGGGTCGGTGTTGCGCGTTCTTCGGTTCACCTTTTTGCAAGCCATCATCTCGGCCCTAGCTACGTTGGCCATTGGTTTGCCAATTGCCCACGCGTTGGCCCGGTATGAGTTCTTCGGCCGCACCGCAATTCGTGCAATCACCGTTGTGCCCTTTGTGCTGCCTACTGTGGTTGTGGCGTCAGCCTTTGACGCCCTGTTCGACTCTGCCGGGCTTGACCTTTCGCGCTCGATGACTGCAATCATCATGGCGCACGTCTTCTTCAACGTCGCCGTGGTTGTGAGAATGGTTGGTGGGCATTGGCAGACCATTGGCCCATCGCTGGCCGAGGCTGCTTCTGCGCTTGGTGCAAGCCCGTGGCGGGCATTTCGAGAGGTCACGCTGCGTCGACTAGCGCCGGTGATCACCGGTGCCGGCGTGATCGTGTTCCTATTCTCGTTCACCTCGTTCGGGGTGATTCTGATCTTGGGCGGCCCAACCCGAGCGACTCTAGAGACCGAGATCCGTCGTTATGCAATCTTTCGAGGCGAGCTTGACGTTGCCGCAATCCTGGCGCTCGTTCAGATTTTGGTGGTTGCGGTGCTTGCGGTTGCGGGTGCCCGGTTTCAGCGACGCTTCTCCACAAGCTCGACCTCACGGGCCAAGGCAGTTAGGAAAGCGCCGGCCTCGCTGAGGGCTTGGGCACACCTTGGGCTGGTGCTGGGTCTGATCGGGTTGGTAATCGTTGTTCCGCTTGCGGCTTTGGTTGAGAGGTCATTAAGCGTGGGTTCGGGCTACGGGTTTGGGAACTACACCGCCCTGGCTGAATCGCTGACCCTTCTTCCGGTTTCGCCACTTGGGGCCATTGGTCGTTCTCTCCTGATTGCGTGGGCTGCTGCGATGGTTTCGGTGGCTGTTGGGATGAGCGCAGCACGGGTCATTACCAAGGGCGGGCGGTTGGCATCGGTGCTAGAGGCCGGGGTGCTAATCCCGCTGGGGGTGTCGGCTGTTACCTTGGGGTTTGGCTATGTAATCGCGTTCACCATGTTGGACTTTCGCAGCTCCATTTGGATTGTTCCTCTAGCCCACGCCGTGGTTGGGCTGCCATTTGTGTTGGCGGCTTTGTTGCCCGCTTGGCGGGGTATCGATCGCTCGATCACCGACGCTGCGGCGTCATTGGGCGCTCCGCCTCGCCAAGTGTTTCAACTGGTCGAGTGGCCGTTGATAAACGCGGCGTTAGCAACCGGGGCCGGCTTTGCTGCGGCGGTCAGCCTGGGTGAATTCGGGGCAACCTCTTTCATCTCGCGAGGGTCTGCCACCTTCACTGCTCCTCAGGCGATATTCCGATTACTTAGCCAACCTGGTGAACAGCTTCGGGGTCAGGCGATGGCGCTTAGTGTTGTGATCGGTCTTGTAGTGAGTGTTCTGGGAGCCATTCTGGAACGAAGAAGGGGAGAGGCAGCGGTTCTGTTATGAGCGAGAGCGACACCGGAACGAACAGTGCTGTTGAGCTGGAGAACGTTTCAGTCACCTACGGAACGACCGAGGCATTGACCTGCGTTGACCTCTCGGTACAACCCGGCGAGATCGTCGCCGTGATCGGTCCTAGTGGGTGCGGCAAGAGCAGTCTGCTTCGGGCCGTGGCCGGCCTAGAACCACTGTCGGGTGGGGTTGTACGTCTTGACGGAACCGACGTTGCATCGATGCCAACTCATCAGCGTGACATCGGTCTGATGTTTCAAGACCATGCTTTGTTTCCTCACCTTGATGTAACTGGCAATGTGCAGTTCGGGTTAAAGATGTCTGGGGTAGACCCGCACGCGGCCACGGCGCGAGTCAGTGCAATGTTGAACTTAGTGGACCTACAAGAGTTGTCTTCCCGCAAGATTGATGAATTGTCGGGCGGTGAAGCCCAACGAGTGGCGTTGGCCAGAGCGCTGGCTCCTTCACCGAAGGTGCTGATGTTGGACGAACCTTTCGGATCTCTCGACCGCGTTCTGCGTGAGCAGCTAGTGGTGGATGTACGCAATCTGTTGCGTGCGGTGGGTCAAACCGCGATTCACGTGACGCACGATCAGCCCGAGGCCTTTGCATTGGCGGACCGAGTGGTCATCCTCAACGAAGGCGAGATTGTGCAAGTTGGCAATCCCGAAGACTTGTGGCGGAATCCGAACTCTTTGTTTGTGGCCAGGTTCCTTGGCCACAGGAACCTGTGGCCCACACCAGAAGGTGGGTTCGAACTTGTCCCGCTTTCGGCGCTGTCGGTTGCCGCCGGTGGTGAGCTGGCCGTTGAGGTTCAGAGCGCTACGTTCGCTGAAGGGCAGTGGCGCCACATCGCTGTTGGTCCCCGAGGACCAGTTGAGTTCAGCCACGAATCGCTGGTAGAAGGTGCCGCTACTTTGACCGTCGACCAAAGCCAGACCAGACACTTACCAAGCTGACTCCCTTTCCGTTCTGGCGGTGTAGGCCGCACCCATGTTGGTACTGACCTGGGAAACCGCCACCACTCCCGTTCTGGCGGTGTAGCCAGTCAAACCCGGCTGGTAGCCCGGTCGGTTCAGGATCTGTGACTGGTAGCCAGGTCAGTTCAGATTCGACATTTGCCAAGCTGACGCCGTTGGTACTGAGAGCTATGGTGCCACCAGTGATTACGCCAATCGACTCCCACGACTATTTCATCAAAATGGGTAAGCGGCTTCGGCTGATGTTCACCCCGCTAGCCAACTTCGATCTGCAGGAAGATGTTGATTTGCCGGAGGATCGGCCCATCATTATGGCGGCCAACCACGTCAGCTTCTTGGACTTTGTTGGCGCAATGGCCATCTTTGAAAAGCTAAATCGCTCAGCCCGAATTCAGATTCGAGCCGATCTGTTCGATTCCAAATTCATGGGTGGCTTTTGTCGCAAGATCGAAGCGATACCAACTTCTAGTGCCACCAGGGAACAAGCCGAGGCAACCACAATCGAAACGCTCAACCGTGGCCACATCGTTGCGATGATGCCCGAGGGTCGACTCACCAGGCCGTCAGAGCGGGTGAACGGCGTTGGTCCAGGCAAAACGGGAATCTCACGAATAGCGCTGGCAACCGGGGCGGTGTTGGTGCCGGTTGCGATGGTTAACACTGAAAAGGTTTGGCCTCGGGGGAAACCGCCTCGACCACATATCCCGCGCCCTTTGGTGAAGGTCAAGGTGGGCCCGGCAGTGGAGTTTCCCAGCAAGACCGATCATCAGGAGAACGCCGACTTCACCATGGCAACAATCGCCGATCTGCTTAACGCTGGTTGAACCCGACCCGTCATGGTCGGCTTGAACTGGGGCAATCACCTACCGCGAAGCTAGGCAATTTGGTTTATCTGGGCTCCGATCGTGCCGATAAGGTTACCGACAGGTAACATCAACAACTAAGTTACCAACAGGTAATATTTCGCCCTTAACGAACGAGAGCCAGTAGTGACGAACTCCTTCCAGCTAGACGAAGACCTTCTCCAGCTCCAGAAATGGATCCACGACTTTGCCGAAGACGTTATGCGTCCGGCGGCTGAAGAGTGGGACGAGCGCGAAGAGTTCGCTTGGCCAATTGTTGAAGAAGCCGCTCAGATCGGGCTCTACAGCTGGGAGTTCCTGGCTGAGATCATGATGAATGATCAGACTGGCCTGGCTTCGCCAGTTGCTTTGGAAGAGATCTTCTGGGGTGATGCCGGTTTGGGCATGTGCTTCATGGGTAGTGGTTTGGCCGCTGCGGGAATCGCAGCCAGCGGGACGCCAGAGCAAATGCTTGAGTGGGTTCCCCAGTGTTATGGAACACCTGGCGATTTGGCTGTTGGCGCATTCTGCGCGTCAGAACCAGATGCTGGATCTGACGTGGGCGGCTACCGAGCACGCGCTGTCTATGACGAAGCCAACGACGAGTGGGTTCTCAACGGCACTAAGGCCTGGATCACAAACGGTGGCATCGCCGACATCCACGTAGTTGTGGCAGTTGTCGATCCGTCGCTTGGAACCAAGGGTCACGCCAGTTTCATCGTTCCGCCGAACAACCCCGGTCTGACAATGGGTCAGAAATACAAGAAGCATGGCATCAAGGCATCACACACCGCCGAAGTAGTTCTAGACGATTGCCGCATCCCCGGACACTGCCTATTGGGTGGCAAGGAAAAGCTGGATGAGCGTCTGGCCCGAGTTCGTGAAGGCAAGCCCGGAAACTCCCAGGCCGCAATGCAAACTTTCGAAGCAACCCGACCAGCTGTTGCCGCTCAGGCAATTGGCATCGCACGGGCAGCGTATGAGTACTCGCTTGAGTACGCCAAAGAGCGTCACGCCTTTGGTCGTGCGATCATTCAGAACCAGTCGATTGCTTTCATGCTTGCCGACATGGCCACTGAAATCGACGCCGCTCGTTTGCTAACCCACCGTGCAGCGGTACTTGGCAAGAACCGAGCGTTCAAGAACGCCGAAGGTTCAATGGCCAAGCTAAAGGCCGGCCGAGTTGCGGTACACACAACCGAACGAGCCATCCAAATCCTGGGCGGCTACGGCTACACCCGCGAGTACCCAGTAGAGCGCTGGCACCGAGACGCCAAGATCTTCGACATCTTCGAAGGCACCGAACAAATCCAACAGCTAGTGATCAGTCGGGCCATCTCCGGCTTGCGTATCGAGTAACTCTTCTCGCGAAGTTTCGTCCGCAGGGCGAAACTCGGTTAGTGAGCGCAGCGAACGGCGGGGTCCAAGTCTCGAACTTGGCTAACTCCGTTATCTGTGGATAACTAAGTCATCCCTACCCTGGGTACGGATGAGCACGATACGTCGGACGTAATGGCGATCATCCGACAAGCGACGACCCGGGGTCTGGGAAGTGCGCGGATACACTGGCAAAGACGTCGAACGGAAAGTCGACTCAGGTTTCGCGGACGGTCTACGGAACCAAAAAAGATGCCAACCTCGCGGCTGCAGAGCTGACAGTGAAGCCAGCCCGAAATGCTGGTGGTCGCAAGCTCCGTCAGTTGCTCGATCAGGAGACGGGGCGCAGTGGCCGAAGAACTGAGCAAGGCGGAGAAGCGAGAGGTCACGCACAACGTGCGAGAGCACGCCGCAGTAGCGGGCGAGCTGCTCGACCGGCTTGATGGCCTCTATGACGAACGGCCTGATGCGCTGAGCAGACTTGTGGAGCACATCGACTCGCATATGGCCGTACTCAAGGATTCAGCGCTGGGCCAGCTCGCCTCGGCTTCCAGGTCGCGGTTGGTCGACCTTGCTCCGTCTCGGCTAGGCGAGACCGCATTGAATCGGCAAGCGCTCGCTGCAACAGATGAACTTCGTTGGCTGTGTGGCTCAATGTGGGCAGAAGACTACGCACATTCGGTGATTGAGCATGAGCGTGTGGACGAGCTGCAAAGATTGCTTGATGCCGGGTCGGATGTGGATGCCCCTACCTCAGACGGAATGACGCTGCTCCACCACGCGATCGACATCGAAGTCGATAGCGCCGCACAAACCGGTTCGCCTCTTGAAGCTGAGCTGACGACTCTCTTGGTGAGCAGTGGCGCTGACCTGAACCATCAGTGGCACGGCAAGACTCCGCAAGAAGCGGCTACGGCGCGCGGTCACGATCTCGCGGTGGCAGTCATTCGGGCTGCGCTTGCAGCCGACGAGGCTGGCGAGCGTCGGATGGCTGCGACGAAACGGTCACGCTGGGCCTTCTGGCGGCAGTGATGTCCTGACGGAAACGCGAATATCGTGTTGTGCGGTCGTTAGTAAAGTTCTAGCGATTTCGATCGAGCGTTGTACTAGGGGTTGAGAGCGGTCACCGAAACGAGCCGCTGAAGTCATGTTGTCGGCCGACTGTCAGTTTTCGATTGGAAGACGCCGCTTTCGGAGGTCAAGTGGCGTGAGTTGATCGCCTTCACGACGAGCTCGTTGACCGCGGCTACGTGGTGACATGGTTCGGTCATTATCTAGCCGTAATATGCACTGATGGGCAACGCCGACCTTCGCCTGCCGTCCCGCGCACTGGTCTGTCTCATTAGCGTCTGCGCTTGCAGCTCGGATGAAGAGTTAAAGCCTGATAACACCGTCGAAGTTGTCGAATCGTCTGCGCCAGCAGCGACCTTTCTCCTCGGGTCCGGACTCGTGTGCCCAACTGACTCTTTCGAGCACGTCGAGTATGACTACGGCGTGCCGGATGAAATAGGCTCGGCAAGTGCAGCGGCTGCTGTTGATGCTTGGTGGGAACCCAACGAAGAAGGGCAGGCCCGTGACCGTGGCGACTACACGGAGACTGTCGGAAGCGATGGCTTAGTCTTTCGCTACTCCGCCGTGGGCAGCGAGAATGTCATCCTCATGCTGCGTGTGGCGTCAACACAAGATTCGAAATGGCATGTAGGTCAAGCAGAGATCTGTGCCGGTGCGTAAGGGTCTGACGAACGCAAACGCTACAAGCCTCGGCGTGGCTGATAAGGCTAAGGCGTCATGAGGGATAGCTCACGATGGCACGCAAGGGGCTGGTACTGGAAGGCCTGTGGACTCTTCATTCTCGTTGTTGCGTTTGCTACTCCGTTGATCGTCATTGCAAACGATGCGTTCGAAACGGCGCTAGGGATGGTTCTCCTTGCCAGTCCGTTTGTGATCTGGATCTGGCGTATCGCTGCTTGGGAAGAAGCGTCCGGCCTAGCGGTCCGTAATCTATTTCGTACCAAGCGCATACCGTGGGACACAATTGAGAGGCTTGAAGTCAGCGATACCTTCTGGTCTCCCGGAACCACCTGGTCTGGCTGGGCCTACGGGGCAGTCAAACACAATGGGGGAAAGACCCATATCAAGGCGATGATCGCTATCTACGCATTCCGCCCAGAAAGCATGGTTGCCGAGCTACGTGAGCTAGCAACCCGAAACGGTCTGTCGGTCGACGAATCGTCCATATCTGAGTTGATTCCGTCCGCGCCGCCCGGCCCCAAGTCGGCGTAGCACGGTGAGAGTGCGTGAGAGCTGCGCGGTTAGGCCATTTAGATTGGTCTTGCCCAGACCGCAGTCGAGATTCACGACCGCCGGTCTGATCTATGGTATAGCCGATGTCGTTCGATGTGTTCCTGCAGGCGTTCGAGTCTGGCGGTGTGGTTGACGGAGACGGCACTGCTTCCCTGGAGGTGCTCGGGTCATTCATAGCCGAGCTAGATGGGAGCTCCGCTCGCTTAGTCACCGGAGACGGAGAAGCTGACGTTTTCGGAATTGACCGTCCGTCGTCTGGCTTCATGTTGAACCACGCCAGTGGTGATGAGGTGTGGCAGCTCGTTCTTGAGTCTGCGGTGGCAGCGGGGTTCTTTGTTATCCCCGTCGGTTGTCCTGTCGCTGCCGTGCCTGGCACTGACCTAGCACAGCTCCCGCCCGAGCTTGGCTCTGCTGTTGTTGTCGATAGCGGAGCTGATCTGCAGCGTCTCATCCGTAGTTGCTGATCTGGTCGTGCCACTCCTGATCCTCAAGATAGAAACCACGGCCCGCCTCGCTAGTTGCTCTTGAAGTCGGCGAGCTGACTACTGGCTCTACTTACCTGTCCGTAATCGACCTGCGTTGTTGCTGGTTTGGCCCTTAGAGAGTGCCGCCCTCTGGCCAGTTTGACCAGTGGGTATTGGGCTGCTCGGTTGGTGCATAGAGTCCCGGGCTTGCGCCACGGGCTATCGCCGCAAGCTATCTGAAGCACTCGGTCTCGCCTCTCTGCCCGGTTCATACACCAGGGTACGAAGTTGAGCGATTGATCTGCTCTCAGGAGGTGGCCGCTCTGAGACCGAGCGATTTTGCACCCTCCGATTCTCAAGTGCTGATCTGGCAGCGGAGCGCCGGGGGATGCCAGATGACTGTCAGGGTCTGCTTCTACACTCTCCGTTATCTGCAGTTGCACGAGGAGGCATCGTGAAAAGAGATGAACGATTCAGCCGCAAGCTGTACACGGTCGCAGAGGCGGCGCGGCTCGTCGGCATGCACCCATCGACCCTTGACACATGGGCACACGGATATGAGCGACATCCGCCCGGTCGGCCCGCTGTTAGGCAAGGGCCCCTGATCACTGCTCTTGATCGCGTCGCAGGCGATAGCCGAAGCATCCCTTTCATAGGCCTCGTGGAAGCCTCGGTCGTTCAGGCGTTTCGGCAAACAGGACTGCCTATGCAGCGCATCCGTCGTGCGCTTGAGGTGCTCACGGAACAAGGCGAGTTCGGGCACCCGCTAGCCAGCCGACAGCTCTATAGCGATGGCGCGGAGGTCCTCTACGATTACGCAAAGAGCTCGGACGACAAGCAGCTGGGGCTCCTCACGATCGTCAATTCTGGCCAGCGGGTATTCCACGATGTGATTAGCCAGTACCTTGAGCGAATTTCGTTTGAAGACCGGTGGGCGAGTGAACTGATTCTCCCCGTTACCGAGCGTCACTTGCTCAGAGTGGTCCCGGAGATCGAGGGCGGCGCCCCGCTATTCGTCCATGGTGGCGCGCCTTTGAACGCGGTTAGGGCGCGGTTCGTTGCGGGTGAGCCAGTCGAATCGATAGCGAAGGACTACGGCGTCCCACGTGATGAGATTCAGGAAGTAATCGATGCCATCTGGCCATCGCAACAAGTCGCCTGATCCACCACCGGTCTTCTTTCTAGACAGGGGTCTTGGGCGCTATTTGCTAGCGGAGGCACTGAGAAAGCGCGGCTACGAAGTGTTGCCGATGGCGGACGTGTACACCGGTGGCAAAGACGAAAGGGTGCCCGACGATGACTGGATCCTTCGAGCTGACTCCGAGGGATGGATTGCACTCACCAAGGATTACTCGATCATCCGCGATCACATCGAAACTCTGGCCACGACGAGTCTGCGCGTATTCTCTCTGAACAATGCAAATCTCACTGGTCAGCAGATGGCCGAACGATTCGACCATCATCTGAACCGAATCGTCCAGCGGGCTACGAAGCCTGGCCCATATCTGTATGTCGTCGGGTCGAAAGGGCTCGAGAGGCGGTGGCCTAAGGCCTGACCTGAGTGGGTGTCTAAGAGTTGATACGAGCCGTCGAGGTGATGGCTGTTGAGCGTTCGTCTTGCCGTCGACTTTGTCGATTTGAGAAGATGCATTGGACCACGAACCCCGGCATGGATAGACCGTTTCGGGCTAACTTTCTTCGCATTTGGACATCGAAGTAGGAATTGCGACCCCAAAGTTGGCTACTACTGAGCGTTCATTGAACTACCAAGGCACCTAAGCCGGTGCCCCGTCAATCGTGGAGGTTCCACGACGTGGTAGCGACCGTTGCTGGAGCGCTTGACGGCTGCAACGAAGGGCGTCTCGAGAAACTCGAGGACTTCACGGATTTCCTCGGTGCTGGGAGCCTCCGGCTCCGACCGCATTATCAAGTAGAGACCCTCCACGCTCAGCGCTCCCTGCGTGATTTCATCGTCACCGGTTGCCTCGTTCGATAGCAACTCGAGCACGCGTCCGACTAGACGCTGGCTGCGTTGAGCCACCGAGAAAGCTGCTTGTACACTGTTAAGGCTGGCAAGGCCGGGAGTGCCGAAGAGCGACTGCAACGCATTCAGCGCCAGAGGAGTGCGGCTCTGAAAGCCGACAAGCTCGCAAAGCTGATCGGCTGTAATCAAAACTACATTGTTGTCCGCTGACAGCCGTTCGAGTCTTGGGCTAAAGCGCCAGCCAACGACCGCAGAGTAATCGGCGCTGTGGAGGCGGCGGTGCTCGCTAAGCACGGCCAAGTTGACGGCACCTTCATTTAGAGTGCCACCGCCTGTTGTCTTTGCATCCACAGCCACGGTGTAGCCGTCGGAGTTGGTGATGATGCTTGACGCTAGTACGTCCGTCCTTCCGCTTCCGCCAAGTAGTTCGGTTTCGAACCCGATCAAGCGAAAGGCATCACATATCGCTTCCTCGAACTTTGTTGGTTCAGCGCTGTTCCGGCTTTCTGCTCTGAGCCTGTCGACCACCGCCATAGCTTCCACTGCGCCGTCCACGTTTAGAATGCTTGACGTTAAGAAGCCGTTACTCGCAATTTGAGACGGTGCTTCTAGTGGAAGAGAGTCTCGGAACGCCAGACCTTCGGCCGTCAGTTGATGTCGGCCTCCGAATGCTTCCTCTAGAAGCCCAAGGGCTCGCAGCAGGTGAACCCTACGTCTTACATCTTCGCGCCGCAGGGCGCTTATGCCATACCTTGCTTGAGCCGCTGATAGCAGTTCGCCAACCGTTTCTGCTTCGGACATTTCATCTAGAATTTCGCCAAAGAACCTAAGCTTGCAGTGCAAGAAGCGGGCCAGGTCGATTCCGTCTGCATCTTTGGCCCATGAGAGCGCAACTGGTGTTGCCCGGTACTCCGTCTTACTCGACCGAATGATGAACCCATTCTGTCGCAAGAAGACCAAGCCTGACTGGATCGACGAGGCTGCCACTTCTAGATTTTCTTGGCAATAGGCTTCGATCTCGTTGCTTCCACGACCGACGCCTATGAAACTGATGAGTTGAGGTAGGAACGTACGAACTCCGTCAGGTCCACCCAACATGTAGCCAAGGCCGAGTGCTTCTTGCCGTGCCCGCCAGCGTCGAGGACAGCTATCGCTTGCCCGGACACGAAGGTTAGCCTGTAGGTCGATGTTCAGCGACAGTCACCGCTCAGCTCATCAGCTAAGTGTCCCTCTATGGCGACCCTAGGGAGGGTTCGCATCCCTACTTTCGCTCCGGAGCGGGGATATTCAGCGGTAACCAGCAGGTAGCATTGGTCAGCGTTTTCCCAGGTCAGAGCGCGGATGCGGCCGCACTGGTTACCAGGGGATAGGTCCAAATCAGACCTTCGACATCTTCGAAGGCACCGAACAAATCCAACAGCTAGTGATCTCTAGGGCGATCTCCGGTCTACGTATCGAGTGACTGCGGGGTCAAGTCTCGAACTTGGCTAACTCCTGTTTCTGTGGATGACTCAGGCTCGGTGCCGTCTTCGTGGCTTCATCCCTACTTTGCGTAGCGTGGATCGCCGATGGTGGTTAGGTCAAGGTCGGGCCACGGGCAGCTAGCGGAAGAGCCGGCCAAGGAATCTAATGACATAGTCGATTATCAAGAACAGCAATGTCGACCACAATGCCAAGGCAACCATGATGTCGGTCCGGGAGAAAGGGCGAGCTGAGAAGATCGCCCCGCCTAGCCCTTCCCTCGCTCCAATCAACTCGCTAAAAGAAACAAAGAGCCATGAGATCAGCAGTGCTTGGCGTGCCAGTTGCGTCAACCGACCCGGCACAGCAGCTGGCTCAGACGCAGCCAAGGCGCTGGCAACACCGTCGGCTATGACCCACGTCAGAACGAAGCTCGACGTGAACACCAAGGGCGTATCACCGATCCCAAACAACAAGATGGCGAATGGCAAAATCGCCGCAGCCGCCAGCAACCGGAGAAACGACACGAAAGGGTCGAAGTACTCCCGCACCCCGCTCCTGGCACCGATTGCAACTCCAATTGTTCCGCCTAACAGTCCGCCAATGACGAGAGGCACAATCACACGCACCAAGGTGGCGGTCGTGTGTCTCATTAGTGTCGTACCAAGGAAGGCCCCTCTCCACAGCTCGAGGAAAGCAGACCACGTTTCACCATGCGATGGCCAATGATTGTCAGCGATTCCCCTGCTACTACCTCCGTCGAAGAGCTCGATAAATAGCCAGAGCATGTTCAACAATACGATCGCCACCACGACACCGATCGCCCGCTGTTTCAGGAATGAAGCGAGATCTTCGAGTTTCCTCGACTCGGTACTTCCGTCATCTTCTTGCACCGTGTCCATAGGCCACGGTAGTCCAAAGCTAGAAAGCTGGAAGAGATCCAGATCGAGTCGCATACGACTGCCGTGGCAAGACTCGTCTTCGATTCACTCGATAAATCCGCACGAAATCACGCAGTCTTGGCATCCCTCGCTCCATGCATCACCGATTGCGGAGACAAGCGCGTCGCTCGAACGACCGCGTCATTTGGCGAAACCATCCCCGCTGTTTGGAAGTTGACCCGACCAAACCGGACAATCATGGTCGTTTTCGTCGGGTCAACCTCCGGCGGGGAGCTCAATCGCTGGCCAGTTACCTGGTCTGGCGTTGGGCGGCGACGGTCTCGGCGAACTCTGGATCGGTCAACTAATCCAGGGCTGGCACAGCCATTCGATAGAGCGCATCGAACTACATGTGTGCTCGTGCTTCATCGTGTCAGTTGGTCCACGACTCCAGTGAGTGCGGCCACGGTCGATAGTTGAATATGACCTCTGTTGATGATGGGAGCAACACCGTATGAGCTTGGCCGGCTGGACCCTCGCACTGTTATTGGGATCTTTTTTGGGGCTGTTGGCTGGATTCCTGACAATTCCGTTTCTGTTCTTCTCTTTTGGTGCGCGAAGGCTTGCTGCTGGAGAATGGATCTGGCAGCACGACGACGTCTCTGAACTAGGTATAGGGGTCGTCGTTCTCACTGGAATCGTTGTCGGCACGCTCGTTGGCTTAAGTGGAACCGCGGGCCTCCAGCTCTAGTTGCGATCGGGTGCGAATCATGTAGCGACCACGGTTACCAGGTTGTAGACGAGAACAACAGGTACGGGAAATTGCGGTGGGCTCGGCGTTCGGCGTCAGTTGGAGCGAGATCGGGTGTCTCGATCACAAGCGCGGCTAAACCTTGTGGCAGGTTCGGGTCACGAACGCCAGCTGGACGTCCGCGGATGCCTGCGCCAGTGATCATCCCAGGGTGGGGGAATTGGGGTGCCCAGCTCGCCGGCCGATTCGAGTTTGGCGAGAGTCGTTGGCGGGACCTGGTCCCAGATGGGGGACAGGTGTGCGATCGCCGCTGCGGCTACTTCTCTAACGGAATGTCGCTCTAGTCCGTCCTTGCCTACCCAGCAATCGATTACATCGACGCCTAGATGAGAGATCAGCCGATCGGTTAGGTGGCGGATCAGTAGTTCCTGATTGTCGGTCGAATGGGTCGACCCGTTAAGTCGCTCTTCGATGTCCGGCCAGCCTGACTCGTCAAGTTCCATAACAGAGTCTGTCACGAACCAGCCGATCGGTTAGTCGCACCCGACTCGCGGATCCTGGTCGGTGGCTCTTCGATATTCTTCGCTGAACTCAGTGCCAACAGGTCTGGCGATGATGGTGTCTTTGCTGACCCTTTCGAACTCCAGCTCGATGCGCTCTTGTCCGTCGTCGACCCATCCGTTGGGAAGGTCTTTTGAGCTGTTTGACTCGATTGGGTTGATGGCGAACCATTGCGAGCCGTCCATGTCCCAGAACAATATGTTCATCCCGCAATGGGTCGAGACCCGTCTGGTGCGGGTTTCGCCGATGGCGATGTTGCCAGCGTTGTCCATCGGCTGCGGAGCGTCCGGGTCTTGTGTGACCTCCGAAGTTGTCGTGGGGGACTCGGCGGGCGTGAACCTGATCAATAGGGTCGATTCCTCGTCGTCGCCGTTGGATAGATCGAATCTGACGGCCTGCGGGACGCCGTCATCGTCAAAGTCGATTTCGAGGGTATGGCCATCGAACCCTAGACCTACTGATTCGTCGACAGCGTCAGCGAATCGTGAGATCAGGCTGTGGAGTTTCGGGACGTTCCACTCGGTCTCGGCGCAAAACGTCCCCGATGTTGAATCCGGCGAGCTTGGCGCCAGCGATATCTCTATCGCAGCTCCGTTTTCAATTGCCGTGATCCATTGGCAGCCGTTAGTCCAGTAGTTCTGCGTCTCGGTGACTTCGATTCTGTAGCTGTCGATGTCTGCGGCCACCCAGCGTTCTCTTGCTTCGGCCAGCTCCGTTCGTATCGAGTTGACACCACTGAGGTCTTCAAACTCGATCGAAAGCGACAGTGGTTCTTCGGGCTCAATACCGTCCGATGACGACGTGCACCCGACGATTGTTAGAGCCATCAGGGCGATGACTGACCGTTTCCACGCCATGCAGTGAAAGTACCATCGCATCATCAAGCATCGACCCTCGGCCACGGACTCTAGGCTGTAGCTAACCTTCGGGATCTTCGAACGCACCGGACAGGTTCAGCCGCTGAGCCATCGTTCGCCCTAGCTCTAGACAACTCGGCCAGCCTCTGGTCGTTTCCCCGTCTTTGCTCAGCCATTGCTGCTGTTTGTTAGTTGATCCGACTAAACCGGACAATAGTGGTCGTTTTCGTCGGGTCAACCATCTAGCAGGGGAGCTCAATCTCTAAGCCAGTTACCCGGTCTGGTGTTGGACGGCGACGAGTTCGCCTTTGGTGGCGACGATCGTCAGGCCGTTAAACATCGGAGCTAGTGCGACTGCGCGGCGAGCGATTCGGAGGCGGCAGTGTATTGTTCCGTCGGGACCGATTGCGGCGACGGTTCCATCACGGCTCGCAACCACTACTACGTCCCCATCTGGACTGAAGCTAGGAACAAGTCCTTCGTTGAGTCGTACTTCAGTTGAGGTGTCGTTTGCGAGGTTGACCACAGCAACTCCACTGGCGGTCGCTGCCCACAGCACGCCGTTGTGGTGCAGCGGCGGGTTGAGTTCGAGTTCGCTTGTGCTCTTCCAGACCTCTCTCAGTTCGCCATTGTTTAACTCAGTCACTCTGGACGGCCCTGAGCGGAAGATGACAGACCCGTTCGCCGTGTCAGTGAATGCGGCGCCATGATCGGGGCCGGCTATCGGGTCGAGCAATTGCCAGCTTCTTTCTATCTCACCAGATCTGGGGGTGAGTTCGTCAAGAACCAGACTTCCGCGGGAACTGACGAGAACACCACTGTCATGTACAAACGGCCAGTGCACGTCGGCCGTTTGGCCAGGCTCTTTCGGCCACAGAAGCTGACCGTCGGTGATGTCTCTGGCAGCGAGCGGTCGATAGCCACGCCATCCACCTGTGATAACACATGACCCGGCGATTGAAACATGTCCGCTGAACCGTTCAGTCTGTTCGGCCTACCTGAGGGATCCGTCCACCAGTTCGAAGCAGCGCAGCAGTCCCATTTGTTCGTGGTACATGACAGTGTCATCGCCAATCACGGCAGTGCCGTAGGCGTTGTCGACCTTGGCAGTCCACATCGATTGACCGGTCCAAGGGTCAACTCGGATCAGGCGATTGTTTCGACCGGCGACGACGAGGGCGTCGCCGCCTGTGTGAAGCGAGGATGGCGATGGGCGCATGTTTAGATCCTTCCGCCACGCCACTTCTAACACCACAGTCACAACGACAAACTAGACAAAATCGATGTCCAAGCTTCGAATGGTCGGGGAGGTTGGGCGCGAAATGAGGAATTCAACGAGGTCTGTGGCAGTGCGCTCAGGCATTGTGTTCAGTTGTCGATCCGCGGGCCAACTCGTGCAAAAGGGCCGAGCTAAACGGCGGATGTGATGGAGTTGATGAAGTTGTCAGCTCGAGCTTCAACGTCGCCAGGGTAGAGCGATGCGGTTCGGCAGTTGATCGACCTGCAGAACGCATCGAATTCACCCGTTGCTGGTATCAGCTCAAACTCCCAATCCGGTGACTCAGCTCGTGAGGCTTCGACGTTCGCTCGGATGAGGTCTGCTTCGGAGCTCATGCCGTTGAAGTCGAATGCTTGTGTGCCGTTGGTGGCGAAGACGTGATTGCCGCTCCATCCTGGCTTGGGTCGAATGGCCACGATGGTGAAATCGGGGTGTCTTCTGGTGAATTGTCGGGCGAGGATGTGGCATGCGCCTGCGGCGAAAAATGGACGGTCAGGTCGTTGCCAGGCAAGCACGACGTCGGCGACTTGTTCTGGCGTACGACGGAACGAGGTAGCAGCCATTGGTGAGCCGAGGTCGACTGAGGGCCCATCCAACTTGGTTGCTATCCCGACTGGCGGGCTCGTGATCCAGTGGACGGCAATGTCGGAGCGGGTTGCGAGATGCTCGGCGTAATCGACGGTTCGTTGTTGCCAGCCCGAAGCAGCGAAGCTCTCCCACTTCTCCTGCTGCGACTGAGTCAAGGCGTCGAAGAGGAGGAACCAGCTAGCCATGGTCATCGTTCCGCCGTCACGAAGTAGATCGAGTGCGGTGTCCAGGTGGTCAGGCTTATCCGCAAACCAGGCGTCGTCGTGGATGAGATCATAGGTTCCGGTGAGGGTCGGCAAGACGTCGGCGACGGTGCCGGTGAGGTAGCTGATCCGATCGGCAAAGCCCTGCTGAGCAGCGATCAGGGTTGCGTCTTGTGTGTGGTCGGGGTCGGCGTCGATCCCGGTGACGTGGCAAGCGGGGCCAGCAGCGTCAGCTAGCCACAGGGTCGAGTACCCGAGTCCTGATCCAAGGTCGAGGATTCGTTGAGCCCTCGCCGAGCGGACGATCCCAGCGACGGTCGACATAACCGGGCCGCCAGCGTTGTGCAGGCCACACCCGTGATCCTTCTGATGCTCGGAACTGAGTTGCCGAACATCAGCGAAGCGATCGCCTCCGGCAAGGTCAAGTAGTTGGTCGTTCACATCAACGAGGTCCACGACTCTTACTATGCCATGTCAACCGCTCAGGGTTCAGCGAGGAAGGGCCCGGGCTCTCCTCCTAGAAAACACGCACACTTCAACACGCAGTTGAAAATCCATCGCATCATCAGCATCGACCTCGGCCTAGCACTCGATGCCGGTCACGCCGACAGACGCGGGTCAGTCGATCGTGATATTGTCGATGCATGTCCCTCCGTCAGTTTCTGAAGAACCTTGCTCGTCCTGTAGCCAGCCGCCGCAAAGCGGTCAGTCCCGAGGTAGAGGCCGAATTGGCACGCGCTCAGAAGTCGTCATTGACAGCTGGTGTGCACCTGACCAGGGACGGGGTTGCACCCTCGGCAGACCTAGAACAGGCAGCAGCACTAGGTCGAAACAGTCGCGGTTCGAACTAGCTCGCCTGCAGCATCTGACCTGGCTAACCGTCACCAATTCAGTACTGACCTGGGAAACCGCCGGGTTTGACTGGGTAGACCGCCAGTTGGAGATGGTGATACCTTCCGCGTCGGGGGGAGATTAGATGTTTTATAGGCGTTTGGGAGCCCGGCGAACTTTACGAACGGATCCATTTGGGAAGGTGTTGGCCGGTAGCGGTCGATTCAAGGCTCGTAGTGTTTTAATCGCAGTGCTTGCAGTTGCGTTTGCCGTCGGAGGCTGCGGTTCAGAACAGTCCGCGAACGTGGCACCCGATCGACCCACGACCGTGCCGTTGGCGCCAAGCGAAGTCTTGCCCATCGGGCCGAGCTCGGCTGACTCATCTGAACGACGGATCTTCAAGAATCTGTTGCAGGGGTTGGCGCCGCTGCCGGGGGTCACGTTCACAGGTGGTTTCCCAAGCCCTGACGAGGGCAGCCTCGACTATGGATTCCCACCTGAGCCTTGCACTCCGGCCCAGAGACTCGACGCAGACGAGCTGGGTCCGTATGAGTCCACTACCGATGGGTTCCGCCTCGAAGACGAGTCGGCCCGAGGAGGCTTTCGCCTGATCTGGTTCGACTCCGCCGCCGAGGCAACCGATTACATGACCGCTTACCGAGACACATGCGATAGCTACGAAACAGTGCAACAAGGTGGTGCTCCTCGAGGTATCAGGCGCGCCGTCTTCGTCGAGACTGACGTAAACCTCGTTGACGGTGTTGACGAGGTTTCGATCCTCAGTTCGGAATGGCGTGCGACCGCCAACGACCGAAGTTGGGGAAACGACATTCTGTACACAGTTCAAATCGACAATGTGGTTGTCGAATCTGCACTGCTTTCGGGGGCGTCGATTGAAGACATGCGGCCCGAAGCTGAAACTCTGTTCCTTAAGCTCGTCGACCACGTCGAATCCAAGATCAGACCCTGACGGAAGCTGGGGTCAAGTCTCAAAAGTAGGTAGGTCCAGTTTCTGTGGATACTCGTTCGCTCAGTTGATCCGTGTCGCTGTGAAGGTTGACGTGCTGTCGGCAATGCCGAAGCTGTTTCCTAGATCGATCACGACGTCTACTTGCCATGTGATGGCGTCGAGGTCGGATGCGTCGAGTCCTTCAGCTGTATAGAACGTGGAGGAACCGGGTTCGATATCGCTGCACAACAACGCCGGACCTATGCAGTCGACAACTGTCACAGTTCCAGTCCCCGTTGTCAGGTCAAAGCTCCCAGTAGTGAAGATGTTGCCGACGCCCAGCTGGTTCGCCACCCGCTGGTCGATGGCGAAACTAAGCATGTCGCCATCAACAACTGCATCGCCGCTGTACACGTATGTCGAGTCGGCAAGTGGTGTATCCCGGCCCTTCAGGCCGCCCTCACCAGTAATGGCGTGGGTAGCTCTTTCAAGTCCGCTGAATGGAAGAGCGTCGACAGCTACGTCGAGGTTGAACCACCGGGCTACAACATATTCCTGGGCGTTGTCTCGGTAGAACACAACACTCGGAGTTTCAGAAATGAAGTCACCCCAAGGCGTGGAGATCGACCCAACCGAAACCTCCGCTGGCTGATGGACGGGTACGTCCAGCGTTTCAGCGTCGTAGTAGTACTTGTCGCAAACTCCGATCCGGGAACAGACGATGTCACCGGCCTCGATCCAGTCCAGCGATAGTTCATGGTCGGTGATCTCGCTTGTCTCGAACGACGCCTCAAAAGTGACGTCAGATGATGACAACTGCACGTCAACCAGACCGTCAGTCAGCTCGAAACTGACTTCGCTGGGCAAGCTCAAGATGTCGACCGAATCGAACCCAACCCCAGCTGTCATGAGGTCGATGACCGTGGTGCGAATACGTCCACTGCCGTCGTCGGTGTAGACACTCCACTCTGCTCGTGTTCCTTCGACCGCGTTAGTTTCGTTAAAGATCGACAGGGTCATGTAGTGCGCTTCGGGACCATTTTCGAACAGTTGAATGGGCGAGAGACTGTGGCCGGCCCGCAGTTCGATCATTGCCGACAGTGCTTCAGGGTCGGTGATCTCAAAGTTGAAATAGGTGGAGGGCGTTTCGTTGTCGACCCTAACTTCCACGAGCGCATCTGAAGTGCCCCGGAACAGCTGCTCAACCGCCTTGCGCATCAGGCCGTCTTGGTGGCCGTTGCTGGTGAAGCCGACAAGCTCAGCTAACCACTCGGGCGTGATATCGAGGTGGTCCGAGTCGAGGTTCGCCATTGGTGAGGCGACGTATTCCAGCGTGTTGTTGTAATAAACCGCATCCTTAACCGTCGGTTTCAGGTACTTCGCCCAGGGGGAATTGTCGGTGAAGGTCAACTGCGTCGTGTCGACAAAGTACGCATCATGATTGAACGTGGTCGCGTTGTAGAACACTCGATCCGAAACCCCGTGATCCCAGTAGATGTAGTCGTTGCCGATTGCCATCTCGCGGGTGAATCGGGCGACCTCGGCTTGTGCTGGGTCTGGCGCCGGGAATGTCGATTCGAACACCGGCACTGCTTCCCCGTCAACGAACCGCTGCACGTTTGATGTGACCAGTCCGTCAGCGAGCTGGTGTGTCAGCGGCGTCGCCGGTGTGAGCAGGTTGCCTGCGTCGGCCGTAACTTCTTCCGCCAGCGCCTCGACCACCATGAACCGTGGACGCTCGCCCGCGTTGGGGTCCGCCCCTTCGGGCCCGTGAACAAATACGTCCCACTCGGCACGCCCTCCGTTAACCAGGGAACTGCCGGCGTTGTAAAGGTTCAGAGCGAGGAAGTACTCGCCCTCTGGAGCGTCGCTCTCGAGGAATCGGGTTGGTGCCAGCTTGAATCCAGCGGGAAGCTCATTGGCCTCGAACGCGGCGATGGCGGCCTGGTCGCGGAACTCCCAGCGGATGTAAACCGACCCGGGTGACGGTGGTTCGTCGTCGCCCTGTTCGCTCTTAACCAAGAAATCCAACCAAGCCCGGTTGGTCCGGTCGGCCACGCCCTCGGCGTAGGTGACGGCTTCCATGCCAACGAACAGCTTCTTGAAGACGTTGCGGGACGCAACCAGCTCTTCAGGTGTCGGGTCAATGGGCGTCGCAGGCAGGGCAACCACGATTTGTTCCAGGCCATCGATAGCTGACGAACTGACGGTTAGGGGTTGCTCGGAGGCGTCGTCACCTTGGGTTGCGTGCCGGTTGAGGCCGTTGTAGGTCTCGACGAACTCTGAAGCATCCGATGTGTGGAAGGCCACCGATCCGACGAAATCACCATCGACCAGGTCGAGTGCGCCGGTCATCGCGGCCGCGCTCTGGAGGCCGAGATCAGACGGCACGCTGTCGTCAAGGAGTGCGGGAAGGGCATAGACGAAGCTGATGTGAGACTGTCCATCCAGCGTCACATCGAGGGCGATGGGGGACTTCTCGGAGTTCTCGCCGTCGGCCACGTCGAGGACCGATTCAACGACAGATTGGTTGCCGGCAACCAGCACACCATCAGGAAGCAGGGCGAGATGGCTTCCGCTTTGGTCGACGTAAAGTGTTTGGGACGATGGGCCGTATGTGCCATCAGTAGGCGGTATTGATCCCACCACAACTTCGTCGATTACTTCACTACGAACTTTGGCAATGAGAAACGGCCCGTCGGCGACTTCGCTCGTGTGGCCAACCAATGCAGTGGTCATGGCGGCTGGAATGTCGATGCTTTCAGCGAGTTTTCCGATGGTTCCGAACGTCTCGTTCAAGGACGGGTCGGCGCCGTCACCAGCCAGTAGTGCGGCTACCTCAACCGATGATCCGCTGGCCAACAGAGTTTCGATGTCGGCTGCGAATACGCGGCTGGTGTCGGCTGGAAAGAGTTCTACCAGTGTTGGGAGCGCTTCGGAATGGTTAGTTTGCTCGGCGCCCGCCTCGGTGTCGGTAGGGCCCGCCTCGACGTCAGTTGCGGTCGTGGTGTTGGTGGTAGAGGACCCGCTGGCCCCATCTTCGTCTGCACTGGTGCAGGCGGCCAGCAGTAGACATGTGACGGTGAATACGGCTAAGCCGACTCTGCGTCTTGGAGTCTTGTTGCGCGGCGAGCTATATATAGACATTCGCTCGAAGTTAGCAGTCCGCATGACCCAGAGCCGTACTGACCGGGCTAGCAGTCAACAATCTTGTTCCGACCGCTCAACCAGCCGGGTTTGACTGGGTAGACCGCCAGAACGCAGAGAACGGGAGAGGTGACGGGCACCTGGCGCTGAGCGGCTACTAAAACAGAACCAGATCAACGACGACTGGCCGATGGTCCGAACCTAGGTGGGGTCCAATAGTGCGGCCCTCTACTCCGAACTCGGGCGAAACAAGCACGTGGTCAAGTGTGATGCCGCCCGTCAACGGAACCAGCCTTGACGGCCAGGTGCCCGTAAGTCCTCGACCATCGGCGGCGTCTCGAAGATTAGTCTCAGACAGAATGTGGCGATAAGGACTCGACCAGCGTGTTGCGTTTAGGTCTCCGATTAACACCTTGGGACCTTTGTGACCTGCAAGAACAGCCACGGCGCTATCGGTCTGCTCGTCGCCGACCTCAACTGCGTCTGCATTGGTTGGGGGCAAAAGGTGGACAGCGTAAACCAACACGCTGGAATCTCCGCGATCAAGTGAGGCTTCGAATGTGATTGAAGGCAACAGGTTTGCGTCGACCACCCGTAGGCCACTTGTTTCCATCCCGTCGCGCACAAACACAGCCATACCGAAGTTGTCACTCCGAATCGTTTCAGTGGGGAGCATTGTCATTCCAGAGAGTGAACTCTGTAGGCCAGCGGCCCAGCGCAAGTCGGTTTCCTGGGCAACGATGATGTCGGCGTTTTGTTGACCAAGCCAGGCTGCGGCCTGTGCAATCTCCTGATTTGAGGTCAGGACGTTGAACTGAATAATGCGTAGTGATGGACCTTGACCGACAGGTTCTGTAGCGCCAAAAGCCAACGGGTAAATGGCAACGAGATGGATCAGGAACAACGCTCCAACTACCGCCCCAGCTCGCCACGACCGAAGTGCCATTAACCCAATAAAGGCAACAAGGAACAGCGCTGCGTATTGGAGTCGGAACGGAGAAAACAGATCGAACAGCCAGAACCATCTGCCCATCAACCCAAGAATCGAGGCGCCAAGAACACCTGCTGAGCAAAACGAGATGCCCCAAGCCAGCCGACTTCTAACATGAGAGATCACCCGTCAGATACTACGGACGAAGGCGTTGCAAGTACGGGTTGTTGAATTTGCCGTTGGGGTCATATCGGTCGACGACGACTAGAAAGTCATCCAGCTTGGGGAAGCGCGCAGCCAAGTCGGCTCGGCCAAAATCGAACAACTTGCCCCAGTGGGGGCGGGGCTCGAAGGGTGCCAGTGCTTCTTCGATTGGGGTCAACAAAGCGTGGACTTCGTCGATGTGTTTCTTCCATGTAAATCCTATGGAAAGCGTCTCCCGCTTGTAAGCAGGGCTAAGCCAAATGTCGTCGGCGGCAACAGTCCGAATCTCGCTGCCGTGAAGGTGCGGGTCGATTTGGTCACCCATCGCTCGTAGGGCATTGAGAGCATCGATGCTGTGACGCCGGTCGACGAAGTACTCGCTTTGCAGTTCGTCACCGCCGGCCGAAGGTGCACCGCCGGGTATAAAATGCGCTAGGCGCTCGCTCCACGGCCCTGGCTCGTGCAGCGTTGTGTGCTTGCCTGCTTCGAGCTGGCCTTGAACTTTGTGCATCCCCCAAAGCTCGTCCGGCACTTCAATTGCCTTGGCGCTTGGCAGCCGGTGCTTGCGCCAAATGCCTGTCACGTTCGGTACATCAAACTTCGTATGAAAGTTGACGCTGTAGGCGCTGGCCATGATCTCGTCGAAGTTGTCGATGAAGGTCTCCCAGGGGGTGTTGCGGTAATAGTCCTGCTGCACGAAGTAGCTGGGCTGCACGTCAAGAGTGATTCTGGTGAAGATACCGAACGCTCCTAGACCAACGGCCAGGGCTGGCAAGTCGGCGGAGTTGGCTTCTGCGGTGCGGATTTCGCCGGCCGCATCGACCAACTCGACCCCTGCAATTTCAGCCGACAAGATTTGGTTCGTGTCGCCTGAACCGTGGGTGGCAGTCGCGGTTGCGCCGGCGACCGAAATGTGGGGCAACGACCCAAGATTCTTCAGCGCCAGACCTCGGGCTTCCAGCTCGGCGACTGTTTTTGAGTAACTCCAGCGAGCGGGAATCGTGGCGGTCTGGGAGTCAGCGGCTACTGACATTTCAAGCCCAAGTTCGCTGCAATCAATCAGCGTGCCGCCGGGGGAGTCGGCACTGCGGTTGAATGAGTGGCGGGTACCTATCGCTTTGGCCATGGTGGCGGAAGCAACGACTTCTTGAAGCTGTTCCATCGACGAAGGCTGTTCAACCGAGGTTGCCTCGAACTCGAAGTTCTCGGACCAGTTAGCAAGTGGAGCCATGGCCTAGATCGTACAGGGGACAAGCTCGTCCTATCTGACCGCCTAGACCGTCAAAATCTTCGAACTGACCTGGCTACCCGCCCGTTTTGGCTGGGTAGACCGCCAGTACGAGGAGTGCCTAGCGTCGATCGATTGATTTGATGCGGCCGTTTTCCATCGTGATGACTTGGTCGGCCTTGTCGATCACAAACTGGCGATGCGAAACGGCAATCACTGTGCTCGATCCTTCGGCACTTAGGTGGTTCCAAAGCTGCCGTTCGGTGGAAACATCCAGGGCGCTGGATAGATCATCCACGACCAGCAGTTCTGGTTGGGTAAGTAGGCTGCGGGCGGTGGCAACTCGCTGGGCCTGTCCTCCGGATAACCGCAGTCCGCGTGACCCCACAGTGGTTGCACGGCCGTTGGGCATCTCGGCCAGATCTTGAGTCAGTGTCGTCTGCTCCAGTACGACATCTAGCCGTTCCTTGCTTCTGCCTAACGCAATGTTCTCCGCCAGCGACTCACTGAACAAACGGGGGAGTTGTGGCAGATGGGCAGAGTTGGGCGGCACGAACCAGGCGCCCAGGTCCTCGACGGACTCGCCGTTCCAACTAATGGAAGCGGAGCTGGGTTCGAGACCAATGAGCGCTCGAAGCAACGTAGTTTTGCCGCTGCCGACACCTCCGGTAATGACCGTGAAAGTGCCAGCGGCGACTTCGAAGCTGACGTCGTGCACGCCCGCCTCGGTCGCACCGTAGGTAGAAGTGAGTGCCTCTACTCGCAGTTGTTCTAACGGAACCCGATGCGGATCAGGCTCGCGAACCCGCATCTCATCACGGGGCTCGATCGTTACTTCGATGTGTTCGAACAAGTCATCAATCCGGTCGGGTGCCACCATCTCACCCATCCGCCCGTAGGAGACAACAGCTTGTTCGCGCGCTGAGATAAGCCGGGCGGTGAAACGCGGCACGTCCCCCAATTCGTACGCGTATGCGACGAACAACGCAACGTCGCCGACGGTCAGCGTTCCGTCGCGCGCCGGTGGCACCAAGACCAACAAGGTGAGTCCGATTGTTATGTCGGTCGTGGTAGAAGCGATGCCTGCGATCATCTGCGCCAAGACTGTGTCTCGAACTGCGGTTTTGCGCCGAACGGCTGTGTGTCGTTCTAGGCGGGTAATGGCGGCTTCCTCACGACCCGCAAGTCTGAAAGCCAGCATGCCGGAAAAGGCTTCGCCGAGGAAGGAAGTGACCTCACTGGTTGCCTCCCGATCTGCGGCCCGGGCGTCATACAGCGCTGGGGTCATCTTTCGAACGATGATTGTCACCAACGCCAGTGGCAACAGCACAACAAGCGCTGCGCCTCTGTCGATTGTGGCCATGATGGCCAGGGCGCCCACGCCGTATGCAATGGCGGCCGTGCCGTCAACCCAGGCGTCGGGCCAAACCACGCCGTCACGTACGTCCTGCTGGAATCGCGAAATCGCTTCGCTCGGACTTGACGGCAACCCGGCTGCGTGGGGCCCGCCGCTAACAGTCTGGGCCCGCAACATGTTGGTTCGCAACAGCGTGGTTGCTGACACCCACCACCGCACCACCACCCAAACAGCAAGTGCAAACACGAGCCAGCGGAAGCTTTCCGTGACCCCAATCCCAACCAGCAACCAGGTGACCGATTCGTTGGTTTCTAACGCGTCGAACACCAGCTTCAGAAACCAACCGCTCAACAGAGGTATCAGCGAAAAGAGCGCCCAGCCGACCCAACTGCCCAGCCACAGTCGGGATCGGAAAACTCCGGTGCGCCATCCGAACGATTCGGGTTTGATGGTTGACCGTGGGGGAAGCGGTGTCTTGTTGATACTCACAACACCACCTCGTCCAGCGGGATGTCGGCCCCAACTGCCAACAGTTGTGCGTAGCGACTGTTGGGATCATCTCGCAGTTCGGAGGTCGGTCCATATTCGGCGACCGTGCCCGAGTCGAGCACAAGGATCTGATCAAGTCGCTCCACAGTTGAGAGGCGGTGGGCGATCACCACTGCGGTGCGGCCGGCCAGCAACTTGTCAATTGCCCGCGTGACCCTGGCCTCAGTCAGCGGGTCGATTCGGGACGACGCCTCGTCGAGCAGCACAAAGTCGGGCGATCTGAGGAACAGTCTGGTCAGCGCAATCAGTTGGCCTTCACCAGCGGACAATCCACTGCCGGCCGGGCCCAGTTTTGTGTCTAGGCCCTCGGGCATGGCTTCAACCCATGTCAACAGGTCAAGCTCGGCCAAGGCGGAGCGCACCTGCTCATCGGCAATCGATTCGTCGAAGAGGGTCAGGTTGTCTCGAATGGTTGCACCGAACAAATGCACGTCTTGAGACACAACACCAGTGCGCGCTCGAAGATCGGTCAGCGGAACTTGGTGCAGCGGCACGCCTCCAAGGCGGACGGTTCCCGACGTTGGCTCGACAAGTCGTAACAGCAGGCGCGCCAGGGTGGTCTTGCCGCTTCCGGTGCGTCCTAGAACACCCACTGAGGTCCCGGCTTCGAGGGCAACGGTCAGCCCGTCGATGACGGCCACCGGCTCTTCTTCGTCGGCATAGGTGAAGGTGACGTGATCAAGTTCGAGGCCGAGAGGACCCAGAGGCAACTTAGAATTTCCGGTGTTGTCTATGTCGGAAGATTCGGCCATCAGGTTCATCGATCGGGCCATGCCCCCGGCCGCTCTTTGCACCCGTTCGGTTTCGTCGGAGAGCTCGCTTAGCGGTTGGCGCAGAACCTGGGTGTATTGGAAAATCAGGTATGCAGTGCCCAACGTGATGGCGCCACGGCGCAGCAACGCGACGTTGAGGGCCAACGCAATAAGCCCCCCGAAAACAAACACTGCGTTCGACATGATCCAAAGCGCTACGCCCTGTCGCTCACGGTTCAGGGACGATCGAAGCACTGCGGCGCTAGCGACCTGGAACGTGGCCAAGGCATGGCTGCCGCCGCCGTTGCTTCGCAGGTCATCGGCGCCGGTTAGGCGTTCCTCGACCTGTCCCAACATTCGGCCGGTCGCCGCCTGTTCGGTGGCCGCTTCGTCGACGGCCTTGTCTCGCAGCGAGTACATGGTGGCCAGTGCAATGGCCAGGTAAATGGCGAAGCCGAATCCAACTTGGGGGTCACGAATCAGCAACACCGTAACTAGACCGACCAACGTGACCAGCGCAGCCGCAGCCTTCACAGCGAAACTGGCAACGAAATCGCTAAGGGCAGTGACGTCGCCGTCGACTCGGCTAACAAGCTCACCGGGGCTGGTGGAGCGATGGAACGCCAGGTCAAGGTTGAGAACGTGACGAGACAACGTGGTGCGAAGCTCGTTGGTGACGAGC
>CALAJQ010000003.1 GCA_937922785.1 uncultured Acidimicrobiales bacterium
TCATCTCAAAGGTCCGGCGTGCCGTCGTCGACGCAAAAAGCACAGTGATCGACCTAGGACAGGCCCGGAACTACACAGGTTCAGCCCGCCTAGCCGTCCAACTCTCATCTACCGAGTGTGCCTGGCCTTCATGTCACACCCCGGTTAGCCGGTGTGAGACAGACCACATGCAAGAACACTCGAGGAAAGGCAGAACCAACCCCGGGAACGGGGCGCCACTCTGTGGGAAACACAACCGGTGGAAACAAAAAGGCTTCACCGTCCACAAAGACCCCCAAGGCCAATGGCACACCCACCGGCCCAACGGCACCGAAATCGACCCCTAGCCTCGCGCGGCTCAGCCCGCCGTGTCGCGGGCTGGGCCCGGGGAGGCGACTATCCAAAAGGTGAGCGCGGCTACTGCCATCAGGGCTGCATTCACCCCTATGGCGAACGGGATCGACGCAGCGTCTGCGAGTAAGCCACTTAAGACCGGTGACAGAACCACGCCGAGGTCGCCGAAGGTTCGGTACAAACCCATGGCTGCGCCGCGTTGGTCAGCCTCGACTAAGTCGGCGACATAGGCCGCTGGCGCCGGACCCGTGATGCTGGAGCCGACGGCCGCGATTGTCAGACCCACAATCAACACAGTTAACGAGTCCGCCAAAGCAACTACACCAATACCGATAGCGATAAGCAACGATGTTGGAACGATCAAGATCTTGCGACCAATTCGGTCAGCGGCCCAACCCGCCGGCCAGATCAGAACCATTCCGATTATGCCAAGGGCGGTGAAAAGCACGCCAAGCTCCGCCACTTCAACACCAAACACCTGATTGAGCTGCAGAGGGACAAGGGTCTGTCGGGCACCGGCTCGAATCGAAAACACAGATGCAGTTACGAATCCGACGGCCAGAAAATCTACCGAGCGCAGGAGCGCCCATCGTGAGGGCCCTGAATTGCCCGGCGATAGATCCGGAGTGGTTGCCCCGGTAAGAGTCTCGGGTAGCCGGATGAATCCGTAGACAGCTGTAAGCAGTGCAGCAGCTGCAACCACGTAGAACGGAAACGACAATCCGTACGCGTCGGCCAACAGTCCGCCGATTGCTGGCCCGAACCCAACGCCGACTAGCAGAGCACCTTGGTTAGTGGCGATGAACCGGCCCCGCTCGTCGGGGCCGGCAATGTCGAGCAGGTAAATCTGGGCGCCGGTCATGTAGAGACCCGAACCAAGGCCTGCCACGAAACGGGCAGCCAACAACACCCAGATTCCGTTGGCCAAGCCCGAGGCAGCCATGCCAACAGCGGTGACCAGTGGCCCGCCAACTAGCAGCATCCGGCGACCTCGCCGATCGGCCAAGAGTCCGGCAGGAACGTTGGTAACCAAGCGGGCAAGCCCGAACGCCGTGACGGTCGCACCGATCATTGCTGTGGAGACGCCAAAACTGTCGGCGTAGATCGGGAGCACGGGACTGATGACGCCTTGACCGGCCATGACAAACACCGTCGAGATGCAGATCGCAATCAGCTGTTCGTAATGGGAGAAGAACTGTGGCTTTGAGGACTGGGTCAAGAGATCGATCTCAACGGTTTGGAGTGTCATCGGTGGCATCGAGACGGCCGAGAACTGTTGGGTGCATTGACAGACCCGCAGCTACGGCCAGCAAGATTGACCCGAAAACCACCACCGTCACTTGGGGTCCCCAAACATCGGCCAACGCTCCCTGTAGGAGCGAACCCAATGGGAATGCCAATGTGAAGCCCATGACTCTCACCGACATCACTCGGCCCCGCATGTGGTCGGCCACGATCATCTGGACTGCGGTATTTGTGGTGGAGATGACCAAAAGAAAGGCGCCGCCTAGAACTAACAGCGCAAGCAGACCGAGCGGCCAATTGGGTGCCATTCCGAAACTCATCACTGCAACTGCATAAAGCGGCAGGCTGATTCTTACCAGTTGAGACCGAGGAATCTTGTCGGCCCAGACCGACAGGGCCGGAGCCACAATGATTGCGCCGAGGCCTACACCGGCTGCTAGAGCTCCAAGTACTCGTGGACCAGAATCGTAAACGTCTCGGGCGAACACAACAGTGAATTGGGTTACTGGGTTACCGAAGAACGCCACCAACATGGCACACAATATTCCAACGCTGATACCTGTGCGACGTTTGATGTAGCTGACTGCATCCTGAAAGCCGTCCTTGACACCGGTTGCCACTTTCTCAGTTCGCTCCACGGCAACAGGTCTGATCAGCCAGATTGCTGAAATCACTGCGAGGTAAGAAAACCCGTTCAGCAGGAAGGCAACGTCGGCGCCCGACACGGCCAGAATCAGACCAGCCAATGCTGGCCCAACGGCACGGGCGGCGTTGAACTGCGTTGAGTTCAACGTGATGGCCGAGGCAAGATCATCCTTGGGAACTAACGCTGGCACAAATGCTTGCCAGCTTGGAATCATCAGGCCGCTAAAAACTCCCGTGGCGGCCACAATCGCAAGTATTAGTGCAGGCTCTCGGTAGTCCAGAACCCAAACGCCCCAAAGAACAAATGCCGCCAGCGCTTGAGCAGATTGGGTTGCGATGAGAATCCTGCGGCGATCCATTCGGTCTGCTAACGAGCCACCAAGTGGGCCCAACAAGAACGAGGGAATGAACTGGGCAAAGCCAGCCAGCCCGACCCAGAAGGCCTGACCAGTTAGCTCGAACAGAACAAAAGGAACCGCCAGGTTTTGCAACCAGCTGCCGGTGTTAGAAACCATTGCCCCAAAGAAGAAAATTCGAAAGTCTCGGTGGCGAAAAGCGCGCATTCCGTGACGAAATCCACCAGGCACTGAAGTTGCTGGTCCGGTGCCGCCCGGGCCTCCTGTGTTGGAAAAAGGTCGGAAACGACCTGGCAGTCCGCGGCCATGTTTAGGGTCAACGGTTGGACGGGCCATCAGGAGTCGCGATCCAGCGATGGCAATACCAAGGCAAGAAGTCGATTCATGAAGTCAGTGTCAACTGGTTCTCGAGTGAGCAACCGGCGGTAGGTAATGGGGCCGATGATGCAATCGACCAACAGCCCAGTATCCGCATTTTGATCAAGCTCACCGCGATCTTTGGCACGCTCAAGAATGGTGTGAAGGGGCAGCCGCCGGATCTTCACAAACTCATCAAGGGCTGATCGCACCGACGCATCTAGATTCGCGGTCTCGATTAGATGGGGAAGAATGTCATTGGCCGGACCGGGCTTGAACCGCTGAACCAGCTCGCCAAGATACAGGTCTAGATCCTTCTGAAGTGAGCCCGTATCGACATGATCAAAAGGCCTGATCGAGGCGCTTAGGGCATGAATGACCAGGGCTTCTTTGCTTGGCCAACGCCTATAGATAGTCGTTTTGGACACTCCAGCCCTCGCAGCCAGCACGTCCATCGACATTCGGTGTATTCCCACCTCCGAAACCAGGTCCAGCGTGGCAGACAGGATCTTGTCATCGGCCTCGGCTGAACGGGGCCGGCCCCGCTGTGTGGTTCTCGAATTAGAATACTGCACTGTTCAGTATCGTAAAGGACTTGTGCGTCTTCGAGCGCGACTCAAGATGTGACTTCGGTCTACCCTCAGACCACAGACATGACAGAACACGCAATCGACCAGGCAATAGGGCACGCAGCTACACAGTGGAAGAACGAGGGCTGGGTAGTAGTCGATGGCCTGGTTCCGGCCGATGCGACTGCAGCAGCTCTGACCGAGATCAAGCCGCCCGACTTCGAGCATGAACCGGCAGGAACGCTGCGCCGGCCCGACATCGACGCTAGGGCGAAGTTCCGCTACGAACAGTTCGACGGCACCACTCTGTTTCCATATCCCGACGCACCTAATCTCAACCGGCTGTTCGTTCACCCGAACATCTTGGCGTTTGCCGAAGCTGCACTGGAGACCAGTGATCTTCGGATTTATCAGTCTCGGGTTTGGTCCAAATACGGGGATCACGCAAATTACGAACAGTCTCACCACATCGACGCAAACCACTCGCTTTTGCCTGTTCGCCAAGGCGCTGGATGGGGCCACATCGAGTTCTTTCTGTACCTACACGACACCGACGACTCCAATGGCGCCCCCAGGGTCTCCCCTCGCTCGGCATCAGGTGCAAACGGCCTAGGCATCGGCGAAGGGCTTGGTGGCGCGGGCACTGGCGCAATTGTGCGCAGAGACGAAGCGCCTCAGTTTTATGACGGCGAAGTCTCAGCAACTGGCAAGGCAGGTTCGCTGTTTGCCTACCGCTCCGATGTCTGGCACCGTGGCGTCGCAATCCCGCCTGGCAAGGAGCGGCACATTCTGACCTTTGGTTACCGGGCAGGCAAAGCTCCATGGATCAACTTCGACTCCCACGCTCCCCTAGTGACCCGCCCCGATTTTGTGAGCTTCGTAGAACAATGCACTCCTCGCGAGTTGGCGTTGTTCAACTTCCCGTTGCCAGGTCATGAGTTTTGGACCCAAGAGGTGTTGGACGCCACGGCACGGATCTACCCCGGCCTCGATCTGGATCCTTGGCGAACGCTTCTCTAGCGTTGTTGGTTATGGATCTTGGACTGACAGGAAAGACTGCGCTAGTCACGGGCGGCTATCGAGGCACTGGAGCTGGTATCGCTCAAGTTCTTGCCGCCGAAGGAGCACACGTAGTTGTTCACGGCTTTGAGTCCGGCCAAGCAAAAGGTGTTGTCGACCTCATCTCTGCTGCGGGCGGTTCGGCTTCGGCAGTAGCGGCCGACCTCTCTACCGATGATGGCGCAGCTGATCTTGCCGGAGTCACAAAGGACATCGACATTCTGATTAACAACTACGGCACGCCTGGCGGATCGGACTGGGACTCGATGGACAAATGGGCCCAGGAATGGAACGCAAACGTGCTCACCGGTGTTCGAGTTACCCAACGCTGCGTACCTGGAATGAAAGACAGAGGTTGGGGACGCGTGGTCTTCCTTGGCACTGCCGGAACCCGCATGCCGGGCGAGCGCAACCCCGGATACTACGGCGCAAAAGCGGGCGGCCATGCCATTGTGAGAACACTGGCTATGACCCTCCGAGGCACTGGCGTGACGGCCAATCTCGTCAGCCCCGGAATGATTGCCACCGATGAAGTGCGGGCCGCATTCACTCGCCGAGCCAAGCGCGATGGCGTCACCGGCGGCTGGCCCGAAGTTGAAGCCTGGGCCATGAATAACGCAATGAGGAACCTCACCGGGCGCATCCCGGACCCAGCCGACATTGGTCGGCTGGTGGCATTCGTCGCCAGCGAACATTCCTGGCACATCAACGGAGCCGACCTCGCAATCGACGGCGGAGCAGTAGACGCCCGCTAACGCGGTCTTGATCCTGCGGTTACAGACCCTCGGACCGATGTTCGATGGTTGCAGCCGTCAACTACATGACGGCCGCAGACGATTCGCACTAGCCCTTATCCGCAAGGTCGTACTCGGCCATGAAGTAACGATGGTTGGGGTCAAACACGGTTAGCGGTTTCGCGTTCTCAACCCGGCCTACCGGTCTGATGTCGTTGCCGACTCGGCCAAGGCGAGCGTCACCCAATGATTCTCGGGCCACTTCAGCTAGAGCCGAAAGCCGCTCGACAATATCTGGATAGTGCTTAGCCAAGTCCGTGGTCTCGCCGATGTCAGCGTCGAGATCATAAAGCTGGGGCTCAGACATCTTCTCATTGCGACTTGTGAAGTGAAGCTTCCATTTCCCGCTTCGAACCGCATTGAGATCGTTCATGAAGTAGTAGAAGAACGCCTCATGCGGAGACTCGTCCGTCTCACCAAACCACAGAGCCTTGATGTCTTTGCCATCGATCGTCCGGTCCTGAGGAAGGTCAGCGCCACAGACTGCGGCCAGAGTCGGATAGAGATCCATTGCGCTGACCACTGCATCGCATTCGGTGCCAGCGGTAATCTTGCCTGGCCAACGCACAATTCCCGGCACCCTCAACCCGCCGTCCCAAGTGTCACCTTTGGCGCCTCGCAGCGGATCGTTGCTGGCGCCTAGTGGTTCGGAATTGCCCCAGGGCGCAGGGTTGTCACCAAGTGATCCGTTGTCGCTGGTGAAGATGACAATCGTGTCATCGTCAAGGCCCAAGCTCGTAAGCTCGCTGAGAATCACTTTTGCCGCCCAATCAATCGACTCAACAGCGGCGCCGTAAGCCCCGTTCTCTGACTGCTCGGCAAATTGGGGCTGCACATAAAGCGGTAGGTGCACATACATGTGAGCGAGATAGAGAAAGAACGGCTGGTCACCAGACTCACGCATGAACTCCAATGCCCGGGCCACATAACGCTCGGTTAGAGACGACTGGTCAGGCTGTTGCTCAACCACTTCACCGTCAACGATCAGCGGAAGCGGAGGCATCTCTGGCATGAACGAAGGCGGGTCGACTTGGCGGCCCATGTCATTGCTATAGGGAAGACCCAAGTAGTGATCGAAGCCATGGTTGGTTGGCAGGAACTCGGGCTGGTCGCCGCAGTGCCACTTTCCGATCATCTGCGTTGCGTAACCAGCGTCGGACAGCATCTTGCCAAGGCTGATTTCTGTTGGTGACAAACCGGTGTCGAAACCAGGGAACAGCACCGGCAAGCCGCTAAAGGAGCCGAAGCCGATTCGAGGCGGATAGCAACCGGTTAACAACGCTCCACGCGCCGGAGTACAGACGGCCGAAGCGGTGTAGAAGGAGGTAAAGCGGAGGCCGTCGGCGGCAAGCTGATCGAGGGTTGGGGTCTTGTTCTTGGTCGATCCGTAGCATCCAAGGTCGCCGTAGCCAAGGTCATCGCAGTTCATCAAGATCACGTTTGGTCGCTTTGCCACGGGGACGAACCTATTGCAGTATGTGTTCACAACACAAAGGGGACCACATGCAGCTCGAAGGCAAATCGAACGACCGGTTCGAGTCACTCACGAAAATTCTCGAACGCCAAATAGAGGCCGACTATGACTTAGGTGCCTCACTGGCCATTGCCGTTGACGGCGAAATCGTGCTTGACGTTTGGGGCGGGTTCGCTGACGAAGAGCGAACCAAACCGTGGGAGGCCGACACCGTAACCAACGTTTGGTCAACCACCAAGACAATGACCGCCATGTGTTCGCTGCTCCTGATGGAGCGGGGAACTCTAGACCCCGATGCCACCGTCGCTAGCTACTGGCCAGAGTTTGCCCAGAATGGCAAAGAAAACGTTCTGGTTCGCCACCTGATGGCCCACACCTCTGGCGTGTCAGCCTGGGCGCAACCAATCACCCCCGACGATGTCCTCGACGATGACGGCGCAACGGCCCGACTGGCGACCCAGGCCCCTTGGTGGGAGCCCGGAACCGCGTCGGGCTACCACGCACTCAACCAAGGTCACCTGGTCGGCGAAGTCATTCGTCGAATCGACGGACGTGGCCTCAAGGAATTCTTCGCCGAAGAAATTGCCGGCCCACTCGATGCCGACTTCACCATTGGCTCACCTCCGGAAAACCACCACCGAATTAGCAACGTCACTCCCCCGCCGCCGTTGCCGATCCCGCCAGACATTGATGTCGAAAGCGTCATGTTCAAAACTTTCACCGGTCCGGCACCCGAAGCTCAGATAGCCCACACCGAAGCTTGGCGGGCCGCCACCATCGGTGCCGCCAACGGCCATGGCAACGCAAGGTCTGTTGCCAAGATTCAGGCTGTTGTCTCCAACGGTGGATCGGCTCACGGCGTTCAGCTGTTGTCTCAGCCAACGATTGACCGGATCTTCGAGACCCAGTACGACGGAATCGATCAAGTTCTAGGAACCCACAACCGGTTCGGCCTTCACTACGCGCTCGCAGCGCCCGAGAACCCTGTCGGCCTTGTTTCAGGCAAGAAGTGTTACTGGGGCGGTTGGGGAGGATCGGTTGTGATCAACGATCTAGACAACAAGATCACCATGGCCTACATGATGAACCGAATGCAGGCTGGCCTCGTTGGAAACGAAACCAGCGTGGCGTTGGTCGCCGCCCTTAACGCCATCACCGACTAGGAAGACTGGATTCCACAAGACGTCGAATGCCCAATCTGCACAAGGCCTAATCGTTAAACAGCTTTAGCTGGTCTTGTTCTGGCGCCGCTGCTCGCGGCGGGCAATCGCCATTAGATGAACCTCGTCGGGGCCATCAGCAATACGCAACGATCGCAATTGGGCGAACATTCGAGCCAGTGGGAAGTCGTCTGAGACTCCGGCTGCGCCAAACACTTGGATGGCCCGGTCAACAACGGTTGTTGCTGTCCGCATGACCTGCACTTTGATTATCGACATCTCGGGTGCTGCGGCTTTGTCACCTGCGGTGTCCATTACCGAAGCCGTTCGCAAGGTGAGCAGCCGAGCGGCATCAATATCGATTCGAGCTTCGGCTATCCAGTCTTGAACGTTTGCTCTTGAAGCAACAGTCTGACCGAAAGTCGAACGTTCTTCAGCGCGCTGGCACATCATGGCGAGCGCCTGTTCTGCGAGACCGATGGTTCGCATGCAGTGCTGCACTCTGGCTGGCCCTAAGCGAGCTTGGCCGATGCCGAACCCTCCCCCAACTTCGCCTAGCAGCGCGCTGGCTGGGACTCGCACGTTGTTGAACTCAAGCTCGCAATGACCGTGGTGGTCTAGGTAGCCAAACTTAGACAGGTTGCGAACGATCGTGAAGCCCGGCGTGTCTAGCGGCACGATGAACTGGCTTTGCCTGTGATGCCGAGGTCCGTCGGGGTCAGTGGCAGCCACGGCAATCACGAAGGTGCAGTTCGGGTGGAGCACACCGCTGATCCACCACTTGCGGCCATTCAATATCCAGTCGTCGCCGTCACGTACCGCCGACATTGAAATATTCGACGCGTCAGAGGACGGCACATGAGGCTCGGTCATAGCAAACGCCGAGCGGATATTGCCGGCGAGTTGGGGTTCTAGCCATAGTTCTCGCTGTTCCTCCGAAGCATAGATCGTCAGCGCGTCGCCGTTAACGCTGCTAGGCGCATCGCAATTGGTGACCTCCTGGGCCAGCGAACAAGTGCCAAGCGCCTCAGCGAGCGGCGCGTAATCGACCATCGATAACCCCGGCCCGTATCTGGTGTCACGGACACAGAGGTTCCACAGCCCAGCTGACTGTGCCTCAGCTTTTAGCGTCTCAATAGTTGCAGGTTGTTTGTCAGGCGCGGCCGCTCGCTCGGCCTCAACCGATGCTTGCGCCGGACGGACGCGATCGTCGATGAAGGCCTGGAGGATCTCTAGTCGGGCAAGCGCCTCATCACTGTGTTGAAAGTCCATTGCAAAAAGCCCGGCGCCGATCTAGCTCTCGCTAACCGATGCCATTGGCTATGTAGGACGTGATGTTGTCGGTTGACTCAAGACGGATTGCCTTAGCTTCGGCATAGTCAGGGTCGTCCAACCAGGCTTTGGCCGCATCGGCGTCAGGGAACTTGATACCAACTGCTGCATTGCTTGCGGCGCCTCTCACGGGCTCGGGCTTGCCGCCAAAGACCAACACTCCATCGTGCTTTTTGAGCGTGGCCTGGATTTCTCGAAGGCTTCCCGGGTTGTATTCCGCATAGCGCTCGGGATCGGTGACATCGTAAGTGATTACCCAGTAAATAGACATCACCAACACTCCCACAGCCCCACCATTGAAGCCAAAACTTGAGGGATCGAAATGGACAGGTTTAACTGAACTCGTTATGACACTTGACCCACAGATCGCGCCCCTAATCGAAGCGTCCAACGCTGCAGCCGAGCACCTGCCTTCCATTTGGGATCAAACCGTGCAGGAACGGCGTGAGGCATACCAGGCACTGGCCGACTTCGCCGGAGCTGGGCCAAGTCTTCATCGGGTTGAGGACACCGAGATCGCAGGAGTGCCGTGCCGCATTTACGCCAACGAGAATCCAAACGGCATCTTGATGTTTGTTCACGGCGGCGGCTACGTCATCGGCGACCTTGACACTCACGATCAGCCGTGTCGCCAGCTTGCCCTAGAGTCCAACGCGACCGTTGTGGCCGTCCACTATCGGCTAGCCCCCGAGCACCCATTCCCTGCTGGAATCGAAGACGCGTGGGCCGTCATGCAGGCCCTAGACGCCAGTCGAGACAGTTATGGCCCGAACTCCAAGTTGGCAGTGACTGGGGACTCAGCCGGAGGGAACTTCTCAGCTGTGTTGGCGCTGATGGCCAGAGACGCTGGACTTGACCTGGCCGCTCAACTTCTGGTGTATCCCGCTGTGGATGTAAACGACGATTCACCTTCGATGACCGAGAACGGCGTCGGCTACTTACTCAGCACCGAAACCATGCGCTGGTTCAACCACAACTACAAGCCTGAACCTCTTGACTGGAGGGCTTCGCCGCTGCTGGCTGCGTCTCACGAAGGCGTCGCTCCCGCTCTTGTGATCACTGCCCAGTATGACCCTCTACGAGATCAAGGGGCAGCGTACGCCAACAAGCTCACAGACGCCGGAGTGGAAGTTACTTACACCAACTATGAGGGTATGACCCACGCTTTCTTCCAACTCGGACCTATCTGTGACGCTGGAGCGAAGGCAGTGACTCAGGTTGCAATGGCTGCAAAATCAGCATTGGCCTAGCATCAGTCAGCGCGGCGACACTCGACGCACTGGCTGGAGGCCCACAAATGGATAAGCGAACGATCTTAGTAACCGGAGCAGGTTCAGGTTTCGGCAAGTTGACCGCAGTCGAACTTGCATCACGGGGCCACGCCGTAATCGCAGCAACCGAGTCGTCCGATCAAGCCGACGCCCTACAGACAGAGCACCCGGAACTAACCACAATGAAGCTTGATGTCACTTCCGAGGCCGATGTGGCCAAGGCTGGTGACCTGGAAGTTGACGTACTAATCAACAACGCTGGAATGGGTGTGATGGGCCCGATGGCAACCGTGCCGATGGAGAAAGTTCGGGCTGTGTTCGATGTGAACGTGTTCGGCATGGTTGCGATGTCGCAATCTGTAATCCCCGGCATGATGAGCCGGGGCAGTGGCCGAATCATCAACGTGTCGTCGGTCGCAGGCATGCTTGCTTCACCCCTCACATCTCCTTATTCAATGACCAAGCACGCCGTCGAGGCTTTCACCAAGAGTCTCCGCGGCGAACTTGCCCCGCATGGAATTGACGTGACCAAGGTGAACCCTGGCCCCTACAACACCGGATTCAACGATCGCATGGTGGATGGCATCACCGAGTACATCTCTGCCGGAGACACATCAGCGAACGAGACCAATGCTCTCGTGCGCGAAGTCGTTTTGACCGATCAACTCGACCCAGCTGATGTATCCAACACGCTGGCCAACCTGGCGGAAGCGTCCGAGACTCCGCCTGAAACGCTGTTGCCCGAAGGCATCGGCGAAATGCTTCAGGCAGTCATGGAAGCTGAAGGCATGGGGAACTAGCCGGGCTGCAACTTAGGAAGGCGCTTCGGCATAGAAGGGGTTCTCGCCGGCAGTGTGATCGGTTGCGTCAATCACTTCGGTGATTTCTGGCAGAGCGTTCATCAACATGGTTCGGATTCCGTCACGCAAGGTCATGGCCGAAGCAGCACAGCCTTGGCAACCGCCACCCATTGTCACTACCACCTTGGTGTCATCTTCAATGCCAACCAAAGTTGCGTAACCGCCGTGAGACCCGAGGGCAGGATTGATGGCCTGGTCTAAAACTTGACGAACCTTGTCGGGCAGTTCGCCTGTCAGGTCAAGGTCCATGCCGTCAAGGGGGTCAGGAGTGTTCGGGTTACGAATAACCAGGCCTCCTGGGGTTGCGCCGGTTGCGATATCGAGCTTTGCACCGCGCATGTTCGTGATTGAGTCAGCGGGAATGATCATGGTCAATTCGCCGTGAGTTCCCTGGGTATAAACAGCATCGCCTTCTTCAGCTTCAGCGATTGGAACAAGCTCAAGCGCGTACTGATACTCAGTCATATTCGAGCCAGTGATTCCGATCTTCAAAGCAGTTGCGGCGGGATCATCCTCAGATGCCCGAACTTCCAGCACCGTTGAAAGGGCTGTCTCGGTTACCTCAAGAACTGCTTCATCACTCATATAACCAGGATAGGAGGCAAATCGCATTAAGAGCTAGCCTGGGCTGTCATGCCGAACGACGGGCTAAAAATCTCAAATATCTCCAAACGATTTGGAACCATCCAAGCGGTTTCAGAGATCAGTCTCAGGGTCCCAAACGGCTCGGTAGTCGGGTTCCTGGGGCCCAACGGAGCCGGCAAAACCACCACTATGAGGGCGATCATGGGAATGGTGGAGCTGGACTCGGGCGAGATCAGTTGGAACGGACAACCGGTAGAAGGCTCGGTCAGCACCCGCATTGGTTATATGCCACAGGAACGTGGTCTTTATGCCCGCATGAAAGTGCGGGAACAGGTCATCTACTTCGGCCGCCTCGCTGGGATGAGCAAGTCAGAAGCGGCCTCGAGCGCCGATCACTGGCTAGAGCGGCTGGGGGTCAGCGAACGGGCTGACACCTTGTTGCAAGATCTGTCCGGCGGCAATCAGCAGCGGGTGCAGCTAGCAGTTTCGCTAGTTCACAACCCCGAACTTCTGATCCTTGACGAACCGTTTGCCGGTCTCGACCCGGTTGCCGCCTACACAATGAGTGCCATCATCTCCGAACGAGCCGCCGCCGGCGCAAGTGTGCTGTTCTCCTCCCACCAGCTGGACTTGGTTGAAGAGCTTTCGAAAGAAGTTGTCATCATTGCCAACGGCAAGCTGCTTACTTCGGGTGCAATCGACGATCTACGTCAAGCTTCGCCGCGCCGGAAACTAAGCGTTCGCTGGACCGAGCCCGTTGACTCCTGGACACCGCTAGATGGCACCCTTACGATCTCTGAACCTCAACGAGCCGTAGCTGAGCTCAGTGCCTCTGATGATGTTGGAGCCAACATCGCACACGCAATTGCGGCGGGATCTGTGATCGAGGTATCGGTCGAGCCGCCATCGCTTGACGAGCTCTTTGTGGAGTTGATCGGAGCCGCACAATGATCTGGACCATTGCAATACGAGAGCTACAGACCCGTGGCAAAAGCAAAGGCTTCATCGTTATCACCGCCATACTGTTCGCCGCAGTAATAGGTGGAGCTTTGGCCATCTCGTTCCTCGGCGGCGGCGATGACCCGGTGGAATACACAATTGGAGTTACTGGCGACGGAGTCGACTACACCGCTGCTCTTGAGACCGGAACCGATCTGTTGAAACCGACGGTGCAGGTGGTCACCGGCGACGGCGAAGCCCTGGTCAATGACGGAGAAATCGACGTCTTGTTTGATGGCTCCACCCTGACCTGGGAGGGCTTTCCGAATCAATCGCTAGATTCCTACGTCCGCTCAATAGCGCAGCAAGTTCAGCTCGGCCAAAGGGCCACAGATTTAGATGTCGGCCCATCGGAGTTATCCAACCTGTTGACGCCGATCGAGATTGGCGAAGTCCGACTTGACGGCAGCGACACCGACTTCGCAGTGCGCTTGGCCACAGCGGCCGCATCGGGATTTGCAACCTTCATGCTGCTTCAGACTTGGGGGGCGTTCATCATGATGGGCGTAATTGAAGAGAAGTCATCCAAGGTCATTGAGATTCTTCTTTCACACGTGCAACCGTCAACACTTCTGAGCGGCAAAGTCCTGGGTTTGGGCGTTCTGGCGCTAGTACAAATGATTGTTGTAGTGATCGGCATGGTTGTTGGGCTGTCCCTAGTTGAAGACATCCAAATTCCCACATCGGTGTGGGGCACTGTGCCTCTAGTTCTGGTTACCTTTCTCCTCGGTTTCGGCTTTTACGCAACGGCATTCGCAGCTGTCGGTTCGATGGTCTCCCGTCAAGAAGATGCAACTACCGCCCAGCTGCCCGCAATGCTGCCACTCCTGGCCGGCTATGCAATCGCTGCTGCCAGCTTCGGGAATCCCGACAACCCAGCCGCAGTCATCGGCATGTTCATCCCTTTCACCTCGCCGGTTCTACTGCCGTTCCGTAACGCTATGACCGACGTTCCCACCTGGCAGGTCGCAATTTCGCTAGCGATCCTCGCTGCTTCAATCGTGCTGATGGTAAAACTGGGCGGGCGAATCTATCGTTACTCGCTGCTTCGGTCCGGCACGCGGGTCAGTTTCAGTGAGGCGTGGAAGAATCGCAATCAGGTCGGTTTCTAAACACGGCCAGCGCCTCAACATGGACTGTGCCAGGAAACATGTCGAACACCCGTACCGACTCAAGCTCCAGGCCGTCTGAACTGAGAGCCGCAACGTCGCGTGCGAACGAAGAGGTCTTACATCCAACAAGAAAAAGGGTGTCACCAACCAAGTTGGCCACTTGTCTATGACTTTCCATTAGGCCAGCCCGTGGCGGGTCTGCAATGACCAGATCAGCCGGTTCCAACTCTGACAGCAGAGTCCGGGCATCACCCTCGATACACCGGATAGCCCCGTTCCTTGCAGGGATTGTCCTCCCGAGCTGAGCGACGGCGGCTCCAACGTTTTCGACTGCGGTTCCCGTGAGCCCGCGCTCGGCTAGCGGGATAGAGAAATTGCCAGCCCCGCAATAGAGATCAAGAAACGTCTGCGCTCGGGAAAGCTCGGCAACGTCAAGCACTACCTGCACAAGCTGGCGGTTGACAGCTGAGTTCACTTGAACAAACGAGGTAATCGGCACTGCAATCTCGACGCCGGAGGCGGGCTGATAACTCAGCGCGGGTGAAGTATCAGAGCCGCGGCTACCAACGACCCAATCGTCGCCGAGTTCTTGTTGGAGAGACTCCTCATCGACCGGGATCGACGTGACCAGCCCGAGTCTGTTGTCGTCACCTACTCGCACTTCAATGTGGGCCACATCAGCTAGCAGGCTGGGCCTTGACGCCGATACTGCCAGTACGTGCACAATGGCGGCCCAAAGAATTGGGCTTACAACTAGGCAGCCATCGTGCTTGGCCTTGTTAAAGAACTCGACCCGGCCATCAACCACTTTCATGCGGAGTCTGTTTCGGTATCCGAAACGCTGCGTTTCGGGCATCGCCAGCACTTCGGCTGAGACCCCGACTTCGGAAAGACTGGTCGAGACCGAGTCGAGTTTTGTCTTTAGTTCGCTAGATCGGTCCAGCGGAAGCAGCGGGCATCCGCCGCACTGCTCCTGAACCGGACAAGCTTGGTTAAACGACGCGTCCAGCAAAGTTGAGCATCTGGGTTTGCTCGTCTGCACCTTCGGCCGAAGGAACTGCGGCGCCGAAGAAACCTTCTGAGCGCATCATCTCTTCAGGGAAGCGCTGGAGTCCGGCAAATGATGCTGAAACCGACGCGGCTGGAAGGCTCTCGTCGCCACCGGTTGCGCGAGCAACGTCCCATGTGTGTACGAGAAGGTCAGAGATTCCAATTCCTAGAACCATGCCTTTTGGCACCTCACCCATTCCAGGCATGGTGGTCATGCCTTCAAGCGCTTCAGCAGTAAGCGCTCCGCCGATGGCTTGTTGGATCTCAGGCCAAGCGGCGCCTTCAGGAATCTCAACGCCGAGCATCGGTGCGATGAAACCCGACTGGGTTCCAACTGCGTGGTCCACTACTTCCTGGGCGCACCATCCTTCACATGGTGACGATGCCTGCATCTGTTCTGCGCTTGCCGCTTCCAACCGCTGGCTGAATGCCTGGGCTGTTTCGTTCCAGAGATCTACGTGTTGTTGACTCATTTGAGACTCACCTTCTTATTGTTCGGCTTCCTGTCTAGCAGGGAAAACCCAATCACATCCATCGGAACCGACCTTCACATATTCCCATTGCTGCCGCCGAGGTAACCCGCCACTACGGTGAGGCCAGTGGAGACATCAGTGGAGACAGCAGTGGAAACGCGGCATCCGGAACAACTGACAGCGGCCAGGCTGACGATCGGGCTTGGCGCCCTTAAGCGCAACTATTTACGAGTCAGCCAGCAGGCCCCTGGTTGTGTCGTTGGAGCGGCGGTTAAGGCAAATGGTTACGGGCTTGGAGCGGTTGCTGTTTCTAACGCTTTGTTTGAAGCCGGTTGCAGAGACTTCTTTGTTGCCTATGTAGCTGAAGGGGTAGAGGTTCGTAATGTCCTGCCCGATGCGAACATCTATGTGTTCAACGGCGCGATGCCCGGAACACTCGATGAGTTGGTGAGCCATCAACTGGTTCCTTTGGTGCTCAGTCTCGAACAGCTTTCACTTTGGCAAGCTCAAGCTAAACGCCTTGACCAGCCACTTGAAGTGGGACTGCATTTTGATACCGGTATGGGCCGCACCGGGATTCCGATGCTGGAGGCCGAAACCCTCTTTGAAAACCCACCTTTGTTGGACGGATTGGACCTGACCCACGTGATGAGCCACTTAGCCACAGCTGATGAGCCAGACAGCGACCTGCCCCGTCAACAACTTTTGCGCTTCCAAGAGATTCAGGCTCGCTTCCCTGGCGTGACCGCATCGCTTTCAAACTCGGCTGGGGTTTTTCGCGGTTCTGAATTCCACTTCGATATGGTCCGGCCCGGCATTGCTCTCTATGGCGGCACGCCTATTGAAGGCGGATCTAATCCGATGGAACAAACAGTCACCCTTGAAGCACCAATCATTCAGTTCAAAGATGTGGCCGCCGGGGAGAAGGTCGGGTACGGCGCAACCTATGAGGTCACCAAGCCCGAGCGGCACGCAACGCTGACGGTTGGCTACGCCGACGGTTATCTGCGATCAACCAGCAACTCGGGTCAGGTTTCAATTGGAGACCACCTCTGCTCGATCGTCGGACGCGTCTCCATGGACCTCACAATTATCGACGTCACCAACGTGCCTGCCGAACTGCTTTACCTCGGCGCCCCAGCCGAGATGATCGGCAACAACCGCCCTATGGACCAGGTAGCAAAAGATGCAGGCACTATCGCCAACGAGCTTCTGACCGAACTAGGCGCCCGCTACGACGTGATCTACACCAACGATTAACTACACGCGCACTTGGATGCGTAGCGATCCCGGTAAGTCAGTTTCAGTGACCACCATTAGATAGCCGCCACCGCTGCCGGAAAAACATGAACCGGCGTGGTCTGAGTAGGCGGAGCGCACCTGCATCAGCTCGTCGGACACTGTTGCGGGCAACAGCTGACGCCACGCTTCAACTGTTTGATTAAGCCCGGCGCCGAACAATTCAATGTCGTGTCCAGCTATGCCTTGCCATGCCAACTCCCCTGCCGCTGCCAACCTTGCCGCTCCCGCAGCCGACAAGTTCTGTTCCAACAACGGGTCATAACCATCGGGTCTTGGGCCGATCGGTACCAACCTCAAGACCGAGCTGAGCCACTCGGCGGTCTCACGGCTGCGAATGCCTTCAATCGACTCGGGCCAATAGCCACCTGCGAAGTTGAGCTTGTTGACGCCGGGCAGCATCAGACCTAGCGCATCTTGGGACCCCGACACGTAGTCCGAACCAGGTTGGTTCTCATAGGCGAACAACATCCGCGCCGCCTGCTCGGGATCTTGTGCTGGCAACTGGTCACCCCAAAGTTCAAGCGCAGTCCGGCGGGTGCTAGTGGCCAAGCCCGCCCGCTCTAGGAAATCTTCCCGCGGATCGATCTGGACCACGACAACCGGCCCGGCCGACAAGCTAGAAACCCAGGGCTGGTCTAGCCACCCACCGGCCAAGCAGAGTCGGTACGGCATTTGTTCGGCCGCCAGCTCGGCCTTAAGACCGCTACTGCTTCTGGCCGCAAAGCCTTCGGCCGGAACCCGCTTAAGCACGACGTATTCCACGCCGTGCTTTTCACATAGCTCTTGTTTGCCTTCGGTGTGACCATCTTCGTTAACTACAAATCGTGCGGGCGCTAGCGACACGAGATCGGGCTCGAAATCCAGCATCCCAGTGCCACTCGAAACCCGGGCGTCGGCGACGCATTCGAGGCTGTTCAACATATAAACCCGTTCGCCTTCGGAGAACTTTGGTCGGTGACCCTTCAAGTCAAAAACGTTTTGGTCGCTACCAGCTCGGACGTGCAGTTGTCCGTAGCTTGCGGCTTCGTTGAGGAAGGCAACGTGGCCCGGGTGGAGTAAGTCGAAACAACCCGACACCAGAACCTTTTCAGTTTCCATTTCCATTGATCAGTGATGTTACTGGGCAGCTTGGCCAAACGCTTTGCCCCCGTCAGAGCCCGATTGCGGCATCTGAAACTCTTGATCTCGCAGTACACCAAGACCGATCCAGGCCCACCAGGCAGCGGCCATGATCTCTGGCATCACCGCCCAAACGGCCCAACGGTCAGCTTCAGAACCGAAGACCAGCGGCTCACTGAAGTAACCCCAGCCGGGTACGAGGTGGGTCAAAGACACTCCGACCGCAAGCGCTCCGCCAACTGCAACAACCGCAAAAGGCGCAACCGGATGATCAGTTAGAACCAGCGTTACCGCAACGGCAATCAGCATCGCTGCCACGGTTCCGGCCCAAATCACTCCATCAGAGGTCAGATCGGTTCCCCTGCGTATGTGATCGGCACTGTGCAGCGTCCAGGTCAGCATGAACAAAACTCCGGAACCTTTCAGCGTCATGAGTTTCCCGAGCACAAGTTTCCTCCTAATAGCCACCAGATCTAATAGTGACCAGATCTAATAGCGACCAATACTAGAACGAGCGCTCTAGTATTTCTGCACTATAGTAGAATGATCGTTCTAATGTCGGACCGTTCCAGCTGATAGGCGCAACAGACATGGCCACAACACGCGAAGACATCGTCGCTGCCACCACAGAGCTGTTTCGATCTCAGGGATTTAACGGAACATCGCTAAAGCAGATCTCCACCGAATCAGGCGCGCCTACAGGGTCGATTTATCACTTCTTCCCAAACGGAAAAGATGAACTCGGAGCAGCGGTAATAACCGAGTCGGGAGCGGCCTATCAATCCTTGCTCGAGCTAATTGCCGATGACGCAACCGATGTGGTCGAAGCGATCGGCGCGCTGTTTGATGGCGCCGCCGCTGCACTCGAAGAATCGGACTTCATCGACATTTGCCCAATCGGAACCGTGGCTCGCGAAGTGGCGAGCACTCATGAGAGTTTGCGCCAAGCCACTTCTGAAGTCTTTGGGCGATGGAATGGCGCCCTCTCAATTCGACTAGCGGCGGCCGGAATAGATGGATTCAAGGCGGATGAGTTGGCAACCACAATTGTGTCCGCAATCGAAGGCGGATTCATCTTGTGTAGAGCGAATCGAAAGACCGAACCTTTGAGGGTTACGGGCCGGCACATGCAGTTGCTGGTTCGAGCCGCTCTTCTTTGACGGCTTTTAGCCTTCACGCTCTTCAGAAAGTTCCAACCAGGTTTCTTCCGCTGCGCCAAGCTCGGCCTCAACCTCGGCCAGTTCGGCCCCAACTGACATCAGTAGTTCGTGATCTGAGCCAGCCTCTGCCAATTGGGAGTTCAGTTTCACTTTTCTACGGTCTAGCCGTGCGATGTCTTTTTCGGCCTCTCGAATCAGATGGCCGAGTGTCGACGATGATCTACCGGTCTTCGGTTTGGCCTTTTTCTGCTTCGGAACAGATGCTTGCTTGGAGCTGCCGCCGACCTTAGATGCTCCGGGCTGAACCGCCGAGGTCGACTGCTCAGCATCGGGGCCGATACGAAGCGTGCGATTGGCAACGCGGTTCACAAAGGCTCGATCGTGGCTAACCAGAACAACAGCTCCGGGCCAATCCTCAAGAAAGTCCTCTAAAGCGCGCAGTGTTTCAAGGTCAAGATCGTTGGTGGGCTCGTCCAACAACAACACATTAGGTTTTGATGCAAGAACCTTTAAAAGCTGAAGCCGACGCCTTTCGCCGCCTGACAGCAATCCAACCGGCGCCCACTGGGAATCTTTGTCGAACCAAAATGCCTCCAGTAACCGGGCGTCACTCCAATCGGGCTGACGGTCAGGGCCGGCCACAACCTCGCGGGCTCGCAGCTTCGGGTCAAGCTCCTCGGCGTTTTGCTGGTAGTAGCCAAGCTTGACGGTTGTTCCCCAAACAATCTCACCCGACTCGGGCTGAAGCTTCTTGGCCATGGCGTTTAGCAACGTGGTCTTGCCCGAACCGTTGGCGCCAGTTATGGCAAGGCGCTCCCTCGGGTCAAGTAGGTAGGTGACAGGACCAAACAGATAGTCACCAGCCGGTGAATTCATGGAGACGTCGTTGATCTCGATGATCACGTCACCTAGGCGAGGAGTTTCAAACTCCAAGTGCAACTCGGCGGGGCGAGCTTGCCGTTCAGATTTTTGGTTGACCAATGCGGTAGCAGTGGCAATTCGAGCCTTCGGTTTTGAAGTTCGAGCGGGCGCTCCCCTACGTAGCCAGGCCAATTCTCTCTTGGCCAGGTTCGCCCTGATCGATTCAGCGGTCTCGGCCGCTGCTTGGCGATCATCAACTGCGTCCAAGTAAGAGGCATAGCCACCCTCGTGGACATAAGCCTTGCCTCGATCAAGTTCAAGCATGCGGGTCGTAACTCGATCAAGAAGATGACGGTCATGAGAAACCAGAATCAGCCCGCCTCGATAAGCCATCAGCTGTTGTTCCAGCCATTCAATTCCGTCGACGTCGAGGTGGTTAGTCGGCTCGTCAAGAATCAGTAGATCGCTAGGTTCAACCAAGGCTTTGGCCAGAGACACCCGTTTGGTCTCCCCGCCCGAAAGGTTCGCGGTGTCACGATCAAAGTGGCCACCCATGCCAAGCCGAGTAAGTACCGACTCCGCCTCCCAAACCTCAGTGCCAGGCACTTGAGTTACAGCTTCTCGAACTGTGCCTTTGGGAAGAGGCGCGTCTTGGTCAAGCATCGAAACCCGAACACCTGAGCCAGGAACCACTTGGCCACTTTCGGGCGTGATCATGCCGCCTAAGACTCGAAGCAGGGTCGACTTTCCCGTGCCGTTAATCCCCACAATGCCAAGTCGGTCACCGGTTGAAACCGTCACAGAAACATCAACAAACAGCGGCCGATCAGGCCTGGTCATGGTGACGTCGACCGCATCAATAAGAATCACTGCACCATCTTGGGGGCTAGGTCCCTAGTTCCCACTTTTTTGCCGTTCCCCGGCCACGGAGGCCGCCCGCGTCACGCTGGCTGTGCTGGGACCGCACTGTCTTGCCGTTCCCCGGCCACGGAGGCCGCCCGCGTCACGCTGGTCGTCAGCGGTCGTTGCGCTGTCTTGCCGTTCCCCGGCCACGGAGGCCGCCTGCGTCACGCTGGTCGTCAGCGGTCGTTGCGCTGTCTTGCCGTTCCCCGGTCATGGCGGCTCGCTACAGGTTAGGCCCAGGACTACCGTTGATTAATCTATGAGCCTCCCGCCACTTACTGTTAAACCTCCATCTTCGGGTGTTCGCATGTTGTCGAAGGTTTTTGGTGGCGTGCGCACAACTGCTGATCAGATCGAGCCTTACACCCAATGGTGGAACGCCCAGAACGAGCGCGCCCTTATTGACGCTGGCGAAACCGGAGGACCAACAGTTGCCGTCATCGGCGACTCAATGGCGGTTGGCATAGGCGCTTCTTCTCCCGAAAAGGGCTACCTCGGCCTGGTCCGGGACCAGCTGGTAGCTAACGATGGCCGGCCGTGGCAGATGATCAATCTCGGTCAATGGGGTGACAAGCTCACCGACGGCATAGAGCGTCAGATTCCCGCTCTCGACACGATTCCCAAACCAGATTTGCTAATTGTGTGCCTTGGCTCCAATGACATGGTCTGGGGCGCATCGCCCCGCAAACTGCGAAAAGGCTTGGATGCCATCATGGAAGCGATCCCAGCTCCAGCCCAGGTGTCCACCCTGATCGGTGCTTCCCCCCGGGCAATCATTGCCAACAGGGCGCTGGTCCGGCTTGCTGATCAGTACGGCCACGAGGTCGTCGATCCGTGGTTCAAATGGAAGGGAAAACAAGCCAGTGACCGCTTCCACCCAAACGACGAGGGTTATGTGTTGATGGCAAAGGCCTTCTGTGCCACTGCTGGAGTCGAATATCGTGAGCTGGATCAACAGCAGATGGCCCAACCACAAGCGGCGTTGACTACCGGCTAAGTTTTTCCGGTGAGCAACACCGGACTAGCCCCTGAACCCTTTGACATAAATCAGCGCGGACCCAAAAAACCGGTCTATGAGAAGATTCCGGCTGTCAAGGGAACAATGGTTCGCCACCGCACAACGGGAACCGTGGGCAAGATAATTGGCTACAACCCCCAGCGGGTAACCATCAGAGACACCAACGGCCGTGAACAGGTCTTTCCTCCAAGTCCGGGGGCATTTTCGGTGGGTGGGAAAACAGTCACCCTAGTTACTCCCCCAAAAGGCCCGGCAAAGTCGGCGGGCGTTACAGCATCGGGGTCAGTTGCTAACCCGAAAGCAAAAGCACGAGTTGCCAGGGCCAGCCGCATCTTGGTGGAGGGAATTCACGACGCCGCCTTGGTAGAGAAGGTTTGGGGTGACGATCTTCGTATCGAAGGTGTCGTGGTGGAGCCTCTTCATGGCGCCGATGACCTTGCGGGTGTCGTGGCCGAATTCAAGCCTGGCAAGGATCGCCGTTTGGGGATCTTGCTGGACCACCTCATCACCGGCACTAAAGAAACGTACATCGCCAAGACCGTTAACGATCCGAACGTGCTGATCACCGGCCACCCATACGTCGACGTTTGGCAAGCCGTTAGGCCCCAAGCCATTGGTATCGATGTTTGGCCTGTCATTCCCAAAGGGACCGACTGGAAGACCGGAGTCTGCAAGGAATTCGGTTTCACCGGCAAGCCCGGAGAGCTGTGGCCGATGATCCTTGGCCGGGTCGAAAGCTATCGAGACCTAGAGCCAGCGATGGTCGGAGCTGTTGAGCAGCTGATCGACTTCATCACAGCCTGACTGGGCTAGTTAGCCTCGGCGGGCAGGGCGGGCGTGTTCCATTGTCCGGGCGAAGGCTCGGTTGATTTCTTGTGAGCTCAGACCAGGTGCATCGGAGCTGGAGTCACGCGGCGAGAACCACGAAGACGGATCAATCATGTCTGCAGAAACTGGCTTGTTAAACAGATAGCCCTGCATGATGTGAACACCGAAGTCCAGCAGCTCTCGAACCTGTGAGTCGTTTTCGACACCCTCGGCGACGACCTTCAGATCAAGCGCCTTGGCCATCGCAACAACGGCTTCGATAATCGCTGCGTTCACGCCGCCCATGTCATCAACGAAGATCTTGTCGATCTTGATCGTTGAGACCATGTCGAATTGCTTGACGTAGCTCAGTGAAGACTGACCGGTGCCAAAGTCATCAATTGCCAGAGACACGCCAAGGTCACGAATCTGACGCAGCGAACTAAGCCCTGCGAGGTGCTCAACGATCACGTCTTCGGTGATCTCCAGAGTCAGCTGCTCGGGGGGAAGCCCGGACCAGTCAAGGATGTCAGCAACGAGGTAAGGAAAGTTCCCGTCCAGAAGCTGCTGCTCGGCAATGTTCACGCTCATCCGAACGCCACGAGCGTCGGTGGTGAGATGGTTCCACACAGCTGCCTGAGCACAGGCCTCCCGCAGAACGATCTCGCCGATACGGGCCATCATGCCTGTTTCCTCGGCAACGCTAAGGAATTGGCCAGGGCCAATTAGCCCGCGAGTGGGGTGGTTCCAGCGAACAAGAGCCTCAAAGCCATAAAGGCGCTTGCTTCGAACATCGATTAGCGGCTGGTAATAAACAATCAACTGCTCCTCGTCGAGTGCCTTGACGAGGTCGCGCTCGATATCAAGACGGTCGATGACCTGGAGACGCTGAACTTCGTCAAAGACAGCGAAGCCTGATCGGCTGCGCTTGGCCTTGTACATGGCAGCGTCGGCGTCTCGAACCAAGTTCTCTGACCGACGAGGATCGTCGGGCCGAGCGATCGCAACACCGATCGATGTTGAGACGACCATGGCCCCGCCATAAAGACTGACCGGCTTTTCGAATGCTTTGAGAATCTGTTTGGCGACTGCCAGTACCGACTTCTCGTTAATGAGGTCTCGACACACAACTACAAACTCATCGCCGCCGAAGCGAGCAACAACATCGCTGCCACGGACTGTTCCGAGAAGTCGCTCAGCAACGATTCGCAGCAGCTCGTCGCCAGCTTCGTGGCCCATTGAGTCATTGATTACTTTGAATCGGTCAAGGTCGAGGAACAAGACACCAAGCACAGTGTCGTCCTCCTTTGACCGCTTCAAGCTGCTCTCAAGTTCGGAAAAGAGAGCGTTGCGGTTCAGCAGACCGGTAAGTGCGTCGTGGTGGGCCTGGTGCTCGGCTAGTTCGAGGTATTCCTGAGTATGACGCGCTGTGTAGTTCTGATAGAGCGCACCAATTGCGGCGGCGATCGCTCCGATGACGCCCGATGCGCCTACAAGGACAAGGTTCTCTTGAGTGAGGTCGCGAAGCACAAAGAGCGCGACAACCCAAATGATGGCTCCGGCGATTCCGGACCCCAGTACGTGACCAGGTGAGAGCAATAATCGATTCTCCGACACATATCTATCTACGGCACCGAGGACACGAACTTAAGGCTTTGAAAGAGGTTTGGCGCCTCAATCCAGAAAGAGCCAGATTGTTCTCTAGGTGGGCCTGGAGGTGCCGATAGGGAAATTAAGGAGAGACTCAGTATCAATGACAAACCCCCGAACCCCTGATCTAGCGACCAGTCGCCACAGCCAGATTGCAGAGGCTTTTGAGCTCTTTGCTGCTGGCATGGGGCCATTCGTCGACGAGAAAATGGCTGAGTATTTCGAGGGTGAAGTTGAATGGACTGAGGCTGCTTCGAACAGGATGGGCCGCCCCGCTGAACACGGAGCCGCTGACCCGCTGTTCCAGCTGCTGGTTCTGCGCCGATTCTGGGGGCCAGTTTTTGCAGACTTCTTCGGATCAGACCTACGAAAGCTAATCGGTCAAATAATTGAGGCTCGAAATCTGTGGGCTCACTTTAACCTCCCGGCGGACACTGCCTATTTGGACCGAATCATGCTCTCAATCGAGCGACTGCTCGCACCGGTGGATCCACTTAACGTCAGTCGAATGCGAAACATTCGCAGCCGGATGAAGAATCCGACCACCGACGATCTTGAGATAACCCCACGACAAAGTGTTGACGTCGAGAAGTTGATGTCACAACTTGGCGAAACTGAGGGCGCTTTCCAACAGCTGCAAACCGAAGTTGATGATCTAAACGACCAGCTCAACCGATCTCGCAAGGCGGCGGCCGGCAAACAACTTCGCTTGACGATGATGGAGCACGAGTTGATGGAAATCAGCACTCGATCAACTGTTTTGCAGCTTCACCTCGATGAAGAACGGGCCAGCCGGTACCGAATGGAACTGCTCATGGTCGGCTTCATAGTGGGAGTCCTGCTCCTGATTATTGTGATGAACGCCTAGGACCTAGTCTGGAGCTGTGGAAATCAGCCTCAAAGACAAAGTCGCAATTATCACCGGTGGATCTCGGGGCATCGGCCTAGAGATCGCAAAGACCTTCGCCAACTCAGGTGCGAAGGTTCTAATTGTTTCCCGCAAGGCGGAGGCGCTCGAAGCCGCCGCAGCCGAAGTCGGCAATGGTTGCGAATGGATGGCCGGAAACGCTGGCGACCCAGAGACTGCCCAAGCAGCTGTTGACAAAGCCATCGAACTTTTTGGCAGCGCCGACATTCTGATCAACAACGCTGCAACAAATCCCTACGCTGGCCCAACTATCGATGTGGACCTGCCGCGTTGGGACAAAACAATCGCAGTCAACCTGACTGCGCCGTTGGTTTGGACTCAGGCAGCCTGGAACACTTGGATGAAGGAAAACGGTGGAGTTGTTGTAAACATCTCTTCGGTTGGCGGGCTGATGACAAACGAAATCATCGGCGTCTATGACATGACCAAGTCGGCCCTGATACATCTAACGCAGCAACTTGGCGCCGAGCTCGGACCTAACGTCCGGGTCAACGCCATTTGTCCTGGGCTTGTAAAGACCGATTTCGCTAAGCGACTTTGGGAAGGCGACGGCGAGGCTCGTGTCTCTGCTGGCTATCCGTTGAAGCGTCTGGGCGAGACGTCAGACATCGCTAACGCTGCCATCTATCTGGCCTCTGACGCATCGTCGTGGATTACTGGCCAACACATTGTCCTTGACGGCGGAGGCCTTGTGGCGTTTCGCAGGAGCTTTGAGTAATTGGGTCCTTCACTGACTTTCAAGCTCGGCAAGACGCCAATCTCGCTGAATTGGACTCTGCTCGGCCTGGTAGCAATTACAGCGCTGTTGGCGGCGGGACCTCTCGCGCTTTGGTATCCCGACATTTCAAGCACCGGGCGCATTCTTGGTGCGACCGCTGGAGTCATTGCGTTCTTTGCGTCGATCTTTGTTCACGAAGCGGCCCACGCTTGGATGGGTCGGCGCCACAAAGTCGAAGTATCGGGAATAACGCTTTGGCTTTTTGGTGGGCTAACCGAATTCACCTCCCGCGTTCCTGATGCCAAAGCCGAATTCCAGATAGCAGTGGTGGGTCCGGCGTCAAACGGAATCATCGGAGTCGGGTTGGCAGGTCTCGCAGTCGTTTTGGATCGGCTCGATTCGAAACCAATGGAAGGGTTTCCCGCCGGGATTATTGCTGGCCTTGCCCTGATGAATCTCATGGTCGCTGCCTTCAACTTGATTCCAGCGCCGCCGCTAGATGGCGGACGCCTATTGGCAGCTGGTTTGTGGAAAAGGGCCGGCGATGCTGACGTTGCCAAGCTTCAGGCCGGACGGGCAGGCCTCGTGATGTGGAGCGGCCTCGTTGCCGTCGGCATCTTCATGATCAGCCAGGAGCTCAGCGCCTTCAACGGATGGTGGGCACTGGCGCTGGGTGTGTTCTTCGCCTTGGTTGCACGGGGCGAGATCATGAACGCTGCGCTAAGTCGGCGCCTCCGAGCCACCAACACTCAGGGTCTCATGAGCCAGTATCCAACGCCAGTAAACGACCGCCTAACCGTTACTGACCTTTTGAATTGGAGTGGGGTTCATGGCGCTGACACCGCATACCCGGTAACTCGCTGGGGTACTGAACCTGTTGGTTACGTGGTACCTGCGGTTGGCGGGGGCCTAGAGCCAGCGGCCCAATCTTGGACGACGGTGTCAGACATGATGGTCCGGGCCGAGGATGCGCCAAGGGCGTGGGCTGATGAGTCACTGGATTCGCTACTCGCCCGCCTCGAACCACAAACTCAGCTAGTCGTGATTCACGATGTGGAGACCGGTCTAGAAGTTGGCACTCTGTCGACCGCTCAGATTCGACCCCTGCTTAAGGCACCCGATTTCTGGGGTCGCGAGAGAACGTCGCTCCGCCGAAATCAAATGGCGCCGCACTAGTGTCACAAACGTGACCGAAGGCAACCAAGTTCCTACATGGGTGCGCCGCGGAATTTTCCTTTGGTGGGGCGTCGGTGTTGCTCTGTGGGCAACTTATTCGGTGGCAAGTCAGCTAAGCAGCCTGCTAACCCAAGTAGTGCTTGCGCTCTTTATCTCTTTCGCCCTCGAGCCAGTGGTAGAGAATCTTGTCAGCCGCGGCATTCGTCGCGGCGTCTCAACTGCGATCTCTTTACTTGGTGTGCTTGTATTGGTGGTCACGTTTCTAGCGCTGATGGGCACCCTGATCGCAAGTCAGCTCACTGAGCTGGCACAAGACTTGCCCGACTATCTTCGTGACGGCCGTGACTGGCTGGAAGACCGTTTCGGACTCTCGCTAGCCACCGAAGAACTGCTCGACAGACTACAAAACGGAGGGGCAGCCGAGCAGATGGCATCGCGCCTAGGAGATGTCGTAACCATTGGGACCACTGCTGCCGGGGCACTCTTTCAGACTCTGACGGTCCTGCTATTAACTTTCTACCTGACGTCAGATGGCCCCCGCCTGCGACGGACAGTCTGCTCATTCATGCCCGCCGAGCGCCAACACCGAGTACTTGAGATCTGGGAACTCGCCATTAGCAAAACCGGCGCCTACATCTCCTCACGCATACTGCTTGCGCTGATATCGGGCGCATTCCACTGGGCGGTCTTTGCAGCCCTTGGTTTGCCCTCAGCTTTGGCACTCGGGCTATGGGTTGGCGTTATTTCTCAGTTCATTCCTGCCATCGGAACTTATATCGCCGGCACGCTACCGGTTCTTGTTGCGCTGGGATCAGTACCAAGTAAGGCAATCGTGGTGATCATTGCGGTGGTCCTCTATCAGCAGATCGAGAACTACGTGCTGCAGCCTCGCATCACCGCCCAAACGCTTGATCTTCATCCTGGGGTCTCAATTGCGGCGGTTCTAGCCGGAACCGGTTTGTTTGGTGCGGCCGGAGCCTTTCTTGCTTTGCCTGTTGTGGCCACCGCGTCCGGCTTCATATCAGCCTATTTCGAGCGTCACGACGTAGTCGAAGGCAAGTTGACTGGTCGAAATTCGATTCAATAAGAACACGTTGAGTGCCGATATAACGTTGTTAGCGCTTCATTTTGGAACATTTTTGAAAAAGATTGGGTTAGAGCATTTATGAGTCAAGTAAAAGTCGATTATTACTGGCGTCCTGGTTGCCCCTTCTGCATGATGCTCGAACGAAAGCTCAGCAAGGCCAATATTTCGCTGACTAAGCACAATATTTGGGATGATCCCGAAGCGGCTAAGTTCGTTCGTTCGGTTGCCGATGGAAATGAGACGGTCCCGACCGTTGTCGTCGGCGATGAATTCTGGGTGAATCCATCGGCGTCTGTAGTTGTGAACGCAGTTACAACGGGCGACTTGAGCTAGACTTTGAGACGCAAGGTAGCCACTTGGCTACATCAAACCGGTTACCAACCACAAACAGAAAGGCATCAGTTACCAGATGTCTGCAGATAATGGCCGCAAGGCTCTCCATGCATATGTAAGTGACGACGCTCATGACCAGTGGCACGGCTTCGCAGCCGAGCAGGGTGTAAGCGTAAGCGCAGTACTTGAAGCACTAGCACCCGAGCTTGACCTCGGCGCTGGCGCGGCATCAGCTGTGGTGTCAGATCGATTGGAAGACGTTGTTAAATCAGCGCGGAAGATCGACGCACAACGCCGCAGGCGCCGTCGTTAATCCATAAATACAACGAACAGCTCCGCCATGGCAGTTTAAGGGCAGGCGGGGTGTTCAGTAGGTCTGAAAAGTTAGGCTAGGTTCGCTTTGGTGGCGTCAAAGCGCGGGTCTAACAAGAAAACGAAGGGGCAAGGAGAGCTGCTTCCAGGGAGCTTTGCACGGGAGGTCATAGACGTTCCGGTTAGCGAAGAACTTGGAGAATCTTTCCTTGCCTATTCACTTTCAGTAATCACTTCACGAGCAATCCCAGATGTGCGAGACGGCCTTAAGCCAGTGCAACGAAGGATTCTCTACTCGATGCGAGAGATGCGTCTGTACCCAGATCGCCCCCATCGAAAATGTGCCCACGTCGTGGGTGACGTTATGGCTAAGTTCCACCCACACGGTGACTCAGCGATCTATGACACTTTGGTCCGACTCGGCCAAGACTTTGCCCGACCGGTCACCCTCGTTGACCCCCAGGGCAACTTCGGTTCCCTAGATGATCCGCCAGCCGCCTACCGCTATACCGAGTGCCGACTTACCTCTGCGGCCATGGACTTGCTAGGCGAAATCGGTGAAGACACTGTCGACTTTGAACCAACCTATGACGGCGAGACGCTTGAGCCTGTTTGTCTGCCTGGCATATTGCCGAACCTGTTAGTAAACGGAACATCCGGAATTGCGGTGGGCATGGCTACAAACATGCCCACCCACAACTTGTTGGAAGTTGCGGCCGCTATCCGGATCGTCATGACCCAGCGCCGCCCGAAGCCAACAATCAAAGAGCTGATGAAAGCGGTCAAGGGCCCCGATTTCGCAACTGGTGCAACAGTTATTGACGACGGATTGGAAGAGGCCTACACAACTGGCCGAGGCACGTTCCGCACCCGGGCCAAGGCTGAGGTGGTTGACATCACCCGGGCCCGTAAAGGCCTTGAGATAACTGAACTCCCCTACCTAGTTGGCGTTGAGCGTGTCATGTCCAAGATCAACGATCTTCTCAAGGCCGAGAAGATCAGCGGAATTGCGAACGTGCTGAACCTAAGTGATCGCCACAGCGGCCTACGGCTAGTGATCGAGTGCAAGACGGGGGTCAACCCTGAAGCGCTTCTTGAAAAGCTGTATCGGCTAACACCTTTGGAAGAGAGCTTTGGCATAAACAACGTGGTCCTGGTGGAGGGTGTTCCAACCACCTTGGGTCTTTATGACCTATGCCTTCACTACGTGACTCATCGCCTTGACGTCATCGTGCGGCGCTCCGAATACCGGCTTCGCAAAGCTGAAGAACGGCTTCACCTTGTTGAGGGTCTGATCATTGCGATCGACAACATCGACCTCGTGGTCAAGATCATCCGCACATCAAAGAACACTGACGAGGCCCGCAAGCGTTTACAAAAAGATCTAGAACTCAGCTGGGACCAGGCCGAGTACATCCTTGAGCTCAAGCTGCGTCGTCTCACTGCGCTTGCTTATGACGAGCTGGTTGATGAGATGGCTGACCTTAAGACCAAGATTGCCGAGCTTAAGAAGATTCTTGGGTCAGAGGCCCGACGTCGAACCATCGTTCTCAAAGAACTCGACGAAGTTGCAGAAAAGTACGGCACCGAGCGGCGCACAAAGATTGTCAAAGCCGACACCATTATCGACCTCGACGAGCTCGAAGAAGCGATAATCGCCGACGTCCCCGACGAACCGTGTGTTGTTTCACTGGCCGCATCTGGCCTGATCGGGCGAGAGCCGCTGGGTGTCACCAAGAGCTACACCCAAAGCCGACACGACGTGATAGCCAACGTGGTTGTCACCAGTACCCAAGCCAAAATCTATGCCATCACAAGCACGGGCCGACTTCTCACGAAGCTGGTGTTTGACGTCCCAGAGGTGGGTGGTCGAAGCCGTGGACGCGACATCTCAGAAGTGTTTAACGCAGACAGGGGCGAGACTGTCCTTGGCATTTTCTCTGGCGGCGCATCGTCGGAGGACCATCCACTAGTGCTGGTGACTGCAGGCGGTGTCGTAAAGAGACTGGATCGCCAGGCACTGGCCGATGTCAGCAACGGCCGGTCCGTAATCAAACTTGGTGACAGAGATCGCTTGGCGGCTGTGTTTACTTGCGACCCGGCATCAGACATCGTGATTCTGGCTTCGGACGCCCAAGCCTTGCGCACCAAGGCCGACGGCATATCGATTCAGGGCCCTGGCGCTAAGGGAGTCGCCGGGATGAGCCTTAAAGGCAATGCCAAGGTCGTTACCGCCGGGGAAGCGGTCAGCGACGCCGTCGTTATTACCGTCACCGACACCGGTTCGACAAAGTCGACTTTGGCCGACGAGTTGCCAGCCAAAGGGCGTGGTGGTTCTGGCATTCGCATTACCAAATTCAAAGATGACCGCCGCATTGATTATGCGTGGATCGGGATGCCCGAACGAATCGTTGCCATCGTCGGCCAAGCTAGCGCCCCGACCAAACCCGACAATTCACCGCAATCTGTGGGAATGAAACCCACTCGCCGTGACGGCTTAGGTAAGGTCACACCTCATCGGATTTTGGCAATAGGGACTTTGCGTTGGTAGTTAAAAAGGCGGCGAAGAAGGCCCCAGCTAAGAAAAAGGCGACAGCCAAGAAAACGCCGGCAAAGAAAACGCCAGCCAAGAAAAAGCCGGCTGGCAAAAAGCGGGGCTCCGGATATGACGCATCGCAGATCCAAATCCTCGAGGGCCTCGATGCCGTTCGTAAACGCCCTGGAATGTACATCGGGGGCACCGGTGAAGAAGGCCTTCATCACTTGGTCTGGGAAATCATCGATAACTCAGTCGATGAAGCTGCTGCTGGCTTTGCGGGCCACATTGAAGTCAACATCCATCGCGACGGCTCTATCGAAGTAAGCGACGACGGCCGCGGTATCCCAATCGACAAAAAGCCAGACGGCCGTACCGCACTCGAGGTGGTGTTTACAGAGTTGCACGCTGGCGGAAAATTCGGCTCCGGTGCCTACTCAGCATCGGGTGGCCTACACGGCGTAGGTGCATCGGTGGTCAACGCACTGGCAAAGAAGCTGGTGGCCGAGGTTGATCGGGACGGGGCCACGCACCGTCTTGTTTTTGTTGACCGCCTGCCGGGCAACTACAACGCTGCCGGCAAATTCAAGCCAACATCAAAATTGGCCAAGGTCAAGAAGATTCCCGCCTCCAGGACCGGCACCAGAATTCGCTACTGGCCCGACCTTGACATCTTTGACCCCGAGGCAAAGATTGACCGGGAGAAAGTTCGTGAACACGTAGCCCGTGTCTGCTTCTTGGTTCCAGGTCTGCACATAAAGCTGCACGACAAGAGGGCCGGCGGCGGTAAGCCCGAAGAATTCGTCGCTGCAGGCGGTCTCGCCGACTATGTCGACTTCCTATCTTCAGCCCCAGCAGTCACAGATATCATCAGCCTTCACACCGACGCCACCTTTGAAGAGAAGGTACCGGTTGACGGGAAGATGAAAACGGTCACCCGAAACTGCACCGTCGATATCGCCGCTCGCTGGGTGCAAAGCTTCGAACCCAAAATAGTCAGCTTCGTAAACACGATTCCCACTTCAGAAGGCGGCACCCACGTTGCCGGTTTTGAACGGGCGTTGCTGCGTACGGTTAACGACCGCCTCCTCAACGACGCTCGAAAGCTGAAGAAGTTGGCGAAGTCCAATGACGATCGAGCCACTAGCAACGACGTCCAAGAAGGCCTAGTAGCTGCGGTCAAAGTGACCTTCCCCGAACCACAATTCAAAGGCCAGACAAAGCAGGAACTGGGCACGCCTCAAGTGCAGTCACTTGTCTATGACACAGTTAAGGCCGGCCTTTCGGACTGGATGGATGGGGGCGGAAAGAAGGGGCAGATCAATGGGCTTCGAGAGAAGTTGACCTCGGCCGTCATCAACCGCGTTTCAGCCAAGCAGCAGCTTGACCTGAAACGCAAGGCGGCAAACCTCTCCTCAACCGGCATGCCGGACAAGTTGGCGGACTGTCGGGTTCATGGTCCGGATTCTGAGATTCTCATTGTGGAAGGAAATTCTGCGGCTGGCCCCGCAAAGAACGGCCGCGATGCGGAGTTCACTGCGGTACTTCCGCTTAGAGGCAAGGTTGTTAACGCTGGCAAAGCCAGCCTGAAACAGGTCATCGATAACGCAGAAGCCCAGGCCCTGATCACCGCAATCGGCGGAGGTTCCGGCGCAGACTTCGACGTTGACGCTTGCCGCTATGGCCGAATCATCATCCTGTGTGACGCCGACGTCGACGGCAGCCACATTCGCTGTCTACTTTTGACCCTCATCTATCATCACATGAGACCGTTACTCGAACACGGGATGGTCTATGCGGCGCAGCCCCCTCTGTTCGCATGCAAACACAAAGGCACTCAGTACTACGCGTATTCCCCCGAGGAACGCGAGCAGCTTCACGAGGAGCACAAGATGGGTGACAAGTACTGGCAACGCTTTAAGGGTCTGGGCGAAATGAACGTGGACGAGCTGGCCGACACCACGCTTAACCACGAGACTCGTCTACTAAAACGAATGAGCATGCAAGACGGAGCTGAAGCGTCAGAAGCTGCACATCTGTTTGGGGTCTTGATGGGTTCGGATGTGTCAACCCGCAAGGACTACATCGTCGAGAAGGCCGGGCTGATCGACCCCGAGCTTCTAGACGTCTAAACTGACGCCTATGTCCTGGCTTTCGAAATTGGCGTTCTGGCGAGATGACGAGCCTGAGATCACCGAACCCAGCCAACCCGGCATCGAGCACATGGACGGCTACGAAGTTAATGGCTGCTTTGTACCGAACGAAGAGGAGCCCGACTCTCAGGCGCTGTCTGATGCAGTGCTGGAAGACAGCCCAGATCCCTTTCTGTCATAGGTTTATCGGGCTATAGCCCGATAAACCTATGACAGAAGCGTCATTTTGGGGTTTACCCTTACTCTTCGCGGCCGGCGATTAGCCTTCGGGCTCGGGCGTTAATTCGTACTCCTAGATCCTGGAACGGCAGGTTCTTGTTGGGCCGGTCTTTCGCTTGCATCTGGCGAAGCATCTCAGAGTCTTCGCCGACGATCATCTCGGCCAGCAACTTACCGCTGATAGTTCCTCGGGCGATGCCGACTCCGTTGTGCACGACGGTGCCGTAAACGTTCGGCCGAAGTTCGCCAAAGACCGGAGCACCGTTGCGGCTGAGACTTAAGGCTCCTCCCCAGCTGTGCTCAAAGGGCACATCTGCCAGTTCTGGCCAGCGGCCAACAAATGACTTGCGGTGGGTCTTGGCCGCCCAAGCCTTGCGCTTGACGAAGTCAGACTTTTTGGAGAACGAGAAGATGTTCCGAACCAGGATCCGGTCGTTTGGGCTGGTGACCCGGCGTACCGACGTGCCCGCTGGGTGGGCTGCGATAATGCCGTAGCTCGGTGCGCCGCCAATCCGCTCGGATTCAGCGGCCGTTAGTTCGCGAGTCATCGATCCCCATGTGATCAGTGGGATCAGATGCTTCTGGAGGAATCCGAAACCTTCGGTGAACCCATTGGTAGCTAGGACCATGACTGGAGCAGTTACCGAGCCGGAATCGGTGCGTACTATGTGGGGTGGCCCGTAGTCAACGGCTCGAACCATCGACTTCTCATAGACCACAACGTTAGTTGGCATTGTCTGAGCCAAGCCTCGAACCATTGCCGCGGGCTGCACGAGATAGCTGTGGGGCGCATGCAACGCCTTGGTGTAATACCTCGATCCAAAAATTGCTTGGCACTCGGCGCCATCAAGAAGCGTGTAGTCCTCCTCGATTGCGTCCAGGCTTTCGGCGAACTTGCCTAACATCCGTTCGCCACGAGTGGTCGCCGCAGCGTGATACTTGCCTTCTTTGACCCACTGACAATCGATCCGCTCGCGCATAATTGTGTTGCCGAGCCAGTCCAACCCGGCGCGGTTCATTTGAACCGCCTCGATTGCCTGGCGCTTGGCATCGGCGAAGCTTTTGGCCCTCAGGTTGTGGGCGTGGTCAATAGCGAATCCCGATGATCGACCCGCAGCGTTGTTTCCGATCCTGTCGCCCTCGATCAACACAATCGACGCCGACGGTTCCAATTCGGCAAGGCGCCTAGTTGCCGCCAGGCCGGAGTATCCCGCGCCGATTATCAAGTAGTCACAGTTAATGTCGCCCCGAAGCACGTTGGCTTCAGGCGGCGGGCCAAGAACCTCATGCCATCCATTGGACTGGTCATAGACCGGTAGGAGACTTACCTTCAAGCTAGGTCCCGACTATGCAAGGTCAATCCAAATGGTTTTGAGTTCTGTGTACTGGTCATGAGCGTGAAGACTCTTGTCTCGCCCACCGAACCCAGACAGTCCAAACCCACCAAACGGAGTACCTACGTCGCCCTCGCCGTAGGTGTTGACGGTGATGGTGCCGGCGTTGATTGCTCGCGCTGCAAGATGGGCCGTTCGAAGATCTGACGTGAACACCGACGCCGCAAGCCCATAGGCAGTGTCGTTGGCAATAGCAATAGCTTCTTCGGGTTGATCGAATTCGATCACACTCAGAACGGGTCCGAACACTTCTTCAATGGCCAAACGCATTCCCGGTCTGACGTTGTCGAACACAGTCGGTTCCACGAACGAGCCGCCGGTCTCACTGAGCACCTGGTTGCCACCAAGTACACAGTTCGCACCCTCTTCATTGGCCGACGCAATGTTTGACATCACCTTGTCTAGATGCGCCGGTTCGATCATCGCCCCAATGCGAGTGGCCGGATCCAGCGGGTCGCCAACGATCCAGTCTCTACTTTTTTCTACAAGCAGCCCAAGCAGGTCTTCCTTAAGAGAGCGATGAACAATCAGCCTGGAGTTAGAGGAACAGTTCTGCCCGCCGTTCCAGTAGATGGCATTGGCCGCATGATCGGCAATCGAGTCAAGATCGTCGGCGTCTTGCATCACAACAAAGGGGTTCTTGCCGCCACACTCAAGCAGGACTCGTTTCAGGTTGGAGTCGGCCGAGTAGTGAAGGAAGCGTCGGCCGGTTTCGGTCGATCCTGTGAAGGCCACCGCATCAACACCGGGGTGACGTCCTAATGGTTCCCCAACCTCTGGACCGAATCCCGGCACCACGTTGAACACGCCATCGGGGATGCCCGCTTCGATTGCCAGTTCGGCAAGACGAATTGTTGTCATCGAGGTCTGCTCGGCCGGCTTCACAACACACGTGTTGCCAGTTGCCAAGATCGGACCAAGCTTCCAAGCCGCCATCAACAACGGGAAGTTCCACGGCAGGACACAGCCAACTACGCCCACTGGCTCGCGAACCACCATGGACACAATGCCTTGGCCGCTGGGAGTTAGCTGGTCATTAACCTTGTCGGCGGCTTCGGCGTGCCAGCGGATCACCTCTATTGATTCGACCAAGTCGATCTCGGCGGTGTCGGTGATGGGCTTGCCGCCTTCAAGAGTCTCGATGGCGGCCAGCTCGGTTGCGTGAGCTTCTACCAAGGTTGCGAACCGCAGTATCAGGCGTTTGCGGTCGCCAGGGCTCATCCGCCCCCAAGGGCCATCCAACGCGGCTCGAGCGGCGGCCACCGCACGGTCGACGTCTTGGGACCCGCACTTGGCTATCTGCGCAAGCGCTTCGCCCGTAGCCGGGTTGATGGTCTGGAACGTCTCACCGTTTGCTGACGCTACTGATCGACCACCAATAACGGCTTCGGTGGACAGCTGTAGTGAACCTGCGAGCTGGGCGGCTCGTGACGGGCCTGTTGCTGATGGGCTCATGATGTTTCTCCGGTGTCGTACTTAGATTCTGATCTTCTCACTAGCCAATCCTGTTCATCGCCCCATTCACGCCACTTCAGGCGAGACCGATCGATTCCGTTGATAGGCAACGTCGATAGCGCCGCTTCAATGGCAAGGCGTCCGGTGCCAGTCACTGGCATTTGTGGTCGACGTAGCGGGCCCATCTTGCGGCCGATCATTTCGGCTGCGGTCTTCACACCGGGCAGAAACCCAACATCGATTTCGTTCTCCCACATGAATGCGTTCACGGGCCACATCAGTTTCCAAAGCTCTAGCGCCTCGGCGATCTCGCCGGCCTCGATATGGGCAACTAGCTGGACGCACTCGTGCGGCATTATGTTGGCACAACCCCAAATCATTCCGACAGCGCCGGCCATCAACGCGTAGGGCGCAAGCGGGTCAACCCCGCACAGGACGCTAGCGTTTGTGCCTTCTGAGATTGCGGCCAATGTCTGGATGCGGCTGAGGTCGCCCTGGCTGTCCTTCATGTAGCGGACATTGTCTATTGCCAATAGCTTCCGATACATCGCAGGAGTGATTTCTACGCCGCTGGCAGCCGGGGTGTTATAGAGAACGATGTCACTGGCAACCGCCTGGGCCACCCGCTCATAGTGATACAGGATTCCTCGCTCCGACGGGCTCTCAAGCCAGGGCGGCAGAACCATCAACGAGTCGGCGCCCAGGTCGGCCGCGTGCTTGGAAGACTCGATGGTGTCGCTGACACTCATCTCCGATGTCTGAACCATCACCGGCACTCGGCCATCGATATGAGGCAGACACATTTCAACTACTCGCCGCTTCTCTTCGGGCCGCAAATAGGCGTACTCACCGGTACCGGAAAGCACCAATAATCCATGTACTCCGGCGTCAAGCAACCAATCGAGGTGATCCAGTAGTGCGACTTCGTCAATAGCTTCGCCCGCATCTTTCATGGGCATCGCTACGGCCACAATCACACCATGAAACGACTTGCGTTTGTCTTCTCCAAGAGAATTCTTCACACAAGTGATTGTCATGCCTTTATTGCATGCTTGTCAATATCTGTCATACTGCGATTTATGAAGCTTGACGTCGAATCCTTGCGGGCCCTTCGAGCCGTCGTCCAAACGGGCACCTTCACAGAGGCTGGGGTTCAGCTGGGCATGACCCAAAGCGCGATCAGTTGGAAGATCAAGCGCCTTGAGGAACGGGTCGGAATGGATCTGGTCAAGCGAGGCTCCGAAATCGAGGCGACTCCTGATGGGCGCGATCTTCTGCAATATGGAAATCGCATGCTGGAAGCACACGACGAGGCTGTTGCCCACCTAAGCCGCTCCGACCTCGAAGGCGTCATCCGCCTCGGGACAAACGAAGATCTTCGGGGCGGAGCGTTGGCTGACGTGCTGGCCCGATTCGGCCGCATGTACTCCCAAGTGAGGCTCCAAGTACGAGTAGAGCTAAGTGGAATCGTTCGCGAGTGGCTAGATGACGGCGCCGTCGACATCGCCGTCGTCCAGATCGAGGCCAGTGACGTCCGGCCCGACGACGTCGTGCTCTGGACCGAGCAGCTGGCCTGGGTCCACAGCGACGAACACATCTTTCCTATCGCCGACCCCGTGCCGGTTGTCAGCTTCGGACCCGGGCTTGTGTATCTAGAAACCGCCGAAGAGTCCCTTAAGAGATCCGGTGCAACTTGGCGCACCGTGCTGGAGTGCCCGATGCTCTCAGGCGTCCAGGCCGCTGTAGAAGCCGGGCTTGGAATTGCGGCGCTCAATCCCCGGAACATCACCGAACGGATGGTGACTTGGGAACACAACAGCAAAACCCCGCTACCCGAACTATCAGAAGTAATTCGTACGGGCCCGGGTGGCGACGCCGAGGCCCAAACCGCCCTGCTTGAAGCACTGACTACGGCGCTTGTAGAGCAGCGCACCTAGGAGTATCCGATGAGCACCACAGCAGACCACTCTCCAGCTCCACGCCGAAGGGGGCGCAGCGCTCGCCGGACGGCTCGCACCGAGAAAGTTGTGCATCGCCTGCCACCATTGGAACGTGGCATCCCGTATATGGACTTGGTGCCCCACGAACAATTACTGCGAATCCATGATGCTTCGATGACCATGCTGGAAGAGGTCGGCATCGAGTTCAGAGATGACGAAGCAATCTCGATGTGGGCCAGCACCGGCGCCAGCATCGATGGATACCGCGTCCGAATTGACCGCGAGCTTCTTATGTCATTGATCTCGACTGCGCCGCCTGAGTATGTGATGAAGTCACGAACGCCTGGGATGGATGTCGCCCTCGGAGGCAGCCGCACCGTGTTCACACCTTCTTACGGCGCTCCGTTTGTATTGGACATGGACAACAAACGACGACACGCCACTCTGGAAGACTTCAACAACTTCGCAAAGATCGCCCACATGGAACCGTCGATGCACATGGCCGGTGGCGTGTTGTGCGAACCCATGGACATTCCAGTCCCCCATCGACATCTAGAGATGACCTATAGCCTCTTGCGCCACAGCGACAAACCTCTGATGGGGTCAGTTACTTCGAAAGAGCGAGCCGAGCAGTCCCTGCACATGATGGGCATCGTTCATGGTCATGACGTGGTAGCTAACACCACCGTCAGCACTTCGCTAGCCAATTGCAATTCACCTCTGGTCTGGGACCAGACGATGCTTGATGCAGTGAAGATCTACGCCAGGGCAAACCAAGCAATGCTCTTCAGTCCATTTGTGCTTGGTGGGGCGAGCACGCCAGCCTCCACGGTGGGCGCAGTGGCTCAGCTAAGTGCAGAAGCCTTGGCTGGAGTCGCGTTCATGCAGCTAGTTCGCCCAGGATCGCCGTCGGTTTATGGGCAGTGGACGGCCACGGTGGCAATGAACTCTGGAGCACCTCTCGCTGGGACACCTGAGATAGACCACATCAACATGCTGGTCGGGCAGTTGGCCCGCTTTTATGAGTTGCCGTGGCGTTGCAGCGGCGGGTGCTCGTCGTCAAAGCTGGTTGATGCCCAAGCTGGATATGAGGCCGCTCGGAACATGTATGGCGTGTTGATGGCGGGCGCAAACTTTGTGCTGTCTACTACGGGCTACCTCGAATCAGCACTATGCCAAAGCTATGCAAAGACAATGCTCGACGGGGAGCAGATGCGAATGATGTACCGGCTCGGATCTGGCGTGAACATGGACGAGCTTGACCCTGCGATGGCTGCGGTGCGTGAGATAGAACCTGGCGACCACTACCTAGGTACTCAACACACTTTGGCAAACTTCGAAAGCGCCTTCTTTATGCCTGAGCTGATGGACGGCGATAGCTACGAGCAATGGAACGCCCTCGGTGCGGTAGACGCAAACACCCGCGGTTTAAACATGGCAGCCAAAGCACTGGGCAACTACGAAGAGCCCAAACTAGACGATGGGGTTCTGGCCGAGCTGACCGAATACAAGGATCGGATGCGCTCAGAAACTTCCGAGAGCTTGGCTTACTGACCAAACCCAACAGGTTGTGGATCCAAGCCAATTGCTGGATCAAGAGGTCCGTCGCGATCTTTGTAGACCACCGATGTGCCGGCGGCGATAACCGCAATTCCAATCCCGTTGATGAGCGAACTGAGCACCTGGACTAGCGCAAACTGGGCGTAGTTGTCACCGAATAGGTCAACGAAGTTGAATCTCGTCGAGTTGGGGTCGATCTCGGCTACGCCGGCAGAAAATGGTCCGGTTATCACCGATCCCGCAACGCTGATTCCTATCAGAATTAGAAACAGCAGCAGCGCCCGACCAAGCATCGGCATCGCATAGTTCTTGCTTAACGCCAAGGTTGTCTTGATAGTCGGAGTGCCTGCAGGCGAACAAGTAGCCGATGGCATGAACAGAAACAGTCTTGCGATTGCCACAAAGAGCATGAAGAAAAGACCGATGAACCCGAGGATGCCCAGGAACGGGACAACGGCGGTCAGAACACTAATAGCAATCACCAGCGCCATAGCCGCCAGAACCAAAAGAAAGTAATTGCCCAAAAGCTTCGGCGCCTTGGCCAGGCCTTCGGTTAACGATTTTGACCAGGGTTCGGGCCGCTCCAGAACGGCAGCCATCGTTTGGCGCTGCATCGCTCCATACAGTGCCATCGAGAAAACTAAAGAAGCTACTAGAACTGCGCCGCCGAACATCCACTCCAATGCGGACGGGCCGTTGAAGTCAAAGTCGGCGTTGTTTGTGTCAAGGTCAAAGCTAATTTGGCGAAAGATCCGCCAAACAGCAAACGAGACAAGCAGTCCGACCGGCAGCGAAAGAGCGACCACCAGCGTGAACAGGTGGCCAGCCCGTTCCTTTACCACCCGAAACGTAAAGCTCAGCCAGTCGCCAACGTCGCGCAAGTTGTTACCCGGCGCCTCGTGAACAGCGGCTGCGGTTCGGTCCTGAGTCCAAGTTGACCCATCCCACCAGCGGAGGCCGGGGTGGCCCTCTGGGTCTTGATACCAGCCAGGAGGCGGGAGGTTGGGAGGTGGGTTTGTCATGGGAACAGCATAGTCGGGCTGACTGAATCAGATTTACAGATAGGGAGGTGTGTTTGGATGCAATAAATCCCCAGAACCTGCCTGGCGCTGAGTCGACTTGCTAGTCCAGGCGAACCATTTTGGGCCATATCTAGCGGTTCATCTTCTCGATTTACCCAACGGAATAGAGGGACATCTCTTTTTGTGATAGTCAACATCGAGTTAAACTTCTTGACCAGTCGCTCAAATTTGCGTTAAATCTAATGGATAGTTAGCAATGGAGAAGACCCCGCCGTGGACATCGACTTTGAAACTCATCTCGAAACTGACGACGCTTGGAAAGATGCCGGATTATGCAACGGCATGACCCAGGTCTTCTTCGGGCCAGCATCAGAACGACCCGAACGGCGGCGTGAACGTGAGCTGTTGGCACGCTCCATCTGCGGCGCCTGCCCAGTGATGATGGAATGCCTCTCGGCCGGACGCCAGAACTACGAACACGGCATCTGGGGTGGCGAAAACGACGAGGAACGAGCACTCGCTGGCCACACTCCTAGGTCGCCCAGCCGGCGTTCGGTTATTGCCGCACAAAAGATCGCAAGCAAGAACAGACGCGCCGAAGAAGATCGCGACGAGCTGCTAGCCACAATGGCCAGCTAACAACCGCTGTTGAAGGCTGCTACAAACAACTCGTGACTATCGACGCACTAATGGTGCTCTCCTTTGGTGGCCCAAACGGGCCCGAAGACGTTATGCCGTTTCTTCGAAACGTGACCAAGGGTCGAAACGTGCCAGACGAAAGACTGGCAGTCGTGGCCGAGCAATATGCGATGTTTGGGGGTCGCTCACCCATCAATGACCAGAACCTCGCACTGATCGAAGCAGTCGCTGCGAAGTTCGCTGAATCGGACATCGATCTGCCCGTGTACTTCGGCAATCGCAACTGGGAACCATACGTTGGCGACACCGTGGCCCGGATGAAAGCCGACGGGATCAAGCATTGCTTAGTCTTTGCCACCTCGGCATTCGGGTCCTACTCGGGGTGCCGCCAGTACCGCGAGAACATAAGCGCTGCAACCGACCCCATTGACGGCGCGCCAATTTTGCAGAAACTGCGACTGTTCTACAATCACCCGCTGTTCATCACTGCTGTGACCGAGCGAGTCGCCGAGGTCTATGAGCCGGGGCAACGCCTTGTCTTTACCGCCCACTCGATTCCGAACTCAATGGCTGCAGCATGTGACTATGAGTCACAACTTGCCGAAGCGGCCGGGCTAGTGGCGACCGAACTTGGCCACCAGGGGGCGTGGGACTTGGTTTATCAAAGCCGCAGTGGACCACCACATATTCCATGGCTAGAACCCGACATCTGCGATCACCTCGCAGAAATTGCCGCTTCCAGCGACAGTGAATCTCAGACGGTTTGCGTGGTCCCACTTGGATTTGTTAGCGACCATACCGAAGTCCTGTTCGACCTCGACCATCAGGCCCGTGAAGCCGCAGATTCGGTCGGCATCAAAATGGTGCGGGCTAAGACGGTAGGCACCCACCTAAAATTTGTTGAAATGATCGTGGCCCTTGTGAGCGAACAGACCGATGCCACTCCCCGGTTGTTCATTGGCAACGCAGGCGCCTGGCCCGACATGTGCCCTGACGGCCACTGCATTCCAGAGCGCGCTAGTCGCCCCGTCTAGGTCTCGTCCAAGCGCTTCTTCTCTAACTCCCATTGCGCGATAATTTTGCCCATCTCAGTTGAGGGCTCGCCCTCGACGAAGGGCCACAATTCTCTGGCGATGCGATGGAAGTTCGCCGTTGCGTCAAGCTGAGCGAAGATCCCCATTAGGCCCAAGGTGATCCTTTGCAAAACAACAAACGACGGCGGAACGTTCAGGGCCTTCTTAAGATCCCCGAAACGGCCACCCGCCTCGAAAATGTGAGCGACGCCACCTTCGGCATATTCGGTATCAATGGTGATCACGGCATCTTCTAAGACGTAGTTGTAGTAGTACTTGAAGTACTCATAGATCTCTTCGTTGGTGAAGTCGTTGTCCTTTGGAAGCATCTTGATTGACTCAAGCCGTTCACGGAACATGTCCATGTCGTTGTTGATCACCATCGCCAGGATCAGATCCTGGAAGAGCACGTTTTCTTCGGTCGTAAATCGTTTGACCAGACCAAAGTCTAAGAAGGCGACCTGGCCACCGGGATTGAAGATGTAGTTGCCGGGGTGAGGGTCGCCATTAAAGGCGTGAAGTCCATATATTGCCCCGAAGCTAAACCGGAAGAGGGTCTCGGCTACCAGGTTCTTCTCTTCCGATGACCACTCTAGAACTTCAGTGAACTTCGATCCCGACACAAGTTCGGTGGTGAGAATTCGTTCGGTGCAGTAGCGGTCGATCACTTTTGGAATGTGGATGAACGGGTGGTCCTGGTAGCTCTTTGCGTAGTACCGCTGGTTCTCAGCCTCAAGCTTGTAGTCAAGCTCTTCAAACAGACGGGCCTTAAGCTCTTCCACAATTGGGCCCGAGTCGAGACCAGGGAACATCGAACCCATGGCTCCAAACAGCCAGCCTGCGTTTCCAAGGTCAGACTTCACCGCTTCGGCCACGCCCGGGTACTGAACCTTCACAGCCACGGCCTCGCCTTCACGAGTCATCGCTCGATGCACCTGTCCAATCGACGCGGAAGCAATTGGCACCGGGTCCCACTCGGCAAAAAGCTCCTCGGGCTCGAACCCGAGCTCGTCCATAATTTGCTGAGCCGCCAACTCGGGCGCCATCGGAGGTGCGTCATGCTGCAACGAAGCCAACGTGGCACGAACGTGGTCGGGTAGCCCAGTATCGATGTAGCTAGCCATTTGGCCCAGCTTCATCATTGCCCCCTTCATGTTGCCAAGTTCGGCGGTTACGTCCTCGGCGGTCTTCAGTTGAAACTCAGTGTCGAGGGATTCCTTGCGTTCGGACGAGGCGAATGTGCGGCGCGCTTTATGCACCGCATATCGGCCACCGCCGCGCAGTCCGAGTCTCGCCAGTCGGAGGTTTCGGCCGGCAAGGCGGGTTGTATTCACGGGCTTAGATAGCTTGCTCACTGACAGCTAGCTTAAGTGCCTCTAACCTCACGAGCGTGATCTCACTTGCAACTTCTAGGTTGGCTCTAAGGCCATGGGAACCTGGCGATCGTGAGCCCTTCATCGCGATGTGTGCAGACCCGCTAGTTATGCAGTTCATTGGCGACGGCAAGCCGCTTTCAATCGACTACGCCAGTTCTCGGTTTGAGCAGATGCCGGCCGAATGGAACAAGGTCGGGTATGGAGTGCTTGCGATCGAAAGAAAAACGGACAGACAGTTTTTGGGTTTTGCCGGGCTGAGCACACCTGATGTCCTCCCCCAACTCCTCCCGGCAACAGAGATTGGCTGGCGAATCCGCTCGGAGTTCTGGGGTAATGGGTACGGAACTGAGGGCGCTCGCGCTGTTGCCGACTGGGCTTTCAATGATTTGGGCCGCAAAAGCTTGCTGGCAATAATTCGCGAGGACAACAAACCATCGATTCGAATTGCGGAGAAGCTCAACATGACCTTGTCCCAGACGATCAACGATCACCGGTATTTGCGCCTTCTTCAGGTGTATGAGCTAGCGGCCGACGCGTGGCAAGATAAGGCGTGGCAAGATTTGGGCGAGAACTAAGCGAAAGCGAGCTTGATTCCTATGACGTCATCGATCGATCGCTAGCCCGGACGGTCCGCATCGTAAACGTGCCGTTTGTGCCTGGTGGATATGCCGGAATCACCTTTGGGCGCTTTGTCTACCTGGCGAAACCAATTCCACCCGATGGGACCAGCACGCTACTTGCCCACGAACTGGTACACGTTGGCCAATATCAACAGACCGGAATTCCGCGCTACATCTACCGCTATTTGAAGTCGTTCTTTCCCGACCTAGTTCGGATGAAGAATTGGAACCAAGCCTATAGAGCGATCCCGTACGAAGTTGAGGCAAGGCAAGAGACTGGAAAGTGGCAAAGACGACGCGTCGGTCGCTAGGTGGCGGCGCCAAACTTCTCGCGCAGCTCCCGTTTAAGGATCTTGTTTGAACCTGTCTTTGGGATGTGGTCCATGAACTCGATTCGGCGCGGCATCTTGTACCCAGCCAGGTGTTCGCGAGCAAACGCCTGAACGTCTTCAGCGGTCAGCTGGTCATCGCTGGGAACCACGATGGCTAGGACGCTTTCACCCCAGTCGTCAGACGGAAGCCCAATCACAGCTACTTCGTAAATACCGGGGTGATGCTCAAGGGCTCCCTCGATCTCGGCGGGATAGATGTTCATGCCGCCAGAGATGATCATGTCTTTCTTGCGGTCGCAGATGTACAGGTACCCCTCTTCATCCCGATAGGCGATGTCACCAACGGTGTGCCAGTCGCCCTCGCGGGAGTCTTCCTCGTACTTGTCTTGTGCTTTGTAGTAAGTGTCAAACACCGAGCCGGAGCGAACATACAACTCTCCGGGAGCCATCGGTTCGTCAACTACGTTGCCGTCGTCGTCAAACAGGCAGACCTCAACATAGGGCGCCGGTTTTCCACATGAGCCGGGCTTACGCATCTGGTCTTCAGGAGCCAGCACAGTGTTAACACCCATCTCGGTAGATCCGTAGATCTCCCATAGCGACTCGGGTGGGAAGTCCTTAACGTAATCCTGCTTCAGGGCGAAGGGCCACGGGGCGGCGTTGGCCACCATGATCTTCATCGAAGAGGTGTCGTATCTCGCCTTGATTTCCTCGTCAAGGTTTAGGACCATCCGGATCGGGGTTGGTGCTGAGAAAGTTGACGAGCACTTGTACTTGTCAATCAACCGGAGCCAGTCCTCGGCATCGAACTTGTGCTGCAAAACCACGGTGTTACCTATCGCGTGAGCCATACCGGCAAAACCCCCGGGTCCGGAGTGATACAGCGGACCACAAGTCACATATATGTCGCCTGGCCCGTAGCCCAACAGCTGCATTAGTCCAACTGTCAGCTTCGGGTCTCTTGTTGTTTTCCGCACCGCACCCTTTGGGTTGCCGGTAGTTCCCGATGTGTAGATCATGGTGCCTGCAACACCTTCTTCGGGTTCCGCAACTGCCTCTTCAGAGCCCAAGAAGTCGTCGTGGCTAACTTGGCCTGGGCCCGGTTCCCCACCAAAAATTACAACCTTGTTGACTGCGGGAATGCGATCAGCGATTCGCGCCAACAACTCTGCGTATCCAGCATCGGCAAACACCAGAGCAGAATCGGAATTGTTAATGACGTAGATCGATTCGTCATCAGAAAGCCGATAGTTCAGCGGCACCGAGACCATTCCGGCCTTACGCGCTGCGTGACTAAATGCCAAAACTTCCAGCGAGTTCTGACCGAGCCACATCACCTTCGATCCGGGCTCCAGACCAACACCAGCAATCCCGTTCGCAATCTGGTTCGTGTAGAGATCCAACTCGGTGAAGGTCATCTGACGAACTTCGGACCCTGGCCGATCGTCTATGACGGCGAGCCGATCAGGCGAGGTTTGGGCGTGCCCAGTGATGAGATCCATCCGCCGATTGTGATCTAGCCGCTACCGCCGATCAAATTGGCTAGGCCGAGCAGCGTCTGAATCGCCTGGTTAATCGTGCTTGTATGGCAGCTCGACGCTTACTAATGCGCCACCATCTTCATTGTTAGCGGCTACACAAGTGCCTCCGTGTAGTTCAACGATTGTTCGCGCAATTGCCATGCCTAGCCCAACTGACCCTGACCGGTCACCGCGCCGGAACCGCTCAAAAACATGGTCGATGATTCCCGGATCAAACCCCGGGCCATCGTCGGCTATGTCGATCCGGGCCATCCGAGGGCCCAAGTGGGTTGTAAGCACCACCTTGTCAGCACGGGCCGCGGCGTTTCGAGTGATGTTGTCAACAACTTGACGCAACAGGTTGTAGTCCGCCTCGACGACCACGGCCTCGCCCGGAATCGATTCGATGATCGTCCCGTCTACTCGCACCGATGCAGCAACTTCTTCAACCATGAGATCTAGCCTTAGCGGCGCCAATCGAGGTTTGGCCTGGCCTGCCTCAAGTCTGGCAAATTCAAGCAGCTCCCCCACGCTTACTCCAGCGCGTTCGGTCGCGGTCAGAATTTCGCTAAGAGACTCGCGGTACTCGTCATCACTTCTGTTTCTGGACAAAGCGTGACCGGCCGAAGCTTGAATGATCGCAAGAGGAGTCCTTAACTCATGAGCTGCATCGGCGATGAAATCGCGATTGACCGCTCGGGCTCTTCGAACTGGCGCCGCCAACCGCCCCGCCGCCATCCATGCTGCCAACCCTGCCAGGGCGGTGATTGAGGCCAGCACCAACGACCACATCCAAGCTGCGTTTCTGATTGTGGCGTCCTGGTTGCCACGCCACACAACGGCGAGGAGGACTTCTTCCTCGGCCCACTTTTCGGCGTGAGCCAGCCACTGGCCATCGAAGTCATACTCTCGGGTATTGGTGCCAGTCTCCAAAGCCGGAGCGGCCAAAGTCATGATGGAGGGTTCGGTGTCCACCTCACCAAACGCGCTGAACCAGTCGCCGTCGGGGTTCACCTGCCAGACGTTCTTCGGCGCAGGCTCATCGTTGTCACGCCAGTAACGAATCGCTCCTGCAATGGCTTCGTCTGCATCAGCTTGAGTGTCAGCTCGGGCATCATCGATCGAGTCTCGATAAGCAAGCCAAACCAAAGGGCCGGCAAGCAACAACGTAAGCGCCATGGCACCCAGAGCCGGAAAGAGTCTTTGCCTTGTCGTGACGTCCTTGTTTGCCGTTCCCCGGCCACGGAGGCCGCGTGGCTTACGTCCGTCTTCGGTCAACGCATTCATGTTTGCCGTTCCCCGCCACGCAGGCCGCGTGGCTTACGTCCGTCTTCGGTCAACGCATTCATGCCGCCAAGCCCCCAATTCTGTAACCGACTCCTCTTACTGTCTCGATCGGGTCATCCATTCCTGGTCCTTGGAGTTTGCGGCGCAGGTTTGCGACGTGCACGTCTACTACGTTGGAAAGTCCGTCATAGTTTGCATCCCACACGTGATCGAGAAGATCTTCTCTCCTACAAACTTCCCCTGACCGGCGCATCAAGTAATCCAGAAGTGAAAACTCTCGCGGAGTCAGTGGCACCAGAATTGCGCCCCTGGTGACGGTATGAGCGGCCGGATCCAGGCGGATGTCATCCACCATAAGAATTGGGTTGGTCGAACTCGGCGGACGCCGCAACAACGCCCTCACCCTCGCTGCCAGCTCCGGGTAGGCGAATGGCTTTGTCAGATAGTCATCAGCGCCCGCGTCCAGCCCTGCAACTTTGTCCGACAGATCATCTCGGGCGGTCAGCATCAGAATTGGAGTCGTGTCACCTTGGGAACGCCTAGTCCGACACAATCGCGCTCCATCTCCGTCTGGCAGACCAAGGTCAAGCACCATCAGATCATATTCGTGGATGCTCAGAGCCTCGTCAGCTCCGGCCACCGTTCCAACATGATCGACTGCGTGACCCTCTTCTCCGAGACCACGCACAATCACCCGCGCAAGGGAGGCATCATCTTCGATCAGCAGTAAGCGCACTCCCCTAGTGTCTCATGTCAAACATGAAGGCACCATGAAGATGTCCTTAACCATCGTTTAATGACACTTAATACATAGTCACCACATGTTGCGGGAACGAAGCGAACCAGAATTCGTCAGCGCCGCTCATTTAGCTAAAAGAGTGAGTGTTAGCGGCTCTCACACGCTGATTGAGACCTTGGCACCGATGAAACCGGCCGAAATGGTCGAATACGTGCTTGAAGGTGAGATCGGACCGATGTCGCCCCCAGTCACCGGTGACGAGTGGGTAGACACCGACAACCTGATGCATTGGTGGATCCGACGCATGGCCGGCCAAGATTCCGCTCTTAGTGAGCGAATGACTTGGTTCTGGCACGGCGTCCTGACCACCAATGCCGACAAATCCGACAGCCCGAAGCAAATTCAAGCCCAGCTAAACCTACTTCGGACACACTCGCTGGGTAACTACAGGGAACTGCTTCAGGCGTTCATGATTGACGGCGCTCTGCTGAACTACCTAGATGGCAACGGTTCTGCCGCCTTTGCCCCGAACGAGAATCTTGCTCGAGAGACGATGGAACTGTTCACCATCGGGCGGGGCAACTACACCGAAGATGATGTACGGGCCGCAGCCCGAGCCTTTGCCGGGTGGACGGTTGATTACGAAACCGGCGAAGTGAGTTTGAGTCGCCGCGACTCATTTCGTGCCCCTCTAATATTTCTAGGAGAGCAACGTAACTGGGACACCCCTTCAGTTGTTGACCACCTCTGTGACCAGCCCGCAACCGCTGTTCATGTGGCCAGCAGGCTTTGGCTTCACTTGGTCGGAGCACCTCTGGAAGAAAAAGCGGCGGCTGAACTAGGCGCCTGGTGGCAGGACCAAGACCTCGAAATCAAGCCACTGGTTCGGATGATTCTTCAAAGCGAGGGATTTTCGGCCAGCAAAATGGCGAGAGTAAGGACGGGAATCGAATGGTTCTGTGGCGTCAGGGCAATGGTTCTGGGCGCTGACACAATGGCTGAAGAAGAACGTCTTCCCGTAGACACGTGGCGGATCCAGCAGCTCGGACAGAATCCCTACGATCCCCCGAACGTCGCCGGCTGGCCTACTGACGATCGGTGGATCGGAGCATCAGGAATGCTCGCGCGAGCTTCGCTGGTCCACGACATTGACTTCAACCAGTTCTTCAGTGCCGATATGACAACCGATGACATCCTCGACAGATGCGCAATACATGAGGTGAGCGACGAGACCTACCAAGCGATTGAAGGAACCGGTCCCCGCAAAGACGGCGAACAGATCTCGCCCGAGGATCGCTTAGCCACCCGCTTCCGCCTCGCACTAACCAGCCCGGAGTTCAACCAATCATGAGTCGCACGATCCTAAACACTTCAAAGTCACGACGGTTGTTTCTGCAACAGGCGGGAGCCGCCGGGCTGCTAACTGCTTGTAGCACCGGGGCCCGCCCTGCGGTGCTCAACTCTAGTTCTTCCAACGGGCCCTCTGAATTGGAAGCATCATCAGACCTGGCTCCACGGGTCATGCCTGGCGCCGTGGACAACCGGATTCTGGTGGTGGTCCATCTTGATGGTGGAAACGATGGCCCTTCAATGATCGTCCCTGCCGACGACGCTGCCTATTACGACCAACGACCCAACTTGGCGGTCGATTCTGACGAGGTCATTCCTCTTGACGATCGGTTAGGTCTGGCGCCGGGTTTGGCACCGTTGGCGGGACGATCGTTGACAACAGTCGAAGGGGTCGGCCCGATAGGCGGCGACCTATCTCACTTTGCGATGACAAGACGCTGGGAACAAGGTGACGCCGACGGCAAGAATCATCTTCGGACTGGTTTTCTGGGCCGACTCGCTGACGCCCTTGATGATGGCTCGCCTCTTGTTGGCGTGGCTACTGGTGGAATCAGTCCGGCGATGTTGTCAACGCATGCATCCACGATGAGCATGACCAGCCCGGACCAGATGTGGTTCCTCCAAGATGACTGGGACGCGGTCGCGGCCTACCAACGACAGCTTCAGATGTTTGGCGAAGGTAAGGCCAGCGAATCCCTAAACCAGCTCTATCGACTGGCCCAAGAAACCCGAAATGTTGATGACTCCGAAGTTGACTGGGAGTCTCCGATGCTTTCTGACGGCGGAGAGCTTGGGCGCCAGCTGTTCATGGCGGCTGGATTTATCGAGGCCGATGTTGGCATACGAATCGTTCAAGCAACCCTTGGCGGATTCGACACTCACGACAATCATCAATGGCAACACGCTGACCTAATGACCAAATTGGGTGCAGCAGTCGGAGGATTTCTTGACCTTGCTGATGAGAAGGGATTTGCCGACCGAGTGCTAGTTGCAACCACCAGCGAATTCGGTCGACGAGTGGGCGAGAACGATGGCGGACTCGACCACGGCAGCGCCTCAACCATGTTGGTTGCTGGACCAGTCGAGCATCAGAGGCTGGGAGAACCGACTTCGCTGACCGAACTCGACGCTGATGACAACCTGCAAACAACCATGGGCTTTGACCGCTACCTGGCGTCGCTAGCCCAAGAATGGCTAGGGGTGGAGGCAGCGTCGGTACTCCCAGGAAACCCCGAGCCAATTGGTCTTGTCTAGGAGCTGAGCGACTTGGATGGGCGGTGAGCACTATCCTGGCGGCGTGAGAAAATTACTCGACCATATTTTCGGACTGTCGGTCATCGGCCTTCTGGTGCTGGCAACAGCTGCACCAGTGGCGGCCCAGTCCCTGGCTGAGATTGCAGCCGAACTTGATTCAACCGGACGGTTCATCGAGGGCAACATCACGTCTGCTGCCGATGCTGGAATCACCGATGCCAATAACTCCGGCGTCGCCTTCATGCAACTAGTTGAGGCCGACAACTCATCTGCGGACGCCGAGAACCTACTTCGTGGGTTGCTGACGAACCTAAACGAGTTGAACTCGACCTATCAGAGCATTGTTCTATATGAGCCCAACAACAACGTCTGGGCCGTTTCAAACTCTGGCGACCCAGAGGCCGCCATTTCTGCAGCCACCGGCGCATTTGCGGCGGGCGACATCGCTCTCGGGCTTGAGCAGTTCTCCAATGTCTTGAGCGGGGGAACAACTTCAGGACAAAGCCCAAGTACCAGTGTTGCCGTCGACCAAGGCACAACTAGTTCTGGTGGTGGTTTCCCGTGGCTTTTGCTGATCATCATCGGTGGCCTGGTGTGGCTAGGTTTTCGCTTCATGAATGGCCGCAAGGTCAAAGCCAAGTCAAAGCTTGAGATCGAGGCGGATCGCGCTGAGATCAAAGAGCAATTAAAGGACAATGCCGACCGGGTAATCAATCTTGGCGACTCAGTGATTGCCAACGGCGATCCCGAGCTAATCCGAACTTACGAAGAGGCCTCGGCCGCATACCAAAACGTCTCCACCGAAGTTGATGGCGCACAAACTGCCGCACAGGTTGATGAGCTAGACGATCAGATCGACAAGGCCGAGTGGCAGTTCGAGGTAATTGAGGCTCGCCTAGAAGGCCGGCGACCCCCAGCACAACCGACGGGCCCTTCGCTTCCACCTCCCCCGACTAGCCGCAGCACCCGAGCCTCAGATAAACCAAAGTCTCGAACCGCCATGGAACAAGACGAGTCGGTATTCGCAGAACGTCAACGCCAACAACCTCGCCGCCCCCAAGCTCAACGGCGCCAGACTCAGCGCCGCCGTAGCAGCGGTGGTCTTGGAGGACTTGCCCGCTCGGGGCTGGGTCGAATGGCTATGGGTCTGATTTTCCAGATGATTCTGGGAGGCGGGCTGCGACAAAGCCGCAGAACCTACGGCCGGACTACTCGCAGCGGGTCAAACCGGGGTGGCGGAATAAACGCTCCCAGAGGTTTTTAGACGAAATACCAGGGACTGTCATAGGGGTTGGGCATTATCAATACATGGCGGATTTACCAAAGCACCTGAGCCCCTCCTCGGCATCGTCTTTCGACGGCTGCCCTCGCCGGTGGCGTTTCAAATATGTGGACCGCCTGCCGGAGCCTTCGGGCCAAGCTGCCCTCGTTGGTTCCTTTGCTCACGTCGTCCTTGAGCACCTTTGTCAGATGCCGCCACAGGACCGCACAATGGACATGGCCAAGGCCCTGGCCCGGACGCTGTGGGACGAATTCACTACCGAAGAGGACTTTCAGTCCCTGGAATTGCCAGAGGAAGAGTCCAGGGCGTTCCGTTGGCAAGCATGGTTGGCCATTGCTGGTCTTTGGCCACTCGAAGACCCGGCAAGCGTCGACGTTGTTTCTACTGAGCAACGAATAGAAGTAAACCTGGGCGACGTACCGTTTCTCGGCATCATCGACAGGGTCGATCGCGTCAACGACCGCTTGGTAGTCAGCGATTACAAGAGCGGAACTCTTCCCGGATCAAGGTGGCGAGAAGACAAGATCTTGCAGGTCATGCTGTACGCGGCCGCACTTGAGGTCGACCTAAGCGAGCAGCCTGATCGGGCCAGACTGCTTTACCTTGGCCAGCGAATAGTCGATATTGCAGTCACTGACCGCAAGGTAGCCGAAGCTACCGAGGCAATAAACGCCACCTGGGTAAACATCAGCAATGCATGTTCCCAGGACCAGTTCGATGCCAACCCTGGAGTCTTGTGTGGATGGTGCGCTTTCGCCACTGAATGCCCTGAAGGCCGGGCAGAAATTGCCCGCAGAGTTGCGGCGGGGAAGATGCCCAATCATGCTCCAGCGATAGCACTGGTCGCATAAAGGCCACGTCTAATCGCCGACCACTTCGCCACGTGATGCGGCGGATCAAATACTAAGAGTGAGGTTTGGGCAATTTGCCATGCCCTAAGGTTGCGAACCTGGGCCGTTGGCTGCGAGGGTGTCCAGTGTGAGCCTCGCTATTGACCTAGGTCGACACCGAACTTACGGCGCAAGAACCTCCTTCTCTGAATCAGTCGAGGAAGAGACTGTTGACGCCGAGCTGCTGCGTCTTTCTGATTCAAACCCCGCCTTGCTGATTAGGGTCAACCGGCTCGGCATTCCGAAGCGGTTCACAGAGGCCCTGATCTATACCGCAGGATATGAGGATGAAATCGCGGAGGCGATCACCGCCGACGCCGCCCAAGCTCTCAAGCTTGCTCTAAACGATGCAGCGTCGACTGAAGAGATCAGCGGACGAATCGTCGCCTCTATCCCAGTGGCCCTTGGCCCGACCGGCCGAGCAATACTCCTTAAAGGGCTTGCCGATCAAGGCCTGGTAGTTCAGCCCGGCGACGTCGTCGAACGGCCAATCGCTGCCTTAGCTGAATGGCTGTCAGACCGACACAAGATCGGTGGCGACTCGCCAACCGAGCCAGTGGCAGTCATTGACAACGACGGTGGCGAGATTTCGGTACTTGTTGCCGACACAGCCAAAAAGCGCCTGCTCGCAATCGCACCTGTAAGCCAAGGACCCGCTGATGACACCTCACTGGTGATCGATCGACTCAAAGCAATACTGAGCCGGGGTGCCGGGATGCTCGAACCGGCTGGCACCCTGCGTCAAGACGAGTGGACTGCCGTTTCAGCTGCCTATGGCCATGTGGTCTTGTCCGGTAGCGGCGCCGAACACCCCCAGTTTCAGAACCTAGTAACAGGCCTACTGCCAGCCACCCCAATCGCTGCCCGATCCACTGTTAAGGCAGGGCAAGCGGTAATTGCGGGCCTCACCGAGCTACGCCAAATCAATGATTGGACTTGCAGCTGGCCTACAGGTCACCTGATGGTCGACGGTAAATCGATTCGTCCTCCTGGGCCTCTGACAGCCAAACATGAGGAGATCGAAGTCAAGAGCACCAGTCGTTCCCATGTATCGTTGGCTGACGCCAAAGGTGCACGATCTAACATCCAGGTCTCGTCGGTAACTGCCACAGGAGTGTGGATTCCTCAGGCCCTCGGTTCAGTCCCCAAGATGCGACTACTTGATGACGGACGGGTTCTCATGCTCGGTGCTCCCGGTGTCCGACCATTGTCGTTCAAGGTGAGCTGGCCAGTGCCAGGTTGTACAAAGCCAACCACGCTGGACCGCCCGATTCCTGTGTCGCCACTTGGACGAAGAGCTCTAGGGCTTGTCAGTCCCAGAGTCGATCGAGCACGTCAAGCCAAAGCTGAGTAGTCAAAGCCAGCGACTCGGTGTCAATGCGTTCATCGTGGCCGTGAAAGCGAGTAAAGAAGTCTTCAAGGCTGACCTTCGGACTAAGCAGGCCTGCGCCGTAGGCTATGACTCCCCTTTCTCGGAAGAAGCGTGCGTCGGTGCCGCCAGTCACCATCGACGGCAACAAAGTGGTCTCCGGATAGGCAGCGTTAACTGCGCCTGATAACGCATCCCACAACGGTGTATAGGCCGGTGACTTTGTTGACGGGTCGTTAGCTATTTCGTCATAAGTGACTCGGCTCGCAAGGTCGCCTAGCGCTGCGGCCATGTGAGCTTCCACTTCGGCGTTGGTCTCGCCGGGAAGCGTACGGATATCGACTTCAAGGATGACTTTGTCTGGGATCACATTGGTTTTGACCCCGCCGTGAATGACGTTGGGACTAAAGGTTGTGTGGCTACAAGCGTGAAGATTCCGAGCCATTCGGGGCTCCATCTGCTGCAGTGTTTCGGTTATTCGTCCATGGTCCAACAGGCCCGCCTCAACGTCGGGGGCAAAGCCCATGGCCTTAACTCGAGCCGTAAAGTCAGCATCGATGTTGGCCTTGGGGTTGTAGGCGGTAATCCGGCGCACGACTTCTGAAGCGGTCACTAAAGCATTGTCTGTTCCAAATGGCATGGAACCGTGACCGGGCTCACCGGCGATAGTGAGTCGACGCTGACCTATCCCCTTCTCTGAAGTGGTGATCAGGACGGTTCTGCCGTTGGCAGACTCGATGGGGATTCCTCCATATTCGGTCAGCACGTACTCGCACTTCAGAACATCCCACTGTTGTTTAATGAGCACCTCAGCCCCATGAGCCCCGCCAGCCTCTTCATCGGCCACAGCAAAGTAAATGATGTCGCCCGGGTAACGCTTGCCGGACCGTATGACGTGCCTAAACGCCACCGCCATCGAGGAGGTGAGGTTAAGCATGTCAACGGCACCGCGACCCCACACCTCACCATCAACCAACTCGCCGCCAAAGGGATCACGAGACCAGCCGTCGGGACTAACAGGGACAACATCGGTGTGACCCATTAGGCAAACGGCGGGCGCGTCCGGGTCAGTGCCGGGGTAGCGGGCGATCAGAGAGGTGCGGCCTGGGCTCACCTCAAACAGTTCCATGTCGACCCCCGTGCCTTCAAGCTCGTCTCGAAGTACACGGGCGTTTCGATCTTCAAATCCGGACTCAGCAGTGCCGTCGTTAACACACTGGTTACGAATCAGGGCTTGCAAAAGCTCGACGGTTTCGCCAGTCAGCTTGGGATCGGTTGTGATGGCCATAGGCCGAGACTAGCGGTTAGCTAGTGCCTCAAGCAGCTTGGGAACAACGCTGTGAACGTCGCCAACAATTCCAAGATCGGCAACGCCAAAGATCGGTGCCTCCGCGTCTTTGTTGATTGCGATGATGTTCTTGGAACCCTTCATACCAACCAAGTGCTGGGTGGCTCCGGAAATGCCTGCTGCGATGTAGACCGTGGGCTTTACAACCTTGCCGGTTTGGCCAACCTGGTATGAGTAAGGAACCCATCCGGCATCCACGATTGCGCGTGACGCGCCAGCGGCACCTTTGAGGTTCTTAGCCAAAGTCTCGATCATGTCGAACTTCTCTGACTCGCCAAGGCCGCGGCCGCCTGAGACAACAACTTCAGCCTCATCCAGACGAGGTCCGTCTGACTCTGCAGCATGCACGTTTACAACGGTTGCGCCGCCAGAGTTGCCGAGATCGCCTACGTCGAGATCCTCGACGTCGGCCTCTGCACCGTCGCTTGGTTCTGGTGCGAAGCTCTTGGGGCGGACCAACAGGATGTAAGGACCTTCACCGGTGAACTTGGTCTTGATTTCGGTAGCTCCGCCGAAGATTGGCTCAGTTCCAACCACGCTGTCTCCATCAACCTCAACGTCAACAACGTTGGTGATCACGGTGCGGTCAAGCTTTACAGACAAGCGGGCGGCGATGTCGCGCCCGTCATAGCTGGTGCCAAACAAGATGGCGTCTGGACCGTCGCCGGCGTCTACTGCTTCAGCAATCGCGCTAGCAACAGGAACACCAACTAGAGAACCTTCGAGGTCTCCAGTTTGGTAGATGGTTTCTGCTCCGTAGCTTCCAAGGGCCTCGGCGAAATCGTCGCCGTTGTCTCCGGCCATCACACAACAAACTGTGTCGGCTAGATCCCGTGCCTTGGTGAGCAATTCAAGTGTTGTTGTTGATGGCTTGTCGCCATCAGCTTCGGCGTATACCCAAATGGTGTCGAGTGTCATGATTTGCTCCTAGATGACTTTCAGGTTCTCAAGGAAGGCCACGATCTTAAGGTGGGCCTCTCCGTCGTCTTCGAATACGTCGCCCGCTTCGCGAGTCGGTGCGTCAGTGACGTCTGTGATTTCTTGGTTTGCGCCAGCCCAACCGACCTGATCAGCACTCATGCCTAGATCAGCGATTGACTTCTCTTCAAACGGCTTGGACTTAGCCGCCATGATGCCCTTGAAAGAGGGGTAACGAGGCTCAACCACACCGGCGGTAACACTTACCAGCGCCGGCATTGGGCATTCCACTTCGTCATAGCCAGCGTCAGTCTGGCGCTGCACCTTGACTGTCGATCCGTCAACTTCAATTGCCTTGGCAGCAGTTACTGATGGCATATCGAGAACTGCGGCAATCTGCTCGGGAACAGTTCCGGTGTATCCATCGGAGCTTTCCGAGCCGGCGATCACAAGATCAGCCCCTTGCCCAGCGATAGCGGCGGCAAGAATCTTGGCCGTGGTCAAGGCATCTGAACCAACCAAAGCTGGATCGCTTACCAGAGTTGCTGATTCAGCACCCATTGCCAGTGCGGTCGACAAGCCTGATCGCTCGCCGTTAGGGGCCATGGACACCAGCGTTACCTCTCCGCCGCCAGCAGCGTCGACAAGCTGGAGAGCCATTTCGACGCCGTAGCTGTCGGACTCGTCCAGGATGAGCTTTACATCACGCTTCAATGTGCGGGTCTCAGGATCGAGAGCACCTGGGTCAGCGGGATCGGGGATCTGCTTTACGCATACGACTACCTTCATTCGGACGACTTTAGACCCTTTTGAGCGAATTGGGCGACTCCTGAGTACCCCAAAATCGAGCGATATTACCTGTGGGTATCATGCCGGAGGTGAAACTCGCTCTGATTGTGAACCCGGTTGCCAGCTCGGTTTCGAGCCGAAGCCGCATTGTGATCCAAAAGGCGCTAGGTGCAGACCACGAACTTGTGGTCAGTGAGACCACTAGAAGCGGCCATGCAATACGGATGGCCCATCAGGCAGCGCGCGAAGGCGCTGATGTGATTGTGACCCTCGGGGGCGACGGCACAGTCAATGAAGCCGCAAACGGTCTGTTGACCCGAGAGCATGACCCCAACCACTGCGCCCTGGCCCCGCTTCCCGGCGGTTCCACCAACGTCTTTGCCCGAGCCATTGGTTATCCGAACGATCCTCTTGAGGCCACCGGAGTCCTGCTTGAAGCGCTCGCTGGCAACTCGATCCGCAATGCCCCCGTGGGAATGGCGAACGGGCGCGCATTTCTGTTTCACGTGGGTATCGGATTTGATGCGGCAGTGGTGACTCGGGTTGAGAAACGCTCGCCGCTGAAGCGCTGGATGGGCCATCCCTGGTTTGTTGCCTCAACCTTGGCTGCTCTTGCGTCCCCAGCAACTGCAAAGCTGAACTTCAACATGAAGACAGATAACGGACGCCAGCGAGACAACGCTCAGATGGCAGTCGCTCTGAACGTGAACCCCTACACGTATTTGGGAAACCGGCCCCTTGATCTTGCGCCAGAGGCCAGTTTGGATAGTCCGCTGTCAATCGTTGCCCTTGAGTCAGTGCGTTTAGGTGGGATCGTGCCAGCGGCGGTACAAGCGCTGTCACGAAGTGACGGACTGCCAAACCGCGGAGACATGACTCACTGGCGAGACGTCATGGGCGCTACGGTGAGCGCCGAGCGCGCATTTCCCTATCAACTTGATGGCGAGCCGCAAAATCCGGTTACTGAGCTTCATCTGAAGCACTCCCCTGATGCTGTTCGGCTGGTTGTGCCTGTCAGCTAGCTGCCTCGAGGGCAGTTCGGGCCGCTGCTGGGTCGTTTGTTATGAGCGCGTCGACTCCAAATGAAGCTAACTGTCGTAGACGATCCGGATCATCGACAGTCCAGACGTTGACTTCTAGTCCTGCAGCTTGAGCTTTGGTCACAAACGCCTGATCGACCAGCGGGTCATGAGGATGAATCGCAGCCAGATTGTGACCGCTGGCCCGCTCGATAAGGCTGGCTGGAGACACTTGGCCATAACACAGCCAACCAAGCCGGATCGCCGGATCAGTTTCTCTGATTCTCAAGACCCCAGCCATGTCGAAGGAAGAGACCAACACCCTCGCCTCGGCATCGAATGCCAATATCAGCCCGGCTACGGCGATTGAGATCCCGTGTGTGGCGTCATAGTCGGGATCATCTGGGCTGTTCTTGATTTCTATGTTGACCCACATGTCACCAGCAACCATCATGACGTCCGCCAAAGTTGGAATGCTGTCTGGAAGATCGTCCGCTTGGGTGTCGCCAATCTGTCTACCATCGGCGAGGTGAGCGTCATGGTGGACTACCAACACCTCGTCCTGGGTACGCCGAACATCAAGCTCGATACCGTCGGCCCCGGCCTCGGCGGCCGCGGTAAAAGCCGCAAGAGTATTCTCCGGATGTGTCGCCGAAGCGCCACGATGTCCCACGATTCTTGGACTCATCGAATAAGTCTTGCATATTTTGCGCAATATGACCCTTTACGCGGGTCAGGGGGCCGACTACCTTCGTTTCTACATACCTAGGGGTGGGGAGAATAAATGGAAGATGCAATGCCACAAACTGACTCGGGTCAGCACATGCCGACCATGTTTGACCGAATCGCGCAAAAAGTTGCTGCCAAGCCTGGTGTGCAAATGGACATCAAATGGCGCTCAGTTGCTTCTTGTCTCGACACTGATCCCGAGTTGTTCTTCCCAGTTGGGGCCACCGGCCTCGCAGTCACCCAAATTGAACAAGCTCGCGAAGTTTGCATGGGTTGCGCTTGTCAGGAGAAGTGTTTGGAGTTCGCACTTCGAACTAACCAAGACGCTGGTGTCTGGGGTGGCAGTTCTGAAGAGGAACGTCGCCATCTACGCCGCACCTACCTAGCCCGCCGTCGGCTGAACGCAAAACCCAAGGCCTAGCTGGCAATCCATCCCTGCTCGGCCAGATCTCCTGGCCAGATCTAGAAGCTCACTGACAGCACGGCTTCGGTGCCTGGTCCGTTTTGAGCTGGGTGAACGTCAACTGTTCCCCCAAGATCACCTGTCATTAATGTCTTGATGATGGTCAATCCAAGGCCGTCTGAATCGCCGTCGCCAAAGCCCTCAGGTAGACCAACGCCGTGATCGCGCACCGAAACCGACAACGTTCGGCCCATCACAAACATCTCCACCGCTACCAGTCCTCCGCCAGAACCCGGCGGGTAACCATGCTCCACAGCGTTCTGCAAGAGTTCGTTCAACATTACCGCCAACGATGATGCGGTGGCTGTGGGCAACACAGGACCGGTTCCTAACATCGAAAAAGTGACCGGCCTATCTGGGGTTACCAATGCCTCTTCAGCCAATCGAACGATTGGCCTCATGACCTCGCCAAAGTTGACCTCGTCCCCACCGGATTGGGCCAACATTTCATGCACCAGCGCAATCGAGCGCACACGCCGCACGGCTTCTTCCAATGCCTCACGAGACTCAGATGCCTGAACTCGGCGACTTTGAAGTCTTAACAACGAAGAGACCGTCTGGAGATTGTTTTTCACACGATGATGGATCTCGCGAATTGTTGCATCCATCGAAACTAAGAGCCGCTCCCTGGACCGCAGGTCCGACACGTCACGCATCAAGACAAAGAGTCCAATGACCCCGGTCTCATCAATGAGTGGCAGCACCCGCATATAAATGGTGACGGTTCCACGCTCGAGCTCGGTCTCAAACGGGACCTTCAATCGAAGTGCGGTGGTTATTGCGTCCCGACTAACACCCAGATCTTCAAGCAGACGCCCTTTTGCGTTGCCATGAAAGCCCACTCGGTGAAGGGCCGAAATGGCATTAGGTGAGCTGAAGGTAACAAAGCCGTTGCTGTCTACAACTAGGGCACCGTCGCCAACGCGAGGCAGGTTTTCCCCTCCCATCTGCTCATAGCGATAAGGGAAGGACCCCTCTGACACCATCTGAATCAGCGAGTCATAGACCTCGAGATAGTTGTATTCAAGGTCGCCTGTTTCACGGCCGTCATAGCGAGGGCTCTCGCTAGATATGACGGCGATTGTTCGACCTTCATGGGAAACCGGTATTGCCTGAACCCGGACGCGGGTTTCTGGCGCTGCAAGAGAGATCTCATCTTCAGCGATCTCACCCCTTTTGATCGCTTGAGCTACAAGAGGCCTGTCGGCCACTGCCACGAACCGGCCAACTTGGTCATCCAGATAGAGCGTCTGGGACGTCGTTGGCCTTACTTGAGCTAGGACAACATAGCGGTCGGTATCTGGAGAGCCCGCGTGGCCTGATGCCACCGGAGCAAACAACAACAGATCCGAGAACGAAAGATCGGCCAGCAACGACCACGTTGCAACCAGCTTTCGCAGGTGCTCGTGGTCAGACTCGGTAAGTGAGGTGTGCCTGCGTCCTAGGTCCACATGGTGAGCTTAGCTAAGGCGGTGCGATACTTACTGTGCCTTATGGCGACGCGCCTTCTAGTGAACTAGGTGAGCCATCGGAGCTTCGGTCTCAACAGCCCACTGTGCTGGGCATGAGTTGCAGTGGATTTCGCTGCTTCCCCGAACAAGGTCGATGAAGTCCACAATCCCGCGCTGGCCACAGTCGGGGCAGGGGTGCTTGAAGGTGGGTTCGCTATTGGTTTCTTTGACACGCCTCTTAAGTTCCATAGCCAAATTGTGCACCGGTCGCCGAGCACCTGAATCTACGAACTGACCTAGAACACTTAGGCCTTTAGGCTCAGAGCAAGAGCTTTACCTTTTTCGGTTATCCGGAACACGCGGCGGGCCGGACCTTGGTGCCCACTTGGTCTGGTCTCTAGATCACTTTCGACAAGCTCACGCTCTTCGAGACGCGCTAGACAGCGGTAGAGCGTAGACACCGCCATCGATTTTGCTGGCGGTTCTGCTTGGGTGAACTCTTTACTAAGCCCGTACCCGTGCACGGTCTCATGGCCTTCCTGCGCCAGTTCATGTACACGACGAAGAATTCGTTCCTCGTTGTGAACCAGTGCAGTCCCTCTACGGCGTTTCAATTTATTCTCCGTCTCCGCAAATGCGTCGATGGATCTGGTCGCCCTCAGACCAACTATTGAAAAACTAGCTCAAATAGCAACTAGCGATGTGAATTCACACTATTCAAAACTTACTGTGTATGAACTTACTGTGTATGAGAGATTAGCCATATATGACCGGCTGTGCAGGTCGAAGCGACTTAAGCGCCGAAACCGATCTTTCGTCCGGTCTCTTCGCTGCCGAGTTCTACAAAGGAAATCTGAGAAGCCGGAACGCCGATCTCCTTGTTGCGCTTGTCAGTAACCCAAAGAGTTCCCGAGCCACTTTCCATCGCTGCATCGATCCGACCACGCAGCTCAGCCCGATCTGTTCCATCGGGAAGCTCGATCTCAAGGACCGAAGCCGAACGGGCAATTCCAATACGCAAATCCATCACTAAGACGCTAGCCGACTCAGACGATCTTTAGTTCGCTTCTGTAACGACGCTTTGGGGCCATCTCCACATCGATCTTTCTGGCAAGTTCTCCGAATGCCCCACCGATCTCTGATTCAGGGGCGACAGCAACGATCGGGTGGCCGTCGTCACCACCTTCGCGAAGCTGGGGCACAAGCGGAAGCTTTGCCAGGAGCGGAACGTCTAGTTCGGTGGCTAGTGCCTCTCCCCCACCAGATCCGAATAGTTCATAACGCTTGTTGTCATCACCGGTAAACCAGCTCATGTTTTCGATCACGCCCGCTACTGCAATGTTGACCTTGTGGGCCATGTAGGCGGCTCGCTGAGCAACCTTTTGAGCAGCAGGTTGAGGCGTGGTCACAACTAACAGCTCGCTGCGCGGCAAAAACTGACTGATACTTAGCGAAATATCGCCTGTGCCGGGTGGGAGGTCCACAAGAAGGTAGTCAGGATCGTCCCAGAAAACATCGGTGAGGAACTGCTCCAAAGCCTTGTGAAGCATGGGGCCCCGCCAAATCACTGGCTGTTTCTCTTCGACGAAGAAGCCCATTGAGATGCAGCGCACTCCGTAGTTCTCAGGAGGAATGATCATTTCGTCGATGACCGTCGGGTTGTGATCTACACCGAGCATGCGAGGAATCGAGAAGCCCCAGACGTCGGCGTCAACAACAGCTACGGACTTGCCTCGAGCGGCTAGGGCAACACCAAGGTTGGTCGTGACCGAACTTTTACCCACACCGCCCTTGCCTGAGGCAACAAGAAGGACGCGAGTCTTTGAGTCTGGATCGGCGAATGGGATCGCCCGACCTTCGGCGTGACCATGCGCCTGTTGTGATCCGGCAGTCGCACCAGGATCTCCGTGCAATTGTTGGCGCAGCGCGGCCCGCTGCTCGTCAGTCATGACGCCAAAATCGATGTCTACGGTCTCGACGCCAGCCAACGCCTTAACAGCGTCAGTTACGCGGTTGGTGATTTCGGCACGGAGCGGACAGCCCGCGATGGTGAGGTCGATGCCGACCCCTACCTGCGGTAATGAGATGTTGACTTCTCGAACCATGCCAAGATCCACGATGCTTCGATGCAGCTCTGGGTCTTCAACTGGTCGCAGTGCCTCGATAACGGCTTCATAAGTAATGGTCACGGCTTCGTACACTATCGGCACCGCAGTTATTGCGCCCCACCGCGCAAATTCATCTAGCTTGATGAAATGAGCACTACCGCAGCCCCAGACCTAGACCCGGACGAGCTAAAGAAGTTTCAATTCAAGCTCTGGAGCTACAAGATGGGCGAGCTTGTGTCGTTCATGGTCTATCTAGGTGATGAGCTGAAAATGTTTTCCGCCTTGGCCGGAGCGGGTCCTGTGACCAGCGATGAGCTGGCGGCTAAGACCAACCTCAACGAACGTTTCGTTCGGGAGTGGCTTTATGGAATGGCGGCCGCCAAACTTTTCACTCGCCATCAGTCCGGGACCTTTGAGATGTCTGATGTGGCCGCGTCGGTGCTGGCCGACGAGGAAGGCTCAGTAAACTTCGCCTGCGGCGCTTTCCGAGGCGGCACTGACCCGGTTGTGCTGGAAAAGCTTGTGGACTCGTTCCGTACCGGGATTGGCGTCACCTACGAAGAGCAAGGTCCCGGATTGGCCTCAGGACTAAGCCGGATGACGGCGCCCCGTTCAAGACACGAACTGACAACTGTGATCTTGCCCGGCTTAGAAGGCGTGGTCGAAAAGCTCGAATCTGGAATCAGAGTATGCGACATCGGCTGTGGTGGAGGCTTCGCGTTAACCACAATGGCCAGGGCCTACCCGAACAGCTCATTCATCGGCATCGATCCCTCGGGAACCGCAATCGCCCAAGCAATCGAAGCTGCCGCAGATGTGCCAAACGTCAGCTTTATCACCCAGCGAGGCGAGGACCTCTCGGGTGATGAGCCGTTTGACTTGATTCTCACGTTCGACTGCCTCCATGACATGGCCCGTCCTGACATAACCGCAGCCGCAGTAAGAGGCGCCATTGCCGACGATGGAACGTGGCTGATCAAAGACATCCGGTCTACTGGTGACTTCGAGACCGACTCTCGGAATCCAATGTTGGCAATGATGTACGGCTTCTCGCTGGCTTCTTGTTTGCAATCAGCCATGAGCGAGCCAGGAGGCCTTGGGTTGGGAACAATTGGTTTGCATCCCGCAAAAGCTCAAGAGCTTGTAACCGAGGCCGGGTTTACCCGCTTCACCGAGCATGATTTTGGTGATCCAAACAATCTCTTCTACGAGGTTCGGGCATAAATCATGAGCGAAACCCAGCCAACCCAAGCTCAGCCTGAGATTCAAACAGCGTCTGATCTGTTCAGCGTCGCCGGCAAAGTTGCACTGGTAACCGGGGCCTCATCCGGACTTGGTGTGCGCTTTGCCAAGGTTTTGCACCAAGCTGGTGCAGAACTCGTTCTGGTGGCGCGACGCAAGGACCGTCTGGAAGCACTAGCTGCAGAGGTCGGCGATGCCACTGTGATCACCGCAGATCTGTCAGTGCCCGGAGTCGGCGCCGAAGTTGTGGCCACCGCGCTTGAGGCCAATGGACGCTTAGACATCGTTGTTAACAACGCAGGCATCAGCCGGGTTGTTCCGGCGCTGGCTGATGACAGTGAGGATTTTCAGCGCGAAGTCCAAATCAACTTGGTTGCTCCCTATGACATTGCTCGCCATAGCGCCGCGGCGATGATCGAGGCCGGTGACGGTGGTTCGATTGTGAACATTGGGTCTGTCCTTGGTCATGGTGGTGGAGGCCCTTTGAAGGTGCCTGGATATGCCGCCAGCAAGGGCGGAGTTCACAATCTGACCCGTGAGCTCGCCTCACAATGGGCTCGCAAGGGCATCCGTGTGAACGCCATCGCACCAGCGTTCTTCGAGTCCGAGATGGCGTCGGAGATGTTCTCCACCGACGCTGGCAACGCTTACATTCGTCAGATGACACTTATGGGGCGGGGCGGACAACCGCACGAGCTGGATGGAGCTCTGCTGTTTCTAACATCGGATGCTTCCAGCTACGTGACTGGCCATGTCCTCTTTGTTGACGGCGGCTGGACGGCTACTTAGGTCATCAGGCAGGTGGCAGCCAGTCCAATTCGTAGTTGCCGAACACGTTCCAAATGATCCACCCTGCGCCATGACGCTCGGCCTCAGCTATCTGGGCCATCACCTGGTCACCGCTGTAGAAGAAGCCTTGAATCCATGGTCGCATCAAAGACCCTGGGGCCAGTCGGGGCATGCCCGAGTCGAGGGCGTCTCCAACAACCACACCCGGATGAGAATTAGGATTATCTAAGCCCAGCCATCCAGAGTTGTAGTGGCTGGGGTAAATCATCGGTGAGATTGCGTCCGCCACCCCAGACACGGTCTCGGGCGTCTGGCCAAGTCGCTGATCATCCGGGCTAGAAAGTACGATTCCAAAGATTGCGGCAGAGACGCCACACCCCATCGGGTGGAGTTGATCCTTGGCTTTGGTTAAGAATCCGGCGATGGCGGCGGTACGTTCTTCAACAGTTTGGGGTACAAGATCACGGGCTCGGGCCGCCGTCTGGCCTGATGGGAACCGCACGTAGTCGAACTGGATTTCATCAAATCCCAGAGAGCAGGCTTCTACTGCTAGAGCCACCGGGTAGTCCCAGTTGGCTTCGTCCGCAGCGTCCACCCAGGCGCCAGCAAGCTTGGCTTCTGGCACCGCAGCTGCCCAAGCCGGGTCTTCAAAGGTGACGATCCTGGTGATTGTGTAGAGGCCCTCTGCCTTGGCTCTACCGATGAGTTCGGCGGGGTCATAGATGTCATCAACTCGTCCGATTTCGGTTGCTAGAGGCACTTTGCTTTGGTACAGGATCCGATCAGCTTCATCCTTGGTGTCAAACACCAACGCGTTGACAGTCGTGATAGCGGCGGTTTCCAGTAAGGCGTCGAATCGGGCGGGGTCGGCGGCAATATCAGATGACACTCGCAATGCGCGAGCCACAAAGGGCTCCAGTTCGATCTCCAACTCCACTTCCAAGTCAGGATCATCTGAAGCTGAAACATCGGTTGGCCACTGGACCGTTTGGGCAATCCAGACCGGCCTCGACACTTCAATAGCTTGCGCTGGGACTTGAGCAATCTCGAACCGGCCGTCAGCGTCAGTAGAGGTGGCTGAGCCTCCGACCTTCACCACGACGCCCGGCAATGGAGTCTGATCGACTGCGGAAACCACTACGCCTGTTAGATCGAACAACTCCGCTTGGGTGGTTGTGGTGTTTTGAGTGGTTGTCGGCGCAGCGTCGTCTGAGACCGGGCTTTCGGAGATGGGGCTATCCGAGATAGTGGTCTCACCCAGCACCTCGACGCCTACACAAGCAGTAGCCGTCCAGGCCAGGACGACCAAAATCTGCATAACCTTTGTCCGCCGATTGTTCACCACGGCTGAAGCGTAGCCAGCCTGGCCAGAGTGATAAGTTCATTGCTTCAATGACTGTGCTGTGTGACCCGCTGTGTGACGTGTTGTTTGGGCTCAGATGAGCCAGCGCGAAACCATCGTTTATGTGATCCGTCATGCCCACGCGGGCCAACGCGCAGCGTCGGGCCGAGACATCTACCGACCATTGTCTGATCGAGGCATCAGGGAAGCCAGCGCTCTGGCAGAGGGTTTAGTCTCGGCGCAAATCGACACGATCATGTCAAGCCCCGCCACTCGCTGTGTGCAGACCGTCCAGCACTTGGCCGCCGACCGAGGATTGCCGGTGGTCGAGGTAGAGAATCTGTGGGAGGACTCGTTGCCCAATGAGATGCTGGCTGTAATTGAGGCCTGCGCGGTAGAGGAGAACATTGCCGTCTGTTCCCACGGCAACTTGATCCCCGAAATCATCGAGATGTTGTCGGCCAGACACAAAATTGAAGTGACGGGCCGCGGTTGCGAAAAGGGTTCGGTCTGGGAACTACGGCGCTCGGACGGTCAGTGGGTGGCCGCCCGTTACGTCGGCACCTTCAATAGTTGATCAACAGCTGTTTCTAGATCGGCTATCTGATCGTCCACCGGCAATCGGCCGGCCGATGGAACCTGGGCATATGAAACATGTTCCAGCCCGGCAGCTACTTGTGAGGTCAATTGCTCGTCAATCCCAAGACTTGAGAGATCGGCCAGCCGTTCCCTAATGGTCATTGCCTCCGTCCAGTCTCTCTCCAACCGGGCCCCTAGGGCGTCAACAGTTTGAAGCCGTACGTCAGGGCCGGTCTTGGATCTAGCAAGCAGGTTAGAAACCAATGCTCCAACGGCTGCGACCGAAGTGAAACCTAACAGGATCCGGGCAATCAGATTCCAGTTCGCTGGCTCGCTTTCGGTGTTGTTCTGAGTTAGCTCATCACCGGACAACGGCACACCAGAGGTGGGATCGAAGCCCTGCCACCCGATTCCCGGGAAGTACACCTCGGCCCACGCGTGAGCGTCGCTTGAACGTGATATCCATTCGCCGGTGGATTCGTCATAGCCACCCGGCACATACCCAACAACGAGACGGGACGGGATGCCAAGTGAGCGCAGCATTACCACCAGCGAGCTTCCGATCTGTTCGCAGTAGCCCAGCTGATCCACAAACAACAGCTGCTCGACCGCGTCGGCACCTTCGGGTAGCGGGGCTATATCACGGCTGTATTTGATGTTGTCATCAATCCAGGCTTCGAGGGCTTTGACTTTGTCATAGGTGTTCGGAATCCCAGCGGTGATCTCAGCCGCCAGAGCCGCGACCCTCGGCTGTACATCTGACTCGGTGGCAAACTCTTTGATCCCACCTGAAACACCCAAGGCCAAGGGGTCAGCGGCGCGAAGAGAATCGGGGGTTATGTCTCGGACCGAGCTTCGGACTGTCCATTTAGCACCGGCTCCCAAGGGCTCATCGAGGGTAACGCTGCCGTCGGATCGAACAAGACCAGCTCGCTGAGTGCTCCAGAGAGCCTCGATCTTGTATGCACCGTGAATCACATTGAGTCCGGCTCGCTCCACCGTGAACTGCTGGCGAGATAGCTCGCCTCCAGGCCGCCCGTTGGAAAGAGTCACACCTTCTGAAGGCCAGGTGTAGCGAGTGCCGTTGTCGGAGTTTGTCCAGGTGCGCCCGTCCCAGTTGGTGTAGGTCACCCCGCGCCAATAGTCTGGCCTGTCAGCCTTAACCCTCAGCACAATGTTGTCGTCGAGATCAACTCTGCGGCCAGTGTCCAACTCACCCCATTGCAGTCCCGGATGGACGCTGAGCTGCGGGCCACCTAGATCGCCTCCAAAAGCAGCAAACCCGATGTCGACCTGGGGAGCCTTAACCAGTGGAACAAGAAACGAAGACAAACCAACACAAAGACCAAATACACCAATTGCCTGCAGTGCCCTAACGGGGCGATGCACGTGTCCCCCCGCGACGTTGTTTAGGGATCTGCCATTTAGTACAGGCGAAGTTCCCTCAAACTGCATGTGGTTGGTGAGAAGCGCAAAGGCTGCGACTACCACAAGCCACGGAACAATTGTGATCCCGACTCGCTCATCTGATGCAATGATGCTGACAATCATTGGTAGCCCGAGAGCTGGGACCATCCGGTTGTAGGCACGCCATTCGGTTAGCGAAACGCCAACGAGAAGACCACCAAGACAGCCCAGAGTGATTGCAACTCCAGAGTTGCTGGCGCTTACAACCGCCGCGGCGCTGAGTATCCAAGGCGCCATAGCCGCCCTCGATGTGAGCACCCCAGCTAGGACTGCAGAGCTCCAGCAGATCCCGAAACCGCCAAGTGCGCTAGCCAACAACACGACAGACCCCTGCGGCTCGACGGCTGCGACTTCTAAAGCCATCGCGAAGCTGATTGCGGCAACAGCCTTCAGGATCAGACTTGAGTAGCCCACGTGGCCCCTCGTGTTGGGTCAAGCGTCAATATTGGACCGCCAGATCGTGCCAACTCCAACATCGGATCCTGGTCAGCAGTGATGCAGGCAAGCCTGCGCCACGCCTCAACTTCTGAGCTGACGGCGATGAGCTCAGCCCCGATCAGCAGATTGACCTGATGGCCCCTCTGGATGAGAACGTGAATGGCCGAGCGGGCCATGCCGGCAAGCTTCTCGGTCTTGTCCGCATGCACATGACCCAGCGCCACCGTGACTCGTCCGTGAGTTGTAGGAGAGCGATGATCGCGAACCAATACCGTTCCGCTTCTAGCCAGTGCCGGCCAATGGACATCTCTGAGCTTGTCTCCGGGCGTGTACTCACGAAGGCCGGTCATTTCACCCGCTTCTGAAGACACGGTGGCACCGTTGTGAGGCGCCACGGGCACCGTCACTGGAACAACCGCGGGATAGACATAGATCGGTTGCGCTAAGGAGACCTGTCGACGTTCCACAGCCCCAACAACACCGTCGGGCACTCCGGTTTGCACCACAACCGGCACTGCGTCGAATCGACCCATCTGCCTGGCCACGGCAAGAACTGACCCGCTTGCCGGAATCCTCAGACCTAACGTCTCGCCGTTCATGACTTCAACAGCGCATTCGAGACCTTCGGCGCCCGACACGGCGACCCATATCTCCAGGGTTTCGCCCAATGTCACATCGCTTGAAGCGCTGGCCTCGATCTCAACCGACTTCAGAACCGCAGCTGACCACACATACCCAATGATCATCAAAAGCCCGACACCAATACCGATTCCCAAGACAACCTGCTGACCGCTCATCGATCCCAAGATGATGCAGGGCAGCACCAAGGAAAACAATCCGCGTCCGAGTGGCGACAACCCGTAGCGAGGCACCGAACTCCCTAACCTGTCGGCTTTGGTACTGGAACCTGATCCAACGCTGCGGCCACGGCGGGAACCCGAGCATCAACTTGCTCTCCTTCAGCTGCCAAGCGATGAGCCAGCGCTGGGATGGCAAGGATCTTGATGTCGTCAGGAATCACGAAGGGCCGGCTATCCAGTACTGCCAAAACCCGGGCTAGCGACAACAGCGCTTGGGGGGCTCGGGCACTCAAGTGACCCTGACCTTTCAAAGCCTCACATAGGTCGAGGGTGTAGTCGAGCAAAGGCTCCGAGACTGTCACCAGAGCCACGTGGGCCCGGAAGTTGATTAATGAAGAGGCGCTCATAACGGCAGTGAGGGCTTCACAGGCATCGGCGCCGCCTCCGCCTCGGAGCAGTTCCTTCTGAATCTGCCTGCTCGGCTTGCCAAGGGAAAGAACAAGGCCAAACCGATCAAGCTGAGCTGAGGTCAGAGAGAACGTGCCAGCCGAACCTGCAGGGTTCATGGTGGCAACAACGGTGAACGGGTCGGGAAGACCTCTGCTGACTCCGTCAACGGTTACGTGGCCTTCAGCCATAGCTTCAAGAAGAGCTGACTGACTGCGAGGGGTGATGCGGTTTAGCTCATCCACCAGAACCACGTTTGAAAACAGTGGACCAGGTCGGAATGTCCACTCTTCAGTTCGCTGAGAATAGACGGTCACCCCGGTTAGGTCAGAAGGCAGGAGGTCAGGCGTTCCCTGTACCCGACCAAAAGTGCCGTCGATGGTCTTAGCCAGTGCCAACCCCAAAGTGGTCTTTCCGACACCAGGAAGGTCGTTCAGAAGAAGATGCTGACCACTCAGTAAGGCTGCGGTTGCCAGCCGAACCTGTGCGGGTTTTCCCAACAGCACTGAAGACAGTGCAGCCTCAAAAGAGCGGGCCAGATCGGTCAGGCTGACGCTCGGACGCTGATCGGACTGGGCTGAAGGCTCGTGCTGAACAGCGTGCTCACGCTGAGTTGAGATGTTCACTCTGTGCCATTCGGCCTATGCCGGTCGGTTCTTAGCGTTTCAGCAGGCTAAACGGTCCCTTAGCGGCTGAGTCAGCTCGTCAATAAAAGGCGGCGGGTTGACCGAATCAAGGATTGCTAGTTCCTCACACGCCCGCTGAAATTCCCCTTCGGCCTCAAACACCACGGATCGAAACGCTCGGACATCAGGAAACTCTGGATCAATAGCGATGGCTCGCTCAAAATGAGCCTTGGCTTGAGGCAGAAGAATTTCAGCCGCCTCGGTGTCGCCACCTTGCTGGGCACTACCCACTACCAGCACTAACGCCCACCCTCGGTAGGTGTGGGCCTCAACGTTGTCGGGATCAACGTCAAGCACATCCTGGTAGCACTCAAGTGACTCTTGAACCCTGTTCGGCCCCAGATTCTGACAAACCAGCACCTGTTCCCGGGGCGTTCGGTTGATTCCACCTGTCAATTCGTCACCGAGACCTCGTTCGCCAGTGGCCTGAGCCAGGACGTACCCCGCTACGACGGCAAAGGTGGCCAGACCTATAAACCAGACCAGCTTTTGACTGCCAGAACGTTCGACGGTCTCTGACTTTTTCGGTTTGGATCCCTCTTCAAGCGACTTAATCTCGCGAATCACCTTCGCGGCCCGGGCGGTGTAGGCATTCTTCAACTCGTCGAAGTCATCCGGGTCGATATCTCCCGCTTCGTTCTCCGCGTCGAGGTCTCTCAAGCTGACCAACAAGAAGTCGTGTTCAGACCTCAGCGTGGACAATTTGTCCGATTCAGTCGAGCTCATGACTCACTGGGGCTGCGCGCCTGTTGGGCCTCGGCCACGAGGTCAAAGTCTTCTGAGGTTGCGGTGGCCGCCTTGATCTTGCCTCGCCGGGCCGCCTCAGCGATGCCCACCATGCCAAATACCAAGACTGCCACTGGCAGGATCCAGACCAATACGGCCGCACCATCAGAAGGTGGAGTCATCAGCACAGAGGTTCCGTATGCATCAATAAGTTCGTCGCGGATCTCAGTATCGGTAGATCCTTTGTTGACCTCGGCGGCAATGAAACCTCGGATAGTGGTGGCGACGGCTGCATTTGATTCCGACACCGACTGTCCGTCACACACCGGACAGGCGAACCGCTCGCTTAGGTATTGAACCCGATCACCGTCGCTGAGTGTTTTGTTACCCGAGAAGCTTGCGATGGCCAGCATCGCCGTGGCGGCCACCAGGACCAGAAGCCACTGCCAGCTTGTTGGCTTGAAGCGGTTTGTGCTCATGATCCCTCAATGATTTCGATGATCTCGTCCGCTTCCAAACCACCAATGGCGTGTTGGAGCACTAAGCCCGAGGGCGATACCAAGAAACTCTCGGGAATCAGCGCTATTTGGAACTTCACAGCGGCCGAAGGATCTTGCAACACAGGCCAAGTCCCACCGCGCTCGGCAAAGAACTCTTCGACCCGATCGGCGTCATCGTCAAATACGACTGAGACAACGTCCAGCCCATTTTCCTCACCCCAAGCTTCGAGTTCAACCAGCTCGGGGTGTTCTCTCACACAGCCAACACACCAAGTGGCAAAGAAGTTGACGAGTACCCAGTTCCCGCGACTGTTGTCGACGTTGTAGTCCTCACCGTCGAGAGTCTGACCGGCAAGTTCCGGTACCCGCCGGCCGAGCAGCCGGCTTCGTTCAGGTTCAAGATCTGCGCCGGAGAATATGAAAAGGGCAACTAGTCCGATGAGGAATGCGCCCACAACCGCCGCTGTTCGTCGAGCCGTCATGCGGTTTGTTCTTCCAGCTTGGCAGCTGTGCGCCGAGGTTTGTCCGGGAAGACAGCCAATAGCGTGCCAAGCCCCATCAGAATGCCTCCGGCCCAGATCCATGAGATGAGCGGTCGGACCACAACACGAAGACGGATTGGATCATCGGTTTGTTCACCAATGCTGTCGAGCACAAGGAAGAGGTCTTCACTGAACCCCGGGCGGACTGACGGCGTGGGCACGATCATGCCTTGTGAGAACCTAGTGATTGCCGGGGTGTAGATGTCGTCTCCGTCGATTTCGATATTGGCAAAAACCTTTTCCCGAATCTCGTTTTGATTGCCGTCAAGACCAAGGTGGGTAAATTCGTGGTCCGCCACGGTCATGGACTGGCCGACTTCCAGAGTTGCGACACGATCGGTCTTGTAGCTTTCGCTGGCGGCGATGCCAACCGCCAGGATGATCACACCGATGTGCACCACCATGCCGCCGTTGGCCCTACCCACAAAACCACGCCAACCGTTGCGCCTTGAGGCCAGCCGCAGCTGACGAACTGCGGCTCCGCCAGCAAAGCCGCCAAGGCCAAAGGTCAATACCGGATAAAATCCTCGAGCCCCAAGGGCGATCGACAGCCCCATTGCCGCCACGCCGGCAACTGCGGGCCAGAAGAGCCGCTGGGAAAGCAGTTCGCCTGACGCTTTTCGCCACGGAAGAACCGGCGCAGACGCCATTAGGAACAGCATCACTAGAGCAATCGGCCGAGCCAACGAATCAAAGTACGGACGACCGATGGTTAGGCGGGTCCCGTCATAAGCCTCTGCAACTAGCGGGAACACAGTTCCGAGAAGGACCACCAGAGCTAGCGCTCCGAACAGAACGTTGTTGGCGAGGAACGACGCCTCACGTGAAGCAAACGAGTCAATTGCCCCCGGTGAACGCAGCTTGTCGCCCCGCCAGCCGATCAAAATGACACTGCCGCCCGCCACCACAGTGAAGAAGACCAATAGCCATGGCCCAACAGCGCCATCGGCAAACGCATGTACCGACTCCACTACCCCACTTCTGGTTAAGAACGTGCCCAAGATGGTCAGGCAAAACGTTGCGCAAACCAACGATAGGTTCCACACCCGCAGCATTGAACGACGTTCTTGCACCATTACTGAGTGAAGGAAGGCAGTGCCGGTTAGCCACGGCAGCAGCGAAGCGTTCTCCACCGGGTCCCAAGCCCAATAGCCGCCCCAGCCGAGGACTTCGTAGCTCCACCAGGCGCCCAGCACGATTCCGAACGTCAGAAAGCCCCAGGCAATCACCGACCAGCGCCGAGTCTCAACTAGCCAGCCCTCGCCGACCCGGCCGGTTATCAGCGCGGCGATTGCGAACGCAAAGGGCACCGAAAACCCGACGTAACCCATATAAAGCATGGGCGGATGGAAGGCCACAAGTATGTGGTTCTGAAGAAGCGGATTAGGTCCGGGTCCTTCAAATCCAAACGGCACGTCGACCTGGATGAAAGGGTTGGCCGGCCCAGTCAACAAAGCGAAGAAGAAGGCGCTAATCCCAAGAAGAACCACGAGCGCCCACCCAAGCAGCTCGTCGTTACCACGTTTGGAGAACTTCACAACCACTGCCCAGATGTAGCAGGCCAAGATCATCGTCCACAGAAGAATGGAACCTTCCAAAGCGCTCCACAGCGCAGCGAAGTTGTAGATCGCCGGCGTGAACTCCGAACCCACTCGTTGTACGTAGCTGACCGTGAAATCACGTTGGAAGAGGGCGATCTCCATCACCGCAAAGCCGCCGATGCCGGCCACAAGCACGAGGCCGGCCATCTGCCGCACCACCGCCAAACGGGCCAGCTTCTTCGTGATAAGGGCGTGAGCGCCGCCTAACGCACCGAGCACCGAGGCCGTGAGGCCCATGGTGACAAAGGCGAGCCCGATTATGGAATTCAAACGCCTACGCCGTCTCGGTCTTCGTTGTCGGCTACGTAGTTCTCCGAATGCTTCACCAAGATCTGGGTGCTTTGAAATATGTCACCGATGAAACGCCCTTCAACAATTACTGATTGACCAAAGGCAAACAGATCTGTTGGCTCTTCTCCCACATGACGCACTGTCTGGGTAGTGCCTTCCCATCCGACCGTGAACTCGATGATGCCGCTGGAGTTCGTTTCGGGCTCGCTAACGACCGTGCCCTGCATGCGGAACGTATCGTCGGCAAGGTCAACCTTTTGTTCTTGTGCTTCGTCAACATTTAGGTAGAACACAGCGGCATCACCCAATGCTTGAGTGACAACAAAAGCTCCAGCTGCCAAGAAGATGCCGCAAATGATCCAGTTCCGATATGACCGCTTTTGTTCTGGAAGCTCTCGGGGAGTCAGGTTCATGTCAGTCAAGGAATCGCCTTTCGTCATCGGGAAGCTCAGCTGAGAGTTTTCGCCCACGGCGCACAACCCAAACTGCGTAGATCCCAATCAACCCGAACGTGATTGCGTAACCCGGCACGACATACTGCCAGCCGTCTTCGAGGCCTAAGACCACGGCATCCATCAGGACCTACCTTCAGACTGACGTTCGACGATCGCCGCCGCCAGCGATTGTTCAGCTTTGCGTTCTTCCATCCAAGCGACCCGGAAGCGGTGAACCAATAACCAAGCGCCGATAGCGATCATTGCCAGCATTCCTAGGAAGAAGCTGAAGAGCATTGAACCGTCTAGCTGAGTGTCAACGGGGTCAAGCGTTGTGCCTTGATGCAGACTGCGCCACCATTGCACCGAGTAGCGCACGATTATCAAGTTGGCGAAACTAATGATGCCCAGAATGGCGGCGCGCTGGCGGCGAACGTGTGGTGGCAGTTCCAGCTTCCTAACGGCCAGGTAGCCGACGTAAAGCAAGAAACTCACCGCAGTGGAGGTAAGTCTCGGGTCCCACTTCCAGTAGACGCCCCAAGTCGGGCGCCCCCAGAGCATTCCGGTGATCAGAGTGATGGCACAGAAGATCACACCAATCTCCGCTGCTGCTCCCGCCATTAGATCCCAGAAGATGCTTTTCTTGCGAAGGTAGATGATCGAGCCAACAAGGGTTATGGAGAACGCCAGGTAAAGCGAGACAATCGCGGAGGGCACATGAATGTAGAAAAGCCGAACTGACTCGCCCTGGATGACCTCTGGGGGCGAAATCACCAAGGCGAATACCAACAACGCGCTGGTGAGCACAAAGGCAGCTACCCCAAAAACCCTGGTCAGCTTGGACGCGGTCCCAAAGGCATCACGCGGAGCTTTTGACTTGGCCGATTTTGCGTCTTCGGATTGAGTAGTGGTCACGCGGGTCACGATTCTTCGAGGAAAGAGCCGAAGGCGACTATGCCAATGGCGATGTAAAGCAGAGCGAAAGCCCCTAGCAAACCAGCCCAAGGCCACCCGTCGCTAACCGGACCAAATAACGCAGCCTCGGTGGCTTGGGTAGCCCCAAGTAGAACCGGGGCAAGAACTGGCAGAACTAGCAAAGGAACCAAGGTTTCCCGAACCCTTTGACCTGCTGCCAACGTCGCATAAAGCGTACCGGCGCAACCGATCGCAACAGTCGCCCCGACAATTGTCACAGCCAACAATCCAACGTTCGCCAGCGAAACTCCGAACAACAAGATGGCGCCAACGCCGACGATGACTTCAAGCACCGCCAATTGCACGATCACCGCCGCTGCTTTGCCAAGAAAGATGCCTGCAGGATCAAGCCCACCTAGACGAAGCCCATCGAGGTTTCCGTCGGCCGCCTCGATCGAAAAAGAACGACCTAAACCAAGCAGCGCCGCAAACAGCACCGTGATCCAGAAAAGCCCCGGCGAGACCTGCTCCAGAACCGATCTTCGTGGCACCTCGCCAAGAACTTGGCGATCGGGTGAAATGCCGAATCCAAACAACAACAGAACCATTAGGCCAAACGGCAGTACCTGGGTTAGCAACACCCGACTGGATGCCTCGATACGAAGGTCCTTTGCTGCAATCAACCGGGCGTCGCTAAGCATCTGCGTCCTTTACAACAGTGCCCTTTACAACAGCGTCTTCTACAACAGTGCCCTCAACAACGCGACCGCCAACAACATCGATTCTTCTGGTGGCCACAGACGTGGCCCAGTCCAGATCATGGCTTGCAATCAAGATAGTTGCGCCTGCATCCTTGGCCTCAAGGACAAGACCGTTAACGAGCTCTCTGCCGTCTTTGTCCAGGCCTGCGTGAGGCTCATCCAGAAGCCACAGACTGGGACGGCGACACAACAACACAGCCAGCGCCGTTCTACGCCGCTGACCTGCAGAAAGGGCTGAGACCTTTACCGTTTGCAGGCGCCCGGCCAGGCCAGTTCTGTCTAAGGCAGGAACGACGGTTTCGCTTTCGGCTTTGCTAGCAGCAGCCCAAAACTGAACGTTTTGTTCAACAGTAAGGTCGTCGTAAAGCGCGGTGGAGTGGCCCATCAAACCCACGCTGCGCCTCACCCTTCGGCGACCGTTTGCCGAGCCCACGTCTTGACCTAAAACCATCGCCGTTCCACTGGATGGTCCGATTAGGCCAGCACAAAGCCTCAGTAGTGTTGTTTTGCCAGCTCCGTTGGGACCTTGCAAAAGGGCAACGTCGTTGTGATGCACGTCCAAATCAACGCCGGCCAGCGCTGGGAAGGACCCAAGTAGGGCAACAGCTGAACGCAGCTGAACCGCAGGCCGGTTGGATCCGTCGGGGCGAGCCGATTTTGACGCCTCAGACACAGCTCATAACCATACGGGTGAGGTAAAGAATTGGCTTGTCGGACCGATGATAAATGTGACATGAGTAGGCGAAGCGCGCAGATTATTGGAGGCATCGGCCGGACCCTCATAGGGGCCGGTTTGTTAGTGATGGCCTTTGCCGTTTTCCAGCTTTGGGGTACCGGACTCCAGGAAGAGCGGGCTCAGGGCAATCTCACCAGCGAATTCGACGCCCAGCTCGCGTTGATAGCCGAGCTTCAAGCCCAACAGCCACCAGGAGGTGGGGCGTTTGTATCCGACGGTGAACCCGAACCTGGTTCAGGCGATCTGCTTCCCGAGCCTGGCTCTGCTGTCTCAGAACCTGGTGTCTCAGAACCTGGTGTCTCAGAACCCGCCGGGCCAGCTCCCCAGTCGATAGACCAGATTGAAAAGGCCCCAGTTCTTGCTCCCGAGCTTGCTGAAGCCCTAAGGCCCAAAGCGGGCGACGCTATGGGACGAATTACGATCCCCAAGATCGACGTAGTCAAAGCCATCGTCCACGGTGTTCGTCGATCGGATCTGCGAGACGCTCCGGGCCACTACCCAGACACAGTGTTTCCCGGACAGGCAGGCAACGCTGCGATCGCTGGCCACAGAACAACCTATGGATCCCCGTTCGGTGATCTGGACCTTCTCGAGCCCGGTGATCAGATCGTCGTCGAGACTCTTCAAGGCAAGTTCTTTTACGAGGTACTTCCATACATAGATCCAGCAACAGGCAACGATATTGGCCATCAAATCGTCACGCCATATGACGTCGAGGTTCTCGAAGACCAAGGAGACAATCGCCTCACCCTGACCGCCTGTCACCCAAAGTTCTCTGCCCGCCAGCGAATCGTTGTGTCGGCCAAATTGGTTTCTGAACCTGCCGAGCCCCTTCCGGAACTAGCCCCCATCGAACGACCGCCTGATGACTCCCCCGGTGACCCAGACTTTGATCCATCAACGCTTGAGTTCGACCCGACCCTCGACGATGAGGCTTTTGAAGGCTCGGGCGAAGCCAACGGATTAGATGCCACAGATGACGGCGAACTAACCGAGGCCGACTTTGAGGCGTCGCTCGGGTGGCAAATGGAAGAACTTCCAAGCGTGTTGCTTTGGGCTCTCGCCACCTTCGCTGTTGGCGTTTGCGCCTATGTTCTTGGCCGCAAGTGGAGACGCATTCCGGCCTATGCCGCCGCAACGGTGCCTTTCCTTGCAATGCTCTGGGTGTGCTTCGAACATCTCGACCGCTTGTTGCCTGCTTTCTAGCCCTCGGGTTAGCGCTCGGCGCGTGTACTTCTGACAACACCGCAACCACCACCGAACTTACAGTCTCGGTTGTCACTACTGAGACAACTGTGGCGCCTGACGTGGAGCCGGACCCTCCGGTTCTGCTGGGCCGCAAGGCGTCGCTTTCGCTTAACCCCGGTGAGTGCTATTCAGATCTGACAATCGACCAGCCACGCAACGCTGCCACTCCGGAATCGCCCTGGGTCGACGTGGTCGATTGCAACGGCACTCATTTCGGTGACGTCTACGCGGTCGGCTGCCTGGGCACCGATCCTGATGAAGAGGGCCTGGTTGCAGTCGCTTGTCCAGGGCAGGCCGAAGATGAATGGCCAGGCAAGGTCGAGTTACAACGATCCTCGGTTAAGGCCTGCTTACCGCAGTTTGAGGCGGTCTATTCCGAAAGCTACGCCGAGACAGAACTGCGTGCGGTAGAGCTGCTGCCGACAGAGGAAACTTGGCTCACCGGAGAGCGACGTGTCATTTGTGCGATACGCGGAAGTTGACCTAGCCAGCGGCCGCCGCCTTCGCTACAGTCACGAACTCAAGGCGAAGCGAAAGCGCGATGTCTGACTCGGCCTGGAGGGGTACGTTTCTTAAATGGTTCTAATTCCGTTTGCTCTAGCTGCGGGCCTTTTCATAGGCCTCCTACGCCGAGGAAAACTTGAGAACTTACTTGGATTCGCACCAGCATTTTGGCTCGCTGGGATCGTCGGACTTGCCGCCTTGCTGGTTGGTGAATACGGCTCCCTCGATCGAACCTATGCCGTGGGCACCTTCATTGCCGGCGGACTGATCCTCATTTTTACCTTGTTCAAAAACACTCGTTTCAAGGGTGCGATCACCATTGGGCTCGGCTTGGCACTGAACATGTTGGCCGTCGTTGCTAACGGACATGTGCCGGTTCGCTACGACGCCCTGGTCAACTCGGGCGAGGTCAGCCCAACCCGAAGAATTGATTCGGTTTCGCTAACCGGTTTGCGAGAAATGGAAACGGCCGAAACCAGACTGAGCATTTTGGGCGAAGTTGTTCCGGTGGAGATCCTGAACGCTGCGATCTCCTTTGGCGACCTCATCATTGCTGCGGGCGTTGGTGTTTTTGCTATGCACCTCTTACTGGCTCGCAGGCGCCGCGGGATCGACGTAGATGAGCTATTGGGCGATGAGCGTGTCTATTTTCCTTCACCGCCGGTTCCTACACCACCGATCGAACCTGAACTTGACCTCCGAGTCAGCCCGGCGGCAGAGCCCGACATCGACCTGCGCCCAACCGAACCGAAGCTGATTCCGGCAGCATCTGATAAAGCTCAGGTGTTTCGGTCCGGCGAGTAGTAGTCGAGAATCAATCGACACAGACCGCTAGACCCGCCCACGTCTGGGGAATTGCACCCCTACCTTCGCCAGTCTCAGCGTTCCAATACTCGGCCAGGCCTGAAGCGGCTGCGCCAGCTTTCAGTTGATTTGCGAGTGCTTGTGCAACCTCGGAATGGGAAGCCTGGCGAGCGGAAATGTAGGCAAGGTAGCCGAGCTGGGGCCACGCAGGACCTCTCCAATACTGATCCGGGTCATAAGAAGGCTCATCGACGTGGACTCCTCTCGGCCCGTACGGGGCCCCAAATGCGGCCGGGTCGATGAGAGCTTCAAGAGTCTCTGGGCGCGGGTCCACTAGCGATCCCATCATCGCGTCCAATGTCCGAATCTGGCCCGACCCGGTATCGGAGTCGGTCCAGCTTCCTAGACGCGGATCCCAGCGGGCCGATACAGCGTCCACAATCTGAGATGCGCCAGTATCGAGCTCGTCATCAGACTCGTTGACCGAGGCCATCTCTTGGATATTCCAAGCGATGAGAGCATTGAAACCAACCGAGCCCACCTCAAACTGCGAACCTTCTACAGCACCATCGGGATCGGCGTTTAGGGTCAGCACGTACTGGCTCTTTTGTTGGCGCCACGTATCAAAGTTGAATCCCTTGTTGTCAGCCACCCAGTCGTCCCAGCGGGCGCTGTTGTCACAACCGGTTTCCCACGGATGCCAAACCGGCGCCAGTGCGTTTGAAGTTCGGGGGCGATCCAACAAGTGCCTCAGGCCAGCCCGAGCTTTGGACGCTAAGTCAGCAGGAATCGTGAAACCCCGTCTAGTCAATTCAGCCAACGCGTGTCCATACATTGGAGGCTGGGTGATGCTTGATGTTCCCGACAAACCCCAGAAATCGGCATGGACCTCAGGATCTCCCCAGTAGTTCATGTGGGGCACAAACCCGCTCTTGTGCTGATTTGCCAATGTGTTCTCGAGTTCGACGACGCAGCGCTCATCCCCAAGCTCGGCCCAGATGATCGAGTGGAAGCATGAGTCCCACAGCCACTGAAATGGGTAGGTGGTCGGGTTGGGCACACAAAAGCCCGGCTCGGTCCAGGCGTTGGACAACATGGCGGCCACGCTTGCTCTTAACTCGTCGGTTTCCACCAGCCGAACCTAACCTGAATGTCCATGCCAACTGCAGCGTTTTTGTCTTTCCGTCTTGGTTTGGATGACGGCGTTTCGGTGGTCGCTCGGCAATGGCAAAGCGCTTTCGCCGAGCTGGGCTGGGAGACGTATTCGGTAGCCGGTGATGGACCAGTAGATGTCTTAGTTTCGGGTCTCGAGCTTGGAGCCCCAGATCCGCCTGAACCTGAGGCTGTTGCTGACGCACTGGGCTCGGCAGATCTTGTAGTTGTGGAGAACCTCCTATCGATTCCCATGAACCTCCCGGCCAGCCAAGTAGTGGCGAAGGTTTTGGAGGATCGTCCAGCTCTACTCCATCACCACGACCCGCCTTGGCAGCGCAGCCGTTTTGCCCACATAACCGAGCTGCCCCCACGCAACGACCTTTGGCATCACGTCACCATTAACCGCTACACCGAAGCTCAATTCGCGGAGCGAGGCTTGGACGCCACAACGATTTACAACGGGTTCGAGACTGACGTTGAACACACCAATGTTCAAGATGCCAGAGCCGAAGTCGGAGTTGGCGATGACCAGTTGTTGTTTGTGCATCCGGTTAGGGCCATTGAGCGCAAGAACATTCCAGCTGCGCTTGAGATTGCCGAGCGATGCGGAGCAACCTATTGGCTGACCGGCAGCGCCGAGGACGGCTACGGCCCAACGCTTCGGGCGCTACTCGCCAAAGCGAAGTGTCGAGTCATCCATCAGCCTGCGGCTTCGACAGCCCAGCTCTACGATGCCTCCGACTTGGTGCTGTTTCCCAGTACATGGGAGGGCTTCGGCAATCCCCCGGTTGAGGCGGCGATCTACCGAAAGCCAGTGGTAGTAGGGAACTATCCAGTGGCTTCGGAACTGAGACGCCTGGGTTTTCAATGGCTGGGGGCCGATCTGGCGGAGAACAACATTGAGGCAATCACTTCTGAGGCAAAGCGGGCTTCAGTGAGCTCTCTGGACATCAATCAATCGCTAGCCGCAGAGCACCTCTCGCTGTCACAAATGACGCTAAGTGTGAAATCGCTTCTAGAGAAGGCAGGCTGGTAGTCATGAGTGACGATTCGGTCCTTGCCCAGCGCAAGAAAATCGCTAACTGGGTGTCTTATGGTCTCCGAGCCGGAACCATTATCTACGCCATCGCCATGTCGCTGTTCTTTCTCGGCTTCATGTTTAAGTTCACCCCGGCGCTGACCACGGCGATTCTCGTAGCGCTCATTGTCGGATCCGTCCTGCTCGCACCCGCAATGGTGTTTAACTATGGCGTCAAAGCAGCTAACCGTGAGGACCGCAAGGCCGGTCGATGAGCGGTCGACTGCCTCGAGCCCAGCGTCGAGACCAACTTCTACAGCACGCCAAGGTGGTCTTCGCCGGGGCTGGTTTCCAGGGTGCGTCGATGAACGACGTAGCCGAGGCTGCGGGCGTAACAAAGCCGGTCTTGTATCAGCACTTCGACAACAAGCGAGCGCTGTTTGAAGTCGTTCTTGAGTCGATCATGACCGATATCCGAGTCCGCACCTTTGGCGCCGCCGCTGAGGTAGAGACTCCGTTCGAGCAAGTAGACCGATCCTTAAGGGCCTTTGTGACCTTCATGGTTGAAGACCCGTCGGGGTTTGACATCCTGGTGGCTGGTCTTGTCAGTCCAGACCCGGAATGGCGCGAACGGGTCAACTGTTTTTTCGACGAGCTAAGCATTCTGGCCGTCGAATTCATCGAGGTCGAAGGCATGAGCAACGCCCAGCGCCGCACGCTGGCAAACGGAATGATCGGGCTGGCTTTATCGATGGCCCGCTCATGGAAGAACGAGCCAATCGTTACAGTCGAAGAATTAGCCATCAACCTCGTCGCCCTTTGTTGGGGCGGTATGCGAGGTGTCAACGACGCAAGACCGAGGTAACAAACAATGCCAATCGCAACCACGTCCGCAGGAATCGAGCTTTATTATGAGGTGAAGGGCCAAAGCGACAACCCCACCATCTTGTTGGTGATGGGCTTCACCGCTCAGCTAACTGCGTGGCCTGAAGGGTTCGTGGATGGCCTTGTAGGCCGCGGCTTCCAAGTGGTCTTGTTTGACAATCGCGACTGTGGTTTGTCCTCTAAGAGCCCAGGCGCCTTTGATGGAGCGGTTGAGTTGTTGTTCCGGGCCCAAGCCGGGGAAGATGTGAGTGCAGACGCTCCTTACACGCTCAGCGATATGGCTAGCGACGCTCTGGCGGTTCTTGACGCAGTTAACGTTGATGCGGCCCATATTGTTGGCGCCTCGATGGGCGGGATGATCGTCCAACACATGGCAATCGAACATCCAACTCGAGTTCTGTCAATGACTTCGATTATGTCCACCACCGGCAACGGAGAAGTCGGCACTGGAGACCCTGAAGTAATGGGCGCGCTGCTGACCCCTGCACCTCTGGAACGCGAGGCTTCGATCGCCAACGGAGTTGAAGTCAACCGACTAATCGCCGGACCATTGTGGGATCGGGCCCTGGCCGAGGAGCGAACCGCCGCCAACTGGGATCGGTCGTTCCACCCTGAAGGCGCCACGTATCAGATCGCCGCTATCGCAGCTTCAGGTGACCGGACCGAGAAGCTGAAATCAGTTAGGACCCCAACTCTTGTCTTGCACGGCCGAGCCGACGCGCTGATCAGCTACTCCGGCGGCGCGGCAACAGCGGAGGCAATCCCCGAAGCCGATCTGTTGATTCTGGCCCAGATGGGCCACGACCTTCCCGAAGCACTTTGGCCTCAGACAATTGACGCCATCGAAGCCAACACCAAACGAACGCTAGTCAACCCCTAACCCCCATCACCGTCTCAAGTCCCGTACTGACCTGGCTACCAGCCAAAATTCCGGAACTGACCTGGGAACCAGCCGGGTTTGACTGGCTACGCCGCCAGAACGGATTTGGTGACTGTTTCCCAGGTCAGAAGCTAGGCCGAGACGACATTCTGGGTGGATGCCAAGCGTCGACTTGTTATGACTTTGCTGATCTCGCTGAGGACTGTGTCACGACGATTGACAAATTCCTGATAGCCGACGCGCAGGACTAGATACCCGTGGGCTGCCGCAACGCGATCACGCTGTCGGTCATTGTCATGGGCTTGGGTTACTTGTCGAAATCGACGACCGTCAGCTTCAATAATCGTACGGCCGACCGGATCTGCGATGTCCACAACCCCACGAATCCCTTCGTACCATTCTGGTCGGAACTGCCGAACGAGATCTGCTAGACCGACCGAAGCCAAGCCCTCATACAACCGCATTTCAAGAATCGACTCTGCGACCGGCTGGTCATCGAGCATGAAAGCCAGAATCCCGGCAAGACGACCGACTCCCTTGACCCCTCGGCGTCGACGACTTTGCACACATGCCACGAGCTCTCCAGCCTCAGGCGACTTACGAGTCAGCTGAGTTTCAACCATGTGCCGCAGTCGGGCTGGCTTCACAATCCAGGAGATATCGCACAGAGTTCGAGCCGCAGAAGTGGTCCGCAGCCCCTGGACGTCGACAACGTCCACTGAAGGCAGGCTTCGAGTCTCACGAAACCGGACCAGGCCAGACTGAAGGGCGGAACCCTTGCCTACCAGTAGTTCGGGCTGAGCGGGTGCCTTTGCGTCGAATCCAAGCCTGACCGCCGCCGAGAATCGGCACAGGGCTGCTTCGGAATGGGCCAACTGCGCAGCAAACACGATGCTTTCGCTCGAGCACATCGCTTGAACGATGTAAACGCCCTTGAATGGGGACGCCAGCTCACCCGCCTTCACCCGTCTCCTGATTGAGGATTCTGAAACTCCTGCCTCGACCAGCATTGCGGCAGACACCGCTCCTCCGCTCGCCGTCGCAGCCTTAATTATTTGGTAGTCAATGTTCTTTGCCATCGGTCAATCATGACCACACCCTGTGACAGTCAACCGCTCAAAGGGGTGTTCAAGTCGACTCCCCATCCCTATTCTGACCTGGCTACCAGCCAAAATTCCGGAACCGACCTGGGAAACCGCCGGGTTTGACTGGCTACACCGCCAGAACGGATTTGGTGACTGTTTCCCAGGTCAGTTGAGGATTTCTAACGCGGCTTTATGTAGTTCGGGGGTTGCGGCAGCGACCACATATCCGCCGGCGATTGGTTCGGATCCGTCTAGGTTCGTGATGATCCCGCCAGCGCCTTTGACGATTGGGATCAGCGCCATCACGTCATAGGGCTCAAGCCGATCCTCCACAACCAGGTCTGCGCCGCCTTCGGCCAGCAGCGCATAGTTGACACAATCTCCGCTGTAGCGGGTCAACTTAACTCGACCACATATCTCGTTGAACTGGGCCTCGCGCTCCCCCCTCATCATGTCGGGGTGGGTGCTCAGCAGGGTGGCCTCAGCCAAGTCGGTCACCGAAGATGTTGAAATCACCGACTCCCCCGCTGGCCCGATTCGCCGAGTCGCAACCGACTCCCCAGCGGCGGCAGCAACGTAAGTTTCGTTCAACGGCGGAATGTGCATCCAGCCGGCAACTGTTGCACCGGCCTCGGTGTCGAGCAGGCCAACCAACGTTCCCCACATCGGCTGTCCGGTGACGAACGCTCGGGTGCCATCAATCGGATCGAGGTACCACGCATAACGCCCTTCGCCAGTGACCCCATACTCCTCTCCCACGATCTGATGCTCGTCACCAAAGATTGATTCCAGCCCGGCCCGCAAGTCTCGCTCCACCGACCGGTCAGCCTCAGTTACAGGGTCATAACCTGACATCGCCCCATCGCCGACACCCACCGCGGCTTTGTTGTCGATTGATAACTCCTTGCGGTACCAGCCCAGTGAGGTCATTGATGCTGTTTGAACCAGGCTTGTGATGCGTGCAATTTGATCTGCTCGAAGAACACCCACGCCTACACCTCAGCTAACCAGAGCGGAGGAAATCTCCGCCGCAGTCTTCAATATTGAGTCCTGTATCTCCTGGGCTCGTCCTCCAGGGAATCGATAAGCCGGACCCTGCACGTGAATAGCGGCCACTAGCTCCCCGCTGTTGTTAACTAACGGCGCAGCGATCGAAGTGAGTCCGGCCACCAAAGTCTCAGACGTCCAAGCGAAACCCACCTCACGAACTTGGTCTAGCTGAGCCCGCAAAGCCGCCGGCTCAGTTACCGAGGCAGGCATCGGAGCCTCCAGATTACGTTCCAGGTAAGTGTCGACCGCCTCCGATGGCCAACTCGCCATCGTGACCAACCCCGCCGACACAAGATGCATTGCCACTCTCACACCCTTCCAGTTTTGCACCTGGATTGGCTGGTTAGCTTTGGTCTCAAAGATGTAGTGCATCTCATAGCCGGTCGGCACACTCATACCCGAGGTCTCACCAAGCCGCTCGGTCAGTTCTTCTAGATCGACCCGCACTCGGGCAGTGAGACTGGCGCTGGAATCTATTGACGCCGCTAGCTCGGCGATTCCGCTACCAATGCTGTAGAGACCGGTTGTGTCGTCGCGCTGCAGGGCCCCAAGCTCTTCGAGCGACCCAAGAAGGCGGCTAACTGTGCTGAGAGCCAGGTCGGTATTACGAGCCAGGTCTGTCAGCCCCATTGGCTTGGCAGCAACAGCCTCCAACAGCGCAAACGCTCTATCTAAACTTTGTACTGAACTCATGAAGTTTCACTGGCTTTCGCCTGTCCCTCAGTTGTAGACTTCCATGATACGGTTTATTTCCACATTATGGAAGTCCTGTTATCAGGACCTGAGCAACGAGGCTTGCCATGTCAGAAGATGTTGACGATATTGATCTCTCCGCACTTAGCGATGAAGACCTCACCGCGCAGATGCACGATGATCTCTACGACGGCCTCGCCGAAGAAATCGATGAAGGCACAAGGATCCTCCTCGACCGAGGATGGGGACCAGACAAGGTACTGAACGACGCCTTGGTCGAAGGCATGCGGATCGTCGGCATCGACTTCCGTGACGGCATCTTGTTTGTGCCCGAAGTTCTCCTCGCCGCCAACGCCATGAAGGCCGGCATGGCTATCTTGCGTCCCCTCTTGGCCGAGACAGGTGCAGAGTCAGTTGGCACCGTGGTAATCGGCACGGTTAAGGGCGACATCCACGACATTGGCAAGAACTTGGTTGCCATGATGCTCGAAGGCGCAGGCTTTGAAGTTCACGACATCGGAATCAACACCGACGCCGACGCCTTCCTTGCCGCCCTGGACGAGCACAAGCCTGACATTCTCGGCATGTCTGCGCTCCTAACCACCACGATGCCTTACATGAAGGTGGTCATTGACACCCTCATCGAAAAGGGGCTTCGTGATGAGTACATCGTCTTGGTTGGAGGCGCTCCTTTGAACGAAGAGTTTGGCGAAGCAATCGGCGCAGACGCCTACTGTCGTGACGCGGCCGTTGCGGCCGAGACCGCAAAGACCAAGGTCGCTGAAGCCCGTGCAGCCCTCAAAGGCTGAGAGACTTCTAGTAATCGCTTGTGGGGCGCTAGTGAAAGAACTTCGTGCTGTTCTTCAACAGCAAGGCCTCGGCCATATCGACGTACATTGGCTTCCAGCCCCCTACCACCAACGACCTGAGAAGATCGTGCCCGCGTTTCGCGAAGTGATGGCCGAAAAGGCCGACGCCTATGACCGGGTCGTAGTTGGCTACGCCGACTGTGGAACCGGCGGCTTGCTAGACGCCGCTCTTGCCGAATATGGCGGAATCGAGCGCATCCCTGGGGACCATTGCTATGAGTTCTTTGCTGGGAGCGAGGAATTCAAACAACTTCACGCCCAAGACCTCGGCACGTTCTTTCTTACCGACTACCTGGTCAAGCATTTCGACACCCTCATTTGGGGCCCGCTCGGCATGGACAAACATCCCGAGCTTCGGGACATGTACTTCGGCAACTACAACCGCTGCCTCTACTTGACCCAGACCCATGGCACTGAACTGGTTAGCGATGCTCAGGCTGTCGCCGAACGGTTAGGTCTTGAATTCGAACTGATAGACACTGGACTCGAGCCGTTCGCCGAGACAGTTGTAACTCTTCTAGGAGCACAATAATGGCCCGTCGTGGTGGAGCGAAGCTCATAACGATTTACTGGCGCGACATCCCCGCTCAGGTGAATGCCGGCAGCGGTGAGAACAAACACCAAGTCCTCCTCAAACCAAGATTCCAGAAAGCCATTGACCGCGCCGCCATGGTGGCCGGGATCACCAGCGCTTCTGACTACGTAAACGAGTGGCGCCAAGCCGCCGCTCCGCTCTCGGGCGAGGCCAGCGCCGCCGCCGATGAGCTTGCAACCCAAATCGACGAGACGTTTCCTCTGGAACGACTCAACGAACTAGTAGCCAACGGCGGCTACGAGGCGGAGAACGTTCCCGCCAATGAAGATGGAGATAGCTAAATGACGCGAACTATTCTTTCTAGTGCGACAAAAGAGGTCGTGATTGGATTCGATCAACCGTTTGTGATGATCGGGGAACGGATCAACCCGACTGGCCGCAAGTTGCTTGCCGCTGAAATGAAAGAAGGCAACTTCGACCGTGTCATCGCCGACGCCATCGCTCAGGTTGAAGGCGGTGCTCAAATGCTTGACGTCAACGCAGGCATCCCGCTTGCTGATGAGCCCGCGCTTCTGGCCAAGGCAATCCAACTAGTTCAAGGTGTGACCGATGTTCCTCTTTGCATCGACTCTTCGATCATCGAAGCACTTGAGGCGGGTATTGCGGTCTATGAAGGCAAGCCACTCATTAACTCGGTAACCGGAGAGGATGAGAACCTCGAACGCGTTCTTCCGTTGGTGGCAAGACACGGCGCCGCAGTTGTTGCCATCTCAAACGACGAGACCGGCATTTCCGAAGACCCCGACGTCCGCTTTGAGGTAGCGAAGAAGATTGTAAACCGGGCAGCAGATCATGGAATCAAGCCTGAAGACGTTGTGGTTGATCCCCTCGTGATGCCGATCGGAGCGATGGGAGGAGCAGGCCGTCAGGTTTTTGCTCTAGTTCATCGGCTCCGAACTGAGCTTGGCGTGAACACCACCTGCGGTGCTTCGAACGTTAGCTTCGGGCTACCTAACCGCCACGTCGTAACCGGCACCTTCCTGGCAATGGCAATCAGCCATGGCATGACGTCAGCCATTATGAACCCTCTCCATAAAGAGGTGAAGGATTCCGTCATGGCCGCAGATGTGCTTAACAATCAGGATCCAAACTGTGCCGCCTGGATTCAAGCCAATCGAGACCCCAACGCCGATGCTGGGGCCCGGGGCCGCCGAACGGGACGTCGACGCGGCGCCTCCGCATAAGGACTCGCCAGCTCTATGCCCCGAGTTGTCTTTACTCCCTCTGGTCTCGACGGCGAAGTCGTTGAAGGCACAACAGTGCTTGAAGCGGCGCGCCAACTGGGCGTCGACCTCGACACAGTCTGTGGTGGGAGAGGAATTTGCGGACGCTGTCAGGTGACACCAAGCGTTGGCACGTTCGATAAGTGGAGCATCAGCTCCACGGTCGCTGCGCTGACCGCGCCTGGTCCAACTGAGAACGAGTACCGGGGCAAACGGCCTCTTCGCGATGGTCAACGCCTTGGCTGCTCAACCGGCATTTGTGGCGACGTCGTGCTCGACGTGCCGCCCGAAAGCCAGATCCACAAGCAGGTCGTGCGCAAAGAAGTAAACATCGAAGGGATCCAGCTCGACCCAACGATCGAGCTTCGGTACGTCGAACTGGTCATGCCTGAACTTGGCGAAGACGCCACTGCAGCTGATCTGATTGTCACGGCGTTAGCCAAAGAGTGGGACATCGAGGGTGCTGTTGTTGCCCCACAAGTTCTGCCGACGATTCATGCCGCAGTTGAATCTGACGAACCGGGGGCCACAGTTGCGTTGCGCCGCTCGGACTCCACCGTCGTTGCGGCCTGGGCCGGATTTGTAGACACCATCGTGGGTGTTGCAGTAGACATCGGCTCGACCACAGTGGCTGGCCATCTGTGCAACTTGGCAACTGGCGAAGTGTTGGCAACCTCGGGGCGCATGAACCCTCAGATTCGCTTTGGCGAAGATCTCATGAGCCGGGTCTCCTACGTGATGATGAACCCAGGCGGGGACGTTGAGCTCACCACTGCGATCCGATCGACCTTGGACGAACTGGTCACCGATCTGTTGGACCAAACCAACCTTGGTGGGGCCAGCGTTTCTAGAGACAGCATTACGAGAGATAAAGTCTTAAGCATCACCCTGGTCGGTAATCCAGTGATGCACCACATTCTCTTGGGTGTCGACCCGACTCCCTTGGGTGCGGCCCCCTTCCTGCTAGCCATAAGTGACGCGGTGCAGATGCGGGCCACGGAGCTAGATCTCAGCTGTCCAAACGCATCGGTCTATATCGCCCCTTGTATTGCTGGTCATGTGGGTGCTGACACTGCAGCGGCGGTGCTGTCTGAGGGTCCGCATCGCTCCGATGAAGTGCAACTAATGGTTGACGTTGGAACCAACGCAGAGATCGTTCTTGGAAACAACAAGCGCCTGTTTGCAGCTTCGTCGCCCACAGGGCCAGCGTTCGAGGGCGCTCAGCTTTCGTGTGGGGTACGGGCTTCGGCCGGCGCTATCGAGCGCGTGCGGATTGATCGCGAAACGCTAGAACCTCGAATCAAGATCATCGGAACAGATCTGTGGAGCGACGAAGAGGGGTTCGACGAGGCGGCGAAAAAGCTTGGTGTTATCGGAGTCTGCGGCTCCGGAATAATCGAGGCCGTCGCCGAGCTTTTTCTGGCCCAGGTGCTCGACGAGGATGGCGTGGTTCGAAGCGAAGGAGCAGAACGAACTGAGCGTGTCATTCCTGATGGTCGAACCTTTTCCTACGTTCTTTGGGGCGAACACCGAATCACTCAGAATGACGTCCGGGCAATCCAGCTGGCCAAGGCTGCCCTGCGCGCTGGCATCGATCTGCTAATGGAGCATGCCGAGCTAAACCACGTCGATGACGTGCGGCTGGCTGGGGCGTTCGGGTCACACATCGATCCGGTTTATGCAATGGTCTTGGGGCTCATCCCAGATTGCGAACCAAGCTCTGTTTCATCATCTGGTAACTCAGCCGGAACGGGAGCTGTGCGGATGCTCCTTAGCGGGTCCGAGCGGTCTGAAATCGAGAACGTCGTTCGGTCGATCCACAAGATCGAAACCGCTACCGAACCAAGGTTTCAAGAGTTGTTTGTAAACGCAATGGCCTTCCCGCACAAGACAACACCAACACCCCATCTGGCCAAGGTCATAGACCTGCCGGCCCCGATGGAAAAAACTAACAACGAGGCCGGAGGTCGCCGTAGGCGACGGCGGCCGGCTAGCTAAGGGACCGATATTTATGAGTGAACGATCTAAAAGAGGCGGTGGCCGAAGAGGTGGTGGTCGAGCCGCCCGTCAAGAACTAAGAGCCAAAGGCAACACTGAATCTGTGCCCTACCTAGAGCGGCAGATTGCGCCAGTAAGCGTGCTTGATGAGGCCAGCCTTGTTCAGTTGGAAGAGAACGCTGAGATCATCATGTCCGAGGTTGGGATTGCTTTTCAGGAGTTCCCACTCGCACTAGAACTATTCGAAGCTGCTGGCTGCACGATTGAGGGCGACCTCGTCAAGTTCCCTCACGGTCTTGCTCGAAAGATCGTGCAGGAAAACGCTCCTAAGAGCTACATCCAGCACGCTCGCAACCCCGAACGAAACGTCAAGATTGGCGAGAACACCACTGTCTTTGCCCCCAACTACGGGTCGCCCTTTGTTACTGATCTTGACAACGGTCGGCGCTACGGCACCATCGAAGACTTCCGCAACATCGTCAAGCTCACCTACATGCTCCCCCACCTGCATCACAGTGGCGGCACGGTTTGTGAACCAGTGGACATTCCGGTCAACAAGCGCCACCTCGACATGGTGTACTCCCACCTCAAATATTCAGATAAGCCGATCATGGGCTCGGTGACAGCACCGGAGAACGCACAAGATTCTGTTGAGCTCTGCCGGATCGCCTTTGGTGGGGACTTGCAAGACCGGACGGTGATGACCAGCCTCATAAATGCCTCCTCGCCCCTTCGGTGGGACGCAACAATGTTGGGGGCCGCTGAGGTTTATGCCCGCAACAACCAGGCCTCAATCATCAGCCCGTTCATCCTTGCCGGAGCGATGAGCCCTGTGACCGTCGCAGGCTTGTGCGCCCAAGCCTTGGCCGAAGCCTTAAGTGGCATGGCTTTCACTCAACTGGTCCGACCCGGCTCGCCCGTGATCTTTGGAACCTTTGCTACGTCGATGTCCATGGCCACTGGCGCACCCACATTTGGCACTGCCGAGGGTGGCCTGGCCATATACGTGATGGCCGAACTCGCCAGGCGCGTGGGTGTGCCTTTCCGGTCTGGCGGCCAGTTCACTGCATCGAAGACCCCCGATGCTCAGGCTGCTTACGAATCATCCTCAAGCATTGTCCCCACGATGATGGCCGGGGTGAACTTCGTGCTTCACGCTGCGGGCTGGATCGAAGGCGGCCTGGCGCTTAGCTACGAGAAGTTGATTCTCGATGCAGATCAACTGGGCATGATGGGTGTCTATGCTAAGGGCGTAGACATGACCGAGAACGGCCAAGCCGTCGAGGCGTTTCGCACAAACCCGGCCGGCATGCACTTCCTTGGCAACGCCCACACGTTGGAGAACTTCGAGACGGCGTTTTACCGCTCCGACACCGCCGACAACAACAGCTTCGAGCAATGGGACGAAGACGGCGGCCTAACCGCTGCTCAACGGGCCAACACTCGGTGGAAAGAAATGTTGGCTAGCTACGTGGCTCCTCCGCTCGATGAAGCTGCTGACGCCGAAATGCTGGCTTATATCGAAAAGCGGAAGGCCGAAATGCCTGACGCCATTGGATAGCCGGGAACTTCACAGTGCCCGCCTGGCGTTAAGTACCTAGTGCCATGAACAACAACACACTTTCGCTTAGAGAAGCGCTACTGCTCTACCCGCAACCTGAGGGTCGCCAGTGGTTGCGTTTCCTAAACCCAATCGAAACAGTTATCGCTTGGGACATCGAAGATGTTGTGCCTGCCATTAAGAAGGCCGAGGCAGCTACTCAAAAAGGCTTCTGGGCTGTTGGAATGGTCTCCTACGATGCTGGCGAGGCCTTCGATACAGCGTTCGTGTCACACCGTGACCCCGATACTCCGCTAGTTGCATTCGGGATTTTTGATGGGCCGTCAGAGAAAGAATCCAGCGGCGAGGGCCAGTTCGAGCTGGCCGCGTGGACACCATCGGTCTCTCAAACTCATCACGAAGATGGAGTCGACAAAGTCAAAGAGTTCATTGCGTCTGGCGACACTTACCAGGTGAATCTGACGTTGCGTATGCACTCAGAATTTAACGGCGACCCAAAAGCCCTGTTTCACTCCCTGGCCAGAGCTCAAAAAGGTGACCATCTTGCCTACCTAGACTTCGGCAGCCGTGCGGTCTGTTCTGCCTCGCCCGAACTTTTCTTCAGAAAGCGAGGCCGAACTCTTATCTCCAAGCCGATGAAGGGCACGCTCCCCGCTTCGGTCGATCCGGCCGAATTGAGGGCCAGCATCAAAGACCAAGCCGAGAACACGATGATCGTGGACATGATGCGAAACGACTTTGGCCGCATCGCCGAGATCGGTTCAGTTCAGGTACCTATTTTGCACGAGATCGAGACTTATCCAACGGTCCACCAGATGGTGTCGGAGGTTCGTGCCGAGACCGATGCCTCGATCGCTGAAGTATTCAGTGCAACGTTCCCTGCAGCTTCAATAACCGGTGCCCCCAAAATCTCTACGTCGCGAATAATTACCGAGCTCGAATCAACCCCACGGGGTATCTACACCGGCGCGATCGGAGCTATGGCTCCCGACGGGGGCGCCGAGTTCAACGTTGCAATCAGAACGGTCTGGCTCGACACCGAGAGTGGGCGCGCCATCTACGGAACGGGCGGCGGAATTGTCTGGGATTCCCAACCCACAGCCGAGTGGTACGAGGCCATCACAAAGACCCGCGTCTTGGATCGGGCTCCCCGCAGTTTCGACCTTCTTGAGACCATGCTTTTTGTGCCCGAGGATGGAATTCTGCTTCTTGAGCGCCACTTAGACAGGTTGGCCGACAGCGCAAAGTTTTTTGCCATCGATCTGGACATCGCCGCCATCGAAACCATGCTTAAAGGAATCGAGCTTGATGACCCGGCGAGCCTTCGCCTCACCGTCGATGTCGCTGGCGAGCCTCACTTACACATCACTCCGCTTGTCGAAACCAATCACGGCCCGTGGCTTGTACCTGTCCACCCGGATCCGGTCCAAACTCGGGATCTTTTCCTAAGCCACAAGACTACTAACCGCGGCGTTTATGACCGGGCTAGAGAGGCCCATCCAGAAGCGCCAGATGTAATCCTGGTCAACGAGCGTGGCGAACTGACCGAGACTTCAATTGGCAACCTGGTATTGGTACTTGATGGCCAGTTGGTTACACCGCCGCTGTCATCGGGTGTACTGCCGGGCACGATGCGGGCCGATCTTGTGGAGCACGACAAGATTTCAGAGCGTGTGCTGACTAAAGAAGATCTGAAAGTCGCTGAAGAGATATTCATGATCAACTCTGTCAGGGGCTGGGTCGAACTCCTGGTTGCTGAGACAAACGAGTGAGAACAGTGTCACTCAATGCCACTCTCGGGCCGTGAGCTGCCATAATCGCCTTAGATGAGCGAAACACCAGACGCATCAGGTTCACACCGAGTCGAAGCCGAAAAGGTGTACCGGGACCTGAGATACAAGATAATTCACCTGGATTTGCCGCCAGGAACACGTCTTCGTGAAGGCGCTCTCGGCCGCGAGTTCGACATGAGTCGTACACCGATTCGACGAGTTCTAGATCGTCTTTCCAATGATGGGCTGGTCAGCATGAGTCCTGGAAGCGGCGCTGTGGTTTCCGATGTGGATTTCGCGATGCAAGGTCAGGTTTGGGCGCTACGGGTAAAGATGGGCGAGCTCTTCGCTCCGATCATGGTGAATTCAGTGCCACCTGAGGTCCTCAAAGGCGCTCGATCACTTGTAAAGAAGATTGCCAAAACAAAGAACGAACGTGATCTTGTAGATGCATTTGAACAACACCACATGTTGTTTCTCAGGCTTGTAACCCCGGGCCCAGTGCAAACCATTTATGACCAGCTGTATTCACAGAGCGCTCGTATGTATGCTCTCATGCTGCCGCGCCTCAAGTTCGCCGAAGAACTTGAGTTCGCCCAAACCGAATTCTCCGCCTTTCTGGCCGACTGCGAAGCATCAGATCTTGAAAAGCTGGCGGCCGCCCGACTCAAGGACATGCGTGACGCTTTGGATCGCTTGAACGCAGTTCCTCTGATGTCGCCGTTGAGATTCGGCTAGCTCGCTCGTTTTTGCATCTCCTTTAGCTCAGCAACCGGGATATGGCATTTGATGGTGTGACCGGGGGCCACTTGAAGAGTGTCCGGCTCGGTCACTTCACAAAGCCCTTCGATAGCGCGGTGGCATCGGGTATGGAACACACAACCTGACGGCGGGTCTGCCGGAGTCGGAATGTCGCCAACAAGGGGGATCCGCCGTTCCGTGCCGCCATCCACATTGGGGACCGCCGACAGCAATGCCTCTGTGTATGGATGGTTTGGTCCGTGGAATAGTTGGTCGGTTTCACCAAGTTCAAAGATCCGGCCGAGATACATCACTGCGATTCTGTCTGACAGGTAGCGAACAACTCCTATGTCGTGGGAGATGAACAGGTAGCTCGTGCCTTCATTGTTCTGGAGCTCTGCGAGAAGGTTCAAAATGGCGGCTTGCACGGACACATCGAGAGCGCTTGTTGGCTCGTCACAGACAACAACTTTCGGGTCGCCAGCGAATGCCCGCGCAATGGCCACCCTTTGTTTCAGACCGCCCGACAGTTGACTGGGTCGCATGCCAAGGTGGCGCGGCGAAAGCTGCATCGAAGCCGCTAGATCATCCACCCATGGCTCGGACTCTTCCTTGGACAGGTTGGAAAGCTTCTGAATAGTTCGCTGAAGAATGCGGCGAACGGTCCAGGCCTTGTTCAAGGCCGAATCAGGGTTCTGGAAGACCATCTGCATGGCGCCCAAGGCTCGCGGACTCCGGTCTCTGGCTGAAGCCGCCACTACGTTGTCTTCAATTAGAATCTCGCCGCCCTCATCATAGGAATGAACACCGAGCAAGGTCTTAGCGAGGGTGCTCTTGCCCGACCCTGACTCCCCCACCAGGCCGACGGTCTCGCCTTGGCCGATGTTTAGGTCGATCCCGGTAAGCGCCGGAATATCTACGCTCCCCTGCCTGAACGTTTTGGCCACCCCCTTTAGTTCAACAACTGTCTCGCGTGTTTGGCCGGTGCCCGCAAGGGATGCTTTGACCTCTGGTTCGGGAATGTCCTGGAGCCGGTCGATGTGGTGGCAGCGGCTCCAATGCCCGCCCACCTCGGCTTGGATCTTTGGGGGTACTTCGGTTCGGCATTTGTCATCGGCCAACCCACAGCGATCTACGTACACACAAGTTGGCAGGTCAGTTCCGATCTGCGGCAAGCCGCCCTCAATTGCCAGCAACGCTTGCTCGGTTTTGCGAACGCCATGGCGGGGCAGGCTCCTCAAGAGTCCGACCGTGTAGGGGTGCCGAGGACGGTCAAATATCTCAGCGGCGGCACCCTCCTCAACTACTTTGCCTGCATACATGACCCCAACTCGGTCACACATTGTTCTGATTACGCCCAGATTGTGAGCAATCAGCAAAACAGCAGCGTTCGATTCGGTTCGAAGAGTCCTGACCAGGTCAAGAACCTCGGCCTCAACCGTTGCGTCGAGTCCAGTTGTTGGCTCGTCCAGCACTAACAGCTTGGGGTCAGACGCCAGAGCCATGGCTATAACAACACGTTGCAGCATCCCACCTGAGAGCTGGTGGGGGAACCGGTCGAGAACACTGTCTGGGTCGGCAATCCGCACCCGCACCAGCGCAGCCCGAGCGTTGGCTGCAGCTTCGTCCTTGGTCTGGCCTAGCAGTGTGAACACCTCGGCCACCTGCCGACCGATTTTCATAGAGGGGTTCATACACGCGACCGGGTCTTGATAGACCATCGAGATCTCGTTCGACCGAATGCGAGCCAGTTCCTTGGTACCTATCGACGTGATGTCTGTACCGTCCACCAAAATTTGGCCGTCGGTGATGGCAGCATTCGGTGGCAGATAGCGCATAGCGGCATAGGCGGTGGTGCTCTTGCCACAGCCCGACTCCCCAACCAACCCATATGCCTCGCCAGGGCGAATCGAAAAGCTCACGCCCCTAAGGACCTCTCGGGGCACGCCCCTGACCTCATAAGCGAGGCGCAAATCTTCGACTTGGAGCGCGGCTGAGGATTCCGATGAGCTCATGATTTGTTCACCCTGTCGATGGTGTCGGCGATGAGGTTTACGCCCACAACCAAAGACGCAATTGCCAGAGCCGGGAATATGGACGCCCACCATCGATCGTTCTTTAGCTCGCTGAACTCTGCGGCGATGTCTTTACCCCAATCGGCGGTTGCCACGTCGGCTCCGGTCAGCCCGAGAAAGGCCAAAGTGGCGAGGGTGAAAATTGCATAGGCAAACCTCACCGTTAATTCAACAGTGATCGTTCCAGTGACGTTTGGCAGAATCTCTCGCAGCATGATGAACAGGCTTGACTCGCCCCGAAGTCGAGCAGAGGTGACGTAGTCAAGATCGCCTTGGGCCATGACGTCAGCTCGAACAGTCCGAGCCACGATTGGGCTGAACAACACAGCCACGATTGCCACGATCACCGGCCGACTTTTACCAAGACTCGCAGTGGCCAAGATGCCTATGAGGATTACTGGGAGTGAAAGAAAGGCCTCGACGAAGCGGCTGAGAATCTCATCAACCCAACCTCGGAGATACCCCATCATCAAGCCCAGGAAGCTGCCAGCAAAGACGGCAATGATCGCCGCCAAGGCAGCGTCCACCATGATCGGCCTAGCTCCCGCAACCACGCGGGAAAAGACGTCTCTACCGTTTTGGTCGGTTCCGAACCAGAACTGACTGTCAGGCGAAAGCCGGCCGGAGAATACCGCATCAGGGTTTTCAACCAGCTCAATCGGCACCACCTGTTTGGGTTCGAACCGCAAGAGAACCCCAGGGAACATGGCGCAGAATCCCCAGAACGCAACGATTGTCACCCCAATAACAAAGGCCGGGCTTCTCAACAGCAGTCGCGCCCGTTCTCGGCGAGCTTGTTTGCGTTCGACGGCCGCAACTTCTCGGCTGGACTCGATTGCGTCGGTCATTGCTCGGCTCCCAGCTGACTGCGTGGATTCATCCAAGCGATCAGAATGTCGGCCAAGAGGGTGGCCACCATAAAGACAACGGCAATCAGGATGATCGAAGCCTGTAGGACCGGCGGGTCGAACTTCTGTGCCGCGGGCAAGATCACTGATCCAATTCCCCGGTAGCCGAAGACAAACTCAAGAGCCACCAAGCCACCCATGAGGAACCCAATTTGGGTGCCGATCACAGCAACGGTCGGTTGCAAGGCATTGCGCAAGACATGTCGCTTCATCACCTTGGAGTTGGACAGCCCTTTCATGTAGGCCGTCCTGACATAGTCGGAGTTGAAAGCGCTTATGGCGCCTGCCCGGGCGATACGGGCGATGTAACCGAAGTAGACAAACAAAATGGTCAAGACCGGTAGAGCCAACCGGAACAAGATTGTGCCGATGCTCGACCCTTCTGGTGCCCGCGCTATCGGCTCAAACCATCCGAGCTTGGTACCAAGCAAATACTGCAGGATGACAGCAGTGACAAAGTCCGGAATCGAAGCGCTAGCCAATCCGAGGGTCACCACCAGTCGGTCAAAACGACTGTCTTGGCGGCGAGCCGCAAGCAAGCCGCCAGCAATACTCAGCGGCACAAAGACCACCAGTGCGGCAATCATCAGAATGGCCGACCGTCCAGCAGCCGGCAGCACCTCACCCCGGACCGGATTCTGCGTGGCGTAGGACTCACCAAAGTCGAAAGTGACTATGTCCTTGAGAAGCCGACCAAACTTTGTGTACCAAGGGTCATAGAACCCGATGCGGACACGAACGGCTTCCAGCTGTGCATCGGTGCCGCGAGGCGCCAGGATTCGCGAAGTGTCGCCCGGAACAATCACTGAAAGGAAGAAAATTACAACGATGAGAATGAAGAGCGTGATGATGGCTAAGGCCAGCCTTTTGCGCAGGTAGACACCCATCGTTGATTGTCCTCTAAGGCCTAAGCGAGGGAGGCGCCAGAGACGATGGGTTGCCCAAGCGCCGTAACCCGTGCATTGGCAACACGGGGTCCGTAGCCACTCAGATAATTCCGGAAGTTGCAATACAGCGCAGGAACGTTCTCATGCAGATGCTTTTGAATATCTGAGATCGCCTTCTTCTGCGCATCGACATCGCCTGAGACCTGATACGCGGTGACCAATTTGTCGTAGTCGCTGCTGGCATACACCGAGCCGTTCCAGACGGCTCCGGTCTGAAGGGCCGAGGTCAAGAACACGTCTGGCGTAGGCCTGTGACCCCAATCCACAATGCCGAACTCGTCGGAGTTGAAGCAGCTTGGCTCACCGTCACCGCTCTCTGGACACCAAGAGTCGCTGTAGAAACTGCCTTGTGGCGTGGTTTCGACCGTGACCTCGATCCCAGCCTCGCGTGCTGAGGAGGCCATTAGCTGGGCCATGTCAGGTATCTCCTGATTGTCGCCAACGTTGCAGACGGTGCTTAGCGAATCAAGCCCCGCCTCGGCCAGCAGTGCCTTGGCCTTGTCGATGTCTTTCTCTCGTTGCGGAACTGCGTCGGGATCGAAGAACGGCAGTGAACTAAGAACGGGGTGATCGTTGGCCAGCGTGGCTCGGCCCTTGTAGAGCGCCTCTATGAGCTGGGGCCGGTCGACGGTGTAGGCCATCGCTTGGCGAAGCTTTACATCGGTGAACTGACTGTTCGGATTCGAGCAGTTGAACCAAACCTGCCGATGAGCTGCTGATGGCGGCTCCAGCACCGTGATGCTGGAGTCGTTCAGAAGGGACTCACCCGAGATGACATCGAAGTCGACGATCATATCAATGTCACCTGATAGGAGACCGGTGACCTGAGTGTCTATTGACTCGAACTGTCGCAGTTCAATGCCATCAAGGGGAGTCGTGCCACCCCACCAATTGGGGTTTCGCACGAATTTTGCGATTTCGGATCCGTCGAAGGATTCCAACATGAATGCCCCGGTGCCGTCAGGTCGATCACTCAGCAGAGTGCCCAGCTCATAGTCGACAGGGGTGATGCTTGACTGTGCGTTAAACATCGAAACAAGGACTGGGAAGTTCCCGTTTGGGTTAATCAGCTGGAAGACGGCTTTGGCTGGATCTGTTGCGTCAACTGAACCGAGTCCGATCACTCCTGCAAGTCCTGCGTTCTCGGCTTCGACCAATCGGTCCATGGTCGCGGCGACGTCAGCGGAGGTGAAGTCGCCGCCGCTTTGCCACTTGACGCCCTGACGCAGATCGAAGGTCCACACGTCCAGCGCTTCGTTGGGAGACCAAGCCGTTGCCAAACCAGTGTCCCCGATGTTGCCGTCGGCTCCGACGCCAACCAGAAACTCAAAGCTCTGAGCGATGTGGGCGTATGCGGCAAAGTCCAGCATGTTCACCGGATCAAGGCCAGTGCTCGTAACTTGAGTGGATATCAGCATCGAGCCCCCTTCTTTCGCTGGGGCCGCTTCACCGCCTGAGGCTGCTGTGGTGAGCGTTGTTTCATCTGCTGCGTCGGTTCCACCGCATGCACTTATGACTGCCCCCAAGGTGCCAGCGCTGAGCCCAAGAATGGCCCCCCGTTTGACAAAATCACGCCGACCGATTGAGCCCGATGCGTAGTTCTCGATGAGGTCTACCTCCAACGGACTTGAGTTTCGGCGCAGCCAATCGAATCGATTGAAGTTCATTATGTGTGTCCCCTTTGAATGCGAATCGGAATACAAGTGGTATACCCACAGTGTTGTTTGGTATACCGATTCCGGGACAACGTATACCGATCATGTGTCGCCTGTCACGCCTATCGCGAAAAAAGTCTCCTGCAGGCGCGTCAAAGACGCACCACCAGGGCACTTCCCACAGCGCGTGACTATGGCCTGACCTGCAGTTACGAGACCTGAACCAAAAGTTGGACGAGCTAATCGATCAGCGCGTCTGATCTAACCCTTTGCTCCTCAGCTTCGATGTGTTCGGGCAGAACACGGCCGAACAGTTGCTTGGTTCGAACCAGTCGACCTATCACACCAGGCTGTTCGGTGTAGGCAAAGATTGCAGCATGGCGCGGTTTGGAATTGGCCGGTACCCGAGTGACGCGGTGTAAGGAATAGCGACCCCGAAAGATCTGGAGATCGCCCGGAGTCAGATCGAGTGTGCGAACCCCGCGTTCGCCGCCTTCAAGCACTTCTTGGATTCGGTCAAAACCCTCATCTGAGGCCGACCTGATAGCCGGCACATACTGAAATAGTCCACCTTCATCCGCTTCGTCCACCAACACCGTGACGGCAAACTCATTTGTGTCGAAGTGCCAAGTGAACTGCTGGCCAGGATCCAGAATATTTGCGGTCAAACCAGCCAGCGGATCGGCATAACAATGAAGCTCAGCTATCTCGAGGCAGTCCGCAAGAAACTGAGCCAATTCCGGAGACCGGAACAACAGATCAGTGGCGCAACCGGCCTCCCACGCGTCGCCAGGCAAGAATCCGCTTGATCGCTCGATGAAGGTGTTCATCGGATGCCGGTCGGGGTAGTCGGGGTTGTGATCAACGTGAAAGTACGGGTTGATTGTTTGCTTGGAGAAGTGTGTGGTGTGTTTGCGCTCGATGATTTCTTGGTTCAAAACGGCGACCGCGTCGGACTTGACTAGGTCAGCAATCACCGCACACCCTTCGGCTCTAAGCTCCGACCGTGCGGCTTCGACGGCTGCGACGTAGCCATGACTACCTGGCCGATCAATCGGGTAGCGCTGAAGATCAACTAGATCTCCAATATCCATCGTTTCTACTTCTCCCAGTGTGGAGTCCAGTCGCCGTCAAGGCGGAAGGACAGGTCAGCGTCATCTTCGATTCGTTTCGCCACGTGAAGCTCGCCTTGGTCAGCGCCATAACGCTCGGCGGCAACTTTGAACGCTCCCTGGGCCGCGTCTGTCATCGGAAGCTCACCTCCGATTGGAGCAGCTAGCTCTTGAATTAGGCCAAGATCCTTAAGACAAAGATCAAGGCTGAACGAAGGGTCGTAGTGCCCAGCGAAAATAGACGGGGCATCGTGACGGGCGACAAAGGAGTCGCCAACGGAGTCCTTGATTGCGTCCCAGAGCACATCGAGCTCGACGCCGTGTTGCATGCCAACCGCAAATCCTTCACCGATTGCCGCTGCGGCCACGAACCAAAGTTGATTAGTCACCAGCTTCACTACATTGCCATTGCCCAAAGGCCCACACGCTATTACTCGACCCAGGTGCGACAGAATTGGGGTGGCTCGAGCAATATCGGAGTCACTGCCCCCAATGAACAAAGTGAGCTTGCCGGTTCTGGCCCCGTCGACTGCACCGGTCAACGGTGAATCGGCGACAGCAACTCCCTCGGGAGCTTCCGCAGCCAATTCGGCAACCAGTTCCTTTCGGTTTGTGGTCAGGTCGACCCAAAGCGAGCCTGGAGCCATCGCAGCCAATGCGCCACCAGTTCTCATAACTGAGACCACGTGATCAGGCCGGGGCAAAGAAGTTAGGAGGACATCACACCCAACAGCAGCGTCAGTGGCAGATGCTGCCGCCTCGACACCAGCCTCGACGCACTCACTTAGAGCGGCCTCGTTGAGATCAAATCCCCGGACCTTATATCCGGCGCCGACCAGGCGCTTAGCCATAGGGCCACCCATGTTTCCGAGGCCGATGAAGCCAATTTTCTCTAGACTCACCCATTACTCCGATCGATGTCAGTGCCCTAAGCCAGCAGTAACTAGGCGTTAACTAAACTGGGTAATACGGCGCTAGTCAATACATTCTATTCCTCTAGACAATCTCACCGAGAGTGACCTAGGTTCATGCTTATGGGCGGAATCAGGCGGATATCAAAGAATTTCAGGGTCGCGTCGTTGGCGATGTTGTGTTGCGCGCTTGCTGTGGTCGGACTTCCTGCCACTGCAGATGCTGCGGATGAATTCTCGCCATCGAGTGACGTCGTGTGGGATGTTGTCAACCTGGACCCAGGGACCCGACACACCGGTCCGTTGAGGGCACTTATTTGGGATCTCGAAGAATACGACGGCAAAATTTATGCAGCGGGCAAGTTCCTTAACGTCCTATCCCCTGACGGAACAACCTTCGACCAGCCTTACCTCGCAGCGTTTGACCTAGCAACCGGTGTTTGGATTGACACGTTCCGGCCCGATGCCGGTGGCATTCTCTATTCGATCGCCATCTCCGATGACGGTCGGATTCTTGCCGGAGGCGAAATCCCCGGTGGGGTTGCCGCCTTTGACGCTCAGACGGGTGCCCGAGATAACTCGTTCAACGCTGATCTGTCACTTAGTTGGGGTCCAACAGCTGTTTATGACATGGAGATCGTTGGCAGTGACGTCTTTGTAGGCGGCAACTTCTCCGCTGCTGAAGGCGTAGCACTTCGTGATCTTGCGAAGATTAGTGTGGACACTGGCGCACTTGTTTCAAGCTGGCTTCCACGAGCCGATTTGGACCAAGGAACCCCAAGAATTGGCGGGCGATTGGTATACGGCATCGCCGTCGACAGCGCCCGTGACCGGGTGTACGTTGCCGGCAAGTTCGGGGGAATCGACGGCGACACCAACGCCGCGTACCTGGCAATCATTGACCCTCAAACAGGTCTTCTGCGAACTGACGTCCCTCAAGGCGTACCTCCGGAAACCCTTAGCCACAGGGAATCGTTCTCAATGTGGCTCCACGACGTCCAGTTTCGTGATGACAAGGTGTACCTGGGCGGCCAGGCCCACCAGACTCTTATCCTCGATGCAGCAACGCTTGCGCCGGAACGTTCCTATTTCACCAATCGTGGTGTTGGCGACGAATTCGCCGGCGGCGACACCCAGGTGCTGTACGTGGGTGAGAACACAGTTTGGGCAGGGTGCCACTGTTGGGGATCAGTTGGGGAATACCAGCTTGGTTCTTACATCGCTGACCCCGGTGGGATCATGACTTATGCCGAATACCGAGAGTGGGTCATTGACTTCCGAGACGTGAACCCATTTGGCCAACAAAGCGTCAAGGGCGGTTTTGGTATCGATATCACAACGGGTGACCTTCTACCGCTGACCTTCAACCTCGGCGGTCAAGCGGGTGGATGGGCTCTGGTCGAAGATTCCAACGGCCGGCTGTGGATGGGTGGCCAATTCACTCGCGATCCGGCAACGGGCCGCGCAATCAATGGCCTGACCAGATTTTCCCCCACCGGTCAGGTGCAGCCTGGGCCCGAGGGACTGCGAACTACACGCCAAACACGAGAGCGCATTGTTCTGAACTGGCAGCCAGTGGCCGGCGCAACGGAATACGAAGTGCTTCGTGACGGATCCGTGATTGGGACCCCAAGCGGAGTCTGGTTCACAGACCTTGGCCTTGAGGCCGGAACTGAATACTCATACACGGTTCGAGCCCTCACGCCCGCCGGGCCGACCGCCCAGAGCTCAAGCTTGACCGCTGCCACCGAAGGCGCCCCGAACGTGAGACCCGATACCCCAGAGGGGCTGCGCTCTACGCTGCAAACCAGAGAACGGATTGTGCTTAATTGGCAGCCTGTTGACGGTGCGGCAACGTATGAGATTCTACGAGACGGCACGGTTGTGGCCTCGCCGAGTGGTGTTTGGTACGTCGATCTGGGATTGGACGCCGACACCTTCTACTCCTACAGCGTGAGAGCAGTCGCAGCTGACGGCACGAACTCGGCGGTGTCTACACCGATTGCGGTTTCAACCCAGTCCTAGGCACTCGGGCCCGACTGGGAAGTCTTCGAGCTGGCGTCTAGGTTCGGTAGACCCAGTAATTCGGTAGACCCAGTAATTCGGTAGACACAGCTATGTGCGGCTGTGAGGATGTAAGTTCGCCCATTTCTAACAGCAAGGACAGCGCGTTATGGTCTCAGAAGACGGATCCGAGGGGCATCCCGAAAAAGAGCTAGGCGGCCGAGATTTTATGTTGTTGATCCCATTTGATGGACCACCGATAGAGGGAAGGCGAGCCGTGGTTTCCACCGCAGCTGGCATGTTCAAGGGCATCGTGATGCGCTTTGACAGAGATGGAGTTGATCTTGCGATTGATGGCAAGGTCAAGCAATTTGACGGACGCGACGTTCACTCAATCGCTGCGGCCTGAGCTAGATCAGATCTAACAGTTGAGCCCAACCGCCCTCATCAGGGTGAGGCACGACAACGTCGGCTAGGGCAAGAGCTCCTTCATTGCCGCCCGAGCACCCAACCGCTACATCGGCTGCTGCAAGCATTTCGAGATCGTTGCTGCCGTCGCCGATAGCAATGACTTTGGTGGGCTTCAAATCAGCGTGTTCTACATAAGCCTCTATGCCTACCTGTTTTGATACCCCAGCTGGCTGGACCATGAGGGACCAACCAGCAAATAGGCCATCTTTGTAAAAAATGGTCTCGGCGGCATCGGACGCCTCCAGCGCTTGAACGCCGGGTGCCAACTCATCGTGGGTCATTCCCAACATAGAGAACCCCACTACCGAGTCTTCAGGGCCCGGCAGCCCCTTGGTGTAGTACATCCGCGTTTCTCGGATGTGCCGCGGGTTAGTTGTGGGCGATCCATCGTGACGGATCCGACCATCGGCGGTGTAAGCACACGGAGCGATGCCCGCTGCTTGGAGAATCTCGACGACCTCTGCAACTTGGTCCTGAGTAAAACCTTGTTCGTGGAATCGTTGACCGGTGGCCAGATCAATCCCTAGGGCGCCGTTTAACAGCACCGATGGAAAGCTGAGCTTGTTTCGATCTAGCCCGAACCGAGCACTCACCTCCCGACGACCGGTTGCCACCAGAATTGGAATCTCTTGTCGTTTCAACTCCGCTATCGCGGCGGAGGTCTTGGGATGGACGTCCATCGATTCGCCCCACAGAGTGCCGTCCAGATCAGTAACTACGAGAGTGCTCACCTGCTAGATCCTAAGTTCTTTGCGAACCATTAGTTTGAGGCCGGACCAGTCGCTGTCGATCGCGCACACCTTCACGTCGACCAACCCTTGGCCCAGCACATTGGCCCGAACACCGTCTTCTGTGAGATCGATAAAGAGTGGGCTGGACTTTTTTGGCCAACAGACCCATACCGATCGGTCCGGAAAGGCCAAATTCCAAAGTTGGTGAACTCGCTTCTGAAGTGCAGACTCTGTTCGGCAAAAGACCAGCGCCACCTCTGGCTTGCCCCGAGCGCCAGTCCGAATCGTGACGTTTTCGGGCATCGGAACAAGCAACGTTTCGAGGTGACCGGGCCCGTCCACAACAGCAACTGTGAAGCCGGGCTTAATCCCAAGCTTCTTGGGTAGCGGTGTTCCTGAATAGCCTGCAACCATCGGTCAAGGCTGGCACAAAAAATGGCTGCCTATTAGGCCAAATGGAGATATGCCTGCGAGCAATTGCCAGCTAAGATCATCTAACTGTCCCGTTAGGGGCCATCACTTAGGGGACGTTTGAGGTGCTACAGAGTCAAGCTCGAGTCGTAATAATTGGCGGAGGAGTACACGGCGCTTCGCTTTTGTATCACCTAACGCTTGAAGGCTGGACAGATGTTGTCCTGATAGAAAAGGCAGAGCTGACATCAGGTTCGACCTGGCACGCGGCAGGGCAAATCACCCGGTCAGTTGGCGACTACACAACAGCTGCATTCCATCATTACGCAATCGAGCTATATGAGCGGATCGAAGAAGCTACCGGCCAGGCTGTTTCTTTGCACCAGCCTGGCGGCCTGCGAATTGCCTACAACGAACTCGAAATGGATGCGCTGCGAACGCACCTCGGTGTTGGGCGCTACATCGGTTACCCAATTGAGCTTGTCAGCCCCAAGGAAGCAGCCGATTTCAACCCTTTCTATGACTTCTCTGATGCTCTCGGTGCCATTTGGACCGAAGGCGAGGGTCACGTAGATCCATCTGGTGTGACGATGGCTTTCGCGGCCGGAGCTCGGGCTGCTGGCGCAACCATCTCGCGGCGAAACCGAGTTGTTGAGGTGAACAACCTGCCTAATGGCGAGTGGGAGGTCGTGACCGAGAAGGGCACCATCACTTGTGAACACGTTGTTGACGCCGCCGGTTGTTATGGCGACCAGGTCGCAGCTTTGTCCGGGTTTCGGGTTCCTCAGGCCAACGTGCTTCACCACTATCTAGTGACCGACGAGGTACCCGAACTTGTTGAGCACGGCGTCGAAATGCCGGTCATGCGAGACAACAAAGTTGCTGGCTACATCCGTCAAGAACAGACCGCCGGCCTGATCGGAATCTATGAGCACCGCGGCGCAGAAATCGTCTGGCCCGACGGTGTCCCGTGGGAGGCCGAGAACCCGCTATTCCCTGCCGACTATGACAAGATCGCTCCCTGGCTGGAAGAGGCCTTCAATCGAATCCCAATTCTGGGTGAGGTTGGCATCAAACGTGTGGTTCACGGCGCCATAACCCACACCACTGACGCTCACATGCTGCTGGGTCCAGCGCCTGGTGTTCGCAACTACTGGCTGAACACCGGCTCATCAATTGGTTTGGCGTGGGGGCCAGGAGCTGGTCGGGAGCTTGCCCGCTGGATGGTTCACGGCGAGACCGAGTTGAACCTGCGTCACTATGACCCTCGCCGTTTCGGTTGGGCCAGCCAGGACTACATCGCAGCCAAGTCCACTGAGGACTATGAGTGGATGTTCCGGGTCCACCCTCCAGGTGAAGAGCGCCTAGCCCACCGCCCTGTACGGACTTCAGGCCTTTATGAAAAGCTCAAGGCCAAGCGTGCGTTCTTCGGCCAGTCCTATGGCTGGGAAAGTCCGAAGTGGTTCGTTCCCGAGGACCAGCCTTTAGAGGACGTCTACGGTTGGCGCCGCCCCGACTGGTACCGGGCCGTCGAGGCTGAGTGCAAGGCCGTTCGCGAACAGGTAGGCGTAATCGACCTTACTGCGTTCGCCAAGTACGAGATGACTGGTGCCGATGCAAACGCTGTGTTGAACAACATGACCACGGGCCGCATCCCCAAGACTGACGGCCGTATCGCACTGAACTATTTGCTTAACGAACAAGCCCGGATTGAAACAGAGATCACAGTCACCCGCCTTGCCGAAGACAGGTACTACATCATCTCAGGTCCGATGGGCGAGCTTCGAGACTTCGACTGGATCAACCAGCACATTCCTGAAGGCGCCGATGTCACCCTGACCGACTTGTCGACAACCAACGGTGTCATTGTTATCGCCGGTCCGAACTCTCGAGAGTTGCTAAGTCGGTGCACCGACGCCGACGTTTCGCCTGAAGAGTTCAAGTTCCTGAGTGGCCGACACATCACAATTGCTGGCGTCGAGGTGCTGGCGCTGCGGGTTGGTTTCACCGGTTCGCTTGGTTGGGAACTCCACATGGCTATGGATGCCATGGAAGCTGTGTACGACTCATTGTGGGCCAACAGCGAAGGGACTGGCCTTGTCGACTTTGGCGGCTACGCGCTGAACTCGATGCGCCTTGAAAAAGGCTATCTCGCTCGCCAAGAGCTGACCCATGACATCGGCCCGAAACAGGCTGGCGTCGACTTCTTCGTGAAGGCCGACAAGGGAGACTTCATCGGAAGAGACAAACTAGACGCGCCCCCCACTGGCAACCCGTGGAAGCTCGTGATGCTTGAAGTTGATGCCGCCGACGCAGACTGCCAAGGGGGCGAAGGTGTTTTCGCCACTGATGGCTCGCCGCTGGGCTTGGTGACCTCTGGTGGGTTTGGCTTCTACACACAAAAGAGTTTGGCATTTGCCTACATTTCCGAAAGCCATTCGGAACCGGGCACTGAGATGGACGTGCTAATTCTGGGCGAACCGCAGCGGGCCACGGTCCGAGGCGAAGATGCCTATGACCCCACCAACTCCGCACTGCGGGCCTAAGGCTGTTTAGGAGTTCATCATGGCAAACGCACCAGAACGGGCAGAAGTAATTGTTGTTGGCGGTGGCATCGTTGGATGCTCTATTGCCTACCACCTAACCAAAAAGGGCATCTCAGATGTCCTAGTTCTTGACCGGCACGAGTTAACGGGCGGTACCACCTGGCATGCGGCAGGACTTGTAGCCCAATTACGGTCAACCGAGAACACCACACGCCTTGCCCAGTACTCTCTCGAGCTATATCGCAACCTAGAAGCCGAAACGGGCCAGTCAACTGGCTTTATGGCGCCAGGGGCAATCTCACTGGCATCAACCGAGCACCGTTGGGAAGAGCTACGCCGCACTGCTGCGATGGCGCGGTACCTAGGAGTCGACGCAACCGAGATCGGACCGAACGAGATCCTCGAGAAGTTCCCGCTGTGTGAAGTCTCAGACATCGTTGGCGGCATCTGGTTACCCGAAGACGGAACGGTTGGACCATCCGACTGCACCATGGCCCTAGCCAAGGGCGCCCGAATGGGCGGTGCCAAGATCCTTGAGCACACCGGCGTCGCCGACATCATCGTCACCGACGGTCGCGCGTCGGGTGTTATCACCGAAGACGGCCAGACCATTGAGGCCGACACCGTTGTGTTGGCGTGTGGGCTTTGGACTCGTCACCTTGCTGCCAAGGTCGGCGTTCGTGTTCCGCTAATGGCAGCCGAACACCACTACGTAGTGACCGAGCCCATCCCTGGTGTTGACCAAGACTGGCCCATTCTGCGAGACCCTGATCGCTGGGCTTATCTAAAGCCTGAGGCCGGCGGCTCAATGCTTGTTGGCCTATTCGAGCCTGTGTCTCGGCCGTGGCCGGCATCAGGCCCGCCACCCACAGACAAATCCTTCATCTCGATGGAACCTGACGCCGACCACCTTTCGGACTGGCTGCCGCCGACGTTTGACCGGATCCCGGCCCTTCACGAGGCCGGCCTTCGCTTACTGTTTGACGGTCCGGAAAGCTTCACCCCCGACGACAACTACATACTCGGCGAGGCACCAAACCTGCCGCGATTGTTTGTAGCAGCCGGGTTCAACTCCATCGGCATCCAGTCTGCCGGCGGCGCCGGTATGGCGATGGCCCACTGGATCACCGAGGGCGAATCGCCAATGGATCTGGCCGATGTTGATATCCGCCGATTCGAGCCGTTCCACTCCACCGAATCGTTCCTTCGGCAAAGGACCGTTGAGGGCCTCGGCCTGCTCTACGCGCCGCACTGGCCCCATCGCCAGTACGACACGGCCCGAGACGTTCGCCGCTCTCCCCTGCATGATCGGCTCAGCGACGCTGGCGCGTGTTTCGGATCGCTCATGGGTTGGGAACGGCCTATGTTCTTTGCCCGCCCCGAGCTAGGCATTGAACCCAAGTTTGAATACTCGTGGGGTCGCCAGAACTGGCACGAAGCAAACGCCATTGAACACAAGGCTGTTCGCGAAGCAGCAGGGCTGTTCGACCAGACAAGCTTTGCCAAGTTCTTGGTTCAAGGACGTGACGCAGGTGCTGTCATGAACCGCCTCGCCGCCAACGACGTCGTTCGCGAGGTAGGCACTTCGGTATACACGCAATGGTGTAACGAACGAGGTGGTATCGAAGCCGACCTCACTGTAAACCACGTAGCCGAAAATGAATTCTGGGTTATCGGTGGTGCAGGCACTCGCTCTCGGGACCTTGCGTGGATTCGCAAGGGCATCGCCGAACACCCAGGTGGCGAGGCCAACGCCACAGTTACCGACATCACCTCCGCCTACGCAGTCCTTGCGGTGATGGGTCCGAACTCACGAGATCTGTTACAGCCTTTGACCGACCATGACATGTCCGAAGAGGCGTTTCCGTTTGCCACCCATGCCGAGATCAACCTCGGCACCGCTGTGGTAATCGCCAACCGGATGTCATATGTTGGCGAACTTGGCTGGGAGCTCTATGTCCCAACTGAATTTGCCGTGTCGGTTTTTGACCTACTTACCGAAGCTGGGAAGGACCACGGCCTGGAGCTTTGTGGGTACCAGACTCTTAACTCTCTGCGCTTCGAAAAGGGCTACCGGCATTGGGGTCACGAGGTTACGCCTGATGACACGCCCGTGCAGGCTGGCCTATCGTTTGCAGTCGGTTGGGACAAAGACGACTTCATCGGCAAGGACGCTCTTGTGGCCCAACGGGCCGAAGGCGCCAGCCGGCGCCTTGTGCAAGTAGCGGTGTTTGATGCCGACGTTCTACTACACCACCATGAGCCGCTGTACCGAAACGGCGAACGAGTTGGCTACGTAACTGACGGAATGTGGGGCCACACTGTTGGCGCCGCCGTCGGCATGGCCTGGGCCTACGGTGACTCTAAGATCACTAAGGCTTGGATTGACGAAGCTAACTGGGAAATTGAACTACCCGGCCGAATGGTTCCGGCCCAAGTGCAGTTCAGGCCTTTCCTCTAGCAGCGTTACTGGACTTAGTCAGGCTGTACGTACTTCCAGCCGAATCGACCCTTAATGCAAAGGTGTCCGCTAGTCACCGAGTGATCGTTCGGTGATGTCACCTTCACGATCTTTTCATCCTGCACATGCATTTCCAGGTTGCAGCCGACCCCGCAGTAGGAGCACACGGTGGTTGTGACTGTTTGCTCCTCGGGCTTCCAGTTGTCCTCTTGGCGCAAATCCCACTCGGTCTTGAATTGAATGGCGCCTGTCGGGCACACAGCCACACAGTTGCCGCAGTAGACACACGCCGATTCGGGTAAGGCCACATCGAACTCTGTAGAAATTCTGGATTCGAACCCACGCCCGCTGACCGCAATAGCAAATGTGTGCTGAGCGTCATCGCCACAGGCCTCTACGCACTTGTAACAGAGGACGCACTTGTCATAGTCACGGATGTAGAGGTTGTCTTGAATCTTCACCTCTTCTTGGATCTTCAAAGGATCGTGGTAGCGAGTGGTATCGGCTCCGTAGTGAGCTGACCACTTGTTCATGTCGTCAGCTTGAGACAGATCTGTACCGCTGCCAAGGAACTCCAGGACCATTTTGCGTGAGTGTTTAACTCTGTCTGAGTCAGTCTGGACTTCCATACCTTCTTCAGCTGCGCGTGAACACGACGGCACCAATGTTCGGTTGCCTTCGACTTCCACCACACACACGCGGCACACATTTACCGGGGTCAGGTTCTCCGCATAACAAAGCGTTGGCGTGTCTATGCCGGCCGCGTTACAGGCGTCAAGAATTGTGGCTCCGCTGGGTACCGAAACGTCATTGCCATCAACTTTGATTGTTACTTGAGTTTCTGTGACGGTCATGATGCTCCTATTAGGCCCATTGCGATCGCGGAACGGACGGCCGTTGCCGCCGTGTGGCCGAGGCCGCAGATCGATGCGTCTCTCATTGCCATATCCATTTCTTCAATCAGCTTCACTTCACCGTTGAGTGAGCGGCCGCTGTTCTTAACCAAGATTTCGTGTTGCCGAACTACTCCAACCCGACAAGGCACACATTGCCCGCAGCTCTCGTTGCGGAAGAACTCTGCAATGCGCGTTACGACTGCGTCGAAATTCGTCGTGTCGTTGAAGGGCATGATTACGCCTGACCCAAGTGAGGCCCCACGCTCTCGTGAACCTTCGAACGTAAGCGGCATGTCAAGCATGTCCGGACCAACGAAGCTGCCAGCGGCGCCGCCCAAGAGGATGGCCTTGAGGTTGCCGGTAACTCCCCCAGCTTTTTCGATCATTTCGCCCAATGTGACTCCGAACGGAACTTCGTAAACGCCTGGAGTTGCGATGTGGCCACTCAAACAGAACAGCTTTGGTCCGGTCGATCGTTCGGTACCGATCTGGCCGTAAGCCTCACCGCCGCCAAGCACGATGGGCAATACGTTAATCAGTGTCTCTGGATTGTTAATGGCTGTGGGCTTGTCGAACAGGCCGTTGGTTGTAGGGAACGGAGGCTTCTGGCGAGGTTCGCCTCTGAAACCTTCCAGTGAATTAAACAGAGCGGTCTCTTCTCCACAAATGTAGGCACCAGCGCCTCTGCGGATTTCGAGTTCAAACTTGATTGATGAACGGGCAATACCCTCGCCCAAGAATCCGGCCTTTACTGACTCGTCAATTGCATTCTGTAGCCGAGCTGTAGCCAGCGGGTACTCGCCTCTGATGTAGACGTAGCCTTTTTCGGCGCCGGTCGCGAAGCCAGCAATGGTGGCGGCCTCAACCAAGGAGAACGGATCGTGCTCCATGATGACCCGGTCTTTGAAGGTCCCGGGTTCTGACTCATCTGCGTTGACGACGATGAACTTGTCGCCTGTTTCGCCGGCAACTGCCTTCCATTTGATGCCGGTCGGGAACGCAGCGCCTCCTCGGCCCATCAGGCCCGAAGCTGAGACGTCTTCAAGTACACCGTCTGCACCTTTTCGGAACGCTTCGGCAAGCGCCTTGAAGCCGCCCGCGCCGATGTACTGCTCCAAGCTGGTTGGATCTATCCGCCCCACCCTCTTTAGTAGCTGTAGCTCTGGGTCATAGGCCTGAGGCAAGTTGAACGCTGCTGGTTGGCCACCGGGTTCCCAATCAGCGGGAACCGAGTTCGGACCTTGTCGACCTTGAATGAACAAAGCCGGAGCACGGTCGCACTGACCAAGACATGGGCTGCGGTGGATGTGCTTACCTTCAGCCTCGAGCTTCAATATGAGGTCATCCGATGCAGCGATCTGACACGCAGCGTCGACGCACACGTGCACTACATCGTCGTTGTGGTCAGGCGCTTCGTCGACCTTGAACATCTCATAGAAGCTGGCCACCCCGTATGCCTCAGCCGGCGGCACCTGCAAGAAATCAGAGATGTAGTTGAGCCCGCCAGGTGAGATCCACCCGGAATGGGTTTGCAGCGCGTGAAGCGCCGGCAACAGGTAATGCCGGCTTTCATTCTTGCGGGAAGTACCGCCTCGAATTAGGCGCTCACCTAAAGTCAGCTCGGCGCGCTCGGCGCCAATCTCAGATAAGGCAAAATCAATCGCAGCGGCTTCTTCGGCCGTGGCGCGATCTTCTGTTAGATAGAGGTCGGCCACTAGGCGTCGGCTCCCGCAGTCTCTAGATCAGCTTTCGCTGGTTCGATTTTCTCAACCCGGATTGCCGCTGCTTTGAACTCTGACGTGCCGGATTTACGATCCCACTCGTCATTGGTCAACACGTTTGCATCAACCAGCTCTGGGAAGTGGAACGTGGTGAAGGTAAGGCCTTCTGGAATGTCGGGCTGAACCCGAATGGCCATGTCAACCGAGCCTCGTGGCGAAGAGACCCGCACGGTCTCCCCGTTGGTGATGCCAAGGCGTTCGCAATCGGCGGGGTTCATATCCAGCTCGTCCCCGTAGCGAATCGGGCTGTCATAACCGCCGCTCTGAACACCAGTGTTGTAGCTGTCGAGCGCTCGGCCGGTTGTCAGCCGGATTGGGAACTCTTCGCTTAACTCTTCCTTAGGTCCAGCGTGATCTACTGCTGAGAAGGGCGCAGGCGGGTTCCCACCAAGATCGTCCTCCCAGAGCCAACCGTGCAGAAATGGGCTGCCTGGATGATCGAGCGAGGGGCAGGGCCACTGCAGGCCGCCTTCAGATTCGAGACGGTCATAGGTCATGCCTGCGTGCATCGGAGAAAGGCTAAGCAGCTCATTCCACAACTCTTCGGGCGTAGGGTCGCCCCAATCGAATCCCATTCGACGGGCTAGCTCGCCGATGATCCACTCGTCGTGGCGGGCTTCACCTGGCGGCGGAACTGCAGCACGAACTCGTTGAACTCGGCGCTCCGACGAGGTGACAGTGCCCTCATTCTCGGCCCATCCAACAGATGCGGGCAACACAACGTCGGCAAGTTCGGCGGTGCGAGTCATGAAGATGTCCTGAACCACCAACATGTCAAGCCCACTCAGCAAGTTACGGGCGTGGGTGATGTCGGCTTCTGAGTCTGCTGGGTTTTCACCGATTACATAGGCAGTGGTTATTTCACCCCGTCCCATCGCTTCAAACATGAGCGTCAGGTGGATGCCTGGTTCTGCTGGTAAGTCGACGCCGTAGACGGTCTCGAACTTCTTGAGCGAAACCTCGTCGGTGATGTCTTGGAAACCGGGCAGCTTGTTAGGCAAGGCGCCCATGTCTCCGCCACCTTGCACGTTGTTCTGGCCTCGAAGCGGAACCAGCCCGCTACCCCAACGACCCACGTGGCCAGTAAGCAGCGAGAGGTTGCAAAGAGCCAGCACGTTGTCTACAGCGTTGTGGTGCTCAGTGATACCCAGAGTCCACAGAATCTGAGCCTTCTCGGCCTTGGCATAAGCCTCGGCCATCTCGGCAATAGCGTGTGCAGGAACCCCCGTTAGTTGTTCGCCAACCTCAAGCGTGTATGGCTTCACGCTTTCGACGAAGTCTTCGTAACCGGTGGTTGAGTGCTTAATGAAGGCTTCGTTTACCAGGCCCTCATTGATTATGTGGTTGGCCACGGTATTGGCCAACGCCACATCTGAACCCAGCTCTAACCCAAGCCAGAGGTCGGCAAACTTAGATGATGATGAGCGACGCGGATCAACCGAGTACATCTTGGCCCCGTTGTCGAGGCCAGTCATTAGGTGATGGAAGAAGATGGGGTGGGCTTCTCGGGCATTGGATCCCCAAAGCAGGATGACATCGGTTTCCTCGATCTCTTTATAAGAACAAGTTCCGCCACCTGCACCAAACACTGTCGCCAGACCGACGACCGAAGGAGCGTGTCAGGTTCGGTTGCAAGAGTCGATGTTGTTAGAGCCCAACACCGCTCTGGAGAACTTCTGTGCTGCGTAGTTCATTTCGTTTGTGCTCTTTGAGCAGCTGAACATCGCAAACGCGGTCGGCCCCAAAGTGTCCTTTGTTTGGGTAAATCCGGCCACTACTTTGTTGAGTGCTTCATCCCAAGATGCCGGGCGAAGCTCGCCACCTTTGGTGTCTCGGATCAGCGGCGTGGTAAGCCGCTCCTTGGGGTAATAGTTCCTTTTTGCCATACCTAAGTATCGCACCTATACGAGGCGCTAGCACCACGAAGCGGAAGTCTTCCACAATGCGGAAAACCACCGGTTCTTCCTAGAAAGAGATTTTGGGCACCTAGGCTTTCAGGATGGATTTAGATTTTTGGGTTGACCCCATTTGACCTTGGTGTTGGGTGACTGCCCGTTGGGTAGTCGATGAAGTACAACCACAGCGAGACCTAAACATAAACTGGCGACCGATCTCACTACTGGTCAAGAATCAGCCACCCAAAGACTCTGAGTACTACGACGCTGCGATGGCAACACACCGCATGCTTCGAGTTATGGAATCTGTGCGCAAAGCCGAAGGTGACGGCCCGATCCAGGCGCTGTATTGGGAGCTTGGAACCCGAGTTCACCACGATGGCGACCGCAACTTCGATATTGCCGATGCGCTAACTGCGGTGGGCCTAGACGCTTCTCACGCGGCTGCTGCCGATGATGAGTCATGGGACGAGGTCATCACCGACGACATGGACCAGGGTCTTACGCTTACCGGTACTGATGTTGGCACCCCGCTTCTTGGGTTTACCGACAAAAACGGCAACCAGAAGGGCATTTTTGGTCCCGTGATCTCAAAGGTCCCGCCCAAAGAAGACTCTCTCGCGTTGTTTGATGCCATGGTCACAATGGCCACGATGGATGGGTTCTGGGAGCTAAAGCGGACCAGAACCGAAGGTCCACAGTTCGGCGACCGACCCTAGCCAACTTGTTCTGGTGACACCCAGGACCAAAACTACCTGTTCTGGCTGTGTCCGGGCCCGGATTCGGGCTTGGGCGCAGCCAGAATCGATTTTCGGCCTCAAACGGAGCGTTAAACAGCCACGACCCGCAGTGGCCCAGCCTGTACGGTAATGGGCTATGCGCTGGTCAAAACTGTTCGTTCCTACACTTCGAGATGCACCTAACGATGCTGTAGCTCCGAGCCACAAGTTGCTGATTCGCGGCGGCTTCATCCGTCAGCTTCATGCTGGCCACTACTCAATGTTGCCCATGGGTTGGCGGGTGCACCAAAAGGTTGCCCAGATCGTTCGCGATGAGATAGACGCAATAGGTGGTCAAGAGTTCCTGCTTCCCACCATGCATCCTGCCGAGATCTGGCAAAAAAGTGGCCGCTGGGACACGATGGGCGAAATCATGTTCCGTCTTGAGGACCGCAAAGGCGCTCCAAACGCACTGGGCATAACTCACGAAGAGATTTTCTCCACAGTGGCAGCAGAACTGAGCAGCTACAAGCAGTTGCCCCAGCTTTGGTACCACATCCAAACCAAGTTCCGTGACGAAGCAAGACCCAAGAGCGGCCTCTTGCGAGTGCGCGAGTTCCACATGAAGGACAGCTATTCGTTTGACGTCGATGCTGATGGGTTAGACCGACAATTCGAAGCCCACGACCAGGCCTACCAGCGAATATTCGAGCGAATTGGCGTCCCGTCGTTCGGTGTAGAGGCGTCGTCGGGAGCCATGGGCGGCAATAGCTCAATCGAGTTCATGACACCCTCTATGGCGGGTGAAGACGACGTAGTCCTATGCCCAAATTGTGACTACAAGGCAAACGTCGAGCGCGCCACCTCGGCACTGCCGCCTATCAGTGACGATGCTCCTCCCGCCAAGCCCGAAAAATTTGCTACGCCTGGTATTCGAACTATCGCTGCGCTCGAAGAAGCGGGTGCACCGGCCGATCGCCAGTTGAAGACTCTTGTAATGGTGCTTGACGATGAGATCACCCTTGCGGTTGTCCGCGGAGATCACCAACTGAACCTTCAGAAGTTGATCGATTCCACTGGTGCTATCCAAGTTCGGCCAGCCGAAGCTAATGAAGCGTTCGCGGCGCTGGGCGCCCACCCTGGAAGCTTAGGGGCGGTTGGGGTTACCGGCCTGAAGATCATCATGGATGAGTCTTTGCGAGGCCGGACCAACATGACTACCGGCGCCAACGAGGACGACTGGCATTTCCGCGGAGTAGACGTGGCCACAGACATCGCCGTCGATCAATGGGCTGACCTGCGTGAGGTAGGTGCAGGCGAACCGTGCATCCGGTGCGGATCCATACTTGAGGTAGTCCGGTGCATCGAGGTCGGCCACATCTTCAAACTGGGAACCAAATACGCAGAGACCTTTGGTGTCAGGGTCGGCAACGCTGACAATGCGGACGTTCCTGTTCACATGGGTTCATACGGGATAGGTATTGGCCGCAACATGGCTGCATCTGTTGAAGCCAATCATGATGACAAAGGCATCGTATGGCCAGTAGCCATTGCGCCATTTGAAGTTGTTGTAATAGCGATGAGGCTGGACGAGGAAACGCTGGGGGCCGCCGAAGCGCTCTACAACGAACTGAAAGCAGCTGGGGTAGACGCTCTGCTTGACGATCGCGATGCCCGAGCTGGGGTCAAGTTTGCCGATGCGGAGCTTGTGGGAATTCCGTTCCGACTGACCGTTGGCCCCAAAGGCATCGCTAGCGGCAACTTCGAATTGCACAACCGCCAGACCGGCGAGACGTCAGAGCTGGCAATCGCAGACTCAGCACAGACTTTGATCGACGCTGTCCGTCAAGCCAAGAGCCAATAAGCAGCATCACTCTTTGGGGTTCACAAAAGAATCACTCGCCCTAGTTTTGGCCAGGGAAAGATGCCCAATGGTGTGGACATACCCCAGGCGATCCGCGAAGCTGGGCGCCATGAACTTCCTGGCGGGGGCGTCCCTCTTATTTGCCGCGTTTTCCACGATCGGCATCGCCTACTACCGAATATGGCGAAAATCCACTTGGCGCACAGATCAAGTGGACGCTGTCAGGCGCATCAGTAGGCTTGTTGATCGCCTTGTCCTCATTCTGGATGAGCCAGATTCGGGCCTCACCTATGACGACATTGGCGACGTTGCCGCAGACTGGGCCCCGTTGCGGGCCGAGCTTGTGCACAGATACAGCTTCAAGTCATGGATTACCAGTTCTCGCAAGCGTCATACCCTCGATGACCGTTTCGCCCACGCTTTGTGGACACTCGCCGACAAGCAAATCAGACCCCTAAACCAACATCTCGACACAAGGCCTGACGGGCCCCTGTCTAAGTCGACTATCAAGACCATTTTTGAGGTGCTCTCGACCGACCTCAACGAAAAGTCCAGCAACGTCGTCAAACTGGCCACAAGAATCCCAGATCCCCAAGACGAGTCGCAACTAAAACTGTCTTCCTAAAACTGTCTTCCTGAGCCAGGCGCCAGCCGCACTGGGCAAAGTAGCTCTTGATAATGGCGGCTCTGGATGTACAGAGTAAGGCTTGTGTCCACCAAGCTTCTGATTACAACTGGTCTTCTTGGTCTGTCGACGTTCATGCTCTATGTGCGCTGGGCTCGATCCAACTGGCGCGCCGAACAGATCGTCGCGATCGGGCTAATAGACCGCCTCATACGCAGGGTCATCCTGCTGGCCAACAAACCCGAGTCGGGACTCTCCGCTGCTGAAATTGGCGATTTAAAGGGAGACTGGCAAAGGGTCAGTGCGGAACTTAGCTCTCACCATGGTTTCGTCGCATGGATCCGCTCGGGCCGTATGAGCCACGCCATCGAAGATCCCTATGCTCGAGCTTTGTCGGTCTTCGCCCGCAAACGGGTCGATCCGCTACACGCTGTTCTGCACAGTCACTCTGACGAAACGCTCCAGCCCTACCTGGTCGATGAGATATTTGAAGTGCTTTCGGTAAACATCGACGATCTCGTGAGCAAGGGCGCGCGAGTTGTGCAAGTGATCCCGTCAGCTGCTGTTGTGCCGAATGGCGCTGTCTTACCAGCCGAGCTGATCTAGGCCTTGCGCTTGCGAACCTCTTCGGTGATAGCTGGGATCATCACGTGAAGATCGGCAATTACGGCCCAACCGGCCTTGGTAACCATGTTGGCCTCAGGGTCGGTGTTGATAGCCAAGATGTTCTTCGAACCCATCGCGCCAACCCAATGCTGAGTTGCTCCTGAGATACCCGAAGCAATGTAGATCGTGGGGGCGATGCGGGTTCCGGTCTGGCCGACCTGATCTGAGTGGGGCCTCCAGCCGTTGTTGGTAACCGCACGTGAGCAACCGACTTTGCCGCCGAGTTCGCCTGCAAGTTCTTCAAGCGGAGCAAAACCTTCGGCTGAACCAACCGCACGCCCGCCGCTGATAACAACAGGTGCGGTCGAAAGCGTGATGCCCTCGTTCATAACAACACGGTCTTTGATGACGGTGCGGTTCAGACCAGCGTCTATCTCGACCTCTAGCTCTTCGATATCCCCGGCCGCTTCTTCGGTGGTTGCCTCAACAGCGTGAGGGGCAACAGAAACCAACTTGATTTCGGCGTCAAGAGTTGTTTCTTCGTGAAGCGCTCCGCCCCACTGAGAACGAATCATTTCGCTTGCGTCATCGTTTAGTTCGACACAGTTCGCAACAAACGGCAGATCCATACGGGCACCAATCTGAGCCATAAGTTCATTGCCCCGGTCGGTCCCAGCAGTCATGACGACCTCAGGGTCAAGCTCCTTTATTGCCTCAACAGCGGCTTGGCCCCACGCTTCTGGGCTGTAGTCGCCCAACTCGTCGCTGGTCACATGATGTACGGTCTCAGCGCCGTAAGCGCCTAGCTGAGTTGCAGCAGTTTCTGCGCCCTCACCTATTACCACTGCCTCAACGTCACCCTCTAGTTCGCGAGCAACGGTTAGTGCCTCGAACATGGCTGGTGCCACGTCACCGCGGTCGTGCTCGATGATTACAAGAATGCTCATTACATGACTCCTAGTTCTTCGAGAAGGTCGACAACAGCCCCAGCTGCTTCGGGACCAGTTCCCAGGATGACGGTTTCGTTCACCGTTTCGGGAGGACTTACTAGCCGCACCATTTTCTGGCTTCCAGCATCGGAATCAGTTTCGATTGAGTTGAGCTCGGCCTTCTTGGATGCAAGTCGACCCTTCATCGTCGGGTACCGAGGAAGGTTGATCCCTTCCTTAACCCCAACACATGCTGGCAGCGGAAGCTCATATACCTCAACGCCTGCGTCGATCTCGCGCCGGGCAATGATGTGACCTTCAGGCGCACCTTCAATCTCTAGCCCCTTGATGGCGTTGACCATCGGGCGACCAAGAGCATAAGCAACCCGAACACCAACTTGGAAACCACCTGAGTCCGCTGACTCGTTTCCAAAGATGATCAAATCAAATTCGCCGTCAGCTGCCTCCATCTGACCAATGGCATCGGCCAACGCCGCAGCGGTTCGCTGCGGGTCATAAGGAGTGCCGTCGGTGGGAACAAGAACGATCTTATTGACACCGGTCGACGCCGCATAGCGCAGCTGCTCTTCAGCCTCAGGCGGGCCCAGGGTTAACACAGTTACATCACCGCCGTGCTTTTCAACCAGTTGAACAGCGGCTTCGGTGGCACATTCTTCGTGGGGGGAAACGGCGTGACCGAGGTGCTTATCGTCAACGTGTTGCTCATCAGCTGTGATGTTTATGCGGGCGCCAGGAGCCGGCACTCGCTTCACTAAGGCAAGAATCCGCATGAAACTAAGAACCCTTGAGCCGGGTGTTCTCAGGATCGAACGCTGAGCCTGTTCCAACAACAGTGCATGGGAACAGCTCGTTCATGTACATGACCTTTAGCTGTGTACCCGGGGCGGCATGTTCGGTTGGCAGATAACCAAGAATCAGGTTCTTGCCAACTGATGGACCATAACCTGCAGTTGTAACCCGGCTTACTCGGCCGTGGCTATCAGTAATGCGTTCTCCGTCAAGAGTAAGGATTGGCTCGTTGCCACCTTGCATCCAGCGCTTGCGACCTTGACTATCGGTGTTGTCATCAACGGTAAGGGTCACACAATGCACTTCAGGCTCACCGGCTTCGCGGGCTGCCATGTAAGCAGCCTTGCCGATGAAGTCCGCGGCCTTAACCTTTGGTCGAGCTAGGCCAGCCTCAAGCGGGTTGTACTCAGATTCGAGCTCGGCACCCATCAGGCGGTAGCCCTTTTCGACCCGACCAGAAACTGCGTAGACGCCCATACCTGTTGGGCGCAGACCGTGGTCCTTGCCGGCTTCCATGATGGCGTCCCACAGGGCTGGTCCGTTGTCCCAACCGGTGTAGATCTCCCAGCCAGTGTCGCCGACGTAAGAAACGCGGAACATGCTGCAAGCAATGCCAGCGATTTCGAGGTTGATGACCGACCCGTAAGGAGAGCCTTCGTAGCTAATGTCAGCGTCGGTTAGTTGACCAAGAATTGCTGGAGCGTTCGGTCCCCAAAGACCAAGCGTTGTTGTTGTTCTGCTGAGGTTAGTGAAGGTCACCGATTCGTCTGCTGGAAGGTACTTCTTTATCCAGTACTCGTCCCGACCGCCGTCAAAGGCGCCGGTGACGATGCGAACCGTGTCTTCGCCAGTCTGCATCATGGTGAGGTCGGAATGGAAGCCACCGTCTTCGTTTAGCCACGGGGTGTAGGCAGAGGTGCCGACTCCCTTGCATACCTTGTTAACAGCCAAGTACTCGGCAAAGTCACAAGCGCCGGGGCCCGACAGTTCGAACACCTGGAAGGCGCTGAGGTCGAACAGGCCAGCGTTCTCACGCATGTTGAGGTGTTCGCCATTGATGATCGGGCTCCACCAGCGGTTATCCCATTCAACTTCACGCTCTGAAAGTCCGTAGCGCTCAACGAGGTCAGCGTTAGATGTGTACCACTGGGCTCGTTCCCAAACTCGGGCCTGGAAGAACATTGCGCCAAGTGATTCCTGACGTGAGTAGTAAGGGCTCTTCACGAGACCACGTCGACCTTCCCACTGTTCCTGTGGGTGAACGATGCCGTAGGTCTTGATGAAGTGCTCATCAGCTCGGCTCCAGATGTGGTCATCACCACGCTCTTCTGGATAGAAGCGAGAGATGTCGGCGCCATGAGGATCGATAACGCGTGGGTAGCCGTGTGTCATCCACTCGGCCACAACCTGAGCCATACCGGGGCCTTCCTTTACCCAAACCGCAGCAGCTGACCAGAGGTTACGTACTTCGGTGGTCTCACCAAGGCAAGGCATTGTGTCAGGAGTAAGTGATAGCAGACCGTTGATGGCGTACTTGATTTCCGCGTCGCCCAGAAAGTCCATTAGCTCGATGGCAGTTTCCATCTGATCGTCGAAGTCGTCAGGGGTGAACGGCATCTCGGTAGGAGTTAGAGCTGCTTCTTCGTTTGATGGAATCTCATCGGGATGATGCAGGATTGCGCGGTGGCCGTATGAACCAACTTCCATCGAGCCTGAGCTCTGACGCTCGTAGCAGAAGGTGTCCATGTCCCGAACGATTGGGTAGCCGATTTCGTTGTTGGTCTCAGCCAAGATGTCCATTGGGCCAACGTCGGCCATCTGGTGAACTGCAGGAACAAGGGGAATAGTTGCGCCTGCCATGTTGGCGATTCGGTTGGACCAAACACCACAAGCCACGACAACATATTCGGCTTCGATGGTGCCTCGATCAGTTACTACCGACTTCACCTTCTGCTGACCGTTTGGAGCATCAACAGTTTCAACGTCCATAACTTCGGTGTTGGCGAACACCTGCAGGACACCCTTTTCCATGGCTTCGTTGCGGAAGAGCGTGCCGGTGTCGAGCGAGTCAACGACTGAAACGGTCGGGCAGTGGAAACCGCCCATGATGACCTCTTCGTTGATGAATGGAACAAGTTCCTTGACCTCGGCCGGCGTAAGCAGATAGGCCTCAACACCCCAAGCCTTGGCTGAGGTCATACGACGGTTCAGTTCGTCCATGCGTTCTTGGGTTCGGGCTACTTCGATTCCACCCGAGTCCACCGAGCGGTCAAGGTCTCGGTACTGGTTGGCGCTTTGCACACCAAGCAGCGCCATTTCCTTGTTGTGATCGACCGGGAAGATGAAGTTTGAAGCGTGGCCGGTAGAGCCACCCGGGTTTGGAAGCGGCCCCTTGTCTAACAAGACAATGTCTTCCCACCCAAGGCGGGACAAGTGCCCGACCAAACAGCTTCCTACGATGCCAGCGCCGATTACGACGACGTTGGCTTTGGTTGGGAATTCACTCATTTACTTACCCCGGTTTCTTGACTGTGATCGACTTGTGATATATCACTGATGTATCAGGATGAATCCTACGGCTCAATTGAGGCCCGTGCAAGCACAACTTTTATGACAATCTCTAACTCCAGCCCCAACGGCAACTCCAGCCCGAACGGCGAGACCGAATCAAAAAGCGAGCTGGCCTACCAGCAGTTGCGCACAATGATCGTCCAGCTAGACCTAGCGCCCGGCGACGTCTTGCGCGAAGAGGAGCTTCGGGACCAGCTTGGGGTTGGCCGAACGCCAATTCGGGAGGCATTACAACGACTACAGCGCGAGCATTTTGTAACCGTGCTCCCGCGCCGGGGCATGTACGTATCTGGCATTGACGTCTCCGAACTGTCGATGCTGTTTGAGACCCGGGCTGTGCTTGAGCCCTACGCGGCGCGGTTGGCGGCACTTCGAGGAACCGACCAAGACTGGGCTGCGATGTCAGCTGCGCTGGATCGAACCACTCGTAAAGGCGTTTCCAAGGTTGAGCACCTGGCCATCGATCGGACATGTCACGAAATCATGTGGAATGCGTCGGGCAATCGGTTCTTATGGGACACCCTCGACACGCTTTATGCCCAAAGCGACCGCCTTTGGCATCTCTATCTGGCCGAAGTAGCAAACATGGAACACGCAGTCGAAGAACACCGGGCGATCTTGGACGCCCTCACCGACGGAGACGCTGAACAAACCGCCTCGCTTGTGGAAACCCACGTTCAATCCTTCGATGCCCAAGTGCGTGAAGCCGTAACTGCACGCCTGGCCGCCCCGCTCGCCCAATAGCGAACTGACCTGACTACCAGCCACCACTTTCGAACTGACCTAGCTACCAGCCACCACTTTCGAACTGACCTGGGAACCCAGCCGGGTTTGACTGGCTACACCGCCGGTTCGGATTTTTTGACTGGGTACACCGCCGGAACCTTGGAAAGTCACAACAAATCGGTTGGTTTCTGTTGATTCAAGGACGGTTTGGCCCCATGATGGTGTGGTTACGCGACTTCCGCACTGTGGAACCATTCCACAATGTGGAAACATCGCTGAAGCGATCCTTAATACCGGCACCAATCAATACTCATCATTTACTACGGAGATCACTGTGGCTTTCCCTTCAGACCTTGAAATTGCCCGCGGCGCGAAACTGACGCCTTTGCACGACATTGCAACCGCTTCGGGTATTCCGACCGAGATGCTTGAGCCTTATGGCACCGGTGCCGCGAAGATCTCACTTGATGCGATCGAAGCGATGAAGGATCGCCCGAGGGCCAAGTACGTTGTTGTCTCAGCCATCACCCCCACTCCCCTAGGCGAAGGCAAGACCACGACAACTGTTGGTCTTGGTCAGGCGTTCCAACACATCGGCTCCTCAGCCACCATCGCAATTCGTCAGCCATCAATGGGGCCGACCTTTGGAATCAAAGGTGGCGCCGCCGGCGGCGGCTACAGCCAGGTTGTTCCGATGGAACTATTCAACCTTCACCTCACCGGTGACATGCACGCAGTCACTGCAGCTCACAACCTCTGCTCAGCAATGCTCGATGCCCACCTCTATCACGGCAACGAAACCGGCATCGACATGAACAACATCACTTGGCGTCGCGTGCTTGATGTTAACGACCGGGCTCTACGCAAGGCCGTCATTGGCCTCGGCGGCCGTCTCGACGGCGTGCCTCGCGAAACCGGATTCGACATCACCGCAGCGTCAGAAGTCATGGCTGCGTTGGCGCTTTGTACCTCACTTCAGAACTTGCGTGAGCGACTCGGCAAAATCGTCATGGGCTACACCAAAGAAGGCACCCCGGTGACCGCTGAAGACATCAAGGCGGCAGGTTCTATGGCAGTCATCCTGATGGAAGCAATCAAGCCCAACTTGATGCAAACGCTTGAGAACACAGCTGCACTAGTACACACGGGCCCATTCGGAAACATCGCTACTGGGAACTCTTCGATCGTCGCTGACCAAATCGGTATCCACATGGATGACTTCTTGTTGACCGAGGCAGGCTTCGGTGCCGACATGGGAGCCGAGCGCTTCTTCAACATCAAGTGTCGCTACTCAGGAATTGCCCCTGACGCAGCCGTGCTAGTTGCCACGGTTCGAGGTCTCAAGGCCCACTCGGGAAATCACAAGATCGTGGCTGGCAAAGACTTGCCGCCGGCGCTGCTTGAAGCAAACCCGGACGAAGTTCACATGGGCGGAGACAACCTGCGCAAGCAGCTTGAGAACATGCAGATCCACGGTGTTACTCCCGTTGTGGCGATCAACGTGTTCCCTGGAGACCACGATGAAGACATCGCCGCCATCCACGAGATCGCCTCTGAATATGGCGCCCGTGCAGCGGTCAGCACTCACTTCTCTGACGGTGGAACCGGTGCAGCCGAGCTAGCCACTGCAGTTAAAGAAGCAGCCGAGGAAGAGTCGAACTTCGCTGTCCTTTACCCAGATGAGATGTCCCTCAAGGACAAGATCATGACCGTGGCAACCAAGGTTTATGGTGCTGCGGATGTGAAGTACTCGGCTGCGGCTGACAAGGCCATTGCCACATACGAAGCTGCAGGTTTTGGCGATCTCCCGGTGTGTATTGCGAAGACCCACCTTTCAACCAGCCATGATCCCAAGCTAAAGGGTGCCCCAACTGGGTTCACCTTGCCCGTGAACGAGGTTCGGGCCTCGGTAGGCGCTGGATTCATCTACCCGCTTTGTGGCGAAATGCGAACCATGCCCGGCTTGGGCAAAACCCCAGCAGCGCAGTCGATTGATCTAGATTTCTCATCCAACCCGAACGGCGAAATCGTCGGCCTCAGCTAGATCAAAACCAGCACAGAACGAGAAGAGAACAGAGATGTTTGGACGCAACAGCAACGGCGTTATCGAAGAATCCGCTGCTGGACGCGAGTATCGCGCCCAGCTAGTCGAAGACATCACTTGGGAGCTAATTCCCCTGAAGAGTGTCGACGCAGCGATCGAGGCGCTTCCGCCTGAGTCAACCGTGAGCGTTACTTGCTCGCCGGTCAAAGGGATCGACGCAACCATTGCGCTCACAGACCGCATTGCAGAATTGGGCCACACCCCAATCCCCCACATTGCTGCGCGCCTGGTTGAGTCAAAGCAACACACGCAACGGATCGCTAAGTGGATGAACGAAAACCACTACAGAACGATGTTCCTCGTAGGCGGAGACGCCGAGGAGCCGGGCGAATATACCGAAGCGAAAACGTTCCTCGCCGACTTTTTGGACTGCGATCATGGGGTCTCATCCATCGGTGTTACTTCATATCCTGACGGTCACGCCCTAATCGATGCTGACGTCCTGCACAACGCGCTTCACGCCAAGCAAACACTGCTTGCAGACGCCGGGGTAAAGGGTTACGCCAGCACCCAAATGTGCTTTGACCCAGAGAAGATTTACACCTGGCTCAAGACCGAGCGCGAACAAGGATTGACGCTCCCGATTCAGCTGGGCATTCCGGGCGCAATTAACCAGGCAAAGTTGCTGAGCATGGGAGTCAGACTCGGCATCGGCGCATCACTGCGGTACCTAAGGAAAAACAAGGGAACCGTTAGCCGCCTCGTGTCACCGGGGGGCTTTGATCCAAATGATCTGCTCACACCGCTGAGTGACGAGCTAGAGGAGTTAGAGGTAACTCATCTACATTGCTTCACCTTTAACCAGGTTGAGGCAACCCAAGAGTGGCGTGTTGCCACCTTAGCTGACCTCGATTCGTAACCACTTCCCGTGCACTAGCCATGGTGTCCGCTTCAAAAATTAGAAAGAAAGACGTCACCTCGGCCCAATTGAGCTCGACGGCCGCCGCGTACGCGCTTTTTTTGAGCTTCGCCCTGCTGATGGTTGGTATGGGGATGCAAGGCGCCTTGTTGGGCGTTCGAGCCGAGCTGGAGGGCTTTTCAAATATCTCGACTGGTCTGATAATGACCAGCTATTTCGCGGGCTTGTTAGTTGGGTCAAAACTTGCGGTTCGCTCGATAGCTGAGGTTGGCCACATCAGGGTCTTTGCCGCGCTGGCCTCGATGGCTTCGGCTGCAGCCCTCATTCACGCGGTTGCAATTGTGCCGGTGATCTGGATCTCAATGCGGTTTCTAAGTGGGGTCTGTGCCTCAGGTCTTTATGTGGTAGCCGAGAGTTGGCTGAATGACTTGGCCACGAACGAGACGCGTGGTCGGCTTTTGGCGATCTACATGATCATTTCGATGGGCGGCTTTGCTGCGGGCACCTTGCTATTGGACGTTGCCGACCCCAGAGATGTGACGCTGTTCATCGTCTCTTCAGTACTTGTCAGCATGTCACTGGTTCCAGTTGCGCTGTCAACCTCGTCAGCCCCGTCGATCACACTCCCCGACGCCATGGGAATTAAGAAGCTGCTGAAGACCGTGCCCACTGGAGTTATCAGCAGCTTTCTGGTCGGCACCTCTCATGGTGCCTTGCTGGGCATGGGCGCTGTGTTTGCGACCAGGCAAGGCCTGGACCCTGGGCAGGTCGCTCTATTCATGGGTGCGCCCATGGTCGGCACAGTCGTTTCTCAGTTTCCGCTGGGCATGCTGTCTGACCGAGTTTCTCGCCGGGGTCTGATGATGGTGATTGCCGCTGTCGCCGCCGGAACTTCCTTTGTGCTGTTCACTTTGGAGCCCGACGGGCCGGGTGTTATAGCTCTGATGTTCCTGCTTGGCTCCTGCTCATTCCCGCTCTACTCACTCAGCATTGCCTACACCAATGACTGGCTCGAAAAGGAACAGATCATGGCGGCCAGCTCGACACTGGTGTTCCTTAACGGCATGGGGGCGGTGGCCGGCCCGTTACTGGTGATTGGTTTGTTCAGTGTCTTCGGATCCGGCGCCTTCTTTATGGTGTTAGTAGGCACCCACGGGGCAATCGCGTGCTACATCGGTTGGCGCATCTTGGCCCACGACGGGCCGTCAAAGGGCACTCGCACCTGGGTACCTCTGTCGGCTGTATCAACTGTGGTAGCCAACATCGCCGCTAGACCCAAACGGATACGAATCGCCGTCACCAGCGTTGCCAAGAAGCCGCTAAGAGAGCCGCGGTTAACACAGACGAAACACGGCGATCACGACAGCGAAACTTGATGGCCTCAATCGGTTAACAAAGCTGATACTTGCGCGAAATAGTGCGTCCCTATCTTGATTCTTATCGCTTCAATCAAGGGGTAAGTACATGGACACACAAGTCGTGTTGGACAACATTTTCATATTCTTCTGCGCCGTTCTCGTGTTATTGATGCAGGCTGGCTTTGCCCTGGTGGAGTCGGGACTGACCCAAGCCAAGAACTCGGCGAACATCATGATGAAAAACATGATGGACGCCTGTGTAGGCATTCTTGTGTTCGGAATCGTTGGGTTCGGAATCGCATACCCCGGCGAGTTCAACGGTTGGCTCGGCTTTAACGGCTTTGGCATCGAGGGCCTAATGTCTCAGCCTGCCGAGGGGCTCGTTCCGTCGGTCGACTTCCTCTTCCAGGCGGCGTTTGCGGCGGCAGCTGCAACCATCGTTTCAGGCGCAGTAGCGGGGCGAACCCAGTTCAAGGCCTATCTCGTCTACTCGGTCGCTATTACGGCCCTGATCTACCCGATGGTTGTGTCCTGGGGCTGGGGCGGTGGCTGGCTCGCAGACCTCGGATTTGTCGACTTTGCTGGCTCGGGCCTCGTACACCTAGTGGGTGGAACCGCCGCCTTAGTTGGTGCAATCTTCATTGGCCCCCGCCTCGGCAAGTATTCAAAGGAGGGCAAGCCTCAAGCGATTCCTGGCCACAGCATGCCAATGGCAATCCTGGGTGTATTGCTGCTGTTTATCGGGTGGTTCGGATTTAACCCCGGCTCTCAACTGGCCGCCGACTTGGCTGTTCCGATCCTGGCTGTGCTTACCGCCTTCGCCGCAGCATCGGGCGGGCTCGCAGCGATGATCGTCAGCTGGATTGTTCTGAAGAAGCCAGACGTTTCCATGGCCGGCAACGGCATGCTGGCTGGCCTCGTCGCGATCTGCTCGGGCATTGGTGACATGAATGCGTTCGGCACATTGGCCACCGGCGCAATCGCCGGAACCATCGTTGTCCTTGCCGTACTGGCAGTCGAGCGGGCCGGAATTGATGATCCAGTTGGTGCTTTCTCGGTGCACGGAATCGGTGGATTCTGGGGTCTCATCGCAACTGGCCTGTTCGCAACTACTAACAGCACCGGCGGGGGCAACAGCGGCCTGTTTGCCGGTGGCGGTATTGACCTCCTTGTTGACCAGGTGATTGGCGGTCTTGTGATTGTTGCCTTTGTCGCAGCCGCCAGCACTGCCCTATTCGGCGGCCTAAAGGCAGCTGGATGGCTACGAGTAACAGCAGAAGAAGAAATAGCAGGTCTGGACCTAACCGAGCACGGTGCTCCCGGATACGGAATTGACCTGCGAGGTACCTCAGCATCCATGGGCGGAGGTTCCAGCTCACCCGCTGGAGCAGGAGCAACTAAACCAATTCCTGTATCCGCAGAGTCAGCATTGTCCATGTAGTGTTGTTAACGTGGTTGGGTGAGATGGCGGTCTCACTCAACCACACCACGTTTTGCTTGAGTGTCAGCTTCAGACAGTTGCAAAGGCCCGGACCGTAAAGGTGCCGGCCTTTTCGATTTTTGGCGGTACTGCTGTGAAGGTGAAACCCGAGTCGGGCAGTTCGCGAAGGTTGGTCAGATGTTCAACAATTGGAATGTCAGCCTGCAGCAACACAGTATGGACCGGCCGCTCGCCACCTTCGGTGCTATCGATGTTCAGCGAATCGATGCCAACACAAGCCACTCCAACTTCCCGAAGCGCAATTGCGGACGCTTCAGTCAGATGCGGATGGTCAACCGAATAGCTGTCAGTTCCGAAATGGACCGAATGATCGGTTCTGATTAGCACCGCATGCCCAGCCAAGCCTGCAACCTCGTCGGCGGTTAGTTCAATTTCGGTGGTGCCGACCTTGTTTAGACATACCGCAGGCACCTGAGCCACTCGTTCGAGGGAAAGCTCCGTTAGATCGTGGCCGTCGCCAAAGCGGTGATACGGAACATCTAGGTAAGTGCCGGTGTTTGTGCAGATCTCGATCATGCCGATCGTGAAAGTGATATCGGGCCCGTAAACCTCTTCAGCGGCCTCTCTGGAGAGATGCACCCCAATAGTTGGAACTGGCAGCCCGGGATAGGTCACCATGCCATTGGTGATTACGTGGCTTAAGTCAATGTGGTTTGCCATAAGGCCAGGCTATTGGTCTGTTGGCGTTCCTGAGGCTCGCAAATCGGTCTGACAGGCTTCTTCAAGCCGCTTGACCAACATCGGGGACCGGGCATCAGCACCGTATTCGTCCTCACCGTCTTGCAATATCTGAACAAGCATCGGTGACAATTCCAGCGGAATATCGAGGGTCTTGCCTAGCTCGTCAAAGGTCGTGGCGTCTTTGAGGTGCCGCTGCATGGTTCGGTCGCCGTTGTAGCTTCCGTTCAGAATCGCCAAGCCAGCAGTCTCGTGCATATATGAGTTGCCAGAAGAGGCCTTGATGGCTGCGTACGCGGCTTCCAGCTCGATGCCGGCGCGTTTGGCCACCATTAACGCCTCACCGGTTGCGGCCAGCTGTACGCCTGCGAGGTAACTGGACACGACCGCCATCACCGACGCCGTTCCCAAGTCACCTGTATGAACGATCTCTGCTCCCATGACTTGAAGAACTGGGAGAGCGATTTCGAAAGCATCAACGGTTCCCCCAACCATGATTGACACATTCCCCTCTTGCGCCTGATGCCCGTAACCAGTGACAGGAGCGTCCAGCGCCATGGCTCCGGTGTCGGATACAAGGCGAGCGAGTCGGGCAAGTTCGCTGGACTCAGTCGGGCTCATCTCGATCCAGAGACTTCCTTCGGAGAGTCCAGCGATCACACCATTGGGGCCCTCCATTAGTGCCGAACTCTCGCCCTGAGAATCGCTGAATGTGATCACAATTTCGCTTTGCTGGGCAATGTCTTTGGCCGAGTACCCCCAGGTGGCACCAGCAGATAGCAACGGGGTGGCGGCAGCTTGGTCGGCGTCTCGCACGACAACGTCGAAGCCGCTAGTCACCAAGTTGAGCGCGAGCTTTTGGCCAATGCGGCCCAACCCGATAAAACCGATCGTTGTCATCTAGTTAGCTCCAAGAAACGTGCGCGGCCCACCAATATCTATCGGTTTGTATCGGCAACTCTAAAGCCAGTCTTTACTCCCACTATTACTCTCACTCTTACTCCCACTCCCGATTGCAATTAGGGGCGACCTAGTTGATGGGCACTTGCTCAGATCCGCCACCTGATACCAGCCCAGCCAAGAACAACTAAGGTCGGCACTATGAAGATCTCTGTTCGAAATCAGCCAAGTTTCGCCGTCGCCCGATTAGAGATGGGGCCCAACGAGAAAGTCCGGGCAGAGTCTGGGGCCCTGATGGCCACAACACCAACAGTTGCCGTTGCAGCCAAGGCCGAGGGCGGCATGTTGAAATCGTTGAAGCGAGCGGCCCTTGGCGGCGAGTCATTTTTCATAACCAGCTACACCGCGTCTGAAATGGGTGGCTGGGTAGACGTTGCCGCGTTCCTCCCCGGCGACATCAAGGTGGTCGATGTTAATCCTGGCCAGGCCTGGTTCGTCCAAAAGGGTTCGTGGCTGGCTTCGGCAGAACAGGTCACGGTGGATACAAAGTGGGGCGGATTCAAAAACATGTTTGGATCCGAAGGCGGATTCATTCTGCGAGCCGAAGGCCAAGGCCAGATGGTGTTGGCTGCTTACGGCGCAATAGAGGTCTGGGAACTCCAGGCCGGCCAAACGGTCACTCTCGACACTGGCCACATGGTGGCCTACACCGAGAACGTCGACATGCAGATTCGTAAGGTCACAGGCGGACTTGTCCAAACTTTCAAGAGTGGAGAAGGTCTTGTGTTCGACTTCACCGGACCCGGTCAGCTGCTAGTGCAGACTCGCAACCCCAACGAGTTCCTTGGCTTCATTGGAGCTGCAATCGGCACCGGCAACTCCGGAGGCGGATCATCGGGTGCGGACTTCCTCGGCGGCCTTTTGGGCCGGGACTGACCTCTCCAGTTAGGCGGCTGCGCTAACTCTGGTGCTCTTGATCATCCAGACTCCAGTCGCAACCACCAGCATCGCAAAAACTATGAGCAGATGGTCTTGGCCGTCTCCCAAACCGAGCCAAGGCTCCTGAATCGCCCGAGTCACATGACTTAACGGCAGCCAGTTGGCGACCGTACTCATAGTGTCGGGCAATGCCGCTGGCGGTGGACCCCCGCCTGACAGCAAGAACATCGGGAAGAACATCGTCAGGCCGAGGCCCTGAGCTGCCCTGGCACTAGGCATGAATACGCCAAGCGCTACGCCGATGCTGGTGAAGGCCAAGGTCCCCAAGCCAAGTCCTAGCAAGGTACGAGGCCAGTCTAAGATCTCGGGTATGCCATAGGTCAGGTAGGCGGTCGCCAACAGCGAAGCGAAGCCCAGCACCGCAAACGCAATGCCTGACATGAACTGCACAAGCGGAAAGACCCAAGTAGCGAAGCCTGCGGTTTCGAACCGTCGGATCACACCGCTTTCTATGTAGGAAGCAACATGGGCGGGAAGCATGATCAGCCCGATGGCCGCCAGAACAACTCCAAAGTATGCGGCGATGTAGAAGGCCTGCGGGTTGATGTTCTCAAATCCAGAGTCGCCAGTCTCGTTGCCAAAGACACCGCCCAAGACCAACACAGTTAGCACTGGGAAACCGAACACAAAGATAAGAACCTGGGACTCTCGCAGAAACAACCGCATTTCGGTTCCGAACAACCTCAGCACCTGATTAATGCTGGACCGAGAACTGTGTGGTTCAGAACTGTGTGATTCAGAACTGTGTGATTCAGAACTGTGTAACTGACTAACTGCTTCAGGGTTGGCGACTTGACTAGACATGTGCGACTCCGTTCGGGTTGATGATCTTAAGAAGGGCTGTTTCGAGGTTGGGCTGGTCCACTCTGATGCTTTCGGGAATGGAGCCACGCTGAATCAACGCTGCGCCGATGTGGGCAATCACCTGAGACTTGCCCGTTACGCCTACCTCCGTGCCATATGGCGTGACCCCAGTGACTCCCGGAACGTTCTCGATCCAATCGAGGTCGGCGTTGTCATACTCGAACCGCATCCTTATCCCTTTGCTATGCCGTTCAATGAGCTCAGCGGGACTGCCTTCGTCAACTAGCTTTCCGCCGGCCATAACGACCACTCGGTCACAAAGGACTTCGGCTTCTTCCATGAAGTGAGTAACCAAAACAACAGTTGCACCTTGGTCTCGGACCTTCTCGATCAGTTCCCAAACCGTACGACGAGCGTTGGGATCAAGCCCCTGAGTGAGCTCATCAAGAAATACGATTTCAGGCCGGTTTAGTAGTGCCAGCGCTAGGAATAGTCGCTGCCGTTGACCACCAGACAGGCCACCGAACTTCGACTTGGCGATTTCGTCCAGTTGCCAATTACTCATTGCCATCTTGGCCTGAGTCCTGTCGTCAGCAAAGAGATCGACTGCTTCAGCCACTCTGATTTGGTCAGGCAGGTTCGAGTCTTGAAGTTGGCTCCCAACCCGCCCTCGTAGCTGCGCTCGCTCTTTGATTGGGTCCTTTCCGAGCACCCGAACCTGGCCCGAGTCGGCCCGTCGGATTCCTTGAGCACATTCAACCGAAGTCGTTTTGCCAGCCCCGTTACTACCGAGAATTCCAAAGATCTCGCCTCGCTTTACCGAGAGACTCAAACTAGAAACCGCCTGACGATTTCCGTAGGCCTTGGTGAGACTGTCGATTTCCAGTACTGCTGAATCGGTCTTGGTTTGATTTCCCATGGCCTAGACCATAAAAAATGAGACTCCATCTGTCTCCATCCCACGGGATGGTTCGACGCCTCATCCCCAGGGCGGACAACACCGTGAATGACTGACTCGAATTCGTCTACTCGGGCTGGGCTAAGCCTCTTTGGTAGGCCAGCACGATGGCTCCAGCTCGATCTCGCACGCCGAGTTTGGAAAATATTGACCCCACGTGAGTCTTAACAGTGGCGATGCCGACTATTAGTTCCTCGGCAATCTCTGAGTTGGTGAGGCCTTGCGCCATCGCCAACAGAACGTCGTTCTCTCGATCAGTCAGTTCGACGGCTCGGCCGGGTTCAATGTCGCCCATGGTGCCGTGCTCGGCGTTGCGCCGGTGAGCCAACACTCTGGGTGTAACTATCGGGTCAAGCCAGGAACCATCATCGGCCACTGTCCGAGTAGCTCGTATCAAGTCTTCGGCGCTGGCCTCCTTGAGGATAAAGCCCGCCGCACCCGCATCGATTGCACCCCATAGGATCTCATCTTCATCAAACGTGGTCAGGACTAAAACGGGTGGACCATCGGCCGCCCGGATTCGCTCGGTTGCCTCAACGCCATCCATGCCCCGCATCCGGATGTCCATGACCACGACGTCAGGCGAGAGCTTTGTTACAAGTTCCAAGGCTTCAGCTCCGTCGCTTGCCTCACCGACGATCTCAAGGTCGTCCTCACTGGCCAGGATCCTGTGTAAACCAGCGCGGACCAAAGGCTGGTCATCTACTAATAGAACTCGCTTCATTGAAAGAACCCTGCCTTGCCAGTTGGGATGCTGACCTCAATTGACCAGCCACCTGGCGTCGGACCAGCGATCAGCGAGCCACCAACAGATTTGGCACGCTCTCTCATAGAGACCAGGCCAAAGCCCGATCCAAGTCCGCCGGCTCCCAAGCCAGGAGCCAAAGCCTTACCGCCACTATTTACAACAGCTACCTCATAGGAGTCACCCAACACGTTCACCGTAACCTTCACCTCAGCACCGCTTGTATGTCGGGTGACGTTAGTGAGCGCTTCTTGAGCTATCCGATATCCAGCCAGCGCACATGCCGCATCAACCGCTGTCAGATCGCCAGAGGTCTCCAGCTCGACGTCAAGACCGGCCTGCACAAACTCATATACCAGCGAATAGACATCGCTTAGATCTGGTGACGGCAAAGCGGCTTCGGAACTGTCGGACTCTTCCCGCAGCAATCCGACCGTTCTTCTGATCTCAGCCAAGCTTGCTCGCCCTGCCGCCTCGGCTTGCTCCAATGCACGAACTGCTTCATCGGGGTCCTTTCTCACGAGATGCCGGGCGCCAGTCAGATGCAGCATCACCACCGACAACGAGTGGCCAACCAGATCGTGCACGTCGCGAGCAATCCTTCGCCGCTCGTTTACCGCAGCCTGATCTGCAATGAGAGCGCGGGTTTGTTGAAGCTCTGCCACTGTCAGGGAGTACCGGTACACAACCTCGCCCGCACCCCATGCCAGACCAAGCCCAACCAGCCAGTTGGGCCACGCAAAATCGCTGAGCGCCCCAGTTAGGCCGAGGATCATTATCACCAGACCGGCAGCGAGAATAACGGCGGTCACCACGGTCCGATCGGCTTCTCTGACTGCCAACAGAGCCACAGTCAGGATCACTACGAACATAAATATTTCGTCGTCAGATTCGACGATGTTTAGAGTTACCGGAATCACGATGCCCAGCAGATAAACCGGCCCAGCCGGGAAGCCTCGAAAGCTGGCCCAAAGCCAGTAGACACCAACTGTGGGCAGAATCAGGCTGAAGTCAACTGCTGGCTCATCTCTTGTTAGCAGCGCACCGAGTCCAATTAGCGAGACGGCTACGGCAAAGGCAATCCTCATTGGGCGCTCTGCTGAAGCCCAATCTCTTTCCGTAACAACCATGACTTGCACCGTAATGGCTGGTCAGGTTGGGCGCATCCCCCTCAGGGTTGATGTGTGTTGCCAAAAAGCACTCAGCCCGTGGGGTGGCGTTGCCTTGAAGACAAGAACCAAGCCCACGGGCTGATGTGTCGATTTACTTTGCTGGGCCTCTTACTTGATAGGCCTTTGCTTGCTAGGCCTCTGCAGGAATCCGCAGAACCTGACCGATGAAGATCTTGTCAGGGTCCTTCAACATTGGCTTGTTAGCTTCGAAGATCGCTGGATACTTCATTGCGTCGCCGTAGTAGGTCTTGGCAATCTTTGACAATGTGTCACCGGACTCGACTACGTGCATCTTCGATTCTGCAGTTGAGGCGTCAACCTTGATGCTGTCACGGACCTGTGCGATGTCTTGGACGTTTCCAACGGCCAAGATGATGCGCTCACGGGTTGCCTGATCGGGGGCGGTACCGGTGATGGTTGCGACATCGTCGTCGACGCTGATGTTGATCTTGCAATCCAGACCCATGTTCTTGATGTAGGTCTCGAGGCCACGGGCCTGCTTAGCTTCGTCGTAACGCTCCTGGCGCTCTTCCTTGGCGGCTGCTGCGGCACGCTCTTCGCGGCGCTTCAGAACCTTTGCGGCTACTTCCTTAGCTCGGTCAGCTGATGCCGCTTTTTCGGCAGCGGCTTCGGCAGCTTCTTCCGCAGCGGAGGTTCCGATGCCAACTTTGGCTCCGGCTTCCTTAACGAAATCAAATACACCCATTTACTTTTCCTATCTTTAGTGATCGAAGTCATCAGCGACCTCAATTCGACATCATCCTAGTGGCAACACCTTGATCAGCGCCATCGGAACGACCCAGACATGCTGGTAAGAGGGCTGTTTGGCCCAATCGGACCCGAGCGTTGGTCCAAGCTACATTTTGGATGCTGCGTATGTGTTCTCCATGAGACAAGCAATTGTCATCGGGCCAGTCCCACCAGGCATTGGAGTTATCGCACCTGCAACTTCCGACACCGGACCGAAGTCAACATCTCCAACAATCCCAGACTCAGTCCGAGAGATACCGACGTCAATTACCGCAGCTCCTGGCTTTACGTGATCAGGCGTAATTAGCCGAGCAATTCCGGCCGCTGCCACAATTATGTCTGCGTTCCGACAGGTTTTGGCCAAGTCACTAGTTCGAGAATGGGCCAAGGTCACAGTGGCATCGGCACCTTTTCTACCTAGCAGAAGAACCTGAGGTAGCCCCACCAAGGTTGACCGACCAACTACTACAGCGTTCTTGCCCGAAGTTGGAATGTCATAGCGCTCTAGCAACCTCATGACGCCCAAAGGCGTACAAGGCGCGTGGCCCGGCTTTCCACGCACAAGCCGGCCCATTGACCTCTCTGTGAGACCGTCAACGTCCTTTTCTGGCGGGATTAGGTCAAGAACCCGCTCCGCATCGAGACCGTCAGGCAGTGGCAGCTGTACGAGGATTCCGTGAACCGATGGATCCTGAACCAACTCAGCAACCACACCTTCAACCTCAGCCTGGGTGGCATCGGCACCCAGTTGGTTGTGACGAGACTTAAGCCCGGCTTCCAAAGCCTTCTTTTGCTTTGACTTGATGTAGACCTGGCTTGGTTTGTCGTCGCCGACGAGAACCGTGGCCAAAGTAATTTCCGGATCTCCTTCAGCAGCGATCTTCTGAGCGAGATTGGCAATGAGCTCGTCCCTGAGACGAACGCCATCCATCAAAATCGCACCACCGGTCGTATATTCAACGACCTTTTCAGATGTATTTCCGGTCATAGGTTTAGCCCCCTGTAAGCCGCTGGCAGAGCCACGTTAGTGAAAGTAAAGAGCCACGTTCGTGAACTCAACCGAGACCGTACCAGCGCGCAAGCGCTGTAGAGACCAAACTATTGGGGAACCAGAACCAGTTCTACATCGTCGGAGAGTTATGAGTTACAAATCCCGCACACTGACTGTCCTCGTAAGCGCCGCCCTAGCCCTGTCGGCTTGCGGTTCAGCAGATCCAGACGAAACGTCTGAAACCACGGCTGGGCCAGCACAAGCGTCATCGGAAGGTGGACTGGCAACTGATGCTGGCGGGCTGACCGCAGCAACGGTAGAAGTAGACGGAGTTACCTACATGGTGAGCTGCGTCGCAGTATCGCCCACAAATCTTTCAGACCCGCTTGGTCAGACAGACTATTTGGGCAACACGGTGTCAGCCAGCACCCTCGCCGGAGTCAGCACTGACAACGCAATAGCGGTTGAAGTTGACGGTGGGGCGTGCACCGCTGGTGACCAGCAACTAAGTGACTGGTCGCTGGCAACCGCACAAGATCTAGACACCGGACAAGCCCAACAGATCGCATGCGACTCGGGCCTAAAGGTCTCCGGCTGCTAACCAAAGCAGGCTCCGGCTGCTAACCAAAGCAGGCTCCGGCGCTCTAAAGAGGACGGTTCGCGCTTTCCAGACCGCTTAGGGAGTAGGTTTTAGGCGTGCAAACCTCAACCTCTGTCACCCTTAGTGGCCGGTGGTTCACAACGTCGCCTGCGCCGGCCGACCAAGCAATCGGCGCGGTAGCGATCGGAACCGACCTCGCTCCCCTGGCATCAATGGTCGATCTGGCCATTCTGGGACCTGACGACATGCTTGTCATGTCGGCCAAGCATCCAGATCTGCCCGACACCAACGCGTTCTTGTTCACCACGCCCCTTCCCGAACTCGACGGTTCCCAGGTGCTTGGTATGCGGATCATCGGGGGCAGGCTTGAAGTGGCTGCGCTGGAACAACCAATGGAAGTTCCTCAAGTCGTATTGGACGCACTTGGCCAGTCTGTAGGCCGCTCAGAGACTCCCCTCGAAGTTGCAGACGTCGTGGCTACAGCCATGGATTCGGTCGGATCAGATTGGCCCGAAGTGTTGCCTCCAATCGAAGGTGTGCTCCTCGAGGCCGGACTGTCATGCTCTGGGGCAAAGGTCGGACCTGCCGGATACCGCTGGCGTGATGACGCCCAGTCCGATGAAGCAGCAGCAATGGCCGGACTGTTCATGATGAACGACGCTGACACCGACGCGCTGCGTAGGGCGCTCGCTGCGGTGGACTCAAACGACATGTTGGCCTTCGAAGGCCAAGACCTGACGTCGGAGGTACTTGACTGCTTTGCCGATCCCTTCATAACCGAAGCGCTTGGCACCTTACGTCTTGGCAGCGCGCCCGACGCTTTGGATGATCTCGCAAGCTCAGTCGCTGCAACCTCTGAAGGCACAACCTTGGCAAATGCCCTCTGGATGAGAGCCAGCGTCGCCGATCGAGTTGGCCAGTCTGAGATAACCGAAAAGCTGCTTAATCAAGCCATCGAAGCCGATCCAGGCCACGGACCGACCGCTGAACGATTGGCTGGGTTTGCTTCTCTGCGAGGTGATGCCCTTGGCGCCTTGGCCCTGTTGGAGCGGGCCCAGGTGCCAACTGACGATCGCCAGGTGAAGGCGCTTAAGGAACTGCTCGAGCTAACCGCTCCTACTACCAAGCGCAACGATCCGTGCCCGTGCGGATCTGAGAAAAAATATAAGAAGTGCCATGGTCGCAGTGGTGACAGCGCCTCGATGATCCCACTCGAAGCCCGCTTTGACTGGCTCTATGAAAAAGGCTTGGACTGGGTTCGCCATCCGGCAAGACGAGAGTTCCTGGCAGATTTGGCCGCCACGTCAACCCGTCCCGACGACGACCCTGAGCCGTTCGGATACCTCGACGACACTTTCCTGTTGGACATCGCACTATTCGAAGGTCGCCTTTGGAGCGGCTTCCTGGACGATTGGGGCCCGATGCTGCCCGAAGATGAGCAGCTACTGGCTGCAGAGTGGGCGCTTTCTGAGCGCAATTTGTTCGTCGCTGTGATGAGCACCACTGACGGTGTGCTGCGGTTTGAAGACTCAGATGACCCAAGTGCTGGTGCTCTGGAGGTTAATGACACGTGGCTTTCCGAGCACATGTTCCCAGGGGACCATTTCATCGCCCGCATCAGCCGTGGCGTTGGAGAGGTCCGTTTTGTCGGACCAGTAGAGACTCTTTATGAAGCAGAAGACCCAACTGAGATTCGGGCTCTTCTAAACTCGGCGCCAGACCATACCGATATGGCGGATTGGTTAGGTGAACGTCCCCGAATCAAACCTGAACAAGCCGAGGCTATGTGACTTTAATGAACCTGGTGATATCACCGATTTTCGCGATGCTGAATGTGTCGCTCCTACAGGCAAACGTTGATCTATCACTTCTAGAAGCCATCATCCTCGGGCTTGTCGAAGGTCTTTCGGAGTACCTTCCAATCTCCTCCACCGGGCACCTCTTAGTTACCACCGAACTTCTGGGCATCAGCGATGGCAGTCAAGAGGTTGAGGACGCGCTTGACGCCTATGCCATCTGCATTCAGGCCGGAGCCATCTTGGCTGTGCTTGTGGTCTATCGAGAACGTATTCAGCAAATGGTCGAGGGTCTTCTTGGACGAAGCGAAGAAGGCCGACGAATTCTCTTCGCTGTGATTCTTGCCTTCATTCCAACGGCGCTGATTGCCCTAGCCACCCAAGATTTCATCCGGGAAAATCTGTTTGGCACTCCAGCAATCGCAACTGCATGGTTGATCGGTGGAATTGCGATTCTGCTCCTAAGCCGCTCTGGCTTCATGGATCGCGACGGACTAGAGCTGCCGGACATCACGGTTCGTCACGCCCTAGCAATTGGTGCGCTGCAAGCGATTGCTATCTGGCCTGGCGTAAGCAGGTCCTTGGTGACGATCCTTGCAGGAATCTTGGTTGGCCTGTCTTTGCGGGCTGCTGTTGAATTCGCCTTCTTGCTTGGTCTCATTACCTTGAGCGCTGCTACTGCCTACGAAGGCCTTGACCAAGGTCCGGCCATGATCGACCTGTTTGGTTGGTTTACCCCGCTGGTTGGTCTAGTCGTTGCCTTTATCTCTGCGGTGATGGCTGTCAGATGGATGGTTAGCTGGTTGAACGAAAAGGGCTTCGATGTGTTCGGCTATTACCGAATTGTGATCGGTCTAGTCACATTCGCCTTTCTAGGCGCAGGCTGGCTATAGCACCCCAGTTCGGATTTTCGGCCACGTCATGCCATGCTGATTTGATGGCAGACCAAGAAAAGCTAGTTGACGACGCAATTGCAGAACTTCTAGCAAATCACGACCCTAAGACCGAGAGCTTTGAAGAGTTCCGAGGACACCAATTCGACGCTGGCCTGGCCTGGGTCTACTTCGAACGCACTGCGGGCGGTCTGGGAGTAGAACCGAAGCTGCAACGCAAAGTTGATTCCGCTCTTAGAGCCGCCGGCGCTCCGCCAATGCATCCGGCAATGTTCTTTATGCACTTGGCTGGCCCGACCATTGCGACCCACGGAACCCCAGAACAACAGACCACGTTCATGCGGCCGATGTTTACCGGTGAAGAGCGCTGGTGTCAGCTGTTCTCTGAGCCCGGGGCCGGTTCTGACTTTGCTGGCCTGGCAGCCCGAGCTGTGCGCGATGGCGACGAGTGGACCGTTAACGGCCAGAAGGTGTGGAACACCATGGCTCACATCGCCGACTGGGGAATGCTTGTTACAAGATCTGACCCCTCGGTGCCCAAGCACAGCGGCATGACCTACTTTGCTCTCGATATGAAGTCCGAAGGCGTCGAGGTGCGACCGCTGCGCCAGATCACCGGTGAGGCCGAGTTTAACGAGGTCTACCTGACCGACGCTCGGGTGCCCGACGCCAACCGAATCGGTGACGTCGGAGGCGGCTGGCGTGTCTCTTTGACCACTCTCATGAACGAGCGCAACGCGATTGGCGGAGGTGGCGGTGGAGGTCCAAAGAGGGGCAGTGGTCCGATTTCTGCAGCGGTTGATGCCTGGAACAAGATCGAGCCTGAGAACCGGCGCGATTCGCAGAAGGAACAGCTGATGAAGCTTTGGAGTCGGGCCGAGGTTCTTCGCCTCACAAACGCTCGGGCCGCAGAGGCGCGCAAAGGCGGCAACCCTGGCCCGGAAGGTTCGATTGGCAAGCTGGCCAGTGCCGATCTGAACAAAGAGATTCTCGAACTTGCTGTCACCCTCGCTGGGCCCGCCGGACTGGTCGGATTCGACTACTCGTTCCGAAGGCCTGAAGACCTGTCGGTAAGCGGCCTAGAAAACGGAGTTGGCCACGGGTTCTTGCGAGTTCGGGCCAACAGCATCGAGGGCGGCACATCAGAGATCATGAGAAACATTGTCGGCGAGCAGGTTCTGGGACTACCAGGCGAACCGCGTGTTGACAAAAAAGTTCCTTGGATTGAGGTTCCGCGCAGCTAACCCGTCAAGCTGTAGGGGTGGCTAAGAACGTCGACATGATCGTCATCGGCGCCGGCCCTGCTGGCGCCGCCGCGGCAATCTCTGCAGCACGCGGAGGGGCCCGCGTTGTGGTATTTGATAAGGCGCCTTACGGCCGGGACAAGGTCTGTGGCGATGGCCTCACCCCACGCGCAATCGGTGCTCTCAACGAACTCAAGATCCCGCTTGACGACGCTCATCACATCGTCGGCCTCCGGATGATCGCCAACAACACGGTTAGAGAGCTCGACTGGCCCTCGGGCGGCCGATTTCCCAACCACGGCGCAGTTTGGCCCCGACGCAAGCTTGATGCTGCCCTGATAGATGCAGCAAACGAAGCTGGGGCTGAAATCATCTGGGAGACCGAAGCCATTCCTCTGATGGAGGGCGACACGGTTACCGGTGTTAAGGCCAACAGTGAAACTTGGCTTGCTCCTCTAACGGTTGTTGCGACTGGGGCTCCGGGCACTGTTGCCAAGATGCTTGGCACAGACCGGATTGAGGACGAGCCGTTCGGTCTCGCAATTCGGGCCTATGCAGAGTCTCCTCGGCATGCAGACGCACACTTGGAGGCATGCCTGACCCTCAAAGATGACCACGGCACACCCGTTCCCGGCTACGGCTGGATGTTCCCGGCGGGTGACGGCACGGTCAACATCGGCGTCGGAGCTCTTAGCACCATGAAGGGTTTCAAGAGTCTCAACCTCAACAACCTCTTAGCTTCCTACCGGTCCATGGTCGAAGTGCCGTGGGGGCTCGGTCCAAACTTGGAACGACCTCGGGCGTGGCGACTTCCAATGAGCGCGCAAAAGCGCCACGGCCCGGGCTGGGCGGCGGTGGGCGATGCCGCTGGACTGATCAACCCGATGAACGGTGAGGGCATCGACTACGGCCTGGAGTCAGGCATGTTGATCTCTGAGCTGTTCCTGAAGGACCCACTTACAGCACCACGGCTTTATGACATTCAAGTTGGTGAGCTGTTCGACGGCTTCCTAAGTACTGGTCGCCGCTTTAGTTTCCTAATTGGCCACCCGTTCATTCTGAAGAACGGACTTCGCATGGCCGTCGGCACTGACGCGATCGCGAAGATAACCCTGCAGGTGATGGGCAACTTGGTTGACTCAAACACGCCCGGAGCTGCTGGCAAAGTGTTCAGTCTCAGCGAAAAAGCCCTAAAGGCCGCCGACCCGCTGCTGCGAAGAACTCGAGCCAAAGCGTGACTCAAACGTTGGGGGCTACTAACTGCCAGCAGCCCCCAACCGAGGCCGACCAGTAGCGGTGACAGTCACTGTCGATTCCACGAACAAGTCTGCACCATCGGTCCTAACAACCTTTTTATCCTGAGAAACTTCAAGAACAGGCTCCACTGCGCCAGCCGCGATTGCTGCCGCAGTCATCTGGCGGCCGAGGAAGTCAACTGCGTGATCGGTGGCTTCGCCCGGCGAGTCGAAGTCTTGTTGTTCGGTGCCAGCGTGGGATCTGAACCGGCCGTTCTTTAGCGGCGTGATGGCGGCCCGAGCGGTCATGGCAACGTGCCCGACAACAGCACCCACGGCATTAGCGACACCGGCGTGGGGCGAGAGAACCAATTCGGCGCCAAGCAAGTTTGCTACTGCGGGATAGTAGGTGGCTGCGCTAGCTCCGAGTCCGATCAACGGCACAGCCACGCCAACATCGATCTTCACAAGCCCACTGTGGCGGTCAAGACCAGCCTGGGCCAGAGCACTCTTGGCAAGTTCGGAATCTCTAAAACCGTCCGAAGCTAGCGCCGCGCCAAGAACTAACTGGCCGCTTTCGCGAACTAGCCGATCGACCACGCGTTGACACAGGTTTTCGGCGTCAGCGTCTATCACGTCGGCACGGCGATCTCGCTGCCTAGCGAACAATGCTGCCGCCATCCGGGCTGCTGGTTCGGAGTACTGGGTGTGCAGACCAAGAACATGACAAGCATCGGTCGGGGTGAATCCGCAACGCAAAACCACTCCCGTGCGCACGAGGCGATCAAGGGTTAGCTCATGGCGTTTGGTGGGCAATAGATCGTTCAGACACACCGGCCCCTCGCCAAGCTTGGAGACGATGTCTCGCACACGCTCGTCGTCATCGAGCGGAGCGTCAGGTCTTGCCAATAACCCAAACTGGCCGTCTCGTTCTCGGGACAGGTCCGAAAGGCTTTCACGCTCGAGGACCTTAAGAACGGCATCTCCGAATTGGCTGGCCAAGATTGAAATTGGCACGACTCTTCCCGGTCCGAGCGAAAGCTCTGTTGTTTGCCCGACGTCGTTGACCCGAACCTCGGAATCTCCTCCAAGGCCGAATGTATCCATCGCTACCGCTTCGACCATGGTTCGGTGGCCACCTACGGTTGCGCCCTCGGTGTCTAGGCGCGGCTTTCCGTTGCGCAGGATTGCTATGTCTGTAGTAGTCCCCCCGATGTCAGACACGATTGCATTCGGCGCATCAGTTAGGAAGCTGGCCCCAATCACACTGGCAGCTGGGCCCGACAAAATGGTCTCAATCGGGCGAGTGCGAGCGACTTCAACCGATAGCAAAGTGCCATCGCCACGAACGACCATCAACGGGGCGTCAATATTGCGTTCGTCCAACAAACCAGACGCCGCAGATAGAAGCGAGCCAATCAACGGAATGAGCCTGGCGTTAAGCAACGAAGTAAGTGCCCGACGCGGACCATTTAGCTTGGCGGTCAACTCGTGGCTGCACGTCACCGGCGAGTCTGTTACCGATCTGATGTGGTCTCTGATCGCAAGCTCGTGCGCTGGGTTTCGAACCGCAAACTGGCCCACAACCGCGTACCCGGCTGGCTGAGGAGACAGCTCTTGCAAGGCGTCGAAAAGCTGGTCAAGATCCAAGGGGGATCGTTCGAGGCCGTAGGCATCGTGTCCACCTTGCACACGAACAACCGCATCTGAACCCAACGTCTCGTTAAGGCCAGCGCGTTTCAGGTCATCATCGGAGAACCCAACAGCTACTAGGGCGACTCGTCCACCGTGACCCTCAACTAACGCATTGGTGGCCAGCGTTGTTGAAACCGAGCACAGCTGGATTTCCCAAGGCTGCGCATCTGACTCGGCCAAGACCGCATCAAGTGACTCACCGATCCCGATGGCAAGGTCGTGGCGTGTGGTCAAAGCCTTGGCCTTGGCGACCACTTCATAGTCACCGGTTTGGCTTACTTCAATAAGCACGGCGTCGGTGTATGTGCCGCCAGTGTCGACCCCAAGAAGCAGTGAACGCATCAGGACAGGCTAAGGCCCTAGTCTGTTCTCGTGAGTGATATCGAACTGTTGATTGTTGGCGGGCTGGCAGTCTTCGCAGTCTTTTTCTTTGTCAAAAAGCTAATCAAACTTGCCGTTTGGTTTGCCGTGCTCGCTGCCCTCGGTGTGGCTGTTTTTAACTACATGAGCTAACCGGAGAAAGAAATTGTGTAGGCCATTGGCGCCAATTTCTTGCTACCAGAACGGTCATAGGACTCAGCTAGTCAGACGAAGGCTCTGCTGCCTGAGCCAAGAAGGTCAATGTCTTTAGCGTTTCATGTTGTTGCATGGTACTGAGAACGGTCTCAAACGTACTCATCTAGCTGGTTAGACGCTGTCAGCGCTACCTCTAATAGTCGCCCTTTAAGTCCCGACTCGGACATGAGTTAC
>CALAJQ010000004.1 GCA_937922785.1 uncultured Acidimicrobiales bacterium
CCCCCCCCCCCCGACTCTACCTAAGCGCTATTTAGGCGTTCATGCCTGGCATGTCGACACCTGGAATGTTCGGCATCATTGATGCTTCGTCTTCTAGGTTCGCATCGTCAACTTCGGCCACTGGGAACAGCTTCAACAAAGCGGCTCCGGTGACGAACGCAACAACCGCACCTACGGCAATTCCTAAGAACACACCGATAAGGGCGCCGGTGCTGTTACTTGGAAGCACGCCAATGTAGGCAAAGATTGAACCCGGAGATGCGGGTGCAACTAGACCTGCGTCGGTTGCAACAAATGTGATGTCGGCGCTGATGCCGCCAGCCCACATTGCGCCGATCATAACTGGGTTCATCAATACGTATGGGAAGTAAACCTCGTGGATGCCACCAAGGAAGTGAACGATCATTGCACCAGGAGCTGACTCCTTAGCAAGACCCTTACCAGCTACCCAGTAGGCACCGAGCAGGCCAAGGCCTGGACCGGGGTTTGACTCGAGCATGAAGTAGATGGAACGTCCCTTTTCAGCAACCTCAGGTACACCCAGTGGCGTGAGCACACCGTGGTTCAGAGCGTTGTTAAGGAACAGTACCTTTGCAACTTCAATCGGGATGTCAGCTAGTGGCAGGAGACCGGCGTCGGTGATTCCTTCAACTATGTTGCCAAACGCGGTTGCGAGGCCGCCCATGACAGGGCCGATGATCCAGTAGGAAAGGAATGCGAGGATTACGCCCAAGATGCCCTGGGAGAAGTTGTTGAACAGCATTTCGAAGCCCGCAGGAGTGCGATCTTCCAACCAGTTGTCAACAGCCTTCATGACATAACCCGCAAGCGGACCTAGAAGCATTGCGCCCAGGAACTGTGGTGGGTTAATTGCGACTGCTTCCAATCCATCGACACCAACCTGTTCGATTGTGTCGTTAGATGCGATCGCACCCATGACAGCGATTGCGCCCAATACACCACCGCGGTGGCCGTGGATCAACTTACCGCCAGTGAAGGCAACTAGGAGTGGCAGTAGGTACGTGATCATCGGACCAACAAATAGGTCAGTCAAAGTGCCCCATGTGTCACCCCCAATGCCTTCCCAACCGAGCTTTCCAAGCCAACCATCTGGAATGACTAGTGCGGTGATCAAACCCCAGGCAATAAATGCCCCGATGTTTGGAATCACCATGGCGGATAAGAATCCACCAATCTTCTGAATACGCGCTTGCATTAAGGTATCCCCCTTGATTTGTGTGCTGCCAGCATCTCGCGCTTATGTGACACCCGCCACTGCCAAAGTGTCGGATCCGCCCTTCTGACACTTTCGATCCAACTTGAACAAAATGGGTACAAGTTTTCCCAGCATCGTGCACATAAGGTTATTTAGACGTATTTAGACAACGCCTTTATGTCTGATGCGGACAGTAGTGGGCTAACTACAACTACCGGAGTCTCGGTGACTTCAAGCGGAATCGTCGAAATGATCAGATCGAACCCAGAAGTGTCGGTGTCCTCATAAGCCCCGGCTGAAAGAACCTCAGCCAGCGAGAGCTCGGGAAACTCAGCTTGGAGTCTCGAAACGAGCACCCACGCGGTTGCCATGCCGCTGGGGCAAACCACCATGGCTTGCTTTCGAGGCCGCAGGTGGGCCCGCTCCATGGCACCTGACAGGTACATGGTTATAAACCCAAGCTCATCTTCCAGGATCGGCGAGCCCAGAGCTTCAGCCAGCACTAACCCGACTTCTCGCGATACTTCGTGAACGTCGGGATATCGCTCTTGAACCTCTGCAAGCAACGGGTTATGCACCGGCAGTCCATAACCAAGACGTACGTCAAGCCGGGTTAAATGCATATCTAGTGACCTGCGGAGTTCGAGGTCGACGGCGAGGCTTGGGTGAAGCCGAGCCGCAGCTACGTCCAGGATTGAAGTGAGCAAGCTCTGTTTGTCTGTGCCTTGGTCGGGTAGCACTTCAATTAGAGCGTCAAGGCCCAGCAGGTATTCGGTTAGGCCAGCAAGCTCGGCATCGGGCAATGGACTGTGACCCCGAGCTACGAGCGAGTCAGTCACCAGCTTGACTGTCCCCCAGGCTGGGTGATCTCTCAGAGATTTGAAGCGCCCTGGCTCCAGATCTAGCTCGTATCCGGCGTCATGGCGGGCTTGGGTTATTGCGAGATACAAAGTAAATACAACATCGCTGTTTCCGATCTCTAACCGACGACTTAGCGACGTGGCCACCAGCGCCTCGGAGCACTCATTCACTGCGAGCGACTGAAAGCGATCTCGCAGTCCGGCAGGTATGCGGATCTTGATCAGGTTGGCGTCGTCGAAACTAGTCACCATCAACTCGGCCAGGACATCTGCCGGAACTGCTTCGAGGAATAATTGAACCAAGGCCCGGCGAACCTGCTGCTCAGTTCCATGGATTGCGATACCGCGTCCGGCGCGACGAAGGACAGGCAGACCCATTCGTTCTAGCCAAGGCTCACAACGCCGCAGATCCCTTCGAGCCGAAGTTTTTGATACCTCGAGGTCAACGTTCAGGCGGTCCAAGGAAACAGTTTCTGGATAACTCCAAAGCAATAAATCAAGCAGCAGTCGCTCCCGTTCCTCAGGGGCATAAACCCTGGGCTCTTTGGAGCGATCTGTCAGATCTGCCAAAATCGCTGCGCGCTTTTCGGGCGACACTTCAACGCTTAGGCCGCTTCCACGCTGGCGGTGCAGATCTGCACCGTGGGAACGCAGATAGTTGGCCGCTGAATCGAGCCGGTACCGCACGACTCTCTCGCTTAGTCCCAGGTCATGTGCGAGATCCGAAGTGCTGCGCGACCGATCCTGGTCCAACAGCCATCTGGTAATCCTGATGACCCGACTATCAAGAGGAGCGGTCAACTAACGAGCCTCAGCCGAGCAGAGCGGATTCGACAATCCGTCGAAACTCAGGAGCAGTTGCGGCGTCGTTAAGAGCCTTATGGACTTGATCGACGAAGTCGCTTGACTGGCGGCTCAAAGTGGACTTGATCAGGTTGACCGCAGACGGGGTGACTGACAACTTGTCGATGCCGATCGCGGCAAACACGCATGCGGCCAGTGGGTCTGCTGCAGCTTCTCCACAGACCGAGACCTTCTTGCCGGCGGTCGCAGCGCCGTCGGCTGTGGCCTTACATAACTTCAGCACTGCCGGATGTAACGGATCTTGGTAGGTGCCAAGCGCTCCATGGGTACGGTCCGCAGCCATCGTGTATTGAGTGAGGTCATTTGTTCCGATGGAGAAAAAGTCGACCCGCTCGGCCATAGGACCTGCAGTGAGGGCAATCGAGGGAACCTCAACCATGATTCCGAGGGCTATTTCGCCCCGGTCCTCCTCAGCCATCTCGGCACTAACTTCGGCCACCTGGGCCGCTACCCAGTCAAACTCATCACCGGTGGCGACCATAGGAATCATGAACGCAATGTCGCCAAACTTGGCCGCCCTCAGCACCGCTCGCACCTGTGTGTGAAACAGGTCTGAGAATTGCTCATATATGCGGACACCTCGGAGACCCAGGAATGGGTTTTCCTCTTCGGGAAGGCTGATGAACTCTGCTGGCTTGTCGCCACCAATGTCAAACGCCCGAATAACTACCTGCCCGTCGCAGCGTTCGGCAGCTTCTTTGTACGCGTTGAACTGCTGATCCTCTGTTGGCGGCTCAGGCGTGTCGAGGAACAAGAACTCGGTCCTGAAGAGGCCGACACCGTCGGACTGGGCTTCGACGGCGCCGTCAATATCATGGCTGCCACCGATGTTTGCCGCCACCAATATCTCTCGGCCAGCAAATGTGGCAGTGGTACCCAAAGCCTCCGCTGCCAGCTTCTGCGCCTGCACGATTCGCTCGTTCCGTGATGCAAAGTCTTCGCGGGTGGCAGTGTCGGGGTCGAGAGCTATTTCGCCGGTGGACCCGTCTAACCCAAGTTCGGTATTGCCATCGGCTGCGGCCAACAGGCCAGCCACGCCAACAACTGCTGGGACCCCAAGCGACCGGGCGATGATTGCAACGTGTCCGGTTGGGCCGCCCTGTTCGGTGGCGAACCCCAACACCATTGCAGGGTCAAGATCGGCGGTCTCGGCTGCGGTCAGGAACTCAGCAATCAGAACACTGGGCTCGGCGATCTCGGCACCTTCAGCTTCAACTCCAGCCAGATTCTTGCGAACAGCAGTTGCAACCTCACCAACATCGGCAGCTCGTGCGGCCAGGTACGGGTCAGACAGCGAGGCAAGCATTTCTTGTAACTCTGCCGATGCTGCATCCAGGGCTTCACCCAAGTTGAGCCCGCCGTCGTCCAAATGGGCACCAATCGCATCAAGCAACATCGGATCATCAGCCATCAAGGCTTGGGCCGACAAGACTTCAGCCGCCTCCTCACGGCCAGCCTCGCGAGCTTTGCCGGAAAGGACTCCCATGTTGGCAGCGACGCTCTCCATTGCTTGTTTGACCGCTTCCTTTGGATTGTCGAACTCCGGAAGCTCCAAGTCGACCTGATCGATTGTCTTTATTGGCCCTATAGCAATGCCTGGCGAGGCGCCAATTCCGGAAACCGTTTTGTCATTCGAAACCGTGCTGTCATTCGAAACAGAGTTCATTTACAGATCCTTCTCTAGAACCAAATAGATCTTCGCTCCCGAAATCATGATGATTGATCCGGTCAAGGCTGTACCAACTACCGCACCAGCGACCTTCGCCGTCTGGGACCACTCTTCCATTCCAAGCGTGGAAGCCCCAAGGACAAAAAAGACCGACAACATGGCAGCAATCATTAGCAACCCGAGTCTTCTGCCGTGACCAAGCTGCACGCTGTTGCCGAGAGCAGCTAGTCCGCGATCGGCGCCGCCGTCGGCAATCACGTAGCCGTGAAAGGCGTAAAAGACCACCGCAACAAGAGCTGGAATGCCTAACAGATAGCGGTAGCCAAGGGTGATTGCTGCCCAAAGCCAAAACGAGCAGACGGCCTGGGCCCAGAACAACCGTGGGTTCGAAAACGGTGCCGCCCAAGAGATCTTTTTGCCTTCGGCCCGGGCTAATGAGTAGAAGTACCAGGGCAACGCAATCGTGCCCATGACTGTGGCCGCCAAAATGATCGCCAGCGTTCTGAGGTAACCCTCATTACCGTCTAGAAGCGACTCTGCCCAAAAATAGAGCCCAGCACCGGCTCCCATTGTTATCAGACCCGCCGCCATTGACTGCAGCGGAGACTTAAAGAAGGCCTCTACCGAACCAAAGAACATCTCTCCCAGGTTGATACCAAAGGACCCTTTGCTCGACTTCAGCTTCGCCTTCCCCTTTACAGCTCTGCCTTTTGGAGCGGTCCCCTTTGGGGCCTGAGGTGTTGCTTTGGCTTTCGACTTTGGTTTTTGCTTTGCCACTACTTGTCCCCCAAGTTCGTTTAAGCGCCAAGTTCTTTCAGAACAGTGTCCCACACAGGTTCAGCAACCTTTACTGCCCCTACCCCGGCTTGGTCGGGCGGAACGAAGCTGGTGGTTACAGACTGGACAGCCGCGTGTCCCCACGCAACGGCTGTCGCCAGGGCTTCGGGCCCGTCGCCACCTGCTGCTAGAAAGCCAGCCAGAGTCGCATCACCGGCACCCACCGTGTTGAGAACTTCAACCTCTGGACCTGCCGCGTGGAGCTCGAGATCTTCAGTTACCAACAGGGCCCCCGAGGCTCCGAGACTAGCCAACACTTGACCGACGCCAGATTGCACGATGGCACGACATGCCTTTACGACGTCACCAATCGTTCGAAGGGTCATGCCCGTAAGTTCGGTCAGCTCAGACTGATTCGGCTTCACCAGGTCACAACCGCGGGCCACAGCCAGCTCAAGCGGTTTCCCGCTTGTATCGATTGCAACGCGCACTGACGGACCAACCGCTTCGCGAATACTGCCAAAGAACTCAGCGCCAATCCCCTTTGGCAAGCTGCCACACGCTGCCAGCCAGGAACTACTCGCAGTGGTCGAGGCTGAGACCGCGGCTGCTCTTAGTGCGTCGGCTTCGGCACCACTAAGTGTGGGCCCAGGAGCGTTAACCTTTGTTGTTTCACCGTCCGCCCCAGCGAGAGTCACGTTGGTTCGGACTAGCCCCACGATTGGTATTGGCTGGGCCTCCAGAATCTGATCGTCAGAAGAAGCGTGAAGCAGACTCTTTAGTTGAAGCCCGTCAGCCGCGTTCGCTGGAAATAGGCAACGGCTGCCAACTCCGGCCAGCGACAACGCCCTCGAAACGTTCAGACCCTTGCCACCGGCCTCGGTGACAGCAGAGTCGGCACGATGCAACTCACCGGGCTCTAGTTGCCCGATTGCCATGGTCAAGTCGAAGCTTGGATTTGGTGTGAGGGTTACGATCACTGATTTAGGGGCCCCGATTTAGCTTGCGTGATATTTCTCGAACAACAAACGCTCGGCTGCATCAGTCCAGGTGTCGTTTTCCCCAAGAGCAGCTGCTACTTCTGGATCGTGCTCTTTCAGCTCTTCGAGCCCCCGAAGTGGGAGTCCTGACAATTGTGGGAAGATAACAACCTTGCCTGCGTAGTCGCCTTCGAGCAGCGCTCTAACTCCGGCCTGGCCAGCCTCTATACCGCCGACTGCGGCAAGTGCCCGCCCCGGTGAAAGAGAGCCGTCAAGCGACTTGCGCAGCACTTCGGCCTGGTCATCGATGGATGAGCCGGAGGTGCCAGTGAACTGTGCGTTGTGCAAGTAGGTGTTACTCATGTTGAGCGGAGCCATAGTGCCGTTGGCAACGCCGGCAAACAGTACCAACATGCCATCGGGGCCCATTAGCTCTGCAGCCGATGCCATTACTGGCCCGACTGGAACCGTGACTACAACATCGTCTGCGCCGTGATCGCTGTGTTCGGCGATGAGTTCGGCCGTAGCCGTTTTTGAGTCGCCAGGGTTCTGGAAGATGAGCGTACGACCCTTCTCGACAGCTAGCGGCTCCAGCATGGTTCGGGCAGCTTCGATTCGATCATCATCGAGGTCGACGCCAATTAGAACTGCTGGCCCGTCAGCCTTTTCGAGCGCTCTCTGGATATGCATCTGGCCCATCGGGCCTGCGGCTCCGATGAATACGGTGAGACCGTCGGGTTTCAGATCGGCCCGGTTTCGGTCTTCGCCGTAGCTCTTGGACACGTCGAGGTCGTTGTTGCCAACAAAAGCGGTGTAGTGGTAGTGGATGCGACCAACGTCAACCAGCGGATAACCATCAAGTGGCTGGTTTCCGACCATTGCCAAAGTGCCCCGGAATGCAATTACCTTGCCAGCTTCGGTGACAAGATCGGCACTGGTTGGGTCCAGGAGGACAATGTCATCAAAGCCAGCTTCGCCGGTGTGAGAAGCGCTCAGTGCGGCCACTTCAGATGGGTCACCGAGCGGGTGATCTACAACGGTTGAGTTGGGGTTCCGCTTGGACTCGACCAGGCTACGAACATGGTCAGATACGCCAGACAAGACAATTGTGGCGGGTGCATCAAGGCCCGCTGAGAACTCATACTCAGTGGCGTCATCGGGCTTGCCAACGATCCACATCGTGCCGCCAGCCAGTGGCGAAAGGCGCCGACGCTGGGTGTAGGAAGCCTCAACACAAGCCCAGGGCTCTGACAAAGCGGCGGCTGCGTAACCCATCTCGTCACTGACCGGAATTACATATGCGCCGTCGTCGCCGTCGAGAACCTCAGGACCAATCAGGTGGTACTGAATTAGACCTCCAGGAACGGTGTAGCCATAAGCGGTGCTTCGTCCGTCGATGTGGATGTCAGGCTGAATAGCCAGTCGCTGACCCTGGCTGTAGGTGTCAGTTAGATTCTCACCAACATCAATCACCGTGACGCTAACTTCGTGACCAAGGCGAGTTGGCTCAACAGATAGGTCTCGGCCATAAAGCTTGGGATGGTCTCCGCCTTGGCGAATTAGCTTGACGTCTGAGAAACAAAGGCCAACGGCGTCAATTCGGATAAGTAGCTGGTCAGCGCCAGTTTCAGGGATGTCCATTGACTCAGGTGCACCGTCCTTACCGATGCTGTCGATGCCGGTTCCGTATGTGTTCCACCCCCAGTTGGGTGACGGCAGCGGAGTCTTTCCGAGTCCGAAATCGTTGAAGTTCCAGCTGGACGATGTTTCTGACACCAGATTCCCCTTATGTAGATCTGATCTCGATCATCTCTCTTAAGTGGCCTCTGTCACAAGTCCCAGAATGCAAGATGGGAGTTGTGACAACCACGGTCAGCCGTGCCAAAAACGTCACAGCGTTTACCAGGCAGACACAAACTGCCTTACCAGGCAGCGCGTTGTTCGGCGATCGCTTCCACAAGCTCCCTGTGAATACGCTCCACCTCATTGCCGTATCTAGGCGCAACACCGACGTTGACGTCAGGGTCGTCGTTCCAACACCGCCGAATAACCAACGCACGACCCTGGTTGTCGTACTTGCCGCCTGCGTCACTTAGAACTGGGTTTGGGCCCGAGTTCTCAACTACCTCAGCCTCGGCCTCCCAAATTGGGACCAACGTGCGGCCAGTAAAGTTGGTGATCTCAACGCCTTCTCGGCTAACAGCAAGCCCAATTTGGGCTACTCGCTTGCCGATCAAGATGTGAAACACAACCCACAGCAGCGTTAATGGCTCTGGACTGCGCAGAAAGCCAACCACCGAAGGAAGCGCAAAAATGGCTGTCAATACAACGACCAGTGGTGAAACTCGCGCAATAACTCGCCTACCGGCGGAGCGTCTACCCATGCTCCATTCTGCCTTATCTTCGCGGTCTATGTCAGGTCGCGCGGGGCTGGAACTATCGGTGGGTGATTTGTTGGAAGCTGTTCTATTCCAACGTTGCGTAGTTAGTTGATCGGTCATCAATGATGTCGCCTCGGACTTGTTCAACACAATCGGCCAAGTCCGACAGATATTGAGGCACGATTCCGGCGTTGGAGTTTGACACGGTGGAATGAAGCGAATCGGGCGGGGTCTGGCGGTCATGCACCCAACCTTTGGCCCCAAGCGCATCGCCAAGTGCAAACACGTCAATCGGGCTTCCTGATTCGGTATCCGATGCCATTGCAATGAGCTGATACGCGCCGTCCCCCAACACCTTGATGCCATCGATTTCGGCAATTCCCGCCCGAATGGCGTCGGCCGTCTCCAACACGCTGGCGGTCAACTTCTTATAGCCATCGATGCCGAGGTGTTGCATCACCGCCCACGCAGCTGCCATAGGCAGTCCAGATCTGGTGCCTTGCATATTTGGCGATGCGTAAAACCCACCCAGCCAGTCATCGAACACAAACGTCTGATACTTCCGTAGCTCTTTGGTGCGGTGCAAGATTACAGACACACCTTTGGGGGCGTACCCGAGTTTGTGGATGTCTGCGGAGATTGACGTCACGCCAAAGACTCTAAAATCCCAGACCGGAACCTCGCGCCCCAACATCTCGGCGAAGGGCAGGAAGAAGCCACCCATGCAGGCATCAACGTGGCAGTTGGCGTCAACGCTGGCCGCCAGCGCTGCGATCGCACCAATGTCATCAACTACGCCGTGCGGGTATTGCGGAGCCGATCCGACAACTAGCGCTGTATTGGGTCCGACGTAAGCGGCCATCTCCTCAACATCAGCTGTGAGATCATCAGACACTCCGACCTTGTGAACCTTCAGACCAAAGAGGTGGCCGGCCTTGTGGAACGCGGCGTGAGCGCTAGCGGCCAGCACGATTTCTGGCTCGGTCACTCCCCTTTCGATTCGGGCTCGTTCGCGGGCTGCCTTAACTGCACACAAGATCGATTCTGTGCCTCCGCTGGTCAGAAATCCTGATGTTGTGTCTGGACCGTTTAACAAAGCGCCAGTCCATCCAACTACCTCTGATTGAATCTCTCGCAGGCTAGGAAAGGCAATGGTGTTCAGTGCGTTCTCGTGGAGGTAAAGCGAAGCCGCTTTCTCTGCCACCTCACGCACTGAAGGTCCGCCGTCATAGACCATCCCAAACGTCTTGCCAGTCTCCCAAGAGGCATCATTGGACCTCTTAGCTTCTAGCTCGGCGACGATCTCATCGATCGGGCGACCGGCTGATCCAAGACTTTTTGAGTTGTTGGTCATGGCCCGAAGCTTAGGTTCACCAGTGCGGCCGACCCAAGCTCCGGAGTCTGTGACTGCTGCTAGCTTTCCCAGCGGAAGCTGTTGAGAATCGTTGGGACTGCGCCAACCATTGCATCATCGACCGCTTGTATGCCCAGGATGAAGAACCGTTCTTCGCCCGGAATCTGTCCTGCGACATATACCAGCGACGACTGGGCGGTCGAGCAGTTTGTGAGCAGAACAACAAATCCTTCGAATCCGTTTGTTCTGTATTCCTCCGCATCTCCTGACTGGGTGCAGTTCGCCAGATCACCTTCCATTATCGAAAGCGTGGTTTCGACCATGTCCAACGCAGGATCAGTAAAGGCAACAATTATCGCACCGTTGCCGGCGTAGGCCTCCGCAGTTGTGCCGAACGCCGTCTCAAGGTTTTCAGCCGCTGCAACAACTGCCAGCGTTCCGTAGCCATCTACTGGCAAGGGCACCGTTGAGATGTCCCTGAACTCGGCCGGGACCTGGAATGACATCAAGCCGGTGTCATCAACGAGTCGTACAAACTCTGAGTAAGGCGTGCCCGGCCCACCAACGGTTGCTGGACCGGACAGCTCGGCGCTAAAGATAACTTCAAGCTTGTCACCGCTGTTGAGGTTGCCCCCAAGAATCTCACCGGTGCTGGGTCGAATCACCTCAACGTTAAGCTCATCCTCGATTCCTTGGGATCGCAAGATGTCGCAGTAGTGGTTCAAAGTGCCGTCGGTCGCTAACGGCACTCCTTCTAGTTCAACTACGAGGTCGCCAGGAAGTATCCCTGCCTTGTCTGCCGGCGAACCGGTCTCGGTGGCGTTGACCCAAAGCCCGGTAACTTCGCCGATCGAATAGGCAACTGCGTTGAGTCCAATTGACTCATAATCGGCCCCTGACTGCAATATGTCGACGATGGGTTGGGCGTACTCAGCAGCGATCGCTGTATTGAAGTCGTGCTGGTCGTTGCCGGCGTAGTTAACGCCAATCACGTAGCCGTCGTCGGTGAAGAGCGGTCCACCGGAGTTGCCACCCCGAATTCGCGCATCGTGTTCGATCACAGACTCAACTGATGCCCAGCTGGTGTGGCCAACTTGTTCGGCTGTAGAGATAATGCCGCGGGTCAAAGTGAACTCGGTAGTGCCGAGCGGGAACCCGGCGGCAAGGACATCGGTACCGACCTGTATTGGTCCGTCGTAGAACTCGACAAAAGGAAAGTCTTCACCGTCAATGTCGATCACGGCCAGATCAGCACACTCTGAAAGCCCTAGGACACGAGCGTTGCGTGGCTCGTCCTCACCGTCGATAGTCACTTCAAGAATTGCCGCTCCCCCCGCTACGTGGTTGTTGGTAACCGCTATGCCCGAAGCGTCGATTATGAAACCTGAGCCAGTGCCGACAACGATTCCGTCACCCTCAGGAGTTGAGATGTCGCCTACTTGAAAGATCCTGACTACAGCGGTTCGTGATTCTTCGATGCCCGCCCCCGAAGCTGACAGCTTGATCGGTTGCGCTGTTGTTGATGATGATGCATCAGAGCTTTCTGTTGTACTGCTGCCCGGCTGATCGGCGCCGGAGCTTTGGCTGTTGCCGCACGCTGCGGCTAGCACTGCGAAGCTAGTAAGCAACGCAACAACTTTGGGTAACGACATCGACTTCCACATAATCGACCTCCACATGGTGGCTCCTCTTAGAGTCAGAAAGCTTGTTAATGACCTGTTCGGAGCCAACCCTCAATCTGGTTCGCGATAATTCTGAGAAATCACAGTTTCAAAAGAGACAGTTTTCGAAAGAGATAGAGAATTAGCCGACGTAGCGCTGGTAGGCGTTGGCTGACTCTTCCAGAATCACGCCAGGCTCATTCGCAACTGCTGCCAGCCAAGACGGCCTGTTCTTTGCGGTTACTACTAGTGGCGCTTCCATGTCAGACAGCGCCATCAGCAGATGAACAAAGCTGGTTGCATAGTCGGGAGGGCGCAGATCGTTGCTGAGCTCGGCAAGGGCCAATTTGTCTGGAGACATTCCGTCGTTGTCGCCTGGGTCTAACCATGTTGCTGACGTCGGTTCGCTTCCGCCGCCTCTGATTCCAGGTCCGTCCGCCAGCACGACGCCCCGAACCAGGTCGGGCCTTGCTCCCGCGACCATCAATCCGACATAGGCACCCAGGCCCCGGCCAAGAACAGTGCACGGCCCCAGATGGGCCAGCGCGATATCAACATCACTCATCAAGATTTCGCACGTGTAACCACCACCTGCAGGCACGGTGCTCTGGCCGTGACCTGTGAAGTCCAGGCCAAAGATGCCGCCGGGCCACTGATCCCACGGCGGTGCAGGCATTTGAGTCTGCTCGCCCAGACCGTGCAGCAATAGCAGCGGCGGACAAGACTCGTCTGCAGTGGCGGACCCAAGTTCATGCAAGGCAAGAGTGATCTTGTTGTGTTGAAGTTCAATCATGACAAGAACTCCAAAGTCTTCGCCGCCATTAGATCGGGTTCTTCGATGTGGACAAAGTGCCCCAGATCATCCATGACCTCAAGCTGACCGCCGGGCGGAAGCCACCCTTCAACGTCTGATCGTTCGGTGCCCCAGCCCATCTCTTCTTGAACGCCACCCAGCACGGCCATAAACGGTACGGACAGTCCGACCAATCTGAAGAGCGACCATTCGGGGCGGTAGGGTCCAAACCCGCCAAACCGCATAGTGGGGTCCAGCTTCCAACGCCATCCGTCTTCGTGTTCTTGTGCCCCCACTGACACCAAATATCTGAGCCATTCCGGGCTAAGTCTTGGGTTCATACGGGCCCGTCGGGTCGCCAACTCCTCAGCGGTTCCCGGCTTCCTTATCGCCTCATGCGCTTTCCGTCGATAGTCCAGGCGCTGGGCCAAGTCGGCAGACATGAGTCTCGTTCGGTCTCTGTCGGCGACATCAGGCATTGTTCGTTTTGACGGGAGCCCGTCAAGGTTGACCAGCGCAGTGACGAGGTCGGGCCGAACATCGGCGAGGGCCATCATTAAGCCTCCACCCTTCGAATGTCCAACAACCGGAACTGGTCCTGAGCAGGCCGACTTCAGCACTGCGACGGCGTCACGAGTGTCAGCTTCCCAGTTGTAAAGGGCGGCGTGCTGGCTGTCTCCGTGGCCGCGCTGATCCCAACTAATTACTCGCCAACCCCCCGCAGCCAACCTCGGAGCAAACCCATCGAGCGTGCCAGCAAAGTCGAAGCCACCGTGGGCCAGAAATAAAGGCGGGTCTGAGTCTTCGCCCCACTGGTATGCAGCAAGCCGCAACCCTGAACTATCAACTTGCCAAGTTCGGTCGGGACGGCGAGCGCCCGGAAACGTAATCATCGGTTCAACTTAGCTAACCGCCCGAATGGTCTGGTAACTGGGACCATCCGGGGGTTCGAGCAGCTTCCTATTGCCAAGTTCTGGCAACTCTGTGAATCGACCTGTGTTCAATGTCTATTTGAATGTCTAGTTGAACGGGTCCTCATCACCTGAGTCATTGAGGAAGGTTGCTCTAGTAGGTCGGTTATTCAGATCTGGGAATCTCTGCACAAGCTCCTCGGCTTGGGAGATCCACTGGTCTCGCTCGATTCGACCGGGAAATGAGAGCGCATCGTCAACAATGTCAACGTCGGCGCTGGTGAAGGCCGCAAGCTGTTCCCATGACTTGATCCCGTACTCGTTCAGGGTTGCCTCTAGTACTGGACCTATGCCGTTAATCACCTTGAGGTCATCACTGTGGGCCGAGCCAGGCGTTCCCAACTTCGTCGTGCCGCTTTGCCATGAGTGACTTGTGGAGCCGGCTGCGGTGTTGGAGCTAGACCCTGGGTTGTGACCAACCAACAGCTCTTTGGCCTGAGCGACCCAACCGTCTCTGGTTATCCGGCCCGGGAAGTCTTCAAGAGCCTCGTCGACCATGTCGACCTCGGCATCGCTAAGTGCCCCAAGTTGTTCCCAAGACTGGATACCGAATCCGTTGAGTATTTCTTCCATCTTTGGACCGATGCCACTGATGAGTTTCAGATCATCACGGTGATCTGATCCGGGGGTTCCAAATTGGGTAGGCGCGACATCTGAAGCTCCAGCTGAATCTGTATCTGCCGAGCCAGCTGACTGTGTCGAGGCAGAATCGTCGGCCCGACCAATGGCGGTCGCAGCGGCTGCGGTAGTCACTACTGCTGCCGCAGGCGCAGCTGCTGCAGTGAAACCTTGAGGGGCCGCCGATGGGCGATCCGCCAGCTGGCGTTCGAGGTCAGAAATTCGCCTCTGGGCTGCATCCAGGTCACCTTGGAGAGCTTCGCCGGAGCTAGAAGTAGCGTCCGATTCGAGGTCACCGATTAGGGCGGTTTTGGCCTCAACGTCAGCCTCGAGCAAACCGACCTGGGCGTTGGCGCCGTCGATCTGTAGCTCCAAGATTGAAATCCGTTCTCGGGCTGCAGTGAGATCTGCATTTGATGTGTCCAAATCGCCTTGCAACGAATTATTAGCGGCTGCGTTCAGCTCGGCCTCAAGCTCAGCGATTCGAGTATTGGCACCATCAAGCTGGCCTACCTGACCCTCAAGCTCGGCGATCCTCGCATTGGCACCATCAAGCTGGCCAAGCTGACCCTCAAGCTCGGCAATCCGTGCATTGGCACCCTCTAGCTGGCCCACCTGACCCTCAAGATCAGCAATCCGTGCATTGGCACCATCAAGCTCACTCCGAGCCCGACCAGCATCAGCCTCCAAATCAGCAAACCCAGAAACCTGAACCGAAGCCTCACCAAGCTGACCCTCAAGATCAGCAATCCTGGCCCGAGCACCATCAAGCTCACCTAGCTGGCCTTGGAGATCAGCAATCCGTGCATTGGCTCCCTCTAGCTGGCCGACCTGACCTTCAAGATCAGCAATCCTCGCCTGAGCAGAACCAAGCTGGCCGACCTGACCCTCAAGATCAGCAATCCGTGCATTCGCGCCATCAAGCTCACTCCGAGCCCGACCAGCATCAGCCTCCAAATCAGCAAATCCAGAAACCTGAACCGACGCCTCACCCAACTGACCTTCAAGATCAGCAATCCTGGCCCGAGCACCATCAAGCTCACCTAGCTGGCCTTGGAGATCAGCGATCTTTCCGTTGGCTGCTTCCAGTTCGTCTCTAACTCGCCCAGCCTCGCCGGCGGAATTGGTTGCGATGCCGTCCAAGTCTGCGATCCGAGCGTTGGCGCCTTCGAGATCGGCTTCAAGTGCTGAGATTCGGGTGTTGGCACCAGACAACTCAGATTTTGCGCTGTCGAGCGCCAGCGCCTTCGCACTGCTCGAGCCGAGTTCGCCTCGGACGCCTTCCAGCTCCGCCTGAGAGCTCTCGAGCTCGCCGGTTAGTAAAGACAAGCGCTCGTTGGCCGACTTCACATCAGACTCCAGCAAGAGATTCGCTTCGTGGGCAGACTTCAGCTCCTCGTTGACCCGAGTGAAGTCGCCTGTCGTTGTTTTCAGTCGGTTCTGCAGACCCAGCTGATCGCGCAATGCCTCATCACGTGCCGATCTCAGCGACAACATCTCCGATTCTGCATTGCGGCTGGCAGCTGTCTGGGCGTTCCAATCGGCCGCGCTGATTGAGCGGCGGCGCCAACGCCAAAGCAACCAGCCGATGAGGATTCCCACCAGTAAGGCCAATATCAGTGGGAGAAGGATCTCTACTAGCGCCCAAATCATGATCTTTTAGTCTCCTTGTTAAGTGTCTTCGTGGAAGTCGTCTCGAAGTGTGTGTGCATGGTTAGAACTGTTCCTTGGCGACAAAGGCAACTCGGCGGTTTTCTAGCCGGCCTTCATCTGTGTCATTAGTGGCAACTGGTTGGCTTTCGCCGAAACCTGTTGGTTGGAGTCTCTGAGCGTCAATGCCCTGTTCGACTAGGTAGGCCACTACCGAGTCGGCCCGCCTCTGAGAGAGCTCGAGGTTGTAGGCCTCAGGTCCCTGGGAATCGGTATGACCGCCGGTCTCAACGACCGGACGCTCATAGGTATTCATCGCCGCTACGACCTTGTCCAGAGTTCCCTTGGCTACATCTGTTAGCTCCGCCGAGTCCGAAGCGAACACCACGTTCTCTCGGATTTCGTCTTGAAGCTGATCGAGCTCTGCCTGAAGTAACACGATCTCCTCGTCAACGGTCGTCTCGGTCTCAGAAAGCGTGACGGTTCCACTGACGGTTAGTCCGGCGTCGCCAGCGCTGGCCATTGCTTGGTTAAGCGCATCTACCGCTTCAGCATCAGCTCCAACTCCATTCACCACCAAGTCGTTGTCAATGAGAGTTGCCTCGGCTGTCTCCAGACCACCGAAGTTGCCAATGACGCCGGCGAGGGCGCTGACCTGTGCGTCTGCGCCTTCTATGTCGCCACCTTGATCAAGCACTGTGAGGTTGTTGACCACATTCTCTGCACCTACAGATTCCGCAGCTGCTGCTTCAAGTTCTGCGGCCTGTTCGACTGAAAGAACCTGTCCGGTCAGCACGATCGTGGCGCCGTCATAAGCAGCATTTACCTCGACGGGTTCCAGTGGCGCCGGAGAGTTAACGGCGATCCCGTCGCCGACGAGCTCGGCGAGCGCTGCTGCGCTAGGTCCGTCGGCCGCGTCGATCGAGCCAGTTAGGTCTGTGTCAGTTAGCGCAAGATCTGCTGCAACCACGCCTGCTCCTAAAGAAGGCAGAATCGCGGTCAAGCGATCAATCTGGCCGTTGGCATCAGCCGCCGACGGCTCCAACCCGCTGATCGTCAGATTGTTTATGACTGTGGCACCCGAAGCTTCGGCCGCGGCGACTAGGGCGTCAGCGTGATCTTGGGTCGGGACTGTGCCGGCCAGGGTGATTGTCTCGCCGTCGGAAATCGTGCTTACGTTTATCGCGCCCAACTGGGCAGGCTCACCAGCGGTGGCCGCCACTGAAACGTTGCGAATGTCTTCACCCTCGCCGGGGCCCGTCTGGTCCTCTAGAACCCGTTCGATCTGGGATGCGCTTACGCCCTCGGGCAGCTGCCCGGTGACTTCAAGGTTGCGGTAGGTTGCTTCGAATTCAAGGCCAGTGGGATCTATCCCAGCTTCTCTCAGAATCTCTGGCGCTGCTTCTGTTATGTCGCCTTCGATGTGGCGAACGCCCCAGATGGTTCCACCGATTAGTCCTAGTGCTGCAAGCGGTAACATCCACCAGCCCCAACGCCTAAACCAAGGCCGGGGCAAACGCCCATCTTCGGTGCCTTCCACATACCCGCGACGTGACCAGTCGGCCACCTCTGACTCGCGTGAGTCGTGCCGTCCTCTCTCTCCCCTTACAGCCACCCGAATCCTCCTAATTGGAAACCGAGCACAACCAATGTGCTAGTTGTATGACGTCTGAGCTAGTTAAAAGTCGCGAATAGCCTGGCTCGGCTGGCCTTCAGGAACCGCTGCTGACCCTCTCCAGGGTTGCACTCGAGTGCTCGGTCATAGGCCGATATGGCAAGTGATACCAGGCCCAGACGCCTCAATAGCTCGGCTCGGGCCGAGTGGAAGAACACGTAGCCATCCAGGTCATCTGCGAGCTGGTCGATCTCGGTCAGAGCGACTTCGGGACCTACGGCATAGGCCAGCGCTGCCGCTCGGTTCAAGCGAAGGATCGGGGTTGATCCGAGAGCAATCTGTTGGTCATAGAGGCTTACGATTTTGGGCCAATCAGTCTGGTCAAAGTGGCTGGCAGTGCAGTGAATGGCCGCTACTGCTGCCTGGAACAACAGCGGGCCTGGATGCGGTGACTGCTGAGCCCGACCCAAATAGCCAAGACCCTCATCAATTTGTTTTACGTCCCACTTCAAACGGTCCTGGTCTTGGAGAAGAACCGGCACGCCATCGGCATCGGTTCTGGTTTTGCGGCGAGCGTCAGTTAGGCGAATCAGTGCAGCCAAAGCGAGCGTCTCGGAGTCATCGGGCACAAGCTTGGCCACAAGTTCAGACAACCAAATGGCTTCGTCGCAGAGATCACCCCGAACAAGCTGGGCATCGGTTGCGCTTGAGTGACCTTCGGTGAAGATTAGGTAAATAACTTGTTGGACTTGCTCCAGACGGTTTCGCAAGAGTTCCCGATCTGGTACCGAGAACGGGATGTTTGCATCGCGAATTTTGCGTCTGGCCCGGGTCAATCGTTTACCCATGGTTGCTTCTTCAACCAGAAACGCACTGGCGATCTGCGCTGTAGACAATCCGGCCACTGCTCTAAGGGTCAGCGCAACTTGAGCATCTCTGTTAAGTGCTGGGTGGCAACATCCTAAAAACAAGGCGAGCTGGTCATCTATGAGGCCGTCAGCGCTGCCACCGTGGGAGGCCGACCGGGCCTGAGCTTCCAACAGCGGAAGCTTTTGCGCGTAATTGTTCGAGCGGCGCAGATGATCGATGGCTTTCCGTCGAGCGGTTGTTAGCAACCAAGCGCCCGGACTATCTGGAACTCCGGAATTGGGCCACGCGACGCCAGCTGCAATAAAGGCCTCTTGCGCACAATCTTCGGCCAGCTGCAGATCACCGAAGTTCTTCAGGATGACTGCGACGATTCGCGGCCACTCAGTCCTGAAGACCTCGGAAAGATCTGCGCTGGTCATTGCTTGAAGGCTTAGCTGGCCGCTACTGGGAAGGCAGCTCCATAAGCGGACGAACTTCCATCGAGCCGTATCCAACGGCTGGACACTTCTCGGCCCAACTTAGGGCTTCGTCCAAGTTAGGCACGTCGATGAGGTAGTAGCCACCAAGAATCTCTTTGGTTTCGGCGAACGGACCGTCGGTGTGGGTTGTCTTGCCATCGCGAACTCGAACGGTAGTTGCGGTCTCGATTCCCTGGAGCGGTTCGCCGCCAACCAGAACTCCAGCAGCAGCCATTTCTTCGGTGTAACCGAACCAACCTGGCATGCTGGCGGCCATCTCTTCCTGGGTTTGAGGTCCGGCGTCGCTAGCTGAGTAAATCAAAATCATGTACTGCATTTTGGTGTCCCTTGTTTATGTGATTCGAGAGCTTCTCGTTCGTCCCTATGACGCACAGCCTGCCTCGAATCGGACACCTCAGCCAAGATTTTTTTTTACGAGTAAGCGTTCTCCGCGTGTTGAGACTGATCCATGCCAATTCGTTCGTCTTCGTCTGAGACCCTCAGTCCGATGGTCATATCGAGAACCTTGGCAATGATGTAAGTGCCAACGAACGAGAAGATCCCGACAAACACGTTGGCAAAGATTTGCTCGCCTAGAAGCGCTACTCCCCCACCTTCAAACAGGCCTCCCTCGATGCCTCCAGCTTCGTTAGCCAAAGCAAAGAAGCCGATGAGAATGCCGCCCACAAGACCGCCGACCATGTGTACGCCGACCACGTCCAGAGCGTCATCAAACCCGTACTTAAACTTGAGTCGTATGCCAAGCGCACAAATGGCACCGGCGGCCGCTCCCACAGCCATTGCCCCGGCTGTGCCCATGAAGCCAGCCCCTGGAGTGATGCCAACCAAGCCGGCAACTACGCCTGAAGCGGCGCCCAATGAAGTGGCGTGTCCATCAATCAGGCGTTCAACGACCAACCAAGAAAGCATCGCTGCCGAACCAGCGATGAACGTATTGGCGAAAGCCTGGATAGCGATGTCATCGGCTGCGAAGGCCGAGCCAGCATTAAACCCGAACCAACCAAACCACAGAATGCCCGCGCCCAAAACCGTGAATGGCAGGTTGTGCGGCAGCATCGATTCCTTCTGCCATCCCTTCCGGTTTCCAAGCACCATGACCAACGCCAACGAAGCAGCGCCGGCCGCTACGTGCACAACAGTTCCACCGGCGAAGTCAAGGCTTCCTCGAGTTACCAAGAAGCCAACGTCGGGCCTGAAAACCCAGGCCCAGGCCGGAACAAAGATCAGCATCATCCAGACGGGCACAAACACGATCCAAGCCGAGAACTTCATGCGATCAGCCACGGCGCCAGAGATAAGGGCTGGAGTAATCGAGGCGAACGTACACGCGAAGAACACGTCGCGCAGGTCGGTTCCAGAGATGTCCCGCAACATAAGAGCATCAAAGGACCCAAGCCACTGGTTGTCACCGGTCGAGGAAAGACTGTAAGCCGCCACAAACCACAGAATCGGCACGATGCCTAGGCAGATCATGTTCATCATCAACATGTTCAGCATGTTCTTTGAACGGCTCATTCCCCCGTAGAACAAGGCCAACCCAGGGACCATAAAGATCACGAGGGCGGCGGAGGTTAATATCCAGGCGGTATCGGCAGCTTCCATCCCATGAGCGTCGCCCGCCAACGCTTCGCGCATGTTTCCCGATTGTTTCCAGCCTGTTAAATTTCTGCCCCAGGTGACAATTCCCCCAAAAGTCAGCCCCCAGTGACAATAGTTGTCACTCCCAGCAGAAAATTCGGTGTTTTGTCACCTCCAGCTGACATTTGGCGGTGGTGGTGGCGACGACACTCAGCGCTCACGGTCGCGCGTTATCCACAGCTTGAGGCACCTAGCTACTTTTGAGACTTGACCCCGAAAGGGAAAACACCATCACCATGGCCGGGATGATTGACAGCAGCAAGACCGCTGGGCGGTAGGAACCGAAGCCGCCTTCAACTACAGCCAACACAACGGGGCCAAGAGCCGAGCCTGCCACGTTAATGAGTGTCAGGAAACCCTGGATCGAACCCAGGTGGCCGGTGCCAAAGAACGAAGGCAGCATCGTGGCGGTAATCGTCCGCACCGCCGAACCCATGGCGCCCAGCACAATTGCGTACACAATCACGATGAAGCCCGGCGCAACAACCGCTGCCAGCCAATGGGCAAGAACCAGCAACAGCATGCCCAGGGCCGGCAAGAATCTGGTTCCAACCCGGTCAGCTAGATACCCAAAGCCGAGTCCGGCGACTGAGGATCCCACGATCTGGGGAACAAACATTGCTGCGGCCGCACTTGTACTAAGTCCGACCTCACCCAGCAGATCGATCTGATGGAAGTTGAGTCCCGTGCCCAGCATGCCCGCTGCTGCCGACACAGATGCGATCATCCAGAATGACCGGGTCCGAATTGCCTCGGCTCGCGTGAAGTCGTCGTCTACAACTTCTTGAAGCGTGCTGGCTTCAGACCGGCCCGGAAGAATCGGTTTCGCCGAGTTCGTCGGCATCGACCTCAGGCCGAACCACGCAATCGGTAAGACGGTCGCTGCAATCACTGCTGCGGCAACAACCCACGCTTGGCGCCAGCCCACTTGAGAGATCACAAAAGCCAACCCAAGCGGAACCATCAGCATCAAGGCGTTCGACGCAGTGGAGAAAATTCCCAGCGCTGTTCCCCTGTCAGCACTAAATCGCAACGAGACCGTGACCGTGCTGACCAGGGACAATGAGCCTTGACCGGCAAAGCGGATTCCGAGGAAGCCAATCGCCAGCCAGATCCACCCGTTCACCTGAGACATATTGAGCAACGCCAAGGTAAACACAATTCCGATAATCATCTGAGACAGACGAACGCCGAACTTGTCAATGAACCTGCCAACAAAAGGCAGCAGCGTTGCGCTGGTGAGAGTCCCCACCATGTATGCGGCCGCTACCGACTCACGCGAGAGACTAAGACCGTCAACTAGGTGGTCGTTAAAGACCGCAACACCGACCGTCTGACCTGGCCCGGTCAGCGCCGAACTGACAACTGCTAAGGCCAGAATGATTCTGGCGTTCTGGTTGCGCAACTCGCGCTCTTGGGTCAGCACTGGCGCAGCGTAGCGTCGGACTCACCTACCCTGACAGGATGCCCCACTCGGCCGGACGATTCGCCCCAAGCCCAACTGGGGATCTTCACGTTGGCAACCTCAGAACTGCCTTGGCCGCATGGCTGTTCTCCAGAGCTGATCAGTCACCGTTCTGGCTTCGGTTCGAAGACCTTGACCGCAATGCGATCAGGTCAGAGTTCTACGAATCTCAGCCAAGAGATCTGCGTGCGCTCGGAATCGACTTCGACGGTGAACCGGTCTTGCAATCGGAACGATTGGATCTGTATCTCGACGCGGTGAAAACACTTACAAAATCGGCCGAGACCTACGAGTGCTTCTGTTCCCGCAAGGAAGTCAGAGAGGCAGCTCAAGCTCCGAACGGCGGCATCGCAACACTTGGCCGTTATCCCGGCACATGTAGGGACCTAACTGCTGCCCAACGCCAGACAAAGATCGACAGCGGCCGCCCACCTGCCATAAGGCTGCGCGGTAGCGGCAAGAGCGTTTCAGTCATAGACGAGCTTTGTGGCGAAGTCTCAGGAAACTACGACGACCTCGTGATCGTTCGAAACGATGGCACACCGGCCTACAACTTGGTTGTTGTGGTCGATGACGCCGATCAAGGCGTCGAGCTTGTTGTCAGGGCCGACGATTTGCTCGACTCTACACCCGCCCATGTTGGGCTAGCCCGGCTGCTCGGCTTACCAGTTCCCCGCTATGCCCACGTCCCTCTAGTGGTCGGCGCAGACCAGTTTCGGCTGTCCAAGCAAGAAGGAGCAGTCACTTTGGTAGACAGAATCGACGCGGGCGAGACACCAACTGAGGTGCTCAGTTTTCTCGCACAGTCCTTAGGCCTGATCGACTCAAGCCAGACAGTTGATACTGCCGCAGATCTCCTTGGTGAGTTTGACCCTCAGAACCTGCCCACCGATCAACTTCAACTGCCGTCGGACTACTTGCAGCCCAGCTAGCTCGCGCAGCGCAGCTAAAAGGCCTGCAGCTAAAAGGCCTGCAGCTAGAAGGCCTGCAGCTAGAAGACTGCTTCAGACAACGTGTAGATGATCAACCCGGCAAGGCCTCCGACGATGGTGCCATTTATCCGGATGAATTGGAGGTCTTTGCCAACCTGAAGCTCAAGCCGATCGGCCGTTTCTTCGGCGTCCCATCGCTGAACCGTCGATGCGATTAGGCCCGAGACTTCGTCCTTGAACTGTTCAGCCACATAACCCACCGCCTCAACTAGCCACTTATCCAGCTTGGCCGCCAACGCTGGGTCTGCCGAAAGCTGCGCTCCGGCATCGGACACTGCTTGCTCAAGTCGGATCCTCAGATCTGACTCGGGGTCTTCGGTGGCCTCAATCAGACCCGACTTGATTCGAGTCCAAAGCGAAGCCGACCATGCTCGAACTTCTGGGTGAGCCAGAATCTCTTCCTTGATTGACTCGCCGCGGACCCGAAGCTCGTCAGAAGTCTTAAGCCGCTCAGCAAGATCCTCGGTGCGCGAATCAAGCTGCAACCGCAAGGGGTGTTGGCGATCAACCCCAACGTCAGCGATGAACCGGGAGAGCGCGTCATAGATCTTGTCGAAAATCCGATCGTCGATTGGCTCAGGCACCCACCACGGGCTTTCCTCGGCCAGACGCAATCGGAACTCGGGCTGATTCTCATCCAGGAACTTCGCGAGGCCGGTCAGGGTTGAGTCGACCAAAGCCTGATGATGACCGCCGTGCACGGCCATATCGATTGCCCGCCCGGCCAACGGAGTGACCGGGATGTTGCGCACTTTGGAAGTTACAAGGCTTTCAATTCCCGGCTGGATCTGATCATCCTGAAGCACTTCGGCCACGCCACGAACAACCGCCGCACTTTGGTCACCGATAGTCTTGGCGTTCTCAGGTTGAGCAAGCCAGTCGCCCATTCGTGCGGCGAGATTTGCATCGTCAAGGCGTTCTGCCAGCACCTCGCTTGTCAGGAAGTTGTCACGAACAAACCCGCCAAGACTTTCACCAATCTGATCCTTGCGCTTCTGAATGATGGCAGTGTGAGGAATCGGCAACCTAAGGGGATGCCGGAACAACGCAGTCACGGCAAACCAGTCGGCCAAAGCACCCACCATGGCGGCCTCTGCAGTCGCCCGAACATAACCGGCCCAACCATTGCTCTCTTCCAGGGAGCGGGCGATGATGAATACAAGCGCAGCGAAAAAGAGCAAACCAAGAGCAACGCCTTTCATGCGGCGCAGCTCTCGACGACGGGCCTCGTCATCTACTCCATCAAGGGTCGCCACAGTCTTAACTTAGGAGTTCAAAGCCTTTGCGAGACGAATCGTCTGCTCGGCTGCCTTAGCCCGGATCTCGTCGCCATCAACTCGGATGGCTTTCCCGTTTTCTACGACAGTGTGACCAGCGATCTGAACCTGGCTTGGAGCAAGTCCGGCTGCGCTCCAAATTTCATGCGGCTCTATGCGAGGCGTGTTCCAGGTGACCTGGTCGCCGCGGGCGCCCGGCACTAGGTTCAGCCCGCCTTCTAGCCAGCTCCAAACTGTGGACGGTCGAGCCGAGATGTTCTGCTCCCGAAGACGGAAGAAGGCAACGCGGAACTCATCTATGAGGCTGCCGCTGATGCCGTCGGTGCCGAGAGCCATGTTGGCATCCAGCCGCCGCGGCATCCCGTAGCCAACACCGGTAAGCATGTTCGATCGCGGGCAGTGAACGACGGTCCCGGCAATGTCTATTGAGTCGGGCAGGTGAACAGCATGAGCCAGAACCCAGGAGTGTTCTGAACGACGGGCAAGGTCCGAACCCCCGCCAGCGTCGTTAATGCCTTCGGCGATCTTCACGTGGACTCCAACGTCAAGATCTTCAGCCAGACCAATAGCAGCGTCGACCATCTCCGGCGAGGCAACAAACGAAGCGTCAATTCCGATCATGCCTTCGCCGCCAGCACGTATGAACCGAGCGTTTTCCTTCAATCCGGCATGACCGGTCGATGAGTCGCGCATATCTGAAGACGCATAGGAGCAGTTCACCCTGATGCCGACTTCGTGACAGGCGTCTGTGACAACGTCCAAACTGCCGTCGATGATTCTCGACGAAGAGTGGTGATCAATTATTGCCGTACAACCAGATTCGAGCGCTTCGAGTGCCCCCAGGCGGGCCGACCAGTACAACATGTCTTCGTCGATTGCGCCATCAATCGGCCACCAGACTTTGCGCATTAACTCACCAAAGCTTCTTGGCGGCAACCTCAGTGGCGGCAATGACCGGGCAATGGTGGCATAAAGCCGATGATGGGCAATAACAAGACCAGGAGTGACGCCGCCCACAATCTGGGGTACCTCAACTGCACGCGCGGCTTCAACCACTGGCTCGACCGGAGTAGGAACCACGGGAGCAGGAGCTGGAATCTCTGGTTCAGTTTGGGGTTTGAATAACTTGCGAATGAGTTATCAAGCTTTCTGACACCTGACCTGATTTAGGTCATTCGATCATACCCTCGGGGGCATCGTGGAAACCGGAACCCTAAGCCAACAAAATCATCGACACCATTGGTTTCGTTGTGTGATTGTGCCCATCCTCGCTGCACTAGCGGTTTCTGCCTGTGGCAACACCGACGATGGAATGGGAGAACCTTCGGGTCCGGTGTCCTACCAGGTCACCTTCATTGCCGACGGCCAAGACGGCATCGGGCCCACACGAGCGGTGATTGGACTGGACGAAGAGTTTGCCGTATTGGACGGAAACTCTGGCTGTCACAGAATTTTGGGATCATTCACGCTTGACGACGCCTCAGGCAAGGCGGGATTCACCGTTCCCGGCCGCTCAACTAACAACTGTGACCCAGATGAAGAACTGGTTGAAGAACTTCTGTTGGCGGCGTTTGAGGAGGTCGTCAGCTTTCGTCGGTTTGATTCTCGTCTTGAGTTCTTTGGTCCGAGCCAGAATCGCCTTCTGGCGTTCGACCCGATCTCTTAAACACCTTCACCGGAATCCCGCCGTGACCGAATGACCAAACCGGCTTGAGACGGCGATCAATATTTTTCACAAGACGGGCGTCAGAAGCAACAACCGCTAGGTCCCAACCCGGACAGCGCTCTCGGGCAACGGATCCGAACTTTCGGTAAAGCGCAGTTAGGTCACCGTCACCCACACGTTTGCCGTAGGGAGTGTTTGTTGCGATCAGCCCAGGGCCGTCGTGGCCCTTCAAGTGGGAGACGACCATAGGTGATAGCGACACGGCCTCGGCCACGCCGGCCCGTTGTGCGTTCGAAAGAGCAGAGGAGATAACCGCAGCGTCGCGGTCGCTCCCCTCGATGGTGACCGTGGCTTCTCTTAGCGAGGATCCAATCGATCCCTTTACTGAAGCCCACGTGCCAGGCTGGAAATCTGGCCACTGTTGAAATGCAAACTCACGATCGCCGCCCGGCGGCATGCCTTTGGCAATGAGAGCCGCTTCGATAGGAATCGTGCCGCTTCCACAAAACGGGTCGAGCAGGTCGGTCTGGCCATTCCAGCCAGAGCCAAGCAGCATCGCTGCCGCCATCGTGGGGCGAAGTGGTGCAACACCAATCTCTTGACGCCAGGGCCGTCGCTGCAAGCCTTCACCTGTCGAATCGGCGCTGACTGTCACAATGTCTTGGACAACCCGAACCGTGAAACGCTGCACTGGCTGGGCGGGCTCCCCCTCACGTGCGGGCATTCCGGGAGGCCCGACAACCAAATGCAGCCGCTGCGCGATTGCGTCCGTGTGGTAGAGCTTCGATGCTTTAGAGGTAACGCGGAACTCCGGTGCGTAGCCCTCGGGAACCCACTGCTTCCAATCAACCTCGCGGGCCCTCTCTTCAAGATGAGCAAAGTCAGTTGCCCGGAACTTGGCCATCCGGACCACCACCCGAGTAGCGGTTCTAAGCCATACGTTGGCAGCGTAAAGCTCTCGATGATTTGCCTTAAATCCAACAACACCCGCGGCGCCTGCTTTAGGCTTCAGCTTCAACGCCTTCAGCTCTTCGGTCAGAATTTCTTCTAGCCCTGGGGTACATACTGCGGCTGCTTCAAACACTTTCTCTACCGTAGGTCTCTATCCACAGGTTTATGCCAGTTGCTGTGGACAGCGTGAGGATTTCGCTGAAAAACCTGAGGACAAGCCACATTTAGCAGTGGATAGCTTGGGGATTGCGAGATTGCGCTTGCAGGCGGCTAATCGTGCGGGCAAGATGCTCTCAGCCGGTTGGAAGAACCGAACAGCGAAGTCACAAACGCAAAAGCGAAGGAACGGGCGACCGATCCAGAACTGGAGCCGGTGGCGGAGAAGTTCGCAGACAACAACAGGTCAGGTAAGAGAAATACCAATGGTCCACAAACTTGATCGGGAGTGGGCCCCATCAGTCACCACGGGGCTTCGGTCCTAGCTGGCCGATGGTAGAGCGACAACTAATGGCACTAGCCGGCGGGACTCAGATCGTGAACGGGGCAACCCAGACGCAGAACGTGTAACGACGGATAGCTCCAGAAGTAGAAACTCAAAAAGCACACTGCCCAACAGACGCAAGTCTGAAGGGCAGTGGAAACATTCGATGAGAACAGTACTGCTGCTCAATTCGCATGTGGTGGATCTCGAAACCGCCTCTAGACACCCCCGGAAGCCAAGGCGCAAGCCAAAGCAACCGAGGGTGTCTTACTTTTTTGGCCGTCTTTGCCGTCTTTGCCGTTCCCCGGGCACGGAGCCCGCCCTGCTCCGGCCTTGCGGTCGGGACGCGCCTTGCCCCGGCCTTGCGGTCGGGACGCGCCTTGCCCTCTTTGCCGTTCCCCGGGCACGGAGCCCGCCCTGCTCCGGCCTGCGGTCGGGACGCGCCTTGCCCCGGCCTTGCGGTCGGGACGCGCCCTGCTCTCTTTGCCGTTCCCCGGGGCACGGAGCCCGCCTTCCTCCGGCCTTGCGGTCGGGACGCGGCTTGCTATCGATTCTGCGGTCGGGACGCGCCCGGCTCACGGCTGCTTCAGTTTTCTTGTTTTTATGGCTTGGGGGTTGTTGGTAATAGGCTCGACTTATGCGTGCGATTGAGTTTTCTTCCAATGGTGGCCCTGAGGTATTGGAACTTGTTGAGGTTCCCGAACCTACTGCGGGGCCCGGCCAAGCGGTGGTTCACATTGACAGCGCCGGGCTGAACTTCATTGACACCTATCACCGGTCCGGCCTCTATGACGTCACTCTGCCGATGCGTCCCGGCGTTGAGGGCTCGGGCATTGTTGCCGCCATCGGTGATGACGTTACCGAAGTGGCGGTAGGCGATCGGGTGGCTTGGGCCGGCCCCGGCGGCTCTTACGCCGAACAAGCTGCGGTATCGGCAGACCAGCTGGTGCGCGTGCCCGATGCGGTCAGTCTCGATGCAGCGGCTGCAGTCATGCTTCAGGGAATGACAGCTCACTACCTCGCTCTAGACACCCACCCGCTAGCACCCGGCGACAAGTGCCTCATCCATGCTGGCGCCGGCGGTGTTGGATTGTTGTTGACCCAAATCGCCAAGCTTCAGGGCGCCGAGGTGTTTACCACCGTTGGCTCAGCAGCGAAGGTTGAACTGTCACGAGCCGCCGGTTCTGACCACGTGATCAACTACAACGAACAGAACTTTGCCGACGTCGTTGCCGAGGTTGGTGGCCCAAACTCACTCGCTGTGGTCTATGACGGAGTTGGGGCGTCGGTCTTCGATGACAGCCTCTCCCTACTGAGAAAACGCGGTGTCATGGCCACATTCGGCAATGCGTCCGGTCCGGTCCCACCCGTTAGTCCCCTAGCTCTTTCAGCCGGAGGTTCATTGTTTCTTACAAGGCCGACCTTGTTTGACTACATCGCCACTCGTCCGGAGCTGCTCAAGCGAGCGGCCGACCTCTTTGGGTGGATGGCCACCGACAAGCTCGATGTAACAATTTCTCACCGCATTCCACTAGCCGAAGCAGCCGAGGCGCACCAGATGCTTGAGGGTCGTTTGACCCATGGGAAAGTCCTTCTACAACCATAAACAGTGGCCTCCGTCACAACTAAACCACTTAAAGTGAGCAAAATGCCCCTGTGAGTAGGATTCAGTCTGTTCCATACTTGGTAGGTGAGTGAAACCTGCCGCCTTCTCCTTATCCACGACGTCTGTTTGGACCACAAGATGTGGGATCCTCAGATGGCAGCCCTTGAGGCCGTCGCCGAAGTAGTCCGTTATGACCTAATTGGTCATGGCTCCACTCCTCCGCTAAATCGACCGCTTCACATCGACGATTTTGTGCGCCAAGCTCGTCGAGAAATGGCAATGGCGAAGATGGAATCGGCAATTGTTGTTGGTGTAGGCCTAGGTGGACTGATCGCTGAGGCTCTGGCAGTCAACTACCCAACCCAGGTCGAGGCGCTTGGCCTACTAAGCACGCCTTTCAAGCGAACTGACACCCAAACCAACAAGCTCCTTGACACCATCATGGCATCAGAGATTGATCCTCTCGATGAAGAGGCGACAGGGAACGAGCTGACTCCCTACGTGTTGCCGTACCGAATCTTCGCCACCCATGACGCCCACTTCGTTGATGAGCTTAAGAACATCGAGTGTCCGGTAATGGTTGCGACTGGTTCCCTCGATACTGATGCACGGCCCGCCAGCACTAAGAAGCTCGCACGCGCAGTTGGCGCCGACCCGCTTCACATAATCGAGGGCGAAGGTCCATTGTCTGATGTGACCGACGATGAAGCCGTGACCAAGATCATCTTGGACTTCGTTAACTCGATCTGAACACAAGAACGATTAAGACAAGAACTCTGCCATGGCGTCAAACAACGCGCCGGTGAGATAGACGCCGTAAGAGCGGTCGAACACGATTAGGAACGACAGCAGAGTTTCGCTGCCGCCTGCTTCTGCGATGTCGTCGCGAATCAGATCACACACAACACCAGCGACCTTGGCGGTTACAACAGCAGCGGGGGGAAACATCTCGTCGCCGAGATCAATTGAACAAAGCTTCTCCAGCGTGCCAGCCGATTGGGCGCCGACGATTCGAATCATCGCCCGCCCGTGGGTGTAGTCCACGACCGCTACGTGCCCATCTGGCGAGAGACCAGACATGACCTCTGACACTGCGGTGCTGCGGCCGATCAACAGCCATTCGCTAGGCCGAACTCCAGCCGCTAGGACATCAGCGTTGTAGCGTCTGCTCCGGCCGAAAGGTGCCGCGATCTCACCAACCACTGCGGCCTCAGCGTCTGCCTTAATCAACACCTTTGATTGGCCTGATACGTCGAGCAGCCAAACCTTCGTTGCGTCAGGTGGCTTAGGCAGAATCGGAACCGAAGAGCGAAACGTCGGGGTATCAGCCACGAAGCAGCCTTCCGTGGGGGTCAAAGAGACAGAGGTTCTCCATGACAGTCGCCTCGACTCGTTCCGAATTCGGACCAACCACCACCACTTCCGCGCCAGGTATGGCAAGTTCGTTGTCAACCTGGCCAAGACAGATCGCACGGTCCAATGTTGGTGAAAACCGCGAAGATGTGATTCGGCCGACGATTCGCGAAGTTAACGGGTCGATCAGCTGTGAGGCTTCGGGCGGAACGTGAGTTGGTTCATTGGGGACCAGCGCCACAAGGCGGGGACCTTTGTACGGCCCGCTCGCCAGCTCGTGTCGACCAACAAAGTCATCCTTTTCCAGATGGATAAGTTTGTCTAGACCGAGGGCGTGAGCCTGAGTTAACGCGTCGGTGTCCTGCCCCACAATGAAGTGGCCTTTTTCGAGCCGCATGATGCGCTGGGCCTCGAGCCCGAACGGCACGATGCCCCACTGCTCCCCTGCCTCCATGAGGCTCTCCCAAACGTGCAGGCCAAAGCCTGAAGGAACGTGAACTTCATAGCTCAGCTCGCCAGTGAAACCGATGCGCCAAATGATGCAATTTCCAACACCGGCTACGCGCCCAGTACGCACCTTCATGAATCCGAACGCTTCGTTGGACAAGTCGATGCCTTCGACCAATGAGCTAAGCAGCTGGCGACTCCGTTGGCCGGCGACGTTGATGCTGGTGTAGGCGGTCGTCACTGGTGTTACGTGAACACGCCATTTCGGTCGCTCGGTCTGGAGCCAGTTTTCAATCCAGCTCAGGATTCGGGCCGCCCCCGAACTGGTAGTGGTCATCAGGAAGCGCTGGGCGCCAAGTCGAGCAGTTACCCCGTCATCGAGTACAACGCCATCGTCAGAACACATGATTCCGTAACGGACCGACCCCACCGCCAAGTTGTCCCATGAGTTTGTGTAAAGGAGGTTCAGCAACTTGACCACGTCGGGGCCGTGCAGCTCGATCTTGCCCAGGGGCGTCACATCAATGACGCCCACACCCGTTCTCACGTGCCGAACCTCCGCCAGCGGGTCACCATAGTGATCAGGCCTGATCCACTGCCCAGCAAGAATTGGCTTTGCGCCGTTGTCCTCGTGCCAACGTTGAATGGATGAGGTGCGAACTGGCTCGTGAACACGGCCGGCGAGACCGCCCAGAGTCGTGGGAGCATACGGGGCACGCCAAACCGTTGTACCAACGTCAGCGATCGACTCGCCGCGCGCCTCGGCCAGGACCGCAACCATGTTGATAGTCTCCAGCTTTCCTTGCTCCGGACCCATCGTTGCTGTTGTAAAGCGCTTCAAAAGCTCAATCGAGTCGAACCCCTCCTCTGCTGAAGCAATGAGATCCGACGATGTGACATCTTCTGAAAAGTCGACGAACCCATGAGTGTCAGAGCGAAAGAGTTCGGGGTGACTGTTGCGCCCCAAAGAGGTTCTTGAGTCACTCGGCCATTGAGGCTCCACGCCATCGACCCAGCCCACACGGGCTGTGTGCAATTTGAACCTGAACTTGATGGCTTCGGAACGCTTGGCGGCCAAACGGCCGGTGGCGACGCTGTGTTCGATTATCTGTTCGACTCTGCCGTCGCCAGCTAAGGCTCCTGCCACTAGGACATTGTCAGGAAGTGAAGTTGGGAAGAATCGGGCAGCAGCAGGATCATACGTAGGACGGTCACCAGCCATGTTCAGCAACGACGTCGGTGCTGTCCACCCGGTCGAAACTACACATAGGTCGGCCTTGATCTTGGAGCCATTACGAAGAACAACTTCGGACACTCCACCCGATCCGCCGTTGACCTCACTTATGGCATGGCCTTGCCTGGCGTCGGCAACTGTCACGTCCACGCCGATTCGTCGCAGATCCTTCACCGTTTCGTCGCCGTGAGCGTTGGCGGTCATCACCACGGCCTTCTCGCCCGGTTTAACGCCGAAGAGATTGACCATCCGGCGAACTGCGGTTCCCAGCATCACTCCGGGAATGTCGTTGCCTTCGAATACGAATGGCCTCTCGATCAGCCCTGGGGCCACGATCAGCACTTTTGCCCGGGCCTTGATCAGGCGCTCGGCAGCTCGTGGATGGCTGCGTTGGACAATTGAAATCCAGTTGTCGTCGAAACGCCCGGTGACCGTTGAGTCCAACAAGATTTCAATGTTGGGATTTCCCTCAGCAGTTTCGCGAAGCTCGTCCAAGAGCTTCAGGTCTTCGGCGCTACCCCAACGAAGAGAGCCACCCAAGTTATGTTCGTGTTCCACCAACATAACGGTCGAACCGGCAGCGGCTGCGGCGACGGCCGATGAGATGCCGGCAAGCCCACCACCGGCCACAACGACGTCGGGGTGAGCAAAGCGCTTGTCAAAATAGCCTGCGGGTGCTTCAAGATCGACCTCACCTCCAGGCGCAAAGCCAGACAGAACTTTCTCAAAAGCTGGCCAAAGCGGTCCGGTAAAGGTCTTGTAGTAGAAGCCCGGTGTTAGAACCTTCGACAGCTTGGAGTTGATTGCCTTGAAATCGTGATCAAGCGACGGCCACGCGTTCTGAGGTTCGACGTCCATTCCCTCCACGACAAGTCGGTGACCGGCCCGGACGTTGGGCTCAGGTCCAAGCTGGACAAAAAGGTTTGGGTCCCAATAGTCACCAGTTAGAACTCCGCGAGCGTGGTGGTACTTCATGGATCGTGAGAACACTCGGACCCCACAGGCCACAAGGGCACTCGCAATGGTGTCACCCTCGAACCCAGCAAATGACTTGCCGTTCCAAGTGAATTGCACGGAAGCGTTCCGGTTGATCTCTTCTCCGGGTTGGGGCTCAATCCTCACGGTTGACTTCCCGAGGAGTTCTTGCCTGGCAATGGCGAGTTACGAAACTGGTTGGTAACCGTGTTGCGCTGCAGGCGGAAGTATCGCCTGCACCCGGACACGCAGAACCATGTCTCGTTCAACCAGCCAGCGGAGTTGTCACGCATGTACAAATAGCTGCGCCACTCTGAAGAGGTGGAGTCCGGCTCAGGCCGAGATGTTGTCTCACCCAAGTACTGAAAGTCTTCGTGGTTTCTTGGGCCGCAGTTTGGGCATGGAACTAACAGCATTAGTGACCCACCGCCGCTGCACCCTTTTCGCCCACAAGTCTGCCGTCAGCAAAGCGCTCTAGCGCAAAGTTCCTGATCAACTCGGGAGTCTTTCCACTGGCAATCGCTTCTGCTATTTGTTCGCCCGCAACCGGGCCCGCCTTGAAGCCATATGTGCCCCAGCCAACATCGCAGATAAAGCCATCGACTGGTGTGAAACCCATGATCGGCGAGTAGTCGGGCGTCATGTCACACAACCCCGCCCACTGGCGAAGCAACCGCAAGTTCGAGATACCAGGCATGAGCTGAAGGACGTGGGAGGCCAGGCCTTCTGCGAACTCAAGCGACCCCGCAGTCGAGTAGGTAGCAAACGGGTCAACGGCGGCTCCAAAGACCAACTCGCCTCGCGCTGTTTGAGAAACGTAGACGTGAAGAGATCCACTGACTACAACCGCCGGAAGGAACGCTCTAACCGGTTCAGTGACGGCGGCCTGAAGGGGGTGGGTCACAACCGGAAGCCGCACACCGGCCATATCGGCGATCAACGATGACCACCCTGCAGTGCAGTTGACAACAACAGGCGCAGTGATGTCGCCTCGGGTGGTTCTGACGCCTTTGACTACGCCTCCGGTGCCCTTGTTCTGTGGCCCGTCTCCACCGGCCACGAAGATGTCTGTGACTTCAGTTTGCTGATGGATCTCAACCCCGAGTGCATCAGCCGCTCTGGCATAGCCCCAGTTGACAGCATCGTGCCTGACGGTGCCCCCTGGTGGGTGGTGGAGCGCCCCAAGTATTGGGTAGCGAGACGCCAAAGAGGTGTCCAGGCTTGGCACCAACTTTTTGACTTCACCCGGACCGATCACGCTTGAGTCGACACCACTCAGCTTGTTCACTTCGGCCCGCCAGTTCATCGTCCTCATCGCAGCGTCGCTGTGAGCCAAAGTGAGATGACCGCGCTTTGAGAACATGACGTTCATGTTCAATTCCGCCGACATCTCGTTGTAGAGAGTCAGCGAGCGATCATAAAAGGCAACACCTTCGGGAGTCAGATAGTTGGATCGAATGATTGCGGTGTTACGTCCGGATCCGCCTCCGCCCACGTAGCCCTTGTCAACAACAGCCACTCGGTTAATGCCGTGGTTCTTAGCCAAGTAGTAGGCCGTGGCCAAGCCGTGAATCCCGGCGCCGATAATCACAGCGTCATAGGTGGTGCGAAGCTCGTGCTCTTGCCAGACACGCGGCCAAGACTCCCCCTTCAAACCTCGCCTGAGGAGTCCGGCCGCAGAATATTTAGCTGGCTTGCCTCGCTCGCCCTCAGCCACGCACTCACACTAGGCGGAGCGGGACGCCTGGTTTAGCTTTCTGCCGACACAGATTCCCGAGTGGGCGCTGGCGGAGGAGGCGTGTAGGCAGCTGGCTTTGCAGGCCGCGCTGCAAGATGGCGACGCAGAAGGCGAGCTCCGAACCAAGCCAGTACCAACAGAGGCAGCAGTGGCAACATGAACGCTATGCCTAGAACGACGGCGGAGATGACAGCTGTAAGTGCGGCCCATCCAGACTCAAACCCGGAAACAAAGCCCGGAAGTGAGTTGTCTGGCGCAACCGATACCGACGCACTGGACCGGCCAGCGACAGTGCCTTGCCCAACGGGGGCTCCTTCTGCATCCACTGGGCGTGCTGTCACTTGAGCCTGCCCATTAAAGGACTTGTCTGCAGTCCCTTCGTAGAACAAAGCCAGTGATGCGTCCGGAGCGAGAAGAGAATCCAGTGACCCTTCGGTAAGGACGAAGTCCTGAGTCTTTAGCTTCAGAGCCTCTTCTCGAATTTCGAAGTTGGTAAGGAACGTTTCACCAACGTTGGTGATCTCAAGGCACATCGTGAAGGGTTCGCCCTCGTCAATCGAGAGCGATTGATCGCCGCCACACGTCGATCCGCCATCGTGGCCCAGGTATGCGGTTTGGGCTACCGATAGGGCTGGGCCAGGAACGATCTCGGTCATGGTCACAGTGATCGTGGCCAATGCGACCTGAGCCTGAACTGTGCGAAGCTGACCACGCAGACGCTCAAGCACCGTCTCGCGATCAAGCAGCTCACGTTCTAGCTGAGCTATCTGATCAAGGCCAGCGGCGCCGGCCAGCAATTCACGAAGCCGCAAGACGCTGGCCTCGGATGTGATGATTTGGCTTTGAAGATCAACGACCCGCTCGGTGACGTCGGTGGTAGAGATGTTCTGATCGCGAAGTTCGCCGACGTCAGTTAGAGCCTGCAACGCTGCCTGGAAGTCCTGGGGAGCGACCTTGAAGATGAGCACAGTTCGAGGTGTGCCTTGGGTGTTGGTGGTTTGGCCAAACAGCAGCCCACCCATTGCTTCGATCCGACCAAGGGCGTCCTGGCTGGCAGCACTGAGATCTTCCACGGCTACGTCAATTGTGGCGGTGTAGATGATGTCTCGCCCGATGTCGACCGGTTGCAGAGGCGGCACGTCCTGAGCGTTTTGAACCGGTGTGTCGGCGGCGCCGCCAAAAGCCTCGTCACCGACGTCGACAAGGTCGCTGTCGGAGTCGGCCATGGCGTCGGCACCGTCATCAAACTCGGCCAACTCGTCATCCTGCATGGCTTCGGTCGTGTCGCTCGCAGCACCACTCACATCTCTGAATTCTGCGTCTGATGATTCAGCCGAATCACTAGACCCGCACGAGGCTAGGAGGAGTAAAAGTGAAACTAACAACGCTGAGAGTTTGCGCATCGGAACCATCCTTTGTGTTGGGGTTCAGACGACCCTCAACACACAGCTAGTTCCCTCGTAACCGAATCGTTATGTTAGATCTCCACCAAAGGGATGGTTCCGCTTTCAGGGTCATAGCCATCTAAGAACAGCGAGAACCAAAGGGGATCTGTTAGGTCTGTCGGGTGGTGACTACGTGAAAGCGACGCAACCGCCATCGCCGGCAAGAGCTCAAAAATGAAACTGACCGACCAAGGCAACATCGCCACATAGGTGGCAGGCTTGAATAATCGTCGTTCCTTGGAAAGCATGTAGAGAGAACCCACGATTCCAAACACCCCGGTAATCAGTGCAGCCCAGAACATCGCAACAGCTAGCAGCCAACGTCGTCCATCGACCTCTCGATAAACGTCATAGGCAACGCTTTTGTGCTCGACTTCCTCAGCCAAGTGCCATAGGAACAGCGTCGCCATTGTTGGCTCCGCGTTGCTGAACAAACGACCCATCCGAGCTTCAGTCCAGCGGGCCAACGTGTATGCAACAGTTTCGGCTCCGGCGGCAAAAGCAAGGGAGAAACCCTGAGAACGGGTCCGCCACAGCCATTCATAGGTTCGCTTCATCCAGCCTTCCACACGAGCCAAACCCTGGTAGTGGCTCCCGAGCAGGCGGTTGAACTTCTTATGCTGGTGGTGATGTTGGGCTTCTTGGCGGCAGAAAGCATCTGCGTCTTTGGCAAGCTCACCTTCAAGTTCGCCGGAAGCGGACTTGATTGCCCTTATTACATAAGGCTCTACATATGGCATCAGCAGCGAGATCGAATTCGCAGCGATCGAGAACTCCGGGACATCACTAGACCACACCGGCTGAAGGTCTTCCGGATAGTCAAACGCAACTTTTCTGGGCTCGATCGCTTGGCGGCCTTGACGGCCGTTTTGTTGACGGCCGTTTTGTTGAGCAGCCGAATCAAGCGATGATTCGACGGCGGGGCTCAGAATGCTCACCTAGTTCTATCGACTCACGTCGTGATTACTAAAGTGCGATTACTGAAGTGGCTGTGAACGGAGTAGGGTCGTTCTAAATGGCGCGCAGGTACTTAGACAAGCAGATAGTTATTGACACCGCAAGCGTCTTAGCCGACCGAGACGGCATCGAATCGATCACACTCACTCGAGTGGCGAAAGAGCTGAAAATCTCACAACCGGCTCTATATCGCCACGTAGAGAACTACGACGACCTCATCCGCAGCCTCTCTCTGAAGGGCCGCCAGCTCATCGCTGAAGAGCTTGTTCAGGCCGCCATTGGGCTTTCTTCTGATGACGCAGTGCGGGCCATGGGGCTGGCGTGGCGCAAAGTGGCCCGAACCAACAAGGGCCTCTACGCGGCTACAGACAAGTTCCCCTGTGCAGGCGATCCCGAGCTCGAGGACGCGGTAGAGCGCATTGTCGCGATATTGGCTCAGGCCCTCGTTGGCTACGAGCTGTCTGAAGATGATCAAGTGCACGCTGCTCGCTCGCTTCGCAGCGCATTCCACGGTTTTGCCCACCTAGAGGCCGGTGACGGTCACCCCCTAGATCAAGACCTCGACGATACGTTCGACCAGCTAAACGAACTGCTCTGCGCTGGCATTCGCGCCCTCGGCAAATAGCTAGCCGCGCGCTCGAGAATGGGCCGCCGAGCCTTCAGCAACAGCCCTGCCAGTGCAGTATCGTGTGGGGCTAGACGCTATCGCACAATGGTTATAGAGTCTCACTATTCAAGAGTTGGTAAAGGACCGCGCCATGACAAAAATGACCCCCAGTGAAGCCTTCGTCGAAACCCTCCGGGCTAACGGCGTAACCGATATTTTCGGGATCATGGGTTCAGCCTTTATGGATGCGATGGACATATTCGCTCCGGCTGGCATTCGTCTAGTCCCCGTAGTGCACGAACAAGGCGCGGCTCACATGGCCGACGGCTACGCACGAGTAAGCGGGCGCCACGGTGTGGTCATCGGCCAGAACGGACCGGGTATTTCGAACTGCGTAACCGCAATCGCTGCCGCCTTTTGGGCGCACTCTCCGGTTGTAATCGTCACTCCAGAAACCGGCACGATGGGAATCGGCCTTGGCGGATTCCAAGAAGCTAACCAGCTTCCAATGTTCCAAGAGTTCGTCAAGTACCAGGGTCACATCAACAACGAAAACCGTATGGCTGAAATCACCGCTCGTTGCTTTGACCGGGCCCACTCAGAACTTGGCCCAACTCAGCTGAACATTCCTCGTGACCGCTTCTACGGAGAGATCGATGTTGAAATCCCCGAGCCAATGGTCTTGGACCGTGGCCCCGGCGGCACCAAGAGCCTCGACGCGGCCGCTGACCTATTGGCATCGGCAAAGAACCCAGTAATCCTTTCTGGCGGCGGCGTCGTCATGGGTGATGCCATGGCTGAATGCGTCGCACTCGCCGAGCGCCTCGGCTGCCCTGTAGTGAACAGCTACCTTCACAATGACTCCTTCCCTGCATCACACCCTCAGTGGTGTGGTCCCCTTGGCTACCAAGGCTCGAAAGCAGCGATGAAACTGATTGCCAAGGCTGACGTTGTTCTGGCCCTAGGCACCCGCCTAGGTCCGTTCGGCACGCTCCCTCAGCACGACATGGACTACTGGCCAGCTGATGCGCAGATCATCCAGGTCGACGCCGACAACAAGATGCTTGGTCTCGTAAAGAAGATCTCTGTTGGAATCTGTGGCGACGCTGGTGCAGCTGCAACCGAGCTTCTAAACCGAATCTCTGACCGTGAGCTGACTTGTGACGCCAACCGCGACGCCCGTACCGCCGACATGGTGGCAGAGAAAGAAGCGTGGGAAGCAGAGCTTGACGGCTGGCTTCATGAGAAGGACGACTTCAGCCTGTCGGTAATTGAAAACGCAGACAACCTCGAGGGCGGCTCGCTTCACCCACGCCAGGTATTGCGTGAACTCGAAAAGGCCATGCCAGCCCGAGTAATGGTGTCCACTGACATCGGCAACATCAACTCCGTTGCCAACTCATATCTGCGCTTTGAAGAACCACGCAGCTTCTTTGCCGCAATGAGCTTCGGCAACTGCGGCTATGCACTGCCCACGATCATCGGCGCCAAGAGCGCAGCGATGGACCGACCCGCTGTTTCCTACGCCGGCGACGGCGCCTGGGCGATGAGCATGGTTGAAGTCATGACCGCAGTTCGCCATGACATCCCGGTAACCGCAGTCGTATTCAACAACGGCCAGTGGGGCGCAGAGAAGAAGAACCAGGTTGACTTCTATGGCCACCGATTTGTGGCCGGGGAGCTTGACGGTGGCGAGAACTACTCCGAGATCGCACGGTCGATGGGCGCCGAAGGTGTCCGAGTCGAAAAGATCGAAGACGTTGGCTCTGCATTAAAGGCTGCCATTGACGCCCAGATGAATGACGGCAAGACCACCGTCATTGAGATCATGGTTACTCAGGAACTAGGAGACCCGTTCCGCAAGGACGCTCTCTCAAAGCCAGTTCGACACCTAGACCGCTACAAAGACTTCGTCTAGGAGACAAGGACTTCGTCTAGGAGACAAAGACTTCGTCTAAACCGAAGCACAAGCCCACCTTCTGGCGCTACTCAAACCCACTTCCCTCCGTTCTGGCGGAACTCGGGCCCGTATCCGGGCCTGGGAACCGCCAGTTCGAGCGTTGTGGTGGTCGTGGTGGGTGGTGGGGTTAGTCTCGGCGGTCTTGCTGAGCTTTTGCCTCGTTGCGAATCTGGGCTTGCAGCGAGGCAATTACAGCGACGTTGACAATGTCAAACGCGGTGCAGCCCCTAGACAGATCATGAAGGACACCGTTTAGGCCTTGCAGCAAAGGGCCGAAGGCTTGTGCTCCTCCAAGCCGCTCGGTGATCTTGTACCCAATGTTTCCAGCGTCCAAGTTCGGGAAGACAAAGACATTTGCCTTGCCAGCAACAGGTGAGTCCGGAGCTTTTTGGCTTGCCACCTTGGGCACCCAGGCTGCATCAAACTGAAGCTCTCCGTCAACACTAAGTCTCGGGCGTTTCTGACGAACCAGACGGGTGGCAGCCAGAACTTTGTCCACCTTGTCATGGGATGCGCTTCCCTTGGTGCTGAACGACAGCATGGCGACACGTGCCGTCTCGCCAGTGAGTTTCTCGTAAGTGTCTGCAGATGACATCGCGATAGAGGCCAGCTGCTCTGGATCAGGATCGGGCACAACGCCACAGTCTCCATAAACAACGTGGCGACCGTCGGGAAAAACGAAGAAGAAGCAGCTACTTACTACGCTGGCACGTTCACTTACGCCCAGAATTCTCAGCCCGGCGCGGATCACATCCGCTGTCGGTCTGGTAGCGCCAGCTACACAGCCGTCGGCCTCTCCAGCGGCGACCATAAGAACCCCGACTTGAAGTGGGTCCGACAGGTCTACGAGTTTGCGCAAACCCGCGTTCATGTCGTGGATGTTGTCATCCACAAACTCAGCCGGATCGTCAATGACAATCGGGTCAGCCAACCCCTCAGACTTCAAGATGGCTGCCGCTTCGACAACTCTTGGATCTTTGCCTTCAGGAAGAACTATTTTTGCTGGTGAGGCAGTTACCCGCTCGTACCAGCGATCTAAAATATCAGTCGAGGACACTGCGCCGACTGTACATCAGTCGTTCGTTTTCAACCAGGCATCTACGTTGGTCAAGATCTGGTCGAGCCGCTCAGTCATGTCAGAAATTACTTCGCTATCGGCAATCAAAGGCGGCGAGATTGTCAACATGGTTGCACCTCGATCGTCGGGACGGATCAGCAGCTTAGATTCACGCACGTACTTGTTAAGCACGCCGCCCTGAAGTCCAGCAATCTGAGTCTCGCTTAGCTCTTGACCAGTGTCGCTGTTACCCGTGAGTTCCACTGCGTAGAAGTATCCACAACCCCGAACCTCGCTGACAGAGCGGTGTGATGCCCCAAGCGCATTAAGCGCACCTGAAAGCTCGTCCTCGCGGTTCAGGACGTTTTGCAAAACGCCTTCATCTTCCATGGCCCGAATGTTGGCGGCCGCTACGGCGGTCGCTACTGGGTGGCCACCAAAGGTTGACCCGTGGTTAAACATCCCAATCTCAGAATCCCAAACCTCATCGACGAGGCGGCGGCTTATGGCTACGCCCCCAAGTGGCTGATATGCCGACGTGACACCCTTGGCGAAAGTGATCATGTCTGGAACGACATCGAATCGCTCGCTTCCGAACCAGTGACCCAGACGACCGAATGAGTTAATAACCTCGTCTGCGCACAGCAACACGCCGTACTTGTCACATATTTTGCGCAGCTCCTGCCAATATCCAGGAGGAGGAACTACTGCACCTCGACCGTTTTGGACTGGCTCGGCGATCACCATGGCGACGGTCTCGGGACCCTCAGCCAAGATCATCTCTTCGATTGCCCTCACAGATGCGAGATCGGCAGCGGTGCCGCCTTCTGGAATCTCATCGTGGCAGGTGTGCATCACGTGACGCACACCGTCCCACAACATTGGCTTGAATTGCTTACGGAACTTTGGAATTCCAGTTATCGACAGGGCTCCGAGAGTTGTGCCGTGGTAGGCCCAGTCACGGGCAATGACCTTGTAGCGGTCATCGTCACCACGAGCCATGTGGTAGTTGCGAGCAAATTTGGTAGCGGACTCAACTGCTTCTGAGCCAGAGTTCACAAAGAAGATCTCATCTAGGTCACCAGGCGTACGATCTGCAATTAGTGACGCGGCATCGATCGCTGGAGGATGGGCGAAACCCCAAGTTGAATAGAAGGCGAGCTTTTCCATTTGCTCGGCAGCCACGCGGGCAAAGTCGGCCCGGCCGTGCCCGATGTTGGTGCAGAACAAGCCAGCCAAACCATCAAGGTACTTATTGCCCTCGGTGTCCCAGATATAGCAACCTTCAGCGCGTTCCATGATGGGGAGCGAATCTGATTTCCACGCTGCCCCCTTCGTGTAATGCGGAAGCAGATTTCGTTGTGCAATTTGTCGCTGGCTATCCATGACGCACCCCCTTGTGCATTGGTTTCGCTTTGTTTATTAACGCTGTGTTGATAAACGCTGTGTTGATTACCCTCGACCTATCCCGTCAGAATCCCCGGCAAGTTAGGTTCTATTGCGGATAAGCTAGTACCTATAACTACGGCTTGGCAATAGGCTAATTAAGCGACTTTTCGGGAGTAGTTCTGGATTGATGGCAAAAGACTCTGATTCAAGCTCAAAACCGGCCATATTTGGCTCCGGGAGCTGCCTTTGTGGCGGTGTTTCCTACCAAGTTTTGGGCCCGCTAAGACCTGTCTGGAACTGCCACTGTTTTCGATGTCGTCAAACCAGTGGTCACCACGTGGCCGCGTCGGGGTGTGCCCCGGAGCACCTCCAGCTGAACAGCTCTGAGACGCTCAGGTGGTACGAACCGGCCGAGGGCGTCTTCTACGGGTTCTGCTGCGATTGCGGTTCCAGCCTGTTCTTCAAAACGACCGAGGGTTCAGCAACCAACATTTCAATAATGGCTGGCACGTTGAATCAACCGACAGGGCTGAGCACCACAGCAGAATGGTGGACTGCCGAAGTTGCTGATTATCACGAGCTTCGGACCGATACCGAACGCCACCAGTTCGACGGTTAGCGACGATCCAGCGGTCTTGGTCTGACAGGCTTGGAAATGCCGGAGCCGGGCTATTCTGGGCCAAATGTCGTCCCGCCCGCTCATTGGAGTAACTGGCCAACAAGCAAGGGCTCGTGACGCTCAGATGTTCCTCGGGGTGCTGGACGACTCCGAGATTGACATCTTCTTTGCTGATTACGCCCAAGCAGTTATTGAGGCCGGGGGCTTGGCCGTCTACGTGCCCTATGGATCTGACTTAGAAATGATGGCAGCTCAGCTTGACGGGCTTTTGATCAGCGGCGGCGATGACATCAACCCGCAGCTCTATGGCCATAACGTCCAGCCACACACCCAAAGCTCCGATGACCTTAGAGACAGTCACGAAATCGCGTTGCTTCAGGCTGCGACCGCTCAGCGACTCCCCGTTGTTGGTATCTGCCGCGGACTCCAGCTCATAAACGTTGACGCCGGGGGAACGCTGAATCAGCATTGCCCGGACCATGCATTTATTGACGGTCTGCCCGGCGCGGAGGTCCACACGGTCAACTTCGAAGCTGGTACGTTGCTCCATCAAATATATGGCGCTGCTCGTGAGGTGAATTCGCTGCACCATCAAAAGGTTGACCAGCTTGGATCTGGACTTAAGGCCAGTGGCCAAACCAGCGACGGTTCCGTTGAGGCCCTAGAACACGAAGAACTCCCAATTGTTGGAGTGCAATGGCACCCCGAGATGATGAGCGACCGCTCCAGCGACCCTCTGTTTAGCTGGCTTGTTCAGGTAGCGTCGGAACGCAACATCTGATGACAGGCACGGCCTCTCCCACAGCTCCCGATGACCGGCGAGCCCGATTGTTAGGCGACTTAGTTGCCGGGATCTCTGTGGCTCTTGTGCTGATTCCCCAGTCACTGGCCTATGCCGAACTTGCCGGGGTGCCGGCCTACATCGGGTTAAGCGCAGCGGCATTGCCTCCGTTGTTTGCCGCGTACTTTGCCAGCTCTCCATACTTACAGACAGGACCAGTCGCTCTTACGTCGCTTCTGACTTTCGGGGCGCTTGCACCGCTGAATGAATCAAACCCACTGGAGTACGTTCGGCTTGCCGCACTATTGGCAATCATTACTGGCCTGATCAGGGCGGCGCTTGGTTTGTTCGGACTGGGCTCGGTCGCTTACATCATGACCAAACCTGTTGTCTTGGGTTTTACCTCGGGCGCTGCCGTTCTGATCTTGGCGTCTCAGTTGCCGAAGGTCTTCGGGATGGAAAGCGATGCCGGGGTTCTGCGTGGAGCGTTTGATGCCTTGACATCGCCCCAGAATTGGGAGCTTGCTGCCATCTTGATATCGGGGTTCACACTTGTGGCGATGCTTGGCGGTCGGCGAATCCATGTTCTGTTTCCAGGAGTACTTGTGGCCGTTCTTGCGGTTCTGCTCTGGAGCAACGTAACCGGTTACGACGGACTCGTCGTTGGAGAGCTGCCAACCGGATTCAGAACACCCTCGCTTGACCTGCCGTGGGATCAGACCACCCGATTGCTGGTTCCCGGCTTTGTGATCGCCCTGGTCGGGTTTGCCGAACCGGCATCTATCGCCAGAACCTACGCCGAAGCCGAAGACATACCGTGGGACTCCAGCCGAGAACTCCTCAGCCAAGGCATCGCGAACCTCACGTCGGGAATCATGGGTGCATTCCCCGTGGGAGGTTCATTCTCGCGGACCTCCCTTGGCCACCTTGCTGGAGCAAAGACTAAGCTTTCGGGCGCAATCACCGGTGCGGTCGTGTTTCTGACGCTGCCGCTCGATCCCCTCCTGAAGAACTTGCCACGTGCAGTGCTGGGAGCCATCGTCCTAGCTGCAGTTTTCAAGCTGATTCGGGTGGTCGACATCTATCGGATGCGGACCGTTTCAAAGATCGATGCCGGCGTTGCAGCATTTACGTTCGTCGCAACTCTCGTTACCGTCCCTCGCCTTGAAATCGGCGTGCTGCTGGGAATTCTGGCCAGCTTCGCGTCCTCGGTCTACAAGAAACAAGTGGCGCCCCGGACCGCATTAGGATCCAGCTGATGGAGTCAGAGCGATGGCTTGAACCGCTACCGGCGCGGCTACAGCAGCAGTTTCAATTTCTGTTGGAGGTTGACCGCCTTAAGACCGTCATTCGCGGGAGCAGAATTACTGACGGATCGCGGAAGGAGAACACCGCCGAGCATTCATGGCATCTCGCCTTGTTCGCTTCCACACTTGCTGAGTACGCCATCGGGCCAATCCAGATTGACCGTGTCGTGCAGATGCTGCTGATTCACGACATCGTCGAGATCGACGCTGGTGACACACCTCTGTTCGACGACACCACGCCAACAACTCAGGCCAAGCTCGAACAAGTCGCGGCCGAGCGACTGTTCGGACTCCTCCCCCAAGATCAGGCGGAGTACTTCCAGGCTTTGTGGACAGAGTTTGAGGCGGCTCAAACTCCCGATGCCAAGTTCGGCAAAGCTGTTGACCGGCTTCAGCCAATTCTTCTGAACCATATAGTCGGTGGAGGAACTTGGACCGACTACGAAGTGGACGAGGATAAAGAGCGCCAGATGACTCACCGCATCGCCGATGGTTCTCCAACGCTTTGGGCGGCCGCAGAACACGTTTTTGCCGACGCCGTCAGGTGTGGCTGGCTATTGCCCGCACGCTGATAACAAGTTGTGTAGGGCCTATCTAGGCTGCTGCGACCCTGTTCCTGGTCTCCCCGACCACAAAGACGAGCCAAGCCATTGCTGCGGCCATCACCACAGCCAAGGAGAAGGCAGAAAAGTCTAATCCGAAGCGTTCCGCTACCACGCCGACAATAACCGGTCCGCTGACCTGGCCGATTCCTTGCACTGCGGCAAACCCCGCTAGGAAGTCGCTGGCATCGGTGGCCGGAGCGAGGTCGCTTCCCAAGGTCAGCATCGTGCCAGCGCTCAGGCCGTTTCCGAGCCCCATCATCGCTGTTGCCACGATGACGCCGTTAACCGAGGTCGCTAGACCTAGAGTCGCGAGTCCAACTGCCAGAAGCCCGAACGCCGGGACGATTGCGAACAGTCTGCCAAAACGGTCCATTACGTAACCCGCCACTGGAAACAGGATCAGGTCAGAGCCAGTGCCGACGGCGAACAGAAATCCGACCTGGGTTGGTGTTAGGCCAACTTCATCGCCGAACAGCGGCACGATTACGTCGCGCCCCGTGCGGGCCGCCATAACTAGAAGCGGACCGATAGCGCTGATCAGTAACAGCTTCCAATGACGCTCGAACGCCTGACGGAGCGATGATGTAGTCCGGTTGAAATCGCTAGCTGGCTCAGTTCGAATCGTTGCCACCGCCGGGAAAAATGACAATGCGCTCACTGCGCCCGCACAGATGATGGCTGTCTGGAATCCAAAACGATCGGCCAACAAACCACCAATCGGAGGACCAACAAAGAACGCCACTCGGCGAGTGCCCCCCATCATCGACATCGCCCGAGCCCGCACTTGTGACCCAACGCTTCGGGTCACAAAGGTCTGAAGCGCAATTCGACCTACGACGGCGCCCGAACCGACACCGAGCTGGAGTAGCGCTATCGGAACCAGCGCCTCAGTGAATCCGATTCCGACCATGCACAGCGAGATCATTACAAGCGCACCCAGCAACACTGGCGATTCGCCAAGTTTTGCAATTGCCCGACCACCGGGAATGCTGGCCAGGACCGCTCCGAATCCGTACCAGCCAAGGACCGCCACGTTGATGTCGGCCGATTTCAGGTACAGAGGCAAAACCGGGGCGGCCATGCCGAGACCTCCAACGGCCAGAATCCAAGGCGCATATACCGGCAAGGCCAGCCGCTTAAGGGTCTGTAGCGCCGGTTGGACCGGCTGGGTCAAGAGCTACACGAAAGCATGGAGCAGCCGACGCGGGTGCGCGCCCAGTCTGGTCGCTTTTCTGCAAACCGTTCGCGGCCCGGTTGTTCGGTGTACGGGTTCCGCAAAGTGTCCAGGAGCTCCTCGATTTCTGAGTAGTCACCGGCGTCGGCCGCATCTATTGCCAGCTGAGACAGATAGTTGCGCAGAACATACAGCGGGTTTGTTTTGTTCATCAGTTCAGCGCGGTCAGCATCGCGGACTCCCTGCGCCTCGGCTATGGCTTTATAGTCGCTAAGCCATGCCAAAGTCCGGGCCCGAAGTTCGGGGGTAACTTGTTCGGCCACGTAGTAGGCGTTCTGCAGCGGGGCCAACAACTCATCGTCAGTTGACTGAGCGGTTAGTGGAACCTCTGCTAGACCGCGGAAGAAAAGAGTCATGTCAGTTTCGGCGGCCTCAAGAATTGACTGGAGCTCAGTGACCACAGGCTCCTGGTCATCGGACAATTCGTTAAGACCAAGCTTGGCGGAAATCATTTTCCTGTAGCCGCTGACGAAATTGTCGACGTAGTTATCAATGGTGGCCTGAAGCGGTTCGACGTCTTCAATCAGCGGATAAAGCGCGTTGGCCAATCGGCCAAGATTCCACTGAGCAACTCCCGGTTGGTTGCCGTAGCGGTAACGCTTGTGCTGGCTATCGGTTGTATTCGGCGTCCAACCGGGGTCAAAGTTCTCGAGCCAACCGTATGGTCCGTAATCGATGGTGAGTCCGAGAATTGACATGTTGTCGGTGTTCATTACCCCGTGCACAAACCCGACTCGCTGCCAGTCGATGATCATTTCGACGGTTCGCTGTGCGACCTCATCAAAGAACGCCACATAGGTTTCAGGTGTTGGTTCGCCATCTTGAGGCCACAGGTGTGGGTAGTACTCGCTTATGACAAAGTTTGCGAGTGCTCGGAGTTCGTCCAGTTCGTTGCGGCTGGAGAAGATTTCGAAGTTTCCGAACCGTATAAAGGTTGGCGCAACCCGGCACACAACTGCGCCCTTTTCCAAAGCCGGATGGCCGTCATAAAGCATGTCCCGCATGACTTCGTCACCGGTGAGCGAGAGGCTGAGCGCACGGGTTGTGCTGACGCCGAGGTGAAACATTGCTTCTGAACACAAGAACTCACGCACGCTTGATCTCAAGACTGCAAGCCCGTCAGCAGAACGAGAGTAGGGCGTGGGGCCCGCACCTTTGAGTTGGAGGGTTCGGCGTGTGCCATCGGGAATCACTAACTCACCGAGGTTGATCGCCCGTCCGTCGCCTAGTTGGCCCGCCCAGTTTCCGAATTGGTGGCCGCCATAAGCCATTGCGTGAGGTGACATGCCGTCGAGAACTCGGTTGCCGGTGACCACTTCGAGAAACTCTTCGGATTTGAGATCATCGGCAGATAGACCAAGCTCCGACGCCACCTCCGCCGACAGCGCGAGCAGCTTCGGCTTAGACGTCGGTGTGGGTGCTACCAGGGAGTACGCCGCACGATGAACCTGGCGAGGCCGGTTAAGGTCACTCGGGTCCGCTGGAAGCTCGGCCACAAAGCGATTATCGAAGGTCAAATCGGTAAGAGTCACTGTTGTCCAGCCTAAGGGTTCAAGTCCGACACGCCCAGACACGCTGTTTCTGGACTCTTCGGCCGTTCCACCTGAGGGTCGCCAACCAACAAGGTTGTTAAACAGGCAGCTTTAGTGCGAACAATAAGTAGCCGATGAACTCCTAATGAAGTTTCGGCTCTTTGCGCTTGTTTTGGTGCCGTCATTGGCACTGATGGCACTGGGATACTTCATCGTTTCTGGCTATCAGGCCGATCTGACCCAAACTGCCCAGGGCACGCGAACGGCCGATGTCGTGGTGAAGGTAGCCGAATTGGACAGGGCGCTCGGCCAAGAAGTTCTTGAAAGCACCAGGTTCATTGACGGTGAAATCTCCTGGCAAGACCTAAACGAACGACACTTCGCCAGAACCGACGCACTGCTGCGGATACGCGCTTCACAGGAAAACCGTCGGAACTATGGCGCCGCGTTGGCCGCAGCAATCGACGACATTGATCACGCGCTCACGTTTCGGTCCGACGTCCTGATCGGTTTCGCCTCACCTCTGCAGATAACTGATCGGTATTCTCACCTTCGGAGGGTCCTGCTAGACGCCCTAGAAGTTGAGGTAGGGCAAGGTTCAGGATCGGACAACTCCAGTAGACTTCGTGCTGTTGCCCTTTTGGCCGAGGCTCGCAGCGCTCACCTGAGCGAGCGAATTGCCGTCGGGCTGGCGTTGCAATATGACACCTGGGCTCCAGGCCAGCACTCGGCGGCCGTGGTCTCCATCGCAACCCATGACAGCAAACTCAGGTCGGCCAACTCAACTGGCCTCCAGCCATTCGGCGGCGTCACCATCACCTCCGAACTAGCCACCGTGCGAGATCAGATAAACGTTTCAATTGACCCGCCAAATATTGCCGCTGCCGAGTGGCAGCGCATCAGCGACGAGTGGTCCGCCACATTGGAAACTCAGATCCAAGCCAGCGTCGAAGCGGCCACGGCCGAATTTGCAGCAACTGAGGCCTCGGCATCGAACAGCCGCAACATTGCCGTCGGACTGATTGCCCTGACCTTGGTTTTGTCATCTGTGATTGCGTTTCGGGCTGCCATGCGAACAGCCAATCGAGTAGGGGCAATCGCCGGCCGGGCTGCGATGCTGGCCTCGGGAGCCGGCCTAGAAACTGAGTCATCTGCGGCCAGTCTTGTAGGAGGCGCAGATGAGATACGAGAGTTGGCTGAAGCGTTCGATCACATGGCACATGAAATCGACGAACGCCAAAGCGCTTCTGTTGCTGAGTCCGCGGCCCTTGAATCGATCGCAAACGGCGAACCTACAGAAACCGTGTTTCGCAAGCTTGAACCGCTTCTTAGTCCACCCGATCAACCGTTAGCCACCTACCAATTCAGCACGACCGCTACTGGGCCGGACTGCGTTCCGATCAACGACGTTGGCGACGAGGACTACACGCCCCTTTATGTAGTTCCTGGGCCGAATTCAGTGCCGCTTGAACCACCGCATTCGCCCCAGATCAAGTCGGCGCTAGGACTGGCGACCTTGGCTCAACGTCGCGCCGATGACAACGAGAAGCTCAACCGAAGGGCGACTCGTGATCCGCTTACTGGGCTTTATAACCGACGGGCGATTCTCGAATATGCAGACATGCTCAACGCCGAGGCCAGCCCCGCAATCCTGTACGCCGATCTAGACGGATTCAAATACGTAAATGACACCTTGGGTCATCCGGCCGGCGACGCCGTTCTAACCGAGATCTCGTCGCGCATGATCAGCTTGGTTAACGAAGTTGGCGGAGAAGTCGGCCGTATCGGGGGCGACGAGTTTCTCCTAGTGATACCCAACGTTAGCTCCGAGGCTTATCTAAAGAGGATCGGCGAAACTCTTGTTCAGCTGTTGTCGATCCCAATTCAGGTTGGCCAAAACCAGGCAAGGGTTGGGACCTGTGTTGGAGCCGTGCTGGGTCGGGTAGGCACTCAAGTGAGTGATCTTCTGTCTGACTCAGACCTTGCTTTGTATTCGGCCAAGTCAGCTGGTCGAGGGAATATGGTTATCGCGAACGACAGTTTTAGAGCAGACCAACAGAGCTCTGCTGATCTGGCGGAACAGTTAGAACGCGCCTTGGCCGACGGAGAGTTTGAGCCCTACTTCCAAGCAATCTGGACCAGTGATGGCACCAAGATCGCTGCACTCGAGGCACTGGCGCGATGGCGTAATCCCAGCGGCGAGGTTTTGAATCCTGCCCAGTTCCTACCGATTCTCAAACAAAGCAATTCGTTAGCGGATCTCGACGCAATGATGCTGCGGAAGTCATGTGAAATTCTCAGCCGTTGGCAAGACGCTGGGGCGGACCTTCTTCCCATCCACCTCAACGTTTCTCCAAGCAGGATCGAAAACACCAACTTCGTGGCCGAGACGCTTCGGGTCCTGGAAGAAACCGGGATATCTCCCTCGCTACTGGTTGTAGAAGTGACCGAATCGGATCTAATGCTTGACGTTGCTCAGAATGGTTCCCGATTACAAGAGCTTCGCGATGTTGGTATCTCGATTGCTGCGGACGACTTCGGTCAGGGCTACTCCTCTCTTTCATACCTGCGCGATTTACCGGTCGATGTACTCAAGATCGACCGTCAATTCATTACCGACATTGATACGTCGCCTACAAACATCAAGATTGTTTCTGCAGTGATCGGACTGGCTAGGTCACTTGGGATGGATGTTGTTGCCGAAGGTGTTGAACGCTCCGAGGAACGTGACATTCTCTCGGCTCACCACTGCGACTACCTCCAGGGATACCTCCTCTCCAGACCGATGCCGCTAGCAGAGACCGAAGCACTACTCGCTAGACACACCGAGCGAATTTCAAGCGAACTTATGGATCGGCTGCCAAGCACTATGCCCGACTGCGATCTCGAAGAACTGGGCAGCAATCTGGAGGGACTCCGAATCCACGCCGAGGCGGCCAGACGAACACAGGAGACCGGTCATGCATAGGCCAAAAGCACACAGGCTAGGAGCGCTGGTAGCGGCAGCATTGTCAACTTCGATCGTCGTCGCAGGATGCTCGGGGGGTCAACAAAACCAGACGCTTGAACCGGCGACTCTAAGCCGGGTGAGTCCGGCCATTTCAAATCGCGACGCTGGTCCGCCCGCCATCGCGTTCATGGCTCCGCTCGACGGTGACGTTGTGTCGTCTCCCTTTGTTGTGCAAGTTCAGACCGACAACATCGATTTGGCCCCGGCAGGATTTTCTCGAGATGGTGAGGGTCACTTCCACATCAGAATTGGCAACGGCTGCATGCCCGCTGGCAAGGTCTTGCCCCAAGAGGACAACACGCTACACGTCGGCAGCGGAGCCTCTACTAGCGAGGTGGAGCTTGAGCCTGGCACTTATGAGCTGTGCGCCCAACTAGGCGATGGCTTCCACGTGGCGGTGAACGTGACTGACACAATCACGGTTGAAGTAGTGGAGTAAGAACTAGTGGAGTAAGAAGTTAGCGAGGTTCACGAGGGAGGCCTAACACTCGCTCACCCAAAGTGTTCCGCTGAATCTCGTCGGTGCCGCCACCTAGGGACATGCCGCGGCAATTAAGTATGTGGTAGTTCCAGTATTCCAAGTCTTCATCGGCTGGGTCATAGGCAGCCCCCGAACCGAACGCAAGCTTGCCTGCCAGGTCTGCAGCAAATCGACCTTGACGAGTGCGCCAAAGCTTTCCGATTGAAGGGCTCAGCTTGCGCTGCCCTAGCCAGCCCATCAGCTTTTCACCGGTATAGACAACTGCCAGGTCCTGGCGAACCAACGCGTCGTCAAGCCGACCCTTTCGCTCGGCCAGATCCTTCAGGTGATGGAACGGCAACGGCTTGCGACCAGTCTTTGTCTTAACCTCGGTTGCATCACCAACCGAGGCAGTACCGGTTTGGACCCGCTCATGGCCAAGTAGAGCAACCGCTGTTCGCCAACCACCGTTCACTTCGCCCACAACCCAGCTCTTAGGAATCCGGGCGTCAGTCATGAAGACCTCGTTGAACTCGGCAACGCCGGTCATCTGAACCAGTGGCCGAACCTCTACCCCTGGTTGTTCCATCGGGAGAATCAGCATCGTGATGCCCTTGTGCTTGGGAGCTTCGGGATCGGTTCGAGCTAACAAAATCGCCATCTGTGAATGTTGGGCGCCAGAAGTCCAGACCTTCTGGCCGTTTACGATCCACTCATCGCCATCAAGAATTGCAGTGGTCCGCAACGAGGCCAAGTCGGACCCTGCTTCGGGCTCGGAATAGAGCTGACACCAAACCTCTTCGCCCGATAGCCCAGGCTTCAGGAACCGATCCTTCAACTCGTCAGTGCCATAGTCTCGAATGGTTGGCATCGCCATTCCAACCCCGATACCAAAGGTCGCTTCCACGCCGGGAACCGACCCGCGACTTTCCTCGGCCCAGATTCGCATCTTGTCTGGATCGGTCCCGTGGCCACCGTGTCGAGCTTCATAACCAAGTCCAGCAAACCCCGCGTCATACAGCGCCGCTCGCCATCGCTTGGCCCGAATCATTGTCGGCTCGTCCGACTCGTCTATCTCGACGCCCACCGTGTCTAGAAACTCTCTCACCGAACTACGGAACTCAGTCGACACGTTGTGGCACCCAACCTTTGTTTGTGGCCGCTTCGCGAGCGGCGGTGAACCACACCCTGGGATCTGCCACGGGTGAATTGGCTCTGATTCCGGCTTTGACCGCTCGTGGGCCGTCTGTTGGATAACCACCGAGGTTGGCCGTAATCTCGGTTGCTTTGGTCAGGACATCGCCATCAGACACAACCTCGGCTGCCAGCCCTAACGCCAGTAACTCCGGACCGACTATCGGCTCGCCGACGCCAGCCAACTTCATGGCAACCGCTTCAGAGGTTCGGGCTGCGAGCCAAGCAACGTTCATCGGGGCCGCGGCGCCTTGCTTCACCTCGCCGATTCGAAGCTGTGCTGTCTCGCCTGCAACCAATACATCGCAGGCCAAGGCAAACGCCGCTCCCCCGTTAATGGCATAACGTTCCAAAGCGCCGACGATGATTGCCGGGCACTCGAACAGCTCGATGTGAAGGCTGAGAGCGATCTCGCCAGCATCGTCGGGAACACCAGCGGAGTAGACGTCGAGGTCCAATCCGGAGCAGAAGGTTCCTCCCTCACCCCTTAACAGAATGGCGTTCGAACCGCCTTCTATTAATGCTGCAAGCCCAGTCCGAAGGTTGCTCATCATGTCTGGAGTTAACGCGTTTTTGCGTTTCGGCCGGTTCATCACCAGCTCTCCCCAACCCTCGTGTTGCACTACATAAGCAGGTGATTCGGCATCCAACGTCACGGTCTGGACAATACATAGCCTCGCCAGTTCGGTACAACTGCAAAACCAGTGGCATGATCTAACCATGCCAGCCAGCCCATTAAACACAGACAGTTTCGGCGGTGAGCTGTTTCAGCTCGCAATGTCGCCACAAGCCCAGCCTCTTCTTGACAAGGTCAAAACCTTCATCGCAGAAGAAGTAACCCCGATGGCGGTGAAGTTCCACGAAGACGACGTCAACATGGTCGACGAGTGGACCTACACCGATCGGCAGCTCGAGCTGCTTGAAGGGGTGAAAGACAAAGCCAAGGCCAACGGCCTGTGGAACTTCTTCCTCCCCGATTCAGATGTAGGCGGCCTGACCAACTTGGACTATGCGTACATCGCAACCGAGCTTGGCAAGGAACGCCTTGCTTCTGAGTGCCTCAACTGTGCCGCTCCGGACACCGGCAACATGGAAGTTCTGGAGCGCGTTGGAACTCCTGAGCAAAAGGCCCAGTGGCTAGAACCGCTGTTAAACGGCGAGATCCGTTCGGCCTTTTGCATGACCGAGCCAGACGTCGCCTCCTCAGACGCTAAGAACGTGCGTTGTGAAGCGATTTTGGATGGTGAAGAATATGTGATCAACGGCCAGAAGTACTACGCATCAGGCGCCGGCGACCCTCGCTGCAAGATCCTGATCGTAATGGTCCGCACCAACCCAGACGCTGCACCTCACAAGCAACAGTCACAGATCCTGGTTCCGATGGACACCCCTGGTGTTGAAGTTCTTGGTGCCATGCATGTGTTTGGTGAATCCGACGCACCGCACGGCCACATGCACCTCAAGTTCACCGACGTCCGAGTGCCCGCAACCAACTTGTTGCTAGGCGAAGGCCGCGGCTTTGAGATTTCTCAGCTTCGTCTTGGTCCAGGACGAATCCATCACTGCATGAGATCAATTGGTGCAGCCGAGAAAGCACTAGAGATGATGGTTACCCGTGGCCTCAGTCGGGAAGCATTTGGCAAGCCGCTGGTGGCTCTTGGTGGCAACACCGAAATCATCGCCCGAGCCCGGATCGAGATCGAAGCCATGCGCCTGATGGTCCTCAAGGCAGCCAAAGCCATGGACCTCATGGGTAACGCCGAAGCCCGAGTCTGGGTGAGTGCCGTTAAGGCCATGGTGCCTGAGCGTGTCTGTCAGATCATTGACCAGGCCATTCAGATGCACGGCGCCACCGGCATTTCACAATGGACTCCGCTGGCCCGTATGTATGCCCAACAGCGCACACTAAGAGTTGCTGATGGACCCGACGAAGTGCATCACATGGTTGTAGGACGGGCCGAAATCGCCCGGTACCGCCCAACCAGCTAAATACTCCCGGTTCTGGCCGCATAGGTCGTCGGTTTCGACGAGTTATGCGGCCAAAATCGTATATGGCGACGTTTCAAGGGCTGCGACGTTTTGGCCCCTAGGGCCGAAACTCGGTTAGTGAGCGAAGCGAACGGCCTATACGCCGCGGCCGCGTTTGTTTAGTTCGGCCAAGATCTTGTTGGCGCTTAGGATGCCGGTTGAGGCAACTATGGCCAGATAGGCCCGAGGCTGCTTGAAGTCCAGCTTGATTGTTTCAATTGCAGTCTTAACTGCTTCGCCCTTTTTACCTTGCCCAGCTTGAGCAAACGCTAGCTGACCAAGTAGGCGGGCTTTACCTTTAGGCACAGCATCAAACTCGGGCCACTCGGCCATCAGATGCTTGATTGCGTTTTCGATCATCTCGAACTTGCCGGTGTAGTAGCTGGTGCCACCCCACAAAATCTTGACGAGAGGTTCGTTGATGGAAGCGATCGGCGACTCTTTTGAGGCTCGCAGAAGCCACTCATAGTCTTCGTAGTACCCGCCTGGAAGGTCTTGATCGACCGGGCCGATCTTGGCGTCGAGTGTGCGCCGAAAAACCACGGTGGAAGGATGTGCTTCCATGATTCGGTCTAGCAAGAAATCGTCGAACGTTAAACGCTCAGACTCAAGCGTCCGAATCACCGTGTTGTCGTCGTAGATGATTTCCAGACCACAAACTGCGGTGTGAATATCGGGATTGGCCTCAAGCACTTCGATCTGCGGAGTCAGCTTGTTAGGCAGCCACTCATCATCGTCGTCACAGAAGGCCACGTAGGTGCCTGATGCCGAAGCTATGCCAGTGTTACGTCCCCCCGCCAGGCCAGGCTTGCGTACATTCGACATGACCCGAACGCTCCGATTGGGAGACGTCAATTCGATAGATGTGTCAGGTTCGGTCTTATCGAAAACTACAAGAACGTCGATTCGGCCCTGATATTCCTGAGCAACAATTGCATCAACAGCTCGACGCATCATCTGTGGTCGGTTGTGAGTGCAGACGATCGCAGTTACATCTGGCCAAGCTGTGTTCATGGTCGATTCCTGTAGGCGCTGAGAGCCAGAATAGCGGTGCTCACCACACCCTTGGCATATCTGGAAGCCAGACGCGTTGGAGATTGCCCCACCCGCCAGATCCATTCCATTCCAACTTTTTGAGCCCACTGAGGTGCTCGCTTTTCGTCTCCGACAACGTGGCCGAAGAATCCACCAGCGGCCATGATCAGCGCAGGCGGCAGTTCACCAAAGAACTGTTCAGCCCAAAGAGCCTCCCTTGGCATGCCGAGGCCAACAAAGACAATGTCAGGGTTCACAGCGCCAACCTCGGCCAAAACAACGGACCATCCGGCATCGTCGTGGAAGCCGTCGGTGACATAGACCGATTCACAGTCATGAAGTGCGGCCAGCTTGTCACCAGCACGTTGAGCTAGCCCTTCCGGGCCACCAAGATATGCAACCCTGGCCGGCCGACCGAGGTTGTCAGCCACCCCTTGAACCACCTCATGGCCAATGTCAGTTAGGCCCGCTCGCTCAATTGCTTCGGCGCCAGCGGCCTTTGCCACAAGCACGGTTGCCATACCATCGGCATAGGTCATCGCCGAGCGATTCATCGCCGCAACAAAGTCAGTGTTGGAACGCTCGTTGAGCGCCCCAACGTGAAGGTGAAACATGAGACCAGGACCAGTCTGGACAGGCCAATTCACCATTGTCTCAATCAACGCCTGCTGACTAATCGCAGCAACTTTGAAGGGACCGACTTCAACTGTTTCTGGATTTGGCATTGGCTCGCTTTTGGTAATCGGTGCACTGAGGGCGGACTCTGGCATCGCATTAGGGTAACTCATAGGATGCGCACAAAGTGGGGTACGAAAGGACCGTAGTGATTAGTGAAACTCCCCTATCCGTGCTGGTGCAGCGCCATCCAAATGTAGAAAGCGCTCACCATGTGGACATCGTCATTGCGCAAAAGTCAAACATCGTTTCGGCCTGGGGGGACCCCGATCGCAAGATTATGTCCCGCTCGGCCATCAAACCGATTCAAGCTTTGCCGCTGATTCGCTCTGGTGCTCGGTCCGCATTTGAACTCGAACCCCATCACGTGGCCTTGGCATGTGCCTCCCATAGCGGTGAACCAAAGCACTTGGAAGAAGTAGAGCTCTGGCTTTCCAAAATCGGAGGGTCTACCGATTGGCTTGAATGCGGAGCCACGAGTCCGATCAGTCAATCTGAGGCGATCGCCCTTGGCCCCGACTATGAGCGCATCCACAATTGCTGCTCGGGTAAACACACCGGGTTCTTGTCAATTGCGGCTCACCTTGACGTTGATCCAGCCGGCTACATCAGCGCTGACCACCCGATACAACAAATGATCACTAATGCTGTCGAGGTGTTCACTGGCTACTCACTAGAGAACGTGAAACCCGGCATCGATGGATGCGGTATTCCCACGCACCCCATTCCGCTCCAAAACGTCGCCATGGCGATGGCCCGACTGGTTGACCCATCTGAGATAGACCCAAGCTGGCACGACGCCTGCACTCAAGTAGTGGAAGCACTGGATGCTCACCCGTGGTGGGAATCGGGAACCGGGCGGCACGAAATGAAACTTCATGCCGACAAGACCGAACCCTTGGTCTGCAAGACCGGAGCCGAAGGCGTGTTCACTGCTGCGCTCCCCCAGAGGGGAATTGGTATTGCCTGCAAAGCTCGAGACGGAGCGATGCGGGCCTCCGATGCTGCGATTACGTGGGCGTTGGCTCACCTGGGCGCAATCGAGCCGGACGCCTCGAAGCTCACCATCACCAACGCGGAAGGAAATGCCGTTGGTGATGTGAGCGTCGAAACTCCGGCGGATATCTAGAAGTCAGGTTTCTAGCTAGCGCTGTGATTGCTAGCTCGGGCTGTGCTGTCTAGCTAGCGCTGTGCTTGCTAGCTCGGGCTGAGGAAGATCTGCCGGACTCGGTACGCATCATCGTCGGCTGATCCAATTGTCAGCACAATCTCGTTCGAGCCAACCAAAGCGCCGTTGCCCCAAACCATCTGCCCCTCGGACTCTAGCGGGAGGTCGATTCGTGACCAGGTCTGACCATCTGCGGAGAAGAAGACGTCAAGACTGCGGTTGGACTCGTCGTATAGCTCGGCCTCGTCATGGACCTCTGTGTCGAACTCTTCATTCTCTTCCTGCTGAATCTCGTCCTCCGCCAAACCATCAATCGCCGGTGCGCTATCAGGAACTGTTGTTACAACCGGGTCATCAAACTCTTCGCCTTCGTACAGCCGGTAGTCAGGCTCGGTGTTGCGGAAAGCAATGAAGCCCAAGTCTCCGGCATAAACGTTGCTGTAGGTGACGTAGCCTTCCGGGGCATCAGAAGGCACCGGACCTAGGGCTTCCCAGCTGTTGCCGTTGTCGCTGCTGACATAGGTTTTGCCGCTTTCGTCACAAACCTGACCAAGAAACAGATCACCTGGTGATCCAGTTATGTTGCAAACACCTGCGGGCACAGAAACTTCATTCCATGTCTTGCCGTCAGTCGAAGCGATCCACGTGGGCATGTAGGCCTCTTCAAGACCGTCGTGCAAGGGTTCTTCGGCATAGCCATATTCGGACTCGGGGTAATCTGGGTATACCTGGGTCATGAAGCCTGAGCGGGTTGAGAGCACGTAGTTTGAGAAGTTGCCCTCTGGCAGAGCGACTGGCTCAAAGTTTGTTCCGTCAGATGCAAAGAAGGCAGATGAGTCTCCTTGCTGGGAGAAAGGTTCTATTCCAAGTTCATCCCAGGTGAAACTCTCAAGTACCTCTGGACGGGGCAGTTCTTCCATCTCAGCCCAGCAATCTTCCATCTCTGCAAAGTCTTCATCTGTGGGCTCTTCTACGCCCTCCAGAATCCGATCACAGATTTGTGCCCGTGCGTCGCTTGCTTCTTGATAATCGGACCAATCGCGAACCTCCACTCCAGTCTCTACTTGGAGAATCTCGAAGTTGCCCTTCTCGTAGGAGTATTGGGGAAGGAGTTTGGCGAAGTTTGCCCAATAGCCACTTTGCACGGTGATCAACACGCCAGAACTGTTGACTGACACCCTTGAGTCCCGCCAAACGTCTACAACTTCCGGGTTCGGCACCGCAGGCATTTCAACGCTCTGGGAAGTCCAACTCTTGCCGTAGTCAGTGGAGGACTGAAGGACAAGGTCGTTGCCATCGTTCACTGAGCGTGGGCTAGTAGTGACTGTGTAGAGGACGCCATCGAAATAGGCTGTGGAGACTGGAGCGTAGTTACTCTGATCGATCTTGTTGGTCTCGATAACGCCGTCCTTGTCCGAAACCAGCACAACCATTGGTGGACCATCCTCGGGGTAGTCCTCCCACTCAAGTCCGGGCTGGGTAGTGATCTGAATTAGCTGCCCGTCATCGGTGAGAAACGCTCCGAAACCAGTTCCACCGTCAAAGACTTCGGACTCGAAGTCTGCAACCGCAACCTCGCCCGCGCCGTTGCCACTTGTGACCTCGGCCGACTCGTCTTCAAGCTCTTCGGTTGCAATGAAGTCTTCAGTGCCGTTGTCGGAGAATTGCGTGAATGCGAGCGCACCCAAGCAAGCAACCACGACCATCGCAGCAAGTCCTCGACCTAGCCCAGTCTGGCGTTGCCGATCAGCAGCGCGAGCCGCAGCTGCGGATGGCCCAGCGCCTTCTATCTCGATTGCGTCGGACTGTTCAGCCAGTCCGTCTCGTAGACGGTTTTCGAATTCGTTGTTCATTGCCTTGTTACCTTCTGATGGTTTTTCGCTAGGACGCATCGAGATGCTGCTCAAGTTCCTTGAGAGCGCGATGCAGACGGCTCTTAACCGTCCCTGGTTTGATGTTGAGTGCAAGTGCGGTGTCATCGACCGACCAGTCGAGCAGATAGCGACACACCACAACCGACCGCATGTTGATGTCCAGTGCGCCAATAGCTTCAGCTAGTGCGAGGTCTTCCACCACCGACAGCTCTTCAGCCAGTGGCACCTCGACCTTTGGCCGTCGTGCTAATCGGCGCAAGGTAGAGCGGCTCCAATTCAGCGCGACCTTGTAAACCCAGCCGGCAGGATTTGCGTAGCGAGCAACTGCACCCCAACGGGCATAGGCACGAGCCATTGCCTCATCGGTGGCTTCAGCCGCGAGGTCTCGATTTCCAAGGGTCAACGCCAATGCGTTGGCTATCGACCGGTGGTTCTGGGCATAGAAAGAATCGAAGCTCAGACCGGTTTCGTCGATTATCTCTATCTGACGCTCAGCCAAGACAACTGACTCGGCCGGGTTGGTGGTTAAGACGTGCATTACTTACATAGAGGTTTGAGGAGCCCATTTGGTTCAAAATTTCTTGAACAAATTTCAGTAGCACCCGAGTGGTCGCCTTAGCCGGCAGCATTGACGGCCTCCTCCAACTGAGCGACTGAGGGGTTGTCCGGATCCAGCATGCGGGCTGTTTCAAGCTGAAAACGAGCTTCCTCGACCCGGTTCTGGCCTAGATAAAGAATCCCCAAATTGACCCGAGGCTCAACCGACCGGGGCGACAATTCACTAGACCTGATCCAGGCTTCCTCTGCCAACTTGTTATCTCCAAGTCCGATGTAAGCGGCCCCCAACTGCAATTGGAATCGTCCGTTGTTGAGATCTGAGTTGGTCAGTCGCTCCCAATAGTTAACCGCAACTTGTGCGCTGTCTTCGGTGGCGTCAAACCTGGCGGCTGCAATCAACAGAGCTCCGCGACCAGCTAGCAAACCAGGGTCCTGCGGGGAGTATCGAAGCCCACGGGAGTTCGCCTCCAACGCGGCTTCAATCCCCTCAGGTGAGCCAGCCAGTCTGTTTACTTCTGACTCGACCGCGGCATAGAGGATCGAGTCGGGGCGAAGCTGGCCGGCCGATTGAGCCAACTCCTGACCTCTTGCCAGCTCACCACTTCGAGCCAAGGACAGTGCATCGTTAGCTCGCCTGTCGGCCACGACGTCTAGGACGCCGTAGACCCCGCCGAGGGCGGCAAGCAGACCAAAGCACGCCAGTACCGCGTTTCGTAGTGGCACCGAAGGGATGGACAAGCTGGTGAACTCGTGAGTCTGGCCGACACGGACGATGAGCGTGCCTGCAATGAACCAGGCCAACGGGTCTATCTCAGCCACCGGAAACAGAAACTGTTGCTGAACCAGGTAAGCCAGCAGCCCCGCCCCCGTGCCAACAAGAACGGGATCTCTGGATGTGAAGGCGGCGAAGACAACGCGCCCGACAATTACCAGTAGGGCAATTACCAACACAAGGCCAGGGATCCCAATAGTGACAGCGACGTCTATGAGGCCGTTGTGGGCCCGGTCGACGATCTGAGACCGGCCATATGTCTGGGCATAACTCTGCGACACTGACTCTGAGAACACAACGCGGTAGCCCTCTGGTCCGGCTCCGCTAAAGGGCCGGTCTGCAACCGCCGTCAGGCCAACGCGCCACTCGGCCAACCGGCCTCGCGATGTGCCCTCTGAAAAGTCCAAGGCATCAAGGAGCCTGGGACCCACCGGCGTTGCCACCACCGAGACCACAGCTGCCAGCAAACCTCCCGCCAGCAAACTCGGTTTGAGAACCAACACCCGACGAGCGACGACAGCGATTATCAAACCTGTGACGGCTAGACCCACCCAAGCTGCTCGTGTGCCCGAGGCCAAACCGACGAAGAGCACACTGGTTGCCGACAGGAAACCAATCGTCCTCCATCGGCCTTCGAACGAGGTCGAGATTCCAGCGATCGCCGGGAAGAAGAGCGCTGCGGCAGCTCCGAGATATGCCGGCGACCCGTATGTGGACCCAAGGCGATTCGTAAACTGGGCCAACTCCACAGGCGCAAAGTTTGCCACCTCAAGAATGCCGTACAGGCCAAGTCCAAGCCCGGCAACGATCAGGGCTTTGTGCACAAGCTGACCTTGCCGCTTCAATACCACCTGATTGCCAACCGCAAAGGCTAAAGCGCACAGTGCCCACCCGTGAACGCCAAAACGTCTGGTTGGTGTGCCGAACCAGGCGTGAAACTTATCAACGCCTAACAACGCAGCCAGCGCCACCCAGACCAGCAGGACGGCCCAAGCAATCATTGCCTTCTTATGGACCACGACCTTGCCGCTGAACGCAAACACCGCTGCGGCAGGTAACAAGCTGGAGACCACCAGCCACTTAATCGGTCCAAACGGTGAGAAGCCCGAAGGGTCCAATGCCAAAACGGCCAGAACGATCCACGCGGAGATTAGCCAACCGAGAACCCGGCGCGATTCAATATGATCGAGTCGAATGGGTCCCATCTAACCACGATGGTAGAACGGGCCAGGCAAACATCAAGACCGCTGACCGGGTTATGTGGGCAGCCGAGTTACAGCGTCAGTCACGCCATAGCGTCAGTCAAGGAGAGAAATGTCGGTAGGAAAAGTAAGACCATCGGTTGCAGCCCTTGCCGCATACCGACCGGGCAAAGGCACCAAACAGGCTGAAGCCGAACATGGGATCGAAGACGCCATCAAGCTTGCGTCCAACGAAAACCCCTATGACCCTGTTCCCGCTGTCCTGGAAGCAGTAACCGCGGCCAGTGCCGGTGTAAATCGCTACGCCGATCATCGTGCGCTCGAGCTACGCCAGACCTTGGCTAGTTGGCTGGGCGTAGAAGCTGAACAGGTAGCCGTCGGCTGCGGGTCAGTAGGCCTAATCCAGCAGCTATGCCTTACCTACGTCGACCCTGGAGATGAAGTTGTGTATCCGTGGATCAGCTTCGAGGCCTACCCGGTGTGTGTGAAAATGATGGGCGGCATTGGAGTTTGCCCGCCCTTGGTAAACCACGCGTTCGATATGGACGCCGTGGCGGCCGCCGTCACCAACAAGACCAAACTGGTCTTCCTCGCTACGCCCAACAACCCAACTGGCACGGCAATCTCAACCTCACAAATTGCCACGCTTGTGGATTCGATCCCCGACGATGTCATGGTTGTTGTGGATGAGGCATACCGAGAGTTCTGTGATCCCAAATTCGGCGACCCTGTCCAAGACCTGGTGTCCAAGTACCCGAACGTTGTTGTCACCCGAACCTTCTCCAAGGCCTACGGATTGGCCGGCTTGCGAGTTGGCTACGCGGTAGCTCACCCCGATGTAGTTGCCGAGATTGACAAGATCCTGCTGCCCTTTGCTGTTAACGCTGCCGCCCAAGCGGGGGCGCTGGCCGCACTAAGTTCTTTGGACCAGATCCAAGTGAAGGTGGATGCATTGCTAGCGGAGCGGACACGGATTGTTTCCACGCTCACCACCGCTGGATGGGACCTACCCGACGCGCAAGCCAACTTCATTTATCTGCCTTTGGGTGAGCGAACCGCACAGGTGGGGCTGGAACTGGAGAAGCGCGGCATTGTCATTCGCCCCTTTCCCGGTGAAGGCATCAGGGTCACTGTGGGAACGCCCGCAGAAAACGACCGCTTCCTCACCAACTTGGCGGAAATCGCACAACCGAGCGATCAAGTTGCCTAGCTACTCCTCCCTCACTGAGCGGATCAAAGGTAAGGGTGCAGCAGCCTGGGACGTTCACAAAGCTGCGGCCAAACGTGCTGCTAAGGGCGATGACATCATCTTCCTAAGCATCGGCGATCCGGATTTCTCGACCCCTGAGCCAATCGTGGAAGCAGCGGTTTCAGCTCTTCGCAACGGCGACACTCACTACAGCGACATTGCCGGGCGCCAACAGCTTCGCAGCGCAATCATCGAGCGGTTCAATGCCGATACCGGGCTTGGGTTTACTACCAGCAACGTCGTGGCGCTGCCCGGAACTCAAAACAGTCTGTTTGCAGCGGCCTCATGCTTACTTGAGACCGGCGATGAGGTTCTTGCCTTCGAGCCGATGTACGTGACTTACGAGGCAACCCTCGGAGCTGGCGGCGCTGCGGTCGTGACTATGCCGATGGCCGCCGACGATGGCTTCAGACCAAGTCCAAGCCTGGTTGCGGCCGCTATCACACCTCGGACCAAGGCCATTGCGCTGACTACTCCGTCTAACCCGACCGGGGTTGTTGCTAGGCGAGAAGAGCTGGAGGGGATCGCCGAGCTTGCGATTAAGCATGACCTTTGGGTGATCGCAGACGAGGTCTATGCCAGCCTTGTGTTCGAAGGCGAGCACATTTCCATCGCGTCACTCCCCCAGATGGCCGACCGCACAGTGACTGTAAGCAGCCTGTCTAAGTCTCACGCTATGACCGGTTGGCGCTGCGGATGGCTGATTGGGCCCTCCGAGCTTTGCGAGCACGTCGCTCGGCTGAACATGCCGATGCTTTATGGCCTTCCGCCGTTTATTCAAGAGGGCGGAATCGTTGGACTCGCTCAAGCCGATGAGATCGTCCACCAGATGAGAGACACATATCGGCGACGCCGCGATCTGGTCGCTGACGGTCTGGCCCAGGCCGTCGACCTGCCAATCCTGGTGCCCGACGCTGGCATGTACGTGATGGCTGACGTGCGGCAACACGGGATGACCAGCTCGGAGTTTTCCTGGATGCTGCTAGATAGCAAAGGGGTTTCGGCTTTGGATGCCGAAGCGTTCGGCCCTTCAGCCGCCGGCTGGCTCCGCCTTGCCTACACCGTTGGCGAAGAGCAGCTACAAGAAGCCTGCCGACGAATAGTCGAACTAACTCATGAGTTGGCATCGGCCAAGTGACCTGCCGCCGTCTCGCCTGATCTCCGAAATGTCAGCTGTAGGTGACATTTTTCCGAAATGTCAGCTGTAGGTGACAAAGAGTGTCACCTGGGGCAGAAATTTGGGGGGATTGTCACCTGGGGCAGAAATTTGGCGGGGCTAAATCGGCAGTTGGCTCAGGCTAGGTAGTAGGCGGGGTCGCGAGGTTCATCGATCAGACCAAGCGCCACCAAACGATCTTGGGTACTAGCGATCACGGCTAGATCGGTCGGACCGGCACAGTCCCATTGTGTTTCATCGAACCAGCTTGAGACTTCGACCGGATCCAGGCCATAACGTTCAGAGACGTAGGCGACCCTGTCGGGGTCGGCGGCAAGCTCAGCAGCCGAAGCGGCCACCAGGTCAAGCATGGTGTCTATCTCTTCCCGACGCTCATTGATGAGATCAACTTCGGCGGTCACCACAAACGAAGGCCATGGCGTCGGTTGCAGTCCGATCCGACGAAACTCGCCATTGGCCACATATGGAGAGGTGCTTGACCTGTCCCACAGGAAAATCTCGGCGTCGCCTTGGGCCAGCGCCTTTCGGGCGCCATCTAAGTTTCCAACCTTTACAAAGTCCTCATCAGCGGAAGCAAAACCCATGTCGTCGGCCAGAACGTGAGCCATCAGGTGCGATCCAGACCCATAGCGAGAGATTGCGAACCGATGACCAACAAGGTCGGCAAGCACGTAGAGGTCAGAATCGGCAGGAACGTGAATTCCCCATTGAAGAGGCGTCGAGACCAACGTGCGGAGAATCCGGGAGGGGTTTCCGGCCGCAATGGCGGCGATCATGCCTTCGGTCAGTGCGGTGGCTATATCTAGCGCGCCCGAAGCGAGGGAGGTCGCAATCTCTCCTGTCCCGCCGAGGGTGTTTACCCACTTCAGTTCAAGACCCAGATCGGCGTAGGCCGGCGATTCCATCATGAGGTGCCAGGGGAGGTTGTAATGCTCAGCTACTCCGCCGACCACTAGTTGATTTGGCGTCTCAGCCTTTGAAGTCACGATCCAATGCTATTGGCAACTGGCGGCTAGCCTCAGCGTTCTATGTCACAGGATTCTGGATCACCCGAAATGGCCGCCTCAGAGGACAGCTCAGCCCAAGACAACGTACCAGAAAGCGACCCACGACCTGACGGGCTCCGCAGCGCGGAGTCACTCGTTGTGGTGAACACGGGCCATGGCAAAGGAAAGAGCTCGTCAGCTTTTGGAATGATGATTCGCTCCGTCGCCCGTGATTGGCCCACTGCGGTGGTGCAATTTATCAAGTCAGGTAATTGGCAGGTTGGTGAAGAGAAGGTCGGACGCCAGCTTGGCGTTGCGTGGTGGACCGTGGGCGAGGGCTTCTCTTGGGACTCAGAAGATCTTTCAGAGGACCAGGCCGTGGCTCAAGCGGGCTGGGAGCACTCGAAGTCACTGATGGAAAGTGGCGAGTACCGAACGCTTATTCTCGACGAGATCACCTACCCGATGAACTGGGGGTGGATCTCAACGGCCGAAGTGGTCGAAGCCATCCAGAATCGCTCGCCGAAGGTAAACGTAATCCTGACCGGCCGGGACGCCCCTCAAGAGCTGATTGATGTGGCAGACACCGTCAGTGAAGTGAACAGCATTAAGCACGCCTACGAAAAAGGCATTCGCGCCAAGAAAGGCATTGACTTCTAGGGCATCGGACTTCTAGGCCAGGCGGGCCTTAACTGCATCGGCCACAGCTCGCCCGTCGGCTCGGCCAGCAACTTTCTGATTTACCGCTTTCATCGCTTTGCCCATGTCTGCCTTGGTTGTGATGCCCTCTTCGGCCAAGGTCGCCTCCACCAACTGGATCATCTCCTCATCCGACAGCTGCGAAGGCAGGTAAGCCTCAAGAACGCCGATCTCGGCTCGTTCGTCGGCGGCCTTGTCGGCCCGATCGCCGGCCTCAAATGCTTCTGCGGCTTCCACCCTGCGTTTGACCTGGGCGGCGATGACCTTTTGAACTCCGGCGTCGTCAAGTGTCTTGGCACCCTTGCCTGACACTTCTTGCTCCTGCACGGCGGCAATCACGGCCCGCAGCGATCGAAGCTTCAACGCATCTCGGGCTTTCATGGCTGCTTTGAGGTCTGTCCGGATTGTGTCCATCAACATGAACACAACACTACTTGGCTAGTGGGTTCGGTTGATGAAGATTGCGACGTAGGCAATCGAATCAAGCTCGCTCTTGTCTTCCAGGGTTGCCGTCGCTGCGTCGTAGATCGGAAGCTCGACTATTTCCACTTTCGATATCAAATCCGCTTTGTGCTTGGAGTCGAAATACTCGGCAAAGCCATGGGAGATGTAGTGAGCCGAGTTGATTCCAATAGCTGCAGTTGACCCGGGTGCACCTACTCGAAGCAGCTCGCCAAGACACTCTGGGCCCAAGTGGCCGTGTGTGAATGTGCCAACGCTGATCACCCCGCCGCTATAGAAATTGCTCTCGAGGTCAATCGTCTTGGTGAGATCGGCTTCGATCAGCTTTTGGTAGACCGGGTCGCCATTGGACTGTGTCTTGGTGGACGCAACCTTCAACATCTCCGCAGAGATATCAATGCCGTGAATCTCTTCACCTAGCCCGTTCGCGGCGAGCGAAACACCCACAGCGCCGGTGCCGCACCCAACGTCTAAGACCGGCCCGCCCGCTGATCCGTACCGTGCGAATAGTTGGGCTACGCCTTCGTGATAGATGTAGCCGTGGGTAGCCAGAAAACCCTCGTCATAAGTCTCGGCCCAACGGGCATATAGCGCCCGATTGTCCTCTGGTGTCACCAATGAATAGGCGTCGTCAAGGTCGATTGGTTCGTCTTGAATACCCATGTTTGGAGACTAGCCGTGGCCCGCCAGACTTGGGTCGGTGGCATCGGATACCCCAGCGGCGGAAATCGACGTAACCGAGGAGCTGGTTAGGTCCTTAGTTGACAGCCAGTTCGGCGAATACGCCGACCTTGACCTGACGCTGGTTGGCAACGGCTGGGACAACTCGATGTACCGCCTCGGCCCTGATCTTGCGGTTCGGCTTCCCCGGCGCTCGCTAGCCGCGCCGCTAGTGCTCAACGAGCAGAGGTGGCTACCTGAGCTAGCTAAACGCCTCTCCCTTAACATCGCTACGCCGATCGCATTTGGGAAACCCTCCGCTGAATACCCATGGCACTGGAGCATCACGCCTTGGTTCGACGGCGTGCCTGCAGCGAAGACCACCCTCGACTCTAAGCAACACGTGGTGTTAGCCCAGTTCCTGACCCAGTTACACAAGGCGGCGCCGGCCGATGCCCCAGCAAATACACATCGGGGAACACCGCTTTCTTCACGCTATTCCCAAACACTCCGGTACTTAGAGGGGTTAACGGATGACATTACTGCCACCGAGGGCTTGTCTTGGACCGTTGACGATCTCAAGCGCAAATGGGATTTGGCCGTGAGCGTCGCCGATTACGACGGTGCTCCGGTCTGGCTGCACGGCGATCTTCACCCGCTCAACATCATCGCCAGTGATGGCAAAATTCGAGCCATCATTGACTTTGGAGACATCACTTCGGGCGACCCAGCAACCGACATCTCTTCTGCGTGGATGCTCTTTGATCGCCCACAGCTTGTCGAGTTCCGACAGCTGATTGGCTGCGACGACAACACCTGGCTCAGATCCCAAGGCTGGGCGATCTCGCTAGGCCTCACTTACCTGGCCCATTCCGCAGACAGTCCCGCGATGGCCTCGATGGGTCACAGAGCACTGGCCACAGCCTTAGACTGGCCCGCTTGAGCGAACGCCCGCCAGTCTCAGAACGCGAGTTCATTTTCCTCCTAGCTGCCATCAGCGCTACAACCGCACTTGGGATCGACTTCACCCTCCCGGCCTTCGATGATGTTGAAGAAGCCTTCGCACTGACCAATGCGTCATCGCTGGCGTTAATCGTCACTGTTTACTTTCTTGGTCTGGCAACAGCCCAAGCGGTAGTCGGGCCTCTAGCCGATCGCTTCGGTCGCAAGGTTGTGCTGAACACAGGTCTGATCATTTACGTGATTGCAGCAATTGCTTCCGGAGCTGCTCCGTCATTTGGGCTTCTGTTGGCCAGTCGCTTCCTCTGGGGACTAGCCGCCGGAGCACCGCGGGCGATGACACTGGCGATCGCCCGAGATGTCTACGAGGGCGACCGTATGGCCAAAGTGGTTGCTGCCTCGACGGCGGCCTTTATGATCATCCCCGCCATCGCCCCGCTGCTAGGTCAGGGCGTTTTGGACGCGACCAACTGGCGGTTTACCTTTACCGCCCCGGGGATCTTGGCGATCGCCTTGGCCCTTTGGGTGCGTCGCTTGCCTGAGACGCTGGCCGAGGAAGATCGACGACCACTGTCATTCAGCAAGACCAGCCAGGCAATCGGTGCGGTGGTGAGAACGAAGTCGACGTTTGGGTTCGCTCTGGCGATGATGTTTGACTTTGCATCCTTCGGATCGTTCCTGTCGAACTCTGCCCAGCTCTTTGATCAGGTCTATGACCGAGATGATTCGTTTGCCATCAGCTTCGGCGGAATGAGCATCATCGTCGGACTTGTCACCTTCTTCGGCAGCCGTTTAGTAACAAAGACCGGTGTAACGCGGATGTTGAACATAGTGTTGCCCCTTAGCGTCTTTGGAGCCGCTGCCGCATTTGCGATTTCGGTGCTTGCCGACGGCGCTCCGTCGTTCTGGCCCTGGTTCGGACTGGTCACATTCATTAACGCAGTACGAACGCTTATGAACTCGTTGATCGCGTCGGAAGCTATGGGGCCGATGGGTGCTCTAGCCGGGACCGCAGCGGCGGTAACAGGCGTTCTGCAGATGGGTGGAGGTGCCCTTCTGGCGACCCTTACCGACCGATTCATCGCAGGATCGGTCACACCGCTAATGGCCGCATATCTGGCCTATGGAACCGCCAGCTGGATCGCAGTCCGCTTCGCTGAAAAGCACAAAGCTGCCGATCTCGCAGCCGCAGCCGCTGCAGCCGCCAGCTAGTTATTACCGAGCAGCGCAACTATGTAAACGACAGTCATGAGCCCCATCACAATTGCTGGCACGGCATCTTTGATCGTGTCGCCTGCCTTGAGATGAGCCTGCACCGCCAACACCATCGTGACGATCAGCCCAAGCGCAGCGATCACACCAAGCCACTCGCCATCCCCCGGAGAGCTAGCCGCTCCGAAAATGAGGCCAATGCCACCAGCGACCTCAGCTGCACCAATCAGCATGCGTTTGTCTGCTGCACCGACGTGAGTGAGCATGTCCACCGCCATCTGTTGGGCGGAGAGCTTCATAACCCCAGTCATCAAAAAGCCTAGTCCAGCGACGACTCCGACGATCCACGCAAGCGTTCCCATTAGTTCCCTCTTAAGTTGTAGGCGACAGTCTTGCAGCTACTAGGTCTTGCAGCTACTGGGCGCAACCTTTCGGGCTGACCCTGAATGAACCATAGCTAGGGACCAATCCCAGTTCGCCGATGGTGCAGCCCTCTACCCGATTTGGTTGCCGTACATCTCACCTAGCGGGTCGGAAATGAGTTCGAGACGCTCACCGTCGGGCCCACTGAAATACATCGAGCTGTCGCTGATGATTTGAGTCTCTACACCGGCCGCGTCGAGCTTGCCCTTGAGTCGTTCCCAAGTTTGGCGCTCAACCGAGATTGCTAAGTGATGCATGCTCCCTAGAACTTCTGAGTAAGGCTCGAGCCCAAGGCCAGGAAAGTCAAAGAACGCAAGTTGGTTACCAAGACCAATGTCGAAGAAGAAGTGGGTTGAACCTGGGTAATCACGGTTTTCGAACAGCTCGGTAAGTGGGAACTCCAGAAGCTGGTCATAAAACTTGATGGTCTTTTCCAGGTCAGATGACAGGAGCGCTATGTGGTGCATTCCGCGAGCAGTCGTGCCAGCACGCTGTGATGCCGGCTTTAGGTAGGCGGCACGCAGCTGTTCCCACTCCGCAGTTCGATCAGTCATTGGGCCATGTCCATGTGTTAACCCTAACTTGGAGCCATGAAGCTAGCTCGACCAGCATCGACCAAAGATTCGAAACCCTCTAACTGGGCAGGAAACCAGAGTTGTGACCCAGTCACAATCGAACAGCCCGAAACCACAGAAGAAGTGGCAGCAATCGTCACTCGAGCCGCATTGCGCGGTCAGCGGGTTAAAGCAATCGGTGCTGGCCATTCCTTCACCAGTGCTGCCATGACCGAAGGAGTAATGGTAGACCTCGAAAGACTCTCGGGCCTTCAGAAGCTCGACACCGAGACGGGGCTAATCACCGTTGGCGCCGGAATGATTCTGGATGACCTGAATCTGAAACTCGACGAAGTCGGCCTGGCCCTGCCCAATCTGGGCGATATTGCGGTGCAATCGGTAGCCGGAGCTACCGCTACTGCAACGCATGGAACGGGCACCACGTTAGGGAATCTCGCTACCCAGATCGTTGGCATGCAGATAGTCACTGGAACCGGCCAGATATTGCAGCTCGATGGCGATAACCAACCCGATCTTTTGCGCTTTGCTCGGGTCAGCGTGGGAGCTCTGGGTGTGGTCACGTCAGTGACGTTGCAGACCGTGCCCGCTTTTAATCTCCATGCTGTTGAACAAGTCGTTGACCTCGAAGCTACTTGTGAAGACATCGAGGATTTCTTGACCAGCAGCGATCATGCCGAACTGTTTTGGTTTCCCGGAACCACGACGTGTCTCACCAAGCAGAACAACAGGACTACCAAACAACCAGAGCCGCCTTCCAAAGCCAAGTACTTCATCGACAAAATCGTTCTTGAAAATGGAGTCTTTGATTTGATCAACCGCACATCGCGACGGTTCCCGTCGACCACCGAAAGGCTCCGAAAGCTGATGGTCGACGCAGCTAGCGAGCGGGAACTCATTGACAAGAGCTATCGAGTCTTTGCCAGCCCTAGACACGTCAAGTTTGTTGAGATGGAATACGGCATCCCTCGGGAAGCACTAGGTGAAGTGATCGGCCGCGTCAACGCCGGGATCAAACAGATGGAGACAGCCCCTCTGTTTCCTATCGAAGTTAGGGCTTCGGCTGCGGACGACATTCCATTGTCAACTGGCTACCGCCGAGACTCGGCATGGGTTGCTGTCCATCAATACAAAGGGATGGAACATGAGCCCTATTTCCGAATGGTGGAAGGAATCATGGACGACTACGACGGCCGCCCTCACTGGGGCAAGATGCACTTCCAAACCGCCGAGACGTTGGCGCCTCGTTACCCGGAATGGGATGGATTTGCCCAAGTTCGCAGCGAGCTAGACCCCGAGGGCGTGTTTCGCAACGACTACCTAGACCGAGTGTTAGGCGTCGTCGAGTCTTAGGTCAACCATTAGGTCATGGTTGATCGATTCCAGCGCTTCGTTTAGATCTTCAAGCGACAAACCCTTTGGAACCTCCAGTGTGGCTGTTGCCTTAAACAACTTGCCGCCCATCGGTGCGGCCTCGATCCCGGTTTCAAGTTCATCAATGCTCACGTTCTTCTGAGCAAGCGCATTTGACACATCTGAGACGATGCCAGGGTGATCTTGACCCACCAGGTCAAGAAGCACGCGAGTTGAAGCAGTTGTCTGCGCGGCGGCGTCGGACGCTCGCTCCACCTGAATCTCAAAAAGTCCGGCGGTCTCTAGGGCTTCGAGATCGGCGGCTAGTGCCTCAACAGCCGAACTTGGTGCAGTCACCAGCACAATGCCAGCAAACTTCCCGGCGAGCTCGGCCATGTGGCTCTTCTCCCAGTTCCCACCATGAGACGCAACGACTTCGGCAAGTGCGCCCACAAGCCCGGCACGATCATCGCCCAACAAAGTCACTACAACATTGGCCATGACCCAACGCTACCTGGTAGTCACGTTTAATGTTCTGGCTAGCCGAGGTCGACGAGTCTCGATGCCTCTTTGATGTCAACTGAGGTGATGGTGGTGAGTGTTTGTTTGTCTAGAGACGAGCTATCCATCGCTGCACTTGAAGACAACCGAAGTGCTTGGCGATTTATGGATTGTTCAAACAACGTGCGGGCGTAGCGACCGTTGGCGAATCGACGAGTCTTCACCGCCCCTTCAAAGATCGCTCCGAGCGTGGGCTCAGCGTCACTAGCAATTGTGTAGTCAGCTTCGGAAGCAATCTTCTTCATGATCTCCACCAGTTCCGACGGCGAATAGTCGGGAAAGTTGATCTCCCGCGCGAAACGAGAACGCAGTCCGGGGTTCGACTGGAGGAAGTTCTCCATCAGTTTCGGGTAACCCGCAACTATCACAATGAGATCGCCGCGGTGATCTTCCATCCGCTTTAGCAGCGTCTCGATGGCCTCAGAGCCAAAATCGGCGCCGACAGCGGCTGTTCGCGGCGACAAGCCATAAGCCTCGTCAACAAACAGCACTCCCCCAAGCGCCTTCTTCACGGCCCTGTTGGTCTTTTGGGCCGTATGGCCAACGTATTGGCCCACTAGGCCCGCCCGGTCTACCTCGACAAGATGCCCTTTGGACAACAGTCCAATCGAGCCGTACATCTCCGCAATCAGGCGAGCAACGGTTGTTTTGCCGGTGCCAGGGTTACCGGTAAACACCAGGTGATTACTAGTCGGCACATCGGCCAGGCCGTGTGTTCGACGCTCGCTTTGGATGGACAGAAAGGCCATCTGTGTGCGGACCTGCTCCTTTACGCTGTCCAAGCCAACAAGACTGTCTAGCTCTTGCTGCACGTCTTGCAGCGTCCGGGGTGCCGCCACTCCGGGAATCTGCAGACCTTGCTTTTGAAGCTCCTGCAGTTTGTCTTCTAACCCCCTGGCCTGGGCGTGCTTCGCCACCGATTTGCCCACGGTTTGACCGGCCTTGCGGCTGGTCTCCAGGAACTTCTTTGTGAACTCATCCTTGAACGACGCCATTGGTTCTAAGACTAGTGCCCAACCGCACATGCCCGTTGCCAGGGTTTAGCGGCTAGAATGGAGGGTTCCCTAACGAAGTAGTATGCAATGAATGACCTCGAGATGGCCCTTAGCGAGGTCACAGGAGAGCAAACTTCGTCCGAAAATCCCAGCGGTTTTGCCGCTTTAGGGCTGCGCGACGAACTTTTGAAAGCACTTTCGGGCCTCGGCTACGAAGAACCAACCCCGATTCAGCGTGAGGCCATTCCAGCCATGCTCGACGGCGCGGACTTGCTTGGCCAAGCCGCAACCGGAACCGGAAAGACCGCAGCGTTTGCGTTGCCGGTGATAAACGGTATTGATTCAGATGCCAAGGTTGAGATCACCGCTCTGGTCTTGGTTCCAACCCGTGAACTTGCTGTTCAGGTGAGTGAGGCAATCAACTCCTATGGAGCCGAACAGCGTGTCCGGGCTCTTGCGGTTTATGGCGGCGCCCCGATCCAGAAGCAGCTTCAGGCCCTAAAGCGAGGCGTACACATTGTGGTCGCCACCCCGGGTCGGGCAATCGACCACCTGAAGCGCCGTTCGCTGAAGATGGACAACCTGAAAACGGTCATTCTCGACGAAGCCGATGAGATGCTTGACATGGGTTTCATGGAAGACATCCAGACCATTCTCGATGCCACCCCACAAGAGCGTCAGACAGTTCTTTTCTCCGCCACAATGCCACCTCGTATTTCTTCAATCGCAAAGAAATACCAGACCGATCCAGTTCGCATCCAAATCGGCGCGGCCGAAGCAGCCGAATCTAAGAAGTTGATTCGCCAGACCGTCTACATGGTCAACCGAGCGCACAAGAACTCCGCCCTGGGCCGGATTCTCGACATCGAGGCGCCAGGTTCGGCCATCATCTTTTGTCGAACCCGGACCGAGGTCGATGAGCTAACCGTTGTGATGAACGGGCGTGGCTATCGCGCCGAAGCGCTTCATGGCGGAATGGATCAAGCTCAGCGCGATCGAGTTATGGGTCGCCTGCGTGACGGCACAGCTGAGCTTCTGGTTGCAACCGACGTTGCAGCACGCGGGCTTGACGTCGACACTCTCACCCACGTTGTGAACTACGACGTCCCGGCCGCAGCCGAGAGCTACGTCCACCGAATTGGCCGAGTTGGCCGGGCAGGCCGCGAAGGTGTGGCCATCACTTTGGCTGAACCTCGCCAGAAACGCTTGCTTCAGAACATTGAGCGGCTAACCAAGCAGACTTTCGAAATGTCGAAGGTTCCAACAGTTGCTGACCTTCGGGCACGGCAAATCGAAATGACTGTTGAAGCTGTACGAGAAGCACTGGCTTCGGAAGACCTCGAAGACTTCAATTCGGTTCTTCACGCTCTAAAGGGTGACGACACGGACCGCAACATTGCCTTGGCTGCGCTGAAGTTGGCCCATGTTGCGCGTGGTTCGGTAAACGATCAGGTTGAGATCCCTGACGCATGGTCTGGTAACAACCGCGATCGTAAGAACAACAAGCACGACCGCGGCGACCGAAATGGCCGGAACGGTCGGAACGGGAACGCCAAGTTCGACAAGAAGGGTCCTCGCAAGCCCCGGGCTAATGGCGACACAGGCTACGTCTATGTCGCACTGGGTAAACAAGCCGGCATTCGTCCGGGAGATCTGGTTGGTGCAATTGCTAACGAAGTCGGAATTCCTGGAAGCGATATTGGCCCGATTCGGATCAACGACAAGTTTGCTGTTGTTGGAGTACCCGAGAAATCGGTCGAAAAGGTGATCAGCGCGCTGTCTGCAACCAAGGTCCGGGGCAAACAAGCCAAGGCTCGCCGCTACACCCAGTAACCGGTATTGTCAGGTTTCATGACGACGGTTTCCTGGACAGAGATGAAGTACGGCACCAAGGCCGACTACGAGATGCTCACGCCCCGATTCGAAGACCACGCCCGGGGAGCACTAGTCAACAACCTCATCACCATGATGGGGATGCTGAAGGGTGACCCTTTGGGCTACCAGATTGACCGTTACGAGCACTCGCTTCAGTCGGCAACTCGAGCTTTCCGTAACAATGAACGAATCGACCTTGTGGTTGGAGCGTTGTTACACGACGTGGCCGATGCCTTCGCTCCTGAGAACCACAGCGACGCAGCCGCCGCGCTGTTAGCCCCATACGTCGATGAGGAAACCCACTGGGTGATCAAGCATCACGGAATCTTCCAGGGTTACTACTACTTCCATCACCTAGGTGGTGACAAGGACGCCCGAGACCGCTACAGCGAGTCGCCTTACTTCGATGCGTGTGCAGACTTCTGCCAAAGCTATGACCAGAACTGCTTCGACCCGGCCTATGAAAACATGGCGATTGAAGAGTTCGTGCCGATGCTTGAAGAGGTCTTCAGCCGGCCAAGCCAGATCAACGGCATCAGCTAACGCTTCGGACTCCGCTTCCTCCCGTTCTAACGCTCCTGTACTGGCGGTGTAGCCAGTCAAACTCTCCCGTTCTGGCGGTGTAGCCAGTCAAACCCGGCGGTTTCCCAGGTCAGTTCGGATTCTTTGGCTGGTAGCCAGGTCAGTTCGGATTCTTTGGTTGGTAGCCAGGTCAGAACGCTTGCTGTTTGACGTATGTCACAGCTGAACTTACGGTGTATGTATGACTGCTATCGATAGAGACATCATCGGAAGAGATCACGCGAACGACATCGACGCCATCTTGGCAATGCGTAACGAAGACGTGGACGCGTCAATCAAGGTGGTGCAGAACAACGCTGACTCCATCTTCACCTGGGACTATGAGAAGGGTTCCAGACCGCGCCTGAACAAACTTTATGAGAAGGCCAAACACTCAATGTGGGACGGCGAAACTGACCTCGACTGGTCAATCGACGTGGACATGGACAAGGTTCTCGAAGACATGCGCCCGGTCGCAGAGTTTCAGGATCAGTCGCTACGTCGCGCCGCCGAACAACCCGGCAGCCCACTGAAGAACTGGGGCGACAAAGAGTGGTTTGAGCTAGGTCGGGAGGGCCTGACTTGGCAGCTGAGCCAGTTCTTGCATGGCGAACAAGGCGCTCTTGTTGCCACTGCCAAGATCGTTGAAACCGTGCCATGGATCGACGCAAAGTACTACGCCTCTACCCAGGTTATGGATGAGGCTAGGCACGTCGAAGTGTTTGCGAAGTATCTCGACTTGAAGATTCAAGACCACTACCCGGTTAACATTCATCTTCAGCACCTGCTGGACGACGTGATCAACGACAGCCGTTGGGACATGACGTACCTGGGCATGCAAATCATGATCGAGGGCCTAGCGCTGGCCGCATTTGGCTTCTTGCACAACATGACCCAGGAGCCGCTTCTGAAGAAGTTGCTGCGCTATGTGATGAGCGACGAGGCCCGTCACGTTGCCTTTGGAGTGTTGAGCCTTCAGGAGTACTACCAAGATCTGAGCCTTGCCGAAATTCAAGAACGACAGGAGTTTGCGTTTGAATCGGCGCTGCGCATGCGCGATCGATTCCTGCGGCAGGAAGTTTGGCACCGCTTAGGTGTGGATGACACCCGTGAGATCATCAAGTTCCAGCTTGAGGCACCAGAAGAGGAAAAGGAATTCCAGCGTTTGTTGTTCTCCAAGATTGTTCCTAACTGCAAGAAACTGGGTCTTCTTGATGCTGGCGAAGGTTGGCTGCGAACCAAGTTTGAAGAGATTGGCGTAATACAGTTCGAACATCTAGAAAGTACTGACACCGAGTACGCAGACTTTGCCCTAGGAGCAGACTGAATGAGCGAGAACGCCCAAAAAGCAGCCGACGCTATCCAAGCGACCATCGGCCAGGACCCCGTTGCTGGAGACTGGTTCGAGTTAACCCAGGAGCGCATTAACGACTTCGCTGATGCAACGCTGGATCACCAGTTCATCCACCTCGATCAAGAACGGGCAGCCCAAACTCCCTTTGGTGGCACAATCGCCCACGGGTTCCTAACCCTGTCAATGTTGGTGCACCTGTCCAGCTCGATTCCGAACGACATCAAGCTAGATGGCGTACTCATGGGAGTGAACTACGGCATGAACAAGGTTCGCTTTATCAACCCAGTTCCATCGGGCTCTCGAATCCGGGCAACTGCAACAACTTCGAACGTCGAGTTGAAGGGCAACGCGGTTGACCAGACCCGCATCATGACTGTTGAGATCGAAGGCATCGACAAGCCAGCCCTCATCGCAGAGTGGATTGGTCGCACGGTTTTTGCCTAGCGGCGTCCACCGTCAACTAGAAACTGTTGGGCAGTGCAAGCCGCACCGTCATCAGCGGCCAAGAACAAGACCATCTGTGCGAACTCTTTCGGGTAGATCCGTCTCTTGATCGCCTGATCTGACAGGGTTCCCGCTTCGCCCTCTTCACTCCACCACTTAGTCAGCTGTCTCTCGGTTGCCACCCAACCGGGCAGCACTGTGTTGACCCGCACGTTGTCTGCGCCAAAGGTCCGTGCCATCGTGCGGGTTATTCCCTCCACGCCTGACTTTGCAATGGCATAACCAGGGAAGAAGTCTTCCTGCATCATGTAGCTGCTGGAGCCAATGTTGATAATTGACCCGTTCTGAGCCTCGATCATTCCAGGAGCCACTGCCTGCAGTGCGAAGAAGTAGTGCCGCAGGTTTGTGTTCAGCCGGTCGTCCCAGTATTCCGCGGTCATTTCTTGCCATGTGTGGCGATCATCGGATGCGGCGTTATTGACTAGCACTGCGATTGGGCCACCACAGTCTGCTTCGGCCTGACCGACCGCGCTTGTTAGTGCCTCCACATCGACCAAATCGACTTCGTAAAAGACTGGCAAGTGCCTGGGTTCAAGCGCCGCGCAGCGAGACAAGGTCTCGGTTGCTTTCTCTACGTTTATGTCCGCGAACCCAACCTTGGAGCCCTGGCGAACGAACTCTTCCACGATGCCTGAACCAATTCCGTCAGCACCTCCAGTTATGAAGACAGTTCGGTCCAGCAGAGAGGGGTAGCTTGCGTACTCAGTCATGGGCCAAGCCTATTGTGCGAACTGCCTCCGCAGATGGGTCCAAACGCCAACCGCAAGCAGTCCGTTCACAATGCCGTAGGCAGCCGCTGTTGCCGTAGCCGCCTGGCTTAGAGCCGCCACGCCAATCACGACTAACACAAACGAAGCGAACGCACCGAGCCGAAGCTGAAGCAACACCCTGTGAGACTTAAGCAGCCGCAGCAACATCATTCCCGGGGTGGAAAGAGCTTGTAGCGCAACCGCAACTCCGATTCCCAACAGCACCCATACTGGAGGCCAACCCGAACCAAGAACGCTCCGACCGATGCTTGCGGGAACCAGCGCTACCAATCCGGTCAGGCCTGCACTTAGCAGACCTAACTGGACCGCACGCTTTGAAACCACGGCAACATCGGGCGTCGATTGATCCAAAGAACCGAAGATCCAAGTAGTGAGGGCGCCGGTGAGAACCCCGATAGGCCCGAAGATGATGATCGCTCCCCGAACGGAGGCAAAAGCTTCGATTGGAAGAACAAGCGCGACGGCTAACCCTCCAACCTGGGTCATCCCCGAGAACAACATGAAGTCCACAAGCAACGCTTGGCGTTCCGTCAGCCGAACGCTCGGACTAGCTCCGGTTGCGCCGAGCTTCAGGCTCGACAAGGCCGGTGGCGCAAGACCCAAGACTGCACCAAGAATCCACACTCCAATGATCTGTTCCGGCCGTTCGAATCGACTTTGCAGCGCAAAGGCGCCAACTATTACGAGCAGCCACGCAGCATCGCCGGCGATGACTGGCTTGATTCTGTTCACAGCAAGCGCGCCATAGCGGCTGCGGTCCTGAAGCACGGCAACAACGACTCCAAGAAAGGCCATCAAAGGCAACGACGCAAACCCGAATGCAAATGCTGCCCCACAAGTAGCCAGGGACACCGCAGCGATTCCAAGCAGAACCCAAGGTCCAGGAGTTAGCCGGGTGTTCCCTGTAGCCAGATCAGGCTCATGCCATATGGCTTTGCCCAAGTTTACAAAGACCGAGATAGCCAAGATCACAAAGGCAAAACGACCGAAGTCGGCCTGCGCCAAACTCCGACCACCTAGGGCGGCTAGGCCAAAGTTGGAGGCCGAGTAGATGGCCTGGTCGAGTCCCAGGAGCCGCAGGTCGAGCACTCGCTTACTCGAAACTGTTTGATCGTCCTCCGCTGCGGGAACGCTCGCAGCGGCGGTGCTCAATGTCACGTCGGTTTCCTCACCGCCACGAGCCAGTCGGAAGCGAACTTCGAACGACTCGGCAAAACTGAGGTCAGTTTGTTGTCAAGGCTGCACAACGGGCTCATCAACGACGGGCTGATCTTGGTGCTCAGTGGGACGAAGCCATAGGTTCGGCTAGCCACGATTTCAAGTCCGGCGCTAGTAAGGAAATCGGCAAAGTCTTCGTGACGCATCGTGTTGTCTGCCACCCGCCCCATTGCTTTGCTAACGCGACGGAACATGCCAATCACACTGGCTGGAGAGGCGTGAATGTTTGTGACAAAGACTGCCCCGGGCTTCATGGCGGCAACTATCGATTCCAGGGCAGCGTCACGAAGCGGTTGCTCTGCGTTAAGGAAGAATCGAAACGCAGACACCAGATCGTAGGCTTCAACCTCGCGGAAGTCGGTAATGTCAGCCACTCGAACCTGGGCTTTCGGGGCATTCAACTCGGCGAAATGAAGCATGTCTGGTGAGATGTCGACCCCGTGAGATTCAGAGGTCAGCTCACTGATTGCGCCCAGTACGCGACCCGTCCCACACGCCACATCAAGATGGCGAGCATTGCTAAGCCCAGTTGGGAATACCTCAGCAAGGAGGTCCAACAGAAGGGGCTTTTCCACCTGGTTCCAGAAGTAGCCAAGGAAGCTGTTGTCATAGTCATCGTTGTAGCTCGACGCCTTTTCCGAACCAAGGTGCGAAGTGCGATAAGTGATGTCGGTCATGAAATATTCCTTGCCAGAACTGCTGATAGGGGTTTGAGAATTGCTCGCCGGTGGGCCTGGGACCCATCGGAGGCGAAGTTACGGACAGCGTCGATACCAGCCCGGGTGTAAAGACGCAGTCGGTCACGATCGATGGCAGTGCCCGCTAGTTCATAGCCAGCGATTACCGCATCGATCATGGCCCGCCCAAACACCGCGGACCGACCAAGCGCCACTGGGTTAGCAGCCCGACCCACCAGATGGGCTACCAAGATTGCCAGGTCGAGTTCCGGATAGTCGATGTTGAGGACGTGCACCGAGGTGTACTGGTTTGGACTCGGGTCGATGACCACTAGGTCCTGCCCGTTCGTCACGAAGATATTGGTAAAGCCGAAGTCCCCGTGCTGCAACACACAATGTTCGGAGTCAAGGTGGTCAGCACTGGTCCTTGCCGCTAACGCGTTGGCAAAAAGATCGGAACGCTGAAACTCAACCGACTCGGGAGGAACGGGGATCTGATGAATTTGGCCGAGGCAACGTCCAACCGTGGATAGGAGGCTAAGAATCGACTCACGGGAACGATCGGCAGCGCCCAACACATCCATCAGCGATTGCGAGCAGTCAACCAACTCATACTGAATCGAAGCTTCGTTGCTGCTGTTAGCTATGACTGCCGGAGCAGTGAACAGCGAACCTTGTGAGCGCTCATGAAGCAGCCGGGCTTTGATCAGCTCGTTGCCGAACTCATCAGCTATGTACTGCTTTGTAAAGCACTGCTGGGTTGAGCACTGCTGGGTTGAGGATTGCTGTGTGAAGTTATCCATCACAGCGACCAACTAGGCGTGCGGTGATGGTCCAGTGGCGCCACACCAAGCGCGTTCAGAATGCCCGGGGCAACCTCGAGGAGATTCATCGATTCTGGAACAACGGCGTTAGGAGCGTTCCAAAGGGCAAAGGTGCCAACCGGGTCGTGCACGCCACAAGTGTGGTCATCGATGCCTTCAACCAGGAAGCCGGCTTCGTTCATTGGGGTCGCGAATCCGCCGGAGCCGACCAGTTCGGTATCGGCATCGAGCCGGTAGGTGACGCTCAATAGATCTTCAACGACATCGACCTCAATCAACCCGCCAATGAACGGGTCGCTGATCAGCCGCTTGCCTTCGGTTGCTGCAATATCGGCGTCAGCCAACCGCCACGACTGCGTCGGGATCATCGCTCGAACCGCTTCGGATTCTTCTGGAAGACCAAGTGCCTTTGCGAACTGGTGGGCATTCCGCAAGACCGGTGCAGCGGTCTTTGCCGTGTCGACGTTTTGGTTTGCTCGCTGGCCCATGCTGCTTACCAGCAATAAGGCTCGGTCGGTCTCTTCGGCCCACTGCATTAGTCGACCGACAGTTCTATCCAGTTGAGCCACGGCGGCGGAGATCTCGTTCTTGTAGCGGTCACGCCATGTGTCGGGATAGATCTTGCGATCCCAGTCTTGGGGAAACATGGCATACCAATAACGATGCATCATCGCCGCTACATGGTTCGTGAAATAGCTGCAGAGGTCCGGATCCTGCTTTTTGGCCAAGTGCACAAACACGTCACTGAAGACCAGATCTTGACCCAAACGCAGCCGTTCCGGAGGGATCTGCTTTGCTGCGATTGAACCGACCAACGCCCCTAATCGGGCAACCGTTTGCGGGCTCATTCCAGCGCCAACGAGCGAGCCAAGACCAGCGGCCGATTTCAGGGAGCCGACAAGTGAGCTTTTTCGACCGTTGCCTTGGGTCAGCTTGATGTTCGCTGCCTGAGCCCGGCTGTAGCGGTCGGGCTTGGTCCTTGAGTCGTCAGCGAAGCAGTCCGGTATGGCAAAGGAGATGTTCGGGTTCGATAGTGACTGTTCGAACGGGCTTGAGTGCAAAGTGCCAACAAGACCAACCGAGCGCCCGGCATCGGCCGCTGCCTGCCAGTAGAGCGGATACGAACTGGGCTTGGGGTCGCCGTACCAGTAGACGCCATGTGAGTCGTAATCGATACCCATCGCCAGCGTTGCCCAAGTCTGGGACGGGTACAGATATCTGTCGTCGGCTTCAACCGACACAACGGTCTCGCCGACCTTTCCAGCCGACAGAAGACGCTCGATGTTGGGCGCCTTACCCTGGCCAACGACTTCGCGTAGTACGCGTAGCGGAACCTCATTCGCTTCGATGACAACTAGACGCTTCATGACGATGATCCCACTGACAGCAAACGCTTGCGGTGTCGGACCAAGTACCGAGCCACGGCCCACATGTGGCGAATGCCCGACTTGTTTATGGGTCGGCGGTGGCGTCGGCGCGGCGGGTGAATGACCATTTCGCCAGCGAGCTGGCGGACGGGAAGCCCTGAATCGAGAACGCGTAAGCAGAAGTCAACATCTTCTGGGCCATAAAAGAACGACTCGTCTATGCCGCCAACTTGCTCCCAGGCCTCCCTAGTGAATAGCTGGCAAGCTCCGATGCCAAAGTCGACAGGCCACGACGTGTCGGTGCTATCAACTAGCGGTTCATAGGTCGCAGTTAGGCCAAGCACACGTTTTGCCTTCACGATCAGACCTGGCGCAAGTCCTGCACTGGCCGAAGGGTCCTGATCAACAAAGGTTGGAACCACTACGCCAGACGCAGTGCGTTCGAGCTCGGCCGCCATTGACACAACTGCGTCAGGCAAGAGTTCGGCATCGCTATCGAGCAACATCACAAGTGGAGCAGAGCCGGCTGCGATGGCCTGGTTGCGACCCCTGGCCACTCCAGCGTTTTTCTCGTTGCGAATTAGGGTCGCTCGGGGCGGAACAACAGCTGGAGGTTCAGATCCGTTGTCCACAACAATCACGTTTACCGAAACATCGCGGCTCGCAAATGCAGACGCAATCGCTGCTTCCAGTAACTGTCCGTCATTCCACGTGAGAATGGCGATGTCGACCTCATAGCGAGAGGGCTCCCCGGCGGATAGAGAATCGGGTCGGGGACGTGCAGAAAGGCCCGAAGTGGCAACGTTGGCCGTCATAGGTATCTATCGGCACCTGCCACCCCACTCTTTAGTGGGCTAATCCGCCTTTTAGTGGGCTAATCCGCCTTAAGCGGGCCCCGGACCTCATTCATTCGCAGATACGGCCAGGGATTAGGCACGTCTCCCATTTTGGCAACAATCAGTGATGGGCCATCGTGGGCGAAAGCGGCAGATAAAGCTGGACGTAACTCATCTGGAGTGTCAGCCCGCTGGCTGTGGATTCCGAAGCTCTCGCCGAACTTCACGAAGTCGGGATTTTGCAGGTCAGAGGCAATGGTTCGATCTTTACCGAAGCGCAGTTCCTGGATCCGCTTTACGTTGCCGTAGGAAGCGTTGTCATAGACGATGATGGTCACAGCAATGTTGTGCTGGGCAGCAGTTGCGAGTTCGGTGGCGCTGAACAAAAACCCGCCATCACCAACAATCCCCAACACGTTTTGGCTTGGAAGAGCGGCCTGCGCGCCAATTGCATGCGCTACTCCGGCACCAAGGGCTCCGGCGGTGCCCGAAGTAAGGAAGGAACGAGGATGCCGAAACTCGAACATCAAGTGGGCGGCGAAACCGATTTGGGTTACGTCTTCTACGATCACGCCGTCGTCAGGCAGGACGTCGCGGATTGCTTCTAGCTGCAATCTTTGGGGTTCAAGTTCGGCGGCAACTGTGGAGTTGAAATGGGCCCGACGCTCTGCCACCAGTTCAACCACACCAGACCGGAACCTGTTTTGCGGACCAACGGCATCCATTAAGGCGATGGCCCCCGCAGCCGCATCAGCGTGAATTCCGATAGCTCCCAGGTTGCGGCGGGTTAGTTCGCTTTCGTCGATGTTAAGCATCACGATCGTGAGGTCTTCGTCGACGCCCCAGTGGAGAGGAAACTCAAGCCGGGTTCCAACCGCCAGAACCACGTCTGCGTCACGCCAGAACTCGCGACCGACGGTCAGCGGAACATAAAGTTCGTGGCGGGAGTCGACAACGCCGTGGCCTTGGCGCCTGGTGGTCACCGGTGCCTGAAGCATCTCTGCCAAGGCCGTCACCTCGGCGCTTGCATCGTGAGCCCCGCCGCCAACCACGATGAGGGGACGTTCGGCTTTGGCCAGCGCAGCAGCAGCAGCCTCGATCTGTGCTGGATCGATCGATGGCGCTTTGCGCTGTGGCGCAGTAAGGATTCCGTCCGCCGGTGCTGACCAAACGTCGACCGGTACTTCGATGCTCACTGGCCTTGGTTCGTTTTCCATTAGAGCGGCTAAAGCAGCACTGATTGTGCCTGGCGCGGACTCACCATCAGAGACATAGGCGGCGTGCTTGGTCAGGTTGGCCAGAACTTGGGTCGGATCGGGAAGATCATGTAAGACGCCGGTCTTTTGGCCTTTGACTCCGTGCGGGATGGCCCCGATCAGGCCCAGTACCCGGCCGCCCGCCCAGTAGGCAGAGTTCATGCCGGCAGATGCGTTCAACATGCCCGGTCCAGGGACAACACAAAAGGCCGCTGGCTGTCCCGTGGCTTGTGACGCACCCATGGCCATCAAAGATGCGCCCTGTTCGTGCCGACACACGATGGGTCTGATATCGCGTGCATCAACCAATGCGTTAAAGAAATCATCGTTCTGGATGCCCGGAATGCAGAACAAGTTCTTGATGCCCAACTTGCGCAGTCCGTCGATGGTCAGGTCGGCCACGGATGTCATGGTGTGAGTATCGCAGTGTTGTAGGTTGACGGCCATGTCATTGGTCAGACCTGTATTGGACCAGCCTGCGCCTGCGGTAGAACTTCCAGATTCCAGCGGCGAGCTCTGGCGACTCTCTGATCTGGGTGGCTCTCAGGTTGTGCTGATCTTTCACCGTCACCTTCGTTGACTTCCCTGCTCAGAACATGTCCTCGCCGTGCGCGAACGGATCGATGAGTTTCCTCCCAAGACAACGATCGCAGTCGTCACATTTAGTGCGCCCGAAATGGTTGCTGCCTATGTGGAACATCACCACCTTGAAATACCTGTGTTGATCGACTCTGAGCTGGCCACTTACCGGGCATACGGTCTCGAACGTGGATCAAAATTGCGCGTCTGGGGCTGGCGTGCGGCCTGGCGCTACGTGCAGATCCTATGGAAGCACAAGGGCTTAGGAGCTCTACAGTCGACCGACGAGGACACTCTCCAGCTTGGTGGTGACTTTGTTATCGACGCCGACGGAAACTTGGCTTATGGATTCTGGGGCGACGGCCCCGATGACCGACCCTCTGTTACTGAACTGATCCAAGTGCTGGGCTAATCCAGAGACTGGGCTGATTGTGGTGCTGGCCCATCTGTAGGGTCGCCGGCGAAGCACTGTGCCTTAAGGAGCCAGTCACGAGCCGATTCGCCCTCCACTACCAGGGCGGTGTCGTCTAGATGCCTTCGTTGGGTCACTACCTGGCAGAAGTCTTCCGCTAGTCCGATCACAGATTCCGCAGCGTCATCGGGTCCAAAGTCCCATATCTGGCCAGTTGGCGACTCAAGGCTTACTCGGACAGCCACTGTTGGTGCGTCGAGTTTGCGGTTCTGGTAGGTCCAGCCTCTGGTGATGAAACCAAGCTGGGCGATGTGACGTATGCGATCGGTCGAAGTCCGCTCAGCGCCGATCGTGTCGACGATGTCTTGACCGTGAGCCCACACCTCCATTAGGCGCGCAGTCAGAAACGATTTTGAGCCCATGGACGGCCCATACCAAGGCACCCTCGTGTCGTTTTTGAGCGCTGCAGCGGCTGCAACCAGCCCGGCCCGGTCGGCCCTCCAAGACTCAAGCAACTGGGCAGGATCTTGAGCGAGGTAGCTTCCAACTGTGTGCTCGTCCATTGCGTCAGGCCCAGCCGAAGCCACCTCCCACAACTCAGACACCATCGATTTGAAGCCGTCTGGGTCGGTGATGGCCAACGCCGCTGTGCCGTCGAAATAGGCGAGGTGGGCGATCTGTTCTTTGATTCGCCACCGAGGGCTAGGGGTAGCTAGATCCCATTGCTCAGCTGTGAGGCCCGCAACCACATCGTCAAGGGCCTCCTGTTCAGCGACTAGGTCGGCCAGCACGTCTGATACGTCCACGATTACCTACGCGTTCTTGGGAAGTTCGTTAAACGGCACTGTGCGGTCTGGCCCCGGTTCCTTGGGCAGCCCTAGGACGCGTTCACCGATGATGTTGCGCTGAATTTGATCGGTGCCTCCGTAGATAGCAGGTGCACAGGCGTGCAAGATCAGCTCGGCGATGGTGGGATCAGTGGTTGAAGACTTTCCGGTCAACATTGCGTCTGCGCCAATAATGCTCACTGCCATGTCTCGGAATTTGCGGTGGATTTCTGAGTCCATCATCTTGGCGATGTTGGCTTCGCCGCCGGTGCGTTGGTTCTTGCTTCGTGCCCGCTGAATATTCAGCCGGTTCACTTGCAGAAGCTCATACAAAGCAATGATGTCGGTTCTGACAATCGGATCGCTCGTGCGTTCCATTGACTTGGCCAACTCGACGTAGCGGTTGTACAGCCGCATGCCCACACCTGGGGCCTGCGTGTTTTTCTTGCGGTCAGCTGCCGCTTCCACAATGTCGCCAGCTCGCTTGGCAAAGTTGTTTGAGACTGTTCCCGCCCCCGCAATCGCAAACCCCGCCGAGCCGCTGCCGATGCTTGCGCGTTCATGACCCAAGGTCGTGTTGGCTACCCGCCAACCGTCACCTCGGCCGCCGATCATGGCATCGTTGTGAACTCGAGCGGCATCCATGAATACTTCGGAGAAGAACTGTCGACCCGTCATCTCTTTAAGAGGACGGACATCAACGCCTGGCTGGTGCATGTCCAAGGCGAAGTAACTCATGCCTTGGTGCTTTGGCTTGTCGGGGTCGGTTCGGGCGACCAGCAAACCCAAGTCGGCATAGTGGCCAGCCGAGGTCCAAACCTTTTGGCCCGTCATCGACCATTCTTCACCGTCAATCTCGGCTTTGGTCTGCATCCCGGCAAGGTCGGAGCCGGCGACCGGCTCGGAGAACAGCTGACACCACGCCTCCTCACCGTTGAGAATCTTTGGGATGTAACGTTCAATCTGTTCAGGCGTTCCGTGTTCGGCGATTGTTGGAGCAGCCAACATGTACCCCAGTCCCGGTGGTGGACCTAAAACGTTCTTCTCAGCAAAAACCCGCATGGCTCGCATAGCCATCCCCTGGCCCCAGCCCTTGCCGCCAGCGTGCTCGCCCAGACTTGGGTGCGCATATCCCGAGTCTGCGAGCAGCTGCCACCACTGGGCAACTGTGTGATCCGGATCCCAGTTGGCATCTACCCACTTGCCAACTTCGGCTTCGACGTTTTCGCTCATGACCGAATGGTAACCACCATCGGTGTTGAAGGCCCAATGGAGCGTTGCAGGTCTAGGGTAAGGCGATGTCTTTAGGCGGATTAGGGCGATCGCTTTTGGAGGCCAAGCCTCTGGAAGCCAGGATTTTGAAGGTAGGGCTGTTAGTAGTCGTTGGCGTGGTCGGCGCATGCTCCACTGGTTCAAGGGCGATCGAGACCACAACCGGCTCAATTACCTCCCAAGAGGAACCAAGTGCTGAAGGTTCTGAGACCGATCCCGAGACCGACTCGAATCTTCCGGACGTTTTCACCACGTTGCCGCCGGGGTCCGAACTTCCTGACACAAGCCAGTGCGCCGCCGCTATTGCGCAACGAAACATCACTGATGACCCAATTGTGGGTAACGCGGAACAAAACCAAACGAGAGGCAAAATCTCTGTAGACATCGACGGTGCGAGCGAGCAAACAAACGCACGGCTGGCGTCTCGGGTCGTCGGAGACTTCACCGGCACCACCGAAGAGATCCTGGTGTGGGGCGCATGCAAATGGGGCTTCGACGAGGACATCACGAGGGCCCGCGCGGTCGCTGAAAGTTCTTGGCGAATGAGTACCTTCGGCGACCCAAGCAGCGATGAGTCGGAGTGTTCGGCTATGGAGCTAGCTACGCCTTGTGATCAAAGCTACGGGCTGCTCCAGGTAAAGGGATCAGTCCATCTCGGCACCTACCCCACCAGTCTGGAGTCAACCTCCTTTGGCGTCGACTACGCGATGGCGTGGCTTCGCTCATGTTATGAAGGATCATTCACTTGGTTGGACGACCAGGGTTATGAGGTTGGAGACGAGTGGGGTTGCGTCGGCGCTTGGTTTTCTGGCAATTGGTATGACAATTCAGCCAAGGAATACATTGAGGTCGTCCAAGGCCATCTGCGAGACAAGACCTGGCTCAGTTACTAGAAGGCCTCAATTACTAGAAAGCCTCAATTACTAGAAGCACAGACTACGCGAAGTATCGGTACAGCAGGCTCCCTGCCGACTTGGTCAATTCGGGGTCGACCTCGGGAGCGGTTAGCAAGTCAGTAAGCGCCCCAAGCGTTGCCCCAGCCGCCGCGCCCTGAGGGTTTGACCATGATTCGGGAGTCCAGTGAAGTGTGCTCAACTCGACACTTTCGCTAGCGAACTCAGACTTGAAGTTGATCAATCCAGGCTGGCTGAGATCGCTGCGTCCAAGATCTATGAGGCTAAGACCAAGCTCGATGCCGATTTCACACGCCTTTGAAAACAAAGCTCGGTTGCAGGCAACAGGGTGTTCGACGGAGGCTCCGAACTTGTAATAGGCAACCCCGTTCCAAACGAAGAAAACCATTCCGGCAATCGGTTCTCCAGCTTCTTCAGCCAACAACACAAACATCTCGGATCCGAAGTTGCTGCTAAGAGCCTCGAACAGCTCGAAGGGCTGAGCCAACATGCGGTACTTGTCCTTCCTCAGACCCACATGCATGTTGTGATACTTCTCATAATCAACAAGTTCGCAGGACTGCCGAATTTGGATGCCCTTCTTGGCGGGCTTTCGGGCACGGTTCCGACTGCTCGAACTAAGGCTTGACCAGAAGATCTCGAAGTCATCGGGCAGACCAATCCCATGCCAAAGGACTTCCTTCCGCTGCTCAAAGCGAGAGTCACTCAAGGCGAACTTGTTTTCGAAAGGCTTCACTGTGACCGGCACGTTGAAGCTTAAAAGATGATCAGCGAAGTCATCCCAACCAGTTTGGGTCTCGAACGTTGGATCGCAGAAGTCGCTAAAGGGGGTGGACACAATTCGATCACCCCGAAGATCGCTTAGGAGTGAGAACAATCCGAAAGCGTCCGGTTCAGCCGGACTTGTGAACTCTCGAATTTGAAGGTCAAAGACGTCTTCCAGTGCATCGCGCCACGGCCGAGAGTGAAAAAGGGTTGGCTCGGTGATACCGGTCATTATCGAAGATTGGGGTTTCATCGGAGGTCTACCTTTCCTGTGGCAAGTCTCGCCACCTGTTTGCTTGCCGCCTCTAGCAAGTGGGTTAGTTCGATTTCGTCAGCCTCAACTGTTACGGCCAGCCCGTGGTCCAAAGCCCACGTCGCCAGCTCGGCCTGGTGATCGTCGACCTGTTCACCGTGTTTGAACCGTCGCGGCACATAGACCGGCACCTTGCCAGCGTTCAGAGCCATTAACAGAGAGCCACACCCAGCATGGGCAACAACAACGTCGGCCCGATCGATTGCGCTAATCAATTCGTCTTCGGGAACCATCTCCCGCCCATCGATATCCAGGCCCGCAGTATTTGACTTGCCGGTCTGCCAAAGCACTTCGGCATCAGCGGGGATCACCCGAGCGAGCGGTTCAATCAACCGGCGGAAGTCATGCGATGTCGTGCCGACAGTGACGACCACCTTCTGGATTGAACTCTTGGACTCTCTATCCGATGACTGGAACGGGTCAAAGATGCCACCGAGGTGCCTAAAACCAGCAGGTGTCTGCTCATACTGCCACCAGGTCTTGACGCCCGGTACGTAGCGAAGAAGTTTGCCGGTCACAGAGGGCGCGGTTACACGAGCAGAGCATTCAATGTAATGAGCGTCGATGCCTAGCACCGCGGCCATCGGGAGGTAGCCCAGAGCAATCGCCGACCCGGTGCTGACAACCCTCGACACGCTGTGTTTGCGCAAGAGCGCCTTCGCGTCTTTGGTCGAACGTAGAACTCCGGCCACGTCACGCTCATCGATAAAGGGGACAAACTCAACGTTACGACCAGCCAGAAGGTCCCGAGTTTGGGCGTTCTCGTTGGTGATCCAGACCCGGTCGCCATCGCCTGCAATGCGGTCGGCCAATGCCACAAGCTCAGAGATGTGGCCGCCGATCGTGGCTACAAAGGCAGTGGTCACTTCGCTCCTTCTCCGCGCACTACACCCGCAGCAGTCCCGAGAATGCACCGCGTGTCTGTGGCTGGACTCATTTGCTCCAGGTACTCCAAGTCGAGTTCGAGCATTTCGTTCATGGCCACGTCACCTCTGCCGCTGATTTGCCAAAGACCAGTTACGCCCGGTCTCACTTGAAGCCGTTTCCGCATGGCTGGTGGGAACAGTTCGACCTCCCACAGAAGAGATGGCCGAGGACCCACCAGCGACATGTCACCACCCAAGACGTTGACCAGCTGGGGAAGCTCATCCAGTGAGGTACGCCTTAGGAACTTGCCAATTCTGGTGATGCGCGGGTCGTCTGCATCTTTGACTCCTGGAGCTTCGCCTGCGATTTCAGCTTCGTTCTGGGCCCGGTGCGCGCTGTCGTCGTTGTCGATGAACATCGTCCGGAACTTCAACAGCTGGAACGGCACGCCGCCAGCGCCGATACGAGTCTGCCTAAACAGAACGGGACCCTCGCTGCTGCGTTTCACTAGGTAGGCGCATACGAGCCCGATCGGTGCAGCTAGTACGACTCCGATAAGACACAACACGATGTCGGTGGTTCGTTTCCAAAGCGGAATCCTGTGACCAACTTCGAGTCGGATCGCTGGCATGTCTCGACGACGGTCCGAGCGCGATGCAATGTCGGGTGCGGTGTCGTACCGCTCTTGTTCCAAGTCCGCGGCTAGGCGGGCGGCCTCCACAAGTTCGGAACGGTTTGAACGCATCTGAAGCGGAGTGTCTACGAGCGCTTGGCTACCGTAGGCAAGAGAGTCCAGCTTTAGTCCGCCCGAAACCAAAGCGATGGCCCGCCAAATAAGCGCTGCAGCATCGGCATCGATCGCTACAACCGAGTCAGTCAACAACCCATGCAAGGCTGAACTGCGGCGGACGAATCGAAGGTGGGCTGTGCCGATCATCGTGTCTTTGTCCCGGACCACCAAAAGCATTTGCGATTCAGTCTCCGCCTCGGTCTTGGGGTCAGCAACCCATCGTTGAGACAGCTCTAATGATCTTCTTAAGTACGTGAACAATGCTGCGTCGAAAGCTAACGACCCCTTGGATTCACCAATTTGTAGCCGTGCTGTGTGTCGCGCTTGTACTGCAGACCCTGCACCCATCAGCTGACTCCATCGCGCCTTTGGACCAGAAAGGCGGGCCAACGGTGGCAGCGGTGCAAGCGCTATTGGGATCATCATAAAAAACAGATCAGCTCCGCCTCGGAGCGTGATGTGAGGGTCGATAACACTCATGACCGCAATTAGTGCAATTGCAGCCCGGGCGGAAACTCGAGCCACCGCCGCCGTGCCGTTGTGAGAGTGGGCCCGAATACCTGAACCGGTCGCGCGCCAGCACGTTCCGAGGAAGGCCACCATCGCCGTCAACAACGGGATCCCGCCGACCCACAACATCCACAGATAGCCACTTTCAAGAAACACTTCGTCGCGGAACACATCAACCGGGGTGACGATCGCGTCGGGGCTCACACCAAGTAGCCATCCGCCATCAGCAATCTGTGGCCAATAAATGTCGCTGAGGTTGCTCCATCTAATCACCCAGCTTTGGGGAAGGCCGGTTCCGCCATCGATATCGGCCAGTCGGGCCGCAACCACCTGCCAGAGGCCCAGGGTTGCGAGCGCCCCAGCCGGTATTGCGGCCGCAGCGACCATTGCCAAGGCCTTGTACTCATATGCGACGACAAAGACCACAACGCCCAACATGATGACCGTGCCGGCCTGACCTGATGCCAACGCGCCGATGCCCAAAACACACGAAACCCCAAGCCATAAAGCCCGACGTGTCGACAGAGCGAGGGACATAGCAACACCCAAGCTCATCGAGAGGAAGGCGCCAATGGCGATGGAAGAACCCAAAGTGGCCGTGGCCCGGCCACCCAGCACATCGTCAGTGGGACCACTCACGAAAAAGCTACCTAAGACATTGACTACTGGACCCACGCCTAAGACTTGGGCCACGCCGACAACAGACACAACAACTGCAGCTGCCAACACCGCGCCAAACACGGCTCGAACGTCGCGTGCGGACACGATCGAGAACCGAACAAGGAAGTACAACGCCGCGTACTTGATTAGCGGGAAGACAGCCATGACCTCGTCGCCGCCAACCGGCATCGAGCGAACCTTCAGCCAAAGCAGGGGAACTACCGAAGCGAAGAACGCCATGGCCATTAGCCACCACTCGTGAGATCGAATGGTGAGTCGCCAGCGTTCTCCAGTCAACTGTGCTCGGAAGGCTAGAGCTATTGCTCCGGCGGTAACCAACAGCTGAATGACTTCAGTGGGGCGCAAGAACGGCACAATCTCGCCCCGAGGCATTCCCGCCAGAAGCGGCATGGTGAATGCATAGAGACAGACCAGAAGCACTCTTGGCGACAGCGTCATAGTCACGACAGGTCCCCTCGGTTAAGTGAGTCTGACAGCATTCGAATCATCGCCCCGCGTTTTGTGAGCAACCATGCACTTCCGATATAGATCGAAAGCGCCGCCACAGCGACCGCGGCGGGCTTCGCGGCACCAGCATTGAGCCATTGACCTGAATTGAAAGACCGAACGATCAGCGCCATCGGAACGAATGCGATCACGCTTGCTATTGCCACGCCGACGGCATGATTCTCTGCGTCGGGCACCCAAAGCGGCTCTCGGCGTAGGCCTCTGTGCACGAAGTAGAAAGCGACCACATCTCCCATCGACACGACCACACCCAATGCCAGCAACAAAGCGGGGCCATCCACCAGCGCTACCGCAGCTGGTATTCCAACAACAGCACTGACGGCCCGGGCTAGGTTGGCCTTGCGTAGTCCGGCGGCATTGCCAAAGGCCATGGTTGTTTGGCGTGATATCTCAAACAGTGCATCTGAAGCAGCCCCGACGCCCAGTCCGGCAAGTCCGTATCCAAGCATCTTGATGGGCTCTGAGCTAGCGAACTTTCCGAACGCCATCACGTTTGCTAGGGCGCCGCTAAGCGCGATCAGCCCGACACCGGCAGGTATGCAAAGCCAAGCGCCTAACCTAATCGCGCTTCGGTACTGCCCAAGAAAGGTTGCTGACCCCGGCTTTGATTGAGCCAACTTCACTAACGCTGCGCCAGCAATCGGCCGGCCCACAAGTGCGGTCGGAATGTAATAGGCCAAAGTGGCCAGCTCGAACGCTTGCACGCCACCCCGACCGGCGTACCCAGCCGCGATGATGAGCCCGAAAGCTCGCGCCGCAACAGTTGCCGACCAACCGAAGGAGTCCTTTACTTGGCTAGAAAGGGCCTTTATGTCCGCGGCCCGCCGATCGAAGCCAAGGCTCAAACCTCCACTCGCCCATCTTGCTCCGACGTACTGCACCGCAACGTGAGCTATCACCGCAAGACCCGAACCGATGCCTAAGAACCAGATTGCGTTCCTGGAGCCCGCTCCCCCTTCCATGCCGTTGGGGAAATGCCTCGCAACGAGAACGATGGTTGCGATGATGCCAAGGTTCTCAACTATCGGGGCCATCGAGGAAACCAGGAATTTCCCGTGGGCATGCTGAGTGGAGACAAAAACTCCAATGGCGCCATAACACAAGATCTGGGGCAGGATCAGCACCAGTAACAGCGACGCCGTCGACTTAGCCAGACCAGAAGAAGCGCTGTCGAAGCCGGCGGTCAGAGCCGACGCAATCAGGCCGTTCAATGCAATTGCGATGACCACCACAAACCCAAGCGCTCCAAGGACCAGCCCAAGGGCGTTAGCCAACAAACGCTTGGCAGCCGCGTCTTGTCCCAGTCGGAGATATCGCACCGTTGGCGGGACTAGTACCGAGGAAATCGCAGACCCTGCGAGCACGTCGTATAGCAACAGCGGCAACACATTGATTGCCACAAACAGATCGCCTCCGATTGTGGGTCCAAGCAAAGCTCCTGCGGCAAGGATTCTCCCAAACCCAGATGCGCGGCTTGCAATGGTTCCGATGGCGATGGTCGAAGAGTTCTTGACTACTCCGCTGTCAGCCACGATTCAGTTGGCGTCGTCGTTGCAACCAGGCGGCAAGCGCCACAAACGGAAGCCCTAGAAGTGCCCCTATCACCATGCCCTGAAGCTTCGGTGAGTTAGCTGGCTCTGATAGAACGCCTGCTTCGCTCAAGATTTGCACTGGCGCGGCGTCGAATGCAGTCAGCTCTCTGCGGGTGATCTCAGATTCGACTTCTGCCAACTCATTGCTCACACGTTCAACATCACGAGCCAGGTTTGGTTCGGCGGTAACTGCTTCGGCCAACGCTGCCCTGTTGGTTCTGACCGTCAACAGCTCTTCGGTGTAAGTGTCTAGCTCTTCGGTGGCGTTGTCTAGCTCGACTCGCAACGCTTGCTGTGCGCTTGCGCTAGTTGGGCGCACCAGCTGTTCGTCCAGTAGAGCTTCAAGCGAAGCGATGCGATCTGAGGATGCCGAGATACGTCGTCCCAGCTCTTCTTCGGTGGTCTGAAGCTCAATGTCGGCCAGCTGGCGTGCTCCAAGCGCTTTCACTTGTTCATCTAGCTCACCGAGTTCAACCTCGAGCTGTTCGCGCCGTCCTTCTAACTTTGAAACATCAGCAATTGGCGAGGCGACCTCGGCTGCTTTGAGGTACTCGGCTAGAACTGCCTGGTTTACCCCAAGTGCGACAGCCGGATCGGGGTGACGAACATCAAGCCTGATCACCTCAGACAAGTCAACTGTCTCAACCGAAACACGCTTGCGAAGCTCCTTCACTTCAAATCCGTAGGTCGCCGCAACCGGTGCGATAACTGCCTCGCTATTGAGGGTGGCGATTTGGGTGAGAAGGCGGCGGTCTTCGCGCAGGTAGCCATCGGGAATTGACTCATCGAGAGTGAAAATGAACTCGGCTCGAGCAAGACGATCGGGATCGGTGCTGGCGCCTGACAGAAATCCAAGTGTCATGAATGTGGCCAGGATGATGCAACTGACGCCCAGCACCGACATTAGTTGGGCAAAGCTCCAGGACGGGCGGGCCGCTTTGACGCTCCAGGGGTCCATGCGATAGTCGCTGCGCAGTTGATCGGGGCGCACTTGATCGGGATTCAGTCGTTCCGGGTAGGCAACAACACCGCTCTCGGGCTGGGGGGCGGGCTCAACCTCTGGCTGGTCGAATAGCGACGACCGGTTATCAACACCGGCTGAATCGGAGGATAGGACGATGCGCTCTCGTTCCTGTCGAGGCACCGGCTTTGGCCAGACCCTTGGTTCGTCAGAGATGGTCATAGGTGCTCAGAAACTCGGGAGGCCACATACTCGACCTCTTGGGCGGTCAGCGTGGGGTGCATTGGAAGCGACAATTGGTGTTCGGCAGCATCTTCGGCAATCGGCAACTCAGAAATGTCGAATTCGGAGAACGCCGGATGTTTGTGACAGGGCTGGGCGTAGTGGATTCCGGTAGCGACTCCGTTACTGGCCAGCCACTCCCTCATCGAGTCTCGGTTGTCCACCCTGATAACTTCCAGGTGGTGAACTCCGACAGTGTGTTCGGGAGTGCTCAGCATCTTTACTGAGGTGTGGTCAAAGTGTTTGACGTAGAGGTCATGCACAAGTCGGCGATGGTTGTTCCACTGATCCAGGTAACCCAACTTGATATCGAGTGCCGAGCCTTGCAAACCATCAAGTCGGCTATTGCGGCCGCGATGAGTGTGTAGGTGGTGGTCCCAGCGTCCGTGATTCGCCAGTGTCCGAATCTCAGTTGCAAGGGCCTCGTTGTTGGTCACAACTGCCCCGCCATCCCCAAGAGCACCCAGGTTCTTCCCAGGATAGAAACTGAACGTTGCCGCTGTGCCGAAGCTCCCGGCCTTACGTCCTTTGTACGTAGCACCGTGTGCTTGAGCTGCGTCTTCGATCACGTCGATGCCGGCAGCGGCCGCAACGTCGATGATTGGGTCCATGTCTGGAATCTGGCCATACAGATGAACAACCATCACTGCCCTGGTTCGTCTCGTGATAGCCGAAGAAATGGCCTGGGGAGTAACAAGCAACGTTTCGGGATCTACATCAACAAACACCGGCGTTGCTCCAAGAGTGACAACAGCTTCTGCCGTAGCCACAAATGTATTTGCGGGAACAATTACCTCGTCACCTGGCCCTACTTTGAGAGCGGCAAGTACCAGTTCGAGCGCGTCAGTTCCATTGGCAACGCCTACACAAAAGTCGACTCCGCAGTAGTCGGCCCAGTTCGATTCAAAGCGAGCAACAGTTGGGCCGCCGATGAAACCTGAGGTCTCAAGTGCGGTGTTCCACGCGTCGTCGAGCTGCCGACGGATCGGTTGATGCAGTTCTTGGAGATCAAGAAATGCAACCGACATCTCCGATGTTGGAATAACCGACATCACGCAACCGCCTGCCGCTCAAGCGACAATCCCGACGGCGGAAGGTCGAGAGGAACAGGAGCGCCATTGTTCGCTAGGGAGACATCAGACGCTTCCAAGACCGCGGTCACTGCCAGGCCGGCTAGGCCGTCCGCAACCGGAGTCTCGCCGCTGCGACAGCAACCCAAGAAGTCCTGCAACTCAACTTTAAGTGGCTCGGAGAAAGCCACATACGGAGAGACGATGTCGCCGTAGCGGTAGGCGACGTTGAAGGTATCGCTCGAAGCTTCCTGGGCATGTTGCTCTCGGCCCCGGTCAAAGATCTTGATGCGTTCATCACCGTCCATGTCATTAAAGACGGCCATCTTCTTAGAACCCACAACTGTTGTGCTTCTGATCTTTAGTGGATCGAGCCAACTGACTCTAACTGTGGAGTCAACGTTGAGGCTGTCGAACCGCATCCGCAGGGTTGCCACGTCTTCAGAGAACGATGTGGTGTGTCTTGACCCCCATGCGGAGACTTCGTCTGGGAAGGCTTTAAGGACAGTTGTGGTTATGGAAATGTCATGAGCGGCAAGATCCCAGAGCACGTTCACATCGTTGCGGTAAAGGCCTAGGTTCAGCCGCGCTGCATCGAGGTAATGGACATCGCCCAATTCGCCGCTGCTGACTAGGTCAGCCAACTTCCAGACACCCGCGTTATAGGCAAACGTGTGACCGGCCGCCAACGTGACGTTGTTTGCCTCCGCCAGTGCAACCATTCGCTTCGCATCGCTAGAGCTTGTAGCCATCGGCTTTTCAACCAAGCAATGTTTGCCCGCCTCCATCGCTGCGCTTGCAATTTCGAAATGACTGTCAGGAGGGGTGGCGACAACTACTGCGTCAATGTCATCAAGGGCCTCAGCAAGACTTGAGCGCAGAATCGAGCCAGGGAACTCGCGCCCCATGGCTGAACGCACGTCTGCCCGTCCATCGATCACAACCACGTCGGACACCTCGGGCAGTCCCGATAACACACGTATGTGTTTCGAACCCCAATACCCGCACCCCACTACGCCTACGCTAAGTAGCCCAGCATTACCCTTAACTATTTCCATTTTCGCCTCGCCCGTTTACCGCTGTCGGAGCCGATATCCCACCCGGATACCTACGGCTCGCCCTATGAATTTGAAATTAGTTGCGTGCTTGTGGAATCCGGTGGACCCTCACTGGAATATCTGGCCAGATCACTCTCCATCGCGACCCTCATTGCTTGAGCTAAGTGGACTACGGCCGGCAAGTGCAGGAAGTTCATATGAAACGCGTCAACCTCCACCGCAGACAACTGGTCTAGGCCTAGGTCGCTCCACCCTAAGGATGGGTCGGGTTTGGCGTATGGAGGCTGGCGGGATGCGTAGAAAACTGTGACAGGAGCTTTGATGATTCCCGGCGTCCATCCTTCATATGCTGCCTGGTCAGCCTTGGCCCACAGCGACTGTGCGTACCGGATGCTTCTCTTGGGCTTAAGTGCAGCGGGCAAACCAAGGCGGTGGACGGCCGACTCGATCGGCACAGTCAACCTTGCTCCAACTTTGCCAAACACCAGGTGCCGCGTGTGAGCACGACGCTGCACAGAACTGAGATTCTTGAGAGTCTCGGTTTCAAAAGCGACTCGTTGCCCAAAGTTGGCAACTGCCCGCGTCAGTCCGGAGACTCCGGCTTCATATGCCGGGTACGCGGCTTCGCGCTCAGTTTGCAGAAGCAGGACTGACAGTGGCCCTGCACCATCGACTTCAAGCTGGGAAGCAATTTCCCAAGCTAGGTCTCCACCGCCACAGAATCCGCCCAAGAAGTATGGACCGTTTGGTTGAACTCTCCGCATGGCCGCAATTGCTCGACCGGCCAACTCTTGCATTGAGAGATGCTCGGGGTCCCGCTCTATTGAGCGGTCAGCTGTCAACACATGAACTGGCCCGCCGTGTTCCAAGTTTCGCGACAACTCCACGAACCCAAGAGCTGGGCTAGCTTCGCCTGGGCACAAAAACAGAGGCGGTCGGGAGTTAATACCAAGGCTGCCCCTAGACAGTGTTACTACCCGCACAGCGCCAGGCTGATCAGAATCGCCTTCGACGCTGCAAGTCTGTTGGGTGAGCTTCCTGGCCAGCTGACTGACCGTGCGGTTGTCAGCGAGATCTCCGACTCCAAGCGAAAAGCCCATCTTGCGGAGACTCTCAATGCAAAGGACCGCCAACAGTGAGGTCCCACCTAAGTCGAAGAAGTCAGAGTCAACTCCGACCTCTTCGAGACCTAGGGTCTCAGCCCAGACACTGGCCATGATGATCTCAACCTCGGTGGTAGCCGCCCGGAATTCCTGGGCCCCACCCGGCAGGTCGGCGAGGTCGGGCCGCCTTAGGGCCTTGCGATCCAGCTTGCCGTTTTGGTTGAGCGGCAACTTCTCATAGGTAACAAAGGCCGTCGGGACCATGTATCCAGGAAGCCGTTCAGCCACGTGATCCTGCCAAAGCTGGCGATCTGCAAATTCGGCCGACGTGGTCGGACTCAGTTCGATATGAGCGGCGAGACGGTCGGTGCCATCGTCAAGTTTCTCGACAACAGCCGCAGCGATGTCACGACGCAAGCCAAGGACCGACTCGATTTCACCTAGCTCAACGCGATTACCTCGCACCTTTACCTGATGATCTTTGCGACCAACAAAGCTGAGCACGCCTTTGTCATCACAGATGACCAAATCCCCGGTCTTGTAAGAACGAACTAGGCGACCGCCAACCAGCTCTTGTGTAAAGGCGACAGCAGTTAGCTCTGGAGCGTTCCGGTAACCACGACCGACTGGCGGCCCTGACACAATCAGCTCCCCGGCCGTTCCGGGTTCAACTGGATTGCCGTTCTGATCGACAACGCTAAGAATGGCACCGGCAAATGCTGTTCCAATTGGAACCGGCCTCAAAGGGTCGGTCGGCCGGTCAACAACGTGAACAGTTACGTCATCAGAACATTCAGCCGGGCCGTAGATGTTGATTAGAGGCAGATCTCCGTAAAGCTCGAGCCAACGATTAGCGAGGTCCGGGGGAAGGGCTTCGCCGGTGGAAATTACGTTTCGAAGGGCCAGCTCGGTACGTGCTGGAGCACAGTCGATCATCAACCGCAGCATCGACGGCACTACTTGCACCGTGGTCACTTGCTCATCGACGAGGACCTGCCACAGGTCCCGTGGGCTAAACCGCTGGTCGTGGTTTGCAATATGCAAACGGGATCCGGCGATAATCGGCGTCGTGTATTGCCACACCGCGATGTCAAAGCTGGGCGGGGCAGTTTGCAAGACAACATCGGACGGTCCGAGGTCGAGAAACTCGATCATTGCCAAGGTGTGGTTTACCAATCCACTTTGTTCCAACACCGGTGCCTTTGGGGATCCCGTCGAGCCAGACGTGCTAATTACATAGGCCAGTGAATTTGCTCCGTAGCTCGAATCGGTCAGATCAATCCCTTCCCGGAGGTCAAAGCCGCCTTCGCGAGTTATCAGCAAGTCGGGTTTGACGGTCTTGAGGATCTGGTTGTTCCTAAGCTCACTGTGTTGAGGGTCAAGCGGCAGATACCCGGCGCCAGCGTTCAACACAGACAAGATCGCGATCACACTTTCGATCGAAGGTGAAAGCTTCAACCCAATAAGGGTCTCGGGCCCCGCTTGTTGTGTGCAAAACAACTGGGTCTGGGTTGCTACTCGTTCGGCCAGCTGAGCTCGGGTTACCGATCCAGATCCGCTTGAGACCGCCACCTGAGAAGCATTGGCCGATTGATCGGAGCCAAAGAGCGTTGCCTGAAGTAGATCCCGGTAGGTCTCAGCCTTCCGGGTGGGAGAGCCAGTTTGTGGCCCCATTTCTGGGCTGCTGAATTGCTGTGTCACCGCCGTGAATCCGCCTTCTAGATTTCTGTAACCACGCCTATACGGCGAATGTTACGAACACTCTCAGCGACAGTCGCGGACCCTCTGCGGGCTGTTTTCTAGTTGGATCTCAAGGCTGGCACTAGGAGGTCAACCACCTGGTCAATTGCGTCATGTTCATCAACAGCAACCGCTTCAAGGATTTCAGGCCGGCTGACGTATTGAGTTGAGGTTGCTAGTACTGCTGCCACCAGCGGAGCGTTGACTGCATCTGATATCTGACCCTTGCGGATGCCGTCGTTCACAATTCGCTCCACCACTGTCATCACGAACCGGTAGTGGCTATCCACTAGCAATCGACCCGGTGCATCTTCAGCCAAGTCATCAAAGACCGAAGCTTGAAGGTGAATCTCAGTGCTTCCTCTTAGGTACGAACGGAGCTGGTCGACCGCAACGTCGTTTGGGTCGACGGCGGCCAACGCCGCTCTGCCCTTCTTGTGCAGGAGCCGATCGAGCACGACTTGCACGAGCTGGTCCTTGGAGGACGCCAGTTCATATAGCGTGCGGCGCGAACAGCCAACTCCGGCAGCCAGCTCGGCAATGGTGAATCGAGCAAAACCTCTGGTCTGAAAGATGTCTTCAAGCTGGTCGAGAACCTGAATGTGGCGCTCCCCCATCCGCTGCTCGGCCGCCCTGGGCAGCAACTGACGAGGGGCCCCATCGCTGAGGCGCCCAGCGTCGGCGACTGAAGAACCAGAGTCAGTATCAGAGCCAGAGTCAGGGGTGCCCACCAGCCCAGCGTATGTCGAGCCGGGTCACTTCTCACTCGCATGCGGTACCAGGATGGCTTATCGAGTACCGTAGAAAAATGAGTAGGGAACTAAAGAAGTGGTAGCAAAGTCAGCAGTCGGAACTGTTCTTAAGTCTCGCCTGAACACCAACTCGCCCGAGTACCAAGAGAACCTGGCCCAGATGCACTCGCTTTGGTCCTTGGTCGAAGACGAGCTCTCAAAAGTGGCTGGAATCGGCGGGGAGACCTACATCGCCCGCCACCGCAAGCGGGGAAAGATGTTGGTTCGCGAGCGCATCGAAGCGCTCATTGACCCAGGCACCCCGTTTCTCGAACTGCACCCTTTGTCGGCGTGGGGAACCTCCGACGCCATCGGTTCTGGCGTCGCCCACGGCATCGGCACCGTTGAAGGAGTTCAAGTGGCGATCACTGGCTCTGACATGACTGTCAAAGGTGGAGCCGCAAACCCAAGCACTTGGGATAAAAACCGTCGCCTGTATGAGATCTGCCGCAAGAACCGCTTGCCGATGATCACTTTGACTGAGTCAGCTGGCGCCGACTTGCCACGACAGGCGGACCTATTTGTCCGTGGTGGGGAATCGTTCAAAAACCTTACTCAGATGTCCAAGATGGGCATCCCGACAATCACTATTGTGTACGGCCCAAATACTGCCGGTGGCGCCTATGTCCCTGCGATGAGTGACTACACGGTATTCGTCAAAGAACGAGGCACTGCCTATTTGGGTGGTCCCCCACTGGTGAAAATGGCCATTGATGAAATCGTCGATGAGGAGTCGCTTGGTGGTGCCGAGATGCACTCGAAGGTGAGCGGCCTTAGCGACTACATGGCGGCCGATGAAATGGACGGCCTTCGCCACGCCCGACAGATTATTCGCCATCTCAATTGGAAGCGCCTCGGGCCCGACCCATCTGAACCCGCTGACGAGCCGGTCTATGACATGGCCGATCTCATGGGTTGTGCCTCAGCCGACGTTCGAATTCCATTTGAGATACGCGAGATTTACGCTCGCGTTCTAGATGGCAGTCGCTTCGAAGAGTTCAAACCGCTCTTTGGAGACAAGATGGTCTGCGGTTGGGGTTCGATTTGTGGATACCCGGTTGGGGTGCTTGGCAACAACGGCATTCTCTTTTCAGAAGAAGCCAAGAAGGCTTCACAGTTCATCCAGCTGTGCAACAGAACCAACACTCCCTTGGTCTTTATGCACAACATCACCGGCTTCATGGTTGGCCTTCAGGCTGAGCGCGGCGGCATTATCGTTAACGGTGCCAAGCTAATAAACGCTGTTTCCAACTCGACCGTGCCTCACTTCAACTTGATGGTGGGTGCCAGCTACGGCGCCGGCAACTACGGCATGGCCGGCCGTGCCTATGACCCCCGCTTTGTGTTCTCATGGCCTAACCACCGCATTGCCGTTATGGGGCCCTCAGTTCTGGCTGGCGTAATGGACATGATCGCCCGAAGTTCTGCAGCTAGTCGTGGTCTTGAGGTAGATGAAGAAGCTCTGCTGGCCCGAACCTCTGCGCTTGAAGCGCAAATCGAGGAAGAGTCAACGGCGTTGTATTCGACAGGCCGGATGTGGGATGACGGCATCATCCATCCGTCTGACTCTCGAACAGCGCTAGGAATTGCACTGGCGGCCGCCCATTCCAACGTGGTGCAAGGGTCTACCGACTGGGGAGTGTGGAGACACTAATGAGCAGATCAATCACCAAGCTACTAATTGCGAACCGAGGCGAAATCGCTGTGCGCATCGCCCGCACCGCAAGACAGATGGGTATGAGCACCGTCGGCATTTACGCCGAACCTGACGCCAACGCGCTACACGTAGACTCAGTCGACGTCGCAGTGGCTCTCGGCGGCTCAAGCCCGGCTGAGTCATACCTACGTGGCGACGCTGTCATTAAAGCCGCTCTCGACACCGGGGCTGATGCCATTCATCCCGGTTATGGCTTCTTGGCTGAGAACGCCGAGTTCGCTCAAAAGGTGATCGACGCGGGGCTGATTTGGGTAGGACCCACTCCGGCTCAGATCAGTCTGCTTGGCGACAAGGTTGCCGCCAAGACAGCAGCCGTAGACGCCGGTGTGCCAACCACAACCGTTACAGAAGCATCTCCCGATTCGGTTCCAAGTGATGTTCCGATGCCCGCATTAGTGAAGGCTGCAGCAGGTGGCGGCGGCAGAGGCATGCGCATCGTTCGAAGTCAGGCCGACTTGGCCGAGGCCGTTACTGCGGCAGCACGAGAGGCACTCTCAGCCTTTGGCGACGGCACAGTATTCATCGAGCCCTATATCGAGAACGGCAGACACGTCGAAGTTCAGATCATGGGTGATTCCCACGGCAACGTTGTTCATTTGGGCGAGCGCGAGTGTTCGATTCAGCGCCGCAACCAAAAGGTGATTGAGGAATCGCCATCGCCCGGGATCTCGCCAGAAATACGCACCGCTCTGACCGACGGGGCCTTGGCCCTTGCTCGACGCATCGGCTACGAAAACGCAGGCACGGTTGAGTTCTTGGTAGGCGACGACGGCACCATCAACTTCCTTGAAGTGAACACTCGCCTGCAGGTTGAGCACCCGGTCACTGAAGCAGTCACCGGCCTAGATCTTGTTGAGATGCAACTTCGTGTTGCTGGAGGCGAAGCGCTGTCGGTTACTCAAACCGATATCAGCGTTACCGGTCACGCAATTGAGGTTCGGCTCGTGGCAGAGGATCCTTCAACTGGTTGGCTTCCCTCAATTGGAACCGTCGAACGCTTCGCTATAGGCGAGGGAGTTCGCGTCGATTCGGGCATTCGGTCAGGCGACACAATCTCGCCGTCCTATGACTCATTGATTGCCAAGGTCATCTCTCACGCATCTGACCGCACGGCTGCCGCTGGAGTCTTGGCCCAAGGCTTGAGGGGAGGTCAGGTGTCTGGGGTTAAGACAAACTTGAACGCAATGGTCGCCCTGCTTGGCGAAGCTGACTTTTTAGCGGGTGCAACCCCGACCTCATACTTGGAAACTCATCCCGAAATTGCTGAGGCCGCTGGCCCCGAAGGTCACGACCGTCTGGCCCTGCTGTTAGCGGCAGCATTCGCTACCGATGATGCCCAACGCAAAGGCGACCAGATCACATCGTTTGCGAGGTCTGGATGGCGGCTAGTTCACACTCAAGGCCAACGACAGACGTGGTTGCTGGGTGAGGAGCCCTACACCGTTGAATATGACATGTGCGAAGACAACGCTTCTGTGCTTGTTGGTGATGTTCCGACCCCTGATGCTGAGGGTGTTTTAGCAACCGACCAACGCACAAGATCTGACGTACGTGTGCTTCGCAGAGCCGACGATGAGATCGCCATCGAAGTTGATGGCAGACGTCACGTGGTTTCAGTTGACCTTGACGGCGATCTAGCCCGCACCTCAAGCCGATCGGGAGCAATCACTTGGACACTCGCACCTAGGTTCGAAACTCACGACACCGAGTCTCAAGGATCCGGTCCCGTCTGTCCGCTACCAGGAACCGTCATTGAAGTTGGAGTCGTCGCTGGTCAAGAGGTTTCCGACGGTGACGTCTTGATGGTGGTGGAGGCTATGAAGATGGAGCACAAGATCACCGCCACTGGATCAGCCAAAGTGTCCGAAGTGTTCTTTTCAGTAGGTGACCGAGTTGACCAGGGCGTACTGCTAGTCGGGTTGGAGTCTGGAGATGAGTGACACCACCAGCGTCAGCGGAACCCAAGACCCCATCAGAGTTGCGAACTGCTCCGGCTTCTTCGGCGACCGCCCTTCTGGTGCATTGGAAATGGTCACCGGCGGCGAGATAGAGGTTCTCACCGGAGACTGGTTGGCGGAATTGACGATGCTGATTCTCAGCCGCATTCAGGCCAAGCGGCCTGGCGGCGGATTTGCGCGCACCTTTGTTGACCAGATGGAACAGGTCATGGGCACGTGCCTAGACAAAGGCATCAAAGTGGTCTCCAACGCGGGTGGACTGAACCCCGACGGGTGCGTCGAGGCGGTTAGCGAGGTTGCTGACAAGCTGGGCCTTTCGCCAAAGATTGCCTTCGTAAACGGTGACGACTTGATGCCTCGGATCTCTGCGCTAATCAGTTCAGGCCAGATGAAGGCTTTCGAGCCGGGCGATTCAATGCGCGAAGCTCAAACCTATGTAACGGCAAATGCATACCTTGGCTGCTGGGGAATCGTTGAGGCTCTGACCAGGGGCGCCGACATTGTGATTACCGGTCGTGTGACTGATGCAGCTGTTGTTTGCGGGCCGGCCGCGTGGCACCACAACTGGGGTCGGGATGACCTGAACCAGCTGGCCGGTGCAGTTACTGCTGGGCACGTCATCGAGTGCAGCGGGCAAGTTACCGGCGGTAACTACTCCTTCTTCCACGAGATTCCAGGACACTTACAGACAGCCCGATTCGGTTTCCCGTTTGCCGACATCGCAGCCGATGGTTCTTGTGTGATTGGCAAACATGACGGCACTGGCGGCGTGATCAATACCGAGACAGTCACCAGCCAGCTACTTTATGAAATCGGTGGACCCCGTTATATGGGACCCGACGTGATCACCCGCTTCGATTCAATCGAAATCTCCGATGCCGGGAAGGACAAAGTCCAGATCTCACCCGTTGTGGGCGAGGCTCCGCCCAAGACCCTCAAGGTGGCAATGAATTCCGTCGGCGGGTTCCGCAACAGCTTTACTGTGGCGCTTACTGGACTGGACATCGAGGCCAAGGCCGCCTTTGCCCAAGCAGCTTTTTGGGACTCGTGCCCCTATGACCCCGAAGACTTCGCCTCGCTGACATCACGGGTCATTCATACCAGCAAGGCCGATCCGCAAACCCAAGAAGAAGCCACAGCAATCTGGCGGCTCACGGTGAAAGATCCCGATGAGAAGAAGGTAGGCCGGGCCTTCACCAACGCAATGACCCAAACCGTTCTTGCCGGAATCCCCGGGATGTATCCCCTTACCGGAAGTCCTACCGCCGGAACCCCTTTTGGGGTCTACCAACCTGCCCTGGTTGATGCCGACCTTGTTCCTTCCTACGTTCACATCGACGGCGAGACAATCCAGGTCGATTCAGTTGGCCCAAGCACCTCCGCTACCTTCGACCCGCCAGCAGACACTCACGTTTTAATTGCCGCTGGCGAGGAAACAACAATGGCGCCTCTAGGCACAGTTGTTGGCACTCGCTCCGGTGACAAGGGCGGACACGCCAACCTGGGTGTCTATGCCCGCAGCGACGAAGGTTGGGCATGGCTGGACACCATGCTGACCACCGATCGCCTCAGAGAACTCTTGCCTGAAACCGCCGATCTCGCCATTGACCGGTACCGGTACCCGAAGCTGCGATCTCTGAACTTCCTCATTCGCGAACTGCTGGAAGAAGGCGTCGCCGCTTCGACCCGCCAAGACGCACAGGCCAAAGCCGTGGGCGAATGGCTCCGGGCCAAAGTAGTACCAATCCCCAACTCCGTGATAGGGCTTTCATCATGAAGAATGACGTAACCGACATGTTTGGCATCGACGTGCCGATTTTTGCGTTCAGTCACTGCCGCGACGTTGTCGCCGCAGTCACTAGGGCTGGAGGCTTGGGGGTGCTGGGGGCTGTAGCCCACTCGCCCGAGGGTCTAGAGCAAGACCTCAAATGGATAGAAGACGAAGTTGGCGACAAGCCCTACGGTGTCGATCTCATCGTCCCGGCAAAGTACGCGGGTTCCGACGATGGCGGCATGAAGATCGATGACATAAAGAAGATGATTCCAGGTGAGCAGCAGGCATTCCTCTCAGACATCCTTGCGCGCTACGAAGTACCGGAGATGCCCGACGATGCTGCTGGAGGCAGCCAGTTCAACTCAAAGTCAGGTGGCGACGCTCCAATGTCTGCCGGCACTGCCGGGCCGCAGCTTGATATTGCGTTGGCGTTTAACCCGTCGATCATTGTCAACGCTCTCGGACCGCCCCCTGGTTTCATGATTGATCAGGTGAAGGCGGCCGGGGTCAAAGTTGGGGCGTTGGCAGGCAAGCCGCAGCACGCTGAACGACACGTGAACGCCGGCGTAGACCTGGTGATCGCGCAAGGCTCTGAAGCTGGCGGCCATACGGGTGAGATCGGAACCATGGTTCTTATCCCTGAGATTGTGGACGCCGTTGGGTCGACGCCGGTTCTTGGGGCCGGTGGCATCGGCCGTGGTCGTCAGATGGCAGCAGCCATGGCTCTTGGCGCTCAAGGTGTTTGGTGCGGTTCGGTTTGGCTAACCACCGAAGAAGCCGAAACCCATCCTGTCGTCAAAGAGAAAATGTTGCGGGCTACATCGGCGGACACGATTCGCTCAAGATCACGCACCGGCAAGCACGCCCGACAACTGAAGTCAGCCTGGACCGATGAATGGGAGAATCCAGAAACTCCAATGCCGTTAGGCATGCCGCTTCAACCGGTTCTTATTGACGAGGCCATCGCCCGCATCAATCGCGCCGCTCATACACCCGGGTCAGGTGCAGAGAAGCTGGCTAACTATTTCGTTGGCCAGATAGTGGGCAACATGAACAAGTCAAAATCATCCACGACGGTGGTCTATGAGATGATCGAAGAGTTCATCGAGGCAACACAGTCGATAGCGGCCCAGCTAGATCAGTAGGTCGCCACAAACTCAAACTCTGGGAACATCGCCCCTGCGTTCGGGAGGTCAGCGAGAGTGATGTACTCACAACAGGCCGAGTAGCGCTCCCACATCGCCAAAACCTCAGGATGAGAGTGAGCGGTACCGATCGCTTCGGAATCGACCCACTCAAAGTGTTCAAGCATCGAACCATCGCTAGCACGAAGGACTAGCGATGGCGTCTCGGTTGCTAGCCCTAGACGCCGAAGAATCGGCACGTGCTGCTCAATTTCTGTTGCCAGCGCCTCCCCCATGCCAGGCTTTGGACGAAAGACACCAATCACGTGAACACCCATGACCGCAATATTAGAGGGCTGACTCAAGACCTACCAGAGCTAGCCAGGGAACATGTCCCGGGCCAACACTAAGCACAGGGTCCCCAAGCCTGCGCCCCAGGCGAGACCGGCCGCGACATCGCTGGGGTGATGAGCCTTCAATACGATCCGGCTTAGCCCCATGGCCAAGGCCGCGATCAGACAGATGACTCCAGTCACCGGAGACCACGCCCACCAAAGAACCGTTGACAAGGCTGCGGCCGAAGAGTGCCCGCTTGGGAACGAGCTAGACCTAGGCGGGTGCAGCCAATCCGGAATCAGGTCAACCACAGAGGAGTTGTCTGGACGCTGTCGCCTGAAGAGCAACTTCACCGGGCCATTAGTGAGAACCCATTCCACAGCGATCGCCGCCAAAAAGCCGGCAAACCCGACCCGATCAGAGCCAAAGATCAGACCCAATCCAGCGGCAGCTAACCACAACATCGAATAGCGGCCCGCGGCGGACAACGCCGCAGCCGCGACGATCCGACTTCTAAGACTAGGCAACTTGGAACATGCCTGGTTCAACCTCGGTTGCCTCGCCCCGTTTGATCATTCGGGCCACGTGCAGTTCAGCAGTTCGGCGCTCAACTGAGTCGGCAAAGGTGGACTCGACGTGAGGCCTATAAACGAACCGATTCAGCATCATCTCTTCTAACGAGTGAGGCTCTGCCAGGTAGGCAAGCATGGCTTGGTGCCTTGTTTCGATTACTGCGTGGAAGTTATCGAGAAGCGCCAAGAAGTTCTCCCGACCCTCGATTACTCCCTTGTGATGGAAGGTTACGTACCAGTCCGCCTCGACATCGCGAACTAACCGGAGGCTCTCGTCGAACTGTTCTAGATCGCTCCAAACGTCGCCGTAGTAGGGCCCGAAACCAGTGAGGTCTATGTCGGAAAGGAAGAACACTCCCCCATCGACGTTGAACCCACTGTGGCCACGGGTGTGACCCGGAAGGTGCATAGCTTCCACGTTTGTGCCGCCCAAATCGAAAACATGGCCGTGGCTGAATCCTTTGGCGTCAGGTCGAGGTGTGTAGTTGAACTGCTCAATAACCTCTTCGGTGAACTGTTGGCGAGCCTCGCCACCAAGGCCATAAACATCCATCAGACCGTCCACTGAAACCAAACCGGGTATGTCATCGTGATGGGCGTGAACGCTTGCTTCGGTGAACAAACCGTTGCCTGGCATGTGATCTTCGTGAGCGTGGGAACAAACGACCGCATCGACCTTTACTGGTGCGCCACCCTTTTCAACAACAGTAACCGACGGGTCAATTATTAGAGCCTCAGAAGAACCGCGCACGAGCAGCGAATTTCCGCTCGGATACTTCCCGTTGTTCTCTCCAACGAGCACGCTCACGTTGTCGGTGAGCTTGCGCTCGCCCTCTCCCCAATCGACTATCGGCACAGACATCTCAACACGGTAGCGAGATGGCTCTAAAAGTCGAATCGTCCTACGATCAATTGGATGGCAGACCCCATGTACTCAACAGACCTATTCGACGTAAAGGGCAAGGTGGCAGTAGTCACCGGCGGATCCAGAGGTATCGGTGCGATGATCGCCCGAGGCCTCGTTAGCAACGGAGTCAAGACATACATCACAGCTCGTAAGGCCCAGGCGTGTGACGAGATGGCTGCAGAGCTTTCCAAGATCGGCGAGTGCATCTCGATTCCCGCCGATCTTTCAACCGAGGAGGGGTTGGCCACCTTTGTTGCAGCCGTAAGTGAACAAGAATCGCAACTGGACATATTGGTGAACAACGCTGGCGCCTCCTGGGGTGCACCCATGGGTGAGTTCCCTGAGATGGGTTTCGACAAGGTCCTCAACATCAATGTCAAGGCGCCCTTCATGTTGACTCAAGCGTTCCTGCCGTTACTCAAGGCTTCTGCCACTCAGGAAGACCCGGGCCGTGTCATCATGATCTCTAGCATCGACGGAATCCGAGTTTCAGCAATGGAGACGTTCTCATACTCAGCCTCCAAGGCCGGGGTGGCCCACATGGGACGACACATGGCGCTTCATCTCGCGTCGGAAAACATCACCGTGAACATGATTGCCCCGGGCCCGTTCGAGTCCCACATGATGGCGTTTGCCTTGGAAGATGAGAAGATACGTTCAGCAATTGAGTCAGACAACCCTCGCAACCGGATCGGTACTCCCGAGGACGTCGCTGGCACTGCCATCTTCTTAAGCAGCCGAGCCGGCGCTTACGTTACCGGAGCAATCATTGCAGTTGACGGAGGGATTGCGAGTCTCGCCCAGTAATGGACTTTCAAGGCGGTTCGAGCCCAGGTGGAACATCCACCAATGAACGAGTTCAGACGAACCAGTTCATGGGCTCGCCGCTGGTCATAGCCACGATCGTATTACTGCTCCTCGGGTTCGTCGGTTGGCGCCTTTTGGCCGGAACTCCTGACACGGCGCTTCCCCCACCCACGACCTTCCCCCCAGTTGAGACCACTCAGCCAGCACCACCTCCGGCTGAGCTTGGGATGCTGACCGGGTTGGGACTCAAGGGCACCGTCGCCTACGCCATTTCAGATGGCGTAGCGGTGATCGACCTGGAGACGGGCGACGTTATTCCGGTCACCAACATCGCCGAAATCCTGGCTCCTGGAGACTTCGAAATCCTGCCGACCGAATTCGGTAGCTTTGTCATTGACAAGTCAGACCCGACATCAATCGGGCTGTCCGAAATCGAGGGCGACGTGGTCAGCACCTCTGACAGCGAGAGATTCGTAGCGGTGTTATACGGCGGAGTAACCGGAGGCAACCCCGACACAGATTCGCGATACGCCTACACGTTAAGCGGCACTTACGGAGTCGAAGCCGCAGACCTGGGCCTAGTAAGCGTCGCCGAAATTGCTAAGGACTCAAAGCAGCTTCTTGTGCCAGGTCTCGGAGCGATCTTTGAACACCCAGATGGAGGGTCTTTCATATTTGATGTGAACGGCTATCGCCCTCTGTCTAACCACAGAGTGATCGCAGCCTCGAGTTCGGCACGCGTGGAGCTGCGATGCGAGACTTCATGCAACGCTCACTACGTCAGCGCAGACAAGGACCTTCTGCTGCCGCCGTTGTTTGCCCGAGAGGTAGAGCTCCAGATCTCGCCCGACGGGGAATGGATTCTGTTGACGGTGGTGCAACCGGCGCCTGGACCCACTTCGGTCTGGGAAGGATCCGGCTCTCAGATGTTCAAAGTGAGCACGGGAAACTTGTGGAGCCTGGGAGTTACAAGCGACGGAAGCCCTAGGTGGTCAGGAGACTCCAGCTTCGTCGGGTGGTTGTCTGCCGATAGTGACAGTCCCAAGCTCACAGTTATCAAAACATCAGACCGCCAAGCCTCAGTGATTGATCTACAACCTCTCGGTGCCCCACAACGTACCGGGGCCGAAGTGGTATTTATAAGCGGCTAAGGCCCTCGGCAAAGCAGACCGATGACTACTTTGTGAAATTCGTGCGCGGCTTGCTTATAGCCATTGCTTTTGTAACCTTTCCGGTTGCCCTAATAGCGCTGGCCGACTCGGTGTTGGTTGAACGTGATGTCCCCGAATTGTTCGGCAGTATTGCTCGAGAAGCCGCGAATGATCCTGTGGCCCGATCCGAGTTGGCAGATGAGCTTGTCGAGATGTGGTTAGATGAGCAGCCTGAAGTAGTAAATCAGCTGACAGCAGTCGGGCTAGACCCGGTTCAGACCCTTCGAGCCACGTTCGTCAAGTTGGCTGAGACTCCACCGTTCTTGGATGAGTTCGAACGAGGCGCAACCCAGTTCGGTGAAGATCTTGTGTCTGGCCGTCGACCCATACTCCGCCTTGACTTCACAGACGCGATTGAAGAGTCGAAGGCCAGTTTCGACCCATTGGTTCTACTAGCGATTCGAGACTTCTCGATGATTGAGACAATGCCAATGACCGACGACGAGGCCCTTCGTCTGCAAGGCGGGGCCGCGGACATAAGGCTTTACGCGCTGTTCGGCGCAGCCATCTCCTTTCTACTCTTGGCACTGCTGACCTCAAGCGTGCGTCACCACTTCGGTGCCCTGTTCCTTGCCGGAATGCCAGTCTTGTTCATTCAGCGAGCGATTCTCACTGAACTAGGCGAAGATCCCGATCCCGTTGACGCACTCATCGGTTCGTTGATCGCAGAAACTTGGTTGCCGTGGACCCACCGAATGATGTTTGTGTCGGCGGGCGCACTTGTGGTGCTGCTGGCCAGCTACAAACTGATGCCACCCAGCGGATCGAGTGCAGTGCCCTATGCCAAAGGCACCAAAAGCCTCCCGCCAAGACCAGTTATCATCAATCCGGCCGAGGACGACAGCTACGTATTCGCAAGTGAGAGCGATCACCAGTCCTTGCGAGCCCTTTCGATTGTTGAGGACTAGCGAACTAACATCGGCCGGTGGCCAAGATTCCCCTAGTCGACCTCGGCGACGTGAACGACCCTGACGGTAACGACCAGTCTGGTCGCCGGCTTCTTGAAGCCCTTGGCGAGTTTGGCTTTGTGTCTGTAGTCGGTCATGGGGTCGACCAAGAGCTGTTCGGCCAGATGCGGGCCATGCTAGAACGACTGTTTGGGGCCAGTCCCGAAACCAAGCAGGCGTGGGCCGTTCAGCGCAACAACTACCGCGGCTTTATCCCGCTTGACTTCTTTACTCCCAACCGAGCCGAGGCAAACGGCTGGAACCCTGACCGTTATGAGGGTTACAAGCTGCATTGGGAGTGTCCGGCCAACCATCCAGTTCAGAACGAGTGCAGGCTTTACGGTCCTAACATCTTTCCGCCACACGTTCCGGAAATGGCCGAACTGGTCACTCGTTATTGGGAAGCCTGTGATCGTCTAGTCGGACGCCTGCTTCCGGTTTTTGCCGACGCTCTTGGAGTAGACCGCACAACATTTGCCAATATGCACGAGGCTCCGCTGACCAATATGTCGCTCTTGCACTACCCAGCACAAGACCCAACTGACATGAGTGTCGGCATGCACCCCCACAAAGACACCAATGTGCTCACTTTTGTTCACCCTGGACCAGTTGGCGGTCTAAAGATTAGATCCAGAGCTGGAGCCTGGGTCGACGCAGAGCCGCCACCGGAAGCGCTGTTGGTAAACATCGGCGAGATGCTCGAACTTTGGAGTGGCGGCCACTTCCCGGCAACACCTCACCAGGTTTTCAACAACTCCGGCCAACCCAGATACTCGTTCCCCTACTTCCTAGTTCCTAACCATCGAGTTGTCGTCGAACCGTTAGTACAGCCAATTCCGGGCTTCGCCGCTGGGCCGATGCCAGTGGGTGAGTTGTCAGCCGAAGTGTGGCGCACCAACTGGCCAGACGAGACGCCCTCTGAGTCAGGATTCGATCTAGGCACCCTGGACCGGTCACAGACATGACGGACTTTGTCTCCGAACCCGCACGCCAGACCGCAGTTCTCGCCAGGGCCGAAGTGGTGGTAATCGGTTCTGGCCCCGGCGGCCTGGCGGCGGCAATCGGAGCGGCCAGAGCCGGAGCGTCGGTCATCTTGCTGGAGAGAAACGGTTGTTTCGGCGGCAACATCACTCAGGTCGGAGTGGAGGGTTTTGCCTGGTATCGCCACGAAAACACTGTGGATTCTGAGGGCATAGGTATCGAATTTGAAGAACGGGCCAAAGCAATGGGTGCCGCCCAACCCGAACCCCAATCCGACAGTCACGCCCTTGACGCTGAAGGTTTCAAATACGTCGCTGATGTCATGGTCCTTGAAGCTGGCATTAACCCAATACTTCACGCCACCGTCGTGTCACCCATCACCGAAGGCGACGCAATCACCGGCGTAATTGTCGAGTCGAAGTCCGGGCGCCATGCCGTGCTGGGTGAAGTGGTTATAGATGCCTCGGGCGACGCTGACATTGCCTACAGGATCGGAGCTCCAACCCACAAGACTCCAGTGGAAGAAATGATGGCTGCGTCGGTCATGTTCCACCTCACAGGGATAGACAAGAGAGCTTTCCTCGCCGGTGTTGCCGAAGACCCCCAAACTTATAAGGACTGGGAGGGCGGAGGCTGGACTATTGAGACCACCGGCAAAGAAGACAAGATGTTCTCACCCTTCTTGCGAAAGCCGTTCACCAAGGCAATTGAGGCCGGGCTAATTCCAAGTGACCTTAAGACCCTTGGGGGAACCTGGGGGGCGATCTCTGATCAGGGAGACCTCACCTACATGAATATCGTGCACCTGGACCGCATCGACGGAACCGATGTCGCTAGCCTTACCGCCGGGGAAATCGAAGGGCGGAGGCAGGCAATCTTTGCCACCGATGCCATCAGACGCTTTACCCCCGGAGCCGAAGGGGCCAAGCTAAGAAACTTTGGCATGACAATCGGAATTCGAGACACCCGCAAGATCGATGCCGCTTACAACATGACTGCCAGTGATGTGAGGAATCAGGGTCGGTTCGATGACTCAATCGGCATCTTCCCCGAGTTCATCGACGGCTACGGAATTCTGATCTTGCCCACAACAGGCCGCTACTTCCAAGTGCCATACCGATCGATGCTGCCAAAGGGTGTAAAGAACTTGCTGGTTACTGGCCGCAGCATCGGGGGCGACAGAGACAGCCACGCAGCAGTACGCAACATGATGTGCTGCACGGTGGCCGGGCAGGGAGCTGGCGTTGCGGCCGCGATAGCCGTGCGAACCAAACAAGACGTCGCAAATGTTGACATCGCCCGAGTTCAAGCAGAGCTAAAACGCCAGGAAGTTCGAATCACCTGAAATGTCACTACAGAATGATGACCTGAATCCGCGAATTGACTTCCTGACTTCGGTCGAACTCTTCGATGATTTTGACGAGAACGAGCTGCGGGCCCTGGCTGAAGTCTTTGAGCCCACCCTGCTAGCCGCCGGCCAGGAGTTGATGGCAGAAGGTTCTGCGTCTGACTCGTTTCATCTAGTGGTCCAAGGTCGACTTAGAGCTCTGACGGAGACTGAATCGGGCTTTAGACGACGCGGCGAGATTGGCAGAGGCGAACCGCTTGGAGAAATGGGCCTCCTGACTGGATCGCCCAGATCGGCAACCGTCGTGGCCGTGCGGGACTCCGAACTACTAACCATGGGAGCCGATAGGTTCGACGAACTGGTGTCAGCTCACCCAGGCCTAATCCGAAAGTTGGCTGCGTCAATAATCCAACGCTCCCGTGACGAAGCGACCAGGCCAGACTCATCGGCCCCGGTAAGTGTTCTAGTTATCCCAATCGACGAACAGAGTCAGTCAGAACTCGAGAGCTTTGTGGACCGACTTAGCGCCGAGCTGAGATTGTTAGGAGACAGTGTTGCCACTTTGGGACCGACCTCGGTTTATGACGACCTTTTGCCTTTAGAACGAAACAGCGACCGAGTCGTGTTCACGCAGACTCAACACGGCAGCTTGCTGAAGGGCTGGGTTCAGGTGGCTGATTCTGTTTTGCTTCTTAGCAGCGCGCATCCGGTACAGGCCTCTGGCATTAGCCCAGAGCTCGTCGCTGCTCTAAGTCACCCGGCTCTTGACCATAAAGACGGCGTCGAGTTGGTTCTGAATCACAAGTCGGGCACCAACCCGTCCGGCACAAGAAGATCCTTGGAAGAGCTTCAAAGGGCGGGCATCTCGGCTGGCCGCCATCACCACGTTTCTGTAGATGATGGGCGCGGCCTAGGTCAGGTAGCTCGGCTCGTAACTCAGCGAGCGGTCGGGCTGGTCCTGGGTGGAGGCGGTGCCCGCGGCTTAGCCCACATTGGCGTGATAGACGAACTCCTCGACCGCGACATCCCGATTGACGCAATCATCGGTACTAGTGCCGGAGCAATTGTTGCCGGCGGCTTCGGTGTTGGCTATGACCGAGATAACCAGGTGCAGTACTTGGTCGATCATCTAACCAAGTCACCCATGGATTACACGCTTCCTTCAGCCGCCCTCGCCTCCGGACGGCGAATCACCCAGCTCTGTAAAGACTTCTTTGGGGAAGTCCAAATCGAAGACTTGTGGATTGACACGTCATCGGTGTCAACCAACCTCACCCAAGATTGTTTGGCTGTTCATGACAGCGGGCCGCTATGGCGTGCTATCCGAGCTTCGCTGTCGATTCCAGTACTGTTCCCCCCGTTGCGGATTGGGGAAGACATACACGTCGATGGAGCACTCGGCGCAAACGTTCCGATCCGCCAGCTAACCGACCGCCACGCCGGAATCACCGTCATTGCGTCTGATGTCGGTATTGACAAGACACTTGGGTCAGACCAGCTCGCAAACGATGGTGTCACCAGTGTGGTGGCGGGGCTTAAACAGTGGCTTCCGTTCCTAGAGGCCGAAGGACCGTCGGTGATCAGACTGATCGGGCGAATGGTTGAGCTCTCCACTGGGTATGGAGATCAGCCCGAGCCTGCGTTGTTGATAAAGCATGATCTGAACGACCTCCCGCTGTTCGGATTCGATCGCAGCTTTGAGACTGCTGACCGGGGCCGCGAGGCGGCGAAACGAATGCTGACCGGGTTCACTATCTAAACCTGCTTAGAGACCGATCTTCCAATCTCGTTGTCCTGGGCCAGCCATAGCTCATCTAGCCATTCAACTTGTTCGGCCGGACGGGTCGGGATCTCACTGCGGGCGATCCGCCTTGCTGACACCACCACATTCGAATTCAACGGAACTTTGGTTGCCAAGTCGGCCAAGCCTTCGAAGTTGTCGAGGCCTTCGTGGCTGATAAGAACGACGTCTGCTTCAGGCACTGCGGCCAATAGGCCAATCACTCCCCCGGGCCGCGGCGGCAAGCTTCTTTCAAGGCCAGCAAGCCGAGCTGCACGCTCGGGTGATTTCTCTACTAGTCGCTCCATTGTTCGCTCGAGCACCGACGGGCTGAAAACACGGCCTTCGGGGAAGATCAGCAAAGCTGTCGACTCATCAGCCATGGAGGCCAATTCGCTTATCTGCGCCAACGCGCCAGGGCCGTCGTCGCGCTGAATGAACTTCCAACCCAGGCGACCATAGATCAGATCAAATCCTGGGTCAGCCAGCATATCAGCCATGATGACCCCTCGTGTCGTCAGACCAGCGGTGTTGCAAATCAGCGGCGGCAAGGTCGAGTCAAACACACTGACGTGTCTCGCGATGACGATGACCGGACCTGGGGCAATTTGGGCAAGCGCGTTTGCAGCTAAGTCAAGCCGAACCCCCAGCAGCTGGTCAGCCCGCTTCACCAAAACGTCAGCGGACAGCATCTGGATACGGTCATAGGTTTCAACTGGGGCTCGCCCAAGCCAAAGAAACGGGGCGGCCACGATCTCAGCAGAATCGTTGACCAGATATTGAAGCGTGAAAAGGTAGACCCTGAGCTTCGGCAGCTTGAATCGGAGCCGGGCTAGATCGGAAATAGCTGCTAGCGGAGCAATGAAAGGAAAACCAAAAAGCGCAATTGCGGTCACTGCCAACATGGTCGGAACCGTCTTTAACCTGCGGCCGATGATTGCGTGGCGCTCAGCGTTCATCACTGCAACCTATCCTTAAGCTGTGAACGACAAGACGATTGGGTACGTGTTCGTCGGCTGTCAGGTCGTGCTGCTGTTGGCTCTAATTGTGCCTACGACAGGCGACGACTGGGTGGTTAGCGGCGGGCTGAGGCTTGTGGGTCTTGCATTTATCATCGGCGGCCTTGTTCTAGTCGGACTTGCGTCGGGCAGACTTGGTCCCGCGTTGACGGCGACGCCGGTCCCGAACGGTCGCGGAGGGCTTCGCACCGACGGTCTCTACAGACTGGTTAGGCACCCGATTTACTCTGGCGTGCTGTTGATCGTGATTGGCCTCGTGTTGCGTTCTGGGCGTTGGCTTAGCGTCGCTGTTGGGGTGGCGACCATTTCGTTCTTCCACACGAAGGCTCAGTGGGAAGAGCGCAAGCTTCGCGAGCACTTCGCCGACTACGAGGCCTATTCGAAAGTCACGCCGCGGTTTTTGCCACGACTGTCTCAGGTGTTTCGCCCGAACTCGAAGGCATAACAATTCCGGCCAGGGCGGCCAGTACAACGGCCATTGCGATTATCTGGGTGGCACTCAAGGATTCGTTCAGGAAGATCCAGGCGGCCGATGCTGAAACCACGGGGATCAGCAGAGTGAGCGTGGAGCTTAGCCAAAGCGGGATTTGCTGAATAGCCCAGTTCATGAGTTGGTGGCCTAGTAGACCGGCACCAAAGGCAAGGACGACCAGACCAATCCAAGACTCGGTCGTCGGCCAGCTCAGGTCCTGGCTGAACATCGCTCCCATCAAAAAATTCGACAGTCCAGCCCACATGGCAGCACCCAAGGTGTACTCGCTTGGGGTCATCAGCCCCTTGGCCTGTTTGGAGAACACAAAATAGCCAGCCCAGACAAACACTGCGCCAACTGCAAGCAGATCACCCCGAAGGCTCCACTCTGGGGACGCGCCAGCCCCGAGCACCACCACAAATACCGCTGCCAACGCAACGCCGGCAAGCACTATGTCACGTTTGGCGATGCGTTCACCAAACAACTTGTACGCGACCACCGCCACGACGATGGGCTGGGTTGACCCAATCACGGTGGCGTTTGCAACTGTGGTCAGCTTTACGGCGCTAAAGAAGAGGGCAATGTCAAGACCTAGCGCCAGACCGCCCCACATAGACAGCCGCATTATCTTCAACGTGAGCGGCTGGCCCCTGAACGCCATAAACAATCCAACGACCACTGCGTATAGGGTGAAACGATACGCACCCAAAGCTATGCCGGACATGTTTATGTCTTTGGCAACAACGCCACTAAGACCCCAAGCGGCCACTGCGACTCCGGCGCCTATGACACCGAGATTGTTGAATCGCTGATCGCTCACCGCGACAGGCTAGAGGTGTACCAACAGAAGCACTAAATGGGTTTCAGAACTACCCGAATCGCCCTTTTTCAGCATCTCGGTAGACCTCGGTTTGCTGTGGGGGCAGAGGATCCTTACCCAAAATCATGTCGGCCGCCTTTTCAGCAATCATCATTACAGGGGCATAGATATTGCCGTTGCTAACGACGGGCATTACTGACGCGTCCACAACTCTCAGTCCCTCGGTGCCATAGACCCGCATCGTCTTCGGGTCGACCACGGCCATGTCGTCGGTGCCCATCTTTGCCGTGCACGAGGGATGAAGGGCTGTTTCAGCATCCTTTGCGACCCAGGCCAAGATTTCTTCATCAGTATCCACCGACGGTCCGGGCGAAACCTCGCCGCCGTTGTAGCGATCAAATGCGGCCTGTTTCATGATGTGTCTCGTGGTGCGCACTGCTTCGATCCACTCCTGTCGGTCGTTCCCAGTGGACAAGTAGTTGAACTGCACCGCTGGGTGCTTACGAGGGTTTTTGGACTTGATCTTCACTGTGCCGCGGACGTCGGAATACATCGGCCCCACATGAACCTGATATCCGTGGTCGCCCTCAGGCGCCGAGCCGTCGTAGCGAATCGCTATTGGTAGGAAATGAAACATGAGGTTCGGATACTCGACGGTGTCGTTGCTACGCACAAACGCCCCGGCCTCAAAGTGGTTAGTTGCAGCAGGGCCGCGCCGGAACAACCACTGAAGACCAATGATTGGCATGCGCCATTTGGCCAAATAGGGCTGCATCGACACGGGCTTCTTGCAGGTGTGCTGAATGTATACCTCAAGGTGGTCTTGCAAGTTCTCACCAACACCTGGCAGCGGAGAGACCACGTCTATGCCAAGGCTGCCCAAGTGTTCCGGGTCACCAACTCCAGACAATTGAAGAAGTTGAGGAGTGTTGAATGCTCCGCCGCAAGAAATAATCTCGGTGCCCTCGGCAACCTTCTTGCGGCCGAACCTTTGGTACTCAACACCGGTAGCCCGGTTCCCGTCGAACAAGATCTTGTTGACCTTGGCCATTGTTATGACGTCGAGGTTCGGTCGGTCCATCACCGGGTGCAGATAAGCCCGGGCCGCAGAAAGTCGGCGTCCACGAACCAGGTTTTTGTCAAAGGCAGCGAAACCTTCTTGGCGATATCCGTTGACGTCATCAGTTCGGGTGAAGCCAGCTTGAGGACCGGCTGCAAGCCAAGCCTCAAACAGAGGGTTGGTGGCCGGTCCAGTTTCAAGTTTTAGCGGCCCGTCATCACCACGCCACTGGTCACCACCAACAAGACGCTTTTCCATGCGCTTGAAGTAAGGCAGGCAGTGTTCATAGTCCCAGGTTTCCATTCCAGGTTCTGCCGCCCACCGGTCAAAATCCATGGGATTGCCACGCTGGAAGATCATTCCGTTTATGGAGCTTGACCCACCAAGGACCTTGCCACGTGCGTGGTAGACCTTCCGACCGTTCATGAACGGCTCGGGCTCGCTTTCGTACTTCCAATCATAAAATCGACTGCCGATTGGGTAGGTCAAAGCCGCCGGCATGTGAATAAAGACATCCCACTTCCAGTCTTTGCGGCCGGCTTCGAGCACCAGGACCTGGTTGTTTGGATCTTCGCTTAGCCGATTGGCAAGAGCACAACCCGCCGAGCCGCCACCAACGATGATGTAGTCATAGGCCATTGAAACAGTCCCCTTTGTCGCCGGACGATTCTACGGCGGCGCCAACTAGTTGGGGCTAATCTGGCAGATCTAGCGATCTGAGCGCAATGATCTCAGGCATCAATGAAATGGCGCCAACAACCTCGGCCGGAATGGCTTCAGAGGTCGCAATCACCATGATTGCCTGGCTGCTATTGACGGCACGACCTATGTGCATGTCATCGATGTTGACCCCGGCGTTACCGATGATTGTGCCGACCCGCCCGATCATGCCGGGAGTGTCGTCATTGACGATCACAAGCAAGTGATCGCTTGGCGGAATGTCGATTCCAATATCGTCGATTGAAATTATTCGCATCTCACCTGAGGGAACCAATGCGGTTCCTGCCAAAGAGTGACCTTCGCCTTCGATACGGATTCCGTTCAGGAGACCTGACGGGCTTCTGGTGCTGGTTCTGGTTTGGACCTTCACCCCAAACCGCTCAGCCATGGACTCGGCGTTGACGTAGCTAACCGGACCGTCACCAATAACTGACATCAGACCTTTGACTACTGCGAGCTCGGCCATGCGGCAGTCAAACCCACCAATCTCGCCGGCAAATACAACATCGACTGCCACCGGTTGACCGCCAGCAAGCCGGGCGAACCGCTGACCTAGCTGCTCTGAGATCGACAGGAACGGTCTAACAGTTTCACTAACTCCGCTGGCGGTGACGTTGACAGCAAAGGGAACAAAGTCTCCACTGAGGGCAAGGCACACTTGCTCTGCGATCATTTCGCCCGCTCGATCCTGAGCTTCAGCAGTGCTGGCTCCAAGGTGTGGCGTTACCACGACTTCAGGCAACCGGAACAGCGGAGAAGAAGTCTTTGGTTCTTCGTCGAATACGTCAAGAGCCGCACCCGCAATAACACCATCTTCGATGGCCGCGGCAAGATCGGCCTCGTTAACTATTCCACCCCGAGCCACATTCACTATGCGAAGGTTCGGCTTCGCTCTTGAAAGTAGATCGAAGTTGATCAGATCCACAGTCTCTGGCGTGCGGGCCAGATGGAGGGTTAGGAAGTCAGCTTGAGCAACTACGTCTGCGACTTCCATCAAAGTGACACCAAGCTCGGTGGCCCGCTCTTGTGACACAAACGGGTCGTGGCCGATGAGCTTCATGCCAAAGGCGCGAGCCCTCTCAGCAACCAGACCTCCGATACGGCCCAGGCCGATGATCCCCAAAGTCTTCTCTTGTAGCTCAACGCCGCTCCACTGCGAGCGTTCCCACCGCCCCTGCACTAGGGCGCCATGAGCCTGGGGGATGTTGCGCGCTACCGCCAGCAACATGGCCATTGTGTGCTCAGCAGCCGAGATCGAATTGGATGTTGGTGCGTTTGCGACAATGACACCTTGGGCGGTTGCAGCCTCGATGTCGACGTTGTCCAAACCAACTCCAGCTCGACCGACGACTTCAAGTTGGGTTGCCGCCGCCAACAGATCAGGCGTCACTTGGGTGGCTGATCGCACTATCAGCGCGTTGGAATCGGCAATAGCAGCCTTTAGGCCTGCTTCATCTAAGTCGAGCTGAACATCAACCTCATGACCAGAATTGGTGATGATGTCCAACCCGGCCTGGGCCAGTTTTTCAGTAACTAAGACACGTGCCATTCTTAAGAATCCTGTTCGAGTTCGAGTTCTTCGCTGCGCACACCCAACAGAAACAAAATGGCATCCAGGTGCGGGATGCTTAAAGTCGCCTTGGCGGCGTCTCGGACTACTTGCTTAGCGCAAAACGCCACTCCCAAGCCGGCCGCAGACAACATATCGAGATCGTTAGCGCCATCTCCAATCGCCACAACCTGCTCAAGCGCTACGCCTTCTTGCTGGGCCATGAGCATCATCATGGACGCCTTGGCCTTGCGGTCAACCACCGCGCCAACCACCTTGCCAGTGAGCTGCCCGTTTCTAACTTCCAGCGTGTTCGCGTGTGCGTAGTCAAGCCCTAAGTCGATCTTCAGCCTGTCGGTAAAGAAGCTGAAGCCGCCGCTTACGATTGCAACCTTGTAACCCAGGCGTTGCAACGTGCGTACGAATCGTCCGGCGCCTGGAGTTAGCTCGAGTTGCTCGTACGCGGCCTGGAGAATCGACTGCGGTTGGCCCGCCAGCAGTGATACTCGCTGAGCCAGCGACTCTTCGAAGTCAAGCTCACCCGCCATTGCCCTCTCGGTGATCTCGGCGCACTCTTCACCACAACCAGCTTGATCAGCCAACAGGTCAATCATTTCGTTCTGAATCAAGGTTGAATCGACGTCCATAACGATGAGCCTTTGGGCCCGGCGGTAAAGGCCGGTCTTTTGGATCGCCACATCAAAACGCGGGTTCTCGGCCGCTACATCCAACAGCTGGGCCCGAAGCCCATCAGGGTCGCTTCCCCGAACCTCGAATTCGTAACACCACACGGGCTCTTTCGCTAGGCGTCGAATGCGTTCGATATTGCCGTCAGCTTTTGCGATGGCTGCGGTCGCTAGCTGCAAGTCCAGCGGCGTCAAAGCGTCGCCGACGATTGACACAACTAGTGCTGGCAACGTCAGCTTCGGTACGGCCTCAACAACATCGAAGTCAATATCGAGGCTTCGCTCCCAACCGAGCATCAGGATGTCCTTGAGAACATCTCTGCCTTCGGGAACGTCGACGACCAACTCTAAGTTCAGCCGACCTCGTACAACGATCTGTTCGATGTCTTGGACCGTGGCGCCGCCACCGGACAAGATGCCCATCAACGAGGCTGTAACCCCGGGTTGGTCACGTCCTGTTACTCGCACAAGGATGGTTTCCACCCGAACAGGTTACAGCCCGACCTTGGCCCGAGTCGTGGTTGGACCTATGTCACAAGAAGTTAGGCGCTATCACCAAAGAGCTTGGCGCTATCGCCACACGGCACAGCTACTGGGTGTTTACGATGCGGAATGACTCGGCCATTCGGCCCTCGCCCATGCCACATTGTGTTGCCTGCCTTTGACCCCACTCACCCATCATCTTTCGCAGATCATGCTCTTCGTCGCGCTTGGCAACCTGGGAAGCGTGACAACGCAGTGCTTCGAGCTTCTGGTCAAACACTTCAGTGATGTCTATGAACAGGTCCGCACTCTCGCCCTGCTGACCAATCCACATCTCACTGACCGCATGAGGGGCAAAACCTTCATCAAGCAATTCCGAAGTGAACGATCGAGGGTTCCTGGCATCGGGATAGACGGCGCGCATTGTAGCTTCTGCTGTTTCAAGGTGATCGGGGTGGCTGCCATAAGTGCTTTCGAGATTCCTGAACGGCGACTGCGTCAGTACAACGTCGGGCTTCTCGATTCTGATTACCCGCGCAATATCAAGCCGCAGGACAAGATCGGCCTGAACCGCACCGTCAGGATGATGAAGCCAGTGAACATCGGTGACGCCAACGGTCTTGGCCGCAGCGGTCTGCTCGGCCTCGCGAGTGGCGGCCAGCTCTTCGCTGGTGAAACTCATGTCGTCTTCCCCTCCTTCGCCCGAGGTCACCAAGCAATAGGCCACGTTCGATCCGGCCGCGGTTAGCTGGGCAACCGTGCCAGCCATGCCGAAATCGATGTCGTCAGGGTGGGCGACAACCACCAGCACACGAGCCGGGGCGGTCCTAGGACCAGTCGAAGTCAAAATCTCAGAAGTCACGGCACCACTTTAACGAGGCTCGCTGTTACAAGGCTTTTTAGTGTCAACTAGGCAGCGAGAGCTTTTGCAAACGGAGCCAGTCTCTGAGCATCGACGGGCCCGCGCATCGACCAAACAACGATGTCGACCCCAACGTCGAAGAACGTCTCGGCAAGTTCGGCCTGCTCGCCCGGAGCCTTGTCATGATCCATCCCTAGATGAACCGAGCGCGTGATCGCCGCTGCGTCGCGGCCAACAGCCTCGCAATGTTCAAGCAGAAATTCGTTTGTCTCAAGCCACTCCTGTGGCGTCGCCGGGAAGGTGTAGTCCCACTGATCGGCAAAACGCGCCACCGTTCGCAATGTGCGCCGACGACCCTTTCCACCAATGACAATTGGAATCTTGGTTTGAACCGGCTTTGGCTCACACCAGGCATCGGTGAGCTGGTAGTAGTCACCGTTGTAAGTGGTTGAAGTGTTCTCAAGAAGGCTGGCGATTACCTCCATGCCTTCTTCAAAACGATCCGAGCGCTCTTTCTTTGTTCCGAGAGCGATTCCGTATGCGTCGCTCTCCAGGAAGTTCCATCCGGCACCCATGCCAAGCTCAAACCGGCCACCAGATACATGGTCCAAGGTTGCCGCCATGTTCGCCGTAACCGCCGGATGTCGGTGATGCATACCATTGACCATCGCGCCGATTCGGATGCGCTTTGTGGCCTGGGCTAACGCACCAAGCATGGTCCACCCTTCCAGATTCGGCCCGTTAAATGGCTCTGCTAGCGGATAGAAGTGATCCCAGTTCCAGGCCGATTCAAAGATCTCTAGCTCATCTGCGGCCTGCCACACACTGAGAAACTCAGCCCAGGTGGCGTGATGTGGAGGGGTCTTAATCGCGTGTCTTCCCATATTTAGCGAACATAACCCAAAAAAATTCCGTCGGCTAAAAAGGCTCCTACCAGGCAAAACTACCTATCCACATAGATGCAACAGGGTGCACGAGGCGTGCATGTCGTACCACCAATAACCAAGATGTTATGGTCCTATTTCTGCAACTACACCTGCAGTTCAGCCAAGTCAATCGATAGGACTGGTTTCTCCCCCATTCCAGCGTCGCCGCGTTTCTCGATTGATGACCCTGATGCTGACCTCGGCCTTCGGAACTTCCCTACCGAAGGCCGAGGGAAGCCTTGACTTCCTCCCGGCAGTCCGCTCAACTCCGAACACGTGCGGCCTCCGTGGCCGGGGAATGGCTAAACGCGGCCTCCGTGGCCGGGGAATGGCTAAACGCGGCCTCCGTGGCCGGGGAACGGCTAAAGCAGCACTGGGGCTAGCTGTTTCCAACCTTGGATTGTTTCTTCCGGAGTCTTTGCCAGAACTTGAATACAGACGTGGTCGGCACCGGCGTTGTGATGTTCGGCTACCCGGGCTGCGATCGTTGCTTCGCTACCCCAGCACACGATGGCGTCGACCAACTCATCTGAGGGGCCGTCACCTTCGTGTGAACCCGTGATGTCGGTTTCGGTAAAACCAATCCGCTTAAGGCTGTTTGCGTAGTTCGGCAACGACAGGTACACAGCCATGTTCTTACGCGCCAGGGCACGCGCTGTTTCGGGGTTCTCATCCAAGATCACCATCTGTTCTGGGGCCAACAGTGCATCGGGCCCAATGATCTCTCGCGCGTGGGCGGTGTGGGACGGCGTGGTGAAGTATGGATGAGCGCCGGCTGTCTTTTCGGCTGAGAGCTTCAGCATCTTTGGTCCGAGCGCTGCCAACACAATTGAATCAGGCAACTCCTGAGGGCCGTTGGCCATGAAACGGGCCTTATCTTGCATAAACGTGAGGTACTCAACCATCGTCGAGTACGGCTTGGAGTAGTCATGCTTGCGAACAAACTCCACAAGCGTGTGATGGCTTACACCCAATCCCATCAGGAATCGGCCAGGGTAGGCGGCCTCAAGAGTTCGTAGAGTGTTGGCCATTGTCATCGGGTCGCGTGCATAAATGTTGGCAATTCCGGTGGCCAGAGCGATGTTCTCGGTGGCTTCCAACAACAGGCCGGCCATCAGAAATGGGTCACGTCCCACGGTCTCAGGTATCCAAAGAGCTCCGTATCCGAGGTCATCTGCAATCTTGGCCGCGTCCCTCGCTTCATTCACCGGGAGTTGATCCAGAACCCCGGTCCAAATGCCAATACGTCCAATGTCTGTTGCCACAGGCCGACACTATGTAAGAGGTCAGCTACCCCGCAAGTTCAAGCCGACAGATGTGCCACAATCCAAACATGACTTCGATCGGAGCAATGATCCGCAGAGAAATCGCGCCAGAGCGAATGGCCGACCATGCTCGCGAGATTGCACCAATGCTTGACGAGCTTTGGATTGTTGAGGACGTCCCCTATGCCGGAGGCATCAGCCAACTTGGCCATGTACTGTCTGTGACCTCTGATGTAGTGGTCGGCCATGGCATTGCTCCAGCCCCGTTCCGAAACCCAATGGCGCTAGCAATGGAGTGGGCCACGTTAGAGCGTTTGCACCCCGGACGAGTTGCCTGCGGTATTGGACATGGGCTGCAAACTTGGATGGCCAGCATCGGCGAGCAGGTAGCTTCTCCGCTAACTCTCTTGGAAGAAACGATTGTGGCCACAAAGCAGCTCCTGGGCGGGCACGAACCAACCATGGACGGTCGCTACCGATCCCTATCGGACTACAAGTTGGAGTTCCCGCCGCACCGTGTTCCGACAATTTCAGCTGGAGTTGTAGGACCAAAATCGCTGGTTCTTTCAGGGCGAGTGGCAGATGGAACGATCCTCCCGGAAAGCACCGGACCGGAGAACGTCAAGAAGGCTCGAGCACTGATCGACCGGGGTCGTTCCGAGGCCAAACGAACAGATGACCACCGCATTACCGTCTTCGCAGGAGTGTTCTGCGGCGATCCAGCCGACCTCGGGCCGCCACCCGAAGGAGTCATAACCGACGGATGGGACGTGATCGAAACCAGCACCGCCGCAGCGGCCGCCAAGCTGCAGACCTTGGTGGACGCAGGAGTCGACTCCCTTGTTCTAGTCCCATTCGGCCCAGAACCCCAGGATCAGCTTCGACAGCTGTTAGACAACGTCGTGCCCCTCATTTCTCTCACCCCTTGAGCGAACCTACAAACCGCTGGGCCGTGTTGCTGGGGGCCTGGGGCGTCTACATTGCCTTTGGCGCGCTGATCGCGCTGAACGGCGCCCTCGTTCCGCTGATACGTGCCGATCTCGGCCTTTCATTGTCACAGATGGGTGTGATTTTGGGCGCATGGCAGTTCGTCTACATTGCAACGGCAATTCCGTCGGGGCGGTTCATCGACTGGATCGGCGTCCGTCTTGCCATCACGATCTCGGCAATCATCATGTTGAGCTCGGCCGCGCTGCGGGCAACAGCTACTGGGTTCTGGTCTCTGCTAGTTCCGGTTGCCGCGTTCGGCCTCGGTGCTCCAATCATTTCAGTGGGTGCCCCCAAGGTCGCGGCCAGTCTCTTTGAAGGCAGCGATCGACGTAAGGCAGTGGCCCTTTACGGGACTGCTCCAGGCGTTGGAGGGGTTCTAGCGCTAGTGACCTCGACCAACGTGATCGGTCCGTTCGTCGACGACAGTTGGAAGGCCATCACATTGATAATCACAGCGGTAGCGTCGGTTGCGCTTGTTGTGTGGCTGGTGGTTTCTAAAGATTTGGACGGCCTCATCGCACCTGGAGGCGGACCCAACTTCGCAGACTATTTCGCCTTGGCCCGCCGACCCGTCGTCAGCTTCGTGCTGACAATGGCCATACTTGGGTTCTTTACCGGCCATGGAATCGGTCAATGGCTAGTGGCCATCTTGTCCGAATCTGGTTGGTCAAACGACGAGGCCACTATTTGGGCAGCAGGCGGAACCTTTGTTGGACTAGTTGCTGCATTCACGGTGCCTCGCTTCGCCGACGCACGCCGCCGGCAGCCCCTGTTGATGGGTGTTCTGTTGATCGGAGCACTCGGCGCAGTGATGTTGTTAGCAACCAACACCGTGGTTCTGGCTTTCGCCATAGGAGCAGCTGCTATACCAAGAGTTGTGGTCATGCCGCTATTGGTGATGATGCTGATGGATCACAAAGACGTCGGCCCGGCCAACATTGCAGCCGCAACTGGACTGTTCTTTTCGCTAAGCCAGATTGGGGGCGTGACGGGTCCGGCGGTCACTGGAGCCCTAGCCGACTCCACAGGAAGTTTTCAGACTCCTCTGTTCGTTCATGGCGCCGTTCTGCTTGCAATGGCAGCAGGCCTAGCTTTCGGCTACAACCGGGTCGCTGCCAGCCGTCCTAGCTGATTCGATCTTGTCTGTGGTGAGCAGGCGAGTAACTCCCACCAACAGGACTAACTGAGCTGCCCCTGCAATGAACCAGGGCATCCGCAAGGCAAGCTCGCGAGACGCCACCGACTCGGTGGCAATCACAATAAGACCTCCGATGAACGCGCCTATTGGCATCATTCCCCAGGCGAAGAAGCGATAGACGCTGTTGACTCGACCGAGCAGATGATCCGGGATAATGGTCTGCCGCAAGCTGACGGTTATGACGTTCCACAACACTGCGACAAACATCGAGATACTGGTCATAACCCAAACCAAGGGCCAGCTTGAGGCCAGACCAATTATCGCCGAAGTAATTCCGCCCCCTATCAAAGTCAACGCCAGCGACGGGCCCGAGCCAATCTTTGCCGCTACCCCCGAACCCAACCAGCCACCCAGAACTCCGCCGACGGCGCCGCCAGTACCCAAAATCGCAAACTCGGTAGCAGAGGTTTCAAGAACCTCTTGGGCGAACAGGACAAGCGTTGCCCCCGACATAGTGAACAACATGTTTAGCAGGCCAAGAATTATTGCCATCGGTCGCAACAGATCATGACCCCACAACCATTTGAAGCCCTCAACCAAATCCTCACGCCAAGACTTCTTGTTCTCCCCCGCCTCCTTTGGCGCAGTTGAACCGCTGGGGATCAGTGTGATCAACACTGCTGAGATGGCGAACGTCGCAGCGTCAACAAAAAACGGCACCGAGAATGCAATCACTAACAGCAAGGCGCCGAGCGGCGGGCCCATGAACGTGTTTGCTACTGACTCGATGCTCCAAAGCCGCCCATTGGCCTTCTCGAGGTTGTGCGGCTCGACAATGGCCGGCATGAAAGTCTGGCTGGCGTTGTCATAGAGAACTTCGGCGACGCCAAGAAGACCTGTAGCCAACAGAACCACAGCGTAAAGAACCATGTCTGTGTCCAAAGCGCCGGTCGCTGCGTTGACCTCGTCGGGGCCGGGAAGCGAATCTTGACGGCCAAAGACTAGGAACGCGACGCCGACGGTCAGGACCGCCCTCGCAGCATTCGCTCGAACCATCAACGTACGACGGTTGACTCGGTCAGTGATTACACCGGCAGGCAAGCTAAAGATCAGCCACGGCAAACGTTGCACTACTGCTACTAAAGCAATCAGAACCGGATTTCTAGTTACCGCTGAAGCAAGCCACGGGTAGGCAATGAGGCCAATGCCATCGCCAACGTTTGAAATCGTGCTGGCGCCGAACAGCTTCCAGTAATTCCTACCTAGCTTCTGCCTCGCTTTGGTCATCGAGTTATGTCTAGCCGCTCATACCACCCAAGGCGGCCCTTATTGTCTGGCGAGCACGCTAACAAGGAGTTCTACGGCAGAAGCAAAATTGTGCTCGGCCAGCCTGCTGTACCCAAAAACAAGTCCGGCCGGAACCTCGGGTGAGTCAATGGAGGTCGAATTCAGCGCGTGCGCTCGAAGGCCTATCACCCTCACCGACGCCTCCTCGAGCTGAGCAACTACTGATTCCTCAGTAATTGCTTGGTCAGCTATCACCCCAGCCAAGTGGAGCCCAGCCTCAACACCAGCGACTTCTAACCAAGGCACCTCGGCCTGAATGGCTTCCAACAATCTTCGATGACGCCGGTGATAAACGGTTCGAGTCCGGCGCAGGTGCCTGTCCATCTCTCCCCTACTAATGAAATCAGCCAACGCTAGCTGGTCAATGGTGGATGTGACCGACTGCATTCCTCGCGCCGCGGTGAATGCGGACTGCAGACTTGCTGGCACCGCTAACCATGCCATGCGAAGTGCCGGAGCAAGGGCCTTCGATGCAGTCCCCAAATAAAGAACACGCTCGGGGTCAAGTCCTTGAAGAGCTCCTAGCGGCTGGCGGTCATACCGGAACTCGCCGTCGTAGTCATCTTCGATGATCCACCCCTGACAGTCCCGTGCCCACTGCAACAGCTCAGCCCGCCGTGCGGCACTCATCACTACCCCCATTGGGTACTGATGACTTGGCGTGACTAGTACTGCCTTAGCGCCGCTGGCCCAAAGGTGCTCAACACAAAGACCATCTGAATCAATACCGATTGGGACCAACCCCACGCCACTCAACTTCATCCCGTGGTGCAGGATTGGTAGCGAGGGGTTCTCAACTGCGACTTCTGTGATCCCTTGGTAGGCCAGCATCTGGCCGATTAAGGTCACAGCCGCATTGGCACCGCCAACAATGTTTATTGTCTCCGGTGGCGCCAAGACCGCTCGGCTTCGGGCGAGATAGGCCGCCAGCTCATTTCTGAGATCGATATGACCTCGTGGACTGCAGTAACCGAATGTGGTGTCACCAACTTCGTTCAAGACCCGCTTTAGGGAACGAAGCCACAGTGTTCGTGGAAAGAGGCCACCATCTGGCTCACCCGGCGTGAAGTCGGCACGCCATTCGCGCTCTACCTTCGGCTTGGCGGTGTCGTCGCTAGCAGGACTTGGGATCTTGGCCACCGTGGTGCCCGTACCTTGATGACCCAGTAGGTAACCCTCGGCAATCAGTTGCTCATAGGCCCCCACAACAGTTGCTCGGGAGATACCAAGATCGCTGGCAAGCGAGCGTGATGATGGCAAAACCGAACCCTCCCTAAGTCGGTCGTCGCGGATCGCATCACGGATCGCTCGCTCAAGGCCGGCCCGCCGGCCGTTTGACCAATCGGGCTTGAGAATCAACTCCCGCATGTTGTTGTCGGCCTTAGTCCGACTACTGGTCTGGAATATTCACTCGCTACTGGTCTGTTCGTTAGTACCACTGATCAGTACCGTACAAGGTATGACTCATTCGCGATGGTTCAGAATTGTCCTTGGGTACTTGGCTGCCTCAGCCTTAGTGCTGGGAGTTTGGGCGCTATTGGCCCCGCGGTCCTTTTATGACAACTTCCCAGGGATGGGCCGTTCTTGGGTATCAATTGACGGACCCTTTAACGAACATTTGCTGCGTGACTTTGGCGCACTAAACCTGGCGCTTTTTTGTGTACTCGCTTACGCAGCAATCACACTATTGCCCCAGCTAATCCGGGTGGCCGCAGTTGCTCAGCTGGTATGGGGCGTCCCCCATTTCCTCTACCACGCGCTAAATACTGACGGCTGGAACGGCAGCGATCTAGTTGCCAACCTTGGAGGCCTTGCCATCGCCGTAGCTTTGCCGCTGATGCTTTTGGCTAACACACCCAAACTCGAGGGCCGCTAAAGATCCAGCGCCAGCTACTTAGCCGATCACCTTGATGGTTCCGGCGGTGCCATCAACTTCCACTTCCATCCCGGTGACCAGCATTTCGGTGGCGCCTTCAACTGCAACCACGCATGGAATTCCGAGCTCTCGGGCAACGATTACTGCGTGGCTCATCAAAGCTCCAACGTTCACTACAACGGCCGCAGCCGGAAGGAACAACGGAGTCCATGAAGGGTCAGTGAGGGGTGCTACCAAGACTTCACCCGGGATCAGCTCATAAGCATCTGCCGGATCTAGAACCACTCGCACTGTTCCCCTGGCCACTCCGCTGCATCCAGCGTCACCTTTCAGCACATCACCAACAGCGGCGGCGGTTGCTACCGCTGGCTGGTTCGCTTCTAGCTCTTCAATCGTCGGCACCTCGGCTTGGGACGTAATGAAGAACGGCGGGACGACGCTGGCGAAGCGATCAAAGAGTGCCCCTCTTTCGGCCAGGACGCTAGCCATACTGGATGGGTTGTCCATGTAGGCGGGAAGCTCGGTGTAGGGGTCAAGCAAACCGACTCGTACCGGGTCGGGGTCTCCCCCATTTTCGGCCGCCCGTCGGACCAGCTCACGGAATACCTGCTTCACCGGCAAGATGACCCGTACTGCACGATCTCGAGTTGCCTCGCGACCCTGAGCCCAGAAGGAGACGGCCCTAATGGCCTTATCGAAGTTCGGCTTGTCCATCAGGCCAACATGTGGCCTGACCTTCTCAATGGCGGCTTGTCGCTTTGAGTCGTCATCGCCAAGGCGAGTGCTAGGTGCCAGGTCTCGCTCGGCCTTGCGCATCGAGTCGATGGCGCTTAACGCAAGTTCAGGCGTGTTGTCCCAAGTCCGGGCGGTGATCTCCCAGTCATTGGGGCCACGTTGGCCATGTTCGGCGATGAACGCTTCGAACTCAGCCAAGAAATCGGCGGCTTCAGGAACCGAAATCAGCCGGTCCAGCAAGCCATCAACACCAGCGTCGAACGCGGCCGACACAGCAGCATTGGCCTTAACGTTCTTGGAGATGGCATATAGAGCCTGAGAATATTGAGCCGAATGCACATCACCAGCGGCGCCGATGAGGTGGGTGACCAACCCCGGCTCACCAGCAGCAACTGCTGCGTCGCTGAGTATTCCTGACACGATCGCAGCCAGGGCAGTTGTCTTCATGTGGTTGGCAAATACCGGTTCGAAAGCGTCAGGAAATGCGTATAGGTAGTCAAGTAGCGCTTCGTTCGAAGCATCCAACGATGGGCGCTTGGCCTCAAAGGCGGCTGCTCTTTCAAAACTGTCCGTTGCCTCCGCTGGCAGTGTTTTTTGGCCTAACGCACCAAGAACGGTCTTCAGGATGCGAAGCGAGGACAAGATGCTCTTGTCTCCCTTACTAGGCACATAAGGAGGTGGATCACCTTCGCCGAAGAATGCGACATCGATTGCGTCCGCTGACGAGCCGGGCGCCCTGACTCCCATCATCCGGAGGTAAGAAAGGTTCAAATAGGTGTATCCCGCGTAGACGCCAATGATCACAGGGTCCTCGCTGGTGAAGTCCCCTTTGGAAGCAATTCCAAGGTCCTCATACGCGCTCCGCCACGCTCGCTCGGCCGGAACGACTCCAAGCTGATAGCCAATGTTGGTTACTACTTCTGGGAAGACCTCGCCGACGTTTCCTCGGGTGTTGTAGGGCCAGCGATTATCGACGCGGCCTTCGATGATCCATGAAGTTCCCATCAGAACGTCACCGGCAGGTAACGAGGCCCTCGGACCTGTCCACCAGCCCAGGTCACCGACGCAGGATCGGTGACCTCGAACTCGGGAATTCGTTCGAACCATGTTCTCAAGGCAACATCCATTTCCATTCGTGCCAAGTTTGAGCCGGCACACCTATGTATTCCTGCGCCGAAGGCTATATGGCGGTTTACTTTCCGATCAATAATGAACTTGTCGGCGTCTTCGAACGCTTCGGGGTCATGGTTAGCTCCGGGGAAGTTCATGATTACCTTGTCGCCCGGGCTCATCGTTACCCCTTCGTATTCGACGTCTTCAATTACCTCGCGAGCCATTGTCACTGGCGAGTAGAACCGCAATGATTCCTCTACTGCAGTCGGGAACAGATCAGGGTCTCCGGCTAGCCGGCGACGGTCTTCTTCGTGGGTTCCAAAGTGCCAGATCGCTGACCCGATGGAACTCCAGGTTGTGTCGATTCCGGCCACTAACTGCAGGTTGCACATGCCTACAAGGATCTCGGGATCGATGGGATGTCCTTCCGGAGTTCGAGCGGCCACAAAATGAGAAACGAGATCGTCGCCGCCGGGGTTGGCCATTCGGTCCTCAACGATCTCGTGGAAGAAGTCTCGTATGACCTTTCGATACTTCACCCGCAGGTCCGGATCAGAAAGGCCGAGCTCTAGGACCGCCCGAACCCAGTACGTGAATTCCTCCGCCCGTTCTTCGTCCACGCCCAGTTTCAAGGCAATCAGTCTGGGAGGGATTTGCTGGGCGTACTCGCCCGCGGCGTCAACCGAACCCTTTTCGATGAACCCGTCGATCAGGCGATTGCACAAATCCACTGTGTAAGGCCTGTGCGCTTCGATCGCCTTCACTGTGTAGTGCGGCAACAAAATGCGGCGGGTCCATGATTGCTCCTCGCCATCTGAGCTGATGGGGGCGGCGTTGGCTCCGTACTTTTTTTGTCGTGCGTCTTCGCGAATTATCTCCGGTGCACGCATAACCAGTGGGTCGCGCGATGACAGCGCTGGAATCATCTTGGCCATCGCCTGTACATCGGCGTATTTGGTAGGCAGGAACGAGCCTTCGTGGCGATCAGTGTGAGCAATCGGGCATCGACCGCGCAGCTCCTCCCAAACTGGGACAGGGTCGTTTATGTAGCCTGGATCCAGAATGTCATAGTCGGTAGCCCAGTCATTGACGGGCTCAGTGTTCGCCATCGGTAGTTCTCCCCTTGAATTGGGGATCAGACTAGAAGACCGCCTGACGAAGCACCAAACGCCGTTCGGCTAGGCAGCTTCAGGGACAGCCTCAGGGACTCGGAAGCTTGTTGGCAGAGGAAATAGGCCCCTTAACCAAAGCGGTGGACGGAATCGTCTCCACTCTCCAACTGGTTGAGCCAAACGGTCAGCGATGACTATTGCAACCGCTGGATGGAATCCGAGTCCGCAATGGCTTCCGACCACCTCCACGTTCTCGCTGATAGGGCCGCGGGTCTCTAAACACGTGCGCCAGTCCACGATGCCGTCAGTGCGGGTGTACACCGAGGTTGAGGGGACCTCAAGCAACCCTTCCATGTGCATCATTTCATCGGCTGCTTCCGGAACATGCAGATGCTCCAGCGACTTCCACATAGCCGACGCTGCACTGTCGTCACCGGGTTCCATACGAAATGGACTGCCGAGAGTTATCACTTGCCGCACATGTTGGGGGTTCACTTTGGCTAGCTCCCTGGCATAGATGCCGCCGAGACTCCACCCGATAACCGACACGGGCTGGCTTTCGCGCTCAACTATGTAGGCGAATCGTTTTGCGAATCCATCAACGATCTGAGGCGTCGGGCCGAGGTTCGATCCCAAGCCCCAGCTGTAAGTGCGGTAGCCAAGACTGCGCAAGAGCACACGAAGGCGAGCAGTAGAGCGATCAGTGGCCATAAAACCAGGCATGACAAACACTGGGTGTCCGTCGCCCTTCTTGAGGTTCTTTAGCAACGGCTTAAGCGCAGTCCAAGAGGCCGCTTCGCCAACGGCACGGTATTCCAGCGCAGTCAGAACCTTGGACGGAGCTTTCACAATCGTGTTACTGGTCACTCTCAAGAGTGTAGATGCAGTCTGAGTGACGAAGAAAATTGCCTATTTTTTGGTGGCCGCAGCCCTCTTTTTGGCCGCAGCCTTCTTCTTGGCTGGTTTCTTCTTTACAGCCTTCTTTTTGGCTGGTTTCTTCTGCGCGGCCTTCTTCAGAGCTGGCTGCTTGGCGGCTTCGGTCTTGGGAGCCAGCTTGACACCGAGGTCTGCAGCCAAGATGTCGATCTCTTCGATGCAATAGTCAACAAGGGTCCACAAATCAGGCACCAGTTCACGACAAGCAACAAGGCCGAAGTCGAGCTTGTCTACATAGCTTTGAACCGTCACATTCAGACCTTGACCATCAACAATTGTTGAGACCGGGTAGTAGTGCTTCAACGGCGCGTCCTCGGTCAGGAAAAGCGGCTGTCGAGGACCGGGAACGTTTGAAATCACCAGGTTCGCCGGAGGGTTTGTTCGATCTGCAATTCTAGTTCTGGCCGCTATGCGGGCAGCTCGGACTGCCAGTGCTGGCGGCGCTAATTCACTCATCTCCAACAACATGTCGGCGGGCATGAGATCGAACTGGCCTTTGCCGACAACCATTGCTTCGTGCATTTCACTCAAGCGCTCGCCGGGCGCTGCGGTAGCTGTTGGAATTTCAGAGAAGATCGCCGACACACGGTTTGACCACTTGTCTGTCTCGTTCCCAGTCCGGATAGAAACAGGCACCATCGCAATCAGATTCTCATCAGGAAGAGCGTCATGATCTAGCAAGTAGCGGCGCAAGGCGCCCGCGCAGACAGTCATAACAACATCGTTAATGGTGGCGCCGGTTGCTTTACGAATTGCCTTGATGTCATCCAGGCGCGCACTGCGATAGGCAAACCGTCGGTGCGCAGTGATGCTTGCGTTGAACGGCGTACGGGGTCCTCCGAATGCAGGGATCAACGGGGGCCGATCATCTTCACCACTTATCTCGCTACCCAAGATTCGCCTGGCAATTACGCCAGCAGGTCCAGGCAGGCCTTTGCGAAGAGCATTGGCTACGTCACCAAATCCTCGGGTCTTGGTCACTTCGCCGAGACTTTGTAGCGTTTTGATTTGCAGACGCAAAGCCTTGGCCGGTGTTCGCGCCACCTCGATAGCAGTGCGGGCCATCAACCGCCCTGGGCCCGGTTCAGACTCTGGCCGCCACGGATCAGCTTTGGGCGCCTCACCGTCTTCAAGAATCATCACAAGCATCTCGGCGCCAGCTGCCCCATCAACCGTTGCGTGATGCACCTTGGTCAGGACGCCAAAGTCGCCGCTCTCGAGACCCTCGATTACATAGACCTCCCACAACGGTCGCGAGCGATCCATCGGGCGACCCACCAGGCGCCCAACAAGCTCGCCCACCTGCTGCTCGGTACCTTGCCCAGGAACCGCAATGTGACGGAGGTGAAAGTCAAGGTCGAAGTCGGGGTCGTTGATCCAGTAAGGACGATCGAGCCCGAATGGCACTTCAACTAGCCGACGCCGAAACGGCTCGAGAATTGACAGCTTGGACTCAATTTGGTTGCGAAAGACTTGGTACGGATCGAAGTCAGGATCATCAGGGCGACCATAAATTGAGAGGCTTGAGACGTGACCAAATGAGGTCGCCGTCTCGAGATTCAGAAAGCTGGTGTCGAGACCAGATAGTTGCTTCATTTCTTGGGTTCCCCTGTTTTTGCTTCGCCGATACTTGCGATCAGTTGACTTCTTAGAACTTTGCCCGATGAGTTCCTGGGAAGCTCGTCCACATATATGTATTCGCGCGGGACCTCGTACGGCGCCAGCGCTTTGCTCAGATGGGCCTTGAGCTGCTTAGTTACCGTGGCTTGAGACGGCATATTTACGTTGGCGTCAGAACCGTGTGCGGTGACTACTACTGCTGTGACTCGATGGCCCAAGTCATCATCAGGCACTCCAACAACAACTGCCTCACTAACCAAGTCATGACCAAGCAGCTCTCGCTCGATGTTGACGGGGTAGATGTTCTCTCCGCCGCTGATGATCATGTCGTCGGCCCGACCTAGGACGAAGAGTCGACCCTTGGAATCGAAATATCCTTCGTCTCCGATGGTCATATGTTCGTCGACCATTTCCTTTGAACCGCCGCCGGTGTAGCCGTCGAAGAGATTTGAACTCTTAACCGCGATTCGCCCGATAAGGCCTGCATTGGCCTTCTTTCCCGATGGGGTCAAGATACGCACGTCGACTCCTTTAAGCGGGCGGCCAGCGGTGCCAGGCGCGGCACGCAGATCGGCGGGGGTCGCCACGCTTACTTGCCCAACTTCGGTTGAACCATAGATGCTGTAGAGGCACTCGCCGTAGGCGTCCATCCAGCGATCCGACAGGTCACCGGGCAGCGCCGACCCGCTGCTAGCAACGATTCGAAGGCTCGACATGTCTCGGTCGCAATTGGCCTCAAGGATTCGGTGCAACATCACGGGCACTGCGACTAGGACCTCAGCATTGTTAGCTTCAACGTCTCGAGCAACGCCCTCAGGATCAAATGAACGCCGTAGCACCACTGTATTGGCCAGGGTCGAGGCCAACACAAGCTGGCTGACACCCCAAGCGTGGAACAGTGGAGCTGGCACAACAAAGACGCTGCCGCTTCGGAATGGAACACTCTTCAAGAATCCAAAGGCCGCGGCCAATGCTTTGGGGCCAGCTGATCTGTTGGTTCCTTTCGGAGCACCGGTAGTGCCCGATGTCAGCAAGATCGGATCTGGAATGCGCCACGGGTTACGCATCTGCATTGGCAGGCGGTAACGCTTCAGCTCAGGAAAGGACCAGCTCTGATCATCCTCAGGGGCAGCAATAATCACGCTGACCCCATCGGATGCGTCACCAAGCCGGTAGGCGAATTCCCGGTCGGCCACCACTGCAGTGATTCCCTCACTCTTTATCACTGCTGATAGCTGGCCGGCCGGAAGACCTGTATTTAGATAGACAACACGGGCACCAATCTTTGCGATTGCGATGTTGGCTTCAACAAAGCCGCGATGATTCCTGCAAAGGATGCCAATTGTAGAGCGCCGACCCAGCTTCAGCTGTCGAAATGCGCCAGCAACCCTGCTGGTTCGCCAGTCAAGCTGGCGGAAGGTGATGAAGCCATAATCGTCCACGACGGCTCTGCGATGAGGATGGCGCAAGGCAGCGGCAGCATATGGAGCAGCGATTGACGCACCCCAAAATGCGCCAGCGCCTGTCATAGCTCCTACCGAGCGCGGGTCGCTCATGCCGGTACGTCTAACCACCTCTAACACTGCAAGCGGCCCACTACTCATTGCGGTGTTCCGAGTGTTGTGTCCCGGCTTCAGCAATCAACGCTTCGAAGGCGTCGGCAACGTGGCGGCGATAGCCGGCGGGGTCTGTTATTGCCGCAGGATCGATGAATAGCCCGATCTCGAAGTGGCCGTCATATGACATAGCCGTGATGTTTGCTGCAGTTCCAGCAACTGGACCCATACACACGATCGATTCGACCCTTGCACCGGCGCAGTAAAGCGAGAACGGTGCTCCCCGAAGATTCGAAGTTGCAAAGTCAATCTTAGCTGCTTGGGCACGAGCGGTCCGGGTAACAACCGACGTAGGAAGCAGGTTGATCATTCCGGACAGCCCGGTGATTCCACCGCCACTGGATATGCCGTCGCGGGCAACAGCAATGATGTTGCGAACTGTGCGCATCCGGCTTTGAATCGAAACTTCATCTCCGGGAACTTGAACAAGCACTGGCGTAAAGGCGTTGCCGCTCACTTTGTTGTCCTTGCGGGTGCTCAGAACAAAGCTGGTATTGAAGGCCTCTACTTTCGAACCGCGTTCAGCGTGATAGCGAACGCTGGCATCAATTAGCCCGACCATAAAAGCATCGTTGATGCTTCCACCCAACAATTTCGAGGCGCCCTTCAGCCCGTCCAACGAAACTCGAACATGCTCCAACTGGCGGTGGCGGCTGCGGTTCTTCCACAGCGGTGAGCCACCTTGAACTTCATTGCTCGACCCAGAGAGTTGACCTACCGCAGACTTGGCGGCCGCAACCAGATCTTCTGATGCTTCTGCTGCTCGCTTGGGGTCCGCTGGCCACAGACTTAACTCACCGGCGACTCGGCGAGCAATGCCGCCCTGCCGCCGGGCTAGGAACTTCATACTTCTGGTTGCTGTTTTAGCGAACGTTGTGGCCAAGTCTCCGCCGGGCTTTGCTCCACTCGACTCTTTGAGCGCAGCCTCTATCACTGCATCCAGATCGACATCAGGCTTCGGGGCTTCGTCCCGAGAAAGCTGCTGATAAAGCTCGGCCATCCTCAGCTGGCCGATGCCGTCGCTAATCACATGATGAGTAAGTGTCCACAAGGCACCCCGGCCACCTTCGAGCCCACTGATGGCAACAAAGCGCCAAAGCGGGCGGGTGCGATCCATTGGCTCTTCATAAAGCGTTGTGGCCAGATCAAGAAGCTGGCGTTCAGTCCCGGGACCGGGCAGCTGAATTTCGCGTACGTGGTAGTCGAAGTTGAACTCCGAATCGGGAATCCACTCAGGCGTTGACAGCCTTCCAAGACCGGGAACAACCCGCTGGTATAGGCGAGGAATCTTGGCAACACCAAACCGAACCTGGCGACGGAACAAGTCCATATCAACCGGCTGGTCCAGAATGGTTAACGCAGCACCACTTGAGTTAAGCCATGGATCCTTTTCGATGTTCCACATCAGCGCCTCATGCTCGGACATGCGGTTGCTGAAACTGAAGTCGCGTTCTTTCTTTTTCGGCTTCTGGGAAGATTTTATCTGGTCAGACATCGCGGGTCACGCTCCTAGCGATCAGGTGTCAGTGCCGGGGCGGCGTGTGGATTCTGCGTTCGGATCGCCCTTGTAACCGGCGGGATATGTTCGAGCCAACTCCTCAGGCGATGGCGTCTTAGGCTCTCGGGCTTCAGGGGGAAGCAGGTTTATCAACGCAGTCATGATCCGTTTGGTGTCAGCATTCGGGCTTCTGTATTTGAGCTCGACCGGCGCTCCGACTGTTGCAGTCACCAGCGGACGATCAGTCAGCGACACTCTCGGCAGCTTGGCATTGCGGGGCCACACGTGCTCTGTCCCCCATAGTCCAACGGGTATTACCGGGGCCTTCGTCATTGCGGCCAGACGGGCTGCTCCCCAACGGCCTTTTAGCTCTGTGTCAAAGAACGCAGGCCCTCGAGGGATGGTGCCTTCTGGAGCCATCATCACTAGCTCCCCACCATTCAGGGCCTTTGCTGCCATCTCCAATGGTTCATCAGATCCTGACGCGCGTTCAACTCGGACTCCACCGAGCGCCTTCATCAGACGACCAACAACGGGTACGTCGAAGACCTCTTTCTTGCCCAGTCCACGAGTGTTACGACCGGCCTTTGCGTTGAGGAGTCCCATCACTGTTGGGTCGAAGTAGCTGCGGTGGTTAAACACCACCAGCGCTGGCCCCTCAGCTGGAATGTTCTCGATGCCGTTGAATTCGAAGCGAACATAAGGTGCAACCAACTCGGGCCGCATGAACGGGCGAGTCCACTCCTGGATCTCTCGACCAGCAACCTTCACGACACCTTCGAGTTTGTCGAGGTGGCGAATCTCCCAACCATTTATCGTTGCTGCCGCAGTCAGTTGTGCGTCTGGATTGACTGCGACCGGGTGGCCGACTGAGTCCAACATCGGCGCATCGAAGTAGCTGTCGCTATAGGCATAGCTCTTGGCCAGGTCGACACCGTTGGCCTTGGCCCAGTCGACAACAGCGTCGGCCTTGGCTCGGCCCCAGAGGAATTCGCCTTCCAACTCGCCTGTGAATTTGCCAGCTTCGCTCTTCCACTTAGTGCAGATCACGTCGTCGAAACCAAGTTCTTCCATGATGGGGCGTACAAAAGGTTCGGGCGAAGTTGTTGCGAGAACCAGTTTCGTTCCGGCCTTCTTGTGGTCATCAAACACGCCCTGAGCGAACGGTTGAAGCTGATCGGCCAACTCTTTTGCCGCCTTCGTGCATGCTCGCTCTACTTCTTCCACCGACCAGCCCGCTGAGGCTCGCCCCGCGAACTTTGCCGGCTGCATCAAGAGCCAGTTTTCTCCAAAGACCTCATAGAACTTCATCAAAGTGTCTGAAAAAGGGATCTTTCGGCTTGATCCGATGCCTGCTTCGTGAAGGTGACGCTGCACGATTGTGGCTGAAGAACCCGCTATAAGAGTGCGGTCTAGGTCAAAGATTGCAGCTACTGAAGATCCCATGTCCCTACTTTACGTCAGTCGCTGACATTAGTCAATGGCTGACAATTGGAAGATTCTGTTCTACCCTGTCGGCAATGAAAGCTTCGTCGCCACCTTTGGCCTTCCCATCTTTGGCAGAAATAGAGCCCGGCCGTCGGTCTCGAAAGAAAAACAAGACTCGGGTCGACCTTATGACGGCCGGTGTCAAGCTCTTCGCCACTCGCGGATTCGATGAGACAACCACTACTGAAATCGCCGAGCTAGCCGACGTTTCCCAACGAACCCTGTTTAGGCACTTCCCCACCAAGGAGTCCCTGCTTTATGGCGACATGGAGGAGCTGCGTTTGAATTTGCGCGAAGGCCTGGCCGCCAGGCCTAACGATGAGCCAATTCTGACTTCGGTTCGCGAAGCGCTGATTCCACCTGAAGAAGAATTCCGTGAGCAACGGGAGCACCGCCTTCTTCAAGCCCAACTTGCCGCCCGCTATCCGTCAGTTTCTGCTTACAGCCGAGCTGTGGTTCAGGCCAGCTGGGAGCGAGAAATTATCGCTGCCGTTTCGAAGCGCCTTGGCGTGGACCCCATGGTTGACCCCCGGCCAGAAATAATTGCCGGAGCCTCCATATCGGCCATACGAATTGCCACCCGCCAGTGGACAGCGTCGTCGGGAACTGCCAACTACATCGAGTTGCTTAGCGACGCTCTGGGGATGATCGGTTCAATAGGCGAGCTGGATAGCTAGCCCGAGCACCCAATTCGCATTTCATATGCGGTGTGACGTGTGTCATGCTGGGTCAATGAATCTTGCGTCTGTGATCGTCGGCCACCCTGGCGAGCGAGCTGCGCTGATTGATGGGGACCGAACAGTTACCTACGGCGAGCTGCGGGCCAGCGTGGCCGCAATTCAGCAGCGAATCGTGGAAGCGGGATTTGGCCCCGATGACAGAATTGTCCTAGCGGCCGGCAACGAACCACTGTTTGCGGCGGGGGCGTTCGCAATCATGGCTGCCGGTGCAACGGTTGTACCAATAAACCCGTTCAGTCCAGTTCTGGAGCTGAAGCGAAAGCTTGAGACTGTCGACCCCTCGCTAATCCTGGTGGGCGAGGAAGGCCATTGGATCATCGGCGATCCCGATGCGCCGCGCACTCCGATGATCGATATGACCACGTTGAAGCCATCAGACGTTCAGCCCGAGATCGTCGCGCGCCACGACGATGACATTGCGTTCATGCTCCTTACCAGCGGTGTCTCAGGAGACTCGAAGGTCGCCATGCTGAGCCACAAAAACTTGGACTGGATCCAAGAATCCATTACCGGACCCGAAGGTCTCAATCGCGATGATGTGACTCTTGGTTCGCTGCCCTTCGCTCACATCTTTGGCCTAAACGCCGTGTTGCTGACCTCGCTCCGACTCGGGGCCAAGGTTGTGTTGCAGAGACGCTTCGACGTTGATGAAAGCCTCCGGCTCATCCGTCTTCACAAGGTCACTTCCCTTACCGGCGCGCCCCCCATGTGGCAGCGCTGGGCTACCGCCGATGCTCCTGACGACAGCCTTCAGTCGATCAAGCACGCAACGTCGGGAGCAGCGTTCTTGCCAATCGACACCTATACCGCCATCAAAGAACGCTACGGAGTAGAGATCGGCGAGGGGTACGGACTTACCGAGACATCACCAGTAGTCACCTGGAGCCGAGGAGTAGACATTAAACCGACTTCTGTTGGCAAACCCCTTGCCGGAGTAGAGGTCGTTTTGGTCGAAGCCGACGGCACCCCCGTGGACGAAGGCGACACCGGCGAGATAGTCGTACGCTCCCCTGGTGTCTTCAAGGGATACCTCGATGCACCGGAAATCACTAGCCAGGTCCTCACTGAAGACGGCTGGTTCTGGACTGGTGACGTAGGGGTCTTCGACTCAGATGGTTACCTCTATCTGGTTGATCGTGTCAAAGATCTCATCATTGTCTCGGGCTTCAACGTGTATCCAGCAGACGTGGAAAACGTAATCATGGAACACCCCGACGTTAGAGGTGCCGTGGTTGTGGGTACTCCCCATGGCATGACGGGCGAAGCCGTAGTCGCACACGTTTCTGGTGACGTTTCCGAACAAGATCTCGACGCCTTTGTCCGCATGCGCCTGGCCGGATACAAATGCCCAAGCAAATACCTCTTCGTCGACGAGCTCCCGATTGCCCCTACCGGCAAGCTCATCCGGAGAGAGCTCCGATGATGGCCACAAAACCATCGTTCAATTTTGAGCCTGCACCCGATCTTCCCGGTGCGGACCGGGTCAGCAAGTACGGATTCGGGGCCGTCCGAAAATTCGTCGAACGGATGTGGGATATAGAAATTGAGGGCATTGAGAATGTCCCGCTTGAGGGTCCCGGAATAATCACGCCTAACCATCTCTCTTTCTCAGACTCGATTTTTGTGCCTACCGCGCTGCCTCGCCGCGTTTGGGCGATCGGCAAGGGTGAGTACATGGATGACTGGAAGACAAAACACATCTTCCCCGCCATGGGAATGATCCCTGTGGACCGGTCAGGCGGAGACGCTGCCCAGCGGGCCCTAGACACTGCGGCCAGGGTTCTCGACGGCGGCCACCTGTTCATGATCTACCCCGAAGGAACTCGCTCGAGAAGCGGCAATCTTCACAAGGGGCGAACAGGCGCTGCTCGACTGGCTATCCGGTGCAACGCTCCGATCATTCCAGTTGGCCATGAAGGAACACTTGAAATTCAACCACCTGACTCGGTGATGCTGAAGCCTTTCAAAACCTGCTCGGTTCGATTCGGCCGCCAAATGCGCGCTGAGGAGTTCGGGGATCCGAATGACCCCAGAGTGCTACGTCTGTTTACCGACGCTGTCATGTTTGAGGTGGCCAAACTGTCGGGTCAGACCTACGTCGACACATACGCCGGGGCACCAACAAGGCCAGCTGCAGAAACAAAGAAGGGGCCAGCAGTGTCTGTACCCAAAGGCAGGCAAATAGACCTGCGGTAGCTACCAGCTGGCTACAACCGATTGAGGTTTCCTAAAGATCAAACCTTGTGGCTTAGTGGACACATCAGCGTCAATGCCCAGATCGGGACCCAGACCAAGGATTGCTGAGATCGCAGCTTCGGTTTCGAGACGGGCAAGGTGAAGTCCGATACAGCCGTGGGGGCCCTGAACAAACGTGACATGCTGGCCGAGGTTCTGACGGTCAATGTTGAACTCATCGGGCTGGTCGAAAACGTCGGGGTCACGATTGGCCGCTAGCAACGACAGCGTTACGAGGTCTCCCTTCCGAATGTGAGCACCCCCAAAGTTGAGGTCACGCGTGGCGTAGCGATCAACTACCGCCGCCGCTGGTTCCAGCCGAAGCGATTCCTCGATAGCGGCGCTGACAAGGCCAGGCTGCTCTTGGACTCTGTTTAGAACGTCAGGGTTAGAAAGCAGGTGCCAAGCCGCGTTTGCAATCATTCCTTCAACAGTCTCGATTGCTCCAAACATAACGACGATGGTGGCAGGTGCTAGCTCGTCAGCTCGCAATGAACCGTCGGAGCGAAGCCCTTGAAGGAACTCACTTGCCCCGATCTGCAAGGTCTCTTCTACTCTCGCTCCAACTTCAGCAACAGCCGATCGGCAGGCATCTCCAATGGCTAGCCCTTCAGCCAAACCGACAATCGCCTCGGAGATGTCGCCGTACCAGCTCAAGACGTTGGACGGCTCAACCCCTTCGAGCTGCAAGAACCTTGTGATCGTGTTGACTGCCAGCGGTCCAGCAACCGACGTTCGCAACTCAGCCCGACGATCGGTCCTGACCTCATCAACCAGGCGATTGGCCTCCCCGAACAAAAACTCCTCAAACCCTTCCCTAACTGTCTTTGGCCGAAACGAAGCCGCGAACGGCTTGCGATGCCGCTCGTGTTCGGGACCGTCCAGTGAAAGCATGCTGGGGCCGAGCACCTGTTGAGTGGTGAATCGCTCGTCCTCGACCGTGAACGCTGTGGCATCGCGCATAGCCTCTACCGCTAGATCACGTCGGGTTACCAACCATCCGTTCAATGATGGGATCCATGCGACCGGCTCGCTTGAGCGCAGCTGCCGTAGCGTCTCGTAAGGATCGTTTGCCAACATCTGCGGTGTAACCGATGCGGCAAGCTCGGTCGTCATCCAATGATCCTACTGAACTGCAAGCATCACTCCCAGGTAGGAGACGGCCGCCACAACAACCCAGGCCAGCGCTCCCAGCACCAACGGTCGAGGTCCAAGTTTGCGAAGCTTCTGGACTCGGACCCCGGATCCGAGGCCAACAAGTGCCGCAGCCAATAGCCACCCCTCGACTGCCTGGGCGTCAGCGATGATGCCATCGCTGAGAATGCCCGACGTCCGAACAACGATCATTACTAAGAACCCAGCCACGAACAGCGGCAGTATTGGCGTCGACTGTGCCGTGGAGCCCGAGCTGGCGCGTCTATTGAGGTTTACTCCCGCAACGATCGGGGCAAGCAAGGCGACGCGAGTTAGTTTCACAACAATTGCCACCGCCAAGACAGTTGAGCCACCGGCGGAGGCGGTTGCAACAACTTGGGCTACATCGTGAACGCTTGCTCCAACCCAAGTTCCGAAACCAACGTCGCCCAAACCAAGCGGCCCCGCGAGGAGCGGCAGCACCACAATCGCCAGACTGCCGAACAAAGTGACCAGGCCAATTGCCGCAGCCACTTCCTCTTCATCAGCCTCAGTCGAGCTCTCAACGGCTGCGATGGCTGATGCTCCACAGATTGAGAATCCAGTTGCGATGAGTAGCGACAGATCACGAGACAAGCCGAGTTTGCGACCGATCCACTGAGTTCCGAAGAAGGTTGCGGTGACTGTCATTGCCACAACAGTTAGCGCCGCGCCACCCAGGTCAAGAACGTCACCCAGCGACAGTCGTAAACCCAGCAGAACCACTCCAAGTCTCAGAATTCGCTTGGCTGCGAACGAAAGCCCAGGCGCCGTCGACGGCGTGACTAGTCCAAAGTTACCAAACACCGCCCCAACGAGAACAGCACACACAAGTGTCGAAAGCGGGCCGACCGTCGTGCTGATTGCGCTTGCCAATGCGGTACCAGCCACCACAAGAAGCAGTCCGGGGACAATCTGGGCCGGCCCTTGCACCTGTGGGGATGAGGACCGAGCCCTGCTTTGAAAGTGAATCGCCATTGAGGCTAATTGTGAGTCACCTTTGCCTTGCCCGGTACCCGCCAGTTCCCTATAGGGCCATAGCCTAGTCCTATAGGTACATATAGGGTTAACATGTAGCCATGCCCTTATCCCCCACAACTCCAGATCTCACAGCACTTGACCTGTTTGTGTCCGTCGTCGAGCTCGGCAGCGTTTCAAAAGCGGCAGCTGCTCATCAGATTGCCCAGCCTTCCGCCAGCAGCCGGGTGCGTTACTTGGAGAAGCAGCTGGGCATTTCGTTGCTCGAGCGGTCACCGTCGGGGTCGGTCCCTACCGCTGCCGGTTCGCTTGTGGCTGGCTGGGCCGAGGCCACGATTCGCTCAGCACATGAGCTGAATGCCGGAGTCGATGCGCTGAAAGCCAGGAGAGCCGGACGACTGCGGGTGGTGGCAAGTCTGACGATTGCTGAGTACCTACTACCTTCATGGCTAGAGAAGTTCCTGCGAAACCGCCCTGACGATTCCATCAAACTCGAGGTCGCCAACAGCTCGGTTGTCCTTGAACGGTTAAGCGCTCACGATGCAGATCTTGGGTTCATTGAATCGCCGGTTCCCACCCCAAACATGGGCTCAAAGGTAATCGGCGTCGACCGGCTGATCGCAGTTGTCTCACCTGTGCACCCCTGGACGCGCAGAAAATCAGTCGCAGTGGAAGAGCTGTCCTCAACGCCCCTAGTTGTGCGGGAAAGAGGATCCGGCACTCGTGAGGCGTTGGAGCTGGAACTTTCGAGGCTTGGTTTCGAAGCCCCAAACTCTGCGCTGGAGCTAGGAAGCACTTCGGCGGTTCGCTCGGCAGTAGTTTCTGGCACCTCGCCAACTGTCATTTCCGAGCGAGCTGTATCGGCCGACCTTGCCGCCGGTTCACTAGTTGAGATCGCCATCGACGGATTAAGGGTGGATCGTGAACTTCGCGCAGTGTGGCCAAAGACGCGACCGCTGCCACAGCTCGCTGACGAGCTACTGAAAGCTGCTCCGGCTACATAAACCTTCCGCCGACAAGACCGATGATTGTCTCGCCCTCGTCGAGGTGTTCATCTTGGGCAGCAACTCTGGCGAAGCCCTTTCCTTCGACGACCATCAGCGGCATCCAGCGACGGTACGCACGTGGTTCATAGGTAAACGATCGGACGCGTGATCCGGCAGCAAGCTCTGCCTCGATGGTGCTGTAGGTGGTTTCCTGACCGAATGGACGGCGGCCTTCGGCGTGGGAGTGTGCGGCCGAATGGGACGATCCTTCTTCATTGGCCGGCAGCACAAACACATTCGCCCGACCCACCAGTTCTACAAACCGCAACTTAGCAAGGTCGTTGCGGTCGGGTCTTTCCGAAAGGGCCAGCGCTGTGCCGACACCCACACCTTCGGCCGCTATTACCAGATCTTCACTTTCTAGCCTGCCGGTGTAGACAAGAAGTCCTCGCATGATTGCGGCTTCAATCTCGTCGTCTTCAGAAGTGATCACCAGTACCGGCACATCAAGTTCGGTCAACGACTCTGCTAGATCGAGCACCCATGGGGCTCCCCCGACCATGGCCACCCCAGTCGCCTCGGCCCTTGCCACCTTCGACAGGCGAGCCATTGTTCCTGCGGTGACGCTGTAGATCACGACCGAACCAATGATGATTGTGAATACAACCGGAACCAGCTCGGGGACCTCGAAACCTTCATGGTCAAGCTCAAGAGCAAATAGCGATGCCACCGCGGCCGCAACGATGCCACGTGGCGCCATCGACGCAATAAACATCCGGTCCTGTCGCGGAACTGACGTGCCGATTGTCGATACCCAGACTGCCAACGGCCGAGCAACCAGAACTAACAGCGCCAGCAACGCCAAGGACCTCGGCAGGTACTCAACCATTGCGTCCAGGTCGACCCTTGCGCCAAGCAAGATGAACAAAGCACCCAGGACCAAAACGCCGAGATCTTCCTGAAAGCTGACAATGTGACCGATCGGCGACCTCGACTGATTGGCCATCGCAACGCCCATCACAGTGGTGGCCATCAGGCCGCCTTCTGATTGCACGGTGTCGGCTAGGACGAATGCGGTGACTACAGCCATCAACACCACAGCGTTATGGAGACGGTCTGGGACCCAGTGACGCTTAAGCGCTTCAGTCAGAACAAGCTGGACGCCGTAGCCGATGAGGCCGCCAACCCCCAAAGTCAGCACGATTCGGGTGAAGATAGATACTGGATCGTTTGAGCCCAGCACAGCTTCCAACACAATCACTGCCAAAAGTGCGCCAACCGGGTCAATCAGAATGCCTTCCCACTTGAGCATTGCTGCCGAAGTTGGGCGGACGTTCACAAGACGAAGCAAAGGCAACACCACTGTCGGACCAGAAACTACAAGAATCGATGCGATCAAGAAGGCGTGGCTCGTCTCGATGTCAAAAAGCAGAGAGATGGCAACCGAGCCGAAGAGCCACGTAAATAGGGCTCCAATTAGAACCAACCGGGCCAAAGCCGGACCGACTTCAGCGATTTCATTGCGACGTAGGGCCAGCCCACCTTCAAAAAGCAAGATCCCAACGCCCAGTGAAACCGCAGGAAAAAGCAGATCCCCAAGCAGTAGGTCCGGTTCGACCCAGCCGGTAACTGGTCCGGCAACCATGCCTGCCAGAAGCAGCAGGAGGATCGAAGGGATCTTTACTTTTGCACCCAACCACTGGCTGCCAATGCCCAAAAACGACACGAGCGCCAGGGCCACTAAGGGATCTGCCAAGGTAATTGGACCTCCAGAGCCCTGTTGTTGAAAGCTCACAATAACGGTGGGGCAACACCATGTAGCGTCAAAGAGTGACCAAATTTGACGCAGAAGCAAAAGAACGTGAATTGGTGGCGCAAGCGACGTCTTGGGATACCTCAGCCCCCGTAGATGCTGAGGCGGGCGATATTCCAATTGTTGACGTGTCTGACTACTTCCAATCGGGATCGCCTGAGGCCTTGACTGCCGCAGCTGACTTGCTCCGTTTTGCATCAGAAAACGTTGGGTTCTACTACCTGACGGGCCACCAGATCCCAGAAGAGCTTGTTGCCCGAACCTACGCCGAAACGATGCGGTTCCATCAACACGACGAAGGTGAAAAGCGGTCGATCTTACTGAACGGCCCCCAAGGCGGTTTGGCCGGATCTGGTTATCTTCCGTTTGGAAACCGCATGTTGCCTCGACGCGAGACCGGTAACGCGAACGAGGCGTTCATCATCAAGGGGGACGAATCGATCTCACTTGATGACAATCAATGGCTTTCTGAGACTCAGCTTCCAGGTTTCCGCTCATCAGTTGAGGCCTACCTAAACGCGGTCCACGAACTGGCATTGCGCCTACTGCCGATATACGCAGTTGCGTTGGAGCTAAGGCCCGACTTCTTTGCCGAGGCCTTTACTCACCCGTTCTGGCGCCTACGTCTAACTCACTACCCGCCAGCTCAGTACCAAACAGCTCAGCAACGATCTGGGGGAAGTGAGCAGTCGTTCGGAATTGCCCCTCACGTAGACACCACATTTTTCACTCTGCTTAGCCAGAACGCTCCGGGCCTCAGCATTTACAGCACAGCAAAAGATGCTTGGATCAATGCGCCCGTGGTTCCAAACTCGTTTGTGGTCAATTCGGGCGAGCTGCTTAAGCAATGGTCAAACGATAGGTTCTTAAGCACAAGACACTTCGCCAACAATCGCAGCTCGACCCAGTCGCGTTGTTCGATTCCTTTGTTCTTTAACGCCAACGCCGACTACCCAATGGAATGTCTTCCGAGTTGTACAGACATCACCAACCCACCCAAATACCCGACAATCTCTTACCTAGAGAGTCAGGCCGGAGTCCAGGGTGAGTAATTCCAGGGCGAACAATTCACGAGCGGACGAGTTTGACCTAGTTGTTGTTGGACTCGGAGCCATGGGAAGCGCTGCGCTATACCACGCAGCCGCCCGCGGCTTAAGGGTGCTTGGCATCGACAAGTTCAACCCTCCCCACCAAATGGGATCGAGTCATGCCGAGACTCGGATTACCCGTCTGGCCATTGGCGAAGGGCCGCAATACCTCCCGTTTGTTGCGCGCTCACATGAGATCTGGCGCAAGCTTGAGGCACAAAGCGGACGTGACCTTTTCTACCAAACCGGTGGCTACACAATTGCGCCCCAAGGGGCCAAGACCAGCGAACGTTGGGGCGACTTCGTGAACGTCACAGCCCAAATTGCTGCCGAAAACGACATTGCATACGAGGTGCTAACACCGACCGAGTTTGCCCAGCGTCAGCCCAGCTTCGTTGTAGGACCCGAGTTTCGGGTTGGCTTCGAACCAAGCGCTGGCGTGGTTCTAATCGAACAAGCGATCGCAGTTCAGCTAGATCTGGCACGAGCCAACGGCGCAGTCACCAACACAAATCAACCAGTCAGCGCTATCGAGCCGGACGCATCGGGCGTGACGATCAAGACAGACTCCGGCTCATTCCGTTCGGCCAAGGCAATTATTACGACGGGGCCATGGCTGGGCGACCTGGTACCGGCGGCAAAACGACATGTCGAGGTTTATCGCCAAACAGTCGTTTGGTTTGATGTTGATGACCCCGAACCGTTCAGTACCGACAACTTCTCCTATGTGATGTGGCCTGGCCACACGATCGAGGACTACCTAGCCGTTTGGCCCACGCCCCCAGGGAGCGTTGGGCTGAAAGCAATGCGGGAAAGGTTCGACCAGCCCTGCCATCCAGACACGGTTGACCGCACCGTCAGCGATGCCGAAATCGCACAGTTGTACGAGAACTACATCGAAGGCCGAGTTCTAGGCGTCAACCCAAAGGCGTTGCGATCGGCTGTGTGCTTGTACTCAGAAACTAAAGACGAACATTTCCTTATCGACTATCACCCAGACAGTTCGAACGTGATGTTTGCCTCTGCTTGCAGCGGTCATGGATTCAAGCACTCGACCGCACTAAGCGAAGCGATGGTCGCCCAGCTCATGAGCGGCCAAGTTGAACCGTCTTTAGCCACTAGTTCTGGCGCCACCGCACTAAGTCTTGAACCGTTTTCGCTTCAGAGAGTTAGCGAAGACAACCCACCTGGAGACGTTCAGAAGTGATTCCGGTGCTCCGACCGGCCGATGTGAGGGCCATTGATGAACGTGCACTGGCAAACGAAACGCTGGCGGAAATTCTTGCTCGAGTCGGACAAGTTGTAGCCGATGTGGCGTTGGCGATGTTGGCAGATCCGGCGCAAGCAAGGGTCCTAGCGATTGTTGGACCAGGCCTGAACGGGGCCGACGCGACTGCGGCATGTCAGGTTCTGTTACCACTAGTTGCCCAAGTAACGACTGTAGATGCCCTCGCACTTCCACCTGTGTTACCCGAGGCCGACCTAGTCATCGATGGGGCCTTTGGAATTGGCCTAAGCAGACAATGGCACGCGCCTGCCATAGCCAACACGCCCGTGCTTGCCATCGACGTTCCGTCTGGCATCGATGGCCTGAGCGGGCAAGCCTTGGGAGCACCAATGCTCGCAACACAAACTGTGACGCTGGGCGGATACAAGGCCGGTCTACTTTTTGGAGACGGGCCCGACTACTGCGGCGAAGTCCTAGTTGGCGACATAGGGCTAGGCGGCAACGACGTACGTTCACGCCTCGTCGAGGCATCCGACGTGACTAGCTGGTTACCCCGACGCCCACGTACTGCTCACAAATGGAATCATTCGACGCTGGTCGTTGCTGGCTCTCCCGATATGGTCGGCGCCGCTCGACTCTGCTCGGGTGCAGCGTTGCGGGCCGGCTCGGGTTACGTTCATCTGCTCACGCTTGCCCCTTTCGACCCTGGGGTAGCCAGTGAAGTCGTGCGATCAGCTGCCGCCGACGCCGGCCCGGACCTGTCGCGATTTGCCGCCGCAGTCGTCGGGCCAGGACTAGGCCGCTCGCCTACAGCTGCGGACCTTGCGAGCTCGACTCTTAACGATTTTGATGGCCCTGTTGTGGTTGACGGCGATGCACTCAACGTACTGGCGACGACCCCAGGGCTGGCAACCAATCGAGAGGCGGCAACCGTCTTGACCCCTCACGATGGCGAGTTCGAACGATTGACAGGCAGGCCGCCTGGCCCAGATCGTATCGAGGCAGCCAAGTCGCTTGCAGTACTGATGAACTCGACCGTCCTCCTAAAGGGCCCTTCAACGGTGATTGCCATACCCGAAGGTGACGTCCGAATAGTCAACAACGGTGATCAACGGCTTGGGACTGCAGGCACCGGCGACGTCCTCGCCGGAATCATTGGCGCGTTCCTGGCCCAAGGCGCTTCACATTTCGATGCAGCAAGCGCTGGCGCATACCTTCACGCCGCAGCCGGGAATCGGGGGCCACGATTCGGGCTGATCGCTTCGGACTTGATTCCGCAGATTCCCCTGGCTTATCAGGAGTTGCTGTCCGTCTCCTGAAATCAATCGGCGCTTTCCAATCAGTCGAACGCCGAGTAGGCAGTTCCAAGATCTGCGATCGTCTTGGCCACGGGCGAACTCAGAGCTAGTTGGCTGTCTGCCCTTCCAACTTCGGGCATGGCCACAATGAGCTGCAATAGCTCGTGCAGGTGATCATTCGATCTTGCGGCAATTCTGCACAGCAAGTCTCCCTCTCCGGTAACGACGTGAACCTCGAGGATTTCTGCGATTGCTCGCAGGTTTGACACCACACGGTCATGGGAACCCTGAACGATAGACAGCGTGGTGAAGGCTGTTACACCAAAGCCTGCCCGCGCTGGAGCGAGGTCGGGCCCGTAGCCAGTGATCACACCTTCGGATTCGAGACGACTTAAGCGAAGCTGCACTGTGGAGCGGGCCATCGAGGTTTGTTTCGCCAGCTCAGTGACGCTTGAGCGCCCATTCGAACGGAGAGCCGAAATGAGCCTCCAGTCACTTTGATCGGGCTGATACTTCACGTCTGACCTCGAATCATTCAGTTTGGCAATACATTTGCGCCATTGGGATCATATTGGCATGCTCTATTGAATATTTGTCACAAACTGGACAGCCTTTAGACATGAGCCATCTAAAACGCGTTGATCACATTACCTACGCCTGCAAGCAGGGTTCCATCGAGCAATGGGCTTGGTTTCATATTGAGGTCGAAGGCGGGACGCTGATCAACCGGATTGATGACGTTCGCCCCAATGACCCCGATGACTCCATGAAGATCTGGTGCATCGACTACGGCGAGTTCGGGGTTGCGTTGATCGAAGGAATCGACCGAGCCAAGCAGTCACAGGTCTCAGCTTTTGTAAATCGTCATGGCGATCATGCAGTTCAGCATGTTGCCTATGACACCTATGACCTCGAGGCGTTTCAGAAGCGCATGAAAGAGATGGGTGGCACGCCGCGCGGCGAGACACTCGTGCGCAATGACGGTTTTGGCATTCTAAAGCAGATGTTTGCTCGGGGTTATGAGGAGGGCTCGGCCGCTGAAACCAGCTTTCCCGAATACGTACAGCGACCGAACGCGGAAAAAGGCGAAGACGTAAGCATCACGTTTGCCGAAGAAACCGGGGTTGGCTTCTACGATCAGGTCGCTGACGCAGTGGAAGACGGAGACACTGCCCCATTTTTTGATTTCTCTAAGATGCCCGCCGACTGGACAGTTCCTGAAGCGACACCAATTTCTGGCACTCGTTAGGGAACCAAACTGTTTCGGCGTTCGTACAAATCACATGTTGAAGAAATTCGCCGTCGCCGCCGCCTCACTACTGTTCCTCGCCGCCTGTGGTTCGGAGTCCGAGCCAATTGCGGCCGGCCAGGATCCTGAAGAAACTACAACCACTACTGAAGAGATCCTGGGCGCTGGGCCCTACCCAATCGCGACCCTCGAATTCACCGTGACCCATCCAGATGCTGACACCGTGACTTACACGATCAGTTGTCTCGGTGACACAGCAACAGTTATTGGTATCGATTCGATCAACGATCAAAACGCCTGCGCCCAGTTAGCAAAGCCCGAAGTCAAGCAACGAATCGTCGGAGGCGAGCCTGCTGACATGGTCTGCACAGAACAGTACGGCGGACCCGACGAAGCCGTGATCACCGGCACCTTCGATGGCGAAGTGGTCAGCACCACAATCACCCGCAACAACGGCTGCGGAATCAATGACTGGGACAACCTACTGAAGGGCGTTCTTCCCCAAGCCCTGGGCGTCACCGAATAGCTGTCATCCACTACCCGGGTTCAAATACCCCGGTTCTGTCGGCGTACCCAGCCCGTTCCGGCTCCTGACACCGACAGAATCGCCAATCGCCAGGGTTCGACGACCGAGCACCACCCACTACCCCGGTTCTGTCGGCGTACCCAGCCTGTTCGGGCTCCTGACACCGACAGAATCGCCAAGCGCCAGGGTTCGACGACTGAGCACGACCTCCTTAATCTCGGCAAGTACGGTGTCTCGCCGACTTACGAACTCTTGGTACCCAACCCGGAGCACGACGTAACCATGGGCGGCGGCAGTTCGGTCTCTCTGACGATCGTTGTCGTGCGCTTGGGTCACTTGTCGAAACCGGCGACCGTCAGCTTCGATAATGGTCCGACCGACGGGGTCAGCCATGTCGACGATTCCCCTGATTCCGTCGTACCAGGGCGGCCTAAACTGCCGCGTAATTCCGGTCAGTCCAACCGCAGCCAGACCGCGGGCGAGCTGCATCTCGAGGACTGATTGCCCGATCGGCTCGTCATCCAACATGAACGCAAGAATCTCGGCCATGCGGCCGACGCCTGCCACGCCTCGCCGCCTTCGACTCCGTATGCACGCCACCAACTCGCCGGAATCGGGTGTCGCGCGAGTGAGCTGGGTCTCCAGAATGTGACGCAAACGGGCGGGTTTAACCCGCCATGAGATATCGCACAGCGTTCGAGCAGGCGTTGTCGCCCTCATGCCTCTGACCAGCGAAACATCAACCGCCGGCAGGCTCCTCGTTTCCCGAAATTGGATGCCGGGCGCCTTTAGGCTCGAACCTTGACGAACCACTATCTCGGGTCGAGCCGGAGCGGTGACATCGAATCCCAGGCGTGAAGCAGCGGAGAAGCGACAGAGAGCACCCTCGGGATATGCCTGCAAGGCCGCAAACACGGCTGAGTCTGCGGTTTCCAAGGCAGACACGATGTAGATGCCTTTGAAAGGTGATACGAGATCACCTCGAGCTACTCGCCTCCTTATCGAAGTTCCAGAAACACCTGCCTGAGCGAGTGCTTGGGCCGTGACGGCCCCGCCAGTCGCCTTCGCAGCCTTGATCACTTTGTAGTCAATGTCCTTTGCCATCACTCAATCATGACCACGCCCTGTGACAGTCGACCACAATCCCGCTTTTGTCGGCGTACCCAGCCTGTTCCGGCTCCTGACACCGACAGAATCGAAGAAGGGGCGAGACCAGGATCCGGGTGGCGCTGTAGCGTCACATACTGTATGGTCGAATACAATCATGACAGCTACAAACCTTCACGAACTCGATTCGCCTCCGTGGCAGCGCGTCGACAGCACCATCGTGAACGTTGCCAGCGATATCCGGTCACTTTATGATCAGCGCTTCGCCGCCCTTGACCTCAGCCTTAGCACGGCCTGCCTGGTTGCCTACCTTGGCGACTTCGGGCCCGTAACCCAAACCCGAGCGGCCGACCACCTTCATCAGGGTCGCGCCGTAACCGGCACCCAGGTCGATCGCCTAGAAGCTCGCGGCGTGCTGGAAAGACTCCCGGACCCCACCGATCGTCGTGTGTGGCTAATCCAACTGACCAAATCGGGGCGAGAACTTAACAAGTCAATTGTTGAAATCGACAAGGTCGTCCGGGGCGAATTACGTTCCGGGGTGAGCCGCGAGGAGCGGCAGCTTCTGGCAAAGTTGCTCCTCCGACTGCAAGCCAATCTTTCCAACGCGCTGACCCAAGGCGCTTCGGACAAACCAAGCCTCAAACAACCAAGCTCTAAGAACTAGAAGAGACAGGAAAACAAATGCAAGAAGCAGTAATTGTTGACGTAGTGCGAACCCCAGGGGGTAAGCGAAATGGCATGTTGAGTGGCTGGCACCCAGTTGACCTCGCAGCCCACGTGCTTAAGGCGTTAGAAGAGCGAAACAACCTCGACCCAGCAATTGTTGATGACGTTGTAATGGGTTGCGTTATGCAGGTTGGAGAGCAGTCCCTGAACATCGGCCGCAGCGCAATTTTGGCCGCTGGCTGGCCCGAATCAGTTCCGGCTACAACTGTTGACCGCCAGTGCGGATCTTCCCAACAAGCAATTCACTTTGCCGCTCAGGGCGTCATGGCTGGTGCTTACGACGTCGTTATTGCTGCTGGTGTTGAGGTCATGAGCCGCACGCCGATGGGTGCCAGTGTTGTGAAGGGTATGGGCTTCCCGTTCCCGGATTCAATGCAGGAGCGGTATTCAGAGACCGGTCTCCCACCGCAGGGCATCGGCGCAAACATGATCGCCGAGGAGTACGGCATCACCCGTGAAGACCTTGATGCGTTCGGCGCCGAAAGCCAGCGCCGAGCAGCTCAAGCCACAGAAGAGGGTCGATTCGAGAACGAGATCATCCCAGTTCCAGTCGACGTCGATGGCGAGACCATCATGATGACTCGCGATGAAGGAATCCGAGAGGGCTCGACTGCTGAAAAGCTCGCAACGCTTAAGCCAGCCTTCAACGAAGACCACATGATCACCGCTGGTAACGCCAGTCAGATCTCAGACGGTGCGGCTGCTGTTCTCATCATGAGCCGCGAAAAGGCCGAAGAGCTAGGACTCAAGCCCCGCGCTGCTTTCCGCCACTTTGCCTTGGCCGGCACTGACCCAGTCACCATGCTGAAGGGCCCAATCCCGGTAACCAAGAAGATCCTGGACAAGTCAGGCATGAGCATTGACGACATTGATCTATTCGAAATCAACGAGGCGTTTGCGTCTGTTGTTCTTGCTTGGCAGAAGGAACTCGGCGCTGACCTGGACAAGGTCAACGTAAACGGCGGAGCGATCGCGCTTGGCCACCCACTAGGTTGCTCGGGCGCCAAGCTCATGACGACCCTCGTAAACGAACTCGAAAGAACTGGCGGCCGCTACGGCTACCAGGCCATGTGCGAAGGCGGCGGCCTAGCCAACGGAACCATCATCGAAAGGGTGGACGCTTAATGCCTCGTCTAAATCTAGAAGGCTCATCTTCCATAGTTACTGGTGGAGCATCGGGAATCGGCGAGGCTTCGGCCCGCCAGTTGGCTGCGCTCGGATCACGAGTGGTCATTGCCGATCTTCAAGAAGACAGAGGATCTGCAGTGGCTTCAGAAATTGGCGGCATCTTTGTTAAGTGCGATGTCACCTCCATTGAAGACGCCGACGCAGCGGTTCTTGCCGCTTCAGAAATGGGTCCGCTTCGCGCCTGCGTTAACTCAGCTGGTATCGGCTGGGCGGCTCGCACCGTTGATCGCAACGGCGACCCTTTCCCGCTTGACGCATTCAACCGCGTGATCCAAATCAACCTAGTTGGCACGTTCAACATGTTGAGCCGGGCCGCGGCAGCAATGGCAAAGACCGATGCTGTTACTGAAGACGGCCAAAAGGGGGCCATTATCAACATGGCCTCTGTTGCGGCTGAAGACGGTCAGATCGGCCAGTGTGCTTACTCGGCGTCCAAGGGCGGCGTTGTTGGCATGACCCTGCCGATTGCCCGCGACTTGTCCGCCCTGGGTGTGAGAGTTAACACCGTCTTGCCTGGCCTGATTGACACGCCCATCTATGGCGAAGGTGAGCAGAGCGATCAATTCAAGGCTCACCTCGGTCAGTCAGTGCTGTTCCCGAAGCGTCTTGGTTATGCCGAAGAGTTGGCGTTCATGGTTCTTGACCTGATCACCAATCCGTACATGAACGGCGAATGCGTAAGGGTTGACGGTGGCATCAGGATGCCACCTAAGTAGAGCATCAGGATGGCTTAAGTAGAGCATCAGTTTCACGTCTTAATTTTGCACCAACAGGAGAACACGAATGAGTGAAGAAGCCGTACTGACTGAACGGCGTGATCGAGTGCTGCTGATCACGCTGAACCGGCCCGACGCGATGAACGCCATTAATGGTGACTTATCAGCAGGCTTGGTTGCCGCAGTAGAGGAACTCGATAGCGATAAGGGCCTAACGGCCGGAGTGCTTACCGGTAACGGAAGAGGCTTTTGCGCCGGAATGGACCTAAAGGCGTTCGCCCGCGGGGAAAACATCGGGCCAATGATGAAGTTCATCAAGGAGGGTTCGAAGAAACCGCTAATCGGCGCCCTTGAAGGTTTCGCTTTGGCCGGTGGTCTTGAGCTGGCTCTTACGTGTGACCTGTTGGTTGCAGCCAAGGGAATCAAGCTGGGCATCCCTGAGGTTGGGGTAGGCCTGTTTGCTGCGGGCGGTGGCCTACAACGACTTCCTAGCCGTGTTGGCTATGGCCGAGCGATGGAGATGGCAATCACCGCAGACCCGATCACCTCTGACGAAGCTGCTCAACTTGGCCTCGTGAGTCGTCTGGTTGAAAAAGGTGAAGCAGTTGATGCGGCGCTGGAGTTGGCCGCCCGAATTTCAAAGAACGCACCGCTTGCGGTGTCGGTGTCCAAACAGCTCACAAAGGCTGCGGTAGATCTCGACGAGGCCGCTTTTTGGGAGCTTCAGAATGAACTGATGCCAGCCGTGTTTGGATCCAACGACGCCAAAGAGGGACCATTAGCTTTTGCAGAGAAGCGTGCACCAAACTGGTCGGGTGAGTGACACCAGAATTGCAATTCTTGCCGCGGCTTCAGAGTTACTCAACAGCCAGGGCCTAGACGCAATTACCATTCGCAATGTTGCGGAAGTTTCCAACTACGGCCGCTCCACTGTGGTCCATCACTTTGGCGACAAAGAGGGCCTGTTGGACGCTCTGCACTTGGTTGCCTTGGGTCATATCTCAGACACGATCAACAACAGCCGCTTCGTCGCATTCACCGATGTTGCAGTGCCAGTAATCAAAGCGCTTGAGGCAATGCCTGACGATGTCCCCGACGGAGAAGCGATACCGCGCGGCATTGCAGTGTTTGCCCGCTTCAAACTTGAGTACCCGGGATTCTGGACAATTCTTCGATTCCGGAGGTGTCCAAACTTCTCTCGCCATGATCTCCCAACCACTTGGGAACAAATCAACATTCTGGCCAATGGATACGTCGGAGCACCCATCGGCCCCACGGTTGACATGATCATGCACCAGTTGCTCTCACTACATGACTGGGTGGCAACGGCCAGTCCGGGCGACGCTTTGCGAATTGCTCAAACTCAACCATCAATCCCCTACTGGCTCTCGGTGTTTGATCGCGGCTGAGCATTTGAGGCTAAACGCCCATGATGTTAGGACAGTGTCCTACTTTTTAGTGGTCTATTCTTGTTACAGCGTCCTAAATATACGATTTAGTGCTGACAGGTGGAAGTTGATAGAGCATGATGCAGCCCGTAGTCAGTTCCCGTCCGGTGAAAGTTACCAACACCGACGGGCAGATCTACCAACTCTGGCGGAGGCCTGCAATCGCGGCGATCTCAGGCCTCCGCCGAGGTAACTCTCCCGAGTTCAAATGAGCTCCAAGGACACAATCGTTGCGGCGGCCGCACAACTGCTGAACGAGCTTGGGCTGGAGGCAGTAACGATTCGTAGCGTTGCCGATGCTTCCAACTACGGGCGGTCAACCGTGACCCACCACTTTGGCGACAAGGACACGTTGTTGGACGCAGTCCATGTTGCAGCGATCGAGAGTTTCGCAAAACACATCACTGAGGCCAACTTCAGCCCGGCGTTCGCACCGAAGAACTTTGAGGCCCAATCACAGCTAATGGACCGCATAGGCGTCAGCTCACCAAATGACTCCCTAACCGAAGCAGCGGCGCAGATCTACCTACGTTTCCGAGATCAGTACCCGGGGTTTTGGAAGCTGCTTCGCTTCCGGCAGTGCCCCGATTTTACTGAAGAGGAAGCACCCATTGCCCATCAGCTCATTGTGGGATTCTGCGGAGGAACCCTGGAGGGCCCCATAGGTCTTACGGTCGATGTCATAGTGCATCAACTGTTCTCGCTGCACGAGTGGGCCGCTGAGGCCAAACCAGGGGCCATCATGCGAATAATGCACAGTGAGCCCTCCCTGAATTACTGGCTGGCAGCATTCGGGAATCAATAGTGCGGGACGTTGTCCTAGCATTTCGACCCGATTTTTAGGCCTACTGTCCCAATTCCCAGATTGGTAGCTGCGACAAGCTGCGATCTGGTTTATAACAGGGGCAAGGAGCCAGGACCTGAATCGACTTGCACCCTCGTTACCAAGGATGTGAGGCGAGGTCCGATCCACCGAAAGCCAGGGGGGATGTGAGTTCGCGGCGATCTCACAACCCCCGGCTTTCTTTCCGGCCAGCTTCAATCGATCCAGGCCAGCTTCTACCGTGCACGCTCGATAGTGCGGTTGATCAGGTTCTCTATGAGCTCTTGTTGGCCGCTGCGGGGCGTTGGGTCAATGTTGTCGGCCAGCACCTGCTGGTGGAGGTCTGCGAGTCCGTAGGCACCCGACAACAACTTGGCGCCCTCTTCAGTGTCCCAACCTGCGTAACGCGCGGCTACGAGCGCCTCAAGCTCTCCGCTTTCAATTAGGGCCGCCGCCACCAGAAGAGATCGGGCCATTGTGTCCATCGCCCCAATATGGCCATGGAACAGGTCGCTGCGGTCAAGGCTTTGCCGGCGCAGCTTGGTGTCGAACATGAAGCCTCCGGTGGTGAACCCGCCGCCTCGCAAGATCTCATAGACCCCGAGGCTCATCTGCTCTACAGAATTCGGGAACTGATCGGTATCCCAGCCAAGTCTGTCATCGCCCCGGTTTGCGTCCACGCTGCCAAAGATTCCACAGCTAACCGCCTGTGCCACCTCGTGATTGAAGTCATGTCCGCCGAGAGTTGCGTGATTGACCTCGATATTCACTTTGATCTCGTTCTCAAGGCCGTAACGCTTAAGGAACCCGTAGACGGTTGCACTGTCATAGTCATACTGATGCTTGGTTGGCTCTTGGGGTTTTGGCTCAAGAAGGATGGCGCCTTCAAACCCAATGTCATGCTTGTATTGCACGACCATGTTCAAGAAGCGGCCAAGCTGATCCAGTTCAGCGCCCATCCGGGTGTTAAGAAGCGTTTCGTACCCCTCGCGTCCGCCCCAAAGAACGTAGTTAGCTCCGCCAAGTCGATGGGTTGCGTCGAGGCAGTGCTTTAGCTGGGCTGCCGCGTACCTAAAAACGTCTGGATCGGGGTTAGTAGCGGCCCCAGCAGCAAAGCGCGGCTGGAAGAAGAGTTGAGCGGTTCCCCAAAGCAACTTGAGACCCGTTCTTTCCATGTGCGACGCGGCGTAGTCGATCATTGTGTCGAGATTGGAACAACTCTCGGCGAACGTGGCCCCTTCTGGCGCTATGTCTCTGTCGTGGAAACTGAAAAATGGGACACCGAGTTTGGAGAAGAACTCAAACGCAGCATCCATCTTCAGATGAGCTGCCTCCATTGGATCCATCGCTGGATTCAGCCACGGCCGATCAAAGGTGCCATCACCAAAAATGTCTGAACCTGGCCAGTTGAAAGAATGCCAGTAGCAGGCCGCGAAACGGAGATGATCCTCCATTCGCTTGCCCATCACCAGGCGGTCTTTGTCATACCAACGAAAACTGAAGGGATCATCAGAGTCTGGTCCTGCAAAGGCAATTGGGCTACTTACGTCGGTGAAGAAATCGGCCATTCGCTTAACCTATCTTCACTAATTCCTTCGTTACGGGTTGCAAGAAGTAAATAGTCCGTCCCTTAAGTTCGCGCCTCATGGCGTGCGCGATCTTGTAGCCCTGACCGACAAACTCCTCGGCTACCTCTGGCCCGGAAATGTCGCCAGCGACTTCATCATAAAAGCTCCGCCAATCAGCAATGGCAGCAAGCAAGCGGGGCGAGAGCGGGAGTTCACTGGGCTCAACAACAGCCCCGTCAACTGCCAGCACAGGCGCTTGACCAACAGCGGCCTGCAGCGTCCAGGTCTCTTTCGATCGAGCGTTCAGTTTGAGTACCCGCCATAGATTGCCAAATGAATCGTGGTCAAACTCTCAATGTCGCCTGTAAAAACATGGCTTCTGGTGTTGCCACTTCTGACTACCATCTGCGATTTGAAATTGGGCCTGCCATCTGCGGCAACCAGAGTGACACCGATCTCATCGGGGTTACCGACAACAGCGACAACTATCTCGCCTTCAGAGTTCTGTATGAGCGTGACCGACAATCCAAGCTGAGCCAATTCCGCAGACAGGATTGGCGAACCCAAGAGATCGGCGTTCCAATTGATGGCAACCTCATGTTGGTGAATCCTGGCTAAGACCAAAAAATCAACAACTAGCGAGACGATCTGACCGCCATCATCCACACCCCAGTACGAGGGATAACCCGAGTCTCTGCTGCCGCTAGTAACAACCAGGGCGTCGTCTGGTTCCAACATCGAAACAAGGCATGCCGTCGGGCCGCCGACCGTGCCAATTCGGTGCTCGGAGAACAAGTCTTGTTTGTGACCGGCAGACATCTTGATGAAGCCGGCAACGTCAAAGATCGCGGCAGCCCCTAGATCGACCGGTGCAAAATGCTGGTTACGAATTGTTGCTGCTGCGAACCAACTGGCCGGTGTTGCCGCCGGATCAATCTCCACCTTGATGGCCGCCACCTGGCCCAGGACCTCCACAACCGTCACTGGGTAGCGGCCAGGCTTGATCCGACGAGCTAGTGGTGCGATGCGCCATGGGTCCATGGCAAAGTCTCGGACTCCTACAACCCCTGAAGTCAGGTTTAGCGAACCGATTCTACGAATCGTGGTCAGGTGAGTTTGACCGTAGGCGTCCACGACTTCGCGAGATGGCTTGAATAGCCCTTCCACGTTTACATCGATGTTTTGTTCGAGCTCGACCAGCGGCGCATTTGCGCTAGAGGCAGCCAGCACGCCAGCGTGTTTTGCCGCCGGAACCTGGGGTTCGTCGTAAGAATAGGTACCAGGCTGCACAACCCAAACTTAGCTGCTTGGCGATTTACTAGACCACCAGTTGCCCGATTTCAGCCGCTTACCGCCTCCAAGGCGATCGTCGAGTTTGAGCATCAGACCTCGCAGACGCGTGCCCGCCAGTTGGCGCCAGGCCCGGTTCCAGGCCTTGGAATAGTCGCGAGTCCACGGACAGATTCGAACACAGACTGCGCAGTCAGAGTTGATCTTTGTCCAATAGCTGAAACACTTCTCGCCATCAACAGACCACTTGTTGACACCCTTGAGACCTGATCGGTTTAACGCAACTGGAGTGGGCTCTCCGAAGGGAATGGCTTTCGCCGGACAAGCTTGAGCACACCGGTCACACTGCTCACAGAACTCCTTGACGCCAAGCAACTTTGGCTTGTCAGAAGCCAACGGCATGTCGGTGAAGATCTTCCCAAAGCGCAGCCTGGGCCCGTACTCAGGCGTGATTAGGAGACCGTGGCGCCCGTACTCACCGAGACCAGCTGCGATAGCTAGCGGTATTGCTAACGCCGTGTCGTTCATAGATGGAACGGCTTCGTAGCCGAGATTGCGGATGTACTGAGCTAACCCAAGTAGAACCGCGGCGTCCTGGGAGTAGCCCAAGCCTGTTGCGGCACCAGCCAACGCCGAGGGTGCAGTCTGTATCAGGTCAGCGTCCATCGCCTGGCCAATAACTATTACGCTGCTGAGACCGTCAGGCAGATCGTTCGGCTTGGCCTCCCCCGTCAGGTGGTCGAAGCGTTCTGTGTAGACCCAGCGCTCGTCAAATTCGGTGACTCCCACAAGATCGGCGCCAAAGAGCTTGCCGACTTTTTTGACCTCTGCTGATCCCTCACTTGCTGAGACTGGCGGAAGCTTCTGCGGCGCCCCCTCCCGCAACATCGAAAGCGGATCCTGGAAGCCATCGCGCCTGCCTTGGCTCTCATACATTTCGGTGAAGACGTCGCTGACATGCCACGATGCGTTCCGAAGCGCGTAGTCGCGCTGGGTGAAACCGTTGGCTTTGCGCCACTTGGCCAGGGGTTTTCGGTAAGTGGCGTAGAAAAGGTCCGACTTATCGGTTCGAATCTCTGGATCCCAGAAAGACCGGCAAAACACATCATCAACTTGGCTGAACCGCTCGAAATCGTCCTCTACCTCAAGCTCTGGTGATTCGTTCGAGAACATAACCTTTTCCGACCCTAACTCTTGCTACCAAGGCCAGTCCATTGTGGCTGAGTTTCATGACTGACGCCGAGTTAGCGTTGGGCAGGTCTATGAGCACCTTTGAGCGGCGAAAAGTTAGGAGGCAGCTACGAAAGCGGGCCCACCCCGGTGTCGTTATCGTTCTGGGCTTTGCATTGTTCGCCGCCGTCGGTGCCGCGCTTCTATGGTTACCAATCAGCCAGCAAGAGGGTGCTTCAGTTAGCCCTCTAGAGGCGTTCTTCACTAGCGTGTCGGCGGTAACTGTCACTGGCTTAGCGGTCACCGACACGGCTACGACGTGGAGCACGTTTGGCCTTTGCGTGCTGCTTTTTCTGATTCAAGTTGGCGGGCTGGGCATCATGACCATTGCCGGATTCTTTGGTCTAGTTGTTTCTCAAAGACTTAGCGTGCGGGCTGGGATGTTGGCCGGCACCGAAATCGGAGTTACCCAGCTCGGTCCACTTGGCGACCTTGTGAGAGGTCTCATCAAGTTTGTTTTTGCGACCGAGCTCGTATTGGCCATTGCTCTTTCCACTCGGTTCGTGATGGGTGCCGATGGCGCGATCGCCAAACCCATCTTCGACGGAGTCTTTCACGCAGTGTCGGCTTTCAACAACGCGGGATTCTCAACTTTCAGCAACGGTCTGGCTGACTATGTCTCCGATTGGTTCGTCAGCATCTCAGTTGCGCTCGGGTTCATCATTGGTGGAATGGGTTTCCCCGTGATATTCGAACTTTGGCGACGCTGGCGAGATCCCACCAGTTGGACTCTGCACACCAAGGTGTCTCTCACTTCGATGCTTTGCCTTCTCATCGGGGGCACCGCGCTGATTGCCATGCTGGAGTGGACTAACCCCGAAACTCTTGGCTCTCTGGGTAACGCAGACCGAGTGTTGGCGGCGTTCTTCCAATCGGCGACCACCCGTACAGCGGGCTTCAACACAATCGCCATGGAGTCCCTAAGGCCCTCAACGCTGCTGCTCTTTGTGCCTCTTATGGTGATCGGAGCCAACAGCGCCTCAACCGGTGGAGGCATTAAGACCACGACAGTCGCCGTCGCGATTCAGGCAACGTTCGGCCAACTCAGGGGTGACCGCGACGTCACCATGTTCGAAAAGCGCATCCCAAGGCAGATCCTGCAGCAGTCCTTGGCTTTGGTGATTGCGGCCCTGGCAATTGTTGGCACGGCTGGTTTCATGCTGGCTGTCGTCGAGCCCAACATTGACGGGTTTAAGTTGCTGTTCGAGGCGGCTTCGGCATTCGGCACTGCAGGGCTGTCAGCCGGAGTGACACCACACCTTGGAACCTTGGGCCGCATCCTTATCATTGTGTTGATGTTCATTGGTCGAGTAGGGCCAATCACTTTCGGAACTGCATTCCTGTTCCGAGCTGAAACCCATCGTTATCGCTTCCCCCAAGATGACTTGTTGGTCGGATGACAGCTAGGAGACCCAGATGATTGGAAGCCGGGGAAAAGGCGGAGACAGCGACAGGAACAAGGGAGTGCGTTCGTCGACCATTGAGCGCGTGCTCGGTTACGCCAAAGTGCGCGACGCCCGCCTCGGTATTCCGATGGCGAGCAATCGCGACGGCAAAGTCTTAGTTGTCGGCCTTGGACGCTTCGGCGCCGCAGTATCGGCGACCATTGTTGACCTAGGCATCGAGGTCATGGCCATCGACATCGACGCGGAACTCGTTGATAGGTGGGTTGATGTACTCCCCCACTTGCGCGTAGCTGACGCCACGGATCCAACAACTCTTCAGCAGCTTGGCGTTCAGGACTTTGACACTGCTGTAGTCGCAATCGGAACTGGCATCGAGGCCAGCGTCCTTTCAGTGGCAGCCTTAAGCGATGCGGGCGCGCCCAACATCTTTGCCAAGGCAACAACGTCTGAACACGGGCGCATCTTGAGGCGTGTTGGCGCCGACCATGTGGTCTATCCCGAGATTCAAATGGGCGAGCGCGTCGGGCGAATAGTCAGCGGCACAGTTCTCGACTTCTTCGAACTCGACGATGAATTTGTGTTGGCCGAAATTGAAACACCGGCGTTTCTGGTCGGCAAGCCTCTGGGGCAAAGCAAATTGCGCGCTCGTTTTGCAGTGTCAGCTGTGTGCGTAAAGCCGGTGAGCGGGCGCTACACCTACGCGACAGCCGAAAGTGTTCCGGCCGACGGCAGCCTAATGGTTGTCGCCGGCCGACCCGAGTCGGTGCAAAAGCTCACAACCGCTGTCAGGCGTGAACGCTTTCACCAATAGATGAACCAAACGAAAACCCTGTTGCTGGCTCAGCGGTCCCGGCTCCGCCGGTAGGTGCTGCGCTTATATCGCGTCCCAATTCCGGACCTCGACCAGATGCCCTCACTCTGAACTGATACTGACGTTTTGGTTTGAGACCCTCGATGAGATATCGACCGAAATGACGGTCTGAAACACCGGCGCTACGCCACCGAGCCGAATACTTAGGTTTGTACTCAACGGTGTAAGGCAGCCAAGCTTTGGCACCTGAGTCGCCAGAACTCCACGAAACGATTACTCCGGCTGCTCTGTCTGCCATTACTGCTTCTACATACTGTGCGGTTGGCGTGCGACTTAGCGGCTTGGACCGAGCTAAAGCGAGCTTCTTTCTCGCAGCGTGACGCTTTTTCTCCCAGCCCCAGCGAAAACGGCGCTTGCCAACCTTGATTGTCCCCATTATTAAACATCCCTCCGACGTCTTGACTCTGACACGTAAAGTGATCAGTAGTCGCAATGGGTGAGGATAGAGCTAGTTCTCGGTGGCCGCAAGGCTGCTACGAAAGCGGATCAAACACTGCGCTGTAAACCACAAACTTCGCTTCGCTCCAGTCGAGGGTCCCGAACCCCTCCGGAGCCCGTGTATCGCCCCACCAACCACCGTCACGACCGATCAAGTCACCTCCCGCAAAGGATCCGCCGACAGCGGTATTTATTATCAGCCGCATGTCGCCGTTTCGATGCGGACCCGTTTCAAAGGTTGTGACATAACCCCCGAGAGCGTGGACCACTTTTCCATCGAGCTTCCACAACAACAAGCCTGGTCGCCGCTCAAGTTCAACGTCAATCGGGCCAGCTAGCGCGCTAGAGACTGCGGTCGCAGAGTTACTGACCGTGCGACCCTCCTCAGCCCAGTGAACCGACATGTGAGCGACGTCGGGCTCTTGGGTACGAGTCTCAATCAGGTCTATCTCGTGATAGAGATCGGTTTGAAAACCAGGACATATGCCAGGGGCAAAACACGCTTGAGAGTCCAACAACCACACCGCCGGCCACAGCCCAGCCTCATCGGGCAGCTCGATCGACACCGTAGTCTTTCCCCAACCGAAGGTGTCTTGGCTGACAATCATTCCAGAGGTGAACGGCAGCCGAGTGACACCAGGTTCAGAGGCCGGCCGGGTGAAGAGCTGGATTCCATCGGTGCGAAACCTCACGCTCGCCGTTCGGTATCCTTGCGCCACTGCGTTGGTCCAGCCGATTGGCGTTTCAGTGGGAGAAATCAGACCTTCCCACTCTGGGGCGACTGATTCCGGCAGTTTTCCGGTCACTCCTGTTCGCCAGTAATCTTGATTCAGGCCGAGTTGCTGAGCAACCTGAGGGTCCTGGTATTCAAAGCCAAGGCCAAGAACTGGAACATGGGTTGGATCCACGTAGTGGGCCTGAGCCAACAGCGAGATCGCACCAAGGTCAGCAATCCACAATTCGCCGTCGTTCCAGACGGTTGCCACACCGATCTCGGTTGCAAGTTGAAGCGCCACTTCGGCTGCATGAGCACGGGCCAACCGTCCCTCCGCCGATCCATCAAGTTCAACCAGCGTGGCTAGCCGAGCTAGGGCTGCGTGAGAATGCGCAGGCGTGTCTAGCAACCCGAGATGCTCGGGATTGAGGGCCAGCTCGGTTCCGTACTTGCCCAATCTGTCTGGTTCGACAGACCTGCTGAAGCCAACCCCCATCTGCTCCAATCCAATCGCCACTCGGTCAGCCATGCGTGGTCTCCCAACAAGACTGATCGTCCCAGCGGCCGAATCACCGTTGACCAGGTAGGCCGCCACGGCTGCCTCACCGGCAAAGGTCTCGAGGCCGTAGTCAGATCCAAATGCTCCGATTAGTTGCGGTTGAAGACGATTCACAGCCTGCAGCTCGGCGACTAGCTCTTCCCACGATTCGGTCATGGCAAACACACTCGGGGGCCCGGAAACAGCTCGAGAGGCATCGGGTGTTCGTGAACGCTCGCTCCATACCGTCGAAGCCAGGACACAACCCACGATGAGGGCCAGTGAGAACGCCAGAACCGGCAGGCGTGTTCGTCCGCTGGTTGCGGCCTTGAAGTGCTGGCTCGGTTTCACAGCACCTGCATCGACCATTTCAGTGCCAGGGTTTACTGTCATGGCCGAGCGTCGTGCGCGACACTTACACAATGAACGCCGGATTCGAACCAATTGAGACTGCACCAATCGCCGAGCTTCGTGCCCTTCAGCTAGATCGGCTTAAGTCTTCCATCAGTCTCGCTTATGAGAACGTTCCCCACTACAGAAGCAGTTTCGACGCTGCTGGAGTTCATCCATCCGAAGTCGAGAGCCTTTCGGATCTGTCACGGTTTCCCTTCCTGGTAAAGGAGGATCTGCGGCAGAACTATCCCTTCGGAATGTTTGCAGTTCCGCGTACAGATGTTGTCAGATTGCACGCCTCCAGCGGCACAACTGGGAAGCCGACCGTGGTCGGTTACACAGCTGCAGACATCGACATGTGGGCCACAGTGGTGGCTCGGTCGCTTTACGCCGCAGGAGCCAGACCAGGGGATGTGGCCCATGTTGCCTATGGCTATGGCCTGTTCACCGGTGGCTTGGGCGCTCACTACGGCGCCGAGAAGCTGGGATGCACGGTTGTCCCGGTTTCAGGAGGCGCCACTGAAAAGCAGGTTCAACTGATCACAGACTTCAAGCCCAGAGTGATCTTGGTAACCCCGTCCTATTGCCTGAACTTGATCGATGAGATGGAACGCCAAGGCATCGATCCACGTTCGACTTCTCTGGAAATCGGCGTCTTTGGTGCTGAGCCGTGGACCGATGCAATGCGGGCTGAAATTGAAAGCCGACTGGGCATCGACGCAGTTGACATCTATGGGCTTAGTGAGGTCATAGGACCAGGCGTGTCTCAAGAATGCATCGAGACCAAAGACGGACCCACCATATGGGAGGACCACTTCTACCCCGAGATCATCGACCCTGAAACAGGCGAGGTCCTACCTGACGGTTCCGAAGGTGAGCTTGTGTTCACTTCGCTGACCAAGCAAGCATGTCCTGTAATTCGCTACCGCACCCGGGACCGAACTCGACTGCTGCCGGGCACCGCCCGAACGATGAGAAGGATGGCGAAGGTAACCGGCCGCACAGATGACATGTTGATCATTCGCGGCGTCAACGTGTTCCCAACCCAAATTGAACATGAGATGTTCAAAGTTGACGGACTTGGGCCCTTTTACCAGTTAGTTGTTTCCAGCGAAGGCAACATGGCAACGGTGACTGTTCTGGCCGAAACCACCGACGCTGCCACCGACCCTAAGCCACTAGCTGATCAGCTGCAGGCTCTGATCAAGGCGAACGTCGGCGTTAGCGCAAAGGTTGAGGTTGGCCGACCAAACACGGTCCCCCGCTCGGCCGGCAAGGCCCAGCGAGTCATCGACAATCGCTAGCCGCAGCAAATCCCAGCCGAACCGGCGTCGTCGACGGCGCCTACTTTGATCAGGTTCTCAAACTGCTCAGAATCGCCATTCTTTACGTACCATTCCCATTTGTGACCCTCAGGTCCGGTCACCCAGGTCTCGGTTTTTTCGGCGAAGCAGCATTCGGTCTCATCAATTCCGGAGGTTTCCAGGCCTGAGCCCGAGATCCGGGCTTCTGCTGCGGCCACTTGAGCTGCAGTTTCAGTTTCAACTCCCAGATGGTTTAGGGAGCCAGGCTCGCCGGCGCCCTCGAACAGCACGAGCTTTAGCGGAGGTTGTTCGATGGCAAAATTGGCGTAGCCAGGCTTGATCTTGGCCGGCTCGGTGTCGAACATCTGTGAATAGAAGGTGATCGCCTCTTCGAGGTCGGCGACGTTTAAAGCAAGCTGCAGACGCATTGTCTGTCCTTTCGAGCGTATGTTTGAGATTCTTTCGAACCGGTCGTTTGCGTAACTGTCATTTCGATAACTGTCGATTTGACAAGCGTCAATATGACAGACGCTTTGATGAATGTCAATATGAATCTGTGAAGAAATCAGACACAACAAAGATCGCTGCCGACACTCTTTGTTGTTTCCCCCTGGCAGAAGCACCTTTGAGCGAGGAAGATGCCAGCGACCTAGCCGTTGTGTTGAAGGCCCTTGCCGACCCCGTGCGCCTGCGACTTGTATCGATTATCGCAGCTTCAGCTTCGGGCGAAGTCTGCACGTGTGACCTGCCTGATCTACTCGACCGAAGTCAACCCACAGTGAGCCATCACCTCTCTTTGCTGACCAAGGCTGGAATTGTCGAGCGAGAACAAAGAGGAAAGTGGGCGTGGTTCCGGCTCCGCCATTCCCAGATTGAAGCGATTAGTAGCTTCTTACGGATCAGCTAGGTAAAGGTCATCACTCCGTCTTCGATTGGCGCCTTTAAGGCTTTCACATCCGCTGAATAGTTCTGTGGGTTCAGCCATGGCTCACGGTCACCCTGCTTTGGCATCATCGGCATCATGCGCTGCATATAGCCAGACTCAAAGTCTGCAATCCACGGGAGTTCGGGCATGTTGGCATCAGTGGGTCGCAAGCGTGCCGTGGCCTGCCGAGTACCAGTTTCGGCCATGTGCTTGAGCAACCGCACCACAAACGCACAAGTTAGATCCACGCGCAGCGTCCAAGATGCGTTGATATAACCAAAGGTCGAGACCATGTTCGGAACATCAGAATAAGCAAGGCCCTTGTAGGTTCGGGTCTGCGAGAAGTCGACGGTGTTGCCATCGACCTTGAAGTCCATTTCACCAACGGTCACCAAACGAAGTCCAGTAGCGGTGACGATAATGTCGGCGTCAAGGTGATCCCCCGAGGCCAGCTGGATGCCCTTGGCTGTAAAGCGTTCGATGCGGTCAGTAACAACCGATGCCTTACCGCTGTTGATGGCCGCAAACAGATCGCCGTCGGGAACGAGACAAAGGCGTTGGTCCCAAGGGTTATAGGTGGGCGTGAAATGGGTGTCTACGTCATAATCGGGACCCAGGGCCTCCCTGACACCTCCAAGAATCAGTTCCTTTACCTTTTCAGGATCGGTTCTGGTCTTTTTGTAGAAGAACTGGGACCGGAAGATGTTCTTCTTACGAGTGATGGCATAGGCAGCCCTCTCGGGCAAGACCTTACGCAACCGATTCGCCCACACGTCAGCACCCGGCCTCGCAACGACGTAACTTGGCGTTCGCTGCAGCATCGTAATGTGCTCGACCTGATCTGACATTGCTGGAACGAGGGTTACCGCCGTGGCCCCTGACCCGATCACCACCACCCGTTTACCTGAATAGTCAAGCCCCTCAGGCCATTCCTGCGGGTGAACAATGTCGCCTTCAAAGTCTTGCGATCCAGCGAACTCAGGCTTATGCCCGTGCTTGTAGCTGTAATAGCCAGCGCACATGAACAAGAAATTGCAGGTGAACTCTGCTTCCCCTGAACCCCCGCCTGGACTGTTTCCCACGCTGGCGGTCAGAGTCCAAGTCTGGGTTTCGGTGGACCAACTGGCTGCAGAAATTTGATGGTTGTAGCGGATGTGGCTGTCGATGCCGAACTCGCTTGCGGTCTCTTTGACATAAGAAAGAATCGCTGGACCATCCGCTATTGACTTGGGGTTAGTCCAAGGCTTGAAGCTGAAGCCAAGCGTGTGCATGTCGCTGTCGGATCGGATCCCCGGATAACGGAACAAATCCCAAGTGCCACCCATTGAATCGCGGCCCTCAAGAATGGCATAGGAGAGGTCAGGACACTCTTTCTGCAGGTGATAACCAGCACCAATCCCCGAGATGCCGGCACCAACGACGATGACGTCAAACTGATTGGTTGCTACTGCTGAATTGTCAATCTGGCTCACGACGCAGAACTTAGCTTGAACCGGCCACCACAGCCCAAAAACCCTATTCGCAAAAGAACCACAAGAGAATGCTTGGGTTTTGATGTACCTGCGCCGATGATCCATGGCGAAGGAGTTCCCCACTATGAAACATTCAAAATTCAAGCTCGTTACCCGCAGCGACTTTGACGGCCTGGTTTGTGCAGTGCTTCTGCGCCACCTCGATCTCATTGACGAGATCGACTTTGTCCACCCAAAGGACATGCAGGACGGAAAGATCGAGATCACCGATCGAGATATCACGACGAACCTGCCTTATGTCGACGGCGTCCACATCGCATTTGATCATCACCACTCCGAGACAATTCGAAACAAGGCAGTCGACAACCACATCATCGACCCTGACGCTCCATCAGCAGCGCGCGTTGTTTGGGACCACTACGGAGCCAGTAAGACGTTTCCTGATCGTTGGCTCGGAATGATGGACGCAGTCGACAAGGCCGATGCAGCCCAGTACAACCGCGATGAGATCCTCGACCCTAAAGGTTGGGATCTTTTGAATTTCATCATGGACCCCCGGACGGGGCTTGGCCGATTTAGAGAATTCCGAATCTCCAACTACGCCCTGATGATGGACCTGATCGACTATTGCAAGGATCACACCATCGAAGAGGTTCTGGCCGTACCCGACGTCGTGGAGCGAATCGATCTGTTCTTCGAACACGTTCCACTTGCTCGAGAACAAATTGTTAGATGCAGCACAGTCTATGAAAATCTTGTGTTGCTGAATTTGCGAGATGAGCAAACCATCTACGCCTGCAACCGGTTCGTTATCTACGCACTGTTTCCCGAGTGCAACATCTCCATCCATGAGATGTGGGGCCGCCAGCAACAGAACGTCGTCTTCGCTACCGGTAAATCGATTCTTGACCGAAGCTGCAAAACTAACGTTGGCGAGCTGATGCTTGCTTATGGCGGAGGCGGCCATCCGGCGGCGGGAACTTGTCAGATCGTCACCAGCCATGCCCACATCGTTAGAGCAGAACTGATCGAAGAGATAACGGCCAACGAGAAATCGGCTGGCGATGCATCTAGCGACACCGAACGGAAGCTTCTTACAGCATCAGACTGATGAATCGGGATGCAAACGGCTTCTTATTTAAGCAGCTATTTCCAGCGTCCTGAACAGGCAGTATGGTCATTTTTGGGCCGTTTCCAGACCGACGCTTTTGATTGTACGTACAAATAAGTTTGCCGGAGGCCATATGCTCGTGGCTATTGTGATGATTGCCGAAGGGAAGAACTCAATGAGCATCGACCACCAAGAATGGGCCGAATACCTAGACCTAGCACGCACAAAGCGTAAGGAAATAGCGGCCATTACTATCCAGCTGAACTGCTTGGAGGACGCGGATGCTTATGCGATTCAAGACGCTGGCGTAGCCAACCGGCTCGCCTCCGGTGAGAAGGTCGTAGGGGCAAAGTTGGGTCTGACGTCGGTTGCGATGCAACAGGAGCTTGGCTCAGACGAGCCGATCTTTGGGTGGCTTACCGACGCCCACGTGGTCGACAATGGCGGCTTAGTTGGCATGGATGAGTTCATACACCCCCGTGTCGAACCTGAGTTGGTGTTCATGATGGCTGAAGATGTCTCGGGAGAGGACATAACACCACAGGACATTGTTGATGCCACTGAAGTTGTGGTTGGCGGCATCGAGATTCTCGACCCCCGATTTGAAGCTTTGACCTACAGCAAGAATGACGTCATAGCCGACAACGTCGGGTGTGGTGGAGTGATACTGGGCACCGAGGGAGTTAATCCGCGCGAAACCGATCTGAAAAGCGTTGGCTGCGTCTTCGAGCTGAACGGCAAGGTCCGCTCCACCACCGCTGGTGCAGCCCTATTGGGAGACCCAGCCATCGGCATAGCAATGCTGGCCAATCATCTGCACAGGCGGGGCAGCAAGATCGAGGCTGGCTGGATGATCTTTGCCGGATCGCTAAGCAACTCCCTACCCGTTCGGTCCGGCCACGCAGCTCACGCCGGGTACTCGCACCTCAGTTCGGTAGATGCACAAATGGTTCCAACTCTGTGCGCCGACGCACCAAGACCCAAAGCAAGCTGGACCAAGCGCTTCCGCAAACGTGAGACGGTTGCCGGCTAGCTGCTGCTTGCATGCGCTCAGAACACAAACTTCTGACGAACGTCAAACAGAATCGAGGTGCGTTCTTCGACGACCCCTTCAATTGAGGAGACACCATCTACGATTACCTGCCGCAAATGCTCGGCGTTTGATGCCAGCACCCTGACACTGATGTCATCGACACCTGACATCAGATGGACGGCGACCACCTCGGGCAAAGCCCAAAGGCTGCTGACTACAGACTCGATGACAGTCTGGGTCTTTGGCTGAAGACGAACTGTGACAATGGCTTGCAGGTGACCACCGACAGCCGCAGGATCGACGTCAGCGTGATAGCCACGAATGATTCCGCGCTTCTCCAAAAGCCTGACGCGCTCCAACGCAGTCGAGGGAGCTATCCCAACCGCTTGGGCCAGAGCCTTGTTGGTTTGCCGTGCGTTGTTCTGTAGTGCCGCCAGTATCTGACGGTCAATCTCGTCAATATTTGGTGATTCGATCATTGAACGAATAATATTCGACGCTCTTGATGCAGACCAGCTACTTAGACAGACTGGGGTATGCCCTTCCAACGTTCCTCAAGTGGCGAACATCTCTTCCTAAGTGATCCTGGCGAGCTGTCAAAGCCAGCAATCGATGTAGCTCCCGACGAGATCGAAGCGATGGCCAAAGGCTGCATCCGGGTGCTGGACCCCGAGGGGCAAGCTGTCGGGCCTTGGAACCCCGAGGTCAACACCGGTGAGCTTTTGGCCATCTACAAGGCAATGGTGACCACCCGCATCTTCGATTCTCGAATGCTCATATCTCAACGGCAGGGAAAAACTAGTTTTGCCATCGAGAGCACGGGAGAGGAGGCCATCAGCACGACCATTGCAAAGGTATTGGGGCCCCAAGACATGGCTTTCCCCACATACCGTCAAGCCGGTTATCTGATTGCCAGGGACTATCCGGTGTTATCGATGATGAACCAGATTTATGGGAACGAGAACGATCCGCTCTTTGGCACGCGACTTCCGGGTCTCTACTCATCGAGGGAACACGGTTTCTTCACAATCTCCGGTGGTCTAGGCACCCAGGTTCCCCAGGCTGTTGGTTGGGCGATGGCCACCAAGTTCAAAGAAGAGGACTCAGTTGCGCTTGCCTTTGTTGGCGATGGTTCCACAGCAACCAGCGATCTTCACACCGCAATGACGTTTGCTTCGTCGTTCATGCCTCCGGTGATCATCGCAATCGTCAACAACCAGTACGCCATATCAACTAACGAAAAAACTGCGCGAGGAATGGCCAGCACCTTCGCTCAGAGAGGTATTGGGTACGGACTGCCGAGTCTGCGAGTTGACGGTAACGACGTGCTTGGCGTGATGTCGGTGACCAAGTGGGCAAGGGATCGGGCTCTCGCCGGGTACGGACCAACTGTGATCGAATATCTCACCTACCGGGCCGGCGCTCACTCGACCAGCGACGATCCAACTCGCTATCGACCCAAGGACGAATACTCAAGCTTCCCATTGGGTGACCCAATAGACCGGCTTGAGAAACACCTTGAATCCGTTGGCGTTAATCAGGATGTGCTCGGCCAAATCGGAACCGACGCAGAGGCCTTTATCGCGGCTACCAACGCCGAGGCTGAAGCGGCGGGAACCATTACTACCCACGCTCCGCCATCGATAGCTAAGGCGTTCGAGGTGGTCTATGAACACATGCCCCAGCACCTACAGCTCCAACGATCTGAGGCTGGCTTCTAATGGCAAAGATGACGATGATTCAAGCCATCCGCGATGCGCACAACGTTGCGATGGAACGAGACAACACCGTTGTGGTGTTTGGCGAAGATGTGGGCGCCTTCGGCGGTGTGTTCCGGTGTACCGAGGGCCTACAAGAAACCTTCGGCGAAGATCGCTGTTTTGATACACCCATAAACGAGTTAGGCATCGTCGCCACGGCGGTCGGTATGGCGGCTGCGGGGCTTAGGCCGGTTGCTGAAATTCAGTTCTCCGATTACATGTATCCGGGATATGACCAGATAGTTTCCGAGGCCGCTCGCATGCGGTCTCGTTCCGCTGGCGACTTCACAGCCCCTTTGGTTGTCCGAATGCCAGTTGGCGGCGGCATCTTCGGAGCCAACTGCCATAGCCAGAGCCCGGAAGCTTTGTTCGCTCACGTCGCCGGACTAACAAGCGTGATTCCGTCCAACCCTTACGACGCAAAGGGGCTGCTGCTGAGTGCCATTGAATCGAACGATCCGGTGGTATTTATGGAACCTAAGCGCCTTTACAACGGCCCGTTCGATGGGGATCACGAAGCCCCAATCCAACCGTGGCGAAGCCATGAACTTGGCGAAGTCCCTGAAGGGCATTACACGGTGCCTATTGGAACCGCGGCTATCGCCCGGGCGGGAACTCAGGTGACCGTGCTCGCCTACGGAACGATGGTTCATGTTGCTCAGAAGGCTGTGGTCGATGCCGGAATCGACGCTGAGATCGTTGACCTAAGGACGATCGTGCCTCTCGACATTGAGACGATTGTTAACTCTGTGAACAAAACGGGCCGGTGCGTAGTTGTACACGAGGCCACCAAGACCGCCGGGTTTGGAGCCGAACTTGTGGCCACTGTTATGGAGCACTGTTTCTATTCCCTTGAGGCGCCGATTGTTCGTGTGACCGGCTGGGACATGCCCTATCCCCACGCTCAGGAGTGGGACTATTTTATTTCGCCTCAGCGGATCACTGATGGCCTCTATGCAGCCTTAAGGGACGACTGATGGGAACATTCAAAATCAAGCTGCCAGACGTAGGCGAAGGCGTCGCCGAAGCCGAGGTTGTTGTTTGGATGGTTGCGGTTGGCGACACCGTTGCTGCCGATCAGCCCGTGGCCGAAGTAATGACTGACAAAGCCAGTGTTGAGATTTATGCACCGGTTGCTGGCACAGTAAGCACGCTAAACGGAGAGCCCGGTGATTTCATCGCAGTGGGTTCAGATCTAATGACGTTGGCCGTAGAAGGCGACGCAGAAATCACCGAACCCCGACCAACAGCGAACCCGACCAAAGACCCGGGACCCACGCGGCCTCCGTGGCCGGGGAACGGCAAAAACAGCAGCGCCCCGCTGGCGTCGCCTGCGGTTCGGAGGCGTGCTCGTGACAACTTTGTCAGTCTCATCGATGTGCCTGGGTCTGGCCCGGCGGGACGTATCAGCCAGGCCGACCTTGACCTCTACCTAGCCGGCGGGCCAACAGTCCCAGCAGGCGCACAGCCCGCTGCCTCTTCCGGCCCACAGGACACCCCGTTCAGTGGTATCGCTGACGCAGACTCAGAAGAGGTTCGAGTCATCGGACTTCGTCGCCGCATCGCACAGCAGATGGCTGAGTCGAAGCGTCGCATCCCCCACTTCTCCTACGTCGAAGAGATCGACGTCACCGCTCTGGAAGACCACAGGAAAGAACAAAACGCATCAGCAAGCGAAGGTGCCCCGAAGCTAACAGTGTTGCCTTATCTGATCACTGCGCTGGCCGCCGCGCTGAAGCAGCATCCAGAGATGAATGCTCGATTTGATGACTCTTCCGGAGTTATTCACCGGTACAAGAACCTACATTGCGGCGTGGCTGCCCAAACACCAAAAGGCTTGACGGTTCCGGTTATCCGCAACGCTGACCAACTCGACGTGTATGAGTTAGCAGCCGAAGTAGCCCGGCTTGGAAACGGTGCTCGTGACGGCAGCCTCGCTGCTGAGGAGCTACGTGGCGCCTCGATCACCATTTCCAGTCTGGGGCCCTTAGGCGGAGTTGTTACCACGCCAGTTATCAACCATCCCGAGGTGGCGATTCTGGGAGTAAACAAGATCGTCGAGCGGCCCGTCGTTGTTGATGGCCAAATCGTGATTCGGAAGATGATGAACCTGTCGGGCTCTTTCGATCATCGCGCCGTGGACGGAATGGACGCCGCCATGTTCGTCCAAGCTATTAAGGCCGAGCTAGAGAAAGTCGGCAACGACGGTGACTGAGGTTCCGAAGACTAAGACATCTGAGGTTGATGTTGTCGTGATCGGTGCCGGCCCCGGTGGCTATGCGGCTGGAATTCGTTGTGGCCAAGCCGGACTAAATACCGTTGTGATCGACAAGAGTCGATTGGGCGGAACCTGCCTGGTGCGAGGTTGCATCCCGTCCAAGGCCCTAATCCATGCCGCGGAACAATTCGACTCAATCTCTCGCCACGCATCAGGACAGGCGAAGCTAGGCATCAATGTTGACTCCCCCAAGATCAACTTCGCCCAAACGAAGGGTTGGAAAGATGGCATTGTCGACCAGCTGACTAACGGAGTAGCGGGGCTGCTCAAAGCGGCCGGAGCGAGGACAATCTCCGGCACTGCGACCATCAAGGACGGCAAAACAATCGAAGTGGTCTCAGCCGAAGGTGATGAAGTCCTAAGGACTAAACACCTGGTCATAGCCACAGGCTCGGCACCAGTTGAGATCCCCGGCCTCGGGTTCGGGGGTAGCGTGCTGTCTTCAACGGAAGCGCTTGACCTAACCGAAGTCCCTGATCAGCTTGTGGTGGTCGGGGCTGGCTACATCGGCTTGGAGCTCGGCACCGCTTTCTTGAAGTTGGGTTCGGAAGTCACGTTCGTCGAGATGGCTGATTCGATCCTTCCCGCCTACGACAACGAGCTGACGGCCCCGGTTGCCCGCTATCTGAAACGTAAGGGAGCGAAGTTCCACTTTGGTGCCAAGGCAAGCACGTTCGATTCTGAGCAGAGCCTGCTAAGGGTGATGAAGGCTGACGGGTCAGGAACAGAACTCAGTGCCGACAGGGTGCTGGTTACCGTGGGCCGTAAGGCGCTCACTAAAGGATTTGGCCTTGAGAACCTAAACCTCAAACTTGAGGGCGACTTTGTTCAGGTTGACCGAAGCTGCCAGACTTCTGTCTCAGGCGTATACGCCATCGGCGACATCACTGGTGAACCGATGCTGGCTCATCGGGCAACCGCCCAAGCTGAAGTTGTTGCCGAAGCGATAGCTGGGAAGCGATCGGCCTTCGACCCCGTTGCCATACCGGCGGTGGTCTTTACAGATCCTGAAATAGTTGTTGTGGGCCTAAGTCCACAAGAAGCACTCGCTCAAGACCCTGGCTCGACCGCCGCCAAATTTCCGCTCCGGGCCAATGGACGGACGCTCAGCATCGAGGGCAACGGCTTCGGGTTTGTCCGCGTAGTTGCTGGCGGTGATGGCCGCGTTCTTGGCGTGCAGATTGTTGGATCCCACGTTGCAGAGCTGCAAGCCGCGGCGGTGACTGCAGTCGAAATGGGAGCCACGGTCCAGGACCTAGTTCACATAATTCAGGCTCATCCCTCGCTGGGCGAAGCAATTACCGAAGCCGCTCTTGGGATCTACTCGCAAGCACTTCACATCTAAGGGCTTTCAGTCATCTACCTCTTGCCTTGGCAAACTTCGTCGCCTAGACCATGTGTGTGGAACCAATGGCCACCGACAACATGCACAGGACAGAGCTGCTGGACAACCTTGCCTGGCACTCTCTTAGCGGTCCTCAGTCTGACCACGCAATTGTGGCCAACAACCAGGCGGCCGCACGATATCTGCCTGACATCGCTCCCTTCTCTGGGTTCGAAACTGGAGACGACGCAGGATGGCGCGGGCTAGGTGAACTTGTTGAGACCGGCGGCGTCGCGCTTCTTACCCGAACCGAAATGCCCGACGCTCCAAGTGGTTGGGCTGAGTTGGCCAGAGAGACCGCGGTTCAATATGTGGCAGCAGATCTTTCTGAAGCAATCGATCAGACGAACGGTCTTGAATTTGCCACGCTTAAGCGGGCAGACGTCGCCGACATGAATGCACTATCGGTGGCTTGTGGCATGGGGGCGTTCCGCGATGGAGCACAGCGAGCTGGCACTTTTCTGGGGATTCATCGAGACGGTGTGCTTGTTGCGATGGCGGGTCAGCGCATGAGGTGCGAGGGGTGGACCGAGATCTCGACAGTGTGTGTGCATCCCGATGCTCGGCGCCAGGGACTGGCTAGGGCATTAACTGCCGCTGCGGTGGCCCAAGTTCGAAGCCGTGGGGACGAACCGCTTCTGCACGTTCGCTTTGATAACGAGGCCGGCCACCAGCTCTACACCGGTATGGGCTTTGTGGCTCGGTGCGAAATAACCTTTGCGGCGTTCCAGTTCCAGAACTAGGAACTTGTCTGGTTGAACTTGCGAATCGACAGGAACGCAAACACAACAATCAAGGCGATCGACCAGCCCACGGCCCAAACAACCGAGTCGCCTACCGGGTTTCCGTTGTAGAGCGCACGGGCTGCATTTGTTACGTGTGTGAAGGGGTTGGCGTCAGCAACAGCGGCAAGCCAGTCAGGCAGGGTGTTCGTCGCAATAAACGCCGAGGAAACAAAGGTCATCGGGAACATCCAAATGAACCCAGCGGAGTTAGCGGCCTCAACCGAGCCAACGCTCAACCCTATTAACGCCTGAACCCAGCTAAGGCCGTAGCTAAACAAAAGCAGAAGGGCTGTTCCCCCCAGAGCAGCGGCCAACGAACCTTCAAACCGGAACCCCAAAAGGAACGCCACGACAAGCATGACAACAAAGGTGATGACGTTTCTCAGCAGGTCGGAGAACGTGCGACCGATGAGCACCGCCGATTGAGCGATTGGTAGCGAGCGGAGCCGGTCGATCAAACCCTTGCTTAGGTCCTCGGCCAAACCAATGCTTGTGAACACCGAACCAAAGACCACAGTTTGGGCAAAGATTCCGGGCATCAAGTACTGGTCGTAGTTGTCAAAGCCGGGGATCGAAATGGATCCGCCAAAGATGTAGCTGAACAACAGCACAAACATCACGGGCTGAATTGTGGCAAATATCAATACCTCGCTGTTGCGGGGAATGATGCGCAGGTGACGTCCGGCTTCGGTGAGTGAGTCAGTCAAGACGTTTGGTTTGGACGTTGGCGACCCGCTAAGGGGGCCGGACTCAGACGCAATAGCCATTAGGCGCCACCTCCGGTTGATGTTGTTGATTCTGTTTCGGCGGCATGGCCGGTTAGCACTAAGAAAACGTCGTCAAGCGTTGGTCGCCGGACTTCGACGTCCAGCACGTCCACTCCGGCAGAGTCAAGCGCTCGGATGATTCCTGGTACTACTCCCCCGCCGGCTCGAATTGGCGCAGTCAAGGTCACCAATGACTCGGGGTCAACATCAACTGCGCCCACACACAGCGGTGCAATTGCCGTCTTGGCGGTCTCGACGTTCGCGGGCTTCACGATCGTCACCCGAACTTTGTCTCCGCCAATCTGATCTTTTAGCTGGTCAGAGGTACCTTCAGCGATCTTACGGCCTTCATCGATGACGACGATCTGTTCCGCAAGTTGATCGGCCTCTTCCAAATATTGGGTAGTCAGCAGCACGGTGGTGCCTTCGTCCCCGAGGCGGGCAATGAACTCCCACATCGCCAGCCGGCTGCGAGGATCGAGACCGGTAGTTGGTTCGTCCAGAAACAGGACCGAAGGACGGGCGACCAAACTCATCGCAATATCAAGCCTGCGTTTCATGCCACCGCTGTAGGTGTTAGAGACGCGGTCGCCGGCGTCGGTTAGGTCGAACATGTCAAGCAGCTGTGTGGCTCGGGCTGCAGTATCGGACTTTGAGTGATGAAAGTACCGGCCAATTAGCTCAAGGTTCTCTCGACCAGTAAGGCGCTCCTCGACAGCCGCGTACTGCCCAGTTAATCCGATGCGGGTTCGTACTGCTCTTGGGTCTTGCACAACGTCGATGCCGTCGATCAGTGCCCGTCCGGCGGTCGGCTTGATCAAAGTGGTCAGCACCTTTACCGCGGTGGTTTTTCCAGCGCCGTTGGGGCCAAGCAGCCCAAAGACCCGACCTTGAGGCACCTCCAAGTCGAGACCATCGAGAGCCTTCGTCTCGCCGTAGTGCTTTGCGATTCCTTCGGTAACAACAGCGCTCACAACTAAAGATCCTTGCACATGCTGCTCACATAGTGCGAACCATTTATTGTTAGGTACCTCCTGAAGATTCAGGTTCGGAGATCTAGCCGGTCAGTAGATGTCGCCGCCAGAGCCGTCGGAGCCAGACTGAGTGGCCGCTTTGAGTTCGGCTGCCAGACCGAGGCGCATTGCCACGATGTCACTGGTGACTGTGACCATCGTGAAGCCCACCTCAAGCCGTTTGGGTGTTAGAGATCCTGTGGCGTGGATACCAGCCACCACTCCGGCCTTCCGGCAGCCAGCCACGATCGCATCAAGCGCTTCGGTAAAGGACGGCTCGTCGTCGTTGTTGCCGGGTTTCAGACCAAGCGTTATGGACAAGTCAGCGGGTCCCACGTAGATAGCGTCGATTCCCTCGACGGCAAGGATGTCGTCAATGGCGTCAACGGCCTTAGTGGTCTCGATCATGGGGATGACTGCGACGTGTTGGTCGGCCCACTCGGGATAGCTGCCGTCGACTCTCGGAGCGGCCATACCTGGTCCATAGCTTCTGGCCCCATTCGGAAAATAGCGGCACGATCGAACGGCGGCTTCGGCCTCTGACACGCTGTTTACCATCGGTACGATGATGCCTTGGGCCCCAGCGTCGAGCATCTTGCCGATAATGCCAGGCTCATTCCAAGGCACCCGAACAATCGGGCGTGAACCGCCAAGCAAGATGGCCTGGATCATCGCGACAGCATCGCTGTATTCGATAGCCCCGTGCTGTGTATCGATGCAAACAAAGTCGAACCCGGCTCGGGCTGTTGCCTCAGCCGTGACCACACTAGGGACCGCCAGCCAACCCCCAAGGGTGACGCCGCCTCCTCGCCAGATGTCTCGAAGTGAATCCATGGTTAGCTCTCTTTCTCGGCTTTGTGGGTTTCTAGGAAACCACTGACGCTGGACGGCCTTCCAGAACCGCCAGGGCATTGTCGATTGCATGCTCGTACAGGCGTCGACGACCCGCAGCAGTTGACGAAGCGATGTGGGGTGTAACAACAACGTTTGGCCGGTCCAACAGCGGATGACCAGCGGGCAGAGGTTCGGGATCGGTAACGTCAAGCCCAGCACCGCCAAGATGACCAGAGTCAATCGCTGATAGCAGGCCGTCGTGGTCAACCAATGATCCACGAGCGCAGTTCACCAGATATGACCCTGGCATCATCTTGGCAAAAGCATCGGCGTTCATCATCTGAGCTGTCTCAGCGATGGCCGGAGCGTGAAGCGAAACCACATGTGATGAGGCCAACAGTTCATCAAGAGTGACCATCGAAACGCTGGCCACTGGCGACTCGCGTAGGCCAGGATCAAACGCGATCACGTTCATGCCTAGCGCCAGGCTGGCCTTGGCTACCTTCGCTCCGATTCGGCCTAGACCCACCAACCCAAGTGTCGAATTGTTGAGCTCCAGCGAAGTCGCTTGCGCCGGTCCTTTCAGACCTTGTGCTGCTCTAGCTTGCTGAATCGGAAGCTCTTTGGTTACCGCAAACAACAGAGCCATCGTGTGTTCAACAGTTGAGACTGTCGGGGAATCTGGTCCGTTGCAGACAACTACTCCGGCGGCCCGGGCTGCGTCCAAGTCAATGTTGTCATAACCAATGCCCATCCTGGACAAGACCTTAAGCTCGGGAAAGAGCTTGAAACGAGCCGCATCCCATTGATGACCAATCCCAATAACGCTGGCCGCAACACCGGCCAGTTCCGCATCAGTGTGGGCCACCAAAGACGCTCGTCCCTCGACGTAGGCATAGTCAGCTTCAACTAGCGGTCGATCTACGTGAAGTACAGGAAGCGCCAAGTCGGACATGACGCCAGTCTTGCAGGCCTGCGCGCTAGGCCCAAATGGCCTTGGCCTCAGATGACGGCCCCGCCGACACCAATGAGACGAGCGCAAGGAAACAGATGGCCGCGGCCAGTAGGTACGCGGCGCGATAGTCCACCAGGTCTCGAACCACTCCCAGCACAAGCGGCCCTCCTGCCACTCCTACCGTGCCAGCAAGGTTAGAGAACGAATAGATCCGGGCGTAAGAGCGAACCCCGAACGCCTCGGCAATCAGCAGTGGTTGCAGCATCAGAATGTTCCCGATGGAGACGCCAAAGATTCCGGCCCCAATCAAAATCGGCACAGTAGAGCTGGCAAACGCGATGATCGCCAACGCCAGACCCTGAACGGCAATAAGTATGAGAGTCATAAAGCGGGTATCAAACTTGATCACCACCACGCCGCCGATCAGCCGCCCGACAACACTGGACAGTGCCAGAGCAATGAGGGCTTGCTCCGCAGCTGACGATCCAGCGCGCTCGGTGGCAAGCTTGAACAGCTGGGCGATTCCGCCAACCTGAGACAGGAAGACCAACGCGTAGGTGAGCGCTAGCGCCCGAAAGAATCGCGAGTTGGTTGCCTGAGACAGTGTGGCCCCGACGATCGGCGCTGGCGTAGGGGGCGTCGGGGCTCCGTCGGGTTCCAATCCCACTTCCGCCGGAGAAGATCTGATTAGCAACACAGAAACCGGGACGATTCCCAAGAACCACATGGCCGCCATCATCCGAGCCGAGCCGCTTAGTCCTCGATCTTCGATTAGACCCGCAACAATTGGTGTGAGCGCTATGCCTCCAACCGACAGCCCGGTCGAAGCGATTGAAAGCGCGACTGAGCGCTTTACGTCGAACCAGCGAGTCACCAACGTAATACCGGGAATCAAACCAGCAAGGGCAAACGCCACACCAAGCGCAACAAAGAACAGGTAAAGACCAAGCACCGATGTGACAGCCGCCAGCGTTAGAAACGCCCCTGCTCCGACAATCCCGCCGATTACAAGAAACCATCTGATATCGAAACGATCCATCAGCGGCGCAACCAGGAAGCCTGCAACTCCACCAGTACCAAAGAAGACCGCTGTTGCCCCCGAAACAACGCTCACTGAGGTATCAAGCTCGTCTACGGCGGCGCTTAGGATCACCGAGGCGTTGTAAAAACCAAGGCCGGCTGAAGTGGCCAACACCACAAACACGCCGACAACAATTGTCCAGCCTTGGAAGAACGGGAGTCGGTTCACAAAGCGAAGCTAGTACCACCCTGGCAAAGTCTCATACTTGGGCCCGGCCTCTCAATTCTCAGGCTGTCTCACGGGGCGCTCCTCTGCAAGACTGCCTCCGATGGTAAAAGCTAAGCAGCTAGTCGAATGGGCCCTGCCCTCAGACACGCTCTTTAGCCGCGGCGAGGCACTGACCTTGGGCTTTGCATATTTCACAATCGGCTTCACCGTGGCCGTGCTGCACGTCACCGAAGGGACGTCGCCCCTCGTCATGATCGGTTCGGTGTTTCTGGTCAATTCCGTCACCCCGACCCTGGCGTTTGCCGCTGTCACAGCCGCCGGTGGCTCAACAATGTCAGGCATCTTCAGCGGGTGGCTGGTGTCGTCACGGTTTGGCTTATTCGCTGCCGCCATCGCTCCAAGACTTTGGCCCTCCCGAGCAAAGCGGGCAGTCGCCGCCCACGCCGCCTTTGACCCAAACGTCGCAATGGCTCAACGGGAGACTGCGGACTCTGACGCTCGGCGGGTCTATGTGGCCGCCTCAATATGGCTCTGCATTCCCTGGTGGATCGGCGGGAGCCTGGGGGCTGTTATCGGCGATCGTTTGGGCGACGCGAATGCGTTAGGTCTTGACGCCGTCTTCCCGGCGGCCCTGCTAGCCATCATCTGGCCACAACTGGCCAACAGGGAGCTGCTCCCTATAGCGCTGATCGCCGCAATCGTGGCCCTAGCGCTGCTTGAACCGTCGCCGGGCGGAGTGCCCGTCCTAGTGGCGGCGTGTGCCGCACTTCTGGCAATTCGCCAGCCCGCGGAACCAGTTGAGGCGCCGATCTAATGCTGACTTGGAGTGTGGTTCTAGCCCTGGCGTTTGGGGTTTATGCTCAACGAGCGATCGGTGCGGTTCTTATCGACACCGAACGCGTTAGCGATGGTCTGGCCCGAGTATTGAGCGCCCTGCCCTTGGCTATCATCACCGCAGTTGTTGCGTTGGCTACGTTCAGTACTGACGGCCAGCTTGAGCTGGATGCTCGAGCATGGGGCGTTGCCGCAGCGGCGGTCTCGGCATGGCGTCGATTACCGATGTTCGCAACAGTAATCATTGCGGCCGCAGTAACAGCTTCAATAAGAGCCGCTGGCCTCTAGGCATTTACAGATCGCAGCAACTATCCGATTGCTGCAACGAACTTGCCGTCGCTGAACACTAGGTAGCTGTCAATTGCTATGGAAATCTTCGACCCGACAGGCTGATCGATGTAGGGCATGGTCAGCTTCGCCGCTCCAAGGCTTACAACCGAAGATGGACTGCCCGTTTCATAGGAGTTTCCCTCAAGTACGACCGAGATTTCTGACCTCGATCGCACTCTAGTTGCGCCAGGGCGGACTCCGACCGTGACTCGTGAGTCAACAAAGCGGGCTAGCTCGGGTGTCCAGGCGCGTAGACCGAAACCATCACCGGTTAGCCAAAACCCCTGCTCCCCCGGCTCAACCTTCGCCCCTAAGAAGCTGATCGGTCCGGTGAGGCTGGCGACGTTCACGTCAGCTGGACGGGCAAAGAGATCGGCCGGTGCCCCGAGCTGCAGCACGCGGCCAGCGTCGATGACGGCGATCCGGTCGGCCATGGCCATTGCTTCGTCGGCGTCGTTTGTTGCGAGGATCGTGGTCAGTCCGTATCCGGTCTGCAGCTCCTTTAGGTCGCGACGCAAACGGACACGTGTGGGTTCGTCGACGTGAGCCATCGGCTCGTCGAGGAGCAGAACCTTGGGCACTCGGACCATCGCTCGTGCGATCTGAACCAGCTGCTTATGACCCGCCGAAAGTTCGCTCGGCCACCGCTCCATAATGTTGGTGATCCCAAGAGCCCTGGCTTCGGCGGCCACGCGATCACGGACGGTCGGTTCTTTGACCTTCCGTAGCCGGAGCCCGAAACTCACGTTCTTTCTGGCGCTAAATTTGGGGAACAGGGCAGCTGTGGTGTCTTGAAACACCATGCCGACGTCGCGTTCACTCACTGGCACCTCGGTTACGTCGGCTTCGTCGAACCAGATCGAGCCGGAGCTGACCAGTTCCAAACCGGCGATTGCTCTGATGGTTGAAGTCTTGCCGCTACCAGATCCGCCGATCAGCACCATAAGTTCGCCGTCGAGAACCTCAAGCGACAGGTCGTCAAGAATTGTGGACTCATCGGCTGTAACCAGCCCAACAGAATCAAGCAGCACCGCAGCCATGCGCCAAACCCTAATTTGGGAACCGAACCAGTACCCGAACGGAGCCAACTTTCAATTTTGACCTCTTCGGTGGGAAACTGCGGTATGGATTTTGATCTTGCCCAGACTGACGCACTTCTGTCGACGACACGAGCCGTGCGCAAGCGCCTCGACCTTGACCGCGACGTACCCGACGATGTTCTACTTGAGTGCCTTCAGTTGGCTGTACAGGCTCCAACCGGTTCAAACCAGCAAGGCTGGCGTTGGATGGTTGTTCGAGACCAAGAGAAGAAGGAGGCTCTGGCCGAGATCTACCGGGACGCTGGCGGCGATTACCTGGCCGCTGCCGCCGCAACTGCGGATCCCGGCACCCAATCAGGCCGGGTCATGGACTCTGCAAACTACTTGGCCCAAAACATGGGCAAGGTTCCAGTTCTGGTGATCCCGATGATCGTGGGCCGTCTCACTGACAATGCAACATCTTCTGCAGCCGGACTGATGGGCTCAATCATGCCCGCGATGTGGAGCTTCCAGCTTGCGTTGCGAAGCCGGGGCCTTGGAAGTTGCCTGACCACATTGCATCTGATCCAAGAGCAGAAGGCAGCCGAGGTGCTGGGCATTCCAGAACATATGACCCAAGCCGGTCTGTTGCCAGTGGCCTATACCAAAGGCACAGATTTCAAGGCCGCCAAGCGTCCACCAGTCTCTGAGATCACCTACCTAGACACCTACAAGAACCCAATCGTCTAGATCACCCATCGCCCAGACACCCATCGAACTGACCTGGCTACCCGCCAAAAAATCCGAACCGACCTGGCTACCAGCCGGGTTTGACTGGGTACACCGACAGAACGGTAGTTGATGGCTGTTTCCCAGGTCAGAACTGTTAGCCAGGCGACAGCTTTGCAAGATCGGCCACTACTTGAAGGGAGCTTCGGCGCCCTATCGCGTCGATCTCTTCGGGCCGGGCCAGAAATAGGACGGTTGTGCCATCGAGAAAACCCATCTGCCAACTTCGGTCGGGGTCCATCGGCTCCAAGTACCCATCGTGCAAAGCCACAGCGAGGGCCCACGTGGGGGCTGCGATCGAGAACGTCGCACCGGTTCCCATCTGAGTGATCTCCAAATAGTGAAAATCTTCAGACGCCGAGACTATCTCGACCTCATTCACCGCTAACCGGCCACCTTCTTCAATAAGGCGCACACTCTGGCCGTTTGATTCAAAGGCTCTAACAAGCTTGGGGCCAACAAACTCAAGTCCTGACTCCCACAACTCCTTGCGATCAATCGAAACAGGATGACGCCAATACTCAAGCCCATACTCGGGCTCGGACTCGGGCTGATTCTCAGACGCCGGCGGCTCTGCCTCGACGCTTGAGGCTGAGGGCGGACCAGGCGGCCATTCACCGGTGGACGGCGGAGGTTCAGAAGCTCCTGAAAGTCCGCGTTCGATCATCCGTTTAAAGAGGCTCATCTAGAATCGACGTTACCCCGTGAGGCGGATGTGACAAAGGCACACCGGGTCCACCTACGCACGCTTAGCCAGGGTCATCTATTGTCAATCAGAATCAATCGGAGGGAATAATAGTGAATAAATCGTGGAACATCGCCTTAAAGGCAACAGCGACCCTGCTGGCCACCGTAATGCTCCTTGCCAGCTGCGGAAGCAGTGAGACAGAGTTCTCAACCTTCACCAATAGCGCAGGCGGATATTCGGTTCTGTTACCTGTCGAGGGCCGAAGCGACGAGACCTCGACACAAGACACCGATGTTGGCGAGATCGAGGTTGGGATCATGGTTGCCGAAGTCAGCAATGAGCTTGCATATGCGTCGAGCCATACTGACTTCCCCGAAGGTGTCTCACTTGATCTTGACGGTGCTGTCGCTGGAGCTGTTGATGGCTCCGTGCCAGGCGCAACTCTGAACTCCTCCGTTGAGACGACAGTCGACGGGTGGCCGTGTCGCCAGTTCGAGGCTGAAGGTCAGCTGGAAGGCACTGATGCTGAAATGACCGGCGTCATTTGCATCGCTGAATCGCGGCTGTTCCAGATATTCGTTATCGGCGAGCCCGGAGTCATCGCTGACGCCAACACCGTTGCGTTTATTGACTCGTTCACCATCACCTCTGCAGGCTGATTAGTCCAACGGAGGAAGGTCACCAAACCTAAGGTCTAGATCATCGTTCCGGCTGGCTTCGGCCAGCTGGACGGTGCGTTCTTTGGTGTTTTCAAAACCCAATGCCTGGGCTAGGCCCAGCATTGCTGCCATCAGAAACGAACCGCCATTGCGGGTTCGTCGCTCTTTAAAGAGACTCTCCGACGGAGCCGGTAAGACTGACGGGTCCTGATCTAGTTCCTCTGACATGTTGGCGCTGTGACTAGGCGATAGAGCGATTGGTGCTAGCTAGTCAGTTGTGATGGTGATGGCGAACTCGGGGCAGTTATCAACTGCTAGTTGGGCCTTGTCTTCAAGGCCTTCAGGCACCGTGCCATCGCCACGTTCGAAACCGTTGCCCAAGTCATCAACATCAAAAAGCTCTGGAGCGAGGATGTAGCAGCGGCTGTGGCCCTGGCACTTTTCTTGATCGACGTGAACCTTCATTGTGCTTCCTTAAATCTCGCGAGTCGTCGCATATGTTCGCGACGGGTACTGGCCGAAACATATCACGGTCGCTCTAAGAGACCGAAGTTGACTAATCCGGCCAAAGTTCAACTACTAGAGCCAGCGCCTGCTTTGGCTCTACCGAAGTTCAACACCGCAGCGTCACGAATTTCTTCCATTCGGGGCTGGGGTAGATCGTGACCCATGTCGTTAAAGGCCAGCAGACGAGAACCCGGAACCGCGTTTGCCGTAGCTATGCCGCCACTGGGCAGAACTAGTTGGTCTAAAAGGCCATGGATCACAAGAGTCGGGGCGGTAACGGACCTCAGTAGTTCAGTGCGGTCGCGAGAGCCGGCAATCGCGGCAGTCTGTCGGGCCACACCGTCAGGTGTAAAGCTGCGTGCAACTGAGGCTTCGGCCATTTCAGTTACTCGAGCTGGATCCACATGAGGACCAGAGATCAGACCGAACAGCTTCTCAATGTAGGGCACAGCCTTCTTGCGTGACGGTGGTCTGAGGCGTGCCAGCTTGAGCAGAAGCGAGGTACCGATGATGCCGTTCTTGCGATCGCCGGTGTTTGACATGATCGAGCACATGCTGCGGACACGCTCGGGGTGGGCAATCGCGAGTTCTTGTGAAATCATCCCGCCCATCGAAATGCCAAGCACATGGGCTGACTGGATATTAAGAGCATCTAGCAGACCCGCCGCATCATCGGCCATATCGGTGAGCGTGTAGTTGGCGTCGCCAAATTCTTTGCGGCGAATTACTGACCAAACAAACTTCAAGCGGCTGGGCGGCTTTTCGTTGAACTGAGTTGAAAGCCCGATGTCCCGGTTGTCGAACAAGATCACCTTGTATCCGGCTTCAACGAACAAGTCGACAAACTCTTTGGGCCAATCAATGAGTTGGCCGGTCAAACCCATAACCAGGAGTAGCGGTTCACCTTCGCCCCGCACTTCGTACTCAATTGTCATTCCGTTGCTCTGAACCTGAGGCATCGAAACAGCATAGACATGCGGAGTTGGCAGATCGCCGGGTTGATGCCAGCCTTATGGACAATGACTAACTCCTCTGCTCCCTCCAAATCGTTGAGGGCCCTCGTCGTGGCGCATGAAAGCGACGGCCCAGGTCGCCAGGTTTCGGTACGTCTTGCCCAGCGTGGGTACGAGATTTGCGATCACGTTGTTAATCCCGACATGGACAAACCCAACGAGGCCTCAGTGTTTCCTAACTTCGCCGATTTCGACATCGTTGTGTTGATGGGGTCAATCAGATCGCTAACCGCCAAGGAAGAAATCAGCAGTTGGGTACACACCGAGTTGGAAATGATCGCCGACGCACACAAAAATGGTCAGCCAATTCTGGGGGTCTGCTTCGGTGGTCAGTTGATAGCAGAGGCGCTTGGAGGATCAGTCGAAACGGCGCCCGTGACTGAGATCGGTTGGTTCGAGATCGAACCGACACCCGGAACCGACTCTCCGGTTGGACCTGGCCCGTGGATGCAGTGGCATCACGACCGGATAATCCCCCCAGACGAAGCCACGGTTCTAGCCGACAACGAGAACGCGGTTCAGCTCTTCCAGATTGGCAACACGGTTGGCACCCAATTCCACCCCGAGGTTGACGTAACTCACCTAGAAGGCTGGCTACAGGTTGCCCAAGACGACTACCTGGCTGAACATGGAACTTCAGCCGCCCAGGTAATGGCTGATGTGACCAAACACGAGGCCCGGAACATTGTGCAGTGCCACGACTTCGTGGACTGGTTTCTGGACTCTGTTGTAGAGCCCTCCGTGGCAGAGCCCTCAGTTGTAGAGCCCGCCCGCAACTAAGTGGTCGCCAAACCAGAGAGCCGCATCGAGGCGGCCGCTCAAGTCAACAGGCTGGCCCACAACCTCCTGGCCCAGGCCGGTAACGAAGCGCTAGTGAATCGTGTCTTAGTTAGTGCCCGTGAGCTGGCCGACGCGTTAGAGGCCTCGCCTGTTCGCACACGCGAAACTGACAGTGACGCCGCGCCGCAGTTCATGGACCAACTCTTGTCCACCCCGGGGCAAAGTCTGATCGCCGATGGTGAGGCAGTCTCGGTGTTTGGAGACTCTCCAATTACCGGTGAATACAATCCGTTTAGTGTGGGCATGGTGGTGCGTCGCGATGGTGACGAAGCTGTAGGCAGCGTGACTTTGGGGCCCGGCTGGGAAGGTGCGCCCGGGCGAAGCCACGGCGGCATTGTCGCATCATTGGTAGATGAGACAATGGGCTGTCTGTTGCCAATACTGGGAACAATGGCCTTTACCGGCAAGCTGAACCTCACTTACCGGGCGCCCTGCCCTCTGGGAGTTCCAGTTGAGCTGAGGGCATCAATGAGTGGCCGAGACGGACGCAAGATATACCTGACCTGCATTGGAACCGGTCCCGACGGAATCTTTGTTGAATCAGACGCGGTGTTTATTACTGTCGAGTGATAACTGTCGAAACCTGAAATCGGGAACTAATTGGCAGCACGGAGCGTCCTAGGAGTATGAATTCCAAGTTGATCAAGCTGATTATGGTGCTCGCTCTCTTCGCCAGCGCATGCGGCACCTCAACCACCGATGCTGGCACCACTACGTCTGGCCCTGACACCACGCCGGCAACTGAAGAGCCTGAGCCAGCTCCCACAAGCTCCCCAGATACCGATTCTGGTTCAGATACAGATACAGACGAGCCCACAACAGAAGCCCCTCAAGAGACTCCGTTGGCCGATGGCACAGGGACTCTGGCTATCAACTTGGAGCCTCTCAGTGGGGTGTTCATCGAAGGATTCGAGATTGGCCTCCGAATTGAGTCCGCTGACGGAGAGGTCCTATACGCCACACTTTGGACTGACTTCATTAGCCAGACGGGTGACACCACTTTGAGCCGTTACTACGACTCTGTCCTCACTCAGACGCTTCCCGCAGGCCCAGTGGTTGTGCTGGCCACAGTTAGTGTGGGCGCAGGTCCTGGCCCAGTTACGCCCGACATCAATGGTGATCTCAACTGTCGTCTTGAAGTGGAGGTGCCTGACGGCAGCCAGGTTGGCGTGGAGATCGCCTTTGATGCCCGCGAGAACTGCTTAAGCGAGACCACGCTCACCTAAGCCGATCTGTACAAACCGTCGGCTAACGCTTGTACACCGGTATCAACGTGGCCCGAGCAATCACTTTGCCGAACATGTTGAACGCCGCAACGGCGTTGCTGACGCTGGAGTCGACCCCAACCTTTTCAACATTCAAAGCGTGAACCGCAAACACGTAGCGGTGTTCCCAGTGCCCTTCGGGTGGTGCGGCCCCCAAATACCCTGGCAGTCCACCGTCGTTGTTGATTACCACCGCTCCGGCAGGCAATCCGGAACCATCCTGAGAGCCGGCGCCCGTGGACAGCTCTGTTACATCGACACTGATATCAAGAACGTGCCAATGCCAGAAACCTGAACCAGTCGGAGCGTCAGGGTCGATGCAGCTGACTGCAAAACTCTTTGTCTCTGCAGGAAATCCAGACCAACTCAGCTGAGGTGAGATGTCGGAACCACCGGCGCCAAATATCCCGCTGACCTGGGCCATCGGCAGAGTTTGGCCTTCGGCGACATCCCCGCTTACTAGCGAGAAGGTTTCCACATCGGGTAAGGACTCATAAGGAAGTTGAGCACGTGTTGTCATGGCCCGACTTTAGACGAGAGTCTTCAGACGGCTACTCGCGCAAACGTTTGGCCATTCGTTTTCAAACGCATGGGGCCCACCAAACTTCTCCAGATCGATGTGGCCCTCTAAGAACTTTCGCGTAGATCGGTAGCCACTCTCAATCAGTTCTGGAGTCTGTGAGAAGTCGAAGGTTCCAAGGCCGGCCGGGGTAACCAGCGGGAGAGAAACTACTTGGTTGCTGACACTAGCTGGAATCGCCGACTGCTGGTTACGAACCATTAGCCCAAGAACGTACTGAATTGTTGAGGCCATGCTGGTTGGTGAATGAGCTTCAGTTGCGACCTGTCCGGCGTCCAACACAATCACACTCTTGGCCCCTAACTCAAAGGCCTGGCGAACCGGCACGTTGGCGGTTACTCCCCCATCGAAATATCGAACGTCGCCAATAGTAACCTGGGCAAAGAATCCAGGGATTGCTGCGCTGGCTAGCAGTGCCTGATCTAGCGCCCCTGAAGTTAGAACCTCGGTGCGACCTGTGTGTGCGTTGGTGGCAACCGCACCAAAGGGAATCGGCAACTGCTCGAAGTTGGTTACCGGAAGATGGTTACGAATCAGGCAATGCAGCGAGCCCTGGTCAAAAACGTGACTGCGGGAAAGCAGCATTGAGGCAATGGACCGCACGCCAAGGTTGCCGAGGATGTCGCTGCGGTCGAGGCTTAGCCATATGTCGGCCAACCGCTCTGCAGCCTGTGATCGGTGACCAGCGACCATTGCGCCGTTCACGGCACCAACCGAGGTGGCTACAACAAGGTCAGGCTCAACGCCGGCCTCGGCCAGCGCCTTCAACATTCCAACCTGAACTGCTCCCGCAGCGGACCCTCCGGACAAAACAAACGCCAGAGGACGCTCCAGGGAGAGCACTTCGGTGTTACCTAGTGTCCACTCAGTGTCTTGTCCCATGTATAAACAGATACCGGAGGTGGCAAAAAACCTCATGAGCCAAAGTCCGTGATGTTCTAGGTCCAACGAACTGTAAAGGGTCTTCACTCATGCGCCGATGCGAATCTGATCGGCGCTAGCGTCGGGAGTTAGTATTTTTGGCTTAACCAGCCCAATCTTGAGGTATTTGTGTCCGCATCACTTTCTTTAAACGCCCCTGCTTCTTTGGCTGTACTGGCCGCAAACCTGCGCTGGACTTGGCATAGCCCTACCCAGGAGCTTCTCGGCCGGCTGCCAAACGCTAATCCAAGCGTCCACCCGCTCGAGACTCTCAAGGCCATGTCTGAGGCCGAGATTGCCTCCTTTAGCGAACAAGCAGGCGACGAGATCGCGGCCTTACACGCCGAGCTTGAGCAGCTTATTGAGTCTGCACCAGCGCCCACCATTGCTTACTTCTCCCCCGAGTTTGGCGTGGCAGCCCAGGTGCCCCAGTACTCGGGCGGTCTTGGCATCCTCGCCGGAGATCACCTGAAGTCTGCCAGCGACATTGCCGTACCCCTTCTGGGCATAGGCCTGATGTACCGAAATGGCTTTTTCCGCCAGGACATCAAGAACGCAAAGCAAGCCGAACGTTACGAGAACATCGAGCCCACCGATATCGGCGCTGCCGACACCGGCCTTGAAATCGAGGTTCCAATCAACGGCAACTCGGTTCGAGCCAAGATATGGCGCCAAATGGTGGGCGCCACCCAGCTAATTTTGCTTGACACCGACGTCTCGCCGAACTCAGCTTCAGACAAGCTCATCACTGACCGCCTCTACTCGGGCGATCGTCGACACCGACTAGACCAAGAACTCATGTTGGGCGTCGGAGGTGTTCGTGCACTAAGAGCCCTTGGCATGCAGCCCGACGTCTATCACCTCAACGAAGGCCACGCGTGTTTCCTTCTTCTTGAACTGCTTGGTGAACACACCGACGCGGGCACATCACTTGCCGACGCTGTTGCCGACGTTCGTTCGAAGACCCTTTTCACCACTCACACTCCTGTCCCGGCTGGCATTGATCGCTTCGACCGTTCACTGGCTGAGCCCGAACTGGCACCTTGGGCCAAGCGAATTGGTGTGAGACTTCCAGAGCTTATGGACTGGGCCACGATGCCTAGCGACGGCCCTAAGAAGCCGTTTAACACCGCAGCCTTAGCTTTTGAGCTTTGCGGTAAAGCCAATGGCGTTAGCCAGCTCCACGCTGAAGTAAGCCGAGACCTGTTCAAGACAATTCCTCGGGCCTCAAGAGTTGTAGGTATCACCAACGGCATTCACGGACGCACCTGGGTCACTCCAGCTCTGCAAGATCTTTATGATCGAGTTTTGGGTGCTAACTGGGAAAACGGCGATGAGAACGCGTGGTCAAACGTAGACAAGATCGACGCCACCGAGTTCAGAGCTATTCGAAACCAGGGGCGGGCTGACCTAGTCGACCTAGTCGCAAAAACAACCGGCGTTGCCTTAAACCCCGATGCCTGCGTTATCGGATTCGCCCGCCGGTTCGCAACCTACAAGCGGGCCGCGTTGCTTCTGCGAGACAAGGCGGGCCTTGAGGCCTCGCTTGAGTCCGGAGCACAGTTCGTATTCGCCGGAAAGGCTCACCCCGCCGACGATGACGGCAAGGCTGTTCTTGCTGAGATCGCAGAGTTTGCTCAATCCAAAGCGTCTCGGGGCCAAATGGTTTTGATTCCCGATTACGACATCGCAATTGCTCAGGCAATGTATGCCGGTTGCGACGTTTGGTTGAACAATCCCGTCCGACCGCGCGAAGCGTGTGGCACAAGCGGAGAAAAGGCCGCCCTCGGAGGTGGCCTGAACTTCTCAATTCTCGACGGCTGGTGGGCTGACTGGTTCAAGGAAGGAATCGGCTGGGCCATCCCAACATCTGAGGCAACCAACGATGACAAGCGGGACGATTTCGAGGCAAAGGCGCTTCACGATCTTCTTACCGGTGAGGTCATGGCTAAGTTCGATAAACCTGATGAGTGGTGGGCCACAACGGTAAAGATGCTTGCTCACCTTGGACCCAGGGTAACCGCAGGCCGAATGGTGGCCGAATACGACGAGCGCTTCTACACACCAATCCGGAACGGTTAGCTCGATGACTACCACCCACGAAGTTTGGTTCGGTGATCCATTCCCGCTTGGCGCACGCTGGGACGGACAAGGCACCAATGTTGCGGTCTATTCACGGTCGGCCACAGTCGTGGAATTGTGCCTGTTTGATGATGAAGGCAACGAAGAACGCATCGCTCTGCCCGAGTCCACAGCAAACGTGCATCACGGTTACTTTCCCGATGTAACACCGGGCCAGCGGTACGGGTTTCGAGTTCACGGGTATTGGAATCCTGAATTGGGCCACCGGTCAAACCCATCCAAGCTGCTAATCGATCCTTACGCGTTGGCGGTTGAAGGTGACGTCACTTGGGACCCAGCCGTCTTCGGCCATCAACAGGACGACCCCTCTTTGCCCAATGTTGCCGACAGCGCTCCGTTTGTGCCTCGCTCGGTTGTTGTCGATACCAGCTTCGATTGGGGCGACGATCAGGCGCCACGAGTTCGACTGCATCAAAGCGTCATCTACGAGACCCATGTGAAGGGCCTCACGATGACTCACCCCGACGTGCCCGCTGAACTCCGTGGGACCTATGCAGGCATGGCGTCACCGGCCATAATCGAATATCTCGTGGACCTTGGCGTCACAGCTGTGGAACTTCTGCCAATTCACCAGTTCATCTCCGAAGGCTTCCTCACCGAACAAGGCCTCAGCAACTACTGGGGCTACTCAACTGCGGCGTTCTTTGCCCCACACGGCGCCTATTCGGCTTCAGGACAGGGCGGCGAACAAGTCACCGAATTTAAGAACCTGGTGAAGTCGATGCACGCAGCGGGCATTGAAGTGATTCTTGACGTGGTCTACAACCACACAACCGAAGGCAACGAGAACGGACCGACACTCTCGCTTCGAGGGATCGACAACGGCACCTACTATCGCCTGAGTGAGGAAGATCCCAGCAAGTACTACGACACAACTGGCACCGGCAACAGCCTTAATGTCAGCCAGTCAGCTTCGTTACAGCTGGTGATGGACAGCCTTCGCTATTGGGTTACCGAGATGCACGTCGACGGTTTCCGGTTCGACCTGGCCTCAACGCTTGCCCGCGACTTTTACGAAGTTAACCGCCTAGCTAGCTTCTTCGACCTGATCCATCAGGACCCGGTAATCAATCGTGTGAAGCTCATCGCGGAGCCTTGGGATGTTGGTCCCGGCGGCTACCAGGTTGGCAACTTTCCACCCCTCTGGTCTGAGTGGAACGCTCAGTTCCGAGACGACATCCGCGACTTTTGGAAGGGAACCGGCGGAGGCATCGACGATCTGGCTTTCCGCTTCACCGGCAGTTCAGACTTGTACGCCACAAGTGGCAGACGCCCTTCGGCGAGCATCAACTTCATTACCGCCCACGACGGCTTCACTTTGCGAGACCTCACCGAGTACGAGCAGAAGCACAACGAGGCGAACGGCGAGGGCAACCGGGACGGTCACAACGACAACCGCACCTGGAACGGAGGCGTAGAAGGACCCACCCAGAACCCGGTCATTCGCGAGAACCGGAGACGGCGCCAATATTCAATGATGGCAACGTTGCTGCTATCCCAAGGCGTACCGATGTTGTCTGGGGGCGATGAAATCGGCCGCACACAAATGGGCAACAACAACGCGTATTGCCAGGACAACGAGTTGAGCTGGCATGACTGGTCAGCAGTTGACAAAGACCTTCTAGCCTTTACACAACGCCTCGTGAAGTTAAGGGCTGACCACCCGGTGTTCCGTCGCCGACGCTTTTTCGAAGGCCAACCGGTGATGGAAAGCTCACTTGAAGATATTGGCTGGTTCCGACCTGATGGTCATGTGATGACCATGGATGATTGGCACACCTGGCACGCCAAAGCGCTGTCAGTCTTTCTCAACGGCAACGCGCTTGGTCCCGAGGGGCCTTCGCTTGAACGCTCGATTGACAGTAGTTTTCTAGTCATGTTTAACGCCAGCAGCGAGACGCTCGGCTTCACCGTTCCCGAAGGCCTTGGCGGCAACCGCTGGCAAGTCATCCTGGACACTGCCGACAAAACCAACCGGGATGAAATAGTTGCTTCCAGCGACGATTGGAAGCTGGAAGCCTGGTCGCTGGTTCTGCTCCAGCGTGAACAGTTGTTGCCCCAGTGATCGGTCGCGACTGATGAAAGTTCTGTTCGCCACTGCCGAACTGAGACCGCTGGTCAGCGCAGGAGGCTTGGGGGAAGCCGCCGCCGGTCTAGCCGCTGGTCTAAGCGAATTGGGCCTGGACGTTCTGACAGCTTTGCCAGACTATGCCGATTACCCGCTTGAGAACGAAGAACTTGTTGCCCTTGAGGTCCCAGAGTGGGCCGCACCGGCATCAGCCCGAATCGGAACCCACCCCGAGGCTGGACCCTTGGCCTTGATTACCGTTCCCGGAATCAACAGACCCAATCCATACGTCGACGCCGAAGGCAAGGGTTGGCCTGATAACGAAGAGCGTTTCGGCGCTTTCTCCGCTGCCATCGCTTCGCTTAGCCGCGTTGTCAAAGCCGACGTTGTTCACATCAACGATTGGCACACGGCGCTAGCTCCAGCATTTCTGGCCGAGGGTGTTCCCACTGTTCTCACAATCCACAACTTGGGTCACCAAGGTTGGGCTCCCCCGCCCTGGATTCACCGCCTTCCCCGGCTACGCCAGGAGTACACGGTTGGCGACTCGGTCAACAGCTTGGCCGGAGCTATCCGAGTGGCGGACCGAGTAGTTGCAGTGAGCCCTACGTATGCAACCGAAATTCTCCAACCCGAAGAAGGCATGGGACTTGATAGTGAGCTGAAGGCCAGAGGTACTGATCTTCGAGGCATTCTGAATGGCATCGACACCAGAGCTTGGGATCCGGCCAACGATGCGCACACCCCGCCCTTTGACGCCAACAACATAGACAAAAAGCTAGACGCTCGGTCCGCACTACTAGACCACGTCGGCTGGGAAGATAACGGCGATCCGCTAATCGTGATGGTCACTCGTTTGGTAGATCAAAAAGGCGTTGACCTCGCGTTTGAAGCTGCCCGTTTCCTAGAAGGTATGCGGGCTCGCATGATTGTTCTTGGCTCTGGCGAGCAACGATTGGCCGATTGGGGAACCTGGCTGGGCGAGACCCAACCCGAACGCTTTTGGTTCCATAACGGCTATGACGCCCCGCTGTCACATCTTCTGTTCGCGGGCGGTGACATCTTGGCTATGCCTAGCTTGTTCGAACCTTGCGGACTAGCCCAGATGCAAGCAATGGCTTATGGGACGGTCCCGGTAGTAACCCCGGTTGGTGGACTGGTCGATACTGTCATTGATGCCGATATGAACGCTGAAGGCAACGGATTTGTTGCCACCACCATGGACCAAAGTGGGTTTGTAGATGCCCTGCATCGGGCGTTGAGGGGCGTGCGCCATCACGGCCGCCGTCGCTCTCTGCAGCGAAGAGGCATGACCCGCGACTGGTCCTGGACCGAGCCGGCCAAGCAGTTCCGTGACTTGTACACCGAGATTATTGAACAGACCCCTGCTACTGGTCAGGATTTATAACGGTTCCCTTGCCTACGGCTACCACGCCCCCTGGTGACACCGTAAATCGTTTCTCGTCTTCTTCCCGGTTGTAGCCAATTTCAAACCCGGCGGGAATCGTGACGTTCTTGTCAATGATGCAGCGCCTTAGCTTTGCGCCTGCCTCAACCTTCACGCCTGACAACAAGACAGACTGATTAACTTGGGCCCCAGTCACGCTAACTCCGCCCGACAAGACTGATTCGGTTACTTGACTTCCAGACACGATCACCCCACTGGACAAGATGCTGTTGGAAATATCGCTCTTGCCACCGGGACCATCGGCAACCTTGGCGGGAGGTTCAGTCATTCCCCTGGTGAAGATCGGCCATTCCTCGTTGTAGAGACTGAATTTGGGCCAAGGCGCTACAAGGTCCATGTGCGCATCGAAGTATGAATCGAGCGTTCCTACATCTCGCCAGTAATGATCTTCACCAGTCTCACCCGGAATGACGTTGGTTGTGTAGTCATACACGTGGGCTTTGCCTTGTGCCACCAACTTCGGGATGATGTCGCCACCAACATCGTGGCTTGAGTTCTCGTCCTTTGCGTCTTCGGCCATGACTTCACGGAAGACATCCGCGCTGAAGATGTAGTTGCCCATCGACGCCAACACCTGGTCAGGAGCGTCATGTAACCGAGGCGCATCAGGATTCTTCTCGTGGAAGGCCAATATCTTGGAGCCTTCAGGATCCTTTTCGATTACGCCAAACTGGAACGCTTCTTCAGCCGGAACCCTGATGCCAGCCACTGTTACTCCGGCGCCCTGTTCGATGTGGTAGTTAAGCATCTGCCGTGGATCGAGACGGTAGATATGGTCAGCACCAAACACGATCACGTGCTCTGGTTGTTCGTCGTCCAACAGGTTGAAGTTCTGGTACAGGGCGTCAGCTGAGCCAGTGAACCAGCGCTCACCGCGCCGCATCTGGGCGGGAACCGTTGTTACGTAGTTGCCCAGCAGGGTGGACAGCTGCCAGGTTAGGGAGATGTGAACGTCGAGGCTGTGGCTCTTGTATTGCGTGAGCACAACTATGTGGCGAAATCCACCATTAACCAGGTTCGAAACTGCAAAATCGATCAATCGATACTTGGCACCAAATGGCACTGCTGGCTTGGCTCTCTCGGTAGTGAGGGGCATCAATCTTTTGCCCTCCCCACCTGCCAATACGACGCTCAGGATCGGAACTCGGCCAATTCGTGTTGAAGGCATAGCGGCATCGTAGGCTCTGTGTATGAATCAGAAAAGCTGGCCCGAATGACGAGGACGTTTACAGCTGACGATGCATGGCTGTTCGGATCTGGTGCCCACACCAGACTCTGGGACGTTTTGGGCGCACTTGTGTCTGACGAAGGTACAACTTTCAGAGTTTGGGCTCCCAACGCATCGGCGGTTTCGGTGGTCGGTGACGGCAACGGCTGGCAGCCCGGCGTCGACGTCTTGGAGCCGGACCCCTCGGGAGTTTGGAGGGGCACTTTCAATTCATATGGCGTCGGTGATCGCTACAAGTTCTCTGTTACTTCTGGCGATGGTGTCACCCGGATCGCCAAGGCTGATCCAATGGCCCTGGCCGCAGAGTTGGCGCCCGCTACCGCGTCGGTAATCGCACAGCCCAACCACGAATGGGGCGACGAAGCTTGGATGGCATCGCGGTCGAAGGCAAATCGGTACGACCAACCCATGTCCACTTACGAACTGCACCTCGGCTCGTGGCGATATGAACCAGGCGGCTACGTTGCCATGGCAGACCAGCTAAGTGAATACTGCAATGACATGGGTTTCACCCACGTTGAAGTGATGCCCCTAATGGAGCACCCTTTTTACGGCTCGTGGGGCTACCAATCAACCGGCTATTTTGCGCCAACGGCTCGCTATGGATCGCCACAGGAACTGATGCAGTTCGTAGACATCTTGCACCAAGCCGGCATCGGGGTCTTGCTCGACTGGGTCCCATCCCATTTTCCCACTGACGAACACGCTCTCGGATTCTTCGACGGAACTCACCTTTATGAACACGCCGATCCCAAACAAGGGTTCCATCCGGACTGGACATCGTTTGTGTTCAACTACGGACGGCCTGAAGTGCGCTCGTTCCTGTTGTCATCGGCTCACTACTGGCTGGACATGTTCCACATTGACGGTTTAAGAGTCGATGCGGTGGCCTCGATGTTGTACCTCGACTATTCGCGCCAAGACGGCGAATGGGTGCCCAACGACCACGGCGGCAACGAGAACCTTGAAGCAATTCACTTCATGCAAGAATTGAACCGCACGGTTTACTCGACCTTCCCCGATGTTGTCATGGTGGCTGAGGAGTCAACAGCCTGGCCCGGGGTCACCAATCCAACTGACGCCGGCGGTCTCGGCTTTGGCCTCAAGTGGGACATGGGTTGGATGCATGACACGTTGGAGTACCTGTCGAACGACCCGATCCATCGGCGCTGGCATCACGACCGGATTACATTCCGGTCCGAATATGCGGCTTCAGAAAGCTACGTACTTCCTCTGTCACATGACGAAGTGGTTCACGGCAAGGGATCGCTGCTATCAAAAATGCCTGGCGATCGCTGGCAACAATTTGCCAACCTTCGGCTGCTACTGGGTTATCAGTGGACTGTTCCGGGCAAGAAGCTGCTCTTCATGGGTGGCGAGATTGGCGCTACCGAAGAATGGAGCCACGAAACCGAACTCGAATGGGGTTTGTTACAAGATCCCATGCACGCCGGGATTCAAGGCTGGGTCCGTCGGCTGAACGAGCTTTACCGAGCTTCGGAGGCTCTACACACTGTCGATCGAGACCCAAGCGGCTTTCAATGGGTGATCAACGATGACAGTGATCAAAGCGTTTTGGCCTTCTTGCGCAAGGCACCGGGCGCCAAGCCGAACCTTGTTGTTATGAACAACACTCCCGAACCGCGACCTGGTTATCAGCTGGGTGTGCCGTCATTGGGGAGTTGGAGGCTGCTGGCCAACAGCGACGACGAAGGGTACGGAGGATCCAACAGTTCGCCCGGCGAATTCGTTGTGGCCACCGGGGTTGAGTCCCACGGTCAAGCTGGGTCAGTGACAATAGACCTTCCTCCTCTCGCACTGATTGTTCTTGAGCCATTAGATTGAGCCAGGTGGAACCAGTTCAGGCGGACAAACCGGTAACAAAGGGTGCCTTTGGCGCGGTCATTTTGCTGCTTCTAGTTGCGGGCCTGGCCTTTCCGGTGACTCGCCTTCTCACTAGTGATTCATCCGATCTCAGTAGTGACTCAGATTCCTCGGGCACCAGCGGCGCCGCGGCTTCTCCAGCAACCACGACCGAGCTATCTGAGCCGTCCGAACCAGTGGCTGAGCCAGCCCCCACAACCACCCCCAAGCCAGAAACTGAACCTGAATCTCAGCCAGAGGATTCTTACGAGCCGGTTTTTGCCACTGAAGAACCATCGGGCCTTTTTGATCCTGAAGACCCGACCAGACGCGCAATCATGAAATCGGGCGTTGTCTACTTGGGAGGTGAGATCCGCTCGGCAGAAGACGCTGACACAATTGCAGGCAAGGTGGCAAAGGTGGTCGGGCCCGACAACGTTTACATGGAGTATCGGATTAACCCCGATGCGGAGTTCTCTCAAGAAGGCATTCTCGAAGTTGCCGAGCTGGTGTTGTTTGAATCTGGCAGTGCTGTCTTGCGACCGGAATTCACGCCCCTGCTAGACCTTGGCGTCGCCTTGATGGCAACCAATCCGGACGTGACCATTCTGGTAAAGGCTCACACCGACACTGACGGTCCGGCGCCGGACAACCTTGCTTTGTCAGTTGCTCGGGCCCAAGCGATTGTTGACTACTGGATCGCGTCGGGCATAGATCCATCCCGAGTCAGTGGCGAAGGCAAAGGCGAGACGCAGCCAATTGCAGATGAGTCAGAACCGGGTGGAGCCCAGCTAAATAGGCGGGCTGAGTTCGTCGTACGCGGGCTGCTCAGCTAGGTCCGATAGATCTCGCGTCGAGGTAACCGGCGTGAGGGCGCTTCCCGCTGGCCACCAGGCCAGCGGGTGCGACTTTTGTTGAGCTAGACCTCTAAGCAGCATTTAGAACAGACAGCATTTAGACAAGCAGCACTTTGGACGAGCAGCATTCAGGCCCACATGGACAAACCCAGTATTGACAAACCCAGCATTGACAAACCCAGTATTGACAAACCCCGTATTGAAAAACGTGGCCTAATCGATGGGGCCAAAACGATGTTCCCTCTGGTAATTCCCGGGATTCCCTTCGGATTGGTACTTGGCGTTGCGATAAGCGAGAGCATGGTCAATCAGTGGATTGCGTGGTCTTCGTCGTGGATCATCATGGCCGGCTCCGCCCAGTTTGTGGCCGTTGAGTTGTTGGATGGAGGGGCTGGATGGCTAGTCGTAGCCATCACCGTTTGGGTTATCAACGCTCGACACATCATGTACTCAGCCGCCATGGTGGGTGACTATGTCGGCGCCCCCAAATGGTGGAGGTTTGTTGCCTCCTACGTTCTGATAGATCAGGCGTTTGCCATGACTAGCACCCAAGACAAGACCCTTCCGCTTAGCTACCGAATGAGCTTTCTCCTAGGCGGGGGTATGGCTGCGTGGGTCCTTTGGCAAACCTGGGTAACCATCGGGATTCTGGCTGGCGACGTAGTCCCCGCGGGTTGGCAGCTTGATTTTGCTATACCCATCCTGTTCGGCACGTTGATGATCCTTGCCATCAACAACTTCCCAGGTGTCCTAGCAGCAGCAGTCGGTGGCGTTACAGCGGTACTAGCCATCGATTTCCCAAATGGCACCGGCCTATTGATGGGAGCATTGTGCGGGGTGCTAGCCGGCGGAGTGGCCGAGGCGGTGCTTGGCGAATCGGGCAAAGCCGCCAAGCCCAATAGCGCTGACACTTCAACGGAGACTTCAAAGTGAACGCCTTTGTTGCCATCTTGCTGGGAGGCATCGGCACGTACCTGATGCGAGCGTCATTCCTTGCCTTCATCGGCGAAGGTCGGATCCCTCAGTCCTTTGAACGTTCGCTCCGCTACGTCGGACCGGCCGTGTTTGCTGCAATCACCTTGCCCCGCGTACTGGGCTCGCCTGGGTTGTCAGCTTTGACGATTCGGCCCACTGCAGAAATGTTCGCAATTCTCGTGGCCGGAGTGGTGGCGTACAAGACCCGCCACGTTCCCGCCACGTTGGCCCTAGGCATGGTTGCCCTTTGGCTTCTCCGCTGGATGGCTTGAGCCTAAGATCAGGCGCGTGCCCGAAATTCCTTTGGTTGAAACAGTCCAGGTTGCCGACTGTCAGCTAACGGTAGCTCGGTTCGGATCGGGGCCGATCAAGATTGTCCTCATCCACGATGGGCTTGGCTCGATTGCGCAGTGGCGCGACGTTCCCTCCCAACTTGGCGAAGCCACCGACGTCGGCGTACTTGCCTATGACCGGGCCGGCCATGGGAATTCGGAGCCGACCAAAGAAGCAGGCCCAACATGGCTACACCAAGAGGCCTTGGTACTTGCTGAGTTGTTGGATCACTACCAAGTTGAGAATCCACTGATTGTTGGCCATTCCGACGGCGGATCAATCGGACTGATCTATGCCGCCAGCCAGCAAAGCTGCAGTGCTACCAGCCAGCAGAGCTGCAGTGGCGTAATCACTCTTGCCGCCCACAGCTTCGTCGAAGACGTGTGTGTCGCGAAGATCTCTGAAATGCGCTCCAACCCAGGCTTGATCGTTATCGGGCTTGCCAGACACCACAAATCTCCCCAAGCCTTGTTCGATTCTTGGAGCGGAGTTTGGACCAGTTCGGAGTTCCGATCGTGGGACATTCGAGCCGACATCGGGGCAATCACCTGCCCTGTCTTGGTAGTGCAAGGCCAGGTGGACGCCTACGCAACTGATGCTCAGCTAACCGAAACTGCATCTGCCATTGGCGACAACGCAACGGCAATGCGCGTCGCGGGAGTGGGCCATGTGTTACACCACGAAGTTCCAGATCAGGTCGTTGAGATCGTAAGCAACTTCTTCAGAAGCCTGAACTGAACTAGTCCAGCTAGGTCTTCGAATCGAGCCATTCGACTAGCCGTTGGCGCTCGGCGTCGTCGGTTCCGGTGCCCGGGATGTAGGCAGTCCGCCGAGGCCGTCGGTCAAGCCAGAATTGGCCAGCCTTTTCGCCAGGCGCCCCAACCGCGGCGAGCCAGATCATCGTGTCAGCACCTTCTTCCGCTGTCCTCAAGGCCGGCCCCATGACCTTGCCAAAGCCCGGCAACGCGGCATCGACCCCCGGAGTGTCTACCCAGCCTGGGTGCATCGCATGCATCGAGATACCTGGAGCCCACTGCGGACCCAGATACGCGACCATCTCAACCTGACCTCGTTTTGCTTTGGCATAGGCCACGGCTCCTTTGTAGTTGCCAGGCTTCATTTCAATCGTGTCGACGTCGAGGCCCTGGGTGTACATGCCGCCTGAAGACATCCAGACGATCCGGCCACCGTCAACCATGTGGCCCTTCAGCTGCTTCGTCAACAGGTACGGGCCCACGAGGTGGGTAGACAACGTCAGCTCCAGACCTTGGTCATCAGTTGCGTAGGTGTCACTTAGAGCGCCCGCATTGTTTAGACACATATCCAGGTGCGGCGTTTCGGCCTTCACTTTGGCTACCAACGCCAGGATCGATTCAAACGAACCGGTATCCAAGGCCATCCCGATAGCTGACCCAGCAGACGCTGCGTTGGTTAGTTCCGTTGCAGCTTGGCTGGCACGTTCTTGGCTTCGAGAGGTGACGATCACTTTCGCCCCGAGCTCCAGCAAACCTTCGGCCACTGAGCGGCCGATGCCACTGGTTCCACCTGTGACAAGAGCGATCTGACCTGACAAGTCAGGCAGGGACTTGTCAAAGTTGAACAGTGCTGACCGTGCTCGATAACCAGCAGTGGTAAAGCTGCCAACTATTGAAGTCTCTAGGATTCCGTCGGCCAGCGCAGCCAGGAGTTTCTTTGGCATTTCTTAGATGATCTTTCCTTCGAGAGCCTCCGCCAGTCCGGCAGCTGCTTTGTCGCCGATGCGATCAAAGAACAAGCCGACGCCAGGATTCAACAACTGGGCAATCCCCAGCAGTTCAAAGGTTGCGTCATAGGTGACCTCGCAACCATCAGGAGTGGCCTTCACTGTCATGACGTCATAGGACCTAATGAACTTCGAGACTGCCTCCAAGACGGTCTTAACAGGCGGTTCGTGCTCAAGAGTCTTGTACTTGAGGTAGGCGGCACCAGCCTTAACTCCATAGACCGTTCCTTGCCCAGGTTCGGTCCCCATGATGATCTTCGACGAAGAGACACCGGGATCCCATTGCTCGGAATTGCTGAAGTCTGTAACGTACTCGAACGCCTTCACGGCGTCCCAGGGCGAGCTAACTGTTGTGACGTAGTGGGCCATCAAAACACTTCCTTTTAGCGAAACCCCCAACATAGTTAGCGTGCGGCCCCGATGCCCGACCGGGCGCGACCAGGCCCACCCCGGCCCTCTTGGTCAGTTTGCATCCAATCGGCTCGCCCGCTGCGTAAGCCTTAACAAATCCCCTCCAACTAGGTCACAAAGCAGTGAGCAAGAGCCTTGACCCTCATCGAAACCCCACCAAATGCCATACATGGCCAACACAAGATCGTCCTTGACCTTGACCTGGGCTACCATCGTCGGGTGTCATCTGAGGGACGTGAAGTGAGCACCCTAGAAGAGGCGTTTGTTCGTGGCGACGATGCAGCGCTCAAACAGGTCTATGACGCACACGCCCGCCTCGTGTACTCCTATTCGCGCCGCTCGCTTAACGACGAGCGAGCCAAAGAAGTAACCCAAGATGTCTTTGTAAGCGCCTGGAAGGGACGAGACAAGTTCAACCCGGCTCGCGGCAGTCTTCCTGCCTGGCTCATGGGAATCACAAAGAACCGCCTGATCGACAACGTTAGAGCCGAACAAAGGCACTCAAGCCGCCGGGCCGCCTCTGAGCCCGTTGATGTGGGCGTAGAAGCCGAAACCGAACGAATTGGTGACCGCATGTTGGTTGCCGACGCTCTGAAGACACTACCCGACCGAGCTCAGATGGTTATCAAACTGGCCTACTTTGAAGGTCTGTCGCACCAGCAAATAACCGAAAAAACAGATCTACCGTTGGGTACGGTCAAGAGCGACATTCGTCGTGGGCTTGCAAGTATCCGCCGACTCGTGGAGGTCATCGATGAATAACGAATTTGAAACCGATGGAGTCGAAGATCTGGAAATGCTCCTGACTGAGCTTGAAGACGGTGACTTCGAACTGGCTGAACTGCCAGCCGGGCTTTGGGAAGACATCGAGGCAGAGGCTCTGGCTGAGGTTCCAAGCGTTCCCGAGGGTGTCCGACTGGCTGACCGCAATGCTGATAGCCCCGAGATGTTTGTTTATGACGCTGATGCTGTCGCTGCCCAGACAGATTCCAACACACGGTCAAGCACAGACTCAAATGTTGTCTCCATAGATTCGAAACGATTCTCAGCCCGGGCGATGCCGGCTCTGGCCATCGCTGCCGCTGCCGTTGTTGTGGCGGGAATGGTTGGAATAGTCCTGTCTAGATCAAGCGACCAGTCAGACATTCTGGCTAGCGCCGAGTTGGCCTATGACGATAGTTTCGATCCCCTTGGAGCTGACGCTGATGCGACCATCGTGCTTGTGAACGACGGCGGCGAGAGTCTGATCAAGATCGACCAGTCCACGCTGCCCGACACAGCCAGCGAAGCGGCCGATCTTGAACTTTGGCTAATCGAGCCTGACGCAGACGGCGGAGTCGCTGACCTTGTGTCACTTGGACTGATCGATCGCGACGATCCCGGATCATTTGAGATCCCAGCCGGTTACGACGCCGATACCTACTTTGTGGTTGACATCAGCATTGAACCTCGAGACGGCGTTGAAACCCACTCTGGCCGGTCAATTCTTCGAGGTCCTTTAAGCGACGCATAGCGCTAGCTAGGGCCTAGGACACCGCTCGATTTCAGATTGGCAATTTCGTCTGGCTCATACCCAAGCTCGGCGAGAATCTCAGAGCTGTGCTGACCTAGACCAGGCGCAGATGCCGGAACCGCAAGCTCAGCACCGCTGCCGAATCGAACCGGCGGCAGTGCCTCAAGCCGCTCGCCAACCAACCCATCATCAAGCCGCACGACGGATTGATTGTGAATAACCTGCGGATCCTTCAGGACGTCAGTCCTCAACACGACCGCAGCCCCTGGAACGTCGTTGGCTGCCATTGCGTCGAGCGCCTCTTGAGTGGTCATCCTGGCAATGAATTCATCAAACTCCGCCGCAAAGTCTGAGCCGTTTTCTTCCCTGGCTTCCTGAGTCGCGAACCGTGGGTCATCAAGCCAGTCGGAATTGAACGCAGCGCACAAGTTGGCCCATGAGCGTGTGCCGCCAGCCACCAAAGCAACATGGCCATCGGTGGTCTGCTTGATGTCGTATAGGTCGGAGAAGTGAGGCGCCTCGTGTACATCATCACCAAGAAGTGAGTTGTCCATCATCCCGTCCGGCCAGAAAAACCAAAGGCCGACGTCAAGCATAGAAAGTTGCACGTGCTGGCCACCGTGGCCTCGTTCTCTGGCGAACAGTGCGGCGGTGATCGCTTGGCTAACGGTGAGTGCGGTCACCTTGTCCACCGCAAACTGACGGATCAACTGCGGTTCAGTTCCGGCGCCCTTTTGCAGATCGGCCATGCCGGTCATGGCCTGGATCACGTAGTCATACACCTTCTGGTCAGACTTCGGACCGGTGGGGCCAAAGCCCGAGACAGAGACATAGATGAGATTTGGGTTGAGTTTGGCGAGCTGGTCGTAACCAACCCCCATTCGCTCTGCCGCTCCGGGCCGGAAGTTCTGAATGAACACATCCGCACCGGCGCAAAGGTCAAGCAACACAGTAAGTCCGGCCTCGGTCTTGGTATCTAGCGCTATTGACCGCTTACCGTGGTTGACCCCGTTGAACATCGCACCCACGCCGTTGCGCCGAGATCCAATCACTCGAAGCCGGTCACCGACACCGTCGGCCAGTTCCACCTTCACAACGTCGGCGCCCTGTTCGGCCATGACCGCTCCCGCCATCGGAGCTGAAATCATCTGAGCGGCCTCGATAACGCGAATGCCGTCAAGTGGTCTCATGTATCGAATGCTCGCACAACTAGGCCAATAGCCAAAATTCTGCAATGCGTGGCTGGTGGAACGCGGGGAATACTCGCGGGCGGCGATCCCCGCCACATGGTCCAGCTCGCTCCTAGCTCGTTAAGGCACGCGTTTTTCTAGGGTTCGATTTCGGTGCCGTTGGGCCGGTGGGTGTGCCATTGGCCTTGGGGGTCTTTGTGGACGGTGAAGCCTTTTTGTTTCCACCGGTTATGTCGCCCACAGAGTGGCGCCCCGTTTCCGGGGTTGGTTCTGCCTTTCCTTGAGTGTTCTTGCATGTGATCGGTCTCACACCTGGTTGTTTGGGTGTGACATGAAGGCCAGGCACACTCGGTTGCCGAGAGCTGCACGGCGAGGCGGGCTGAACCTGTGTAGTTCCGGGCCTGGCCTAGGTCGATCACTGTGCTTTTGGCGTCGACGACGGCACGCCTGACCTTTGAGATGAACGCCGACGCCACAGCTTCGATCGGGTTGACTCGGACGCCGTTGAGGGTTTCGCACCGGTAGTCGTCGGGGTGCATCGGGTCAGGGTCGGCACCCATGTAGAGGGCTAGGAAGTATTCGAAGGTTTCTTGTGTCCAAACGAGGTTGTGGACGAACTGGACTGGGACGGCGCTATGGGGGTTGGCGGCTGCGTCTTGGTAGATCTGGAACAGGGCGTCAGCTGAACGTTGCTG
>CALAJQ010000005.1 GCA_937922785.1 uncultured Acidimicrobiales bacterium
CATCGAAGTGCCGGCCCAGTTGAGTCGCCTGGTAGCGCTTGGCTGCACCCTCGGCCAGGGTTACTACTTCGCCCGACCTGCTCCAGCGGACGAAATTGAGACAGCGCTAGTGCGAGAGTTCCAAGGCGAGACCTTCGCCACTTAGGCCCAAGCTCTAGTTCTGGCGGTGTAGCCAGCCAAACGCTCCCGTTCTGGCGGTGTAGCCAGCCAAACCCGGCGGTTTCCCAGGTCAGTTCGGTGATTTTTTGAGTGCGCGAGGAGGGACTTGAACCCTCACGTCCGTTAGGACACAGGAACCTGAATCCTGCGCGTCTGCCAATTCCGCCACTCGCGCGAGTGGTGGCCCGAAGGGTATCCGGCAACGACTGGGCTTGCAGGCAATAAGAGGTGCCGTCACAGCTAAACCGTGTCGGACTAGCCTCATACAGTGACTTTGCGCAGTTTCGAGAATCGTTTGGAAAGGCTGGTAGAAGGTTTCTTCGCACGAACCTTTAAGGCTGGTCTCCAGCCGGTTGAACTTGGACGCCGCGCCATCAGGGAGATGAGAGCGGGCCGAACCCTGGATGTGCGGGGGCAATCGGTAGTTCCCAATCACTACCTGGTCAGGCTGGCCGCCGAGGACTATCAGCGCTTTGAGCCTGTGCAAGAAGGCCTGCGCCGAGAACTTCAGTCAGCAATTAGAGAAAGCGCCCAGGAAGACCGCTTCGGCTTCTTAGGAAGGGTTGTCGTGGACTTTGAAACCCACGAACACATTGGCCTAGGAACCAGCGAAATAGTGGCAGCCTTCGACGAAACAGTTGGCGCCGAAATTGCGCTTGCGGTACTCGAATTGCCTGATGGCAGCGAGTTTCCACTGACATCCTCAGTGGCGAAACTTGGCCGACACCCTGACTCCAGCATTGTTTTGTCAGACCCCAACGCCAGCCGCCACCATGCGGAAATCCAGCCCGACGGTGACGGATTCACCCTGGTCGACCTCGGATCCACAAACGGATCACGAGTTAACGGTGAAGCCGTATCCCGCTATCAATTGGCCGACAGAGATGAAATCAGCGTTGGTGCTATCAACCTCATCTTTCGAGTGGCTTAAGCGAACTACGCTCCATCACAATGTCCGAGGCCCTGCTTACCGTTCTCAAATGGTGTCTGCTTGCATTGCTGTACCTCTTCTTCTTTCGGGTGCTTCAAGCCACGTGGTTTGGCTCGGGGGCGTTGGCCAAACAAAAGGTCGGAGCCCAAGGCCGATCACAAGCGCTCACCTCAAGAGTGCGCAAAACGAAAAGACGGCTAGTGGTGCTTGAGCCACCAGTGTTGGCTGGGCAGAGCTATCAGCTCAACACCGAGTTGACGATGGGCCGCGCCGCCGGTTGTCAGATAACACTGGATGACACCTACATCTCCCAGCTCCACGCCCGGGTTCGCAACGGTGAGACCGGCGTAATCGTGGAAGATCTGGGCTCAACAAATGGCACCTACTTGAACCGAAAACGAGTGATGGCACCCTCGGTTGTTAGCCCTGGCGACAAAATCCAGCTCGGGTCTACTGTTTTGGAACTGCGATGAGGTTGGAACTGCGATGAGGTTGGAGCTGCCATGAGACTCACCGTTCGATGTGCCGCCGCCAGCCACGTAGGCATGATTCGCGACACCAACCAGGACCGTTCCATCATCGTTGGCGACCTTGTTGCTGTTGCTGACGGCATGGGCGGCCACGTCGGTGGTGAAATGGCCGCAGAGCTCGCGGTGGCACAAATCGCTAAGGCGGCTGAAATGGCCGAGCCTGATGGAAAAGTCACCGCTGACACCCTGTTTGAGTTGATCAAGGCGGCCAACATGTCGGTGGTTGAGAAGGCCGAAGCCCCGGAACTGAACGGGATGGGCACAACCCTGGTGGCGGCAACTTTGGACTCCGAAGCCGGCAACGTGTTGCTCGCAAACGTTGGAGACTCTCGGGCGTACCTGTATTCGGTCGGGGCATTCCGGCAACTGACTCATGACCACTCTTTGGTGAACGAGTTGGTCCGCGAGGGCCGCATCACCGAAGAGGAGTCCAGGACCCACCCCCAGCGCAACATTCTTACCCGAGCTCTGGGCATGAGCCCGGACCTCGCAATAGACCAATTCGAAATTCGAGTCTATGGCGGTGACAAGTTGCTGCTTTGCAGCGACGGCCTAACCAACGAAGTCGACGACCCAGCCATCGCTGCCATTCTTGCCCGGTTTAGCGACCCGGCCGATGCCGCGGAAACCCTGGTCGAGAAGGCATTGGAAGGCGGCGGTCGAGACAACATCACCGTTGCCTTGATGTTTGTGGACGGTGGCGAGGGCGAACAGCTGCCGCTGCTGAATCTTGACGACATCGAGGGCTCGGATCCAGGGGAACCCACCGAGGCCCACGCTCCTGTATTTGTATCTGGTGACGATACGTCCGAAGGCCCGCCAATTGCTGAACCTGCCGAAATGGTCATCGAAAAGCCACCAGTACGGTCTCGAATCCGGTCAGCTCTTACCGCGCTTGCAGTTGTCGCCGTGTTGGCGTTTGCCTACTTCGTCACCGAGAGCTACGCCAAAGACGCTTGGTTCGCCGATGACGTCAACGGTGAGGTTGTGATTCTGCAAGGTCGTCCCGACGGGTTCCTTTGGGTTAATCCTGAAGAATCCGAAGCCACCGACATAGAGGTTGCTGAGTTGGACGGAGCCTCGCTTGAGCGGCTCAAGTCCCAGCCCGAATGGAACTCACTGGATGACGCACGGCAGTTCGTTTCGAATCTGACAACGGCAGACGAAACCGGCAGCTGACATGCGGGCTCGCACAGTAGAACTGGGCCTGCTGGTTCTGGCCTCGCTGATAACGGTTTCGGCCTACGGGCTGCTCAGTTTGGGCCGGGCTGATGTTCCTCAAGAGCGGGTAGTGCCTTTCCTGTTTGGTGTTCTCGGGCTAATTCTGCTGGGCCACCTGGTTGTACGAAAGCTGATCCCTGGCGCGGACCCGTTGCTATTGCCTTTGGCCGCTCTATTAAACGGCTTGGGTTATGTGATGATCAGCCGCCTTGACCCGCAACTGGCAAACAACCAAGCTGCGTGGAGCTTCATAGGCCTAGTCGCATTTGGCGGTGTGATCGTGGTGATCACCGACGTGCGGAAGCTCGAGCCCTATCGCTACACGTTGGCCTTAGTGGGTGTGATTATGCTGCTGCTGCCCCTTCTACCCGGGGTGGGCCGCAACATCAACGGCGCCAGAATCTGGCTGCGAATTGGGCGGTTCAGCATCCAACCCGGGGAGTTCGCAAAGGTCGTGTTGGCCATGTTCTTGGCGGGCTACTTGGTTGAAAAGCGCGAGTTGCTGGCCATTAGCACGCGCAGGATCGGGCGAATGAACGTGCCCGACATCAAGCATTTCGGACCACTGTTGGCAGCTTGGGGCATAGCCCTGCTGGTAATGGTGGCCCAACGAGATCTCGGCTCTTCGCTGTTGTTCTTCACACTATTTGTGGTGATGATTTACGTGGCTACTTCTCGAACCGCCTACGTGCTGATCGGCAGCAGTCTCTTCACCGCTGGAGCCTTCTTGGCCCACTGGCGTTTTGCTCACGTGCAACGCCGCGTCGACGCGTGGCTGGGTGCCTTCGATGACCCGAAAGACACAGGCTTCCAAGTTGTGGAGGCCTCGTTTGCCTTGGCCGACGGCGGCATTACCGGCACCGGTCTTGGTCTTGGAACGCCCTACAAAATTCCGTTCCCCGAGACTGACATGATCTTTGCCGCCATCGGCGAGGAACTGGGTCTACTGGGTGCAACCGCACTGTTGGCAACCTATTTGCTGTTTTGTGCTGCCGGATTCCGGGTCGCAACTAAGGCGGCCTCAGTCTTTGAGAAGTTGCTGGCCACAGGGCTGACGGCACTCATTGGTTTCCAGGCGTTTGTGATCGTCGGCGGAGTGCTAAGAGTCCTGCCGCTTACCGGGGTGACGCTGCCCTTTGTTTCCTACGGCGGGTCGTCACTGCTTAGCAACTACATCATCCTTGCGATTCTCATGCGCATCTCCCACCGATCAACCCAAACCACGACCAGAGCAACTGCGACCGCTCAACGACAGTCAGTATCGGCAGGTGGTCAGTGATGAACTCGTCGATCCAAAACGTCGTAAAGGTCCTGCTGGCATGTTTTGTGCTGCTGTTTGTGCAACTCAACCGAATTCAAGTGATCGACGCCGAGGACTTGAAGCAGCACCCGGCCAACACCCGTACGGTTCAACGAGACTTCAACCGTGCCCGGGGCCCGATTGTTACCAGCGACGGCGTCGTGGTGGCCCGCTCGGTCGATACTGAGGGTCGCTTCGAACGATTGCGGGAGTATCCCGAGGGAGATCTTTACGCCCACTCTGCTGGGTACCTGACGTTTAACCTTGGGGCTCAGGGAGTGGAACGGACCTTCGGTGAGGATTTGGTAGCTCGCACCTCAACGTTGCAACTTGGCGGTCTAACTGGGTTGTTCGGCGAAGCTGACCCAACCGGTGAAGTTGTGTTGACGCTGCGCGATGACATGCAGCGGCTTTCGAAAGAGCTGCTAGGCGACAAACGCGGATCAGTTGTGGCTCTGGACCCTCGTAGCGGCGAAATATTGTCGCTTTGGTCCTATCCGAGCTTTGACCCCAACTTGCTTTCGTCCCACGACACCGTTGCGGTGAACGATGCATGGATTGCGCTGGGCGACGAGCCCGGAAAACCGCTGCTGGCCAAGACCCATCGAGAGATCTACTTCCCCGGTTCAACCTTCAAAGTGATAACGGCTGCGGCCGCGCTGGAGGACGGGATTGCAACCAACGCTCAGCCCGTCTTTGAACCAACCGACACCTACACCCCGCCTCTGACAACCAAGGCAATCACAAACTTTGGCGACAAGTCATGTGGCGGCAACTTGATGGACTGGATTGTGCAGTCCTGCAACTCCAGCTTTGCCAAACTGGGCGCCGAGCGGGTCGGACCGACGCGTCTGGTCAGTACTGCTCAGGCCTTCGGGTTTAACTCGGTGCCTCCGGTCAATCTGCCCGGTGTTGAACCCAGTCGTTTCCCGTCCGACTTTGGCGACCAATTGCAGCAGCCCTCCGATGACATCCCGGTAGGGGTGTTCGAAGACTCCGCCAAGCTGGCCCAAGCTGCGATCGGGCAGAACGACGTTTCGGCAACTCCGCTGCAGATGGCTTTGGTGGCAGCAGCCGTTGCCAACGACGGTGTGATCATGTCACCCCGGATTGTTTCTGAGATAAGAAACGTAAAAGGTGAGACTGTCACAACTTTTGAACCCGAGCCGTGGCGAGCTGCGGTCCGGCCGTCATCAGCGGTCATATTGCGAGAGGCAATGGTGGCAGTGGTGGAAGACGAGCGAGGCACCGGCCGCACAATGGCGGTTGAAGGCGTGTCTGTTGGGGCCAAAACCGGCACTGCCGAGGTGGGTCGTGAAGACCTCACTCACGCCTGGGTAATCGTGTTTGCGGGTCTTCCGAACGAGGTGCCCGAGTTGGCAATTGCGGTGCTGGTAGAAGCCGATCCGGCCATTCCAAACCAAACTGGCGGCCGGGTGGCGGGTCCTATTGCTCAGGCCTTATTGGCCGAGTATTTCTCCTGAGGGCCCGTCGCGACCAAAAACGGCGTCAAAAATCACTAGTCTGTTCGGGTTGTGACTTCCACTGCTCCAGAAAGACCGGTTCTCAACGGTCGCTATGAATTACACAGCCGGATCGCCCGCGGTGGCATGGCTGATGTTTTCTTGGCGCACGATCAGCTGCTGGACCGCCCGGTCGCAGTGAAGGTCCTCTTCCCCCAGTTCGCAGCAGAGCCGCAGTTTGTCGAGCGCTTTCGCCGCGAGGCTCAAGCGGCCGCAAACCTCAACCACCCGTCGATTGTGGCCGTGTTCGATTGGGGCGAACACGACAACACTTACTTCATCGTCATGGAGTACGTGGAGGGTCGTAGCCTCGCCGAGGTGTTGCGAGCAGAAGGAACCCTTCACCCTGATCGCGCTTCAGAAATCGCAACTGACGTAGCAGCAGCTCTTGGTTTTGCTCATCGCAACGGCACCGTCCACCGAGACGTGAAACCCGGCAACATCTTGATTACTCCATCGGGTCAGGTGAAGGTCACCGACTTTGGCATCGCCCGGGCGTTTGGCGGAGGGGACGAACTAACTCAAAGCGGCTCAGTTATGGGCACTGCGTCTTACTTCAGCCCTGAACAAGCTCAGGGCAAGCCCGTTGACCCTCGCAGCGATTTGTACAGCCTTGGCGTTGTGCTGTTCGAGATGGTCTGCGGTCAACCACCCTTTGTTGGCGATTCCCCGGTTCAAATTGCGTTCATGCACGTTCAGAACGAGCCACCAACCCCAACCAGTGTTAACCCCGCGGTCCCGGCTGACCTTGAGGGTGTCATCGCTCGTCTGCTGGCCAAGAACCCAGCCTCTCGCTACGCGTCGGCGGAAGATGTCCGAGGGGACTTACGTCGCTTCCGTGAGGGGCAGCCGCTACTTGGCATCTCAAGCGCACCGGTTATTACCCCCGGCACGACCAACCCAGCTGGCCCAGACACAGGCGGCACTCGAGCGGTCATTGACTCAACCCGGGCAATCCCGGTCACCCAAGCCGTCGAAGACAGCCCAGCGGCGGTAGGCGAGTACTACGAGCCGCCTCGCCGCAATGGCCTGTTCTTGATCTCTCTGGGCGTCTTGCTTTTGGCCCTGGTCGGTCTAACCGTGTTCATTGCGCAGTTCCTCGACAACAGCGTGGACACGGGCGATCCCGCAACGGTGACCGTTCCTAACGTAATAAACATGACTCAGGCCGATGCTGAGGAAGCGCTAGAAGAGTTAGACCTTGAGTTCGACCTCAGCTTTGAAGAGAACGGTTCGGTAACCCCAGGGCTGGTCTTCGATCAGGTGCCCAAGGAAGGCGAAGTCATCGGTAAGGGCAACATCGTCCGCTTGACCGTTGCCACCGACGCCAAAACGGTTCTTCTTATTGACGTCACCAACTTCCCCGAAGATGAGGCCACACGGCGTCTCAACGCCATCAACCTCAGTGTCGACTACAAACGCGAAAGCTCAGACACTGTTCCCGAGGGCACGGTCATCTCGATGCTGCCTACTCCTGGCCAGCAGGTTACCGAGGACACTTTGGTGATTCTGGTTATTTCGTTGGGTCCAGCCGAGGTTGACGTGCCTGATGTGAAAGGCAAGACCGTTCCCGAGGCAACCAACATTTTGGGCCAAGCGAAGCTTCCTAACCCACAAATCGTTCTTGAGGCTTCAAACGAGGTCGAAAAGGGGCTGGTCATCCGGACTGATCCCGAAGCGGGGGTCGCCGTACCGGTTAGCCGCACGATTCTGTTGATTGTTTCCGACGGCCCGATTACCGCCTTAGTTCCTCAAACTGTGGGCCTTGACGAACAATCAGCTCGAAACCTCATCATCAGTGAAGGCTTCGAGCCGCTTGTGCAGTTTGTCGACGTCGCCTTTGGTGACCCCAACGACGGTCGGGTCATTTCCCAGTCACCTGGTCCGAACGAAAAGCTGGAAACCGGCTCATCGGTGACCATTCAAGTTGGACGAGCACTTGCTCCACCTCCCACAGAACCTCCTCCGCCCGATGATGGTGGCGGAGATGGCGGCGGCGGAGATGGTGGTGGCGAAGGCGGAGACGCCGCGGGCGATGGACTAATCGCCGGCTATCGAAGTGCTACTTCGAACAGCGGTCTAAGAAGTTTCTGAGGATCTGTTTGCCACCGGTAGTCAAAACCGACTCTGGATGGAATTGAACACCCTCAACGTCTAGTTCGCGATGACGCAGCCCCATAACTAGGCCGGTGTCGGTTTCAGCTGTGATCTCAAAGACCTCGGTGTCTACTGAGTCACGATCAACTAGTAGCGAGTGATAGCGGGTTGCCTCTAACGGGTTCGGTAGCCCGCTGAATACACCGGTGTCGCTGTGATTCATCAACGAGGTCTTTCCGTGCATCAACTCCGGCGCACGAACAACGTCGGCTCCGTACAGCTCGGCCAGGCATTGGTGGCCTAGGCAAACGCCAAATACCGGCACTTCCCCGGCGAAGGCGTCAATCGCGTCGCTAGAGATCCCGGCTTCGGATGGGTGTCCGGGCCCGGGGGAGATCAGAACGCCTGCTGGTTCCAGCGCCTTCAACTCCTCGATTGTTAGCTGGTCGTTGCGGATGACAACCGGATCAGCTCCCAGTTCGCCCAGATACTGCACCAAGATGTACACAAACGAGTCATAGTTGTCGATTACCAGGATCTTCGGGCTCACCAGCGAGATCGTAGCGCTGTCACCCGCCTTGGGCGCCGTGTTATGACCTACAGTTATCTACATGGCTCGTCAGGACAAGAACAAAAGTCGCGTGACTCCCAAAGGGACCAAGTCAACGCTTTCGGCAGAGGTAGAGGCCGCAGGCGGTGCTGCGTCACGTATGAACCGAGAGCCAGAGAAGATTGCCGGACCTTCCCCGGCGTGGGTTCCGGTCTTAATGGGCGTTGGTTTGGTTGGCGGAACACTGATGATTTTCCTCAACTACCTGCTTCCATTTATGGAGAACAACTGGTACCTGATTGGTGGTCTAGGCATGGTGCTTGTGGGTATCATGGCCGCAACGCAGTATCGCTAAATTGGCAACATCATTGGGGCTATATGTTCCGGAAAACCCTCTGTTGGAGCGGTAAAGGTCCCAATTTGGCCCTGATTGTGTGAAGTTTGCGAATATGACGAACGTGTTACACAGCACAGCCTTCTCCACAAACTGTGGATAACTCCTGTGGGTATGTGCGTTTTAGTTGACAGTGACGCAAAACCGCTCCGTTTTTGGAACCGACGATTGAGTTCGGTCTACAGAACGTCTTCGAGGTTTGTGGTGAGTTCCATATCGTCGGTGCAGTGACGAGGTGCCTCAGGCACTTGATCATTGGCCAAAGTCATACGGATCTCAGAACCACAGTGTGAGCATCGGTAGGTCAACTTCACCTTGCGCAGCTCGCCTGCCGGAGGTGCCTCAGGAATAGGTCGGGCAAAAGCTCCAAGCAGGTTGATTCCAACAGACAACATCCCATACATCGCTGCGACCGCAATCAGTACCCGCCACCACGTGTATCCAAAGCCCAAAAGGACGACCACACCAACAACGGCTGCGATTCGAAGCCGCTTTTTGCGGACGGTCTGAATCTTCTCATCCCGAGCTGCAGCTCCAGACGCGACAACAGCGTCGTCTTCATCAATGAATTCGGGAAAGTCGGTTGTGGGCTCAAAGTCGTTGCTCACGCCTCCAGAGTAGCGCTGCGGTTGGAGCAAGACCGTGCGATAGCTGCTAGAGAATAGTCATGGCAGAAATTACCCTTGGGGGCAACCCCGTAAACACGTCCGGCGATCTACCAGAAGTAGGTGCCGCGGCTCCATCGTTTGAGCTAACCGCTCCTGATCTAAGTTCTTTGACTTCAGCAGATCTTGCTGGACAGAACGTCGTTCTGAACATATTCCCCAGCATGGACACCGGCGTATGCGCCACAAGTGTCCGCACTTTCAACGAAAAGGCTGCTGGCCTCGAAAACACCACGATCGTGAACGTTTCAGCTGACCTTCCGTTCGCCCAGAAGCGATTCTGCGGTGCTGAAGGTATTGAGAACGCGTCGTCGGGGTCGACGTTCCGAAACCCTGAATTTGGTCAGGCGTTTGGCACCGTTTTGGTCGACAGCGGAATGGCCGGGCTGCACGCCCGAGCTGTTGTTGTAATCAACCCGGAAGGAAACGTTGCCCACGCCGAACTGGTAGGCGAAATCGCCAACGAGCCAAACTACGACGCAGCCCTGTCAGCAATTAGCTGAACGGATGAACCGTGAGTTCATCGTTCTTGGAACTGGCTCGAACGCCCCAACCCGCAAACGGAATCACAACGGTTACGTCTTGCGTTGGGGCAACCGGCTAGTCCTGTTCGATCCGGGTGAAGGCACGCAACGCCAGTTCACGTTTGCTGGTGTTGCGGCCGCCCGGCTCACAGATATCTGCGTCACTCACTTCCACGGCGACCACTGCTTAGGGTTGCCCGGAATTATCCAGCGGCTATCGGGCGAACAAGTCACGAGGGACATCAACGTTTACTATCCGGCCGACGGACAAGAGTTCTTCGACCGGCTCCGCTACGCAAGTAGTTATGTGGCCACCACTCCAATAACCCCGAAGCCGATTTCGGTTGATGGAGAGGTCGGAGCTATTGGCGATTCGAGGCTTATCGCCAAGAAGCTAGATCATCGCATCACGGCCTACGGATACCGCCTCGAAGAACCCGACACCAGAGGGTTTGTGGGCTCGGCACTGGAAGCTGCGGGGATCTCTGGTCCGAATGTTTCGGTACTACGGCAACAAGGTTCGTTCGACAACGGCGAGCGGATCGTCACACTTGAAGAGGTGTCTGAACATCGGCCCGGTCAGTCCTTTGCTTTGGTGATGGACACCAGGTTTTGTGATGCAGCGATTGAGCTTGCGCAGGGAGTGGACACTCTTGTCTGCGAAAGCACCTTCCTGGAGTCCGAAGCTGACCTTGCAACCAAGTACGGGCATATGACAGCCGCCCAAGCAGCCAAAGTAGCGGTAGAGGCAGGCGCAAAGAAGCTGGTTCTTACCCACTTCTCAGCTCGCTACCCCAATTCTGAAGTCTTTGTAGACGAGGCCAAGCCAATCTTCGAAAACGTAGTGGCAGTCAACGACTTCGACCGCATCTCCCTTTGAGGGTCAAGTCTCAAAAGTACTTAGGTACCTCGTTCTGTGGATAAGTTGCGAGGATGGATATTTCCCTCTTCGACTCACCCACCAACGTCTCTGAAGCCGTAGCTAACGCCGAGCGCGCAAGAGCCGCTGGCATGAAGGGCTACTGGGCTCCTCAGGTAATGAACGCCGACACGATGGTGACTTTGGGTGTGGTGGCATCTCAGGTGCCCGACATTCGCTTTGGCACTTCAGTAATGGCGATGCAAACAATGATGCCCCAGACCATGGCCCAGCAAGCCCGGACGGTGAACCAGATCAGCGATGGCCGGCTAACGCTGGGCATCGGTGTAAACCACAAGCCAGTGGTTGAGGGCATGTGGGGGTTGCCGTTCAACAAGCCTTACTCACGCTTTGTCGAATACCTAGATGCACTGGTTCCGTTGATGACCGATCAGAAGGTTTCGGTTTCGGGCGAGTTCGTGACGCAGCATTCTCAAATCAACGTTCCCGGTGAGGCGCCGTCTCTGATGTTCGCAGCCCTTGGCCCGAAGATGCTCAAACTCGCGGGCGAGCGCTCAGAAGGAACCATCACTTGGATGACAGGTCCGAACACAATTCGAGACCACATCCGTCCAAACCTCGACGAAGGTGGAGGAGGCCGTGTGGTTGCTGGAGTTGGCATCATGGTCACCGATGATCCCGAAAAGGGTAAGGCATGGGCCAACAAAGCACTTGCCATCTACCCGACCTTGCCAAGCTACAGAGCAGTTATGGATCGCGAAGGCGCAACCGAAGCCTCTGACTTGGTTCTGATTGGTTCAAAGGCTGAAGTTCAGGCCGGGATCGATGCCTACCAAGCGGCTGGTACCGACGAAGTTGCAATCAACATGATCGGCTCACCAGAGCAGAACGAAGAAGCCTGGGAGCTCTTCGCCTAACCCATGTCAGACACGTCGCAGACCCGGTTGATAATAATCCGCCATGGTGAGTCCAAAGCCAACGCCGAAGGCTTCATTGGCGGCCCCAAGTCATGCACGGGACTGTCAGAATTGGGCCTCCGTCAGGCTGAGGCGCTTGGTAACAGATGGGCCTCCGGCAGCGAGCCAGAGGTAGACGTGCTTTGGTCATCGACGATGCCAAGAGCGGTCGAAACTGCCTCTGCGGTAAATGAGTTCCTGAAGTTGGAACACAACCAGGAGCAAGACTTGGAAGAGTGGCGGCCCGGCGATTCTGACGGAATGACTTGGGCCGAAGCCACCAAGCTTTATACAACCGACCTTGAAAAGGGTGGGACTTTCGCCCGCTGGGCCCCTAACTCTGAAAGCATGCGAGAGCTTCACTTTCGAGCTGGCAAAGCGTTAGACGAACTGGTCCGCACTCACGAAGGCCAGTCCATCATGTGTGTCGTGCACTCGTTTATTGTTGACGTGGCTTTCCGTCTATTTCTGAACTTGCCTCAACATGGCAGCTTCTATTTGGGCACAAGGCACACCAGCATCACCGAACTCACCCGAGGCCCTGATGCTGACCTGTGGCGGCTATCTCGCTACAACGACGCTTCCCACATTGACGGATTGAACTAGCCCTATTCAGCTGCCGTGTCCCACAATTGCGACTGCGATCAGTAGGGCGGTCACCTTGGTCAGCTGTTGAATCGCGCCCAATACGTCGCCTGAAATTCCACCGATTTTCGACTTTGCTAGCTCCACTACAAGTGCAGTAACGACAAACACGCCAACCACAATGGCCAGCGCCCAAATTCCGAAACCAACAACAGCCAGCACGACCGCGAACGCCGCTGAAACTATCACCGCGGTTGAGTTGAGGCCTCGAAGGTAGTCGACGCCCAGGCCGGAGTCCCGGGCGGGTGATGAGGTGATCATGGCAACTGTGGACATTGCCCGACTTAGCGTGTGACCCACCACGATGGCGGCGGCTGCATCTGTTCCAGAAAGTGACGACAAGGCACTCACTTCTGTAATCAGAATCAGCGCAAGTGCAGTGACTCCATATGTTCCAAGCGTTGAGTCTTTCAGAATCTCAAGCCGCTGTTCGACCGTCCATCCGCCCCCAAATGCATCAGCCATATCGGCGAGACCGTCGTGGTGGAAAGCACCAGTAACCAACCCAAGCGCCCCAACTGCAACCGCGGCTGCGGGCAGAGGTGGCAATAGTTCCAACAGCCCCAAGTAGATGCCTGCTTGGATAACGCCAAGAACAAAGCCCACAACGGGGAACCACGGAACGGCTGCGCTCATGTTCGGTGCAGTCTCGGACTGACGATGAAGAGGAACGCGGGTCAGGAAGCTAGCGGCGTCACGTAGCGGGTTCATTTAAGTAGCCGGCTCATCTAGTCAGCGTCATCCGCATCGCCTAACCACTCGGCAAATGTTGCCACTTTGGTGACTGCGTGGCAGGCCATACGAACGATGGGAATTGCGACAACAGCACCGCTGGCTTCACCAAGACGTAGGTCCAGCCGAACGATTGGGCTTAGGCCCATGTGAGCCAGAACTCGAATGTGCCCTGGCTCCTCAGAAAGGTGCCCGGCAACCATGTGCTCGCTGAGAGCAGGGTCAAAGGCGTACATGGCGAGAGCCGAAGCCGAGGCGATGTAGCCATCAAGAACCATTGGGATCGATCGCATGCGAGCTTCAAAGATTGCACCCGCCATGGCAACCAGTTCGGTTCCACCGACTTCTTGCAACACTTGCATTGGGTCTGTCACCTGGGCGATTCGGGCAACGGCGTCTGCTACTACTGCAATCTTGTTGGCTAGGGCCTCGTCGGCCACGCCAGTGCCCTTTCCAACGAACTGTTCAGGCTTGCCGCCTGCGATGGATGCAGCGACTGCAGCCGCAGCTGTGGTGTTGCCAATGCCCATTTCGCCTACGACCAGCAGGTCTACTGATGAGAGGCTGGCGACGGCTTGGCGCCCAGCGTCGAAGGCCGCTTCGAAACGTTTGTTGTCCATCGCAGGTTCGACGCGAAGGTTTCCAGTTGGTTGCCCAACGCCAACATCCACCGCTTGAACTGTTGCACCAACCGCAGCGGCCAGAGCGTTCACGGTGGCCACACCTTTTTGGAACGCTGCCAGCATTGCTCCGGTGATCTCGGCCGGAAATGCGCTGACACCTTCGGCTTCAACCACGCCGTGGTCGCCCGCAAAAATGAGTACTTGTGCAGCGTTCACGTCAGGTTGGTCGGTGCGCTGCCACCCCGCCATCCAAACTGCAATTTCATCCAGCCGGGCCAGCGCACCAGGGGGACGCAATATGTCATTGGCTCGGGCTTGAACGGCAGCCACCGAGTCAGTATCGGCGGCAGGGGCAGTGGCCAGTTCAAGGCGGAGCGTTTCGCTAAAAGTCATCGGTGGTCGTTTCGAGTATCGAATAACAAATTCAGATGTGAAATTCAAAGTGAAGGTCAGAAAGCTTGCAAGGGCAGTCCTGCACCGGCGACCACTAGGAAGGCGTCGGCAGAGAAGCTGACAAGCATACGGTTGACTCGACCCAGGATGTCTCTGTACTCACGCCCCATCTCCGTTGCCGGCACTATGCCCATGCCAACTTCGTTACTGATCACAATGGTGGGGGCCAGTCGTTCGCCGGCGGCCTCAGCCAAGGTCTGAGCGTGGCCCAGGATTGCAGCTTCGTCGTGGTCTGAAAGCATCAGGTTGGAAACCAACAATGTGATGCAGTCGACCAAGACCAACCGGTCGGCTGGCACGAGGTCCAGCTCGGGCCCACCAAAGGTCGGAGCCTCTACTAGATCCCAGTTTGTCGGTCGCTCGTTCTTGTGGCGTGCGATGCGGCTTGCCATGTCTTGGTCAAAGGCTTGGGCGGTGGCTACAAACGTCACTGGCATGAACGCTTCGTCAGCCATTTTCACCGCAAGGTCTGACTTGCCACTTCGAGCTCCGCCAAGCAGCAGAGTCAGGCCGGTTGGCTCGAATTTCACAGTTAGCCGCCGCCGAAGGTGGTGCTGGACTTCTTCAAGGAGAGCTCGATCTTCTGAGCGGTTGGGGTCTGGGCCAATCCAGCAAGACCGGTGCAGCGCAGTTCGCGGGCCATCAGCTCACTAACTTGGCGATGAGCGTCTAGCACTTCATCGAACGGGATCACATGGTCATATCCGGCAATGGCCATGTTGGCGCAGCTCAAGGCGTTCGCCGCTCCGGTCACATTGCGTCCCAGGCATGGCGCCTCAACCCGATTACCTACAGGGTCACAGATGAGCCCTAGGACGTTCTGAAGCGACTGGCTGGCCGCCGACAGTGACTGGGCGGCCGATCCACCCGCAAGCTCAACCAGAGCTGCAGCTGCCATAGCGGCCCCTGCTCCGGTCTCGGCCTGGCAACCACCGACCTCTGCGGCGAACGATGATCTGTTCGCTACAAACACACCAATCAAACCACCGGTAAGAAGGGCCCGTTCGGCCGCCTCTTCGGTTGGCTTCACTGAGTCGAGAGCCGCCAACAGTGCGCCTGGGAACGTCGCACACGATCCCGCCGTAGGCGCAGCAACGATCACTTCCATTGCGCTTTTGGCCTCCATGATGGCGGTGACGTAGGCGATCATGTCATTAAGCAATCCGCCGTCCAAAAGCTGCCCTGACTTCTGCAACTCTACGAAACGTCCGCTTTGCCAGCCCAGAATACGATCTTCATATTCGGTTCCGGACAGCCCGGTCTCGAGGCTGCGCCGCATAATGTTGAGGATCTTGCGAGCCTGGCCCAGCGTCTCTTGTTTGGTGATGTTGCCTCGAGCGCACTCATATTCAATGGCCCAGTCAGACAACGGCTGGGAGGCCAGCTTGTCTGCGTCATCCATCTCGCTAGCGTGGCTAAAGGGCAGCTTCATCTCTGCATATGACCCGACGGGGAGCACCTGGCGGAGATGGTGAACAGCGGTCACGCCGCGCCGGTCAGCAACGTTAACGCTTAGCGGCTTCTGCGAACCAACAACCACAAGCGCCCCAGCACCCTCAGGCGAACCCGATACTGAAACCGTCTCCACTTCGTCGTGTTCACTTAACCAATCGGCCAGCTCTGGGCCGTCGTCTTGGGTGAAGATCAAAGCGGTTGCGTAGTCACCAAACAAAGAGACACCGAAACCGTCGACGCTGATCACCTCGATCATGCCCCCACCGGTGGAAAGAGCGACCACATCGTGGGTCTCACCGGTACCGCAGCCAACATGAATTCGGTAGGTGTTGGGGTGGGCGTCACCCAACACCGGCTTGCGTACCTCAATCGAGGTTCCGCTTTCACGCAGGACCGAAGGTGAGGTTTCTAGCCGGGCATCGTCGGCTTCCCAGCCCAACAGGCCGCCATAAAGACCCATGTCGGTTCCCTGGGTCTGGTGTGTTGTGGCCAGGGATCCTTGGGAGTCATAATCCAGCTCGACTACGTCAGGCGTGCCACCGCACAAGTCATGAATTAGCAGCCCTATGCGAACAGAAGCTGCCGAGTGCGAACTGGACGGGCCTCGCATGACCGGGCCAATTACGTCGTTGAAGATGCTGGGCGGGAGTGTGGCGACCATTGTTAAGCGGCCCCTGTGGAAGCGGGGGACTGGCTGCCGTGAGAGTCAAGTACTCCGGCGATGACCTGAGTCAGTTTCTCGGCGTAAGGAAGGTGTAGGTATTCGTTTGGTCCGTGAGCGTTTGAACCAGGCCCAAGCACGCCGGTGATAACGAATTGAGCTTGAGGGAACTTGTCTCCGAGCATTCCCATGAACGGGATAGAACCGCCCTCACCTTGGAGCTGCATGCTCTGCCCGAACGCAGACTGAGATGCCTGCTCCAGCGCATCGCTAAGCCAAGGGTTTAGGTCAGGGGCGTGCCAGCCGCTTGAGGCTTCGGCCCGGTCGAATGTGACCTTCGCTCCATAAGGAGCGTTGTCGGTAAGCCGCTTGGTCATCTCGGCCAAGACCGCGTCAGCATCGGCCGTAGGAGGGATTCGAAGCGATAGTTCTAGCGAAGTGTTTGGCCGCAAGACATTGCCTGCAGCACCAGTTGCGGGTAGCCCGTCGGCCCCAATGACTGATAGCGAAGCGGCCCAGGTTCGTGCCATTAACTGGTGGGCCGGGTCATCGTGGACCAGGCGTGCACCCTCCACCAAAGGCACTCGTTCGAACGCGTCCGCGCCCATTGCGTCGGCCACCCCTTGGGCTTCAGCCACTCGGTAGGCGGGAACCTGAACCTTGGCCGAATCCAACAACACTTCACCTGTGCTGACGTCTTCGATGCGGTCCAATAGCTGGCGAGCAATCCGGAAGGTCGACGGAACCACTCCCCCCACCGAACCCGAATGCAGGCCCTCGCTGACAATGTCCACGCTTAGAACCCCGGCAACGAGACCACGCAGAGATGTGGTCAGCCAGACTGTCTCATAGTTCGCACAGCCTGAATCGAGGCATAGCACTAGATCAGTGCCAGCCAGCCGTGAGGCCAACGCATCCACGTGCGCTGGTAAGTCGGGAGAGCCAGATTCTTCTGACGCCTCCACAATAAGAATGCATCGAGCGTGGGATCCGCCGCTCTTTTGAACGGCCTCAATGGCGGTCAATGAAGCGAAGGCGGCGTAGCCATCATCGGCACCGCCCCGTCCGTAAAGCTTGTCGCCCTCGATCACCGGTGTCCAAGGACTCAAACCTTCTCGCCAGCCGGTCATTTCTGGTTGCTTGTCAAGATGTCCGTACAACACAATCGTTGCATCGGTAGTCGGAGTACCAAACGGCTCAATCTCAACCACAATAAGCGGTGTGCGTCCCGTTAACTCGGCTACTTCTACAGTCATTCCTTCGACGGGTCGGCTCTTGATCCAGGTTGAGATCTGATCGACGGCGGCTCTGATATGGCCCGAAGCTTCCCAGTCAGGGTCGAAATGGGGAGACAGTGCTGGAATTGCTATGTACTCCTGAAGTTGGGGGACTAGCTCCTGGGCCCAGGTCGTTGCGATGAGTTCGGAAGTTTTGGCCAGGTCTAGTGACATGGCATAAAGCATGCCACTTGAGTACCCTCCGGGGCACAACGCATGGCTTAATCCCGGACAGGCATGGCTTTAACCCAAACAAAGAAGGCGAACTGAATATGAACACCAAGGCTGAAATCGACACACGAGTAGCCGGGCAAACCGTTCCGATGCGCTTCCTCTCGACCGTTGCCGACCACGGAGACAAGGTTGCCCTTCGCTGGAAGAACGCAGATGACTCGTGGTCTGAAATGACCTACACCGAGATGGCGGCCACCACAGCTCGGGTTGCGGCTGGTCTGCGTTCAGTCGGGGTTGATAAGGGCGACATGGTCATGCTCATGTTCAAGAACAACCACGAGTTCCACATCGTGGACTTGGCATGTTTGTTCCTGGGCGCAACTCCGGTGAGTATCTACAACTCATCATCCACTGAACAGATCGTTTACTTGTGCAATGACGCTGGAGCGTCGATCGCTGTTGTTGAAGACAAGCCATTCTTTGACGTGTTCTCCAAAGCCCGCCCAGAACTTGCCAAGCTTGAAAAGCTTGGCGTCTGCCACACCGAGGGCGTGTCCGAGGCTGACTTCAACTATGGCCAGTTGTTGGAAAGCGAACCTTTGGATCTAGAGGCTGAGCTTGGCAATGCGTCTCCGGATGACTTGGCCACTTTGATTTACACCTCGGGCACTACTGGCCCGTCCAAGGGTGTGATGCTGACCCACTACAACGTTTGTTGGACCGTTGAGTCGATGCTCGACATGATGGTTTTCCCCGATGGTCCTGCCGGTCAGCGCATCATCTCCTACCTTCCGATGGCCCACATCGCCGAGCGAATGATGGGCTTCTATCAGGCCATATTTGTTGGCTACGAAGTGACCTGTTGCCCAGACCCCCGAGACATTGCCACCTATGCCGGGGCAACCAAGCCCAACTTGATGTTTGGTGTGCCCCGAGTCTGGGAGAAGATCTACGCCGGAGTGAACGCAGCACTTTCGGCAGATCCGGAGAAGGCTAAGGCAGTCGGTGAAGCTCTTGAAGCGGCTGGCCCTATTGCCGAGAAGATGACCTTGGGCACTGCAAGCAAGGAAGAAATTGAGACCTATGAATTCCTAGATGCCGTGGCATTTTCGACTATTCGTGAGCTTGTTGGATTAGACCAGTTGATTTGTGCGGTGACTGGCGCAGCCCCAATTCCGGCTGAGATGATGTCTTGGTACCGGACCATCGGCGTGCCGCTTTCTGAGGTGTATGGCCTTTCCGAGACATCAGGTCCACTCACTTGGGAACCCACCCGCGTGAAGTCGGGATTTGTTGGCCGAGCGATTCCCGGGCTTGATTTGCGCCTAGGCGAAGACGGCGAAGTTCAGTGTCGTGGTGGCAACGTTTTCCAGGGTTACCTGAACCAGGCTGAGAAGACCGCCGAAGTTCTTGACGACGAAGGCTGGTTCTCGACCGGTGACATTGGTGTGATTGATGACGAGGGCTACCTCAAGATCGTTGACCGGAAGAAGGAACTGATCATTACCGCAGGCGGCAAGAACTTGTCACCTTCGAATCTCGAGTCGTCGCTGAAGATGATCCCACTTGTGGGTCAGGCAATCGCCATTGGTGACCAGCGTCCGTTTGTTTCGGCCCTGTGTGTGCTTGATCCTGAGTATGCGGCCACCTGGGCCGCCAGCAAAGGCATCGAGTACAGCTCGATGGAAGAGCTAGCTGATCATCCTGATGTTCAAGCCGAGATTGATGCGTGCCTTGAGGACGCCATGGCCAGCTTTAACAACGCTGAGCGAGTGAAGAAAGTGAAGGTGTTGGGCGACGAGTGGATGCCTGACACTGACCTGCTGACGCCAACATCGAAGCTGAAGCGTCGTGGAATTCACACACGATTCCAGGCTGAAATCGAAGCACTTTACGCTCGCTAAAGGCCTCCAAACAAACACTGTGGCGCTGACGCGGGTGGCCCCTTGTCAAAACACGGCTGAACGGTGGCGCCGTTAAGATCGAACTATGACCGAGGTGGAGTTTTTTGACGCACCCAGGCTGCAGCGGCCGCTGCTTCTGATTGCTTTTGCAGGCTTGTTTGACGCGGCTGAGGCGGCAACTGATGCCCTTGCTTGGATCAAGGATCGGTCCGAGGCCGAGAAGTACGCAGTGATCTCTAGCGAGGGTTTCGTTAACTTCCAGCAGGCCCGACCTCGCGCTCGATTTGATAGCGACGGAAACCGAAAGATCGATTGGCCCGACACAACCGTTTGGTCATGTCGCCGGCCCGGCACACGCGATGTCCTGGTCATGCTCGGTGTGGAACCTCACCTCAGGTGGCAGTCCTACGCTGACGCAGTCCTGTCTGTAGCGCGCAGCAGTGGGGCAGAGATGGTTATAACCGTCGGTTCGATGATTTCGATGGTGCCCCACACCCGGCCTCTTGCTGTTACTGGCAGCGCCGCCGACCCGGAACTGTCTCGACGCCTGAACCTCGCCAACCCGACTTACCAAGGGCCTACCGGTCTGGTTGGGGTGCTCAACCAGCGCCTCGACGCCGCTCGTTTCCCCGTGGTTTCGCTGAGGGTTTCGATTCCTCACTACGTGCCTAGCCCGCCTAACCCCAAGGCCACTAGGGCCTTGCTGCGGCGACTTCAGCAGACGATGGGTCTAGAGACCGGTTATGAGGAACTCGATCCTGCGGTCAGTGAGTGGGCGATGCGGGTAGATCAAGCGGTAGCGGCCGATGGCGACAGTCGAGAGTATGTGACAGGGCTTGAGCACCAAGTTGACTCTGACGAGCAGCTGTTACCCAAAGGCGATGACCTCGCAGCTGAACTGGAGGCGTTCTTAAGAGAGCGAAGCGACGGCAACCCCGACGAAGGCGACCAGCCCTAAGAGCGTCTACAGGACGTCGAGGGCTTTTTGGCGAAGCCAGTGATCGGCGAGAACAAGCGCAATCATCGACTCAACCATGATGATGGCCCTGGGAAGAACACATGGATCGTGTCGACCTTTGGCGGCTAGCTTTACGGCTTTGCCGTCTGTGTTGACGGTGTCCTGCTCTGAAGAGATAGTGGCCGTTGGTTTAAAGGCGATCCGACCAGTAATTGCTGCGCCGTTCGACATGCCGCCTTGGATACCACCTGAGTTGTTTGTTGCAGTCTCGGGCTTTCCATCGGCTCCCGGAGTGAAGGCGTCGTTGTGGGAAAGCCCTGTCATCTGAGTGCCCGCAAATCCTGACCCGATCTCAAATCCTTTGGTTGCCGGCAAGCTCATGAGCGCCTTGGCCAGATCAGCATCGAGCTTGTCAAAGACTGGCTCGCCCAACCCAACAGGCACGTTTCGCACCACAAACTTCACAACTCCGCCCAGCGAGTCACCGTCACGTCGGGCTTGTTCGATTGCACTGGCCATCGCGTCGGCTGCTTCGGGATCTGGGCAACGGGTCGGATGGCCTTCGACCATTTCGCTGGTGACAACTTCGCTGTCTACCGATGCATTGATCGTGTGAACCTCGTCAACCCAGGCAACGATTTCAACTCCGGTGCCCACTGTCAGAAGTTTGCGAGCGATGGCTGCGGCTGCGACCCGGCCAATGGTCTCGCGAGCTGAAGACCGTCCGCCGCCGCGGTGGTCACGGATTCCGAACTTGGCCTCGTAGGTGTAATCGGCGTGGCTGGGTCTGTAGAGGTCCTTCAGGTGGTCATAAGCGCCGCTGTTGTGGTCTGCGTTGCGCACTACAAGGGCTATCGATGTTCCAGTTGTCTGGCCTTCAAACAGGCCAGACAAAACTTCAACCTGATCTGCCTCGTCACGCTGAGTTACAAGCCTTGATTGCCCTGGACGTCGTTTGTCCAGTTCAGCCTGAATCTCCTCTGCCGATATCTCAAGCCTCGGTGGACAGCCGTCAACTATGACACCGACGGCAGGGCCGTGGCTTTCGCCAAAGGTCGCTATGCGGAATAGGGTGCCAAAATTCGAGCTCACAGCCCCAAAGGTAGCTTGGTTCGGGTTGTGACCGGGCCGAGTTGTACCCTCATCGGGATGGATGTGCAGATGCCACCTCAATCTCGCCTCAAGGTCTGGATCGATCAAGACCTCTGTACTGGCGATGGTCTGTGTACCGACCACGCCCCCGAGGTGTTCAGACTTCTTGAAGATGGGATCGCTTACTGCGTGGAAGGCACCAAGGTCTTTAATGATCCGGGCGGAGCTTCAGAGCTTGCGACCGTTCCGGGTTTTCGCGAGCGGGACGTAATCGAGGCCGCCGCGGAGTGTCCAGGAGAGTGCATCTTTATTGAGTTTGAGGAAACGCCTCTACTTGAGCTTGATTCGCCTACGCTTTCCTGAATGAGTGACATTGAGAATCTTGACGAAGACGGTGCAGTCGCAACTGTCTCTGATGACGAGGACCGCGAAGCAGCTATGGCAGCTGGCGTTGATCGCAACGCTACCTATGCCGGCTGGTCATATTTGGCGTTCCTTTTCGCAGTCTTTCTAGTTCTGGCTCTGCTCGCCTACTCATGCGACGGTGACAGTTCTGGTGGCAACGACGAAACGGGTGCCACTGTTCCAGTGGCTACGACTGTTGAAGACGACGCCCCGGCCCCGGCCGCTGCAACTCCGGTTGACTTGGTCTTCCAGGTATCGGGTGACACTGTCACCCTGACCGGCTCGGTTCCCGACTCCGCCGCTAGGGACCAGCTGGTTCAGCAGGCTCGTGGCATCTACGGCGACGCCAACGTCATCGACGAGCTCACCATCGACGAAGCTACAACAATGGAAGGCGGCACGATCACAGTTACTGGCGACGCCGCTGACGGCGACGATCGGCCAAATCAATTGCTAGGCGCCAGCGCCGCAGTTGGCGGCATGACTCCGGCACTTGACGTCAACTTCGCCGACGCCGAACTCACTCCGGCCGACATCGAATTTGCCGTCGCAACTGACACTGTGACGTTGTCTGGCGTTGTGCCCGACGAGGCCTCACGCACAAGGCTCATAGGTAACGCCGAAGAGCTTTACGGAGCGGCCAACGTAGATTCAGCGGGTCTAACGGTCGGAAACACAACTTGGGATGGCGGCCAGATTCGGGTTACTGGACTAGTTGACCCAGGCGATGAGCTGGCCACTGGATTGCAAGACTTGCTCGAGCTCGACAACGCCGGAGTTGCGGTTGCGAACACCGTCGAGGTCGACTCCAGCGCTGAGGCGCTTGGTCGCCTTCAGGAGCGTCTGCGGGCCGAATTAGCCGCTGAGCCAATTCAATTTGCTAGCGGTAGCGCAAACATCTCGCCTGAAAGCGATGAGATTCTTCAGCGAGTTGCCGATGCAATGAACTCGGTGCCAGACATCCCAGTGGAGATTGTCGGGCACACCGACAACCAGGGCTCAGGTGCGCTTAACCAAGCTCTGTCTGAAAACAGAGCCAGCGCCGTGCTCAACCGTTTGGTTGAACTGGGTGTGGAGTCTGCTCGCCTTAGCTCAAGAGGAGCAGGTGCTGCGGAACCAATTGCTTCCAACGACACCGATGAAGGCCGTCAGGAAAACCGGCGTATCGAGTTCATCTTCGAAGGTGCACTCGCAGAGTAATCCTTGACTGCCTGAAACGCCTGGCGGGCCGAAACGCACGGCAGGTCGAAACTTTACAGTGGTGCTAAGCCCGGAGTCGTCTAAGCAGCGGCTTCCGGCGCTTGGACGCCCCTGTCGGTCGCCGAACGGTCTGGGGGGTTTGGGCTGCTATGTCAGCCAGGATCTGTTCCAGAATCTTGGGCTCGGCGTATTCCTGGCTGGCCATGAATTCCGCTTCAGAGTTGAACACCGAGACCAGATCCTCTGGTTCCTGTTTGATTCTGGATTTGATAGCGAAAGTCGCCCGTTTGAGTTCGGCTTTAGCACCAGCCTCGGTTGAACCCAAAGCGACCGAGATATCAACAGGGTCAAGGCCCGCAAAGCTGTCAAGGACGTACGCGGCCGCTTCACCAAAAGGAAGCGACTGAATTAGAGCCAGCGGCGAGTGTCGCATGCTGTTGCTTGTGGGCGTGGGAATCCATTCGGCCTTTAACGTCTCTAGAGACTTTGCTCTTAGTCGAGCAAGATTTCGAGCCGGGTCATCGGTCAGTCTGTGAGTTGCCATTCCCACGAGGTTCTGCGCAACTATGGACTGGGCCCGTCGAGGCGACCCGCACAGAACCGCCACTACCTCTGTGACCAGGTCAAACGAATGGTGGAAGACCTTGGAGATAATGACTTCGGCAGACGTGATCTGTCGGCTGGCACTGCCGAGAGGCGCCTTCTGGGTGGAACTAGGCATGCATCTCTATCGGCGGTAAAGCTTCTTCAACAAGCAGATGGAAGAAGATAATCTGGGGATTACTTTTGCGTTATCCACACAATCCACAGAGAAATACACAGGTGTAATTACGTGGGCGGACTTCCAGGGTATGTCTAGGTAGAAATGCCTGGCGAACTAAGTTGATTCAACTGTCACGCCAACAGAGAGGGTCAGAGTGCAGAGGCATCAGTCCACAAGCCGATCTCGATCGGTCTTGACCCGTGCTTGTACGCAGTCTGTTCTAATAACGTCGGCGTGTTTCCTGTGGCTTGTCACCCCAGTTGCTGCCCAGGTTGTGGATAATGGAACCTTCGTTGATTCCCTCGAATGTGCTGACGTTTTTGTTGACGGCGTTGATGCCAACGATTCACTAAACGTCAGGGAGGGCCCAGGAGTTCAATTCACGATCGTGCTTACCCTCGAACCCGCAGCTCCGGCGGTGGCAACCGGACTGACTAGTCCCGTGGGTAGCGGAACTTGGTATCAAATTGGTATTGGGAGCTGTGAACCGGTTGGCTGGGTCAACTCCAGCTTTCTTGGCACAGAAGGCACAGAAAGCACAGAAGGTGCAGTTGGTGACCCAGTTCCGACTACCGCAACCGATGCGGTGGGTGGCGGCGAAAGCGACGGTGAGCAAGTTGGAGCTGATCAGAGTCAGCCACTAGGCGACTCGCCCACAACTGAGGATTTGGGTGAAGTGTCTGAATCGTCCGGCTCAGACCTTGAACTGAGCCCACTGGCCACGGCATTGTTGGTCCTTGGGCTACTCGGGCTGATCACTGGAGTGACGATGTTTGTGCGTGGGCGACACACCGCTATCGACGAAGGTCCGCCGCCGGGCATGGTTGGTCCACCTGGAGGTCCTTACTTCTTGGCTCGGGTTGACTCCAGAACCGCCGCTCCGAGAACAATCACTATCGGACGTGCCCCCGAGCCGACGCCCACTAGGCGATCAAATGATCCGGCTGTTCGTGCCGATGAAGGTCCTGAAAGTGCGTTCCCGCATATCCCAGACTTGTCTTCAGAAGTGCCCGAAAACGCCGATGAAATTACAAGTCCGGCAGTAAGATTGTTCGGGCCCAGTTCTTTCGGCGCAATAAACGGCGCAGAAGATGAAATTGGCAGCTAGATTGAATGACCCTTAGGGGCCTTAGCTCAGTTGGTAGAGCGCCTGCTTTGCAAGCAGGATGTCGGGAGTTCGATTCTCCCAGGCTCCACGTTTTCTGCCCCTGGCGGGGCAGAAACTAGAGTTGCAGCGCAACTCTCCAGAACCACAAGTTTTCTGCCCCTGGCGGGCAACTCCGCGAAACCAGGCGCTTTCTGAACCCAGAGCGGGGCATCAAACTAGAGTTGGCTTGTGGCTGAGCTTTTTGTTTCTACTGTTGATGGTGAGTCGCTTCAGGCTGAGCTGTACTTGCCGGAGTCGGTCAGTGCCGCTGTTGTCATTACCCATCCTCATCCTCAAATGGGTGGCGACATGTTCACACCAGTTCCAGCGGGGTTCTTTGGCGCAATGCTCCACACCAACGTGGCGGCCCTGCGCTTTAACTTTCGTGGCACCGGGCAGTCTTCGGGAACCCATGACAAAGGCGGAGCCGAGCGCCTCGACGTAGCCGCGGCAGTTGAACATCTCGCTCAAGCCGCGCCCGATGTGCCGCTCTATGTTGCAGGTTGGTCATTTGGGGCCGATGTTGCCCTCACTCTTGATGACGAACGCATCGCCGGATGGTTTATGGCTGCTCCGCCGCTATCGGTAGTTGATCCGGCTGATATGGCAGCGCAGAACTCCAAGGCCCCAAAAGTATTGGCCATTGGCGAGAACGATCAGTTCAATCCGCCGGGAAAGGCCTCAGCGACAGTGGCTGAGTGGCAGAACATTTCGGTGAAGACCATCGACGGTGCTGATCACTTTTTTGGCGCCCATCTTCCTGGTCTCGTTGACAAATTCACCAGCTTTGTCACCGCCTAGCTTCTGCTGGACTGGGATTCATGCCGGGCAGTGGTCTGGAAAATCCCTGGGTCCTTCAGCCAAACTGTTCTCATGGGCATGCTCACCACACTAAAAGTCTTCCGCCGGGGTCCCGCCAGGCCGGGACCGGTCAGGCAAGCGGCGAAACACAAACCCACTGCGTTCGGGAAGATGGCGATGGAGCGCTGGGTGGCATTTAGCCGCTCAGTGGACGACCGACTCAAGACCATCGCCCAGCTCCGAGCGTCGGCCATCATCGGATGTATGTGGTGACACGATCTGGGAACTGCGCTCGGCCGTGAGCTGGGCCTCGATCAAGACACCATCGATGGAATCGCCGACTGGCGAGCAACCGACAAACTGAACGACCTAGAGAGACTTGTTGCCGAATACGCCGAAGCCTTAACGGTGACGCCGGCGTCGGTGGACGATGACCTTCGTAGTCGAATCGCTGCGAACTTCTCCGAAAAGCAAGTGGTCGAACTTACCCACTTCATTGCTTGGGAAAATGCTCGGGCTCGGTTCAACCGAGGGTTCGACATTCAACCCGACGGCTACACCCAAATTTCGAACTGACCGCTCCAACAACCGCATTCGGTTCTGGGCGCAGCCAGAACCGGGAGTGGTGGCCTTGGACACAGCCAGAACGGGGGTTTGTGGTTCTTGTTCAGGTCAAAATGCGAACTAGCCGATGGCGTAGAACGTCCCATTACGGGAGCCGACAAAGATCTTGCCCTCCCAGACGGCTGGCGTTGACTCAATGCAGCCCTCATCCAAGTAAACGTCCCACAGCTCAACCGGGGCGTCGCCAGTGATGTCGAAAGCGTGGAGATGGCCAAGGCAGTCGCCTTGAATCAGTACGCCGTCAACAACCACGGGGCTTTGCCACAGCGGCCCAGGCAGATTCAGCAGCCAACGTTCTTCACCGGTCGCCCGGTCCAATCCCAACACTCGACCGTCATCGGTGGGCACAATCAGTAGGTCTTCCCACAGCGCAGGAGTGGCCCAGACTCCAGTGTCAAGGCCGCTGCGGGCCTCACGCCCCCAAACCAAGGGATCATCCGGCCTGGACGGATCAAGCTTGATGATCTGGCCAACTTCTTGACTCCGAGAGTTGCCTCGCTCGTACTCGATCCCGGCATAGATCATGCCTTCGTCATCAATCACCAACGTGGCGTCGATGTCATCACCGGCCCAATAGCGGAACGTCCGTGTCGGCTCTATGCCGTCTTCGATACCAGAAATATCCCAACCCTGAATCAGGCCGCCACCGTTGCCGAAATAGACAGTGTTGCCGCTGATGGCCACTGAGTTTTCAATCGACACTGCGTTCGAACCGCCGAGAGCGTCAAGCAGTTCCTGATCCCATCCTGGGGCGGAGAACACGATTTGTGGGTCAACGGTGACTTTCCCGTCGGCGTCATAAGCACGGTTCAGTTTCACTACAAACCAGCGTGAGTTTTCCCCGCCTTCGATTAGGTAGTCACCAATGACCAAGGCCGAGCCGTCCCAATCATCGTTCCACTTAGTTGGTTTCACTGCGTCGGCGTTCAACTTCCAAAGCGACCGAGGTTCTTCCCCGTCTAGGGCGACTACGTGGAAGTCATTGTCACGAGAACCTGTGTAGAGCAACGGGAAGCCGTCCGGGTCGATTGTGATAGACCCCTTGATGATGTCGCCGGTCTCATAAGGCGGATACACCTGGGCGCCGGTGTCGGGATCTAAGAAGTTGACTTTGCGGTTGTAGCCGCCGAATGCAACCCACCAGTTGTCGGTGTCACCGGGAGGGCGGAAGACCGACGGCTGACCGGTCCAGCCAGAGCCGCACCAAAGCTTGGCTTGGCCACCGACGGTGGAGTTTGAACATCCAATCTCAGCAGTCCACAGAACCGAAGGGTCTTGCGGGATGGGCCCGGTCCCATAGAACGACCGCGTCGGGTTACCTCTGAAGGTCAAGAGTCCTTCCACCGCTCCCAGAGCGCTCCAGGGTTGACCTGAAGAAGTTGGGTCGACCCAACCCTCATAAGGGGGCTTGGTAGTCGTGGTGGTCTCGGGTGGAGCAGTTGTGGTTGTGGTCGCCGGCGCCGTTGTGGGAGGCGTGGTTTGGGTGAGACCAGCCACGTCTACGTCGCCGCCAGTTGAGGTTGGGTCCCATGTGTTCCACACGAACACACCGATCATCGCCAAGCTCATGATCACCAAGAACGCAGCTAGCCCGTCACCACTGTGGGTTCCGTCGGGCCGCTGCTCGGTCATCCCAGGCCGCCTTCAGCGACCATTCGTTCAAGCGTCAGCTCGGGATGGTCAGCGAGGACTCGCTCCATCCAGTACCGGCTCTCAAAGAGGGCAAGGTGGGTCCCGTTAGCCCTTGTCATGACTTCGACGCCTTGCATTGCGCGAAGCTGCTTTGTGCTTTCAGCGTTAGTCCTGCGGGCGATTGTGTAGGGCGTTGGGGTCAATTCGACTGGCGCCCCGAATTCGGTCTCAAGCCGGTGCGTCGCAACCTCAAACTGGAGTTGGCCAACTGCGGCCAGAATCGGCGCTTGGTCGCCCAGGTCGGCATCTCGCAGTACCTGGATGGCGCCCTCTTCGTCCAGCTGAGCCAGGCCTTTTCGGAACTGCTTGAACTTTGACGTGTCAAGCACCCGAGCCCTCATGAAGTACTCGGGAGCGAATGCGGGAAGCTCGGGCCAATCGGCCTCTTTGCCAACCCAGACTGCGTCGCCAACTTGAACGTCGTTTGCGTTGACCAAACCCAGAATGTCTCCTGGGAAGGCCTCATCAACTGTTTCGCGGTCTTGGCCGAACAAAGTCTGCGCGTACTTGGTGGAGAATTGGCGGCCTGTACGTCCGGCTGTGGCCAACATGCCTCTCTCGAACTTGCCACTACAGACTCGAACGAATGCAATGCGGTCTCGGTGGGCACGATCCATACCGGCCTGAACTTTGAACACGAGGCCAGCGAAGGGGTCATCAACTGGTCGTGTGTCGCCGTTGGCAAGAACGCGGGCGTCGGGTGAAGGAACCATGTCGATGACACCGTCCAACAGAAAGCGGATACCAAAGTTTGTAAGCGCAGAGCCAAAGAACACCGGCGTTGATTCACAAGCTCGGAAGGTCTCGATGTTTGGGTTCCGCCCTAGCTCTGACAACAGTTCAGATTCTTCCGAAGCAACTTCCCAATGTTCACCTTCGGTAGCCGCAGCTTCATCGGCGCTCATGTCTGTCTCAGGGGCAATGGTCGAACCGCGGGCGGTCCGTTCGAACTTGGTATAGCCGCCAGTCGTGCGGTTGATGATGCCGCGGAAGTCGCCTGCGTAGCCAACGGGCCAGGTGGCGGGGGTTGGTTCGACGATCAGGGTTTCTTCGATCTCGTCCAACAGCTCAAGCGCACCCTTGCCGGGCCGATCCCACTTGTTGATGAGGGTCATGAACGGGATTTCTCGTTCACGACACACCTCGAACAGTTTTAGCGTCTGAGGCTCGATGCCTTTCGCGGCGTCCAAAACCATTACTGCTGCATCGGCAGCGGCAAGCACTCGGTAGGTGTCTTCGGAGAAGTCGCGGTGACCGGGGGTGTCTAGGAGGTTCACAACCTTGTCTCGGTAGGCGAACTGAAGGGCGGCTGAGGTAATGGAAATGCCGCGTTGCTGTTCCATTTCCATCCAGTCAGAGGTGGCGGCGCGGCCTCCTGAGCGAGCCTTAACAGCGCCTGCCTCTTTGCCAAGGGCGCCGCCGTAAAGCAGAAACTTCTCTGTCAGTGTGGTTTTGCCCGCGTCAGGGTGAGAGATGATTGCGAACGTACGACGTCGTTCTGCCTCTCCGGCTACCTCTGACTTAGGACTAGACACAAGGCGCAAGAGTAGCGCTGGAATCGGGGCTTAGCTTTCGGTTTACCGGCTGGCGCATGAGGCGTTAAGCCCCCGCCCTGCTTCTGTCAGAGGTTTATCGGGCTATAGCCCGATAAACCTCTGACAGAAGGGTTGACGAGTGGGAGCTATTCGTCGTCTTCGTCGTCGGCGTTGTCGAGGTTGATGATTCCGAGGCGTACAGCGCTAAGCACGGCGTGTGTGAGGCTCTGGGCATCAAGCTTGCGGTAGATGGCGTTCAGGTGGTTGTGAACGGTCTTGGTGGTGATTCCAAGATGCCGTCCGGCCTGCTTAGTGCTCATGCCATCTGCGATGGCCTGGAGGATCTCGATCTGGCGATCGCTCAGTAGGTCCTGGTTAGCCCGATGCTCGTTTGCTGTTGTCAGCATTGCGCCGGCCAAAGCAGGTGAAAGAACAGTTTCGCCGTCCACCACACGAAGAACGGTCTCGCGAACGTCCTTAAACGAGGTGCCTTTTGACATGTACGCACTTGCGCCGGCCGCAATTGCGTCCCGGGTTTTGTCAATGTCGTCGTGCATTGTCAGAACTGCGATGCGCGCACCGGGGACCTCGTCGCGGATACGTCGAGTAGCCTCGATGCCGTCCATTACTGGCATTGAGAGATCCATAAGGATTACGTCGGGCTGAAGCGCCTTGGCTAGAGCCAGCGCTTCCTCACCTGTTGAAGCTTCACCCAAGACCGTGTCCCCGGCCGACTCGAATGAGCGCCGCAAACCTTCCCTTAGTAGGGCGTGGTCATCAGCCAGCAAGATTTTGATCATTGATTTCTCCAGGAGTTTGGCTGGTCAGGACACTAATAACTGTGCCCTGATCTGGCTCACTTGTTACTTCTAAGAATGCCCCAACTGAGGCCGCACGTTCACGCATACCCACAAGTCCATAAGCGTTTCCGCGTATTCCCTTGCTCGGATCGAACCCACGGCCATCGTCTTGCACCGTCAGAACGCCCTTTCCACCGCTGATAGACCATCCCACATGTACCTGAGTTGCGTTGGCATGCTTCTCGATATTAGTCAGGGCCTCTTGGGCAATACGAAGCAGTTCGTTCTCCACAATTGCGGTTAACCGAGCGCTTGGATCCTCTGGCAAGGAAAGAGTGATGTCAGAGATCGCAGTTCTTCGCCGGACTCGATCGACCACTTCGGACAGCAAGACCGAGAGCGGGCGAGTTGTTGAGACCGCAGCCCGCATGTCCATAAGGGTGTCTCGCAGTTCCGCGATTGCACCTTGAGTGTCCTCGTGAAGGTTCTTTAGGTCCGACGATGGTTCGGACTGCTCGGTGTTGATGCGTTCGATTTCCATCGAAATGTAAGTCAGATACTGGCCGAGGCGATCGTGGAGATCTCTAGCGATTCGGGTTCGTTCTTCAGCCGCCGCAAGCGATCGAAGCTGCCCGAAGGCTCGTGCGTTGGCGATAGTTAGCGCTAGCACCTCCGAAGTTCCGGCCAGGAGCTTGGCATCGTTGGCGCTGAAGTGGCCTGGGGAGTTGTTTTCCAGCGCAACCAGCCCCGTGTCTACACCCGACACGACAAGTCGGCTGTACATTCCGCTGCCGATGCGGTCACTGACTGTGCTCAAGTCCAAGACTCGCAGCACTTCTGATGATGTCGTGGCTTCCTGTAGTGGTGCCGGTAACGACGTGTTGCGGATGATGGGTGGCAGGTTGAAGCCGTCTTGAACCTGGGGGGCCCAAGTCGATTCTTCGAAAGTCAAGATGGCCAGCCGGTCAGCACCGAAGCTCTCAATCAGCTGTTGCCGGGTGTTCTGGAGAACCTCAGCCAGGTCAAGAGAAGACGGGAGCGACCGTGTCACGTTGTTCAACGCACCAAGCAGATGGTTGGTCTCGGCCAGTTTGTCGAGGCTGCCTTCTAGCTTTCGCCCTCGGCTCTCTAGCTCAAGCAGGCGTGACTGGGCTACGCCTGGGAAGACCGCAGCGCCGCCCAGAGAGGCCACCGCAAGCGCGCCGGGTATTGCGCCGCCCCCGGCTAGGGAGAATATTGAAACCAAGGATGAGGTGAAGAGGCCAACACCTGCGCCGATTAGTCCGAGGCGTAAACCCCAGCCAAAGCTGACGATGGCAACCGCTACCAGAACACAGCCAACAAAGGGGCTGTTCAGACCCTCCGAGACTCCTGTTGCGCCAGCCAGAATCGCAACGTCAGCTAGTGCGAAACTGGCTTGCAGTGCTCGAGAATCCCCAAGCCGCAGAGGTCGGATCGTGCGCCACGAGGCCAAGAACACAACAATTGCAAGAGTGATCGCCGAGCGCACGTTGCCTTCGTCGACCTCGGTCGCCGCCCACGCCAGCCCCACCAAAGCAGCGCCCCAGCGCAGACCCACCATCAGGGCCGATAGTGAGGTTGCTACCGCAGCCTGAACGTCGGTTGAAGTCAGGGTCGATTCGTCGATCTTGCCGTGGCGAAGCGATCGCAGAGCGCGCCATACATCACGAGCTGATGGCGGACCATCTTGCTGTGTTGCGCTTGCCTGTCGACTGACGCTCACTTACCAACCTTTCGACGAAGAAACCCCTTCCGCAAGCGCGGAAAGTAACTCACAGCTCCACCTAATGGTTACGGCATGCAACGTAGTGGGCCAAAGCTCTAAGCGTCGAGCGAACTTCTTCGCCAAACGGGAGTTTGTCTGCCTCTGCCAGCGATTCGTCCACTAATAGAGCGATTTTCTCCTCAATATGAACAAGTGCTCCAGTTTCATGAAGGATGTGAATAATTTCGCTGAGATCGCCCTCGTTAAGGTCATCAGCCCCAACTCTGGCTAAAAGGCCGGCTTGGACTGGATTTGCCCGTTCCAACGCAGTTGCCAAGATCTCAGTCGGTTTTCCCTCACGAAGGTCATCTCCGACTGGCTTTCCAAGCACCGAAGAGTCGCCGACGATGTCAAGGAGATCGTCCCTCAGTTGGAACGCTCGGCCCAGTGGTCGGCCAAAGCGGTCGAGCTGTTCCAGCACCCCTTCGCTCGGAGGACCCTCGAGGCTCACGCCGAACTGCAAGGGTCGAACAATTGTGTAAAGCGCACTTTTGAATGTGGCTACTGATTCCGCTGTCGCCGTGTCGCGGTCTCCTGAAGCGGCCGAGCGGAGATCGAGATACTGACCAAGGTTCAGTTCGATGCGTAGTTCGTCCCAAATGTTGCGAGCCTCAATCGAGGCGTCCTGCACGAGACGGTCGGCGTAGACGTGGCTAAGGTCGCCAGCCAGAATGGCCACGCCCTCGCCAAATCGACGAGGTTCTCCAAGCCAGCCCGCTTGCGTGAACTGCTTAGACGAGACGTGATGGATTGTTGGCTGACCCCGGCGGGTGTCGGCGTTGTCCATGATGTCGTCGTGGATGAGCGCGAACGCTTGCATCAACTCAAACGCTGCGCCTGCGTCAATAATTGCGGTTTCGTCGGAGCCAGCGGGGGCCACGCCTCGCCAAGCCCAGTAACAGAAGGCTGCTCGCATTCGCTTGCCGCCGCCGTTGACGATATTGGCGAGAAACTCAACCATCTCTGCCAGGCGCTCATCTTGGGCCGACCAGCGAGCGTGCTCGGTTTCAAGTACTTCACGCAAGCGGTCGTCCACCTTGGCCGCAACCTCGGTGAGTTCGAGCGGTGCTTTCTCAGGCATCAGGAAGGCCCGGAACTGTTGGCCGCAGCCGGGTCACCCAGATCAGTTAACACCTCGGCAACATCGGCCTGCACCACAGCGAGCCGGTCTCGGCAGAACCTAACCAACTCGGTAGCTCTCGCAAGCCGGGTACTGAGGTGATCGACGTCGACGGCAGACGTTTCCAGCTCTGACAGGATTGTCTCAAGCTCTGTTATCGCCGCTTGATAGGTCAGTTCTTCGCTCACGTTGAACCCTCGCCAGATTGATCTGAGTCCAGGCTAGGAGGTGTGGGGTCTAACACCGAGATCGTGGAATGGATCTCCCCGTCAGCAATTGTGGTGACAAGCTTGTCCCCTTCGGACAGCTCCGCAACTGAGCGCACAGGCGAACCGTCAACAGTTCTAGTAATCGACCACCCTCTAGCCAGCGCCAGTGCTGGGTCGAGCGCTCTTATCCTCACCTCAGCGTTGGCCAGCCGATGAGTCTCGTTGGCTATGCGATTCTGAGGGATCGCAGAAATTCTGTTTGCCATTGTTTCCAACCGAGCACGCTCGGCTTGGATTCGTAGAGATCCAAGATGGGCCAATCGTTTGCTGGCGGCCTCAACGCGATTGGAGAAGTTGCGCACGATTCCAACGATGTGCGCGGCGCACGCTGTCGGGGTCTTGGTGGTGGTGTGGGCTAGGTCATCACAGACTGACCGGTCAATGTCATGGCCAACTCCCATAACAACCGGCAGTGCACAGCGAGCGATGGACCGGGCGACGTCGCCGTGGTCAAACGCAACAAGGTCGGACCTAGCACCACCTCCGCGCACTATCGCAACAACGTCGAAGTGCTCCTCGCTGCTGTCGATGGCCTGCATAGACGCCGTGATTGATCCAATTGCAGCTTCGCCCTGAACGCGGGTATCAAACACGTGAATCTCGAATGGGTAACCGCTGCTCATAACCTCGTTCACAAAATCGGCCTCGGCAGCTGAGTTGGAACTGGTAACCAAAGCGATCGATAGCGGTAAAGCAGCGATCGGAAGCCGTTTGTTGGCCTCCAGAATTCCCTCCGCCTTCAGCTCAGCAAAAAGAAGCGCCTTGGCAATTTCCAACTTTCCAACCGTGTAGGACGGATCTATCAAGCTCATCTTTAGCTGGATTCGGCCCGAGCGAGGGCTGTAGCGCACTGCGCCTCTGATCAGGATTTCCATGCCATCGGCCATGCGAACACCCGACGCAGCGACCTTCATTAAGATGTTGTTGACCCGGCGCTTGTCCTTATCGAACAAAGCAACACTCATCACAGCACTAGTGGCGGACCCCAAGTTGTCAGACTCGTCGACGAGATCGAAATAGACAGTTCCAGACGAGTGCCGCTTCAAGCCAGAGATTGTGCCTCTAACCCAAACTTCGGTACTGAATGCCCCGTTCACGGCAGCCGAGACCACATCACACAGCTCTCTGACGCTCAGGCTCTCTGTCACCTGACTAAAACTATCCGCCGAATGTCGAGCTCTGAGTACTAGTTTCTCTCAGTCGAGGCGAACCGCCTCGGTGAACTCAGCACACTCTGGGTGGTGTCGCCGGTGCTCTCAGAGGTGTTTGGTCATTCAGGTCGGCGCACATCTTCGGAAGGGATAGTTTCAGACTGTGAGCGAGATCAGCATTGCTACCAGCGATCTAGCCGCTGGTGATGACCTCAGGGTCGAAGCCGACGACCTAACCGTCCACGCAGACCCCGAAGTTGCTGGTCTTTTCGCAGCCCGCCCACTGAGGAGTCTGCGTAACAGCGGAGTCACTTCTTCAATCGACGGGGTGGCGATGTCCTCTTATCAAGGAGGGCGCTCTCACCTGATGTATGTCAGTGAAAGCCTGGCAACGCTACTCGGGTACCGTCCAGACCAATTGCTTGGCAAAAGCCCTCAGGTCTTGTTGTCAGATGACACCCCGGTTGAACAACTCGAAGCCGTTGGCGATGTTGTAGACAAGGGCGAACAAGCCACAGTGATGATGGACCTGGCCCACTCCGACGGTTCCAAGATTCCTGTCAAGGCCAGCTTCTTGACGATCCCTTCGCTGGAAGGTACTACGCCGATTTTCCTCGCTCTCTATCGAGACATGTCGCCCCGGCCGAGTGCAGAAAAGGTGCTGGCAGATCACGCCGACATGCTCGACTCACTGGCCCGTGGGTATGACCTTTCGGCCGTTCTGGCTGACGTCGCCCAGCGTGCCCAAGAGCAGCTCTCAGGCGGAACGTGTTGGATCGGCTTGGCCGATCGAGATCTCGAACTCGAGGGAATCATCCACGGCGGACTACGGCCCGGGCTGATGGAAGCGGTGTTCCAGATGCTCGATGCAGACGGAGCTGCTGACACAACCGGTGTTGTCCGAGTAGAAGACCTACCTCTTGAACTGGCTCTAGAGCTGGGCGAAAGTGGCTTTATCTCTTTGTGGCTGTCACCAATGCTTGGCCCTGACCAGCGGCACCTGGGCTCGCTCGTCATGCTGAACAGCCAGCGGCTGACGCCCCACCCTTCTGAGACCCAAGTTCTTTCACACCTAGGTCGGGTGGCTGCGGTTGCTGTCGAGCGCAGCTCCGCAGAAGCAACCCTGACCCATCACGCCTTGCACGACCCGCTGACCCAGCTTCCCAACCGTGCACTTATCGTTGATCGTCTGGAACAGGCCGTCGCTCGGCTGGGCACAGATTCGTCCAAGATGGCAGTCCTTCTTGTTGACATAGACCGTTTCAAGGCCATAAATGACACCCGGGGCCCAGAGGTTGGCGACGAGGTCTTGCGAGAAGCAAGCCGCCGGCTTAGGGGTTCAGTTCGGCAAGGCGACACAGTCGGCCGCATTGCCGGTGACCAGTTCGTCGTTTTGTACAGCGCTCAGCGAGAGACCGAAGTGGCCCGAGCCGCTTCACGAATCGTTTCGGCACTTTCCAAGCCAGTCGACGTGGCGCACCTAAACCTCGAACCTGACGGTCCTGAGGTTGTTTCTATGACGGCATCGGTTGGCATCGTGATGCTGGATCAGCCAGGTCAGTCTCCGGGCGCCATAATTTCTAGCGCTGAAACAGCCCTACAGCTGGCAGTGGAGGCTGGTCGTGGCCGGTACGCAATGTTCGAAGAAAGCCTTCAAAAGCGCATAGTTGCCAGGCACGACATAGAACGAGCGCTGCAGGTAGCGATCGATTCAAACGAATTGGTTGTCCACTATCAACCCCTCGTGAGTACAGCGACTGGCAAAATGATCGGTGCCGAAGCTCTGATTCGTTGGGAACGACCCGAACATGGCCTGTTGCCTCCGGGTGAGTTCATAGAGATCGCCGAAGAAACCGGCTTGATCGTGCCCATCGGTGCCTGGGTAATAGATGAGGTTTGTCGCCAAATCGCCATCTGGCCGTCTGACTCTTCAGGAAACGGTCCCGTAATTACAGTGAACCTTTCTGCCGCACAGCTAGCCGATGATTCCCTGATTCCCACAGTATTGGCGGCGATGGAGACCTATTCGGTTGCCCCGGCGAGGCTTGGGTTCGAGGTAACTGAGTCGATGCGGGTTGAAGACTTGGAACGTGCGGTCGCAGCTCTTAAGCGGCTCTCTGCGCTCGGTTGCAAGGTCGCAATCGATGATTTCGGTATCGGGTACGCCACTTTGGACTACTTACGTAGGTTCTCGATGGCCGACACCATAAAGATTGATCGATCCTTCGTCGATGGCCTTGGCCAGGCCCGCGAAGACACCGCAATTGTTAGTGCTTCCTTGGCTCTGGCTTCGAGCTTGGGCATGCAAACAGTGGCAGAGGGCGTTGAAACCTGGGAACAGTTCACTCTTTTGCGTGATCTGAAGTGCGAGATTGCCCAGGGCTATCGGCTTAGTCGGCCAATCCCGTTCGATCAGGTGCTTGAACTGTGGCAACGGGAGATCTTGGTTCCAGCGGAACTAGTTCAGCCCTAAAGGTTCTCTTGGACTAGTTCAATCAGAGTGCCGAGGCTGCCCTTTGGGTGGATAAAAGCGACGGTTGTGCCTCTAGAGCCAGGTCGAGGTTTCGGATCGATTGGCCTAGCGCCGGCGGCAACCATTGACGCAAGGGCTGCCTCACAATCATCAACTCGGTAGCCAATGTGATGTAATCCTTCGCCTCTTTTTTCAAGAAATTTGGCTATAGGTGAGTCGGGCCGTGTAGCTGCGGTCAATTGGATGTAGCTGTCGGCCACTTTGATGAGCGCCTCTTCGACACCGTCACTCTCCACGGTTTCGCGGTGAGCAACTTCGGCCCCAAAACTCTCTTTGTAGTAGGCAATGGCTTCGTCAAGGTCACGCACAGCGATGGCGACGTGGTCAATCTCGGTTAGTAGCATGTTCAGAAATCTCCCGTGGTCACAGTCATAGATTGCGCTTGCGCTATCCAACAACACCATAAATGAGGTTGAATGAAGAAACTAAGTCTGACCATAAGTCCTCAACTGTGTGCTGCGGGTTCCGATTGGTCTCCACCAGTGAGGAGGAAGTCACCGTGGCTCTCAACCCCGAAGAAATCGAAAGTAAACAGTTCACGATCGGCCTTCGAGGGTTCGATCGCGACGAGGTCGAGAATTACCTCGGCAAGGTTGCGCGTCAGATGCGCCGTCTTGATGACGAGCTCAGCGTCGCCGAAGCTGAAGCCGCCAGCGCGTCGGCAGAAGCAGCATCGGCCCGTGAGGCCCAGGCTCTTCTAGAGGCTGCCCCGCCTGCTGCTGAGCAGGTTGTTCCAGATGCACTGGCTGCGCCAGCTCGCCAAGCTCCAGCCACTCTTGAAGAAGACCTTGAGTACTTCACCGACGACCGGTTCACCGAGTTTGGCGACCGCATGGCCGCACTATTGCGACTTGCCCACGAGGACGCCGCTGCTGTCCGCGCTCAGGCTGAGTCTGACGCTGAGGCAGCACGAGAAGCTTCTGATGCGGCAACTTTGGCCGCTACTGAAGCCGCCGCTGAGATTCGCGCTGAAGCCGACGAGTACCGCACTGAGGTTCGCGCCGAAGCTGAGGCTTATCGTGAAGAAGTTAAGGCTGAGGCCGAGGCGTACCGCGAAGAGATCAAGGCTGAGGCTGAGGCTGAGCTAAACATCGCCACCCAAGAGCTGCAGTCAGCTCGAGATGAGTCTGCAGAACTCATTTCCCAGGCTCGAAGCCAGGCCGAGTTCATCCAGCATGAAGCTGATGAAATGTCACGGGCTAAGATTCGCGACAATGTCGATGCCGCTGAGAAGCGACTGAACATCTTGAGAGTCACCGAGGTTTCCTCTCGTGAACGCATCCAGATTGCACAGAACGAGCTGCAGGCAGCACTTGCCAAGCTTGAAGAGTCTCCGCTTCAAGAACTGAGCGATCCTTCAGTTGCTGATGGAATTCTCGAAGAAGCAACCGCCAAGGCCGCAGACGCAGTGCCTCCGGTGGCCGCCCCAGCCGAAGACACTGGCGAAGGCTCAGCTGACGTAGAAGGCTCAGCTGACGTAGAAGGCTCAGCCGCTGATGTTGAAGTAATTGACACTGACGAGGTCATAGACACTGACGCAGCAGAGGTTGTTGACGAAGTAGTAGACACTGACGCAGCAGAGGTTGTTGACGAAGTCGTAGACATTGACGCAGCAGAGGTTGTTGACGAAGTCGCAGATGGCAGCGATGTCGATGAGCCCGTTGAAGTCGATGAGGTAGTCGAAGCCGTAGAAGACGCTGATGAAGTCGATGAGGTAGTCGAAGCCGTACAAGACGCTGATGAGGTTGTCGAGACTGACGATCTAGAGACCGACGAAACTGTTGAAGCCGCAGAAGAGATCGAGGTTGAGTCGGAGCGGGCAGACGTTCAGGATCGCCCAGCCGATGACCTGTTCGACAGCTCATATAGCGACGACCCTGCCGAGATCACTGCTACCGAAGACGGAGCAATTGACTCAGCGCTGCTGGCTGACGAGATTGATCTCCCAGACATCCCAGGCGTCGACTCAATCATCGATTCAACTGAGGCCGACGCTGAGGCCGAGGCTGAAGAATTCTCAATCGAGCCAGAGGTTGAGGTAGTCGAAGAGCCAGTTGAAGTGATCACAGATCCTGCTGATGAGAACGGCTCAAGCACCAACACCCCATGGTGGGCCAAGAAGCGTAAGAACGCCGATGGCGACTCTTCGACACCACCTCCACCTCCGCCTCCACCAACAGGTGCAGTATCGGTTGTTGACTCTGTTCCATCGGCCCCGGCCGCACCAGGAGACTCTCCACTAAGTGGGGTCGCCGAGGCTGCCCGAGCCGCCGCTCAGGAAATGAACGCCCCCGAAGTTCAGACCCCAGACAACGAAGATGCGTTGGCACGGTTGGTCCGAGAGGCCATGCAAAAGGCCGTTGAGGGTGCTCGAGGACCAGAATCCTAAAGCTCGCTGTTTACAGCGTTGTGGGCAAACTGTGGATAACCATGCCGGTTATCCACAGAATTCGATGACAAATGCTTGACAATCCCATAGTGCCCTGACCAGGTATTAGGCGTTCTTGCCTACCAACTTGCACAGGTACATGAAGATGTCGTAACTTAATTGTCAAACACATGAACGGAACCTGGCAGACCTTCTCTAGCTAGAAGAGATCGGTTAAGGGCCCCAAAGTGCAGTGACCACCGGGTCGGTGACTTCCTCTCCCCGCCGACCCGGTCGTCGCGTTTTCGAACAAAAACCCGGTTCTGGCGGTGTAGCCAGTCAAACCCGGCGGTTTCCCAGGTCAGTTCGGATTTTTTGGCTGGTAGCCAGGTCAGAACACCGGGTCTATCCGACGGTTTGGCGACCTTCGAGGGCTCGGCCCAGTGTAAGTTCGTCGGCATATTCGAGGTCTCCGCCTACCGGCAGGCCTGAAGCGAGGCGGCTGACCTTCACGTCAAAATCCGCTAGCACCTTGGTGGCCAAATATGACGCTGTGATTTCACCTTCAATATTGGGGTTTGTACACAGGATGACCTCAGTGATGTCTTCTGATGCCACCCGGAGCACGAGCTCTTTGATCTTCAATTGATCGGGGCCGATTCCTTCGAGATGGTTGATCGCGCCAAGCAGAACGTGGTAGCGCCCCTTGAACGAGCCGGTCTTTTCCAGCGCCGCGATGTCCTTTGGCTCCTCGACAACGCAAATTACGTGCTGATCACGCTGTGGGTTGTTGCAAATCGTGCACTCGGCGCCCTCAGAGATGTTGAAACAGCGTTCGCAGAACGAGACCTTCTCCTTCACGTCCGAAATGGCCTCTGACAGACGGCGCGCATCGATGGGATCAACCTTCAACAGATGGAAGGCGATCCTCTGAGCGCTTTTGGGGCCAATTCCAGGGAGTCGACCCAACTCGTCTATGAGGATTTCAACGGGTTTGGCGTACGAGCTCACTCGCCGGTGCCCAGCATTCCGCCAAGCGCTCCAAGATCCATCCCGCCCATTGCCTGTTCTTGCAACTCCGCAATTTGGGCTGCGGCATCACGAAGCGCAGCAAGCACGAGCTCTTCCAACAACTCAACATCGTCAGGGTCGACGGCTTCGGGCGCAATCTTGACGCCCTTGTATTCGCCGGTGCCAGTCAGCTCGATGCTGACCTTGTTGCCGCCGGCGGTGCCGGTAACGATCTGGTTGGCTTGCTCGGCTTGAGCTTCCATCATTTGCTGTTGCATCGCTTGGGCCTGTTCGAGCAGGCCGCCAAGATCAAATCCGTCTGTCATGACACTCCTAAGTGTGAGATCTAGTTTCCGCCATCAATGACTTTGGCGCCCGGGAAGGCTTGAGTCAGGCGGTCAATACTGTTTGACGCTACATCGTTGGCGTCTTTGAGTTGAGTAACGTCCACAACCTCTTCGGGCTCGTCAGAAAGAACCTTGGGTTTAGGTGCAGACTCGGTCATTTCTCGAGGCGGTCCATTGCCGGCATCAACCACGATTTCGATAACAATGTCTCGGCCCAGGCGGCGACTGAGAGCCGCCTCGACCTCTGTCTTTACATCAGCGGTTCGCGTAGCAGCCATCTGGTTGGGGAGTGCGAAGGTGGCGGCGTCGCCGTTGAGGGCCGTAAAGGTGCCAGTTCGGAAGCGGGAACGAGCCCTCTGTGAAACTGACTGCAGCAGGTCATCAGCGATTGCAGCGTGAATGTCTTGCAGGCTGACAGGCACGTCGCTGCGGGGCGCGGCCGCCTCTGCGGGCGCAGCTGGCGGGGCTGTTTCCTGAGGGGGTGCTGGCTGGCGAGTTCGTTGGTTTGGTGACGCTTTGACTTCGGCGAGCCTGGCCCGAGCGATATCCGCGCCAGTTGGTGCACCGGCTGGCTTTGCGGCAGCAGGGTCTGTTGCGCTGGATGCGGCGGGTGAGGCTTGGGGTGCCGAGCGCGGGACTGGGGGTCGCTTGCCAGGGGGTGGTGGAGCCGAAGCCTGTGGTGGAGGCGGGTTGGAGGCTTGGGGCGCCGGTGGTTGTAGATCTGCACGCGGAGGTGGTGGTTGGGTGTCAGCCTGGGGTGGCCCCGGTTGGGCCGTAGCGCCAGCGCTGGGTTGATTGGCTGGGGGAGCGGCTACGGCTCCTCCTGCAACTGCACCTCCTGCAACTTGAGCTTCAAGCGCTTCGATCCGGGCTAGTAGCGCCGAAACGTCGGAGCCATCACGGCGGGCCAAGTTCAGCAATGCAACTTCTAGTGGCACGCGCGGATCCGCGGCCTGGCGCATGTCGACCAGGGCCTTGCCTAGGACCTCAAGTGAACGCGTCAAGACGGCTGGTCCGACGTCGCTGGCTAAAGACTTGGCTGCGGCGGTGTCGGCCTCGGCCAGGTGATCCAGTTCGGCACCCATCGAGGCAAGAAATGCGTTCCGCAGCACCGCAAGCGTGTCTTCGCCAATGGTTCTTGGTTCTCGGCCCGCCTCAAGGCCTCGCTGGATAAGGCGAATGGTCGAAGCAGAGTCTTGAGCCCCTATGGCCTTAACGACCTCGACCCCAATGTTGGAATCTCTGGGCACGCCGCCGGCGGCGGCAACCAGGTCGAGCGCCGACAACGTGTCTCTGGCCGAGCCGCCACCTTTGCGTAGAGCAAAGGCAAAGCCTTCGTCGGTGATGGGCAAACCCGCATCTTCAGCTACCCAGCGGATGTGCTTTTCGAGGTCTTCGGCGCCGATCAGATTGAACTCAAAATGTTGAGTCCGGCTTTTGATCGTGGAAACAACTTTGTGTGGTTCTGTGGTTGCCAACACAAACACGACGTGGGCAGGTGGCTCTTCGAGTGTTTTGAGAAGCGCGTTCTCTGCGCCCGAGGTGAGCATGTGGACCTCATCAAGGATGTAGACCTTGGTCCGGCCGGGAGAACCGAGAGCAACCTTTGCAATCAGGTCGCGAACGTCGTCGACCTTGTTGTTCGACGCAGCATCCAACTCGTGAAGGTCAAAGGAGGTTCCAGCTTCGATCTGAGTACAGCTGTCACAAGTTGTGCACGGCTCCCCGTCGGAGAGATTTTCACAGTTCAGAGCCTTGGCCAGGATCCGAGCAGTAGAGGTTTTGCCTGTTCCCCGGGGTCCACTGAATAGATATGCGTGGCTGTGCCGACCCTCCGCAACTGCGGTTTTTAATGCGAACTTGGTGGTGTCTTGACCCACAAGCTGTTCGAAGTTCTGCGACCGGTAGCGCCGGTAAAGACTCTGATATCCCACAGTTTCTGAGCCTATCGCCAGGGGTGGGATCACCGAGAGCGGAGCAGAAGCTCAGCTGCGGCCAGTTCCCGGTATTTGGAACAACCATCACACCTATGCTCGCTAGAAGCAGTATTATTGCTTCTAAGAGATTCTTGCAGAATGTATCCTATGAGTCTTCTGACCAGGGCTTAATAGTGTCGGCGAATGCTTTTGCCTTGAATCTGGGATGAATCGGCTCAGCGGCGGATCTGGGCCGGTTCATCCGTCCAAGCCCAGATTTAACAAGTCGGCAATATCGTGGCGGGTACGCTTGTGGTCATGGTCCTTCGACTGAACACCAAGAATCGGAAAGTCCGGATGGGCGCAGCCGCGCTTGCACTTGCAACTTTCGCAGGCGCCTGTGCCGCTGACTCCGAAGCCGATGTCGCCGTCGAAAGCCCGACGACCAGCGCACAATCTTCGGCTGCGCCTGAAACCGGTACTCAACTTCCGGCTCTCGAGCCAAGCGGCACGATCGATGGCAGTCAGCTTGACTGGGCCAGCCTTGAAGGTAAAGACGTGATGCTTTGGTTCTGGGCTCCGTGGTGACCAACTTGTAAACGAGAAGCCCCTGCGGTCGCAGAGGCGAACGAAATCTACGGTGATGATGTCCTGGTTATCGGCGTTGGTGGGCGTGGTACTGAAACCGACATGATGCGGTTCATTGATGACGGTGGTGTTGGTGGATTCCAGCACGCAGTTGATGGCGATGATGCAACGATCTGGCAGGCGTTCGGCGTCTCAAGTCAGCCGGCGTTTGTATTCATCAACGACGACGGCACTATCGAAACCGTAAGAGGCGCCCTGGGTGAGTCGGGTATAGCCGAAAGGCTAGAGGCCCTAAAAGCCTCCTAATTCCGGCCGCACAAAGCGACACCGATAGGCGCTCCGGCCGCACAAAGCGACAAAGGCGACCAGTTGTGCGGCCAAAACCGTTAAGTCCTTGACCGACAAGACCTGCACTGCAGGTCCGGCGCGGAGGAGGTGGGATTCGAACCCACGGTGAGTTTCCCCACACACGCTTTCCAAGCGTGCCGATTCGGCCGCTCTCGCACTCCTCCATTGCCCAAGAATTGCTTCCTGCGCAGTGTGGCAGGATAGCGGCGCTACACTCGTTTGTCCGCCTGCGTTGGTAGGTGGTGGTCGGACCCTGTGCGATCAAAGCCCATGAACCGAGTCAGGACCGGAAGGTAGCAGCTCTCAGTGGACGCTTTGGTGCGCCGCAGATCGTCTGGCCGCCACCTCCGAGCGCATGGCTCTTCAAAAATCGGTTTTGGCGGCCTGCGGAACCGAATGCGGGCTTGAGCACCGCCAGAATCGGGGAGGGTTTGTGTTGAACCTTGTCCACTTACTGCGCTCAGGAACCATAAATAGGTCTGAAGGACCTATTCCCGTATAGCACCTCAGCATTTTCACCCACTCTGTCGACAAGTAACAGCAAGTACCCGGGCGAACAAAGTGGGAAAGCATGTCGAATGTGCGGTTTAAGAGATCTGGTGGGGGAGCGCTGTTTGCGGCCCTGTTGTTTGCGGCGACGGTTTCGGTAGTTCCGACTCCACTGCCCGCAGCTGCTGGGCCCGGTGAGGACTTCTCACTGGCGAAGTCAGACAATGTCGGCGGCGAGGCGCTAATTGGCGAGAACGTTCGATACACGCTGACCGCAACTGGCAACCATTCGTCTGCCGCGCCCCTCTACAACCTTTCGTTCCGTGACGTTTTGCAGGTTGGCGTCGCGTTTGTGTCATCGGATCCCGCCCCCACCGAAGTCCTAGCGGACGTGCCCTCGCCCGGGCAGACCACCGTTATCTGGACAAACGTTTCTGATCTTCCAGCCGGATCCGAATCGTCAATTTCGCTCCTTGTCGATACCAACCCTGACTTTGCTGGCGGAACCTCTGGCAGCGGAACCGTTCCCGTTGGCTCCACGATTACGAACAGCGCCCAGTCCGTAGCCAGTCTCGATCCCTTTGCCGTACCCGACTATGACCCCGCAACAGGAACCTTTACCACCGACTTTGATGGCAACGCTACGGCCAGTCATGACGTGGCGGTAATTCCGTTCCGAGTAACAAAGACCGGCACGGCCGAGCTGCTTCGCGGAGTTCATCAAAACGGAATCGATGGGGGAGGGGGCACCATTGGTGATCTCTACACCATCGAGATCGAGAACAACCCCGACTACGCCACTAACAACGTCAGCCTGGTTGACACCCTCCATCCTGGCCTTGAGTTCCTCGGTTGTGACGCTTACTACGGTGCCGACAATTCGAGCGCCGAAGAGTGGACGGGTTCTGGCCCAGTAGCTACAGGAACATGTCCCGCGCCGGTTCAGACGCCAACGTCAGTTGACACTGGCCCCGCCGGAGAAACCATCGTCGACTGGGTTATTGGAAACATGGCGGGTGGCCAGACCACCAATGTTGTTTACCAAGCAGGCATCCCGTTGTTGGCAAATGCTCCGTTCTCGGCACCGCCAGCCACCGCTGGTCTAACTCAGGGCCGAAACCTCGATAACAACACCGGTGCCTCAACTGGTGAGCCAGACTCGACGCCTGGTGTGGCGCCGGAGTTGTTGACAGCTCCTGAGCAACTTCTTGACAACGTGGCAGCGGCTACAGGAACGTTCTCGCCAAACGGTGCGGTTTCGACTGTCAGCGACACGTTTAACACCGAAGCCGAAGACATCATCCTCGACAAGTCCATGGTCGGCGCCCTAAACCACGGGTCACTTGTAACGACCACTCTCACTATCAACACATCTGAGTACCGCGACTTCAACAACTTGGTGGTTCGTGACTTGCTGCCGTCGGCGTTGTGCTTTGTTGGCACCTTCAACTCTGATGTAACCCCTGGCGGATCAGACTGGGCAACAAATGACTGCCCCGGTGCAGGTTCAATTCAGTCGACGATCAATGGCGTGCCTACCGATGCCGCGCGAGTACAAGAGATCGCTGCCGGCGGCCCTTATGGAACCGGCCGCTTTGAGGTCGTGTGGGATTTTGCTGACGCTGACAACGCTGCGCTTTCGAGCCTCGCCAGCGATGGCACGATGACCATTGGTTACACGTCAGTGGTTCGAGAGTTTTACAGAGGCGGCTTGGCGCAGCTTCCCGGCGAACCAGTGCTTGCCGGTGACTTCGTAACGAACGAAGCGGAAGTCTCGGGACCAGACATCGTTGCGAACCCAGCCGTGTTGGCCCCCGACGCCGCAGACCCCGACGGCGGATCAGACGGAGACACTGCATCATCTTCACTAGAAAACTCGAACCCCACAATCAACAAGAGAGTTGCGGCCAAGGCTGGCCCGCTTGCCAACGGCAGCAACGCAACGGGAGCTACCTGCGGTGCGTCTCATGGCGCGATCACTTGGTCTGAAGCCGACCCAGCGGCTGAAGCAGGCTTCGGTCCTGGCGACGTTACCTGCTTCGAACTTGCGGCTTCGTTTCCTAGCGACGCTACTTACGAAGGCACGACGATTCAGGATCTCTTACCCCCTGGCTATGAGTACATCCCGGGGTCAGCAACCCGTATTGATGCCACCGACACGTTGGTTGACACAACAGTTGTTGAGTCCCCTCAGGTCGTAACGTTCAACGTTGCTGGTTCGGGCGAAGTTGGCAACAACGGCAACGAGTTCCTTTGGGTGATCGCAGCAACCATCACCGATAACACCGAGGGCGAGGCGGCGGACATCAACGCGAACCTCCAGAAGCTGGTGCACAACAACAATGGCGGGCTGGTCTTCCAGCTACGTGACGCCACACCAGTCGAATGGGCAGAACCTCAAGTGATGATCGCGAAGGGCGTTGCCGACGTGGATGACGGCCCAGCTAACGGAGCCGACTTCGATGGATCGCTAAGCGGCGGATCAACTGCAGTAGAAGTAGTTGGCGGAAGCGTCGTGACTTACCGCGTCGACGTATGGAACACCGGTAACGCAGATGCACTGGCAACTGAAATCCAAGATGTCATCCCGACCGGAATTGACTGCGCGCAAATCTCAAATATCAGCAACGGCGGCTCTTGCAACACGGGCCGAATCACGTGGCCGGTGCAGACGATTCCGGCATCAATCGGTGGGGCCGACACCACCCCAGATGACCACACCACTGCCCCGCTCACCCTTACTTATGACCTCACAGTGCCCGGCGACGTTGGCCCAAGCGAAACGTTTACCAACACCGCGGGTGTGGCTACCTATCAGGCCGCAACCAACACCACCGACTATGTCTACTACCCGGCTGGCAATATCGACCCAGCAAACACAGCACTGGAAAACACCGACGCCGCTGATGACCAAGCGTTCATCGAAACCCGCGGCATTGACATAACAAAGCTCCAGTGGTCTGGCATCGACGAAGCAGGAAACATCAGCCGCGGTGCGCTTGACTCAGCTCGCGACGACGCCACCATCGGTGAGATCGTGCAATACCAAGTAACCGCCGTGGTTCCCGAAGGCACAACCGTCAACGACGCAGTTATCGAAGACGTCATCCCAACCGGCATGACCTACTTCACCGGTATGGGCTTGTTTAACGGGACGGTCTCTGACCTTCAGCCGACGCTTACCGGTACCCCGGCGCCAGCTGGCGTGCTGGCCGAAAGCGGCGGCACGGTCACTTACACGTTCCCAACCCCATACGTAAACCCAGACGCCTCTGGTGATGACACAGTCACCATTACTTTCTACGCCATCGTCAACGATGTCTTGGGCAACGTCGCCGACACAGGCGGCAATCCGGCCGAGACCCGTCTGCGAAACGACGCAACCTTCGATTGGAATGACAGCGGAGGAAGTCCAGGTCCAACTCAGACATCAAACGTTGTTCGAACCGACGTTGTCGAACCGAACCCGCAGATCGAAAAGGTTCACGTTTCACCCGCTGGAGCTGAAGTGGATCCGGGCGGAACCATCGATTACCAAATCACAGTCACGAACCCGAACGACATCAACAACGTTTCAGTTTCCCATGACGTGACCGTTGTTGACACCGTGCCTGTTGGGATCACACCACTTGGCGCTGGCGCAGTAGGAGTAAACGCAGACGGTCAAACCGTTGAGCCAAACGGTGTTTGGTCTGAAACCAACCGCACGATCACATGGACCCCAGCCGAGGTTCCAGCGCTCAACTCTGTAGACCCCGACGCTTCAGTAGTCATTGCGTACCAAGCGACCGTCGACGACCCGGCCGTAAGCTCGGGAACCCTGACCAACACCGCGGCGCTCACGGCCTACACGTTGGACCAAGATCTTGCCCCCACTGAAGATCCGAACGAAGCGGGCGCTCGCAGTTACACAGCTGACGACAGCGACTCAGTCACTGTTCCCAATCTCTCCGTTGCCAAGGACATCGAGCCCTTCAATGCCGGTGACGCCGCCGATGACAAAGCAACGTTTGTTGTAGGCGAACCAGTTGAGTATGAGGTCACCGTTTCGATTCCCGACGGCACAGTCGCCTTCGATGCAACCATCTTTGATGAACTTCCGGCCTTCCTCGACTTCGACAGCTTCGGCTCAATCGTTGCCACACCAACGTGTGAAAAGTTCGACTCCGGCACGGGCGCAAGCAGCGGCGTTCCGTTAGTAGCTGGCGATGTTGAGACTTTCAATCCGGTCGGCGCAGACGGTCAGTTGGTTGCGTGGTTCCTGGGCGACACAGTTGCCGTAGGCGCTTGTGAAATCACTGTCCAATACATCACCCATGTAAATTCCACTGCAGTTGACACCGATGATGTTTCTAACGCAGCAACTGTTGCCTGGAATGGCAGCGACCAAATTTCAGGGGACAACCCTGGTGCACTACCGGCGGGTTATGACTCACCGGGCGGCGCTAGCTGGACATCAACCGATGGCACCGCAAACGAAACGTTCACTGTGGTTGAACCACAGCTTGAGATAGATAAAGACGTCACCGACGCAACTGGCGCCGCGCTGGCGAATCCTGCCTGTGACACCACGGCCGGAAACAACAATGCGGGCAGCGATGACGCCGATGGAACTTTGACCGATGGTTGTGACACCGCCTCAGGTGAGCAACTTCGCTACACAGTCACAGTTACGAACAGCGGTACGTCCGATGCTCATGATTCAGTCGTTGTTGACACCGTGCCAGCTGGTATCACTCCTTTGGATGCTCCCGGCGGTACGGCCGTGGCCACAAACGGAGCGACCGTCACCGGCAACTCTGGCTCGGTAGGCACATGGGATGACTCAGCCCGCACGATCACCTGGCAGATCGCTGGCCCGATTGCAGTTGCTGGAACGGCCTCTGTTGACTATGACGCCGTCGTTGACTCTTCTGAGAACCTCGATCGCGGCCAAGACCTCACCAACACGGTTGAGCCAACTGAGTACTACGCGTCCTCAGCCGCCGACCGCGCCCAGATAGTCGCCGACAATGCTGGCAACGACGACATCCCGACCTATGGCAATGGCGCCGGAGCAACTAGAGGCGCTGTCACGCCAGATTCGGCAACTGTGGAAGTTCACTTCCCCGACCTATCGGTAGACAAATCAGCAGGGCCCGGCCAGGACGTCACTGATGTCCGGCTTGACGAGTCGTTCACTTGGGTCATCACGATTACTAGCACGGATGCAACCGCAGCTGCCTACAACGTTGAGGCTCAGGACATTCTGCCTGAAGGCTGGACCTACGACGTTGGCTCTGCCATTGTCACAACTCCCTATTCTTCCAGTCAGGTTGATCCAACTTGTATTCCGTCAGCCGGAGTTTGCTCTGACCCAGCGGCCATGAACATTGAGCTCTTGACCTGGACCGACCTCATTGCCACCTCGGCACAACCGTTGAACCCGACAGAACAAATTGTCATCACCTTTACTGCAACTCCACAGTCGGCCGCGCTAACTGCTGACCAGGCCACGGGCGAAGCTCGCACCGGCTATGAGGGTGGCGCAGGCTTTGCTCATACCAACAACGTTTCAGTTATTGCCGAAGACTCAACCGGCTCGTCAGTTTGCTGTGATCCGGACGGGCCGGGTCCAGACATCGCTCCTCGCTATCAGGACACCGATTCTGATGACGTGTTCATCGCCCGCGCCGATATCGAGGTTGCCAAGTCGATCGCACCGGTCGACGCCGATGGCGATCCAATCAACGGTCCGTACTGGTTCGGTTCATTCGTCAACTACACAGTGACCGTCACCAACGCTGGGCCTGATGAGGCAACTGGCGTCGAACTGTCTGACGTTCTTGACCCAGCGGCTCTTGAGTTCGACTCGGTCGTCTTCGTGGATCAAGGCACATTTGATGACAGCACGAACTTGTGGGACGTGGGCACCGTTGCGAACGGCGAAACCTTCACTCTGACTTTGCGCACCCGTCTCGTGGGCCTTGGCTCGGTAACCAACATTGCGCAGAGCGCCGCTACCGATCAGTACGACTCTGACTCGACCCCGGGCAACGACGCTGGGGCCGAAGACGATCAAAGCGAAGTGACAATTGAGGTAGTGCCAACAAGTCTTGGTGACTTCATCTGGCTTGACCTGAACAGCGATGGCGTTCAAGACGGTGACGAGCCCGGCATTCCTGATGTGCAAGTTGAGATCACCTGGCTGGATCCAGCCACCGGCGCTCCACAGAGCTACACCACCACAACTGGAAGCGACGGGTCATACGGTGTGCCCCCTTCGGTTGGCCTACCTGCGGACACCGATATCACTGTCACCGTCAACACAGCTGCATCGCCTGAACTTGCTGGCCTCGTTCAGACTTTCGATCGCGACGCCACACTTGACGACACAACCACTGAACAGGTTTCAGCTGGCGACACAACACTTCCCGGAACAGGCGCACTGGCCGACCTCGACTTCGACTTTGGCTATGCGCCGAACGGAACCCAGAGCATTGGTAACAAGGTTTGGTGGGACCAAAACAACTCGGCTGACGCAACCGATGGCGCTGGCGAATACGGCCTTACCGGAATCGATGTAACAGCAACGTGGGCTGGTTGGGATGGCATCTTCGGCAACGGCGATGACCTCATGTTCATCGAAACAACAGTTGACGGTGACTACCTATTCAGCGACATTCCGCCGGGTGATTACCGAATCACCGTGGACACGTCAGACCTGCCTACGGGTCTGGACACCCAGACGTTTGATCAAGACGGCATCGCCACCGCAAACCTCGTAGAGGTCACCCTGGCTGCAGGTGAAGAGCGACTTGACGTCGACTTTAGCTACACCGGTCCTGGCAGCCTGGGCGACACCGTGTGGTTCGACCATGACGGCGACGGCACAATTGACGCCAACGAACCAGGCATCAGCGGTGTAACCGTCAATGCAACATGGGACGGCCCTGACGGAATCGCTGGCAACGCCGATGACGTTGTGCTCACAACCACGACCGACCTGAACGGCAACTACTCATTCGACAACTTGCCTTACGGTCAGTACGACGTAACTGTCGACACAGCCACTCTGCCGGGGGGCATGGCCCAGACCTTTGATGATGATGGGCTTGGAACAGCCAATACCTCAACCGCTGTTATCGACGCTGCGAACCTCAGCAATGTTGATCAAGACTTTGGCTACAACGCATCCGGTTCAATCGGTGACATCGTCTTCTTTGATGTGGACGGAACTGAAGACGACGGCGTTCCAGACGCTGGCGATGCGGTTCTGCCGAACATCGACGTGACGATCGTTTGGGCCGGTGCCGATGGCATCTTCGGCAACGCTGATGACTTCAGCTCGACCCAAACAACTGATGCATCGGGCAACTACCTGCTAGATGGTTTGCCTCAAGGTGACTACACAGTCACCGTTGACACAGCGACCTTGCCTACCGGCTTGAACGCAAGCACCTATGACGCTGACGGCACGGGAACGGCTGACACATCGGCGGTTACTCTTGATGCCGCTAACCCGGACAACTTGGATCAGGACTTCGCTTACACCGGCGCATCAAGTGGCCAGATTGGCGATCGGGTCTGGTTCGATCAGAACCTCGACGGCATACAAGACCCAGGTGAGGTGGGCTTCGACGGCGTCGAGGTGACCCTCGTGTGGTTCGGTCCCGACGGGATTGCTGGCAACGCCGACGACGTAACCCAAACCACGACCACCACCGGTGACGGCGACTACCTGTTTGACAACTTGCCTGAAGGTGACTTCTCGGTGACTGTCGACCCGGCAAGCTTGCCTGCCGGCCTCAACCAGACTTTTGATGCTGATGGCACTGCGACTGCGAACACTTCGCTAGTAACGCTGTCGCCAACCAGCCCTTCAAACCTCGATCAGGACTTCGGCTACGCAGGTGCCGGTTCAATCGGTGACACCGTCTGGTTTGATATCGACAACTCTGGAACTGCAGCAGCAGACGCCGGCGAACCTGGGATTGCCGGTGTTGACGTGATCATCGTTTGGACTAACCCGCAAGGACCAGACGCCACGTTCACTGCAACTACCGACGCTGATGGCATGTACCTCGTGCCGAATCTGCCGGAAGGTTCATACACCGTCACCGTTGACACCGCTACTTTGCCTGGCGGCATGACGCAGACCTTCGACGTGGACGGCTTGGGCTCGCCCGATAGTTCCGCTGTTGTGCTCGACACAGCCAATCCAGACAATCTGGATCAGGACTTCTCATACACCGGTGTTGGTTCGCTTGGTGACACAATCTGGTTTGACCAAAACAACGACGGGGCTCCCGACCCTGCCGGTTCAGGCACCTTCGATGGCCAAGATCAGGCACTATCTGGAGTCGATGTAACCGTCACTTGGGGTGGCTTCGATGGGATCGTCGGCGATGACCCTCTAACCACTGGGGTTGATGAGGCGGCTGACGACGTTGTCTACCCCGCCACTACCGATGCCAATGGCGAATGGTTAGTTCCTAACTTGCCTCACGGCACCTATGAAGTAACCGTCGACCTTGCAACCTTGGCACCTGGCATCACGGTGGAAACCTATGACGACGACGGCGTCGCAACCCCAAGCGAGAGCACAGTGGTTCTCGACGGCGTCACCCCGGATAACCTCGACCAGGACTTCTCCTACACCGGAGCTGGTTCAGTTGGCGGCCCAATCTGGGTTGATCTTGACGGCGACGGAGTCATCGGCCCCGACGAAGTTCCAATCGCTGGCGTGACAGTTCAGGTTTCTTATCCCGGTCCGAATGGAACAGTGATTACTACCACCGCTGTGACCGGTGCCGACGGCACGTACCTTGTGGAGCACTTGCCGTTCGACGTGCCAATCACGGTCACTGTTGACACTGCAACTCTTCCCGCTGGCTTGCAGGAGACCTTCGATGATGACGGCATAGCGACCGCTCACACATCAGAAGTAACCCTCACCCCCGCTGATCCGGATCAGCTCGATCAAGCCTTTGGCTACAACGGCGCTGGCTCCATTGGTGACACTGTCTGGATTGACCGTGACAACAGCGGAACTGCAACTGTCGACGGTGGCGAAGTTGGCATTCCCAACGTCACAGTCACCGTTGTGTGGACGAACCCATCAGGTGCAGGTGACTTAACCATCACCACCACTACTGACGCCAACGGCAACTACCTCATCGAAGGCTTGCCTCATGGCGACTACAGCGTCACGATCGATCCGGCCACTTTGCCGGCAGGTGTGACCCCAACCTTTGACGCTGACGGCGTTGCCACAGTTGGCACCACGACTACAACGCTTGACGCTGGCTCACCAGACGATCTTGATCAGGACTTCTCCTACACCGGTAGCGGATCCGTCGGCGACACCGTTTGGTATGACGAAAACGGTGACGGCGTAGTCGACGCTTCGGAAACTCTGCTTGAAAACGTAGAAGTCACTTTGAGCTACACCGACCCAGTCAGTGGAGCGACCTTTACCGAGACCGTGCTTACCGGACCGAACGGCGAGTACAGCTTTGATAACTTGCCCGCCGGTGACTATGAAGTCTCAGTAGACCCAACAACCCTCCCCGAGGGCTATGGCCCAACAGCAGATGTAGATGGTATCGAAACACCTAACACCGCTTCGGTCCCATTGGGCGACGGCGAAACCCGAGTCGATGTTGACTTTGGCTACCGGCCCTATGCCGATCTGGCTCTCGCCAAGACCCACACCGAAGACTTCATTGTTGGCGGCGAGGGAACATGGCAGCTGACGCTGACCAACCAGGGTCCGGCTCCAGCAATGGCACCAGTGCAGGTTGTAGACACGCTTCCAGCAGGAGTCACCTACGTTTCGGCGACGGGCACCGACTGGGCGTGTGAGGCGCTTGGGCAGGTTGTCACCTGCACCTATGTTGACGGCACCGGAGACCCGGCCGACATGGCCGCACTAGCAACAGCGTCCATTGATCTAACGGTTGAGGTGTCAAACTCCGCAGCTGCTGGCGTCACCAACAACGCAACCGCAAGCTCGCCAACTGTCGATCAGATCCCCGAGAACAACGATGCCAGTGATGCGGTTGCTCCGCCTCTGTCAGTTCTTGGAGTAGACAAATCTCTAGCTGGCGGGCTTACAAAGGGCCAAGACGCCACCTACACAATCGTGGCAACAAACTATGGCCCAAGCCCAACTCGGGGCGACGTCGTGGTAAGCGATGCTTTGCCTGCTGGTCTGTCATTTAGGTCTGCGACCACCAACATCGCTGGGGCGAGCTGCACCCACGCCTCGGGTACGGTGACCTGTATCAACCCGAACGCCATGGCCGCCGGTAGTTCGTGGACTATCACGTTGGCAGTAAACGTTTCGAAGACTGCCCCGAACCAAATCGTGAACAATGCCACTGTGTCTGGCGGCAACATCGTAAACGGTGTGCCGTTGGATCCGGCCACCCTCGCCGAGGTCTACAACGAGCTGACCGACCCTAACAGTCCAACCTCGACCACTTTGGGAATCGTGGTTGCACCTACGACGACTGACGCGGTTTCTTCAGCAGTTGCCACCCCACCAACACTGGCTCTGACTGGTGCAAACTCGATGCGAACCTGGATGTTGGGCGTGATGTTGCTACTAGCTGGCGCTGGGTTGGTGGCCTTGTCATCAAGACGCCGCAAGTTAGCGACGATCGAAAGCTAAAGGCAAGCCGTTCTGGCGGTGTAGCCAGTCAACAATCCCGTTCTGGCGGTGTAGCCAGTCAAACCCGGCTGGTAGCCAGGTCGGTTCGGAATTGGTGGCTGGTTCCCAGGTCGGTACGTGAAATGTGGCTGGTAGCCAGGTCAGAACTAGGGTCTGAAGATCGCAGCCTCCGAGCCCCTAACCGACGATCAGCTTGATTCCGGCCGAGGCTGGCTGGTGGTCGCGGCTGCGGTCATGTCGACCTTCGCCACCTTTTCGGTCGCCTACAGTTTCGGAGCCTTTTTCGAATCGATGGCCGAAGAGTTTGATGTTGGTTCAAGCGCTACTTCGTTATTTTTCTCACTTACCGTCAGCCTGTCATTTGTGTTCGGGCTTTTCACTGGGCGCTGGGCTGACACAGTTGGTCCGAAGAAGGTGCTTCTGGCCGGTGCCGCCTCCCTAGTTGTCGGCCTACTACTTACTGCGGCAGCTCCGTCGATCTGGACCGGCTATCTCACGTACGGCCTTGGCGTGGGATTTGCCATGGCCTGCGGTTATGTGCCGATGGTGGCAACCGTTGGCGGCTGGTTTCTAAAGCGACGAGCCATGGCGATTGGAGTGGCAGTAGCAGGCATCGGTCTGGGAACCCTTGTCGGGTCACCGCTGGCTGCCTGGCTAATCGAACAATTCTCGTGGCGAACCACTTATGTGATATTCGCAGCCGGCGGCGGAGCGCTGATGTTGATTGCCGCATCTCTTGCATCGGTTGGGCCGGCCGCAGTGAACGCCGCGAAGCCTCGGTCACTGGTTGATCTTTACAAAGACAGCCGCTTTGCGTTGCTGCACATCTCAATTGTGTTTGGCACATTCGCCCTGTTTGTGCCGTTTGTGTTTTTGGGAACCTATGCCACCGACCGTTCAGTTTCAGAAGTCAAGGCCGCGGCACTAGTTGGCCTAATCGGCGGTGTCAGTGTTGTTGGAAGACTCGGCCTCGGCGGGCTGGGTGACAAGTTCGACACTCTCACCGTCTATGAGTTCTCGTTCGGTCTAATGGCCGCAAGCCATGTGATCTGGCTAACAGCAGGAGACAGCTACCCAATGTTGGTTACCTACGCTGTTGTATTAGGCCTTGGCTACGGTGGGTTCATTGCCCTCTCACCGGCCGTTGTTGCCGATCTGTTTGGGATGGAAGGCCTTGGCGGCTTGATTGGAACTCTCTATACAGGAGCGGCAGTGGGGTCTTTGGCCGGCCCGCCCTTTGCTGGTTTCTTGATCGATCGCTGGAGCTATCAGACCGCAATCTCGTTCTCGATTGGCATGGGCATCATGGCCGTGCTTGCCCTGCGAATAGTCGGAGTCAGGAAAGCGAGGCTCGGGCACTAGCGCGATCTGCTGCTAGAAAAGCAACTATGGCTTCTAGTAACGCTGCGACAGTCACCGAATACCTTGCCGAGCTCCCGGAAGATCGACGTAAAGCGCTGGCAAAGGTGAGGGCCGTCATTCGTAAGAACTTGCCCAAGGGCGTCGTCGAGACGATGAACTGGGGAATGATTACTTACGAGGTGCCGCTTAAGAGATTCCCCAAGACTTACAACGGCAAGCCACTGATGTATGCGGCTCTTGCTTCTCAGAAGAATCACATGGCCGTCTACCTGACAACGGTCTATGCCGACGAAGGCGACAAAGAGTGGTTCGTCAGCGAATACAAGAAGACTGGCAAGAAACTCGACATGGGCAAAAGCTGTGTTCGCTTCAAGACGATTGACCAACTTCCGGTAGAACTGATCGGGCAAGTAATCGGTGGCACAACGTTGGATGAGTTCCTTAGCTACTACGAATCTGTTCAAAACAAATGACAGACCAAGAACTGATGCAGCTGGCGCTAGCCGAAGCAGCCTCTGCACTTAGCCACGACGATGTGCCGGTTGGCGCAATAGTGATCAGCCCAACCGGCGACGTATTGGCTGCACGTCACAACGAGCGCGAACTCACCGGTGACCCAACAGCTCATGCCGAGGTCCTAGCGTTGCGAGATGCTGCTGCAACTCTTGGTGGGTGGCGGCTTAATGACTGCACTCTTGTGGTCACACTGGAGCCGTGCTCGATGTGTGCTGGTGCGCTAGTGAATAGCCGGCTTGGTCGAGTCGTGTTTGGCGCTCACGACATGAATGGAGGAGCGGTCGGAAGTCTCTACAACTTGTGTAGCGACCCTCGATTGAACCACGAAATTGAAGTCACTTCAGGAGTAGAAGCAGACGCTTGCGCCGCGCTGCTTACTGACTTCTTTGCTACAAAACGTGCTTAAGCGCCTCACGCTTAGTTAGGCCCGAGAGATCGTCGGCGTGTTCGGCCACAAAGGCCCTAACTCCTTCAGGGTCGACCCGTGAGTACTGGCGCAGAGCCCAACCAAGAGCCTTTCGAATGAAGAACTCTTTGTCGTCGCCTCGGATCAGGCAATACTCAAACAGCCGGTCGGCATCAACCTGCTTTTTGTAAAACAGCTGGTGAATTATTGCCGACCGGGCGATCCAGATGTCGTCTGACTTGATCCACTGATCCATCAGCGCACCTTGGTCAAACCGCAGGACGACCTCGCCGACAGCATGTGACGCAATGCCGTCGACAGTATCCCACCATGACTTGGTCTGGATCAGGCGCTTTAGCGTTGGAAGATCAGCGGGGGAGAGGCGTTGGGTGTTCTTTCGAAGCAAATCACAGCCGACATACTGAAACTCTCGCTCTGGTTGTTCCCAGCATTGGAAGATCACTTCCCATACATCTTCCATCGGACCCTTGGTTGCGAGGTTCAAAAACTCTCGCTGAGCTTCACGTCGTGGGCCTGACATGACTCCCAAGTAATCGAAGTGATCCTTCATGTACGCCGCCATCTTGTCGGCGCGTTCGGGATCACCTAGAGGCTCAAGCACTTCGCGAATCAGCATCAGTAGAACTCAACTCGCCGGGCGGCCAGGAGATTCAAAATTGCGATCGCGATGAATCCGCATCCCGCCATTGAGGGCAGTGTCATTAGGCCGGCCACTTCGATCCACTTTGCCGAACACGGGTTATCAACCGCGCACGATGTTGAGGTTTCACCCAATATTTGCAGCCTGAAGTGATAGGCGGATATGCCTGCGCCGGCAACCGCTAGGGCAATTGGTTGGATCCGAGGCAGGCTTCGGCGGCTGATCAATTCGAGAACCAACATGAAGGCGAGCGGGTACATCGCTATCCGTTGGAACCAGCAATATCGACACGGTTCGAAGCCTACGACCTCTGAATAATAGAGCGAGCCAGCAGTGGAAACCGTCGCTACCAGCGCAGATAGTGGCTGCGCCCACCTGTTTGACCAGCCTCGAGCTAGGACTCCGATTGTCAACCCAAGTGATCCAACTACGGCGATGACGGCAAGCCACGCAAAGATTATTGACATCGCCTCGACGCTCACCGCATCGATGCTACTTAGAACTTGTGGCCCGGACCGGTCATCCGCGTATTGACTCAGGAGCTAGTGACCGATACCCCTTTCTTTGCCGGTCTGAGTGCTTTACCCTCGCCGGTTGGAGCGGTACTGACGATGAAGTGGATTTTGTGAGCCTTACAGGGGATGAAATGAACGCGGCGGAGATTGAGGATGGCGAGCTTGTTGCTCGGCTGTTTTCCTATATAGCTGGAGTGCAGCGATTGAGGGCTCAGGCGTCACCGACGGCTGAAGAGCTTATTGGGGCCGGTCGTGGTTTCTGGCTGTCTGAGTTGCCTGATCACGATGCTGTTCTGGATAGCCGCGATGAGGCTGAAGGTCCTGCGATAACACTGAAGTTTCGGGCGAAGGAGCCCGTGCCCGCTGTCACCGCCGAGCTTGAGCCTTGGCTTGAGGCTCCCTATGACCGTCCAGGTTGGGAACCAAAAGTTCGTTCGGAGTATCTCTACGGAGAAACCGTCAATGAAGATCGCGAAGAAGTTCGTCTAGCTCGATTGTCCGACAACCCTGACATCGCGGCCGAGATTGACCAATGGCTGGCCGAGTGGCGTAGCTGGGCACTTGAAGACATCCACGCCGCCCCTGTTCGCAAGCTATATCGCCGCATCGAAGAGATGATGCGTCAGTTAGATGCGAACCCTGAGCAGTACGAAGCCGTATTCCAGGTCGGTTACTTGCACACCCCTGGCTCCGACGCTTCAAACAAGGGCCGTCACCTGGTAAGGATCAAGGCATCGATAACCAAGAACGAAGCCGGTGACATCGAAATCACCACATCTGGCTCGCCGATGTTCCACGTCTCGCCGCTCGATGCAGCACTATTGCCCGACACAACCCAGGTTGCGGCTACCCGGTCTGCAATCGAAAACAGTGACGGGCGGGCAACGAGCTCTTCATCACTCGGCCCGGCTCTTGAAGAATTCGCCAGCTACTTAAAGCTCGACACTACCTACGTTGCGGACGATCAGCTTCTTTCAACGGGCGACGTCGAAGGCTCGTCAGGTCCGCTCATTGTGTGGGCCCCAGCAGTGGTTGTCCGTCCGATTGATCCGCCGGCGGCTCCTGACACAGCAGCCCGAATTGCCGAACAGATTGCCGTCAACGGCAATCCTCATCTGGCCCTTTCACCAACTTATGAACCCGGCGTCGACGCTCACGCCGAAGTGGCCGGTTTGCTCGTCGCCGCCCGCAATCAGACTTTGGCCCCGACGAATCTGACCGACTCTGAGCTTGAACTGTTAAGCAGGTCCGGATCCGCCGCCCCAACCGTTGTTCTACGTCCAACTCAGCCGGGCACCGATGCGGCAAAGTCCGAAGCCATGATCATCGAGCATCTTCTGGCATTGGGGCGAAGGATTCTCGTCACGGGATCCTCATTGGGTCGCCTTAACGAAATGACTGCAGGGCTGTCCGACGCTGCCCGCTCGATGGTTGCGGTAGTTCCTGAGACCGACCCAGACACAAACACCGACACAAACACCGACTCAGACACTGGGGCCCCAACAACATCTCTCGTTGACGAGGCAATCGCTAACTACGGCCAGCAGAAAACCGTCGAAGTCGCCACTCAAGACGAGGCCGATCTCGTTTCTGATCTAGAGCTATTGATTGACCAGCTAGCGGAGCAGGAACTTCAACTAGGCAGCGTCCATAAGGTTGAGGCTGAGGAGCATGAGATTCATGACGTGGTGGGCACTATCGGTCAAATCACTCATTGGCACACCCAGACTGCGAGCAAATACGATTGGCTTGAAATCTCAGCGGATGCGTCACAGAGACCTTGCCCGATTAGCAACGGTGACTTTGAACGCTGGCTGCGCCTCATGCGCAACGAAGTTTCGCAAGCCGACCTGGCTCAGATTGCAGTACCCGATCCACTTACAGGCCTCGAAGGGATTCCTTCGACCGGTGAGTTCGCTGATCTCATTGACATAACCGATGACCCGATCTCTCCCTCGGTTACAGCCACCCTCGATGACACCATCGTCGACATGGATTCGACTGAGCGTCGCGATCTGATAGCTGAACTCCGTAGCTACCTCGATGTTGGTGTTCACAACGATCTCGCCGCTCGGGTTACCGATCGCGTTCTGGATCAAAACGGTGACGAGTTCAACGGGTGGACCGTTCGTCAAGGACAGATTGCTGCAGCGATCGGCCGAGTCCACGCCACACACATCAAGTGGAGTCATCTGCCTGTTGTCCTCTCGATGGATCTCAGCGACGCAACCAAAAGCGCTGCGGAGGTGCTCGAATACTTGGGCAAGGGCCGACCACTAAGGCTAAACGAGGACGGAACCCCCAAGTTGGGGATCGGTGCTCCGAAGGTTCTGAAAGAGAACTCTGACTTCTTTGCCAAGGTCCGAGTTGGCGGCAAGCCCGCAGTTGAAGCTGAGCAACTCAGTGCTTTCATTGAAGGGGCCGAGGCTTGGCGACTGCTCGATGAAGTGGATGCCGCTTGGCCTTCAAGTACACCAGTCCCAGCAGGGGCGACTGTTTCAGATCGTCTTAGCTGGCATGACTCAGAGCTGGCCAAGCTAAACGAAATTCTTGACTCATCAAAGCGTCTTAACCGCAGGCTCAACGAACTGTACGAAGCAGGATTGCCCACAGGTGAGGCTTGGACCAGCCTGGCTGACGTGCAGCCCTTCCTTGACGAGCTTGAACGAGTCGATCAGGTCTACACCCAGGCTGAGGCTCACGTTGAAATCTCCATGTTGGCTAGTCGAGTTGAGCGTCTGACAGATCAGCCAAACACCCGAAACTGGGCAGCCCCGTTGCTCGAAGCGATCAGGGACCGCAACGTTGCTGGTTATGAGGGTGCTTTAGAGCGGCGCTTGTCAATGATTCGGTGGGATTCCCAGATGAACTGGCTAGGTGACGTCCGCTCTCGCCTGCGCCCCCACGCCCCGAAGCTTGTCTCTGCGATGGAAGCCGATCCTGGAAATCAGGCATGGGATGAGCGAGCCAAAAACTTCCATGAAGCGTGGCGCTGGGCCGCCGTTGGTACGTGGCTAACAAGCAAAACACTGCCTTCACGAGAGGCGATCAGCAAGAGAATTGGGTTTGTTGAAGGTCAGCTTCGTCATACCGTCTCTCAGCTCACCGAGGTGCGGACATGGCGCCACGCCCTAGCCAGACGAGAGGGCCTGTCACCTGAGCAACAGTCAACAGACGCTGTCGCTCCGCTTGTGGTGGCCTCGCTCGAAACTGTCGAGAATCAGTTCGATCTCGAGCCCGGCGGCTTTGATGTTGTGATTGTCGAGGGCTCGTCTCAAGTCGGTCTTGATTCGTTGTTCCTACAGTTCATCGCTCCGAAGCTGATTGTTATGGGCGATGGCAGAGTTCGAGGTAGCTCTGTAACCGATCCGAACCCCTACGAGCTAGCCGAGCTTGCGGCTGAGATGCTTCCGGCCGACTATCAAGACCGTTGGACTCGTCCAGAACTGAGTCTCTTCGACGAGTACGCAGTTCGCTTTGGCGACGTACTCGAGCTGGCCGGCTCTGTGGTTGATTCTGACGAGAACCCCTTCGATTTGAGTTCAGCCGATGTGAGTTCGGCCGGTGACGCAAACCAGCCTGCAATCGGCCTTGACGAGGACTCAGACGTTGAGGGGCCGTTCGAATCGCTGTTCGAACAGCGCGTGTTCAACCGGTTGTCTGATGAAGGCTTTAACGTGGAGCCTCTCTTTGAATCGGATCAATACGACATCGACCTACTGGTTCACGGTGACGATCAGAGTCTTGCCGTCGAGATCGCCGATGATTCATGGCAAGGTCCTGAGGCGTATGCAGCTAAGGCTAAGGCAAGACAGAAGCTAGAGAGTTCTGGATGGGCGCTGCATGTGATAGCGCGTCACGAAGCTGTAGCGAATGCCGACGCCGCCTATTCAGACATTAAGAGACGATTGACCGCAACCAACATCGTTGCTGGAGACCAGACCGAAGCTGAACAAGATGAGGCTGACTACGCACTGGAGCCTGAGATCCAAGCTTGGGCCAAGGAGATGGCTAGCGCGGGCGCACCTAGTGTTTCTGCAATCAACGGGTTTGGCTCTGGTGATGGTGGCGAGTCGTCGTTCGGTGAGTCTGACGATGCGATCGTTTCCGAGGTCATAGTTACCCGCCCTCTTGAGGTCCCAGACCAGCCCCACCTAATCGACCTAACTGGAGCGTCGGGAAGCGAGGTGGCCATTGAATTCACCGATGAAGCTGAAGTTGTCCAGCCAGGTGAAGGTGTTGAGCTTGAAGCTGTCGAAGTCGAAGCTTTCGAATCAGTCCAGGAAGCTGAAGTAGTCGAAGCTTTCGAATCAGCCCAGGAAGCTGAACAAGTTCCTGAAGCTGAAGATCTCACAGAGCTAGAAGAGACTGACATCGAGAATCTTGAATCTGATGTTGTAGTTACGGTTGAACCTGAGGCGAGCGAGACCGCAGCTCAGCGAATCTTCGCACCGAGCGAAGAGGCTGTCGATCTTGACTGCGTCGAACCGGCGCCATCTCAGTCGGTATTCCCTGACTCTGTTCCGGTTGAGCCCAGGCGTGCTTCATCTCAGTCGGTGTTCCAACCCGCAGCGGTCACAGATGATTTTGAATCTGAGCCCACAGAACTAGAAAGTGGCTCGATTTTCGCATCTGTGGCCGATGTAGTAGCGGTCGCGCCCGGTGGCGAATCGGTTGTGGGATTCAACACTGGTGCCTTCGCCCGTTATGTCGAATGGCAGCCGACCTATCGGTACGCAGCTGATTCGATGAGCAGGGATCAACTGATGGAGGTCATTACTGAGGCAGTAGCAGCCGAAGGGCCGATAAGGATCGATCGCCTATTCCGCTCGATAATGAAGAACAGTTCCAGCGGACGCCTAAACCGCAAGACTGAGAGCAGACTAGAAGAGGCAGTGAGAGCCGCCGAAAAGGGTGGCCTGATCGCAATTCAGGCTCCAATCACTGGCTCAGACTTGCAGGATTTCTTTGCAGTCTGTCCAACGCATACGGTTGTGGCTCGTCGCCGTGGCCGTCGAAAGGTGGCGGAAATCCCTCCTTCTGAGGTGATGGCGGCACTAGACGCCCTTGACGACGGAACAGAAGGTACCTATCGCAAGCTAGCCAACAAGTGGGATTTGGGCCGCCTCGGGTTCGAAGCGAAGAGGTATCTGAAAGCTTGTGACGAGCTGAGAAGAAAGCGCTAGAGGTACAAACTCGCGACAAAGTGGCTGGTTGGCTCGTCTTAAAGAGGTAGATGGGGATTGGTCCCCATCTACCCATCGACAGATCACTTACATACTTGTCGGGTTGCAGGGAAGGCGACACTTTATGTTTCAAACATTCTTAGACATGTCCAGAACCATCGTGTTCGTACTAATCGTAATTCCAATGATGATGGGCCTCGTGTTCTCGTTGCTTGGTGTCGGTGTCGTTCAATGCTCACAGCTCCTCGAGCGCCGACGAGCCCGCAGTCTGCGTGTTATCGAGCCACGGCCTTCTGTCGAGAGTGCTCCCGTAGTGCGCGCTAGGGCCATGGCGGGGGCCGACACCTAGTTGAGGTAACTCCACGGTTAGGGTTTGCCGATGGCAGAGCTACACCGACTTAACCGACGGACTTTCCTAAACCGGATGGGCGGCAGCACCGTTGCCGTCGCCTTCTTGAGTTCAGGCGTACTTGCAGCATGTTCTTCCGATGGCTCTGTCGTGCCCGTGGCATCTGGACCAGATGGTGCTGACCTTACAAGCACTACCGAAGGCTCAACTTCGAATGAAGTTGACTCGCAGGATGGAGAATCCGACGCAGAGGGCATTCGCTGGCAACGGGTGCAGATGGGCGGAGTGTCGGCGTACCTAATTGCCCGGGGAAGCGAGGTTGCTGTTGTGGACACCGGCAACCCAAACAACATCGATAAGTTCGACGCTGCGTTGTCGACCATCGGTGCTCAGTGGGGAGATGTGAAGCACATCATCTTGACTCACAAGCACGGCGATCACGTAGGTGGGTTGCCCGAAGTCGCCGGTCTGGCTAGCCAGGCATCGGTCTACATCGGCGAGGCAGACTTGTCCGGTGCTGGAGACATTGCCGCCGAACCCATCAACGACGGTGACGAGGTCTTTGGTCTGCAAATAATCGGGACGCCCGGGCACACTGCCGGACACGTCTCGGTTCTGGACGTAGGAGCCGGCTTTTTGGTTGCCGGGGATGCCCTAAATGAGCGAGATGGCATGCTGTTGGGGCCAAACCCGCAGTACACGCCCGACATGGAAACGGCGAACGCGTCGGTGAAGCGACTTGCGGAGCGAACATTTGAGACGGTCGTTTTTGGTCATGGCAACCCACTCGAGGGCGATGCCTCTGATGCAGTAGTTGCGTTCGCCCAGACCATCTGAGCACCTCAAGAACTCCCATTGGAGCCTTGTGATCTAGCGGTAACCTCATAAACGGAAGATTGCCAGAGCGGACGAATGGGGCGGCCTCGAAAGCCGTTGTAGCACTTCGTGTTACCAAGGGTTCGAATCCCTTATCTTCCGCCACTAAAGCCCTGATCAGGTATGGTTAACTGCTAAGCCAGCCAGATCGGGGCCTTTCTCGTTTTGGCGACATTCGGAGGACGCGGACACTGTGCGGACACTGGCAGGAGTCAAAAACGGACATGAGTGGGCACCACTGGTGTTGATCGGGCCCATCGAGAAGGCCTACGTACAGTGACGCCTCAGCGAGTCTTCGTGTTCGCTCTGGTCGGTCCCGACAAGAACACGCCGAAGGAGAAGCGCCGCTACAAGGTTCGTTGGCGTGTTGATGGTCGCGACCGGAAGCGAACCTTCAAGACAAAGGCCGAGGCAGATCGTTTTCGGTCTCAGCTGATTCATGCGGTCGGCTCTGGTTCGTTGTTTGATCTCGCTACAGGGTTGCCAGCCGATTGGTCAGTGAGCCAACAGACGTGGTGGACATGGAGCCAGGAGTGGCTTGGCCTCAAGTGGCCCGGCTGGTCCGGGAACTCTCGGCGAAGCAGTGTCGAGTCACTGGTTGCTCTAACGCCCCACATGGTCCGGCCAGGCGCCGCTCCAGTGCCAGCGGAGTTGGGTCACTGGCTTCGTCAAGTTGGGTTTGCTCACGGAGTCAAGCGTGATGATGGAAGCGCGTCTTTCAAGTGGTTGCAACGAAATTCAGTCCTCCTGGCCGAACTGCGCCCGTCGACAATAGAGGATGCGCTCACGGCGGCAACTACCAAACGAGACGGTGGGGCCATGGCGACTGAGGTGATCCGTAGGCGGAGAAACACGTTGAACGCGGCCCTGAAAATGGCAGTGCGGCGTGGTCATCTCGCTGCGAACCCGATGGAGAAAATCGAGTGGAAGGTTCCCGACCGCACGATCGCTATCGACATCACCACGGTTCCATCGTTTCGAGATATCAAGGCGATAGTTGACTTCACCCTCTCATCCCCAGGCGCGTCGGCTCGGTATGGCGCCTTGTTTGCTTGTGTTGGTTTTGCCGGCGTACGGCCGTCCGAAGCCATGGGACTGAGGCTTGATGATCTCACCATGCCAGCAACGGGTTGGGGTGAAGCGATCCTCCGAGGAGCTACGACGGCCCCCGGCGCACGATTCTCCGATGGTCCCGGTGCTCACGAGGACAAGGAATTGAAACAGCGAGCGATCGGCGACGTCAGGGTGGTTCCTTTGCCGCCACCGCTGGTCTCCTATTTGCGGGAGCATCTGTCGAGGTTCCCTCCGGCCGGTAATCGGGTCTTCACGACGTCGACTGGCAATCCGATGTCAAGCACGAGCTACAGCGCTGCGTGGAAGCGAGCGCGCTCGGATCGGTGGCCTAGCGCCAGTTCAACATTTGCCAGAGCGACGTTGTATGACCTTCGGCATTCGGCTGCCACATTGATGTTGAGGTCTGGCATTGTTCCGGCGGAGGTGGCCCGAAGACTCGGGCACTCGGTGGACGTGTTGATGCGAACCTACGCAGGTGTTCTTGATGACGAGGTTGAGCGATCCAACTCTCTTTTCGAAACCGAACTTGACGATCAACTTAATGAGTGAGGCGCGTGCCGCCGGCTCGTGGCCGGTGGCTACCTCGGCCGATGAGCCAGTCGGGCCCGCTGCTCCGGTTAGCCGAACTCCCTTGCATCGACTCGTTGGCGGTCGACCCAATCTGCAATGTCTGTTGGATCGAAGCGGACAAATTTGCCGATCTTGCAGAATGGAATCCGCCTCTGCGCGACGAGTCTTCGGATGAACCGTTCGGTGACACCGAGGTGGTCTGCGAGGCCAGCGATATCCAACAGGTGCAACGGCGATCTCGTCGAATCTTCGCTGCGGCGAGAATCACGACGCCGGTCGGGCCGGTTCCGACGATCACCTTCTGTTACCGTCATCGCGATCCACCCTCTCGATGTTCCTGAACCACGCCCCCTGCGAGCGAAGATCTGGCGTAATCCTCACCAGTTACCAAACGTTCGTACACCTCGGCACTCATGATTCAACGAGGGACACTCTGATGCTCAGAACGGGACATCCGTTCTGCCTCTTCTCCAACGCGTTCTTTGTCAATAGCTACGGGGCCACCCAGTTTGTAGAAAACGCTGTCTAGTGCTGCGGACAGCCGGATCATTTTGTTGATCAAGTCGCAGAGTTCTGACAGCATGAGCACCCGGCCTCGCTCTTCCAGGAATAGCTCAGCCCTTTCCCGGAAAAAGTGGTGAACAACGAAGTTGCGGCGACGAAGGCCCTCCTCAAGACGCTCGCGAAACTCGTCTGACTCTTCGAGACGGCTATATAGGGCCCTCACTAACTGGCCCATGGTTTTCTTGTTGTTGTCGTCGAAGAAAGAAAGCGCAGCCATTCCCGGGCCGCTGGGCGAAGCGTGAGTAGCCAGAAATAGAACATTCAGAAGCCCGCTCTCAACTACCTGTGATTGATACAGAGCGAGGCCAGCCCATGCGTAGACCTCCTTGCACTGTTCATCCGTATCGAGCGTGGCCAAATCTGGAGGCTCGTGTAGTTCCATCACCGAATCTGTGAAAGATAGGGTTCTTCGACAGCCGACACCATTTCTTCGACCGTACTCGCTGACGCATGATCGGATCGAGCTTTTATGAGTAGGTTCAGGCCGAGAATGATCGCTCCGTTGATCGACTGTTCGAACTTCTCAAGGAATTATTGAACGGCAAGCCATCCGGCGAAATCGTAGGTCGAGCCTCGACAAGTCCGAAATTTAGTCCTTGAATGGTTTCAACGGACCGGATGCAAGCGATGATTCCCGATCTCTGCCTGGCTAAGGGTTTTTTGCACTCGAAATTTCAGACTCGAGCACTAGCACGCGATCGTAAGCCTTTTGATGGCCGGCCGCCGAGCGTACGATGCAGTTAGCGGCGGGCGGGGCTGTCTGCTGTGACATGGACTTGGAACGATGATTGAGTCATTTGACGGATACGCCTTTGCTCTTGGCATGGTCGCTTTGATCAACCCCTGTGGGTTCGCCCTGTTGCCAGCCTATCTGGGTCTGTTTCTTGGCCTGGAGGACGGGGCCCAGTCCCGGCTTGTCGCGTTGGGCAAAGCCCAGATGGTTGGTATTTCGCTGTCGGCGGGTTTTCTGGTTGTCTTTGGTCTTCTGGGTGTCGTCTTTGCTGGTGTCTATGGCAAGATTGCTGCTTCGCTTCCTTGGGCCAACCTGGTCATTGGCGCAGCGCTCGTCCTACTCGGCTTGTTTATGCTGGGCGGTCTTGAGTTGGCCGTCGCTGTTCCCAAACTTGGGAAGGGAGGCTCATCCGGATCGGTTAAGTCGATGTTCCTGTTCGGAGTTTCGTACGCGATTGCTTCTTTGTCTTGCACTATTCCGCTTTTCCTTGGAGTCGTCGGTACCTCAAGCGCTGGACGCAACTTTGGTGACCGGTTGGGCTCCTTCGTGAGCTACAGCGTGGGTATGGGACTACTTGCCACAACTCTGACTCTGGCGCTTGCTCTCGCCAAAGACAGTTTCATCTTGAGGTTTCGATCGCTGCTACCGAAGATCAACCTCGTCTCAGCGCTTGTTCTAGTTGTAGTCGGGTTCTACGTTGCGCTGTATGGCGTTTGGTCCATCCAAGTCTTAGGCGGTAACAATCCGCCTGATTGGCTGGACAGCTTCGTGCTCGGTGCTGAGCGCCTCCAGACTGGCCTCGCTACCGCAGTTAACAGTCGGTCTGCAGTTCTGGGCTGGGCGTTTGTGTCTATCAACGCGATCATTGTTATGGCCGGTCTGGTTGAACGGAAAATCTCGCAGAAGCCAGTTACCAATGCCTAGGCGGCGTTGCTCCTGGAGTGGGTGATGCTACGTTCGTCGAACATCATTCTTCAGCTAGGTGTGGGCCAGGACAGAGACTCTCTCCCTCGCTGTTAATTACTCCTTCGCCCGTCGCTTCCGGAGTTATCTCAGGGTCTGCACATGCGAGCAGCAGTTCAACGAATTCTTCAGATATCGGAGACTGCCCCTCTCCTGCCTCAACCCTTGCGCGCAGGTCAGCTATGTATTCGGACCACTCGTCGCTGCTGACGTCTTCACCCGAAAGGACTACCCGCTCGTGGAACACGACCAGCTCAAGCTCGATCTGAGTAAGTGTCGAAGCGGCAGGCATTTGCCCACGAGTACCAGCCACGCGTCTGGCGTCACCCCATAAAGCCCCGTAGGCCTGACCTTTGATCGCGTCTGATCCTCGGCTGACGTGAACCATCTGGTCAACCAGGTTGGGGAAGGTGGCAACTACCGATCCATCGCTTAGCTGGTACCCAACAGTTGTTCCGGCTCCTCCCGCCCCGTGACACCCAGCGCAACCACCACTGCCTGAATAGATCTCTGCAGCCTCAGCGAATAGAGCGTCCTCTACATCTGGGAGCTGCATAGTTCCTCCAAACGACACAGCCCAAAGCGGGACAAACCCGAGCAAGAACATGGCCCACATCGGCATTTTCTTCCTCGCCTGGGCCGCCAAAATAAAGGGTGCCTCACGCGTTTCGGATTGAGGTGGTAAGTCGTGGGGCGTCACCGCTATAGCCTTGCTCAGGGCCGGAGTGCCTGGATCGTCAGCGATGCCCGTGCGTTGTTCAGCCAGCTTGGTGATGTCTCCGGAGGAAATCTCCGGAGCGCCACTCGATGAACCATCTGACTTGCTTCCCGCTGCCCGGGGGCGCTTTAGGAGATGTTCCTGTATCTCTGTCATTGGTATTCCAATCTACGTCAAGTGATCGAGGCGGCCCTTACCCGAGTCCAGGGTGCTACATGTCGAACGGTTTGGCGTATCAGTCGCCCGCGTTTTCGCGTGGTAGATCGAAGGTGGCTGAGTCCCACAACAACTTGTACTCACTGTCATAGGCCGTGATCCGGACATCGACACCTGACTCGGTGATCGGAAAAGCTGTAGTTCCGGCGATGGGCTGTTGACTCATGGTCGCTGCACCGACGACGATCCTGACGGTCACAGCTGGGTCCGGCAGGCCGCTAACAATGATGGCAGCGTCCTGTTCGGCGAAGACGCGCGGGGCGTCGGACTTTGCCCCCAGCATCATCTGCCATCCTGGCGCTTCGGAAAACGAGTAGCCGGCGTCTTCAATTGTCGAGGGAGGAAACTCGTTCGTGATGATCTGGGTAGCGGTACAGGACACTCCAGTCTCTGTTGCGACGCACCGGGCATCCTTTAGCCAGGGTTGTTCGGCGACCAGGGTCTCAGCTGGCGGTCCGACTTCGATGCTGCCAACATCTTCAGCGACAAGAACAATTGCGTCGCTAGCAAGGCGTTGCGGCGTCCGGTCTGTCGCTTCAATTCTGAGCACGCGTTCGGCTGCGACGGTTACGTCGGTTTCACTTTTGGCGTGTGGTTCGCCTGATCCGCTCTCGATCGAGATGCCCGCTTGGGGTCGGGAAACATATAGCGCTGCGGCCCCAATCACCGCAACGACCGCGGCTGCTGCTAACACCACTCCGCGGTATCGATCTACACCCACGACGGGTCGGGTTCCTCCCGAGGCCAGCGAGCGAATATCGGCATGGGTGAATTGAAGCCCGGCTGCGGCAGCCCGTTCGTGTAGCCGGTCTTGGAGTTGTTGTTCGAGAGTTTTCATGTCAGCACCTTCCGCATCTTCGATAGTCCCCGGTCAATCCAGGGTCCGACCGAGCCTGTTGGGCAGCCCAATTGGTCTGCGATTTCTTGAGTCGTTAGCCCTCCCCAATACCGCAAGACGATTGCGGCCCTCTGGTTGAAGGGCAGGTCGAGGAGGATGTCATCCAGTACTTCGTTGCTTGCACTGGAGACGGTTTCGGCGGCGAGCGTTGGCAGCAGCCGCCGAAGTGTTGATTGGCGTCGGAATCGATCCCTGCACAGATTTAGGACCGTTCGATTTAGGTAGCTGCCTGGATGGTCAAGCTCGTTCCACCGTCGGTAGATCACTAGTAGGGCTTCTTGAACAACATCGTTGGCGTCATCGACCGAGCCAAGTAGCAGCGTCGCCCGTCGAACCTGATTGAGCGCCTCGAGCCTGAAGAAGTCATCAAAGCCGCCATCTAGATAGACCGCCGGAATACCTCTAGCTGTCGCAGGTCCCATACTTGCTCCACGAACCAAAGGCCCATTCAGATACATTAAGCCCAGAGTTTTCTGCACAACACGGCCTAGTGCACTGCCCAGCGAACACTAGGCCCCAGGTTTTGCTGCCAGTTCAAGCTAAATGACATCCACCTCAGGTGAGCGCAATTCTGCGCGGCCGTCGACGGTCATGACCCCTATATGGGTCCGTGCCACAATACTTGCCTAGAAAATTGTGGACTGTTGTGGTGCAAACGGTCTAGCTCGCGCCTTAACGGGCATGCAGTTGAAGGGACACTACAGCTGACGAAATCGAATACCCGGGTCAGCGTTCGCTCAGTGTCACAGCCCTCAATCGAAAACCGGTACGTATCGATCACCCGAAGCCTTCCAAATAGCATCGCCACCAGGGAGCCCAAACCGGAGAAGCCGCTGCAGATTTGGCAACTCCCTAGTGAAACGCCGTCCCACTTCTGCCGGGGCTTCCCATCCAAGTCTCTCCCGACGTCGAGAACGACATATCACCCTGTCATAACGCTCGACTTCGTCTTCCACTGACGCTTCGCCACGTGCCCCTTCATGACTCCACCGCCAAGCCGAGATGGCACCGTCAGAATCAGGCCTTCCCGCCGCCGAAGCCACGAAGTGCCAGCCGGACGTTGAAAATCTCGGCCCAGAGGAGAACCGCGCAAATACTCGAGTCTGTGGAGCGTCGAGGCCTCGGTCATCTCATCTCATTCTTTTGCACCGGGAAGAGGCATGACACATCTGGAGGTGCCCGTTGGGCACCTCCGAGAGGCCCGATTGTGAGTTAGGACTTGAGGTGGATTCTCATCTCACAATTTGCGGAGGTCCGCAGGACCTCCAGTTGTGTCATACATTTCCCGTGGCCAGAATGTGAGATGAAGATGGCAAAGCGCTTCTCCCCGCAAGCTTGCGCCGTCAACGCCACATTCTGCATGAACTTCGGGCCGAGACGCTTCTCAGCCTCTGGTTATGAGGTGCCGAACCCAGCGAGTCGAGAGAGCGAAACCGGTGCTGTGTCGAGCAGGCGAACGTGCGCACTCGATGTAACAAACTTCCCTCAGTCCAATGTTAATCGGTCGCCTCGGGCTGCTCTGAGCGAGAGACCTTGCCCGGCTCCCGTTCTTTGGTGTCTAGACCCCTGGTACCCAACGATGAGTGCGTCAATTGAAGATGCTTCATCGCCGACCGCACACTAGCCTTGGTATGGAGAGGTGGTGTGGCATGTCGGACTCGCCGATACCAGATCTTGCAGAATTGATGGCGATGCTCCCACAGGGCGTACACCTTCACTTCGACAGATCACAAATCACTGTTGCTGAGACCGTTACGGGAGTCTCCCAGACGAACTCTAGGCTTACAGAGGCGTCAGCGAGGGACATTGGCTGGTTGTTGAACTTCCTTCCGTCAGGCCTTCCGGGCCTCAATGGCATTGACGGCTGGTTGGCCGGTCCGGAGTCCAATACGACTCGGCGGATTCCCATTGAACAGGCTCGATCAAAGCTTGGCTTCATAATGGAGGTCTACCGAACCCTGGTCACTTGGTGTGAAGTTCACGACCGCGATGATCGAATCGTTGCTGCCCTCGACAGCCTGTCGCGACTGGCATTTTGCTTAAAGGAAATCGATCCGGAAGCTCTGTTTGATCTGTTTCACCGGGTTGAGCCGAGCCTAAAAGTTGCTGGAGACTTCAACCTGATGATGCGATTCGGCCTTATGGTCGAAGAGGCATGCGCTCGATCAGATCGGTATGACAGGCAGGTCATCGAAAGGCAGACTCAAGCGACGACTTGTGCAAAGGCTTGGGTATTTCAGCGAATCGGGCACCTGAAGGACGCAGAGGCTCAGCTCGTCGTTGATGAGGAGTTGAATCTAAGTGCAGGTGAGACCCGGGGTCTGGCTTTCACGCTGAAGTGCCGCGGACGCCTCCGCCGCCTCATGGCAGAGAGGTCGGATTATACGCCGTCCGGCGAGTCCGTAAGACTGAAGCTCGCCGAGTCGCTGACAGATCTCGAGCGGGCCCGGGAAGAGTTCACGCGGGTAGATGTCGCCGACGTGCGGCTGCAGCAAGTAGCGGACACGGATGCCCTAATCGCGCGGACACATCTCGTTGCTGGGGATCTGGAAGCAGCACGCCAGTCGCTAGCACGCTCCGAATTGTTCCGCTCGTCGGCCCAACCTAAGACGGTGCTCGACTGCGATATTCTTCGTGATGAGATCGAGTTCGCGATCCAGATTGAAGCAGCCAACGGTGCCGCCGTCGTGCCTTCATTCGCCGGAATCGACGACGTGCTTGCCCAGACAGGCGGCGACAACTTCAGTGCCAACGAAATACGAGGTCGTGCCTTCTTTGCAAGAGCAAAGATGAAGGCACTTATAGGCAAACCTTTCGAGACTGATGCGGCCGCAAGTATTGAGGTCTACGAGGCTCTCGGTGACCTGAATTCGGCAGCTCAGGTGCGCTGGTTTTGTACTATGAACGCTGAACGTGATCTTTTTGCTGAGTCGTTAATACGAGCGCTCGAGCGCAGACCGCCTGTCGTACGGATGCGTGCGCTAGACATTTACGTTGATGCCCATGGAATGCCAGAACTCACCGCGCCGATGAACCGCCCGCGAGAAGCGACTGACCCCTGGTGGATCTCGGCGATAGACAGCGCCGAGATCGAGGTCATCCGAGAAACGAGAAAGAGGTGGTGATGACCCCGGCAAGAAGCGGAATCGATGCGGATCTAGTCCATCAAGCCATCCAGGATCGATATGGGAAGCAGTTTGCCGAGTGGGCCCGCGATGTAGCTGCGTCGATTCGGGGTATCGGAGGCTCTCTCCCAATTGTGGCAAGGGATGCGGCAGCTTCTCTACGAGTTGTGATCAAAACGCTTGAGGATCCTGGGGCCCTGGGGTCCACCACGCCCCAAGGATCTGACGAATACTTGATTCAAGTGAGCCCAGGCCAGTCGTTGGCGCAAGAGAACTTCACAGTCGCTCATGAGCTCGGGCACGTCTTACTTCACAGGGCATTTGATGGTCGCTTCGTCGATGGCCCGCAAGTTGAGACCGCATGCGACGTCATTGCCGCGCATATGCTTTGCCCGCTCACCTTTGTTGACGCTTCGTTGCGTAAGCATGGTCTGAATCTGGAAACGACATCGCTGATATCCCGGGAGCTGCGCATACCGGAAGAGCAACTATGGCTGTTTCTATCGATCTATTACCCGTCGACATATTTTTCTGGGCTTGAGCCTCAGGATGCCGTAGGCCAGTTTTCGCTTCAACCGTTCGCGGAAGCTGTGCGTGATCTAATGAGCGCCGACCCTGTCGGTGGGCGGATTACCGTGTGTCGTAAGTCTGAGGGAGTAGATCAGTGGTCTCTCGAAGTAGCGCCAAATGACGCGGGTGGTCTGCGCGGAATCCTTAAGCCTTTTGGTCGCGGCGTCAAGTCTCAGTGGCCTGTACGTGGTATCGGCAAGGTTCGAAGCATTGCGATGGGGGAACGTACCGAGGAATGGCGGATGAACTTGGATCCTCCTGAGCCGTTTGATCGCTAGACTTGCCACATGTCGCAAGAACTGATCCAAGTAGCAACCGATGTCGCCACCTACGTCGGGGCCGTGTCGGCAGGCGTCTCAGCTAACGCCTTAACAGATTCTGCGCGTGCTGTAGTTGGGCGTGTCATTCCAAGACTAAAAACAACACCCAAGCCGGGTCTATTGGTCGTTACGCCCGAGCTCGTCGACGAAATTGCAAACCTCCTGCGCTCCGACTCGGAGCTGTACAAACAAGCCAAGGTGGGTGTCTCGGGGCCGACTATTGACCGGTCGATTATCATCAATGCGACAACCGTCTCTGACGTGCGCATGAGAAACACTTAATGTTTGGCAAGCTGAACCCTCGGGGCGCTTCTAAGAACAACCCGAACTAAGCGTGCCACGGCATTGGCGGCTTGAGTCGGTATCTCCGGAAACGAATGCGTGTACTAGTTGAGCGGCGGGACGTTCCTGACCTAGGCGCTCGCTGATGTTCGCCGAGGCAATGGGCAGGGGTCGCTTACAGCGCTTGACTGTCTTCGCGGACTCGTCGCTGAGCCGTTACAAACCGAACAGTCTCGGTTGAGTTCGACCTGGCCTGGCTTAGATTCTGAACGCCAGATCGTCGCTAATTCACGGTGTTGCTATGGTTCAGGGGTGCCTCCTCTGCGTCCCGTGCTTATGAATGTGGGTTCATGTGGCCGAAACTGATGCAAGCCTGCATACTGCCTCGACCGTGCCGACGTTGAGCGACCTTCCAGAGCCGACCAGAACATCGCCTGAACAGCTCGCTTCACAGCCAGGCCTCACGCCTGAGCAGCGAGTCTTTTTCTACTCGAGCGATGATTGGGAGTTGTTCTTGCGTGAGTGTGCGACGGCGCTCGCTGGGCGATACGTCCAGGTCAAGCGTCTGGGCGGAACGAATGATGAAGGCGTTGACGTCGCAGGTTTCAAGAGCTCTCAGGGTTTCGAGGGGCCATGGGAATGCTGGCAGGGAAAACACTACGCCGACTCACTTGTCCCCAGCGATGCGATGCCAGAGATCTTGAAGGTGCTCCGTCACGTGCTTGCCGGTGACTACGTGATGCCTGATGCCTACTACTTCCTAGCACCTAAGGGGTGCGGTTCGTCACTGGCGAGAATGTTGAGCAAACCGTCAACGTGCCGGGCTCACTTTCTTGACAAGCTGGTTGTGGGTAAGCCTCTCGCCGCGGACGTCGATGTCGTCGAGTTGTCGAATATTCGAAAATTTGCGCGCACACTCGACTTCGCAGTTTTCCAATCGATGGATATGCAAGACCTTATTGAGCTGCACGCCCAGACCCGATGGCACCAGAACCGATTCGGGGGCACCATCAGACCGCGCCCGCCGGGGCCCGACTGTCCACCGGACGATATCGAAGAGCACGAGCGGCGCTATGTTGAGCAGCTGGTGGCCGTCTACCGGGAGGCCCACCCGGCCGACAATTTGGATGTTGTGGCTGTCCGTGACCATAACGGTGTTAGTGGGCACTTTCGCCGCCAGCGAGTGGCGTTCTTCAGCGCCGAGGCTCTCCGGGTACACGCCCGTGACTCGGTGCCGCCGGGCACATTCGAAGCACTTCAAGACGATGTGTATGATGGAGTTATCGACGTCGCCGAGGGCGTTCATCCGAGTGGCATGGCCCGTTTGCAGCAAGTCTTAACTGCCGCCGGACAGATCGATCTGAGCGCGCACGCCCTGGTCTCTGTATCGAAAACGCGCGACCGACATGGCATCTGCCACCAGCTCGCCAACGATGATCTTCTTTCTTGGTTGGTGGAGGCGCCGTGAACACAAGCCCACTCAACGGCCCGCTCGAGACAGGTCTCCGGGTATTGGTCATGCTTAACGCGCTCCACCCACACGGTGCCGATATCGGTCGCCTTGTGCTACTCGATTACTGCGTCCTCCACAGCTCGGATGTTGGCGGCCCTTCAAGCCTTCATCCGGCGGCACCGAATCGAGCGGGGGAGTTTGGTGTAAAGCGAGTTGCGATCGAGAACGGACTTGAAGCAATGACTCGAGTTGGGCTTGTCACCATCGCTGCGTTGGGTTCCGGAATCGAGTTTGCGGCAAGCGACGGTGCGGGGCCGTTCCTAGAGTTGCTGAAAGCTGAGTACTCGGTCGCACTGGCCGAAAAAGCAGCGTGGGTGGCCGATCGTTTCGGCAACCTCAGTGAGGATGAGTTCCGGACTGAGATGCAGATCGTGGTTGGATCTTGGGAACCTGAGTTCGAGACGATGAATGAGCACGGACGGTTACTATGAATCGACTAGTCCTACGTCACCTGACGATGTTTGGCGAGAAGGTCGAGACAGTTTCGGTAAACCTTGGACGCCACATGACGCTTATTCGAGGACCGTCGGATACCGGAAAGTCGTTTATCGCAAACGCGATCGATTTCATGCTTGGGGCAAAAGCGCTGCAGGACGTGCGCGAGCGAGTCGGGTACTCCACCGTTTTGCTTGGCCTCACGATGCCAAACGGGGAAGAGGTGACCCTTGCACGGTCAACCAAAGGCGGCCAGTTCTCCCTCTTTACGAGCGATGTGCGAGACGGACCACTAGACGTGGCCGAACGTACGCTCTCACAGACGCACAACGCGAAGAATGAAGACAATCTCTCCAACTGGCTTCTGAAAGCTCTGGGTTTGGAGGGCAGAGAGATGCAGAAGAATAAGGACGGCAATACGCACCCTCTTAGCTTTCGTGATCTGGTTCACCTATGCATCGTTGACGAGACCCAGATTCAATCCAAAGTTCCGCCGGCGCAGAAGGGGAACTACCCAACGCGAACCAAGGAGATTTCTGTCCTCCGCTCGTTGCTTGAGGATGACGATGACTCGGCAACGGCAGTTGAGGCGAGCGTCGCAAAATCGAAGCTGGCGCAGAACGCGAAGGTCGAGGTGTACGACAAGCTGCTAGCGGACCTTGAAGCCGACATGCAAGACGCTCCCACCGAAAAAGAGTGTCATTCCCAGATGGCAAAACTAAATCAGGCGCTATCCCAATATACCGGATCGATGAAGTCACTAAGAGCGGAGCGGGACGACCGCGCCCGCGACCGAATCGTCTCTCAGAACGAGTTGGTGGGCATAGAAGACAACATCGGTGATGCTTCCTCGCTGATCGCACGTTTCGAACTCCTGCGTGCGCAGTACATGTCAGACCTCGCACGTCTTGAGATGCTGAGGGAGGCTGGAAACCTTCTCGGATTCTTTGATGTCGGTGTCTGTCCGTTTTGTGGAGCTGAGCCCGGTCACCAACTTGCCAATAAAGCGTGCGACGGCGACGTCACTAGCCTCAACGAGTCGGTCACGAGTGAAGGCCGGCGAACCCACATTCTACTCAGCGATCTCGTCGCAACCATTGCGGATCTTGAAGAGCAGCGGTCTGCGCTCGCCAGGCGGATCCCGTCGCTTGAATCTACTATCAAGAGTTCGGCTTCTAGGATCGCCGAGCTTGAGCGACAGATGGAACCAGTATCGTCGGGTTTGGATGAGCTGTTTGATGCTCGCTCGAAGGTCGACAACGTGATATCGAACTACCGACGGCGTGACATGCTCGAAGAAGCACGTTCAGAGCTCATCTCCGAGTCGGCTCGTGACACATCGCAGGTGGCGGCCAAAATGCAGCTGGCTGTAATTGCTGAGTTCTCGACCGAGATATCCGCGTGTCTGGAAGCGTGGGGTGTCCCCGAATCTGGAGATGCGCGTTACGACCGGGGTGAGCAGGACATCGTTCAAGCGGATCAGCTTCGCTCGGATCATGGAAAAGGCATGCGATCAATTCTCCATGCGGCGTTTACGATCGGGCTGGCACAGTTCTGCATCACGCGTGACCTACCGCACCCCGGATTCGTTGTGCTCGACTCACCGATTCTAACCTACCGGCCACCGGATTCTGAGGACGCCGAAGGCGAAGGTACGGTGCCGCCAGAGTTTGCTGACGCGTTCTATGAAGATATGCAAACTCGATTCCTCGGTCAGGTGATCATCTTGGAGAATGACAGGCCGCCGACCCCACTTTCTGCTCAGACGGTCGAAATCTCGTTCTCCAAGAACCCAGATCTCGGCCGATATGGCTACTTCCCGCATGGCACTGACGGCGACAACGGAGGTTTAACTCTCGAGAACTGACCTGTTCTAAGCAGTCGGTACTGCAAAGTACGCGTCGTCGCTTGACATTGCTCGGCCGATGCCTTGATCTGATGCTCCTAGCCATCGCTCAAGTGTCAGACAGGTCGAGTCCAACCAGACGGCCCGGCGCCTGCCGCAGGGACTTACGGACCAGTTGCCCGCACGAACAATGGCTTCGCGAACAGACCAAACACTCAACCGAACTCGATCGCCTAGCTCCTACCACGAAGGTCTCTGATCTCGTGCCTGTGGGCTGGAGGCGGCTCTGATCTGGATCGGTCACTTCCGATTGTGGGGTTCATCGCTGACCTCGCCGTTGGGTCAGGCCCGCAGGTAGTTGGAGCGACACGGTCCTGCGTTTGGCTTCGTGACCTTCAGCGACGACATTGCAGCGGATTCTCGTGCTCGTGCTCGCGAATGGTGTTGATGTACTAGATCGCCTCTAGGCGGAGAAGAAGTACCAGAGCAGTTCTTGCCATCAGTTGATTCGCACTTGGCGGGTATGGACAACGACATTCAAAGGACGGAAAGGTCCAAGGTTCGCGGACACTGTGCGGACACTGGCGAGGGTCAAGAGCGGTCAACAGGTGGCGAAACAGCATGGGAGCGAGGTCCGAGCGAGCCGGCCTGACCAGCTAAAACGTACCAAAGGGCAACACGCGTCAGGCTCAGAGCTCGGCCTCGAAAGCCGTTGTAGCACTTCGTGTTACCAAGGGTTCGAATCCCTTATCTTCCGCCAATGTGACCTCTGGAGAACTTTGGCCGCATAGCTCGTCAGTTCTGTCGACCTGTGCGGCCAGAACGGTGGAAGTGATCGCTGCCGCATCCGGAATGGGCTTGGCCCGTGTAGCTGTCTTAGACTCAGCGCATGAGTTTGGTTCGTGAGATTAAGTTGCCCGGCGTCGGTGTCCGGCACGAGTTCACCACCGTTGACGGCTCCGACGTCGGTGTAATAGTTCACCACGATGGACGTCGCGAGATTCTTTCCTATGACACCGATGATCCCGACGCGTGCACAACTGTTCTAAGCCTGTCAGAACACGACACGCAAACGCTGGGCGAGATCCTGGGTGTTAGCCACGTCGTGGAAACCGTTGCTTCGATCCGACAAGAAGTCGACGGCCTGGCTATCGACTGGATCGACATTGACGCAGGGTCAAAGGTGGCTGGCTCCACCATCGGTGACAGCGAGCTGCGCAAGAAGACGGGTGCCTCGATTGTTGCTGTTATTCGGGACTCGGTCCCAACCCCGGCTCCCGGGGCAGACTTTCAATTCTTACCCGGCGACGTTGCGGTTGCGGTAGGCACTCACGAGGGCTTGGCCGCTCTTCATTCGTTGCTGAGCCACTAGTCGATTCTGTGGACTTGCCCATTGCCAATTTTCTCAGCGTGATTCTCGCCGCTGGCTCAACTGAGACCGCAATTGCTTTCCTAGAAGTTGGTGGGGTTGTTCTCGGGCTTGGTGTTCTGTCGCGTTTAGCCGGTCGACTCGGAATAACTGCAGTGCCGCTATATCTGATTGCGGGACTCGCTTTCGGTAAGGGTGGGGTTGCAGAGATCAGTGTCAGTGCCGATTTCGTTTCTCTGGCCGCAGAGATCGGCGTTCTGCTGCTGTTGTTCAGCTTGGGGCTTGAGTACACCGACGCAGAACTTCGCAGTGGACTCAAAACCGGCATCAAGCCGGGGCTATTAGACATGACTCTCAACGCTGGTTCGGGACTGGCCATGGGACTACTTCTGGGTTGGTCGTTTCTGGCGGCTTTGCTGCTAGCAGGTGTTACTTGGGTCTCTTCCTCTGGCGTCATTTCCAAAGTCCTAAGTGACCTTGGCCGGCTTGGTAACCGTGAGACGCCGGCCGTGTTGCAGATCCTGGTTATTGAAGATCTGGCTATGGCTGTGTATCTGCCCATCGTCGCAGCGCTCATAGTTGGTGGCACCTTGGCTCAAACGATGACCAGCGTTGCTATCGCGTTGCTCGTGGTAACGATCATCCTGCTGATCGTTTTGCGATATGGCCTGTTTCTAAGTTCCCATATCGGCAGCGGCTCGAACGAGTCGGTGCTGTTGGGAGTATTTGGGCTAGTGCTGGTGGTGGCCGGTATCGCTCAGTTCTTCGAGGTGTCGGGCGCAATCGGGGCGTTCCTTGTTGGACTTGCCCTGTCGGGCCGCACAGAAGAACGGGCAATGGAGTTGATAGCGCCATTGCGGGATCTCTTTGCGGCCACATTCTTTGTGTTCTTCTCGTTCCAGATCGATCCAGCCGACCTGATCCAGGTAGCAGGCTGGGCTGTGTTGTTGGCTATCGTCACTGCCCTCACCAAGATCGCAACCGGTTGGTATGCCGCAGGAATTGGTGGGGCTGGAAAACGTGGTCGGCTTCGTGCTGGAACCACCCTGGTGGCTAGAGGTGAGTTCTCGATCGTCATCGCCGCACTCGGAACCGGACTGGCCGACGGCGCCGAGCTAGGCGCACTGGCGGCCGGGTATGTCTTAGTGACCGCAATCGGAGGTCCGCTAGCCACCAAGTTCTCCGATCAAATCTCTATCTATTTCAACAGGACGAGATCACCAAAAACTCAAAAGGCAACCGTATGACTCGGAACACAGTCGCAATAATCGCAGTAGTAGTCAGCGTTGGCTTAGCGGCCGCAGTTGCGTGGGCGGTTGGCGCAGACAGCGTGGAGCGTGCTGGCCTGCCCGCAATCTATTGGTGCGTTATCGCTGCCTTTGCCATCAACTGGATTGCATTCATCCCCTCAATGCTGAAACAGACCGAACGGTTTTTCGACCTGACCGGTGCATTCACCTACATCACTGTGACGCTCTTGGCGCTGTTGATTGGCGGAAACGACGAGACATCCTCATTTCTGATGGGGTCGCTCATCTTTGTCTGGGCTGCACGTCTCGGATCGTTCCTGTTCAGCAGAATCACTCGAGACGGTCAGGACCGTCGATTCAACAAGATTCGCTCTAATCCCGTAAGGCTTTTCGAGACCTGGACCCTGCAGGGGTTGTGGGTCTCTTTGACCGCCATGGCCGCTTGGACCGC
>CALAJQ010000006.1 GCA_937922785.1 uncultured Acidimicrobiales bacterium
CGGGCCTGCTTTGCAAGCGTTCCGTAGAGAGAAGATGGGAATGGTCTTCCAGCATTTTGCTTTGTTCCCGCACCGCAACGTTATCGATAACACCGGCTATGGCCTGAAAGTGCAGAAGGTCGCTAAAGCTGAACGCGATAAGGCCTCGTTAAACGCTTTGTCACTGGTCGGTCTTGAGGCTTACGCGCAGAACGCTGTGTCTGAACTTTCTGGTGGTATGCAACAGCGCATCGGGTTGGCTCGTGCGTTGGCTACTGACCCTGACATTCTCCTTATGGATGAGGCTTTCTCGGCGTTGGATCCTTTGATCCGTCGACAGATGCAGGATGAGATGATGGAGATCCAGAACGAGCTCCACAAAACCATTCTGTTCATCACCCACGATCTGAACGAAGCGCTCCGTATTGGTGACCGGGTGTGCATTATGAAAGATGGCCGGGTTGTGCAGATCGGCACACCCGAAGAAATCCTCACTCAACCAGCCACCGGCTACGTCGCAGAATTTGTTCAAGACGTAGACCAAGGACGAGTCATCCAAGTCACCGAGGTGGCAAGACCACCAGCAGTCGTGCACGCTCGTCTGAACTTGCCAGACGCCCTGGCTGCAATCGGTGACCGATCAGGGGCCTTTGTTGTGGATCGGCACGGTGCGCCGATCGGCTTGGTAACCAAAGAAGACGTGATCAGAGCGGCCGGAGCTGGCTCTAGCAAGATGAGCTTCGCCGTCAGGCCCGACTTTGACCAGACAAGCCCGGCGGCGACTCTCAATGAGATTTACGCAGCGGCCGGGCGAGGCCTACCGATTGCTGTCGTTGACGAAGAGGGTTTTCTCGTCGGCCAAGTTGAGCCAATGGACGTAATGCGCGAGATGGGCCGGGTCGAATCATTGATCGATGGCTTCGAGCGCGAAGTCTTTATGTAAATCCGAAGAATCGCTAAGAAGGGGAGTTGTTGTGAGTTTGTTAGCTCAAGCCGAAGACGTGTCCATCATGGACAATCGAATACTGGACGAATGGGTGCTGCCGTTTGGGCAGTGGATTGACCAAATGGTGGACTGGATCGACCAGAACATGGGTGGGGTGCTTGACGTAATTCGTTGGCCCTTTGCGTTCCTGATCGAGAACATGGTCGACAACTTCATTGCGGAGATTTCTTGGGTCTGGGTCTGCCTCGGCTTCTTCTTGATTGGCTCATTGATCCGAAACGTCAAAGTCGGAGCTACTGCAGCGCTAGCTCTTGCTGGTTGTGGCCTACTTGGCACTAACTACTGGTTCGAGACCGCACGTACCATCGGGATGATCATGGTGGCGGTGATTCTGTGTGCCATTGTCGGTATCCCGGTTGGAATTATGTGCGGCCGGTTTGACGGCGTATGGAACGTGGTCAGACCGACGCTTGATGCCATGCAGGTTGTGCACCCGTTTGTGTACATGCTGCCAGTCATCTTCTTCTTCAGCTTCGGCGTTGTGCCAGGGACCATGGTGACGATGGTCTTTGCGATACCGCCCCTCATCCGGCTTACGAACTTGGGTATTAGACAAGTACCTGAAGACGTCGTCGAGGCTTCCCGCGCTTTCGGCGCTCCAGAACTGCGAGTTCTAACTGACGTCCAGTTGCCACTAGCTCGCCCTGCCATCATGACCGGGCTCAACCAAACACTGCTTCTTTCAATCTCCATGATCGGCATCGCAGCCATCATGGGCGCCGGCGGACTTGGACTTCTAGTGTTCCGCGCGGTATCAAACCTCGACGTTGCGCTGGCCGCCTCAGCTGGCCTTGCATTGTTCTTGGTAGCAGTAGTGCTCGACCGCATCTCACAACCCGAGGCCGATGACGGCGGATCTCTCTACACCCGGATTCAACAAGCTTGGGCTCACCGGTCCGATCCTGAAACCCTTCTTGATGAGGTTGAAAGCCAAGCGGTTGCGGCTCGAGACGCGGCTGCGGCGAAGGCTCGAGGAGACTACGCACCAATCGATCCCTCCGAACGAGTCGGAATGGCGGCCGCAGCAGCGGGTGCGGTATTGGCCATGGCCTCTACGTTCATGACGTGGGGTTCAGAAGCTGGAGTCATTACCGGCTATGCCCGGGTTGTTGACCAGAACGCAACGGGAGACTCAGCTAATCTGTCAGGTCAATCGTTTAACGGGTTTGCGGCATCAGGGGGCTCTTGGTTCGGGTACATAACCTTTGCTGCGGGCCTCTTTGTTGTGGTTTCAGCCGTTAAGGCCTTCATGACCCCAGGCAAGGGGCCACGTTGGTTCTCCCCTGACGGAGCGATGTATGCAGCCGGCGCAGCAGTCGGAGCATCGCTTGGGTACTTCCTGGCGGCACCATCGGACTTCTCCACAAATTACGTTCGTGGGCCGGGCGCTCTGTTGGCAGTGATCGGATCACTCATTGCGTTGGCTGGCGCCGCCTACTGGCTTACCAACGCTCCGTTTAGCCCCTTCCGCCCACTGGCTCCAGGGGTAGGGGTTGGTCGGTTAATGGGCGGTGCGGCAGCTGTTGCGCTGGTCGTAATAGCGGTGTTCTCGGGTTGGAGTTTCGACAAGCGAGCCAACACCATCATTTCTGCAGAGCTCCAAGCCGAGCTCGATCAGGTCCTGTTGGATGTGGAAAACGGCGTCCTTTCAGAGGCCATTGCCGCTCAGACGATCCAACGACTTAACAACTCCGCTATTAAGTCCGAACTCATCGTGATAGACGGAAAGGCTTCAGAAGGTGCCGGCCTTGGTCTAGTAACCCTGGGCTTCATCGTCCTGGGCGGATTGCTTTTGATTCCGGCTGCCGGAGTCGGAGTGACCGACCAGAACAGACAGTGGGTGTGGTCAACGCTTTCGGCCTCGGCCGGGTTTGCGACGATGGCCCTCACGACCGGTTGGGTCGTAACCATCATGCGGGCGGCGGATCGCCGGTTCTTCTCCGGAGCCGGTGCCTTCTTGGCCTTTGTGGCTGGGTTCTTCATGCTTGCATCCTCCAGAGCCCTGATCGCGGAGTTCAGACGTCGCAAGGTCTATGAAGAACTCATGGACGAGATCATTGAGGCCGAGATCGCCGGAGTCGATCTAGACGATGCTTTGGAGCCTCAGCTAGTCTCAGCCGGTGGCGATTTATAGACGGCTTGGTTTAGTCAGAAATCCTTTTGCATGGGTCGACGACGTTGACCCCGGGCCGTTCCTTGACCACTTGGGTCTTGAAACACCAGAGCCCGGGGCGTCTCGGCTTTTACAGCTCATTGGTGAAAAAGGGGCTGGGAAATCAACACACTTGCGTCACTGGCAGTCGATCACGGGCGGGCCCTACTACTACGTCGAGCCTGTCGGCCCGGCTGATCCGCCTCTGGGCCCTATCGCGTACTGGGACGAGGCGGACCGAGTTAACGACAGACACCTTCGTAAGCTCTTCGCCGTTGCGCTGAAGACTGGGGCCACAGTGGTGGCCGGAACCCATCGCGATCTTGCGAAGCCAGCGCAGGCCAGCGGACTGCCAGTTCACACGGTGGAGTTCCAAGAGCTAGAAATTGAAGTGCTCAGACAGTGGGCGGAGGCCAGGATCGCCGAGGCCAGCTTTGGCGAACCGCAATTAGTTATCCCCGACGAGGTACTGCGCACAGTGATTTCAAGGGTCGAGGCGTCCTTGCGCGAAGCGGGGGACCTCCTCCACATATGGGTAGCCCAACAGGCTAGGGCTGCGGGAGAGCTGGGATAACTGGACACTTATTGTTCCTCCTCCTTAGGTCTGGAGGGGTCTCAGGTCGGATGTCACAGGCTGTCAACGGGCCTATTCGCGGCACCTGCGTTACTTTGAGACACGTCCATGGCCGCCACTGACTCAAATAGTTCACGCTTCAGCGCGTCCCTTACGTCCTTGCAGATTCCTGAGTACCGGTCGCTTTGGTGGGCTGGGGTGTTCTCGTTTATGTCGGTCCAGGGTCAGTTTGTTCTGCGAGGACTGCTTGCTTGGGAACTGACCGAACGTGAAGGCGCGCTTGGTCTTGTGTACTTGGTCTTCGGCTTGTCGATGCTGGTCGGAACCCCCTTCGGTGGCGTTGTTGCTGATCGCTTCGCGAAACGCACGATCCTTGTGCTCACCCAAACAATGATCATGTTGGCGGCTTATGGAATGGCCGTCGTGGTATTGGCTGACGTGGTGGAATTCTGGATGCTCTTGGTGGCTTCGGCCACTCAAGGCATTGCGTTTGCCTTCTATGGCCCGGCCCGGGTTGCGATGGCTTCTGAGCTGGTAGGGCGTGATCAGCTGGGAAATGCAATCACTCTTTCGCTGCTCAGTATGAATGGCACGCGAGTATTCGCACCGGCTCTTGCTGGGGTATTGGCCGGTTGGGCCCTAGTCGGAATCGGCGGCGCCTACGTATTGTCTGGCGCAATGTCAACGATTGCGTTGTTCAAGCTTTGGCGGCTCCCGCACCGGCCAGGCGTAAATCAATCTAAGAAGAACCCTTTCAGCGAGATCGCCGCAGGCGTCCGTTACGTGAATTCCCAGCCTCAATTGCGCCGGGTCGTTGTGTCTTCTTTTTTCGTGATCATGTTCGGATTCAACTACGTTGCTTTCATTCCAGCGCTCGTTGAAGGCGTCTTTGGTCTTAGTGATGCATGGGTTGGATTCGTGAGTTCGGCGAGTGCCATTGGGGCCGTGGCTGTTTCGTTGCCCCTGGCGGCCAAAGCAGACGGTCCCAATGCGTTAATGATCATGATTGGATCTGGGCTGGGGTTCGGGGCAACAGTGATGCTGTTGGGCATCGCCCCGACAGTGTTCTTAGCGTTTTTGGTGGTTGTCCTAATTGGGGGCTGCACAACGGCCTTCCAATCACTGTCAAACACCCTTGCCCTGACGTCGGCTGATGAGGCGATGCAAGGTCGGGTTCAGTCTCTGATGCAGCTTTCATTCGCTGGCTTCGGAATCGCAGCTGCTCCCTTGGGCGCCCTGGCCGAGGTGATTGGCCTGAGGCCGGCTTTGGTAATCATGGGAGCGGTCGCCTTCGGGGCTACTGCACTGTTCGCAGTGCTTGACCGAGCCGACCGCTCTGAGCCAGCAATGGTCTGAAAGTGGCCCTTTTCATGTTGGCACCCGGAGCCTGAGGCTTTAGTATTGGCACTCGACCTTGGAGAGTGCCAACGCTCGTTGGTGCCAAACAAGGCAGTTGAGAAGAAGAAAAATCAGGCGCTGAGGAGGCGCGATATATGAACCTGCAACCTCTTGAGGACCGGATTGTTGTCCGACCCAACGAATCAGAGGCTACGACCGCAAGTGGTCTAGTCATCCCCGATTCAGCAAAGGAAAAGCCCCAACAGGGTGAAGTCCTTGCTGTAGGCGCTGGCCGCCGCTCCGATGCCGGAGACCTACTGCCAATGGATGTTGGCGTAGGCGACACCGTTGTGTACTCAAAGTACGGCGGCACCGAAATTTCAGTAGAGGGCGAAGATCTCTTGATCCTCAATGCCCGTGACGTACTAGCGATTGTGAAGTAACAAAATGGCAAAAGTTCTTAAATTTGACGACGAAGCACGCCGCGCTCTTGAAGCAGGCGTAAACAAACTGGCTGACGCAGTAAAGGTCACCATTGGTCCAAAGGGCCGCAACGTAGTGCTCGACAAGAAGTTCGGCGCTCCGACCATCACCAACGACGGCGTGAGCATCGCTCGCGAAATCGAACTAGACGACGCATTCGAAAACATGGGTGCTCAGCTGGTGAAGGAAGTTGCTACCAAGACCAACGACGTAGCCGGTGACGGAACCACTACAGCAACCGTTCTTGCTCAGAGCCTCATCAAAGAAGGCCTCCGCAACGTAGCTGCTGGCGCAAACCCAATGGTCCTCAAGAAGGGCATCGAGCTTGCAGTTTCAGCGGCCGTTGACGCTATTGCTGACCAGGCCGTCGAGATCGACACCAAGAAGCAAATCGCACAGGTTGCTGCAATTTCGGCTGCTGATCAGGCTGTTGGTGACGTTCTTGCTGACGCAATCGACAAGGTTGGCAAGGATGGCGTTGTAACCATCGAAGAGTCCAACACTTTCGGTATCGAGCTTGACTTCACTGAAGGCATGCAGTTCGACAAGGGCTTCATCAGCCCTTACTTCGTAACTGACGCTGACCGTCAAGAAGCAGTTCTCGACGATCCATACATCTTGTTCAACCAGGGCAAGATCACCGCAGTACAGGACATTCTTCCAGTACTTGAAAAGGTCATGCAGAGTGGCAAGCCACTAGTGATCATTGCCGAGGACATCGAAGGCGAAGCTCTTGCAACTCTGGTTGTGAACAAGATCCGTGGCACCTTCGCTTCAGCTTCTGTTAAGGCCCCTGGCTTTGGCGAGCGACGCAAGGCAATGCTTCAGGACATGGCAATCCTCACCGGTGGCCAGGTCATCGCTGAAGAGGTTGGCCTCAAGCTTGACGGCGTTGGTCTTGAAGTTCTTGGAACTGCCCGCAAGGTCATCATCACCAAGGACTCAACAACCATCATCGAAGGTGCTGGCAAGAAGGCCGACGTAGCTGGTCGAGTAAGCCAGATCCGGGCCGAGATTGAAAACACCGACTCTGACTGGGACCGTGAAAAGCTCCAGGAGCGTCTTGCTAAGTTGGCCGGCGGCGTAGCCGTTGTTCAGGTTGGCGCTGCTACTGAAGTAGAGCTCAAGGAAAAGAAGCACCGCATCGAAGATGCACTTTCAGCAACACGCGCTGCACTCGAAGAGGGTGTAGTTGCCGGTGGTGGAACTGCACTTCTACGGGCACGGGCCGCAGTAGAGAAGGCAACCAAGAAGCTCAAGGGCGACGAAGCAACTGGCGCTAACTCAGTGCTTAAGGCTCTTGCTGCTCCAGCTCGTTTGATTGCTGACAACGCTGGTCTAGAGGGCGCCATCTGGGTAACCAAGGTGGAAGAAGCCGAAGGCACTGTTGGTCTCAACGCTGCCAAGGGTGAGCTTGAAGACCTAATGAAGGCTGGCGTCACTGACCCAGCCAAGGTGACACGCGCTGCATTGCAGAACGCTTCATCAATCGCTGCTTTGGTTCTAACAACCGAAGTACTTGTTGCTGATGAGCCTGAAGAGGGCGGCGCCGGTGGCGGCATGCCCGACATGGGCGGCATGGGTGGCATGATGTAAAGAAGCGACAGCTTCTTTACTTGCATCGCAAGTATCTGCTCAGAGCCGCTGCCCTTGGCAGCGGCTCTTTGCGTTTTCAAACTAAGTTGTTCGCGGACGACAATTAGGAGCAACTAGATATGGGCAAGTTTGTTTTGAACGCAGCTAAGGGCGGCAAGTTCAGATGGAACCTTCAGGCTGGAAACGGCCAGAACATCCTCACCTCTGAGACCTACAACACTAAGAAGGCAGCCTTAAACGGTGCAGCGTCAGTTGCCAAGAATTGTGGCAACGACAAGTGCTTTGATCGCAAGGTAGCGAAGAACGGCAAGCCCTACTTCAACATGAAGTCAACCAACGGCCAGATCATTGGCTCCAGCCAGATGTATGCCAACAAGACCAACATGGAAAACGGCATAGCGTCAGTAAAAAAGAACGCCCCAACCGCCCCCATCGACGACCGCTGCTAAACGGGCACTAGTCCCAGAGGCCGGCGAGCATGTTGTCTACTTCGTGAGTCAGGTTGATTGTTTGATTGGGGGCCGACAGCGGGGACTGTTCGTTGGTACCGGTCGTGACTTCGTTGCAGAGGTCGCGGCCAACTTCAATGAACCGACTTAGCTGGGCATAGACGTGCCGGTCATCGGTGGCGAACCGGTTCACGTGGAAGCGCATTGGGAAGCTGACGGTCAACTCATCCTTGGCGCGAGTGAGCGCCACGTAGGTCAGGCGTAGTTCCTCGGCCAGGCCTTCAGCATCTCCCAGGGCCATGTCCGAAGGCAGGTTGCCGTCGGCGGCGTGCAGAAGGTACACATTGCGCCACTCCATGCCTTTGGCAGAGTGGATCGTAGACAACGTCAGCCAGTCATCGTCGAGGTAAGGCTCTTGTGCGAGGTCGCTGGTCTTGCCGGGTGGATCGAGCGTGACCTCGGCGAGAAATCGAGAACGGTTCGAATACGCGCTGGCGGTGGCTCCAAGCTGGCCAAGGTCTGCAAGACGGGGAAGCGGGTTGTCATAGTTGTTGGGGAACGTCAGCTCGCAGAATCCAAGCAGTCGGTCAATCTGTTCGGCTGGAGCCTGGATTTCTCGACAGTCGCTCAAGGCAGCACGCAACTCATCAGCCTGGGTTTTGGCCGGCGACGGAAACCGTCCGAGGCCATCAAGGAGGTGATTCAGAGCGTCTGAGGTTTCATCAGCAATTCCAAGCTCGGCTTCTAGTCTCCTCGAGGTGGCTGGACCCACCCCCTCCATCGATTTGAGCACTCGGTGCCATGCGAGCGCATCGTCAGGGTTGTCCAGAATTCGCAATAGGGACATCAGATCTTTGACGTGGGCTGTTTCGAGATATTTGAGCCCTCCGTACTTCACATACGGGATGTCTCTCCTGTGCAGCTCGAGTTCGAGGCCCTCTGAGTGATGGCCCGCTCTGAACAACACTGCTTGATCTCGCAAATCCATGCCGCGTTCCCTGGCGTCCAGGATTGAATCTGCTACCAGTTCAGACTGAGCGCGCTCATCCCAACACGTGGCCAAGGTGGGGCGAGTTCCTTCCGGCTTGTTACCCCAAAGCGTCTTCACAAATGGACGGTCATCACTAGGCAATCCGTCAGATAGCACACGGTTAGCAAAGGCAAGTATCGGAGACGTTGAGCGGTAGTTCTGTTCGAGAGTGACAACCTCTGCGCCGGGGAAGTGTTCGGTAAATGCCCACATGTTGGCCACCGTGGCCGAACGGAACCCGTAGATCGCTTGTGCGTCATCGCCCACGGCGCATAGATCGGTGTCGGGCCGGCACATGCCGCGGATGATGTCGTTCTGAATTGGATTGGTGTCTTGATACTCGTCGATGAGGATGTGGTCGAAGTCATTTCGGAGATGCTCTCCAACCGCAGATGCGGTTATGCCGCGCCAAAACAGCAACAGGTCGTCGAAGTCAAGAACGCTGTTGGATCGCTTGTGAGCGGTGTAGGAGTTGAAGATCGTCTTAAGGTCTTCAGCGTGATCAGCGCACCACGGGTAATCGACATCAAGAACATCGCTCAGGTGGGCTTGGCTGTTGACAAGTCTGCTGTAGATGCCGGCCACAGTCTCAGCTCTAGGGAATCGCTTGCCTCGCTCGCCCATGCCCTCGGCCGTTCTAACCATGCCAAACAGATCCTTGGAGTCAGCGGCATCAAGAACAGTGAAGTTCGCCGATAGACCGGCAGCAGCTGAATAGTGGCGCAAGAGTCGGTTAGCGACGGCGTGAAAAGTGCCGGCAACAACGTCGCCGTGGCGGCGTCCATTGGACTCTTCTGCGGCGCGAGCTTTGGCTCGGGCCACCATTTCTGCAGCTGCCCGTCTGGTGAAGGTAAGCAAGAGGATTCTGGATGGATCAGCCCCATCAGCCAGAATTCGAGCCACTCGAGCCGCCAGTGTGCGTGTTTTGCCGGTACCGGCTCCGGCAACTATCAGCAGCGGAGATCCCTGGTGATCAACGGCAGCCGCTTGCTGTGGGTTCAGATCATCGAACATACGTTCGACACTATCTCAACTCATCTACTCATATTGCCCATCGCCGCTCCGATGGAGCCTGGTGTCAATCCTTTTCACAAACTACAAGCAGCTATTGGTTGCTATTTTTGTGATGGTAATTTCTCTCTCCAGCCTTGCTGGATGTGGGTCCGATTCGACCGCGATCGGCATTGAGCCTTCGCTTGGCACCCCCCAGACTTTGTATCGGGACTCGTCGCCGGTCGTGACTGCAGAACTCGATGTGCTGGGAACTGTGCAGGTTCACAACGAACTAGAGACTGACTCCGAGCTAGCAATCGAACCCGTCAGTGACAGCAGCGGTCTGCCACTAATTTGGTTCGGGGTTGTGGGTCTGGGATTGGCTGCGGTTGCGATCACATTGCTGGCCGTGGTTCGCGAAGAGGCCTAGCCAGCGAACACAGTCTCAGAGAAAACGATGCCCTGCTCGAGGGTCTTGTGGACCGGGCAGCGAACCGCGATTTCTTCAAGTCGTTTGCGAGTTGCTTCGTCAAAGTCGCCATCGATGAAGATTCTTGACGTGACCTGATTGATCATTCCGGAGTGGCTGTCATCACATTCTGCACAGTCGTCCACGTGAACTTTGTCGTACCGGTATTCAACTGACACAGATGAAAGGTCGATGTTCTTGCGTTTGGCGTACAGTGCCAAAGTGATGCTGGTGCAAGATGCGAGAGCTCCCAGAAGGTAGTCGTAGGGGTTTGGGCCAGTGTTGTCGCCGCCCAGGTCAACGGGTTCGTCCGCTCGCCAAACATGGGTGCCGTTTGTGATGTCGACCTGATAGTTCTCTTTGAGCTCTGCGGTGATTGAAGTCATAGCTATAGAACACCACGTCCGGGCCTCGGCATTCCGAATCGGTCTCGTGGATCGGAGGTGAAGGTGTTCGTGACCGTATAGCGGCGGTAGTCCCGCTGTCCGTTGACGACCGTTTGGCCGACCGCAACCCAGGAATGGGCGGCCATCGATTCGGCGCTGCTCGGCGCGTTCAGCCTCACTCCCAGTTTCAACGTCGCTTGAATCCCGCGTCGCCGTAAAAGATGTTGTGTTGCTATTGCCTGCGGTAAACACAGCGGCCGGTGAGGTAATCGTCTTGACACGCGCTCCACAGCCTGGCCGATCTGCGCTGCAGTTGTCATCGATTCATGATCCGGCGAAGTGCTGCCGGCGGCCTGGGGTTCGCCAAGCGTTTTTGCAATCGCTGAGAACCTCACAAATCGGACGGCTAAATCGGCGATGAGAACGGCAAAGGTCGCTTGGATGAGAATTCGCCCGTTTGGTTTGGCCCTAACGTCGAGTGCTCCTTGTTTGGTCACCGAAGACTCAACGTCAGCCTTGGCAATCCCAGTGCATTCAGAATAGGGCTGCCCCAGCGGGTCATGAACGAACTGCAGGGCAGCTAAGAAGCTTGAGGCGTCTGAACTGGCCTGGTCAATCTGTAGTCGGCTTTGACCCAGGTACCGGGAGAACATTGCATTGTCGATCAGTGGTATCCGCTCTGGAAGAACCGGAATGTCTAGACCCACTTCTCGGGCTGTCTCGAGTAGGTCCCATGTGTGGCGAGATCGCCAAAGATCGGCCTTGTCGTTGTTTAGACGAATTTGTTCGGGCACAACGCCCGACAGCGCATCCCTCATCAGTGTGCGATCTAGAAAGAGATTGTTGGGCATTGATAAAGCAAACTCGATGAGCCGCCGGTCCAGAAGCGGGTAGGCGTACTGAACGCCGAACCTTGATCCGTGTATTGACCAGGAGTCAGTTCGCTCGACAATGTGGCCCCGTTCCAGCCTGTCGATCATCCGCTGTCGTGAGGTCTTGGGAGAGTCCCTCCTGGCAACACGTCGCCTTAGCTTGGCTAGGTGGGCACCTAAGCCATGTCGCAGTCGGGGTGCTCGCAACGAAACAAAGTCATCACCTCCCCAACCAGATGCGATGACCGTGACCCCTTGTTCTTGGGCCCGCCGCATCACTGGTAGTTCAGTCATCAGTGTCGAGGTAGCGGGCGATGTAACCGGATCAATCGCAAGGAACTCTTCCACGTCTTGGGTGGAGGTGGGAAGGTAGCTTGGCGTCACCGTGAATGACTCAGCGGTGAGTTGCACTAAAGAACTGTCTATGTCGCGTTGTGCTCCTGGTCTTGGCGGCGGTTGCCAGGCGTAGGTGGGGGTGGATCGGGGCGAGGCTGTCTGTGTTCCGAAGGCCGTCTGTGTTCCGAAGGCGATGATCGCTGTTGAGTCGAGGCCACCTGACATGTGACAGCCGATCCTAGGGTGGATATCGAACACCTCAGCTATGACCGATTTCAATAGCAGCCGAAGTTCGTTGGCCGCCTGAGAACTGTTGATGTCGGATCGCTCGTTGATGTCGCCTGGGCTCCAGTAGCGACTCACTGACACACCGTCGGGAGCCACTTCTAACAGGTGTGCTGGAGGCAACGGTTTGATGTTGGAGTGCAGGGTCGCCCAATTGCTTAGGCAGCCGCCAGTCAGGTGTTCTCGAACCGCTCCCAGGTTCAAGCTCTGGTTGGCGGCCGGGGTGAGCGCCTCCACTGTGGTCGCGAAGTGAACCTCGTTTGGTCTCATCGAATAGAACAGCGGGCGCGTACCCGCCTGGTCTCGGGCCAGAATCAACTTCTGGCGCGTGCGATCGATGATCACAAGAGCCCAATTGCCCGATAGCTCAGCCAAGAACTCGGTGTCGAACCGGTCGTATAGGTCGGCAACGGTGTGAGCATTGTTGCCAAGGTCGCAGGGCCGTACTCCAATTTTGTGAGCCAGGCTGTCGCTATCGCCTAAATGGCCGAACACAGTGGTCTCCAGCCGGGCGGTTTTGTGGACTGTCAGGTGTTGGTGTGCCTTAAGCTCTTTGTCCACCTGGGAACAGATCTGATCCACTCCGCCGTCGGCGCCGAACTTTACGTAGCCACTTAGAGCCGCCGAACAAGGCCTTGTCGGTGAATTTGTGAATGTGGCGGTGGCGTGTGAGTTGGTCATGTAGATCGGCGCAAATAGTCGCAATAGGTTGAAGAAGGTAGATGAAGATTTCTGCAATATGGTTCCATCGGCCCATACGCCTCTATATAAAGGAAATTTGTTCTCAATCAATTGCAGATGTGGTCGATAGAAGAACATCAACGCACAAGCAGGAGTCGCAATGACTGCGGAAATTACCAACTCAAAATCGCAACACAAGCAGGTATGGATAACGCCCGCGTTGTCTGAGATCGATGTCGCAAGGCGCACCCAAGGGGCGCTTGTTGACAGCACAGTCGAGGACTTGTTGAACAACGACAGCAATCTGCTTTCATAACAAGTCTCAGAATCGCTTCAGGTGCTCGGTGGTCTTTTGGGCCGCCGGGTACTGGCGCGTCTAGGGGCTTGTAACTGTGCTTATGGGCGGAGTGCAAACGTGCGTTTCTTCACCAGTCCCTTGGCAAGAAGGGTTTCGACGAAGTGTGTGATCTCGTCGTGGCACTGTTTGGCGTCAATCTCATAGGTCGCCACCAAGGTCTGGACGATCTCTGAAACTCGCTTGGGTTCAGCAAGTTCTTTCCAAATCACTGCACCAACGTTGTCCAGGCCAAAGTACGTCGAGAGGTCTATGTCGGTCACAACAACGGCGTATTCGCCAACGTCGGTGGCCAATATGGTGGGGGACTGGACAAAATGGGGCTCCATCTCATCGGCGGAGGCGTACTCGTTAATGGGCGCTGGATCATGCATGGCTAGGTCTCAAAGGACTAGTAGGAGTATGGATCAGCAAGGATCAACCTTGACTTCATATCCCCAGTCGGTCCGGGAGCGCTATTTGTGAATTGCCAAGGCCAATTCTCTTGTAAGGAACTCGCCGAGTTCATTTGGTGGGCACCCGGTCTCGGGCCTCTGAAGCCGGTACACGGGAACTGAAGTAGCCAGCTCTGACACTCGGGTAAACCACTGCGGCACGATGGTGCTGGCAAGCTCGTTGCGAAAGTGGTTCTCGGCTACAAACGCAGTTGCGGAAACATCGTCCATTCGTGACATTGCTGGCCGTGTGACCCCACCAGGGGAGACATCGGTGGTTTGCAAACAGATAATTGCGTTGAGCAATACCGGGGGAGCTTCCGACAGAGCCGCGTCGTCGGTGAACATGTACTTGTCGACATCCTCGCTAACTCGGTGAGCTTTAGCTGGATCGAAGTTGAAGTCACGGGCGGAGTGGGCCCACAGCCGGAACGAGCCAGGGCCTCGGTGAAGCTGGTGGTGGCCATCTCGGTCGGTTGTAACGGCGCCCAAGTTGTCACAGATCCGGGCGCTTCCGCTGCTAGCCAAAGCGGTAACCAGGCTGGACTTGCCGGCCCCATTCTCGCCGCAAATCGCGATCGCTCCAAGGGTCGGGTGGTCGAATGCAGCTGCGTGGAGCACTAGAAAGTCCCGTTGCATAAGAATGGTGGCCACCGGTATGCCGGCCAATACCGTCAGCAATCGCGCCGACTGGTCAGGAGCGTCGATAATGATCGAATTGCCGTCGGTCACCAAGTATCGGCCCAGGTTTGGGGCGGTTAGAAGCATTTCTGACCGATTTGCGACCCAAAGAGGCCCGACCACCGTTGGGTTGTTGAGCTCGCTGGCGACGGGCCCAAATGTGACCCGAACCTGCGGCTCGTCCTCAGTTTGGGTGAAGCCCGATATTGGGATTGGAGATTGGAAGACCGTGCTGTAGGCCTTGTAGCTCGCTTCAGGCGCCGTCACTTGACCGACACTAGTCAGTGCGGTGACTGGGTGTTGAGTGTTGAACAACCTATTTGTTCCAATTGGGGTGCTGGGCCAGCCAGGCCTGGCCGGTTACGATTCGCAAGCGGCCCACTTTCGGGCTCCACTGCCACACACCACTTCTACCCCGCTAGGGCAAGCCTTCATTGTCACAGACCGAAAGTCACAGACACCCAGCAGACGAGAGCCTTCTGGTTCTGGCCCGTACCGGCTCGTTACCAGTAGAGACTGCGGTTGACGCTCACTTGCTAGATCGGTCCCGAGATCACCGAATGTCAGCGCTTGTCCATCACGCTGTTCAGGACCAAAAGCTAGCCGGTGATCCTGAGGTGCTTCGGATACTGGCTGCTGACTCTTTACGCGCCGCCAGCCGGTCAAAGATCGCCGCTGATGCTCTCCGGCAGATCGTCGACGCCGCCGATGGTCAGTTTCAGATTGGCCTTGCCAAAGGGGTCGCATTCGACCTTTCGCTCTATGCCGGCAGGGCCGTCCGGGAATTCGCGGACTTGGACATTTTCCTCAATCGGCAAGAGCTGTTCAGGTTTGGTGAGATCCTGCGCACACTCGGCGACGTCGAAGTGGACGTAGCGTTGGTCAACAGAATCGCTTCTTCTGGTCGAACTTATGAGCATGCGGTTCGGGTGGGGTCGATCTGGGTTGATGTGCACAACGACATCATGAACTTCGTCTTGCCAATTCGTCAGCACGACTTGTTTTGGTCCCGCTTGATTCCGATCGAGGAGATTTCTGCCAAGCCTGATCAGTGGGCTGGCAAGGTTTCGAGTGCTGGGCGAGCAACAGTTCTGCTGCTTGACGCCGAGCTCATGGTGATCCAAGCCTTGGCGAACTACGCACGAGATCTGTTTACCGACCTTCGGCACTTGAACGACTTTCGGGTCATGTTCGAAGGTGACATCGATTGGGACTTCGTTGCTTCCTTTGCGGAGGCGGAGGGCTGGTATGACCTCGTCGCATCAAGCCTCGACGTTGTTTGCAGTTATTTGGAGGTGCCTTCCCCGCTCCCAATTCGATCCAAATCTGCCCACATGCTGGCAACGCAGGTTCTTTGGCCCGAGCGACATCGGCTTCGAGGGAGATCCCGAATCGGTGGTGTCCGTACGGGGCAGGCGAGAGCGTCGCTACTGATCTCGGGCCGGCGGGCTGAGTTGGTTCGAGAGATCTACCGGCGAATCATTCCACCGAAGGAACTGCTCGACCTGTTGGACTATCCAGCCCCCGGACCGCGTGTGTGGAGGGTTTTGCGGTACCGCTGGAATCAGACCAAGACGCTTTCGGCAAACCGAAAGGCCCTAGCTAGATAGCTCGGGTTCTGGTAGCGCCAGAATTTCGCCGGGGTAGATGAGATTGGGATTCCCCGAAGCGATCGAGTCGCGGCTGGCAAGTATTAACTGGCGCCAATAGATCCCAACTTCGGAGCTAGTTGGCTTATGTTCGAGCCGCACAAGCAGAGTGTTTTCGGCGATAGACCAGAGATTGTCGCCAGCGCGCACCTCGTAGTTGGGGAGTGGGGCAGCTGTGTCTGGACTGTCCTCAAGCCGGTCTTTGGGGTATTCCTGGTTGGGTGGGCGGTTGCCGGTGGTGTCTCGAGTGTCGTCGACGTTGCTGGCTGGTGGCGATTCACCTGGAGGGCTGACGTCATTGCGGGAGGTCGCGCTGGAGGTAGCACGGGAGACAGTGCTTGGGACCGTGCTCGAAGTGCTCGTTGGCTGTTCGGGGGCGGCGCCAACATAGCTAAGCGTCGGGGCCTCGGTAGTCGGGCCAATCGAGCATGCGCCGGCTCCCAGAATTAGCGACAGGGCAAGCGTAGATTCGGCCAGTTTGCGGGTTCCGGGCATAGCGACGCGGCTGGTAAAGGTGGTCAGGCGTCTTGAGGGCGCTCTCAAGGCAACTCTCCACATTAGGACGGAGCCAACAAGCCAGATTGATAGCAGTGCGCATGCCCACCAGGTGATGAAAACGACTCCATCCTCAAGAGTGGCAGGAGTAGTTAGTGGCAAGACCACCCGACTACTTAGCGCCACAGCAGCTCCGGCCATGATCACGGTGAGAAGGAAGGTGCTGGAACCCATGGCGCCTGTTTGCACGCGAGGTTTGCGGTTGCTTGTCATATTTAAGAGTAAATAAGAGTATTTAACCTTTGTCAACCGATGGCAGACTTGCCTGCAATTTCTGGAGTTCGAAGTGAAGCCTTCAGGTATTTGGACCGATAGCAATTAGGTGCTCGCAGACGACAAAGAACTAAGACGAATTCGGCTCGAGGCTAGAGCCAATCTCGAAGAAGCCGAAGCTGCAGTTGGTGAAGTGGCGGCGGCATCTCGTTCGATGATTGACATCATCGGTGATCTCGGTCGGCTTGGTGTTTCGGTGGCCGTTGACGTTCCGGGCCGCCAGATCCATGGCCGAATAATCCATGTCGGAGTTGCAATGTGTCAGCTCCAAACGCCGGGCGAAGATGTCTTCGATATCGCAGTTGCTGCGATCGCAGGCATTCGGTCAAGTGGTGAGAGTCTTGGTCCGGCCAAGATTGGCAAAGGTCACCCCGACACATTGATCTCGCGATGTCGAGAACTGGCAGTCAACCAAGATCGCATCACACTGGCCCGTTACTTTGGTTCCGAACTGGTCGGCAACATCATGATCGCCGGCGTTAACCATATTCAGTTAGAAGACAACCAGTCCAAGATGTGGTTCGTTCCAATCAAGGCCGTTGCTTGGATTGGGCCTCCCCACTAACGGCGCTGTCACTAGGGCCCTCGTTTCAGTGAGCTGAGGACTCTTCGGTCTCTGAAGTTTCTGAGACCAGATTCTCTTTCAAAGTGTCGATAACACTTTCGAGGACAAAGTGGAACTTGCGTGAACCTTTCAGGCGGCTGGCCGGAAGTCGTCCGTCCCCAGCCATCACCAAAACCGTTCTAGGGTTTAGGTCAAGAAGCTCTGCAACCTGAGCGGTGTTGAGTATGGGTGGGTACTGCTCACGCAGGGAGTCGTAGCCATCTGCTTTGTCAGCCATGGCTCAAAGCTAGCATTCTTCTACCCTTAAGTCATGCTACAGTGCTTAGAATCACCTGATTCTCGCGAGGCTTCGGGTGATACATCACAACATCCGGGGCCGTTTGGCCCCTAGGTCAGCCTCGCCTTCGTTCGTTACTTTCAGGATCGGACGGATAACGCTGAACGTGTGGTTCAGCTGAGCTAAGGCGACGGATGCGACAATCAAAAACGCCCTCAAAGCTGACCCTGGCCCATGCCTTAATGGTGGTGGCCGGGCTCGTGACCTTTGTTTTGGTTTCGGCAGTGCTTCGAGATCGCAGCGAGACGGCGACGGTACTTGTGGCTACAGTTTCGGCGCCTGCTGGTTCTGAGGCATCGGCGCTGGGGCTCACACCATTAGAAGTGCCGGCTTCGCACGCATTATCAGAGCAATTTGTAGCGTCGGGCACGGTCAGCGGCACCGAAAGAATCGCTCGCGACGTGGTTTCAGGTCAGCCACTGCTTAAGAACGACTTGTTGGCGCCCGAGCAAAGGGTTGCGACGAGGACCTTCGCAATCGCAGTTGATGATCTTGTTTTGCGGGGCTTGGGCTTACGAGTCGCTGATCGCGTTGACCTGATAGGCCAAGACGACGAAGGCAATGTGTACTACGTCGTGACCGATGTTGCCGTTGCATCGCGTTCCCAGATTGCAACCGACTCAGGATTTGCAGCTAGCAGCGGCAGCTTCCTAACGGTGGAAGTTACTGACGCCGAGGCGTTGGCGATCTCGGCTGCTTTGCGGTCATCTCCAGTTGACGTGGTGCGATCGACGGGCGCCCAGGCAATCGACTTAGCGGCGCCGCAAGACACAGCTATGGCAGATCTGGAGGCAGGGGAGTGATTGTTGGCCCGATCTCGGTTGCGCTCGCCTTGTCCGGACGTGAGTGGCGCAGTTCGCTTCAGCGTCACTGTCGCGACTATGTCGCGGACATTGCTGTTCAGCTCGTTCGAGATGGCCGCCAGGCCCTTGACCCCTCCATTTCGGTCGTGGTTCTCGATGACGACACGAGCTGGCTTTCCACTCCATTCCTCAACGCTGCTCGCGAGCGCGGCATTCCAGTCATTGGTCTGTATGACCCGCTCGAGTCCGACGGTCATGGACAACGACATCTTCAACGGCTCGGGGTCGACGCTGTCCTGTCCGCTGCCATCTCAACCGAGCAGCTCCTTGAGGGAATAAGGGACCTGACTCCGAACGTGGAGACGTTTGACCGCTTCATCGAGGCAATCGAGGGCGTTGATGACCGCATTCGGCAATCGAAGCGCCAGATAGTTGCCGTAGGGGGACCGGCAGGAGCTGGTGCGACTGAGGTATCAATTGGGTTTCTGCAGACTGCTCCGGGGGCTCGGGGCATTCTGATCGACGTTGATGAGACTCATCCCAGCATCGCAAGAAGACTCGGGCTGGCCATCCACCCTCACATCGTCACAGCGATCGAGTCACTTCGCCGCGAACGCATCCGTCCGGATGGCACACAAAGAACCGAGCTGGAGGACTGCCTGGCCATCCCGGCGCTTAACAACTCCCTACCGTTTGATGTCATCACTGGTCTTGCGTCGCGAGATGACTGGACGTTACTGAGGGCAGATGATGTTGTTGACCTTGTCACCGAACTCACGGCCCGCTGGCCAGTTGTAGTTGCTCGAGTAGGTCCACAGCTTGAAGACCTAACTCGCTGGGCCGATCGGTACGAAGTCTCCCGAAGTGTGGTCCGCAATTCGACCCGGATCATTGGGGTTTGCGAGGCCACTTCTCTTGGCGTGCTGAGGTTCGTTGATTGGTTAGTGGACGTCGTTGGGTTGGTTGATGAGACACCGATTGACGTTGTTCTGAATCGAGTCCCCAAATCACCTGCTGCTCGTTCTGAGCTGGTTACTCAGATTCGCGAAATCGCCGGAGATCGCATCGGGGAGATCGTTTGCGTTGCCGAAGACAAGCGGGTAAAGCGAGCTTCTTGGGATGCCAAGATCGTCACCAAGGGCCAGTTCGTGAAGAACTTGGCCAGACTTCACCAGCTTAAGACTGGATCGCCGGGCGAAGCTCAGGAGCCTCAAAGCCGTGTCTCGGATCTGGCACCCGAGTATGAGAGTGGGGCATTGCTATGACCATCGTGGCCAATGGCCAAAGCCTCTCGACGCCTGATGTTTATGAGGAACTGCGCCAGCAGGCGCTCAGCGACATTCGAAACCGATCTATCAACACCGATGACTCAGCTGAAGTCCTAAGCCTGCTGAGGTTCTTAGTAAGCGGCTATCAGGCGAATGCAACTTCAGGAGGCTCTCACCGGCCCCTGCACGATCCTCCGGCAATGGTCGATCGGCTAGCCCAATCGATCTTGGCCTATGGCCCACTGACTCCCTTTCTGGACGGTTCGATTCACTATGAAGAGCTGATCATCCATGGGGGCGAGGTCAACTACATCGACGGTCGTGGCCAACTAGTCGCCTACCCCGAACCTGTCACAGAACAAGAAGTCACTCACGTTGTTCAGAAGCTGCTCGCCAGCGTTGGAGCATCGGTAGATGAGTCTCGGCCTGTGATCCAGACTCAGATTTTGGACGGATCGGCTCGCCTCGGCGTAGTCATGCCCCCCATCGCTGACAAAATCGATGTGACAATTCGGCGCTATCTCGCGAAACGAGAGACATTCCACGAACTCATCGGCTGGGACGCAATTAATCCTGCTGCTGCCTCTCTGCTTGCGGCCATGTTACGAACTCCAACTGGAATGATCGTCACCGGCCAGCCCGGTTCGGGCAAAACCACACTGGTCAACGCGTTACTGCGGGCCGCTCCCCAGAACATCAGACTGATCGCGTGTGAAGACACTCCAGAACTCTCAGTTGAACACCTCAACGCAGCACGTTGGAAGACACGGGTTGCCGGACCTGATGGCACCGGAGAGATCTCTTTACGGCATCTAGTTCGGATGTCGTTGGGAATGCGGCCAGACATCATCGTTGTTGGTGAGGTCCGGGGTGAAGAGGCATATGAGCTGACCCGCGCCGGAAACGCCGGTTGTGGAATGCTCTCCACAATTCACTCAAACGGCGCCCGGCAAGGACTTCAAGCCCTCGTCTCGACTGCAACAATGGCAGGCCCAAACGTTGCGGCAGACCAGGTACGGTCGGTATTCAGCTCGATTGTGGATGTGGTCGTCCACGTCGCCAAGGAGCCAGGCGCTCCCACTCACAGGCCGGCCCGCCGGCAGGTCATGGAGGTGGCGTGTATCCCACCTATGCAGGGTTCTGAAACCGACTTTACGGTTGAACCCATATTTGTCCGTGACGACTTCGGGGCACCCCTTCAATGGACTGGCAGTCCGCTCCCATTGGATCTCGAAACCCGCATTGGCCGGGTTCTTCGGCCTCTCAAGATCACCGTCAATGACATTCTCGATGGAACGAGGGTTCTTGTATGAGGCTTCTCGCTGGTCTTTTTGCAGGATCGTTCGCCTATCTAGCCCTCGGTTCGCTCGTCGGCATTAGTCCGGCTTGGCTCAAACGTGATCGCGGCACTCGCCGCCCGGGTGCGCGAGCCCAAGACTGGCTGAACCAGGCTGGAGCCGACGTGACGCCGATGCAGTTTGTGGTTGCTTCGGTGTCGGGAGCGGTTGTTAGCGCATTCCTTGTGTTCAGCCTTACCAAGGTTCCAGCTCTGGCCTTTGTTGCTTGCGGCCTTGCTCTGGCTGCACCACGATTGTTCTACTCAAAGCGTCGCGCTACAGCTACCGCAGAACGGCTAGACGCTTGGCCTGACGTGATCAGAGATTTGACCGCTCACCTGCGTGCTTCGATGTCTGTGCACGCCGCGCTTTGCGAAGTGGGACGCACGGGTCCGCTTCCGCTTAGGCCCTTCTTCAACCGGTATGCGGGCTTGTCCGCAACTCTGGACCACCGCAGTTCGCTTGAAGTTGTACGAGAGGAGCTGGCGGATCCGCTAAGTGACCGGATCATCGAGGTGATTCTTGTTGCGTTTGAGCAAGGGACGTCGGTTGTTATGGACGTTCTGGACGACTTGGCCGCTTCCACTACTGCGGACCTACGCCTTACCGAACAAATTCGCACCTCCCAGCTCGAGACAAAACTTGAGTCACGGGGAGCAGCTGTTTTGCCCTTCGCTGTGTTGGCGTTGCTTTGCAGTTCGACCGGTGGTTATCGAGAGTTTTACAGCACCCCGGCGGGCTGGGTGATCGTCATTCTTGGCGGGATCATGGCTCTGGGCGGGATGCTCGCCATCAATCGCCTGGGCGTGATTCCTAGTGAGCAAAGGATTCTTGCCGGAGGCGAGAGGTGACCTTCCAGGTCTTCCTTGCGGCCCTGGCTGCAACTGCTCTCGCTGTTTCGGTGAGCCGGCAGTTGGTTCCACCGCGCCGGTCGCTAAATGTTCGACTGCGCCCTTACGCCGCACTATCAAGATCTCGGCTTGGTACTGGCTATGCCGACGTTTCGGTCAGTGCCATCACCCGAGTTGATGAGCGTTCGTCGTTAATGCGGGTCTTTGGACCGGTACTAGAAATAATGGCCGAGAAGCTTGGAAACGTTGTCGACGCAGCCGATGCGGAGACCCTTTCGCTTCGCCTCCGCCAAGCTGGGTTTCGTGACGTCAGGCCCGAGCAGTATCGGATGCGTCAGTTGGTATACGCCTTGGCCGGACTGGTCATAGGAGTATTCATCGGACTTACTGTTATGAAGAGCTTTGCTGGGGTCGCCCTAATGGCATTCTGCTTCGGCTTTCCCGGCGCAACCATTCAACGGACCCGAGTTCAGAAGGCCATCGACGTCCGGCGAGACCGGATGCGAAGTGAGGCCTACACGGTTGCCCAGTTGCTAGCTGTTCACGTTAGGACAGGTCACGGCCCAGTGGAAGCAGTGAGGTCAGTCTGTGCACTTGGGCGTGGGCCAGTTGTGGCCGAGCTAAGAGAGGCGCTGACTTGGATAAGCGGTGGCACCAGCCCTCAGCGGGCTTATGAGAAGCTGGCCGAATCTACGCCGGAACCATCGGCTAGCCGTCTGTACCGGCTGCTGTCAGCATCATCTCGCTCAGGCGGCGACATCGGCCGAGCCCTTCTGGCAATAAGCAATGACCTTCGGGCCGAACGGCGCGAAGAGCTTGCGCGCCATGCGCTCAAACGAGGTTCTGCGATGTTGATCCCGCTGATCATCTTTATTGCCCCAGTCATGGTCCTGTTTGTGGGGGCGGCGATCCCTCATCTGATCTTTGGCGGCAATTAGATCTACTAAGTATCAGCTTTACAAAGAAATCTCAGCTCTAACAAATATGAAAGTTCAACAAATGAAAGATGCGGTGGAAAAATGTTGATGTACCAAGCAATAAGTCAGACAGATGGTCCGACAGTAGACAGTGAGGTTCGGTCAGAGCGTGGCGCAGGCGTGGTCGAGTGGCTTGCCATATCTGCGCTGTCGGTAGGACTGATCGTGGGAATAAACCAGGCATTTGACGGAATCATCACGCAGCTGATCACGCGAATTCAAGGCCTACTAGGTCTCTAGCTATCGCCGTGTCGCGAGGCCAGCGAAGAGCAATAGCACAGCGAGGAGCTGGGGCAATAGAAACAATCATTGGCCTCGGGCTTGTGATGTTCCTTCTCATCGTGATGGTCCAGTTCACTATGTGGCAGTACGTGAAGGCCTCCGTGCGAGTGGCTGCTTTAGACGCGGCCAGAGCTGCGTCGGTAGTGGACGCAACTCCAGCCGACTGTGCTGTCGCGTTCGAGCGCGCCGCCAGTGATCTGCTTGCCGGACCGATGGGTGACGGAGTTGGGGCACCGGTTTGCACCAAGGGCGCAGAAGAGGTGACGGTCGTGGTGAACGTTCACCTGGAGCCTGGTCTAGTGGTAATGCCGGCCTGGGACTTTGTCGTTACCGCGGTCGCCCAGACTGAGCGCATCGAATGATGTCGACAACAGCTCTACCACAATCGGAAGGCGCTGAACGGGGAGCGGCGGCAATAGAGGTCGGCCTGATCATGGCCTTCATTCTGATCCCGGTGATGATGCTGATGCTGGTCGTTCCAACTTGGATCGAACGCCAAACCGCTGGTCGCGATGCCGCTAGCGAGGCTGCCCGCGCGCTGGTCTTAAGCAAAGGCGATCTCGCAGCTGCTCAATCGGTAGTGGCAACAGTTGAGCGAGGTTATGAGCTGCCAGCGGGCACTATCAGCCTCAGCTCGGTCTCGCCGTTGGCGGTAGGCGAACAATTCACGGTTGTGGTGACAGTGCGCCAGCCCGCGCTCGCGCTACCGGGCCTTGGCCAACTTGCCGGCTGGACCTATGACGCCGAACACGTCGAGTACTTCGGCGAATACAGCGAGCTAATGCCTTAGGCGAGTCGCGGTTAGACGAGGGGCCAAGGCCAACGGTGGCCGTCGGTTTCATCTGCCGGAAAGTGGCCTTCGGTCAGGACTGCTTTGGCGCGAGTCTGCAGGGCGTCTTGTTCGAAGACGTTGAGCAGCGCGCAGATTGAAACGTCGGGACCGTCGTTAACGAGACGCTCAACGTCGGCCAAGATGTCGGCCGGAATCGGCTGGCCTACGTAGTCCCACATGACGGTGCGAAGCTTCCACTCGGCATGAAAAGCAAGACCGTGGTCAATTCCGTAAACCCGCCCGTCTGCGCCAAGCAAGCAATGACCAGACTTGCGATCGGTGTTGTTGGCGATCAGATCGAGAACACACAACCGCTGAAGATCTTCAGTTCCTACGCCGTCTTCATGCAAGGTGAAATAATGCTGAGCAAAGTCAGCATCGACGAACGCCTGAACTGAACCAATTCCAAACGGCCCCTCAGCCAAGGCCGTGGGCGGAATGACTTTCCAACCCAACTGGTCTGCCAAGCGAAACATAGCCACTTCGCGCTTATAGAGACCGTCAGGAAAGTCCCATAAAGGCCGTTCGCCCTGGTGTGGTTTGTAGATGGCCTTATGCGACTTTGCGCCTTCTGTGACGTTCACAAGGAGGGTCGCGTTTGAGCTGTAGGGCATGCGTCCTTCGACCTCGTACTCGCCCTCCAGAAACAGCGGGATTAGCTCGGATCTGTCCAACTCGAATGCGGTCGAGGTCATCAATTCAACCGGGGGCAGGCGTGACCGTTGGGATCTTCGGGAAAACCACAGAGCCGACAGGGTGGTCGGCTGGAACTCATTAGTTCCCGCGCCCCCTGGAGAAACGAAGATGCTTGCTGAAGCGTAATGTGAACTCTCATTCGAGAGCCCTCATCTTCACCCATGTCGAGGCCAAGGTCTTGCAGTAGTGGATCAAGCTCGTCATCGTCGGGGAGAACGAATTCTTCCACCATCAATACAAAGCCCGTCTCAACTTCGTTCTCTCCTATTGAAATCTGCCCGGCCACAAAGGTTGGTTCGTCAACTTCAACTAGCGCCTCAGGCCGAGGCACAAAGTCTGGAGTCGGCAGATCTTCCATGGCGGTCGACAGGAATTGAGCGAGAGCCTGAACGTGTTGCTTCTCACACTTGATCGACGTCATTCCGTATTCGTCGCCGGCCTGGATAAAAAACGTCCGGTTCCCAGGCTCGCCTATTGCACCGGCGGTGAAGTGGGTTGGTTCTCGGTAATCGAACAGTTCTGACATCGGAATCCGCCTTAAGAAGGCACCAAGGTTGTGAGGTCGTCACCGGTGGAGTTAATAGCGAGGACCGTCGGTCCGGTGGCTCCGTAAGCGATAACACTAATCGAGCACTGCCCAATAACAATTCGCTGGAATAGGTCGAGGTGGGTGCCAAGGGCGTCAGCAACTGCGGCCTTAATCGTGTCAGCGTGAGAGACCGCAACGATTGCTTCACCCGGGTGTTTGGCAACCAGTTCGGCGATGGCTCCGGTCATGCGGCTTTGCATTTCGGTAAAGCTCTCGCCCTTGGGGAACCGGAAACCGGATGGATACTGCTGGACGGTCTTCCACTCGGGCTTTTTGTACAGCTGGCTGAGTTTCTTGCCGGTCCACTCGCCAAAATCTGCTTCGATCAGACCCTTGTGGGTCCTAGTTCTTAGACCGAGCGCCTTTGATATCGGCGCTGCAGTCTCTTGAGTGCGTTCCATCGGAGATGCGTAGACAGCCTTGATGCGGCCTTTGCCCAAACCCGCAAGCCGCTCGCCGGCTGCCGTCGCCTGTTCGATTCCAGCCGGAGCCAGGTGTAGGCCTTTTGCCCGACCAGGCAGAACTTTGCCGGTAGTAGGGGTGCGGCCGTGCCGGACCAGAAAGACAACTGTGGGCCCGGTATTAGATTTCTTTGGTGCCATTAGCTCACACGTTATCTAGCGTCGGTTGTCATGAACGATTCGAGGGCAACAACTCGCCTTGATCTGATCGGTGAAGAGGTCAGTGTCTGTCGCAAATGTCCGCGGCTGGTTGAGTGGCGAGAAGAGGTTGCTAGGACCAAGCGGGCCGCGTATGCGGACTTTGAATATTGGGGTCAGGGCGTGCCTGCCTTTGGGACCGATGATGCAAAGGTCGTAGTAGTTGGGTTGGCTCCAGCAGCCCACGGTGCGAACAGGACTGGTCGGATGTTTACCGGCGATCGCAGCGGGGACTGGTTGTTCCGGGCGATGCACAAGGCCGGATTCGCCAATCAACCAACCAGCGTAGATATTGATGATGGCCTAGTCCTCAACCAGGCCTTGGTTACGTCGCCTGTTAAGTGCGCTCCGCCTCAAAACAAGCCAACACCAGCTGAACGGGACAACTGTGCTCCCTTTATGGAGCGTGAACTCGAGGTGGTTGGTGCGAAAGTCTTTGTGGTTCTTGGTGGATTTGGTTACCAGGCTCTATGTGCCCACCTGGGAGTTAAACCTCGGCCAAAGTTTGGACATGGTGTGGAGGTTGAGCTTGAGGACGGGGGAGTCATAATTTGCAGCTATCACGTATCTCAACAGAACACCTTCACCGGCCGGTTGACCGAGGAAATGCTTGATGCGGTCTTTAGCCGGGCCCGTGTGTTGGCAGGGCTGGACTAACGTGAGGCTAATGCGGCGCATCCTTCGGTCTGGTCTGTCTGCAGCCCTTGTGGCGGTGGCGGTCTTGGCCTCTGCATGTGGCACGGACGAACCACCAGTCACCTTCTCAGCCGAGCTTCGAAGCGATTTCCTCCGGGCCTGTAATGACGGCTTGGGCGACCCTGAAATCGTGGGGGAGGTATGCAAGTGCGTCTTCGATAAGTCCCAGCGCGAGCTAAGCATCTCGGTTTTTGCCAGCTATGAAACTGCTTTGAAGAACGACCCAAATGGCGATCTGCCTGAGGTCCTTCAGGAGATGATGGCCACGTGTGTATTGGAGGAGTCGGGTCTCGGGGGGTAGCTTCAAGGGGTGACCGACGTAGCGCCAAAACCACGGTGGAAGTTCCAATGGGCCGAGCTGTATGACGAAGTCATCACCTCGGGACTCTGTACCGGCTGTGCAGGATGCGTTATTGCTTGCCCTCATGACGTAATTGGCTACAAGCACGAACCGGGCGCGTACAAGCCCTTTCATCTAGAAGAAGACTTTGGAGCGTCGGACTGTGGCCACGGTCAAAAAGGCTGCACCTCTTGCACTCGAGCTTGCCCTCGCTTTCGCAATTGGGAGACCGAAGCGGATGAGCATCTGTTCGGCAGGGCTCGCAAAGAAGACGAAATGTCAGGCGTCTACCGAGACATTCTCTTAGTTAGAGCCTCTGACGACCGCATTTATGAGAACGGACAAGACGGTGGCCTGGTCAGCGCCATCTTGATCTGGTGCTTGGAGAACAACATCATCGACGGCGCATTGGTTTCGATGCTCGAAGGTGACACCGGTGGCTGGAAGGCAATGCCAGGTGTGGCAACAAATGTTGATGAGGTGTTAGCTAGCGCCGGAAGTCGTTACACGTACTCGGCAAACACGATTGCTTACGACGAGGCAATTGACCGGGGACTCAAGGACCTTGCATTGGTGGGGATGAGCTGTCAAACATCGATTGCACCAGTCATGTGGCATCGCAAAGTTGGCAAAGTTTCCAAGCCGATCAAATTGAACATCGGCTTATTGTGCTCAAAGAGCTTTGACGATTCGTTGTTTGATGAGCTGTTCACCCTTAAGTACGGGATCGCAAAAGACCAGATCGCCAAGATGAATATCAAGGGCGTGTTCCAGGTCTGGATGAAGAATGGCGACTATCACGAGATCCCGCTGAAGGAGTGCCACGCGTGGACCCGTGAAGGCTGCAACTACTGCCCGGATTTCGCAGCCGAACACGCTGATATCTCAACAGGTGGTATCGGCAACGAGACCGACTGGACGTTAACCGTTGTTCGAACCGAACTGGGCCGGGCCATCATTCAGGCAATGATGGCTGACGGTGTCATCGACACCCGTCCTGGCGATGACGATCCGGCCGCAATTGCTTTGATGCACCGTCTGGCTGAGAAGAGTCGAGCCCGGTGGCCAGAGTGGGCCAATGGCGAAGCCCGAGTCGGCATCACCAAAAAGAAAAAGTAGAAGATCTAGAAATCAGCGCTTGCGCTGGGGGAGTGCTTTACGGCTTTCCGGGCGCTTGATGTGATCGGGCACGGCAATTTCAGGCTTGGCTTCGACTCGGGCAGATGGTGAAGGGCCCTGAGCTTGAGGCGACGCTGCGTGGGCAATGTGTCGAGCGGCGTCGACCGCCATCGACGCCGACATGCCGGCAGGGGTAGCACGGCCGTTGATTGTCTTACCCCTTCGGAAGTCCATAAGCGCCCCGCTGCCGTCAGGCCTTAGCTCCATAACAGTGCCGCAGATTGAAGGCAGGTCGCCTAGTTCAGACTCAATTACGATGGCGCCCAAATTGGTGGTCTCGGCCAGCATCGCTCGTAACTCATTTGCTCCGACTTGGGCCAACCCATCAATCATCAGAAGTGGCATCGCCGACGAATCTGAGTTTCCAGGCTGGGCATGGGGTAACAGCTCAGCCCACTGCCAGTCTTGGGCGGTTGTGCTGTCGGCCATAATGGCAAGCTCGATATCGCGAGGCGAGGTCGTAATACAGAATCCGATTCCGATGTGGCGCGCAACGGCTAGAGCGGTGTCTCGGGGCCCAACAATACCTAAGGCGTTGCGCTGCATATCGAGGGTGATGGGAACCGTTGGAAGCTCTAGGAATTGGTTGACGGCGTACGCGGCCTCATCGCGAATCTTGTCAGGCCGGTCATAGGGGGGAGTCCATGGAATCTCTCCGTAGGCGACCGTTGTGTGCCCAAACTGCTGATCGCTCTTGTCGATGTTCCAGATATGCGATCGACCCAGTCTGACTCTGTTCAGCAACTCGGCCATGTCAGGATTGAGCATCCGGATCCGACGGATCTTGCGAGCCCGCGCTTGGAGTACGGCTCGCGTCAACTCGGGAAACTCCTCCGGGGTCCTGTTTCGTTTGTTCTTGCTGCGTCGCTTGGTCTTGTGTTCAATTGACGCCCCCTTGATTTCGCTAACCGGAATCTTCTGGGTGGGCAATGCAGCGTTGATCTGGGCACTCGTCGGAGCGGGTCTGGGGTTTGGGTTAGGAGGTCCCAGCACAAATCGGGCTGAGTATGCGTCAATATGGCCGCCCTTAAGGCGAAGGCCGTCAGCAATCTGGCGCCCATCAACGGCAACGGGGTGAGTGATCGTAGTCAGAACAACGTCATTGCTAGGCCCTACCGTGAGGCGGAACGACACCATCTGAGGGTCCGCGTTGCCGGGCATGCCGGGTGGAGAAGTCGTGGGTCCAATGTCATATGTACCAGGAGTCAACAAGACCCGCTGCCCAGCTCCTCGGCCGGCGATCTGGCATAGCTCAAGAGGCTCAACGGTGGTCTTTGAAGCCCGTTTGGGGCTCTGCTGATCACCCTGAGGACTTCCGGGCGCAGCATCGGGTTCCAATGCCGCGTCTGGCGTGGCCAGCGAACCCAGTATTTGGTTGAGGTCACCTCCCAGTTGGGAGGCAACCTGGCGTGCCAGATCGGCCGATTCAGTCATCTCTGACTAAAACGGTCAGTTGCTAGGAACTCTTGAGACCTTTGATGGCCGTTGTTGCGCCTTGTTGGGCAATTTGGGCAGTTTCGTAGCAAAAGCAACTGGTTAAGTGGTCATTTACTACGCCCATTGCCTGCATCGCCGCATAAGCCGTGGTGGGTCCAACAAATTTGAATCCAAGCCGTTTTAGCTCCTTCGCAAGCGCCTTGGACTCATCTGTCGTGGCCGGCACTTCAGAAATCGTGGTTCTTGGAGTGTGGCTTGTGGGCTTATGGCTCCACATCAACTCGGCCAAGGTGCGTCCGCTGCTGTAAAGGTCCAACGTGGCCTGTGCGTTGTTGATGGTTGCTGTGATTTTGCCTCTGTGGCGCACGATTCGTGAGTCTTGCAGTAGAGCAAGAACATCTTCTTCGGTATAGGCCGCGACGGTCTCGGCGTCGAAGTTGGCAAATACCTCTCTGAATGCTGGACGCTTTCGCAGAATTGTCAGCCACGAGAGCCCAGACTGAAAGCCCTCAAGGCAGAGCTTTTCGAACAACACCCTTTCAAACTTTGCCGGATCGAACTCCACCGAGCCGTCAGAAGCGCCATCGGTCAGCTGAGGAATTCCCCACTCAAGGTCGTGGTAGTCCATGTAGTCCGTTGGGCCCTGCCCCCAGTCGCAGCGAGACTCTGTGGCGTTATTGCTGACATCGTCGACCATCCCTGGGAAGATAGTCCAGTGAACGATGCTGAACGGATCTCGCTTGAGAACCCAAACACCGGTGGGAACCTACGGATCCGAAAGCTCTACTATGACCACGTTAGAGATGCGATTCTTCATGCCATCAACGAGGCGGGCGAGTTGAAGTTCTCCGATTTGGCTAACCAAGTTTTGGCGCGAACTCCTACCGAACTTTGGGCCGATGCCTCTGTTGGCTGGTATGCAACTTCGGTCAAGCTGGACCTGGAAGCCAAAGGACTGATTGCCAAGGAGGGTTCCCCACAGTTCATGTGGCTCACCCCGGCCGGTAAAGCGACCTTGAACACTGACCGCTGAAGAATCAACTTCGCAAAAGGCCTGTATCAAGAGCAAAACCTGGGCATGCCACCGACCAGGCGTCCGCGAAGGCTAATTTCGAGTCTTCTATGTCTGTTGTTGAAGCGCCTCGCCAGACGCCGGTCAGAACTGAACAGCCAATCGTTGAACCTGGCACGGGTCGTCAAGGTCCCCCTCCGCCGTCGGGTCGTCGTTCGCGCATCCAAAGGATTCTCCTAGGCCTTGGGTGTGGCCTTTGCGCCCTGCTTTTGGCGCTTGCCCTCGCCATCAGTGAGGGATTGTTGGTCCTCGGGGGAGTCACAAAACCGTTCGAGAGTTTGTTCGCGGCCCCAGTCGATGAGCCAACAAATTGGCTTTTGGTTGGCAGCGACTCGCGCGACGGAATCGACGCAGATGACCCCAACGCCGGCTACTTCCGAGACGGAGAGCTTCCAGTCGGTAAGCGAACCGACACGATGATTCTTGCCCGGGTAGATGCGATCAGCGGAGAGATCGACATGTTGCCGATTCCCCGAGATCTTTGGGTCGATATTTATGGCGCCGATCGCAGCGGCCGAATCAACTCAGCATTTGCCTCTGAAGACGGCGAAGAACGATTAATCCAGACTGTGCAACAGAACCTCGGAGTAGAGATTCATCGGTATGCCGAGATCAACTTCGTGGGGTTCCAGCAAGTTGTTGATGAAATCGGTGGAGTCGACATGTGGTTCGACACGCCAATGCGAGACCCTGCTTCGGGACTGTTCATCAACCAAACTGGCTGCGTCAACCTGAACGGTTTTGACGCGTTGGCTCTTGCCAGAAGTAGGACCCTTGAGTTTCAGCGCACCGACGGCAGGTGGACAACAGATGCCACTGGAGACCTCGGACGAATCAGCCGCCAACAGTACTTTCTTAAGCGAATAGTGGATTCCGCAGCCTCCCTGAGCCTCACGGACGTAGGAACCATCAGGGGACTCGTTGGCGCAGTTGGGGACAACCTAGTCATCAGCGAAATGAACATTGATGAGATGGTGGAGCTGGCCAGGGCTTTCAAGGACTTCAGTGGCGAAGACATCACCAGCCATAGCTTGCCAGTTGTTCCGTTCCGAACTGAATCGCGAGCAGCAGTTCTAGCCATGCAGCCTGCAGAGGCGAACCAGGTGCTGGCGATCTTCAGAGGCGAAGATCCGGAGCCGATTGCTCCCACCGAAGCAGCGGTTGAGCTAGCGATCCTGAACGGTTCTAGAACCCCTGGCCAGGCAAAGTCGGTTGAAGGCCTTCTCGGTTCCCACGGTTTCGAAATTTCAGAAATCGACAACGGCCCGACTTCGGAACGCACCACACTCACCTACGGGCCTGGATTTGAAGCCGCCGCCAACCGGGTTGCCCGATATCTAGAGGTCGCTCCTGTGTTTGAACCAGACGCAGATCACGAAGGACTAACCCTTCTGACGGGCATCGACTATGAGGGAATTCGATCCGAGCCGCTTGCGCCCGGAGCGTTTGATGCCCCTGCAGCGCCCGGTAAGGCGCCAGAGATTGCTGCGCCAGCACCTGAGCCGGTTGGAGTTCTGCCCGGTAGCGATGATCGTGGAGCATGTTCTTAGCTCCTTTGGATATCGCTTTTGATATAGCTCTGGATATTGAACGCGGCAGCAAATTTTAGCTAAATACGCCTGCTTATCGGCCGATTGAATACCAAGCAACCCCCCGTTTCAGAAGGTGACACCCAAGCTCATGGCCGGCGACACAACAGTCAATTTTAGCGAATACACCGACGCAATCTCTACGAGGTGGCCGCTCGTTGTAGCGTCCACCCTTATTGGAGCCGTGCTTGGTTTTGGGCTGCTCAGCACCCGGGGAACGGCCTATGAGAGTGTTTCTCGTGTGGAAGTACAGCCCCTGATCTCAGAAGGTGACTCACCTAATCTTGATGTCGCCCGCCAAGTGAACACCACAACTGAGCGTGCAATCGCAATCTCCCAACGCGTAGCAGAACGCGCAGAACAACTGATCAGGGCATCAGCTGACCTCGGAATTACTGACTTCGATGACCCGGCAGTAGAAACAGCGGCTTTTTCAGGTGACTACGTCTTGTCAGACGAGGACAAGCAGAGAATCAACAACAATCGCGAGTTCGTGGAAGTCACCATCCCGAACGACACAGAGATTTTGGAGTTCACTGCGAGCGCCGGGACTGCGGCCAAGGCCCAAGAACGAGCTAAGTCAGTAGCCCACGCCTACCTAGATTTTCGCCGGGACAACGGTCTCAGTGGCGTCAACGACGCCCGCGACCGACTTGTAGAGCGGGAGCAGGAACTTCTTAGCGAACTGACTCAGCTGGCTTCTGACATTGCGGCCGCAGAGGCTCGCGAGGACGAAGCTCGAGTTCAAGGACTGAGCTATGAAGACATTTCTAAGCGAGAAGAACTTGCCGGAATCGGTGCTCGACTAGCCAACATCGACGCAATTAGTGTTCGAGCTGGAACGATCCTGGACGATGCCGATCTTCCAGAAGCACCTAGCGGGTTGCCGGTTGCTGCCGGGCCGATATCGGGTGCTCTTCTCGGCCTGATCGCCGGCATCGGATTCGCACTGGTCAAGAACCGCAGCGATGACCGGGTTCGTGACCCACGTTCTGAGCTTTCCGGAATGGGACTCAACGTGTTTGGCTCAGTGCCAATCCTTTCCAAGGGCAAGGAAGGACGCGGTATTGCTTTGTTCCCCGTCGACGACGCTGGCACAGAGGCCTACCGACGAGTCCAGGGCGGACTGTTGTTCGATCTTGATAACGCAGACAAGTCCGTTGTTCTTGTTGCGGGCACCACTGATGGCGCATCCGCTACAACTGTGGCTGCAAACTTGGCAATCGCTGCGTCTCGCGGTGGACGACGAGTGCTGCTTGTAGGCGCCGATCTGCGAGACGCAACCCTGCACGACCGCCTTGGTATCAAGAACACGAGAGGTCTTAGCGACGTCTTGTTGGGCGAGGTGAGCCTCACTGAGGCAATGGTCGAGCTTCCAGAGCTACCAAACCTCAAGGTTGTTACCGCTGGCAAGATTGTTCGTCTTCCGACCTCGCTCTTGCAGGGGGCCGGCCTGGGTCGTGTTGTTTCGATGGCAAAGGCTAACTTTGACCTTGTGGTCTTTGAAGCCCCTCCAGTACTGACTGTTGCTGACGCCGTTGATCTTGGCCGATTCTGCGAAGGAGCGGTGCTTGTTGTCGACCCTGTCGTTGCAACCCGGTCCGACGTTGCTGACTCAGTCGAGCAGCTCCGCCGAGTAGGCACCGACGTTCTAGGCACAATATTGGCTGAACGTGCAGGCGGCTAGTGACTGCGGTAGCTCTTCGGCCCGATGAGACAAGGGCAGTTGCTAAGGCTGAACTGAAATCGTGGCCATTCGTGGGCATGGTCGCACTATTTCCTTTGTGGTTCTTGCTTGGCTTGAACGGATTCATGTGGGTCGTGCTTGCGGTTCCTATGACCATCTCGCTGTTGCAGCGTGAGAACATCGTGGTGCCTAAAGGATTTGGTCTGTGGGCCATCTTCCTGGTTGGAGCAACGGGCTCAGTTGTCAGTATCGACGGCGTTCCTCGACTGGCAGGCTGGGCTCTGCGATACGGCTACTACATCGCCGCTACGGCCTTTTTGATCTACCTGATCAATGGCGGCAAGTCATTGTCAGTGCCCAAAATCGTGCGAGCCTTCACCCAGCTTTGGATGGCAACCGTTATTGGCGGCTACCTGGCGTTTGTGATCGGTAGCGTTCGATACACGGCGCCGCTGGGTTACGTATTTCCCGCAGCACTTCTCGAGAACGAGCTCATCAACACGCTGGTGAATCCAAGTTTCGCTGACGTTCAGGACATCTTGGATCAGGGCACTTTGTTGCCTCGGCCCAAAGCGCCGTTTAACTACACCAACCAGTGGGGTTCAATGCTGGCGCTGATGACGCCTTTTGCACTGATGGCTCGCTCGAGTATCGATACTGGTCTTTCGCGCCGGGCCATCAACATCATGTTGGCGGCATCAGTCATCCCTGCAGTCTTGTCACTCAATCGCGGTCTCTGGCTAAGTCTGGGAATGGGCCTCATCTACGCCGGTCTCCGGTTGGGCATAGGCGGAAAAGCGGAACTAGCGCTAAAAGCGGCGCTTGGTTTGGCGATTGCGGGAACGCTCTTGTGGCTCAGTCCACTCGGTGACCTCATTCAGACCAGGCTTGATACAGGGCACTCGAACGAGGATCGCTTCTCACTTGTTGTTGCGGCTTTGGAAGGTGCGGCTGAGCGTCCGCTGTTCGGTTGGGGTGCGCCTCGTCCGAACCCCAATCCAAATCTCCCGTCGGTGGGAACTCACGGCCAAATGTGGTTCATCTTGTTCTCCTACGGGATAGTCGGAGCCATCGGTTATGTGGGCTTTATGGCCAACCTGGGAATCCGAACGCTGCGACAAACATCCACTGCGGGAATCTTGGCGAACACCATTCTTCTCATCGGTGGAATACAATTCTTCTTCTATCTACATGTTCCGGTGCAGATGTTCACCATGCTTGCGGCAGGCGCCGTAGCGGTGAGACTTCAACAGCACCCGGAGGAAGCTAAAGGTTGAAGAAAAAGTCATGTGCGGCGGCACTCATAGTGATGCTGACGGCCTGTACCCCAGGGCCTTCTTCAGACGAAGCAGTCACTTCTTCCGCGACCGAACTCACCAGCGCTACCGAACCCGCTGAGTCGAACCCGTCTACAAGTGGGCCTACTGTCCCCACAACAACCACTACAGAGCCCACCACAACAACCACCGAACCACCTGAGCCTTTGCCTGTGGGTTCTTTTGGTATTGCGGTCCCCGAAGGCAGGGCAAGCCGTGTATTTGAAGTGGAGCAAAGCCTAGGCAATCAGTTTGATCTGGTTCGATGGTTTGCCCGGTGGGACACTCCGATTCCCAATGCCGAACTTGATGAGCTGGTTCGCTCGGGTCACGCAATCCACATCTCGGTTCGTCCCAGAACTGACAACGGGACTGACATCTTGTGGGCCGATATCGCTGCAGCTCGACCTGGCGATGATCTTTACAGCCAGCTAGAGACGATGATCGACAACGTCGCTTCGATCGGTCCGAATGTCTACTTCACGTTTAACCACGAAGCCGAAACTCGAGACTCTGAATCAAACGGAACCGCTGCTGAGTTTGTGGAGGCCTGGCGCGTTGTCTATCAGATTCTGCGTGAGCGCACTGGTCCTATGACCGATCCAAGTGATCCGAACCAGATTGCTGCGATTTACACCGTTGGCAATTCTGGGTTCACCGACGGTCGGGCGGAAGCGTTCTACCCAGGCGATGAGTACGTGGACGTCGTCGGGGCCGATATCTACAACTGGTACACGTGCCAAGGATCCGAACGTGACTGGATCCAGTTCGACGAACTTTTGCAACCTGGTCTGGCCTTCGCTCGAGCCCGCAACAAGCCTCTTGCAATCCCTGAGTTCGGGTCGGCCGAAGATCCCGAAAACCCCAATGCAAAGGGTGACTGGATGCGTAACGCAGCGGCCACCCTGAACTCACCCGAAATCGCTTCGGAGATTCTTTTCTCTGCTTGGTTTGACGTAACTGCACCCGGGGGAGCCTGGCCGAACTGCGTTTGGGATCACGACTCGAGCTTTGAGACCTTCGAAGGCTTTAACGACCTACTTGGGGCCACCACGAAGAGCGGCCAGCCCTAACAGGTCTCGGTTCAGGAAGATCCAGCCCAGCAGAAGCGGGACCGCAATCACCCCGGCGATCACCAGCCCAGTGAAGGTCTGAGGTGTCAGCAGCGCGACTGGCACAACTATCAATGTTGCTCCGATCGCAGCGACGATTGAAGGTCTTCCAGGGCCGAAGAGCCCACCGTGCTTGCGGGTGAGGATTGTGGCGATGCCGTTCTGTACCGCTACCGCAGCAGCCCATGCCAGGGCGGCCCCGACAAGACCGAGCCAAGGAGTGAGCAAAAGCACGAGGATTATGTCGGTTGCGAACGCTGACGCGGTGCCCCACAGCGATGCCTTGGATTTGCCTAGCATCAGTAGCGTGAGATCTACGGGGCCGGCTGCTGCGCTGGCCATCATTCCCAGGCCCAAGACGGTGAGCGCACTTGTGCCTTCGAGCAGGCTCGGATTGTTGAACAAACCAGCCATCGCTTCTGACTTGAGGGCGACAATTAGGAAGTAAGGCCAAGCGATCATGACCATCCAGGCTGTGGCCTGGCGAACCTGAGTGCGTGCTGAGGTCCACTTCTCGCTAGCGATAGCTTTGCGCAGATTGGGGGAGATGGCTTGGGCGACAGAGAAAATCAGGAAGTTGCCAGCCGTCGCGAATCTCGAAACCGAGCTGTAAATACCAGCTGGCCCCTTGCCCAAAATGGCGGTGATCAGCAGCACGTCGATTCGTTCCAAGCCAATTTGAAGCGCTCCGCTGACTGCCCGTGGCCGCGTATAGGTCCAGAATTCTGAACTAGAGACCTCGCCTTCAGAGCCGTTGCTTTGTAAACCACCCATCCGGCTGACCGCCATGACAGTAAGGACTCCGGCTGCGATTACCGGCCACACCCAGGCGACTGCGACCTTTGCCGCGCTGGGCTGATCCGAGAAAAGAATAACCCCAGCGATGCCAAGGGTCTGCGCCCCGGGTCTGAAGATCTGGCTAATGGCAACGGTGGGGGTCATCGAACCGAGACCGCGAGTGGCGCCTAACAACGACACTGTGATTGCCAGGCCGAATATGCCTGGGGCCAAGATTCGCAACATCGTCTGGATTTCGGTACCGGTCTCGCCGTCGCGCAACAGAAAATTGTTGATGGTCGGAGCCAGCAGAAACAGCGCAACGCTGAATGCTGCGGCTAGTGGCGCAACGACCTTCACCACGTTCTTCACCAACGCTCGTGTGTTGGATCCGCCATCCCGGAGGGCCTGAGGCATGAAGTAGACCAGACCGGTGTTAGAACCCAGCGCAGAGCTTGTGCCCACGATCATGATGATCGCCGTGGCCGCCCAAAAGGCTCCGGCGAACTCTTCGCTGTCTTTGACCACTAAGAAAGCAATTGCGAAGTTTGAAACCATCGTTACGACGGCTCCAACTAGCGCAATACCTGAAGCCGCAGCGCTTGACTGGTTCTTCTGCGGAACCGTCGAGGTCATGTCAGACGGCGTATCAGTTCTTGGGTGACGACCTGATCGAGAGGTCCGAGGTTTCTTGGCTCCCAGCCCTCGCCCGCCAGTCGGACTTCGCGGGCGAGAAGTTCAAGTAGATAAAGGTCGATCATGGCCTCGGTGTTCTGGCCCAGACCAGCAACGAGAGACTCAGTTTCTTGGACGATCGTTTTGACCGCAGCTTCTTCGTTTGATGGAGCGGCCCGTCGCACTGTTTCGAAGCGGATGTGCATGGCATCAAACCCAACAGGGCGATGACCACCGGCAAATTCCCAATCCCAGATAGACGTGCCATCAAGGTTGGTGGCGGTGTTCCAAGGGGTCAGGTCACCGTGCCACATGGCAGTCTCAAGTTCTGTGTCACCGTGACGGTCGATGATGGTTTGAACGGGCACAAGATGACTAACGGCATTGACCGCAGCCTCCTTAACCTGTGGCAGATCCCTAACGATTTCGCGTTCAGACCCGTTGCACCGGGCCAGTTCGACGATCTTGTCTAGTCCTAGTGGCTCACGCCGCCTCGACAGTGGCCCGGTTTCGAGCGGGCCGGTCACAACGATGCTGCAGTCAGTGGCGGACCCGGCGGCGGTTAGCACAGGACCCTCAAACAAGACCTTGGGTGCGATTAGGCCCTTGGGCATTTTTCCGTCGACCCGCTTTAGCCAATGGCCCTCGTTCTGGATCAACTCGTGGGTAAATGGCGACCACGCGACTTTCACAAAACCAACAGACTCACCGTTGGCTCGAAGTAGCTGTACAACTGGCTTGCGGTTGCGTCGAGGTGGCCCTATGGCAATCGCTGCGCTTAGTTCTGGTTCGTTTAGGACGCGGGCCAACTGTTGCACCATGGCAAAGGGCTCGAGGTCTACTCGTTCGCCCGGCCCGCGTTCGAGCAGGCCCAACCGGGCAACAGTTTGAGCGGCCACGCCGACCAGCCGCTCCTTGACGGATCGGTTGTCGTGGTAGCGGTGAAGAGCAGAGCTCGCGACGGCGCCCGAAACTAGGGGTATCAACAGATGAGGTTCTGCGGCAGAGGGTCTGGCGAGGTACGCCTCGTCCGGTCCGGTTCCCGCGCCGCCAAGTACGCCGCGAAGCCATTCCATTTCGTTTGTTGGCTCTTGCATAACTCGCAAAGCGTAGGGGACCGGTGCTTTGGTCCGATGCCAACTTGCAAAAGATGTGCCCTCGGCAGGATTCGAACCTGCGCTCACGCCTCCGGAGGGCGATGCTCTATCCCCTGAGCTACGAGGGCCTAACCTAATCCTAGAGCCTCTGCGGCGTGGATAAGTGTGGCAGCTGACCAACGATCACAGCTAGCGCCAACATGATTACCACTAGCTTGACTGCCAACAGGCTCACTGGCTCAGCCGAATTTGATCCTGCCAGTGATTGGTTCGCCTCAGCCACGTCGTCGGCCAGAGCCTCTATCTCTGCCACCGATTCGCGTAACTCGATGGCCACCTCTCGCAATTCCAGTGCTAGCTGACGACTTTGAGGACCAAGTGCTTGGGCATCCAGCGCAAGCTGGTCAAGAGATGCCTCGGCCTCGGCTAAGTCCTCCAGAAGCGGGTCTACTTCTAGCAGAGGATCCAGGTCGTCGCTCAAGCCGTCGGTATCGATTCCAACGTCAAATGGGAGACTGTCCAGTACTTCTTCCACAGCCTTTACCGTGTTGTCGACCCGGCGTAGGCCAACTGAAACCGACTCGATTACCGGCGGCAGGGTGGCTGTAACATCTGAAACGTCGCCCGCTACTTGGGCCACCGAGTCTGAAGACTGTGCTGCCCCATCGGCTGAGACTGCGGCGGCGTCAAGGGCATCGGCGGTGGCGCTAGCTACATCGGTTGACTGCCGCAGCGAGTTCTCGACGGAGGTGAGCGCGTCAGTGGCCTGGGTAAGGGATTCGGAAGCACCAACCTCGAGCGAGTTGATCATGAACCACCCCGCCGCAGCAGCCACCACGGCTAGAGCCACAGAGATCCAGGCAGTTGTCTGTCTTGCTTGGGCTGTGTGGAGATCCATTGCCTGGCTAGGCCAGTTTTTCGGCGAACCAGTCGAGGATGATTTCGGCGCGCTGCACCCGGTGAACAGGAGAACCGCCCCTGGAGAGTTCGTGGTTCTCGCCGGGGAAGCGGTAGAAGTCGACTTCCTTGCCCAGGAGGCGAAGGGCAATCCAAAGCTCTTCAGCTTGAACGATTGGGCAGCGATAGTCCTCTTCAGAGTGAATCAACAACATCGGCTTGTCGATGTTGTGCACGCTCTCAATTGGTGAGACGGCTCGGTAGACCTCGGGATCTTCGATGTGACTTGGACCGTGTTCGGTGCGGAACGCCGTAGCGATGTCGGAGTTCCATTCTTCGGACAACACGTTGTTGACCGCGCGTTCAGAACAGAAAGCCCGGAACTTCTCGCCATGGTGCCCAGCTAGCCAAGTAGCCATGAAGCCGCCGTAAGAACCGCCCAACATGCCAACCCGGTCCGGGTCGCAGAATGAGTACCGCTCGAGACTGCCGTCAAGAATCGACATCACATCGTCCGCGTCCAGGCCGCCCCAACCCGATCCCGGTTTGTGCTGATGCTTGGTGCCAAGAATCGATTGGCCCCAGTAAGTGTCTCGTCCGCTACCGCCTCTGGGGTTGCCCATTAGAACAACAAAGCCCGCAGCAGCTTGCATCTGACCTTCGTCGAAGAAGTATTCGCCGTACTGGGTAAAAGGGCCGCCGTGCACGTTGAGTAAAACGGGGTAGGTCTTGGACTCGTCGAAGTCGACTGGGCGAATGATCCAGCAGTCGATCTCGTGATCGCCGTCCGCTGTTGGGACTGTGAACTTCTCCCACTCTTGAAGGCCATCTGCATAAGCAGCTGTTACATGAGTTTGGCGTTCCCCGTCGATGTACAACTCAGGAGGTTGAGTAACCGTTGTCTGGATGGTCGCAATCGTTCCTGCGGCCCCGTCATAGGTGGCCACAGTGATCGGGCCCGAAGTGACGGGAGTCGGTGTTGTTGAGCCGTCGGCGGCGAACCGGTACAGATGGGTATCGCCTCGGTCTTCGGCGATCGCCAGAAGCGAGTCGTTACTTTCCCAAACCGGGGGTCGGCCGCCGAAGGTGGGGAAGAAGGTCCGATCTAGGCCGGTGGTGACCCAGGTGATGTCATCAAAACCGGCTCCATCGGCGTTGAAGTCGAGAATGCCCACTGCAGCGTTCTGCGGGAACGTGTCCAACTGGCCGTGACCAATCACGGCCACCTTGGTGCCGTCGGGTGAGATTGAAGGCTGACTGTAATCACCGTCATGGGCCGTCAAGCAGCGGATGTCGGCATCGTTGAACGCGCCGTCTTCCAGATCGACCGGCGTTGGGCCGTTCTCACCAGCTGTGATTGGAACGAAATAGACATCGCCTGACAAATCGATGTCCCAGTCATCGTGTCGTGATGCGTTTGTGAGGACTCCAGAAGAGTCAGGAGCCCAAGTAACGCCACTGTGCTGGAACTCGCCAGGCGTCAGGTTCTTGGGCCCGCCGGTCCCGTCGGCAAGAACTGCAAAGACATGTTGCGGACGGTCATAGACCCAGTCTTCCCCATTCAGGCGGGCAAAGAACCGCTCTACCTTCCTCGGCGCTTGCCAGCTGACGTCTTTTTCGGTGTAACGCTTGTGTTGAGTCCGGCTGGTGAAACCAATCCAACGACCGTCGGGACTCCAAGCAACATCGCCAAGTCCATCGGGCATTGTGCAAACGGTTCGACACTCACCCGGACCATCAACCGGCAACACGTGCAGCGTCGAGTCGCCCTTTTTTTCTCCGCGGCGAGAAGTGAAAGCCAGGTAACGCCCATCAGGTGACCAAGCGGGGTTTCCGTCATGGTCGCCCGCAGTGACCGGAGCATCATCAAGCCAGACCCGACTCTTAGTTGTGTTGTTTTCCAGATCTGTGGTGGCAACAACAAAGGCCACCCGTTTGCCATCAGGCGAAAGCGCTGGCTGGCCAACGCCACTTCTAGAGTCAATCAGGCGTGCGGCGATCTCAGTTGATTTGGTCACAGGCCGAAACTACAACCCAGGTGAATGGCGTTCCAAGCGAGTTAAAACTGTCACATGCAGCCGCTTCCCGGATCACATTCGGTTGGGCACCTCAATAGTCAGAACGTCAAGCGCCGTCACCAGCAGCCGTTCCGTTAGCTCAACCAGCCCAAGCCAAGATTGTTGTGTAACCGGATCAGGTTCGCTCAAGATGTGGCAAGCGTCGTAGAAGCGGTTGAAGACTCCCGACAGTTCATAAGCGAACTCCGCAATTGTGTTTGGACTGTGGGTTTCAAGAGCGCGTTCGACTGTCTCGGGCCAACGGAGAAGGGCCAGTTGAAGATGACGCTCCGCATCATGCTTTGCAGGAGCGAATGCGCCAGGGTGAAGGTCCGCAGCGGCTGCTCTGGCCAAGATCGACTTCGTTCGAACCGCCACGTACTGAAGGTAGGGGCCGGTGCGTCCTTGAAGCTGGGTAAACCGGTCAAGATCGAAGCTGTAGTTAGTGGTGCGATGGTTTGACAGCTCGCCGAACTTCAACGCTCCAAGCCCGACAAGGCGGGCGATCTCGATCCGTTCTTCGGCTGGAAGTTCGCTAGCAAGGTTGTTCTCGTTAAGCCGCTTCATGGCCAACTCAACAACTTCATCGACCAAGTCACTTAGCCTCGGCAAGTTTCCTTGACGAGTCTTAAAGGGCTTGCCGTCAGGTCCGTTTACGGTTCCGTTGCCGGAATGAGTGAGGATGACCTCGGGTCCTGCAATGTTGGCAAGGCGTGCAGCACGAAAGACTTGGGTGAAGTGAAGCGATTGGCGCAGGTCCACGATGTAAACGACCTCGTCGACCTTGTAGTCTTCAACGCGCTCCACGATGGTGGCTAAATCGGTTGTGGCATAAGTCGAGCCACCGCGTGAGTTGCGCAGCATCAAAGGTGGGATCTCGACAGTGTCGGATTCTTCAGCAACCTCAATTACAACAGCGCCATCGCTTTCAATCGCAATTGACTCGGCCTGAAGCCTGTTGACTAGCGGGTCAAGAAGCTCAGAGACTGACGCTTCACCGAGCCAAAGTTCGAAGTTGACCCCAAGCCGGTCATAAGTGGCCTTCATCGCTTCGACCGAAACCTCACGAAAGTGGGACCAAAGAGCGCGATAACCCGCGTGGCCATCTTGGAGGGCCACCGTTGCTGCCCGCGCCCGCTCCTGGAACTCGAGCTCTTGTTTCGAACGAGCCGAAGCCTTGGGGTAGAGCTCTTGAAGATCTTCAACCGTTACCGGCGACTCGTCGCCAAACTCAGAGCCATCAACTGAAGAGGCAACATTGAAGTAGGGGAGATCAGGGTGGGCTTCTTCTAAGGCAGCAATTAGTTGGCCCATCGGTAGGCCCCAGTCACCTAGGTGCACGTCACCAACTGCGTTATGGCCAACTGTTCGATACAGCTTCTTAAGGCTCTCGCCGATCAGACCGGTGCGGATGTGGCCGACATGAAGGTCTTTTGCGACATTCGGGCCGCCGTAGTCGATCAGGACCGATCTGGGCTTGGTTGTCTGATGAACACCTAAGTTGGGGTCCGCGGCAGTTTCGTTGAGCCACTGGGCCAGGTGAGCATCAGTCACCCTTAGGTTCAAAAAGCCAGGTCCTGCGACGTCCACCGAAGCAATTCGTGGATCATTGGCAACGTCAGCGGCAACATCGGTGGCGATGTCGCGCGGGGCCCGTTTGGCGGCTTTGGCCGCAGCCATCGCGCCGTTGCATTGGAACTGGGCGAGGTCGGGTCGGTCCGACACCGCAACGGCGCCCAGCGCCGGGTCGAGCCCGAGGGAAGCAAATGACTCACCCACACGGGCCGAGAGCTCGGTCAACAGAGACATGGGGGCTGAGGTTACCCGCTTGTACCGCCCGCTACCCTCACCAGGATGAGTCCTGTGCCCTGGCATTTGCTGCCTGAAAACGCTTCTGTTGGAGACAACGGACACTTGTACATCGGTGGCTGTGACACGGTTGAGGTTGCCCAGGAGTTTGGCACCCCGGTGTTCATCTATGACGAGGATCATCTTCGGGCCCGCTGTCGCGAGGCCGTTCGCAGCTTCGGCAATAGCGCCACCTATGCAACCAAAGCATTCCTGTGTAAGGCGATGGCCAAGTTGGTCCACTCAGAAGGCATGAAGCTTGATGTTGCGACCGGTGGAGAACTCCACGTTGCTCTGGCCGCCGGGGTTCCAGGACCTGATCTTGTGATGCACGGAAACAACAAAAGCGAATCCGAACTCAGTGAAGCGCTTGCCGCCGAGGTTGGCCACATCGTTGTCGACAGCTTCGAAGAGTTGGATCGCATCGAGAGACTTGTTGCCGCCGGTAGCCCTCCCGCCAGGATTCTCCTACGAGTCACCCCAGGGGTTGAGGCCCACACCCACGAGTTCATTTCAACCGGCCAGGACGATTCGAAGTTTGGATTCACTGTAAGCACTGGCGTTGCTGCTGCGGCGGTTGCCAGAGCTATGGCGTCAGACGCCGTCGAACTGGTTGGCATCCACGCCCACATCGGGAGCCAAGTGTTCCGAGTCGATAGTTTCGCAAAGGCATTAGAAGTACTTGCTGGATTCGCTGAGCCTTACGGCCTTGAGCATTTGGTAATCGGCGGGGGCTTGGGCGTTCCCTATGTGGAAGGAGAGGAGGCGCCCAGCATCTCCCAGTGGGGCAAGATCCTCATCCAGGCGGCCCAGGATGTAGGCATCAAAGCGAAGCTCGGAATCGAACCGGGACGATCAATTGCCGCTGCAGCCGCCATCACTGTTTACACAGTTGGAACTGTCAAGCAGCTTGAAGGCATACGCACCTACATCGCTGTTGACGGCGGGATGAGTGACAATCCGCGCCCGGTTCTGTACGGCAGTGGGTACGAAGGTTTCCTGCCGGCTGATCCGCTTGCGGAACGAACTATCACTGCCCGAGTCGTGGGTAAGCATTGCGAGACCGGCGATCTGCTCATTAGGGACGCAGCCCTACCGGCCAGCACCGCTGTCGGTGACTTGTTAGCAACGCCAGTAACCGGTGCCTATGGCCACTCGATGGGGTCCAATTACAACAAGGTCTTGCGACCACCGATCGTCTTCTGTCGTGACGGCGATGCTCGGCTGGTTGTTCGCCGAGAGACCTACGCTGACCTACTGCAAACCGACCTCAGCTAGATGAGAGCAGCCAATCATCTGAGGACCGGCTAGAACAACCGGCTAAAACAACGGCTAAAACAACATGGTGAAATCGCCCCGCCCGATCAAGTCGCTCCTTGCCGGTGCCAGTAACAAGCTAAAGCTCGGTTCTGGCGCGCAATCCAAACCAATTGTTGTCTATTGCTCGATTTTGGGTGGTTATGACGATCTCCCAACTTTTTCCCACACTGATCCTGAAATAGTGAAGGTTTGTTTTACTGACACACCCGAAATGTTTGCCTCCACCCAAGGTTGGAAGATCGTTCCCGTCGAGTCAGCGTTTTTAGACCCGAAGCTTATGAACGGCTATTTGAAGTCAAACTCCCACCGGCTCTTTGGGCACAACACAACTGCGATCTGGGTGGATGGAAACCTGAAAGATCTTCATCTGACCAGCGCACTTGTAGATGAGGTTCTAACGCATGGTCCGGCTGCCACTCCAGCTCACGTGCATCGCTACAGGGTCCGTGATGAAATTGAGGCTGTCCTTGCCGAGGGGCTCGAGAGCCAGGCTTCTGCGGACCGTATCGCAGCGCTATTAGCCACCGACGGTTTTCCCGACGAGCGTCCCTTGTCGGCGACCATGATGGTCGTGCGTGACAACAGCGATGAGGCCCTCCGAAACGCCAATGAGCTGTGGCAACAACTGATTTGCTCAGGGATTCGTAGAGATCAGTTGACCTTTGATTACGCCCTTTGGTCCCAAGGCATCAAGGCCGCAAGGATCGATGTCGATTGGCGAGTTCCCAACCGCATCTTCAATCGCGTCCCTCATCGCAACGAAACTGTGCGCCCTGCACCAAAAGCCTCGCGAAAGTCGGCGCCCAATGAACTTCACATGCCGAACCTCCCTTCCGATTACCCAACTGGAGTTCAATGGGTGTTCGAAACACAATCAGCAGGCGAAGCAGATGTTCAACGCCAACTAAATGAGGTTGTGGCCACAACAGCGCCGGGAGGGAAGGTCGAGGGCAACTATTGCCATATGAATGGAGCCGTCCTGAAGCGCGAGACCCCAGCCGATCCTCGTCGTTCCTGGAAGCGGCAGTATCTACGAGGAGCGGTCAAAGGTTCGAAGCGGGCTTTGGAGATTGGCTTCAACGCGGGTCACAGCGCTGTATTGATGTTGGAAGCCGAACCAAAGCTGAAACTGACATCAATAGACATCGCGATCCACGACTATGTGAGGCCTTGTGGCGAAGTTTTGAAGAAGGCCTACCGCAAGCGTTTCGATTTGGTGGCCGATGACAGCCTGAACGCGATACGCGAAATCGACCTGTCAAAGTTCGACTTCGTCCACATCGACGGCGGCCATGGGGCTGAGGTATTTATTCCCGAACTTGACTGGTTCTGCGCCAATGCCACCTCGGGAACCCGGATGGTCGTTGATGACTGCTACGTGAGCTACATCCGTGCCGCGATTGATCGCAAGATTGAGCTAGGACTGATCAAGTCCGAAAAGAATGAGTTGCCGACCTCGGGTGAAAACGAGCTTTTTGTTCGCAGCTGAACGAGTGCGCATAAAGGAACGGGTGCGTACAAAGACCGAATAAACCTTGCGGCCTAAGTTTTGGCAGGCGTTACAGTCTTTGGGATGGCAGACGTCGTCAAGATAGGCCTTTTGGGCTGTGGAACTGTAGGTGGGTCGCTAGTTGGCCTGATACACAAACGCCGATCCGCAATCGAGCACACCACTGGCATCACGCTTGAGATCGTGAAGGTGGCGGTTCGGAGTGCAAGCCGGGAGCGGTCGTGTCCGCTTGACCCAGATACCGTCACCACCGACGCATCCCAGGTCGTTCAAGATCCCAGCGTTGACATTGTCGTAGAAGTAATCGGTGGAATCGAACCAGCGCGCACACTGATTCTTGATGCGCTTGCCGCTGGCAAACCAGTAGTTACCGCGAACAAGGAGTTGTTGGCAAACTGCGGGGCCGAGCTGTACGCGGCCGCCGACAAAGCAGGTGTTGACCTGCTGTTTGAAGCCTCAGCGGCTGGGGCAATCCCTATTGTCCGTCCGCTACGGGAGTCGTTGCTGGCCGAAGACCTAAGCCGGGTTATGGGCATCGTGAACGGCACAACGAACTTCATCCTTTCGAAGATGTCGCTTGAGGGCTCTAGCTACGGCGATGCGCTGGCTGAAGCCCAGCGTCTGGGTTACGCCGAGCGTGATCCGACTGCCGATGTTGAAGGCTTTGATGCAGGGGCCAAGGCTGCGATCATGGCCGGGATCGCGTTTGGAGCACGAGTTGTTGCCGGTGATGTGTACCACGAGGGAATCAGTCAGCTGACTGCTGCCGACATCAGCTTTGCCAAGCGACTTGGCTACTCGATCAAGCTGCTAGCGATTGCTGAGAAATTTGGAACAGCCGATGACGGCACCTCAGAAATTGGCGTCAGAGTTCACCCGACCATGGTTCCAAATGATCATCCTCTTGCATCAGTAAACGGCAGTTTCAACGCAGTGTTCGTTGAAGGCGCAGCATCAGGTGAGCTGATGTTCTACGGACGGGGAGCCGGTGGTGACCCCACTGCTAGTGCGGTACTGGGCGATGTCGTAGACGCCGCACTCAACTTGCGGCAAGGCAACTATCGACGCGTTCCGTCGGGCCCGAAGGCAAAGATCCGCTCGATTGATCAGCTCGAGTCAGCGTTTTATCTCAACGTTGAAGTAGAGGATCTTCCGGGAGTCTTGTCTCAAGTGGCCGGAGTGATTGGCGGCCACGGACTAAGCATCGAGAGCATGGAACAGCACGGAACTGGTTCGGGCGCTCGACTTGTATTCATTACTCATGCTGCAGCCGAACACGCCATGCAAGGCGCCATTGCTGAACTCAAGAAGACTTCGGTAGTCAAAGGGGTCGCCGGATTCCTACGGGTCCTGGGCGAGTGAATCAACCACTTCGATACCTGTCCACTCGAGGTGTAGCGCCTGAGCTGGACTTCGGAGAGGCACTGGTTACCGGTCTGGCAACTGACGGTGGTCTGTATTGCCCCGAGTCGGTGCCGGCCATGCCGCAATTGCCACCGCTGGACGCGCCTTACCACGAAGTTGCCTATTCGGTAACCAAGCCGTTCGTGGAAGGAGTCATCGACGACGGCGAGTATCGCGCCATGACCGAAGATGCCTACCGAAGCTTCAGGCACGTCGACGTTGCACCGGTTATGAGTCTTGGTGGAAACACCTACATGGCTGACCTAAGCAAAGGTCCGACGTTGGCTTTCAAGGACTTTGCGCTGCAACTGGTCGGTCGACTGCTCGATCATGAGCTGGAAAAGCACGACCGTCGGGTCACGGTAATTGGGGCGACATCGGGAGATACCGGCTCTGCCGCCATAGAAGCCTTGGCGAATCGAAACCGCGTCGACGTCGTGATCTTGCACCCCGAAGGCCGGGTCAGTGAGGTTCAAAGACGACAGATGACAACCGTCGTTGCACCGAATATCCGAAACGTGGCCGTTGATGGCACCTTTGACGATTGTCAGGACCTTGTGAAGGCAGCTTTCGCAGACGCTGACCTTCGGGCCAAGTTCAACTTGGCAGCGGTCAACAGCATCAACTGGGGTCGAGTTATGGCCCAGATCGTCTACTACGTAACGGCATGGCGAGCAGTCGCTCCAGACGGGGGACCAGTTAGCTTCTCAGTTCCGACGGGGAACTTTGGCAACATTTTGTCAGCTTGGTACGCCAAACGAATGGGCGTACCGATCTCCAAACTCATTGTTGCCAGTAATCGCAACGACGTCTTGACGCGTTTCTTCGAGACCGGTCGTCTGACCGCTGAAACCGTTGTGCCATCACTGAGCCCAAGCATGGACATTCAAGTGAGTTCAAACTTTGAGCGCCTGTTGTGGGAAGCAAGCAACAGAGACGGCGAATCTGTTGCCGCACTACTGGCAGAGTTCAGGGCTGAAGGTGATGTTGAAGTTCCTGAATCCTGGGTAGATGCGATTCGCTCTGAGTTCGCGGCATCGCGACTCAGCGACGAAGGCACTCTGGCCGAGATACGCCGAGTCCATGACGAACTTGGTCTGATTGTCGATCCGCACACGGCGGTGGGCATTCATGGAGCACGGAAATACGCGTCGCTTGAGGCTGAGATCCCGATGGTGGTCATGGGAACAGCTGATCCGGCCAAGTTCGGTGACGCAGTTGAAAGCGCGATCGGTCTGCGTCCTGAGTTGCCAAGCTTCCTATCGGAGCTGTTTGCACGGCAAGAGGTCTATGGCCGATCTTTGGCTGATCTAGAGTCGATTGTGGGCTTTCTCGACGACGTTTCACGCTCGTAAGAGCCAAAAACGCTCTAACCCGCTACTATTTAGCCAGCCGAGTTCTTTCGAATCCAGAACGAACTCCAACAGGCGGCCAGTCGGCCTTCACCCCTGGGGTAAGCATCAACGAGCGCACAAGAGTGCTTGGGAGAACTAAGAAACAATGAGCGGTGACCGCGCAAGTCTTGAGAAGAAGGACAAAGGCGAGCTTTCGACCATCATCGAAGCTTTAGGTGGCAAGTCCACTGCCAGGGCCAAAAAGGCCGACCTGATTGACAAAATCATGGAGCTGTCAGGGGCGCCAGCGTCATCTGGCACAAAATCTTCAGAAACAGCGCCCCCGGAAACAGCGCCCTCAGGTAAAAAGTCCGAAGCCAAGAAGGCCTCTAGCGGGGCCCAAGCCGAAGGCGCTTCAGAAACCAGTGAACGCTCGGGCTCGGGCTCGGATACGGACCAACGAACCAACCGCGAGTCAAAGACGGGATCTGACTCCAACGACAGTTCCTCAAAAGACAGCCAGCAAGGTGGCTCTAAAAAGTCTCAGAATGCCAGGTCTGGAAATGACAATCGCCAGAAGTCCGGTGGCAGGAACGGCGGCAACAAGGCTGACGGTGGCACCAATGATTCGTCCCAGTCTGGCAACGGGGGCAATAGCAACCGAGGCAACAACGGTGGCAACGGAAACGGTGGCGGTAACAACGCTGACCCCGGCAACGAAAAAGATTCGAACGAAAAGCGCGAAGACGAGGACGGCAATCGCCGTCGGAGGCGAGGCAGGGGTAGAGGTCGTGACCGTGAAGAAGACGGAGTCAAGACAGATCCTGAGCCGGTAGCTGGCTATCTTGATCTCCGAGACGAAGGCTATGGATTCCTGCGGGTTGACGGGTACTTACCAACCAAGGAAGACATCTACGTTTCTGTAAAGCAGGTCCGAGTTTCGGCTTTGCGTCGCGGTGACTATCTAACCGGCACCGCCCGGCCAGCTTCGCGAAACGAGAAGAACGCTGCACTTCACAGCCTGGACACAATAAACGGCAAGAAGCCCGAAGAGCTCGCTGATCGGCCGTTGTTTGACAGTCTGACTCCAGTCATTCCTAGCGAGCAGCTAGTTATGGAGCGCAAAGATGCCGACAATCCAACTGGGCGTGTAATCGATCTTCTTGCTCCTATCGGCAAAGGGCAGCGAGGCCTCATCGTTTCTCCCCCTCAAGCTGGCAAGACCTCGACGTTGTTAGAAATTGCCAAGTCGATCGAGGCGAACTCGCCAGACACCGAGCTAATTGTCTTACTAGTTGACGAACGACCTGAGGAAGTTACAGAGATTCGTCGCCAACTTGAGAACGCCGACGTCATGGCTTCTACCTTTGATCGCCCGCCAGAGGAACATACGGCGATAGCGGAGCTCACTTTGGCTCGAGCGCAGAGAGTTGTGGAAGAAGGTCAGGACGTATGCGTTCTGATAGACGGCATAACTCGTCTGGCCCGGGCATACAACCAGTCGGTTTCCCATACGGGACGTTCCCTAGGTGGAGGGCTTGACGCGGGTGCCATTCACCCAACAAAACGACTGTTTGGCTCGGCTAGAAAGCTAGAAGAGGGAGGCTCGCTAACCGTTATTGCAACTGTGGCTGTTGAAACCGGAGCCGAACTTGACCAGATGATCTACACAGAGTTCAGTGGCACCGCCAACATGGAACTTCGTCTTGACCGCGAGCTTGCCGCCAAGCGCGTCTACCCCGCTGTTGACGTAGTCGCATCACGCACAACTTCTGAAGACCGAATCTTTGGCGAGAAGGACATGGCCGCTGTTTCTGAGCTTCGCAAGGCACTTGTGGAGGCAGACGAGGCAAATGGTCGCGGAGCCGGAATGGCGGCGCTTGCCGCTGTTGTGGCTAAGACCAAGTCCAACAGTGAAATTTTGACCGCAGCAGCGAAAGGAAAGCCGCTGGGCTAGTGAGTATCTGGAATCGGAAGTTGTTCCGTTTTCAAATCCTCCCGCTAGCCTTGTACTGCTATGAGAGCCGACATTCACCCCAACTATCGCCCAGTCGTATTCCAGGATCCGTCGGCCGAGTTCGCTTTTCTAACCAAGAGCACTATCGAGACCAGCGAAACCATCGAGTGGGAAGACGGCGAGACCTACCCTCTTTACAAGGTAGAGATCTCCAGCGCGAGCCACCCATTCTTCACCGGTCAGATGAAGATCATCGACACTGCCGGTCGTGTTGAGCGCTTCGAGCGTCGCTTTGGACGTCGTCAAGGCGCTGCCTCAAGCGATAGCGCAGCAGGCGACAGCGCAGCAGGCGACAAAGCTGAAAGCTAGCTAGTGGCCACTTCGGCCTCCAGCTCAGTCAATCCAGCGCTGCTTTCAGCCAAGCTAGACGCGCTAGTTCGCGATCTTGGGGTGCCTGATGCGCCCCCTGCTAGCGGAGGTGGCGGGGGCTCGGTGACATGCCACGACGGGGTTGGCTACGTTCTCACGTCTCCTGCATCTAAAGTTCGCGCGCTTGGCCCGGCTTGGCTTTGGGCTCTTAAGAACGGCCTCAGCGAGCTGGTTATGTTCGACGATGATCATGCCCCTGATCTAGCGCGACGAGCGGCACTTTTGAACACCATCAAGACCAGTGTCCGCCAGATAGCCGGTACGTCCAGCCAGGTTGCGGTGAGTAACTTGTTGCCTTCGCCTCCGAGTCTCGATCACAAGGTTCTGGATTTGTCAGACGCGTTCGCGCAAGCTGGGGCAATTCCTGTTGATGACTATGGTCGTCTTGTCGCCGAGGTCAATGGCCTTGAGGTGGCACGGGCGTTCATCGATGACTCTGCCGAAGCCGAAATGGCTGGCCGGGCTGAAGGTTTAGTGATCGAAGTTGGAGTCGGTCAGGCAGATCGAGAGCTTCATCAGCTGGTTCATTCAAACCTTGGGACTGTCGAAGCCGTTTCACGAGCAGCGGAGATGGTCAGTGCGATCCGTTCGCCTGGAGCAGAACCTCACCCTTTGAATCGGCTAGGTCGTGCTAGGTGGTTGCGATCTGAGGCTGTCGCTGACCCTGGAATCGTCGGCGTTGGATCTCTGACGCCAGTGCCTCCGCTGCGATGGCGAGACACAGTGCTTGGTATTGAACCAGCATGTGCAGTCAGCGAATCATCGGTGGTCGTGTTTTCCGCGGGCGTCGACCCTGACCTAGTTCCAGAGGCTTTGGAGTATCGCTATCGGGCCAACCCAGATGCCGAATTGGTCATCGTCATGGCTGAACGTGACGTGTTGCCAACTGTTGATCGATTAATCCAGTTGTGCCCCAATGCTCAGCTAATGACTGTAACTACTCCATGGTCTTGAGTACCGAGTAGTAGTCTCAGACGCTGTGGCCGACAACACCTTGCTATCTCGTCTCGACTCTTTGGAGTCCGAATACTCCGAGATCGAGGCGCGCCTTGGCGACCCTAACGTTGCCGCTGACAACAAGAAGTTCATCGAGCTAACCCGTCGCTACAGCGATCTTGGCGAGCTTGTGCGCGTCGGCCGCGCCCTTCGGGCTCGAGTCGATGACTTCGAGGTAGCCAAGATGCTAGTGTCCGAAGCCACTGCCGAAGAGCGTGATGAGCTGCGGGCTGAGGCGAATGAGGCCGAGGCCGACATCGAGCGGCTAGAAGCCGAACTAAAGATTCTCTTGCTGCCTAAAGACCCAATGGCAGGTCGCAATGTAATTGTTGAGATTCGTGGTGCCGAAGGCGGCGAAGAGGCCAACCTGTTCGCTCGTGAGCTGTATTCGATGTATACCACTTACGCCCCGAAGCTCGGCTGGAAGATCGAAGGCCTTGATTCACAGGAATCGGATATGGGTGGGTTTGCCAGCGTGACGTTCAAGGTGACAGGCGAAGATGCCTGGACCCGTTTGAAGTTCGAAGCCGGGCCTCACCGGGTACAGCGGGTGCCAGTTACTGAAAGCCAAGGACGCGTCCACACCAGCTCGGCCACGGTTGCTGTTTTGCCCGAAGCCGATGAAGTCGATGTATCAATTGACGCTGGTGATCTGCAATATGACACTTTCCGAGCCTCGGGTGCCGGAGGTCAGCACGTAAACAAGACCGACTCGGCCGTAAGGCTTACGCACAAGCCGAGTGGGCTAGTGGTCAGCATGCAGGACTCAAAAAGCCAAGGCGTTAACCGTCAGAAGGCGTTGGAAGTGCTGCGATCGAGACTTCTTCAATTGGAGCTTCAGAAGGCCCAAGACGAAGCGTCTGCTGCTCGGAAAGATCAGGTTGGTGGCGGAGGTCGTAGCGAGAAGGTTCGGACCTACAACTTCAAAGAAAACAGAGTCAGTGATCATCGCATCGGGCTCACCGTCTACAACCTCGACAAAGTCTTGGCCGGTGACCTCGAAGAGATCAGCGATGCTTTGCTGGCTGAAGAAAGAACCAGCCAGCTGTCTGAAACTGTGGACTAAGGCATGGCCGACTTTCAAGATGGACCTGAAGGAGCTGAAGAGCCAGAAGACCTAGAAGAACACACGGTCTCCTGGGCCGAATTGCTGGCCGAAACCCAAGGTCGCCTCGAGGCAGCCGGGGATGACAACCCGATCTACTGCGCTCGCCTAATAACCGAAGAAGCATCTGGCTATGAGGGTGCGGAGTTCATAGTGGCCCAGACAGAGCCTGCCACCGTTAGGGGAGTGGCCAAGCTTGACGCAATGGTGGCTCGGCGCCTAGCGGGTGAACCAATCCAATATGTGATCAGGCACTGGCCGTTTCGCACCCTGGATCTATTTGTCGACAGGCGGGTCCTGATTCCTCGACCTGAAACTGAAGTTGTGGCCGGGGCAGCAATCGACCTTGTGCTCGATATGGGCGCCGGAGCCCTAGTCGCGGACCTCGGCACAGGTTCTGGAGCTGTTGGCCTGTCGATCGCGGCCGAGATTCCTGAAACCAAAGTGTGGCTCACAGACAAGTCGTCCGAAGCGTTGGATGTTGCCAGGGCAAACCTGGCGGGCATCGGTCAAGGCGCCCAAAACGTTTTGATAAGCCATGGGTCTTGGTTCGAAGCACTGCCAGCTGAGATGCAGGGTCAAATGGATTTGATCGTGTCTAACCCTCCATATGTGTCCACCACTGATGAACTTGGGCCCGAAGTCGTTGACTGGGAACCGTCTATGGCTCTCCTCGCCGGAACTGACGGCTTGGACGATCTGCGAATCATTGTTGCCGAGTCCCCTAGGTGGCTTAGTAAGAGCGGGGCTCTGGTTTTGGAGATGGCACCTTGGCAAATAGCAACCGTGGTCGGGCTTTGTGCCCAGATCTTTTCAGACGTGAAAGTCATCAAGGATTTAGCGGGGCTGGATAGGGCAGTAGTGGCCAGATTTCCTAGCTAGAGCGTTACAGGGTGAGTTTTGAGTGGCTCAATTAGTGCTTGTGAACTACCGTGTTCAGGTGTTTGGAAACAGCGGCAATCTCGATCTTGACTGGCTATCTAAAGTGGGGGTCTTCAAAGGCTTTTCCCGCGATGAGCTGGAACAGGTAGCTGAATTGGGCCAGCGCGTGGATGCTGAGCCTGGCGCAGTCCTCACCGATCAGGGCCGGTTCGGCGACACGGCTTACCTGATCATCGAAGGTGAAGCCAACGTTTACATGAACGGCGAATACGTCACGAACGTCGCCGCAGAGACCTTGGTTGGCGAGATGGCCTTAGTTGAGCACCGCCCGCGCAATGCAACCGTTGTTGCCGAAACAGACATGGTCTTGGTCGGATTCGGAATTTCGGAGTTCGGCGAATTGCTTGAAAAGAACCCTTCGGCCAGAGAGGCCGTGATGGGCCTTCTTGGGCGACGAGTTCAAGAGAACGACGCCCGAAGAAACGAATAAGGGCTCATCCTGCTCCCAAGCGTTGAAAGATCGCTAGTTATTTCGGCTCAATCAGTCAACTGGGTATGGCTATCTTTGTGATTCATTGCCACAATTTGTCATCCCCTTATCAGGAGTTAGCTCATGCCTTGGTCAAACGTTGAAGACACCGAATACTCCGCGCTCGAAGCAGCTGAGGTAGATCGTCAGAACACTGCGCTTCAGTTGATTGCGTCAGAGAACTTTGCTTCGCCAGCAGTAATGTCGGCCACTGGTTCGGTCTTTACCAACAAGTACTCCGAGGGTTACCCGGGGCGTCGTTACTACGGCGGCAACTCTGTTGTGGATCAAGTTGAGAGTCTGGCGATCGAACGCATCTGCGCCCTCTTCGGAGCAGAGCATGCAAATGTTCAGCCGCACGCCGGCGCCAACGCGAATATGGCGGTTTACCAAGCCTTGCTTGAGCCAGGAGACACTGTGTTGGGCCTGAGCCTCGATCATGGTGGCCACCTAACTCATGGTTCGCCAGTTAATGCGTCGGGCAAGATGTACAACTTCGTTGGTTACGGACTCACTGAAAGCGATGAACGGATAGACATCGATCAGGTGCAACAGCTAGCTACCGAACACAAGCCCAAGCTGATCGTCACCGGCGCCACCGCTTACCCTCGAAGCATAGATGCTCGCCCTTTTCGCGAAATCGCTGACTCAGTTGGAGCGCTTCTCATGTTCGATGCCGCTCACATCGCTGGGCTCATCGCCGGTGGAGCACACCCGAACCCGGTTCCCTATTGCGACATAGTTACCTTCACCACGCACAAGACATTGCGCGGCCCACGGGGAGGTTGCATTCTTTCTACCGCCGATCTCGCAAAGAAGATCGACTCCGCAGTGTTCCCTGGGCAACAAGGTGGCCCGCAGGAGCACAGCATTGCTGCCAAGGCGGTCGCATTCCTCGAGGCCGCCCAGCCCGAGTTTGCTACCTACTCAGCGCAAATCGTTGCTAACGCTCAGGCGCTGGCTAAGCAGCTTTCCGAAGAAGGGTTCCGACTTGTCTCGGGCGGAACCGACAACCACCTGTTGCTAGTTGACTTGCGACCCTTCGACGCCGAACTCGACGGCAAGGTTGCACAGATCGTCCTAGACGAGGCCGGAATAACCCTGAACCGCAACTCGATTCCCGATGACCCTCGCTCTCCGTTTGTCACCTCAGGTATTCGAATTGGCACGCCGGCAGTTACCACCCAGGGCATGACCGAGGAACACATGGTCACCATCGGCCAGCTAATTGCCCGAACGCTCCGCAACCGAGATGACGATGCAGTGGTTGCAGAAATCCGCGAAGAAGTCCGCGCTTTGTGCGTTCCCTTCGCTCCGTACCCATAACCCACTACGGTTTTGGCCGCATAGGCCGTCACCCCGAGACGCTTTGGCCGCATAACCCGTCGTTCCTGACGACGTATGCGGCCAGAAGCTGATGCTAGGAACCCGATGTCGCTACCAGCGGCAGCGCCGTTTTCATTCCTGGCAGCTGGGCCACGCCAGTTCTTAGCCACACGAGAGACAAGGCAATCAGGCCAGCCAGAACTACGTACATCGTTCGGAAGCCTGCAGTGTCGGCGATGATGCCCAATACCGGGATGGCAGCCGTCGACCCGAGGTCGTTGGCAAGCACCAGAGTTGAAACGACCCTGGCCCGAACTCCTGGCGGCCGGCTGTCGGTGGCAATCAACATAAAGATCGGTGTGGCGTAGGCCGATCCGATTCCCATAACGACGGCACCCGCAAACAACCAAACGATGTTCTGCGCGGCGGCAAGAATTAGCGAAGCAACGGCCAGCAGAATCACCGAGCCGCTGGAAACCATCAAGCGGTCACCGTCCAACAACTTGGATCCGAACGCCCTTAACAGGAGCGCCACAACTGCATAGGTCGAGATGATCGAACCGACCTCGACCACCCCGAGCTCTTCTCCCCAGGGCTGAATGAAGCCTTGGAAACCCATGAATCCTGCGATCGCGACGAACGAGGTCAGTCCGACTTTCAGTGCAGTGGCATCGAACATGTCAGAAAGCCCACCCAAGTTTGGGTTGACGTCGGGGGGTCGAGTCTCGGGAAGGACAAAGCCAGCAATAGCACTTGTAAGTGCAAAGGCTGACGCTCCGAGGTAAGCCTGCGAAAAGTTGTCGGTGCCAAGTAAGAACTCCCCGGCAACCGGTCCGATCGCAAATCCAGCAAACGTGGAGGCAGCGAACCATCCGAATACTTGTGCCCTGCGTTCAGGCGAGGGCATCTCGGTGGCGATCGTCGCTAATCCCACGTACATGACAGATCCGAATAGTCCAGCCAGAAAGCGCGCCGAGTAGAGGTAGTTGAGGCCAGCCTCGGCTGCGGGGACGTGGGTGAACTGGGCAACAGCGGCACCCAGGCCGCCCAGCACGACCATGGGACTTCGGCCAAACCTGTCGTTGAGGTACCCGACGAATGGCCTGCCGGCCAAAAGTCCGAACCCGAAGAACGAGAACGCTAAGCCAATCTCGGTGTTGCCGCCGCCGGGGACGTCTTTGACAAGTTGGGGCAGGACTCGAAACGAGACCCCAGCAGTGGCGAAGTAAGTGACGCTTGCGAGAATTACAGCAGTGGTGGCGAAGAAGCTGTCGTTGTGTGGTGTTTCGCCGACGGGTTGGGACAAGCCACTGACGTTAGGGCCAGCTGACCCAAGCTCAAACTTGGGCGAGTCTAGATCCCGAGCAGCCTTGAGATGAGGGGGGCGTAAGTGAGCGTGGTTGGCTGTTCTGTCTCGAATTGACTCGCCAACTCTGGAACGATCGAGTGACCGCCCGAAACGATCGCCAGCTGGGTTCGACACCTTGGGCTCCCGTGATTACCCATCGTGTAGCGTTCGCGCTTGCCGAACATGAAGCCCGGTTCTGTCCACGCCAACACGGTTTGGTCATCAGCTCGGGTTGCGCCGCCAACACCATCGACCGATGCGATCTGCTCCGGAGTCACATCGCCAACAACAATTGCGCCTGTGCCGTCGTGAGCGACCACCGCCTGCCAACCGTTCGATTCGACCGCCCCGCGAAGATTGATTGCCTGTTCTTCGGTGATCTGTTCTTGGGTGTGGTCACTGATGGTGAACAGGACTGTGTTGTCCCAGCCCTCTGCCAACAGTGAAACGAGCTCTGAATATGACTGGTCGCTGGCCTTGATCTGAGCCAAGGCCTCTTCGCTGTCGGGCCCGAAAACGTGCAAGGTGGTGTCCGGCTCGTTGAGGTGTAACACCACCAGGTCAGCGGACAGATCTACCGCAGACGCCGCGGCAACTACTGCGGAGTCTGCGGCGTACCCGTAGGCATCCAATTCTGTTCCAGCAGGCACCTCCGGAGTCGGCGGCCAGCATGCCGTGGCCGACTGAGCGCCAATGGCGGTAACGATGTGGTGGTCGCCAACTACGGCCACGCTACGTAGCCCTGCGTTGTTGCATTTGTCGAACAGGGTTTCGCCCCTGGGGCCAAGTTCGGCGGTGGGGCTGAACTTGTTGTCGACCCAGCCGGCGTTTCCCCAAAGCTTGGTTTCGACAGGGTCAAGCCCTGTGACGAAGGCAGCATGGTTGGAGTAGGTGACCGAAATCGGCAGCGATAGACCGCCCTCTGGCGCCCGGCCTCCGGCGCACGCTTGGGCCCAGATGTTTGGCGTGTCGGTGGCGTTGACCATCGAATGAGGCATTGAATCCATGATGAGCAGCACTACTCGCATGAGCGAACGTTATCCGGGTCGCTCTTACCAGCGCTCGTAGTGATGGGCTCGCTAGTGATGATCGTCGCCATCGTGTTAACGTCACTGCGTGCCAGCGACCCTTACCTCATATGCAATTGTGGGTGGAGTGGCCGCTGCGGTGACGGTCTTGACGGTGCCAGTGTTCCGCGTAATAGCCGAAACAAAGGGAATGACCGCAACTCCGAACGAGCGCGATGCCCACGACCGGCCGACCGCAAACATCGGCGGGGGAGCGATGCTTGTTGGTTTTATCGTGGCCTACGGAGTGGCATGGCTTAGTGGAATGTTTGACTCAGTCTTCACCGACTCCACCGACCCGATCGGAATCTTGTTCTGTGCAGTTCTGGCCTATGTGGTTGGCTTGCGTGACGATGTGCGAGCAATTTCAGCCCCGGCAAAGATCGCTGGTCTTGTGCTGGCCGGATCGATCCTTGCTGTCAGCGGTGTTTCAATAATTTGGTTCCGGATTCCGTTTGTGGATCCGATCGTTTTGGACCCAAGCCTTAGCTTTTTGATTTCGGTCATTTGGATCTTGGTGATGGCCAACGCAGTTAACTTCATTGACGGGTTGGATGGCCTTGCTGCGGGCATCGTCGGAATCGGTGCGATCTCCTTCTTTGCCTACTCGCTGCGGCTCACCTCGGTCGACATTCTTGAGGCAAACAATGTTGGACCGCTAGTGGCGGTAATCGTGGCTGGTATGTGTCTGGGATTTCTGCCCTGGAACACCCATCCGGCAAAGATCTTTATGGGAGATGGTGGGTCCCTGTTGCTCGGCTCGATGATGGCGGCCTCCACTATGGCGGTCGGCGGCCGAATCGACGATCCTTACTCGGGTCAAACCTTCTTCTTTTACGCTCCGCTGGTTATTCCAGTAGTGATTCTCGGTGTGCCAATTTTGGATACGGCTTTCGCCATCATTCGCCGTGCCAGCCGCGGTCAGGCATTGTCCACCGCAGACAAGGACCATCTTCATCATCGTTTGATGCGTCTCGGACACGGGCACAGAACTTCTGTGAACATATTGTGGGCTTGGACTGCATTGCTGAGCGGGTTTGTTTTGTGGCCGGTTTACAACAACGGCCAGCTTGACGCCATCGTGCCTGGAGGCGTAGTCGCATTGGCGTTGATCCTCTACATGTTGTTCAAACCAGGCTTGGCGCGCGATCGTCGCAGTGCTCCCCGAGGCGGTCGGCGGACCACCGATGGGCCGCCTAAGGAAGAGGCCGAGCCGGTTGCTCATCCACGACCTCGGCTTGTGCCAGACCCGGACTCAAAGCGTCAGGCATCATAAGGTTGCATTGGCCGTCCTGGCCCCCTATCGTTCTGCCGTTGCAGCGTGCATTTTTGCGCGCGTAAGTGAAGACCACCGTGGAACAAACCTCGCCCCCTCTTAGTGAACATCTCAACCAAAGCGCCGGCTCGTTTGAGCTAGTGCTTTCGGCAGTGATTTTCGGTTTGTTTGGTCTTTGGTTAGACACCAAGTTCGGAATCCGTCCTTGGCTAACAGTTGCGTTTACGGTTCTCGGTTTCATCGGTTCATGTGGTTCGATGTACTACAGGTACAAGCATCGCATTTCGCTACTCAACGAGGCTCGGGAGGTGACACCCAAATGACCGCATTCACTGATCGGCTAGAGGGACCGTCGCCCGCTGCTGAAATTGCCAGAGACATGGTTAAGCGTGGCGTTCCAATGATTCCTGTTGGTCTGGTCATTGGTGCAATTTGGGCTGGTTCGAACGGCGCTTTGTCTGTTGGATACGCAATGGTCCTGATCCTGTTTAACTTCTTGCTTTCGGCCTACCTACTGGGTTGGGCTGCTCAGATCTCATTTGCCATGGTGGCCGCAGCGTCACTTGGTGGTTACCTTCTGCGTCTTGCGATTGTCTTCGCTGCGGTTTACCTAGTTAAAGACATGTCGTGGGTAGCGCTGGTTCCAATGTGCATTGCCATTATCGTGACCCATCTTGGGTTATTGATTTGGGAGCTCCGTTACGTGAGCGCCTCAATGGCCTATCCCGGTTTGAAACCGTCTACAGACGGACGATCGGTCGCTAACAGCGTCCGTTAATTTAGGAGCATTACTAGTGTTCGCACTTGAATTCCCATCAATTGACAACTTGGTTAAGTGGCCTGAGTACCTCTTCGAGGGAACCTTTGCTGGCTTTAACAAGATCTCGCTGATTCTTGTCTTGGCGATGCTGATCCCCACGGTCCTATTCTTGCTCGCAAAGCGCGACTTGGTACCGCGGGGTATTCAGAACATCGTTGAGAGCATCGTCGAGTTCGTTGAGAACCAGATCATCATGGCCGCAATTGGTCCGGAAGGCATGAAGTACCTGCCGCTTCTGTTGAGTATTTTCCTGTTTGTCTTCTTCGGGAACATCTTCGAGGTAATTCCAACCTTCCAGATGCCTGCCAACGCTCGCATGGCAAACCCGCTCATTCTTGCCGTCGTTGTCTGGGTCACCTTTATCGGCGCAGGCATCAAGGCCCAGGGCTTTGGTGGATTTATGAAGTCCAGCTTGGTTCCCCCGGGCACACCAGCCGCTCTTCTTCCACTGATGATGCTGATCGAGTTCATCTCGACTTTCCTTCTTCGCCCCTTCGGCCTAGCGGTTCGTCTTTTCGCCAACATGTTGGCTGGCCACATTTTGCTGGTCACCTTCGGCGTGCTTTGTATAACCCTTTGGACGCTCAGCCCACTAGTGGTTGTCTTGCCGTTCAGCTTCGGAATGTTGGTCGCACTGACCGGCTTCGAAATGATGGTGGCTTTCCTTCAGGCATTCATTTTCGCCCTGTTGGCAGCGGTCTACATCAACCTTTCGATCCACGCTCACTAGAGCGTCGATTAGTTAACCAGCAATCAATAATTCTCTAATACAACAAACCAGGAGAGCAACATCCAATGAGCGCACTTGCCTCAACCGCAAGCCAGGTAATCGAACTGGCCCAGGAATTTACACCCGCAGAAGCCAAGGCAAACGCTGGCGCTTCTAGCGCCGGTTTCGCATACGGACTGGCCGCAATCGGCCCCGGTATCGGAATTGGTTACCTAGTAGGTCAGGCTGTTCAGGCCATGGCCCGCCAGCCAGAAGCTGCTGGCCAGGTTCAGACCACAATGTTCCTCGGTATTGCCTTTACCGAAGCACTTGCCCTAATCGGCTTCGTGGTCTTCATTCTGCTCAAGTTCGCTTAGGCAGGAGCGCACATGTCGCTACTCCTAATCATTGCAGCGGAAGGGCCCGCCAAAGAGGCGGACAACCCGATTCTGCCGGTGGTTCCAGAGCTTTTCTGGAGCGCCCTGACTTTTGCTGCGTTCTTTTTGCTGATCAAATTCGTGCTCTTGCCTCCGGTTAAGCGCACGATGGATCTGCGAGCCGAGGCCATCCGCTCTGATCTCGATGCCGCTGAAGCAGCCAAGGCGTCCGCGTCTTCGGCAGCTGGTGACGTTGATGATCAGCTTGCTGGCGCCCGCGCAGAGGCTGCGGCCGTTATCGACGCAGCTCGATCAGAAGCAGAAACCGAACGTCAAAGCATCTTGGCTCAGGCAAACGCCGAAGTTGCCAAGATGAAAGAGCTAGCCGAGGCTGATTTGGCGGCTGCTCGCTCCCAGGCAATGGATCAAGTTCGACCCAAGGTGGCCGAGCTTGCTACATCGGCAGCTTCAAAAGCGATGGACCGAACCATCGACGTCGAAGCCGCCCGCCCAATTGTTGATTCTTACCTGTCTAACTCGAACTAAAGGCTGATTCATGCTTTCCATCCTCGCTGCCGAAGCGCCCAACGGGCCGCAACTCGCTGGTGACATAAACGAGGTCTACTGGGGTTCCGTAGCGTTCTTCGTCGTAGTGGGCTTGCTCTACAAGTTTGCTTACCCAGCGGCGCGAGACGGTCTCAAAGGTCGAAGCGACCGTATCTCAGCCGAGTTGTCGGCTGCTGCGTTGGCCCGATCTGAAGCAGAGACTGCACTCACCGCATCGACCCAGGACCTCCCTGACGTTTCGATGGAAGCGAACAAGCTTCGTGAAGAGTCCCACGCAACTGCTGCCAAGTTGAAGGCCGACATTGTCGCCAAGGCCCACAGCGATGCCGAGGATCTCAAGGTCAGGGCCGCAAGCGATATCTCGAACCAGACCAGTCAGGCACTGGCCGACATTCGAGACGAAGTCGCACGCCTTACTCGGGGAGCAACTGAGAAAGTCGTCGAGGGCAATCTCAACCCTGCTTCTCAATCAGACTTGATCGATGCTTACATCACAAAGGTTGGTGGCTAATGAGCGTTCAAGGCTACGCAGACGCACTTCTAGCAGTTGCGTCATCCGAAGGCGACCTCGCCAACACAAAGGCCCAGCTACTGGATGTTGCTCGGGCTGTAGATGGCAACGAGGAACTCCGCTCGTCTTTGTCCAATAACCTTTTGCCGTCGGCTGTACGAGGCCAGATCGTTTCTGACCTCTTGGCCAACAAGGCATCAACCACTGTCCAAGCGCTGGTATCGCTCATCGTCACCGGCGGCAAGGGCGCTCAGCTTGGCGAGATTGTCAACGCATTTGCAGCTAACGCTGCAACCGCTGGCGGTAAGAACCTTGCAGTAGTGCGAACGGCTGTTCCACTTAGCGATTCTCAGCGAACCCGCTTGGCCGCCGCCCTGGCATCAACTGCCGGTGGCGAAGTTGAGATTCAAGAAGAAATTGATCCTTCGGTTGTTGGCGGCGTCGTCACCACCATTGGCGACACTGTCATTGACGGTTCGCTCCGTACCCGCCTTAACCAGATTCGTGAAGCCCTCTAGGGCAGCCGGCACCAGAAAAAGAGACTAAGAAACCATGTCACTAACATTTGATCCGTCCGACATCACAGGTGCTCTTGAGAAGAGCCTTGCCAGCTTCGAAGCAGACGTTTCGTCAAAGACCGTTGGCCGCGTAACCGAGGTGGGCGACGGTATTGCTCGAGTAGCTGGTCTTCCCGACGCTGCTGTTAACGAGATGCTTCGCTTCCAGGACGGCACCATTGGTTTGGCGCTGAACTTGGATGAAGACAGTATCGGCGCTGTTGTTCTCGGTGGCGTTGACTCCATCGAAGAGGGCCAGACCGTTGAGGGCACTGGCGACATCTTGTCGGTCCCAGTTGGAGACGGCATGCTCGGGCGTGTTGTTGACACATTGGGTAACCCGATTGATGGCAAGGGTCCCCTCACTAACGTTCAGAACCGCCGTATTGAGATTCAGGCTCCGGGTATTCTCGGCCGTAAGCCAGTACATGAGCCAGTGCAGACTGGTATCAAGGCGGTTGATTCGCTTATCCCAATCGGTCGAGGCCAGCGAGAGCTGATCATTGGTGACCGCAAGACCGGCAAAACCACAATCGGTATCGACACGATCCTGGCCCAGAAGGGTTCAGGCTTTAAGTGTGTCTATGTAGCCGTTGGTCAGAAGGCTTCTACTGTCGCTCAAACCGTGGCGACTTTGGAAGAAGCCGGCGCCATGGAATACACAGTTGTTGTTATCGCCGCAGCTGGTGTGCCTGCTCCGTTTAAGTTCTTGGCTCCGTACTCAGGTTGCGCGATGGGCCAGCACTGGATGGAAAACGGTGACCATGCGTTGGCCGTTTACGACGACCTCTCGAAGCAGGCCGAGGCCTACCGTCAGGTATCGCTCCTTCTCCGCCGTCCTCCAGGACGTGAGGCCTACCCCGGAGACGTTTTCTACCTTCACTCACGTCTGCTAGAACGCTCAGCCAAGCTCAGTGATGATCTGGGTGCAGGCTCCTTCACCGCCCTCCCCGTTATTGAAACCAAGGCCGGCGACGTTTCTGCTTACATCCCAACAAACGTGATCTCGATCACCGACGGCCAGATCTACCTTCAGGACGATCTGTTCAAGTCTGGTGTTCGGCCTGCAGTCGATGTTGGTATCTCGGTTAGCCGTGTGGGTTCAGCAGCTCAGATCAAGGCAATGAAGACAGCGGTCGGCACCCTGAAGTCTGACCTTCAGCAGTTCCGTGAGCTTGCAGCATTCGCCGCATTCGGTTCTGACCTTGACCCCGTGTCACAGGCTCAGCTTGACCGTGGCTATCGCCTTACTGAGCTTCTCAAGCAGGGCATTAACGCTCCAGTTCCAGTAGAGGAACAGGTTGTCCTGTTGTTTGCAGGCACTCGTGGCTATCTGGACTCTGTCGAGGTTGCTGATGTGTCTCGTTATGAGACCGAGATCCTTGAATGGTTCCACAGCCGTCACTCAGATCAGCTGCGAGCGATCACCGACACCGGCAACATTGCCGATGGCGAAGCTTTCGAAGCCGCAGTAGCTGCCTTTACCGATCAGTTCCAAGGCACCGAGTCAACTACTTCGGCACCGGACGCGTCCGATCAGGGCCAGGCCGAAAAGAAGATGGTTGACGCCGCTAACACTCTCCCCGAGGAAGACATCTCTCGGGTAAAGGACTAAGGGTAAAACATGCCAGGTGGAGCTGAACGCACACTGCGCCGACGTATCGGCAGTGTTAGTAACACGAAGAAAATCACACGCGCAATGGAGCTCATTGCGGCGACTCGTGTTGCTCGCGCTCAGCAACGTGCTCGCGCTGCTCGGCCTTACTCTGAGCAACTAACCGGAGTTATCGAGAACCTGGCTGCCGGTGGCGCCAGCGTCGATCACCCCTTGTTGCGCCAAGTTGAGAACGCGCAAAAAGTTGCGTTCGTGGTTTGCGCCGGTGACCGTGGTTTGGCCGGTCCGTTTAACGCTGCCGTTATCCGCTCAGCCGAGCGTGAAATCCAGGCACTACGTAACGACGGTGGCGACTACGTTCTGATCACCGTGGGCAAAAAGGTTGCCGACTACTTCCGCTTTCGTGGCTTTGAAATCAGCGAATCCTTTGCTGGCTTCACGGACAATCCGAGCTATGAAGATGCTCGTGCCGTTGCCCGTAAGGTTCGTGACCTTTTCGATTCCGGAGACGTAGACCAGGTAGAGCTGGTCTATACCGAGTTCGTCAGCATCGGTACCCAGCGTCCAGTAGTGCGTCGGTTCCTTCCACTTGAAGACACCAGCACAATGGCCGACGCCGGCGGTGGCGATGCCGAGGCGCTTGCTTCCTATGACTTCGAACCGTCACCAGAAGGCGTTCTCGAAGATCTTCTACCGCGCTATGTGGAGGCCCGCTTGTTCGCTGCCTTGCTTGATTCAGCGGCGTCTGAGCATGCCAACCGTCAGCGAGCGATGAAGGCGGCAACCGACAACGCTGAAGAGCTGATCATCAAGTTGGCTCGCGAGATGAACCGGGCTCGTCAGGCGTCGATCACCACCGAAATCATGGAGATCGTGGCCGGCGCAGAATCGCTTGGCGATGACAAAGGCGGATCCGGTCTCATCGAACTACAACTGGCCGAAACCGAATCCGTTTAACGCCCGAATTATTACTTTCAGAACTTTCTAGAACGAACACACACCAGGAGCACTGCTCAAAATGACAATGACAGAACCACAACTAGCAACGGGTCGGATCGTCGGTATCGCCGGTCCTGTGGTGGACGTTGAGTTTCCACCAAACGCATTGCCTGAAATCAACAACGCCATCGAATTCGATGTTGTTGTTGGTGGCGAGACCACACTTGTTCGGGCTGAAGTTGCCCAGCAGTTGGGTAACGGCCGTGTTCGCGCCGTTGCGCTAAAGCCAACCGATGGTCTTAAGCGGGGCCAAGAGGTTCGTAACCTCGGTGTTGGCATCACGGTGCCAGTTGGCGACGTAACTCTTGGTCACATCTGGAACGTTCTGGGCGAGCCGCTGGATGTTCCAATCGAAGATGTAAACATCACTGACCGGTGGGCCATCCACCGCGACGCTCCAGCTTTTGACACTCTTGAGCCAACCAAGCAGGTTCTCGAGACCGGCATCAAGGTCATCGACCTTCTCACTCCTTACCTACAGGGTGGAAAGATTGGTTTGTTCGGTGGTGCCGGTGTGGGCAAGACCGTTCTTATCACCGAGATGATCACCCGTGTTGCTACTCAGCACGGCGGTGTGTCTGTGTTCGCCGGTGTGGGCGAGCGCACTCGTGAAGGAACCGACCTCTTCATCGAAATGGGCGAGACCCTAATGGGTGACGGCGTCACCAACGTTCTCTCCAAGGCTGCGCTTTGCTTTGGCCAGATGGATGAGCCCCCGGGTGTTCGTCTCCGTGTCGCACTTTCAGCGCTAACCATGGCTGAGTACTTCCGTGACGTTCAGGGCCAGGACGTATTGTTGTTCGTTGACAACATCTTCCGCTTTGTTCAGGCTGGTTCTGAGGTATCAACCCTTCTAGGCCGCATGCCTTCAGCTGTGGGTTACCAGCCAACTCTGGCAGACGAAATGGGCATTCTCCAAGAGCGCATTACTTCTACTGGTGGTAAGTCGATTACTTCGCTGCAGGCCGTTTATGTACCTGCCGATGACTACACCGACCCGGCTCCGTTCACCACCTTTACCCACTTGGATGCAACTACCGAGCTATCTCGTGACATTGCTGCCTTGGGTATCTACCCAGCTGTGGATCCGCTGTCTTCAAGCTCCACCATTCTGGCCCCCGAAGTTGTGGGTGACCGTCATTACCGTGTTGCTCGTCAGGTGCAGGAAATCCTTCAGCGCTACAAGGAACTACAGGACATCATCGCCATTCTTGGTCTCGATGAGCTGTCTGAAGAAGACCGCATCACTGTTACTCGGGCCCGCAAGGTTCAGCGGTTCTTGTCACAGCCAATGTTCGTGGCGAAGATCTTCACCGGTCTTGACGGAAACTTCACTCCAGTTTCAGAGACCATCGACAGCTTCGAAGCGCTTGTTACTGGCGAACTTGATGATCTTCCAGAGCAGGCGTTCCTCAACGTGGGTGGCGCCGACTCAGCACGCGAGAAGGCCGAGCAGCTCATTAAGGACGCCAAGTAATGGCCTTTCAGGTCGAGTTCGTATCTCCAGAGGCAATTCTGTACTCGGGCGAGGGCACTCAAGTAATTGCCCGAACCAGGGGCGGAGGCGAGATCGCGTTCTTGGCCGGCCACGAGCCATTTATTGGTTCGTTGACTACCAGCGAAGTACGAGTCACCGAGTCTGGTGGGAACGTTCAGAGCTTCTGTGTGCGAGGCGGATTTGTCAGCGTCTCGGGCACAAAGGTAACCGTTCTGTCAGATCAAGCGGTTGCTAGCAGTTCGCTCGATCGTGATGAAGTGATGGCCGAGTTGGCAGCGGCGGAGGCGGCTCTAGCGGCCAACGCTGATGATCAGTTCGCAGCCCAAGACAAAGCTTGGGCTGATCTGCGCTTAGCGATCTTGTCCGGCAGCAACGCCTCAGCGGCTCACTAAAGACCCTCAGCGGCTCGCTAAAGCCCGCTAACAGAACCCGCTTACCTACCAAATCCGCTCCGTCTCGCACTCCCTTACGTTCTGGCTGCGCCAGCGCCCGTATCCGGGCTTGGCGACCGCCAGAACCGAAGTGGTTGGTCCTGGGGACCGCCAGAGTGAGATGGCCTTAGGGCTTTAGGTGGTCGGCTAGACCTTGAAGGCCTTCTGTCCACGTTTTCTTGATGCCCCGCTTCACCAATGGATAGCTGAGCTTGGTAACTAAATGCGGATCGAACGCTCCGGTGTAAGTGACGCGGGTTCCATCATTGTGAGTGTCCAACTCAAGCTGTTCGATGAACTTGGTTGCCATCGGAATGTTGGTTTTGACAATGCTGAACGCCCACACGTTGGGCTCATCCCAAGTAACAAACTCTTCGTCAGCTTCGAGCGGGCCCACCACCACGCTTCGGGTCGCACCTACGCCAGTTCCGGGATCTGAAGTGACGATGCATTCAGTCATTGGCTTAAACCAGGTCGGCCACGACTCGTTGTCGGCAATTGTGTCCCAAACCCGTTGAATCGGGGCTCGGACAATCTGGTCTACAACAACTTTCTGTCGGGCTGTCTCTACAAACGCTCCGTCTACTTTGGTGAGGTTGGGCATCGGCACAATCTAGCTCGCTCAGAGGGTTCGAGTTGCCTCTTATGGGCAGATCGGGACGCCACTTTGGGTCGCCCGACTCAGGAACGAGATATGGCTATTCGACTACGATCTTGGACATGGCTGCAACAGAACGAATGCTCTCCGGAAGGAACCTAGCTCTTGAGCTGGTTCGAACTACCGAGGCCGCTGCACTAGCTGCATCCCGCTTCGTTGGAGCAGGTGACAAGATTGCCGCTGACCAGGCTGCAGTGGATGCGATGCGCGACGTCATGAGCGACGTAGATATGAACGGCATCGTTGTCATTGGCGAAGGCGAAAAAGACGAAGCACCGATGCTTTACAACGGCGAGTTAGTCGGCACGGGTAACGGTCTAGAAACCGACATTGCAGTTGATCCGATCGACGGCACAACCCTTACTGCGATGGGCCGCGCCGGCGCTATCGCTGTTATCGCCGTTGCCGACCGGGGAACAATGCTTGACCCTGGGCCTTGTGTCTATATGGACAAGATCGCCGTCGGCCCCGAGGCTGTTGGTGTAGTAGACATTCGGCTGCCGATTGGACGAAATCTTCAAGCTCTGGCGAAGGTTAAGGGCAAGAAGATCTCCGACCTCACAGCCGTAGTGCTGGCTAGGCCTCGCCATGATGAACTAGTTGCGGAGATTCGCGAAGCCGGAGCTCGGATCATGATGATCACTGACGGAGACGTTGCTGGAGCTATCGCAACCTGTCTGCCAGAAAGCGGCGCCGACATCATGTTTGGTGTAGGTGGCACGCCAGAAGGAATCATTGCGGCCTGCGCCATGAAGGCAATGGGTGGCGATCTGCAGGGTCGCCTAATCGCACGGAACGCCGAAGAGAGGGAAGCTGCTGACGAACAGGGCTATGACTTGGAAAAGATCCTTGGCCTAGATGACCTCGTTAGTTCAAATAACTGCTTCTTCGCCGCAACTGGCATTACCTCTGGTGATCTGCTGAAGGGTGTCACCTATGAATCAGGTGTGGCTCAGACACACAGCCTTGTGATGCGCTCTTCGAGCGGAACCGTTCGACGGATCGATGCGTATCATCGCCTCGACAAGTTGTCGGCAATGAACATCTCAATGCGAGACAACAGCGGCTTCTAGCTTGCCGTTTCTCGGCCACGGAGGCCGCCCGACTCACGCATTCGGGATGCTTACTATCGCTACTAAATTATCTCTATGCCTTGGATGTCTGGGGGAGCGGGCGGGAATTGAGGGTTCATATCTTCAAGCGTCTGCACGACAATCTCTGAGATCACCAGGTTTCGATACCACTTGCGATCCGCCGGTATAACAAACCACGGAGCGTCTTTGGTTGTCGTTTTCATGATGGCGTCTTCGAAGGCATTCATGTACTCGCCCCACTTCTCGCGGTGCTGAAGGTCGCCCTTGTCAAACTTCCAGTTCTTCTCCGGCTCATCAAGGCGAGCTTGCAAGCGTTCCTTCTGTTCGTCCTTTGAGATATGCAGCATGATCTTGACGATTCGAGTCCCTTCATCGACCAGCATTTGCTCGAAGTTTTTGATGTGGTTATATCTTTTTGACCAGACTGACTTCGGAGCAAAGTCCAACACTCGAACGATCAGGACGTCCTCGTAGTGGCTCCGGTTGAAGATTGTGATCTCTCCCTTACGGGGAGTTTGCTGGTGAATGCGCCACAGATAGTCATGCGCCAGCTCTTCCTTGCTAGGTGCCTTGAACGATGCAATCTTCACCCCGGCTGGGTTGACGCCATCAAAAACCGCACGGATAGTGCCGTCCTTGCCGCCAGCGTCCATAGCCTGCAACACAAACAGAAGGCGCTTGGTGCCATCGGCATAAAGAGTCTCTTGAAGCTCCTCGATTCGTTTGTTGAGCTTCTTGGTGGCTTTTTCAGCCCCGTCTCGATCGTCAGAGTCCCATCCGATGGTTTCCCTCGTGTCCCATTCGCCCAGATCTAGCTTCTGACCAGGCTTGATTAGGAACGGCTCAATGTTGAATGACATGCACCTAGCGTAGTTGGGGACTCAACGTAGTTGGATATGTCATTAGAAGCCGTGGTTGGGTACTCTGGGGGGTTGTGATCGTTGCCGAGTTGGAGATCTACCACTCCCGCCCAATTGCTCCCACTCGCCGACTGGCATTGGGTTCGCGTAATCTGCCTGTCGACCCCGCTCCGGGAGCCGGTGGTCTACTTCTGGCGGGCATAGTCGCTAACTTCGCTCCCGAGGTTTCTAGCGATCTCAGGGAAGATCTTGTGGACGTGCTCGAGTTGCTCCACGCTGGCATGAAGGTCGTTCAACCCCGAGTTCGTCATCGTTATCAGTCAGACAACGTGGGACTGCTAAGAAGCCAGCACAGCCTGGTTTCCAATGGCTCCTCGCTGGACTTCAATTTCGATTCAGAGCTTGGCCTGCCAGTTCAGCAAGTTCTTGGAGCTCTCTACGCCGCCGGTTCTTTCCCGATTGAGCTGCGACGCCCAGTGCTGGATGCCTGCCGAAACGCTTTGGTTTGGGGCCGCCCGGTTGATGCACTTTTTATTTCCGATGTCATGGGCGGCGGCGAAGCTTCCCTAATGGACTTGCGGTCATGGAACGACCCAGTCAGTTGGGCCCTTGATGTACTGGGCCTTGACGGCAACCCTGACGACACTCCGTCGAAGCGGGCCGTTCAACGCAAGTTCCGTTCGCTGCTACGTGAGGCCCATCCAGACCACGGCGGCGAAGGTGATGACGCAGCAGCCCGAATCGCTGAGCTGACCCAGGCTCGCGACGTTCTAACTTCGGTCTGACTTCGGCTCCAGCCCGGCGGACAAGCCCATAAGTCCGCTATTGCGAACTGAGTTTCGGATCGCTCGGATTGAACTCTTCCAATTCTTTGGAGGCGGTGTCGGGGAACACAAAGAACAACAGCAGAGCGGCGATCACCGGACCCACCAACAAGATTGGAATGGCCACGCCCAGCCCGCCGATGCGCTCGGCAAGTCGCCCCGCGATAAGCAGGCCGAACGCGCTACCGGCAACGCCGATGACATCCAGCCAGGCTCCGATTCGGGCTCTGGATCTTGTGGGGAACAGTTCGGCTTGGAAGCCCCTCATAGCGGGAACGGCTGCTCCGAGAAGCAGTACGCCGATGGTTGCAAACATCCACAAGAATGCACCGTCGGACCGATACACCATGGCCGAGGCGATCGAACCGCCCAGGACGCCAAACGCAGCGATATGACGTCGTCCCTTTCGATCGGCCACCCAACCCGCAACCAAGATCGCAAGGCCGCCAGGTAGCGACACAACCAACCGGAACAGGCTGATGTCTCCTGCGTCCATCTGCAGGTCGCCTCGTAGGTACTCGTTCTGAAGCTGTGAAGCGGGCGACGCAAAGACGAGGAGCATAAAGAAAGTGACCAACAACATCGTTAACCGTCGGCGGTTAACGATGTCAGGCGCTCCAGCCTCGGTGGCAGCTTTGAACCTTTGGGTTTCTGGCAACAGTCGCGCCAGCCACCACAGAACAGGCAGAAACACAACCGGCAAGATGTACAGGATGCGCCAGCCTCCGGGTCCCGTATCGGCCAGCGGCAGAATCCAAATGACCATGCCCGAACCCAGCGCTGCGAAGGCCGTCAAGATCGCCAGTATGAACGTTCGCATAGTGGCCGGAACTTCTTCGACTGCGGCCAAAGTCACCAAGGTGGCAAGACCAGTGGTTAGACCACGAGCGACAGCTTGGGTGATTCCCAAAGTAACCAGCGAACCGGAGAGTGACCCCAGCATGGTGAACACGATCGCTCCGACCATGAAGCCAATGAGCAGTGGTCGTCGACCAAGCCGATCTGCCCGGCGTAAGAAAAGCAGGGCAACCAGCACACCAATGCGAATGGCGGCCAGCGTGTCAGACTGGGCCCTTTGTGATGCTTCGAACTCAGCCGAGGCGAACGTGATCGTCTGGCCGATAATCGTGCCCAGGTATCCGCCGATTATGGCCAGCACGGCAAGCAGCGAAATGAGGGTTGTTGTGCGTGCGCTAACTACTTCAGCGGGCCACCACCATCGAGCTCTCGGGGTTCGATCAGGCTCAGCCAGGGCCTTGCGCATTAGGCGATGCATGAGGGGCCACCACAATGGTGTTGCCATGCGAAAATCAGTTTGCTCTCTGATCGCCACAGAACCGTCGGCCTGTTCTGTGAGATCTAGGGTCCGCCGGTAGGTCTTGAACGGGCCTTCAACCTGGGTGAAGACCCCAGGCTCGCTTTCAGTCTCTGTGAGCAGATCGAATCGGGGGCTGGCCACAACTTCGGCCGTGGCGCGGTCAGCTACAAACTCATTGACTAGTTGGGTCATCAGGCGTTGTTTTGCTCTTCGGCTGCCTGTTCGGCCAACTTGGCCGCGACCCGACGGTTAGCGATCCAGAGCAACAATGCAATCACCGCTAGTGGTCCACCGACCAGCAATATTTCGTCCCAACCGCCTTGGTGAGCCAAAATTGGTGCAGATAGGACCCCAGAATGGAATAAAGAGGGGTTCTTCTGACCTGTCATGGGTACAGGATAGAGCTGTACTGTCGAGTCAGCGGTTAAGGAGCGCACAGTGCTTAGTGCAGAAGAGTTCGAGACAAAGATAAGTGCAATCATCGATGTGATCCGTCCTGCGATTCAAGCCGACGACGGAGACATCTTCCTGCGAAGTGTGAATCAGGAGACCGGCGTGGTGTCGGTGGAATTGGTGGGCGCGTGTATCAGTTGTCCGGTGTCCAGTTCAACACTTAACGACGGCATCGAGAAGATCTTGAAAGCCCGGGTAGAGGGTGTCACTGAAGTAATCCACGTAGGTGCTCCTTTGGCCGGGGCCGACACTGGCACAGCAGTCACTCTCTAGAAAAAGCAGAAACCACCAGGACCGAAGTCCTGGTGGTCTCAAGTCAGCTAATAGCTGCAGATTCTGGATTTAGCCGCGTGCTAGTGAGTCACGGATTTCAGTGAGAAGGTCCTCAGCTGATGGGCTGTCGTCCTCTGGCTCTGGTGGGTTGGCCCTGTTGTAGGCCTTAACCAGCATGAATATGACAAGAGCAATCAAGATGAAACCGATTACCACGGTTAGCCATGAGCCGTACTGGATAGCTGCCTCGTTGCCGTCAGCATCTACTCCGCCTAGGCCGATCTTTAGTTCGCTGAAGTCGGGCTTGCCGAAGATGCGGGCCACGATCGGCATGATCATGAAGTCGACGAGGCCTTGCACGACGGGGGCAAAAGCTAGAGCCATGATCAGGCCTACGGCGGCTTCGAATACGCCACCCTTGTTGATAAATTCTTTGAACTCGCTAATCATTTCTGTCTCCCTTTGGGCGTCTATTTGGCTGACGCAAACTAGCCGGTCATTGTAGAACAAAGGTGGGATACTTCGCACATGACTATCACTCTGGGTGGTTTGCAACATCTTGAAGTGCTGGTCGATTCGATCTGTAGCTAGCTGTGGTTACCCGGCGTTGCGTGAACTTTTAGCGACAAGAACTTGATTGGGAGTTCCAACAGAGTCGTTGGGCCGTGGGCGACTTCGCCGTGTAGTTGCATCGTGTCGCCCTTCTTTAACACGTAGCGCTTGGCCCCGTACCCGTACTCGACCTTGCCTTCGATCATGTATATGAACTCAACGCCGCCATGTTGGAACAGCGGGAAGACCTCGCCTGGTTTGGTAATTGTTACCAACACCGGTTCGATTTCACGCACTGGGCCCCGTAGCGCTCCCAAGTCGTGATAGGTGCGGCCTTTGCCGCCGCCTTCATGCGCGATCTCAAGTCCCTTGCCCGCAGGAACGATCACCGCGTCGTGTTCTTCGTCTAGACCACGAAAGAACGCAGTGAACGGGACCCCGGCTGCATTGGCCAAGTTGGTGAGGGTGCCGAGGCTGGGCGAGGTCTGGCCGTTCTCAATTTTGGACAACATGCCCAGCGACAACTCTGCTTGTTCGGCGAATCTTTCCATAGTCAACCCAAGGCCAAGCCGTAGTTCGCGTACGCGAAGCCCGACAATTCTGCAGACCTCGTCAGAGGTCAGTTGGGCTGTTCCCATGTTTTCAAGCACTTTTAGCGACGTTCTCTAGAAGAGCGTTAGGTATTTTCGGATTTCGCCTGTCGTCACCTGATGGTGATGGGCCATGAACTCTTTCTTCTTCTGCTCAGCGAAGTAGTGGCTGTAGGGGCCTGTCGGAGTCATGCCGAGTCCTTCGGCCAAGACTTTGTTTGTTTTTAAGTTCTCTGCCGCATGCAACAACGTGGGCGGAAGCGTTTCGATGCCTCGGGCTGCAACTTCTTCAGGGGTGGCAGCAAACAGGTTTGAGGTGTTTACTTCGCCCGGGTCCATATTGTTGTCAACGCCGTCTAGTCCGCAAGCCAACATGGCAGCGAACATCAGGTACGGGTTAGCCGCGCCGTCACCAAGGCGAACTTCAAGCCGGTCCGGTTCTGGCACGCGAATCATCTGGGTTCGGTTGTTGCCACCGAAGGCGGCATAAGCCGGGGCCCACGTTGCGCCCGAGTCCGGTGCCCCAACGCCCATTCGTTTGTAGGAGTTCACGATCGGACACGCCACTGCAACTAGGGCCGGAGCGTGTTGGATTAGCCCGCCCGCAAACTGATAAGCCAACTCACTGAGCCCCAGACCTTTGCTGTCGGTGGTTTCTGGGTTGTCTCCGCCGACGAACAGTGGTTCGTCAGTGTCGGCTGACCACAAACTGAGGTGAGCGTGTAGCCCGTTGCCAGTTTTGTTGGTGAACGGCTTGGGCATGAACGTTGCGTAGCGTCCGTCACGTTCGGCCATAGTGTGGATCATCAGACGAAAGAGAACGAGGCGATCTGCGGTGGTTAGGGCATCGGCATATTGCCAGTTCTGTTCGAACTGGCCGTTGGCATCCTCGTGATCGTTGGCGTAGTTGCCCCAACCCATGGCGTTCATGTTGTGTGACACCTCGGTGAGGTGGGGGAGCATGCGAGTCAGGCCCTTGGCGTCATAACAAGGCAGGTCGCCAACGTCGCGTTCGTCAGCCACCGAGATTGATCCGTCGTCGTTCAGAACAACAAGCGAGTACTCGGCTTCAACGCCAGTCTTTAGAACAAGGTTTCGCTCGGCTAGTTGGGCAAGTGCTTTACGCAAGATCACCCGAGGGGCATAGGGCCACGGCTCGCCGAGGACGGTCGGGTCACACTGCATCGCTGCCACGTTTGGCTGCCATGGCAACTGCGTGTAGGAGGCCGGGTCCGGTATCGCCAGCATGTCTGGGCTGGACGGGTCTTGGCCCATCGGTCCTGATGCGAACCCGGCAAACCCAGCGCCGTCAGTCATCAAACCTTCGAGAGCATTCACCGGTACTAACTTTGCACACGCCTTGCCATGCATCTCGACGTACATGGCGTAGATGAACTCGACACCGTCATCCTTGATGCGCTTAGCGATGTCGGTGATCGCTGCTTCTGTGTTGGTCATTTGCGAACCCCCAGGTCTCGTCCGAGGCCCCACATTAGCCCCGCGAACAGATTCCACTCTAGGTGAAGGACTTTCACCATTGTCAAAAGACCCGATATCGTGAGGCCCATGTGCGGCATCGTTGGCTTGTTCCTAAAGACCGATAAGTACCGGCCCGAACTGGGTCGACTTACAGCATTAATGCTGCATGAGATGAAGGAGCGGGGCCCTGACAGCGCAGGTTTTGCCATCTATGACGAAGGCCAACCGGGCCGGACTCGCATCACTTTGCTGGCGGAAAATCTAGCTTCGGGTTGGGTTGATCAGGACTGGTTCGACACTGCGAAAAAGTTGGAGGGTGTGCTTGGTGCATCCGTGGATGTCCGAGTCATCCACGACCACGCCGTGTTTGAAACAGACGGTGATGGCCGGCTGGCTCGCCAATGGATCATCGACAACGCCCCGGAACTAGCTGTGCTCAGTCATGGCAGCCAGATTGAGATCTTCAAGTCGGTCGGTGACCCAGACCTTGTGGCATCTCGATATGACTTGGCATCGCGGTCAGGCACACACGCAATCGCCCACACTCGAATGGCTACTGAGTCGGCAGTAACAACAAACGGATCGCACCCGTTTGCCACGGGTGCAAACACTTGCCTTGTTCACAACGGGTCGCTTTCAAATCACAATCAGCTGCGCGAGCAATTGATGCGAAAGGGCGAGTCGTTCCAGACCGAGAATGACTCTGAAGTTGCAGCCGGTTACCTCTCCTGGAGAATGCGTGAGGGCGACACAATCGATCATGCGCTAAAGCACGCGCTGGAAGACTTGGACGGGTTCTACACGTTTGCTATAGGCGTTGAAGACGGGTTCGCGATTTTGCGTGACCCGATCGCTTGTAAACCGGCTGTGGTGGCCGAGACCCAGGACTGGGTGGCGATGTCATCTGAGTACCGGGCCATTGCCCAGCTACCTGATGTTGAACACGCCACCTTGTTTGAACCTGACCCCGGCAAGATCTACAGCTGGAGCCTCAATTCATGAGCTCAACTTTCGACTTATCCGAGGTTTCGCTTCGGGAACTAAATCGCAGTCTCCACGAAGCAAGCTCGGGAACCTTCAGGATCACCAACCCACGGGGCGCTCATGCGGTGGCCGCTGGGATTGACGCCGACATTGCTGTAGAGGTGGACGGTTCGGTGGGCTACTACTGCGCTGGCATGCATCAAGTTGGCAGCGTCACCGTGAACGGAAACGCCAGTACGGGCCTAGCCGAGAACATCATGTCGGGCACCGTACGCATTACTGGCTCAGCCACGATGTCAGCCGGGGCCACCGGCAACGGCGGGCTGTTGGTAATTGAAGGAAACGCTGGAGCCCGTTGCGGAATCTCAATGAAAGGTGTCGACATTGTGGTTGGCGGAAACGTTGGTCACATGAGCGCTTTCATGGCCCAGGCCGGAAACCTGGTTGTTCTGGGCGATGCCGACGCTGACCTGGGCGACTCGATCTATGAGGCCAACCTGTTTGTGCGGGGGAGTGTGGCATCACTTGGCACTGATTGTGTCGAGAAAGAGGTGCGACTCGAGCACATCGAGACCTTAAAGAGGCTTCTCGAGGCAGCGGGTATGTCTGCAGAACCCGGTGATTTTAAGCGATACGGGTCGGCCAGGCAGCTCTACAACTTTCATGTTGATGACATAGACGCCGAAGTTCAACAAAAGGTGGCGAAGTGAGCAACCAGCAGTGGAACCTTCGTGAGTCCTATACCTATGACCGCAACGTGATCGCAGAGATCCGACGTGCCGCCAACACCGGCATCTACCGAATTCGTGGGTGGGGCGCAAAACGCGAGCTGCCCACCCTTGATGATCTCGTTTTTCTTGGAGCGTCGATGTCTCGCTACCCGTTGGAGGGCTATCGCGAAGCGTGCGGAACTGACGTTGTTATTGGTGCCGAAAATGCAGAACGGCCAGTCAAGCTAGACATTCCAATAACCATTGCGGGCATGAGTTTCGGGTCACTTTCAGCTCAGGCGAAAGAGGCTCTCGGCCGTGGCGCCAACGCTGCTGGCACGTCGACCACTACCGGCGATGGTGGCATGACCTCTGAAGAACGTGAGCACTCCGCAACGTTGGTCTATCAGTACTTGCCGTCGCGTTATGGCATGAACCCTGACGATCTACGCAAGGCCGACGCCATCGAGATTGTTGTTGGACAGGGAGCCAAGCCGGGCGGCGGCGGGATGCTCATGGGGCAAAAGATCACCGAACGAGTGGCCCAAATGCGCACGCTGCCTGAGGGTATCGACCAGCGTTCCGCGTGTCGCCACCCAGACTGGACCGGCCCGGATGATTTGGAGATCAAGATCATTGAGCTTCGAGAAATCGTCGACTGGCAGGTGCCGGTCTATGTGAAGGTTGGTGCGGCTCGTCCGTACTATGACACTGCGCTAGCGGTTAAGGCGGGCGCCGACGCGGTTGTGGTTGACGGAATGCAAGGGGGCACCGCTGCCACTCAAGACGTATTTATCGAGCACGTAGGCATCCCAACTATTGCCGCAATCCCCGAAGCGGTTCGGGCCCTCAAGGAACTAGGTGCACATCGGAGAGTGAAGCTGATCGCTGCGGGTGGTATTCGCTCCGGCGCCGACGTAGCAAAGGCGCTAGCGTTGGGTGCCGATGCGGTCTCCATCGGTACGGCGGCACTCATCGCCATTGGCGACAATGACCCTGCCTATGAAGATGAGTACCAACAGCTCGGCAGCTCCGCCGGCTACTGGGACGACTTCCAAGGTGGCATGGATCCAGCGGGGATAACCACCCAAGACCCTGAACTTTCGGCTCGGTTAGACCCAGTCATCGGCGGGCGTCGGCTGGCCAACTACCTGCAGGTGTTGGCTCTGGAAACCCAAACCTTGGCAAGAGCTTGCGGTAAGTCCCACGTTCATAATCTCGAACCGCAGGACTTGGCGGCCTTGACGGTTGAGGCGGCGGCAATGGCAAACGTGCCACTGGCCGGCACAAGTTGGATTCCAGGTCAGAGCTGAGGGCAATTCCGAAGGTGGTGCAGGCGTCAACGTTTCACGTAGACCGAAATGTGCTTCTGGCTACTTTCTTCAAAGGCAGTTTGGGACCAATCGGCGTATCGTTCGCTTAGCTTCAACCCAGCGGCTGAAGCCATCTCATCAAGCTGGACAACGGTGGACCATCGCAGTTGCCAGTTTCTCTTTTTGATCGTGTTGTCGGGCTCGTACTCGACGTGCTGGCCGGTGATGGTTTGACTGACAGCGTCAACCACCGTCGCCGACATGACTGTTCGCTCCGGATCGACCTCTGACAAACCGACCGACTGCTCTGGTGCTTGGTCTAACCCAAACCCGGTGATGGCTTCGACTACCAGTGGAGCTCCTGGCGTTAGTGCTTTGCCAATCTGTGTGATCAGGTTGAGCTGGTCTTCAGCACGAGTCAAGTTGAAGAGCGTATTGAACGCACAAAGCGCCCCGCCGATTGGCTTCGTCGGCGAGAACGTGGCTAAGTCGGCCAGGATCAAAGAGACCTCAGGGTGAGCGGTCGCACAAATTTCGAGCATCGCCGCCGACGCGTCGACGCCGACCACGTGTAACCCTGCCCGGATCATCGGGCCAACAAGGCGGCCGGTGCCTACTCCGAGTTCGAGAACTGGGAGCTCCGCTGCTGCCCGCATCGCAACAAATCTCGCTGTGGCCTCTGCGTCGGTGATGTTCTCATACCATCGGTCATAGACGTCGGCGAAGGCGTCGCCGTAGGAGCTCGGCATTTCGCTAGTCACGCCGTCCTCAGCTTCTGACGTCCGCCGACCATTGCCGACTCCACGGCGAAGATCAACAACCCGGCCCAGATGATCATATATCGGACAACTTGCCCACCTTCGAACGCCTCGTTATAGACCCAAACTCCGACGAGAAACTGGAGAGTTGGATTCAGATACTGAAACAGCCCGGCGATGGAAAGCGGCACCAAGCGCACAGCGCGGGCGAAGGTGACAAGCGGGAAGGCGGTAATCACGGCCGTTGCCAGTAGCAGGAGATTAGTGCCGGGTTGGCTAAGTAAAACCGTAGGTTCATCACCTAACTGGGTCCAAATGAGATATGCCGCCATTGGTGTCACCAAGATGGAGACTTCTAAGGTCAGGCCGTCCAGGGCCCCATATTCGACCTGCTTTCGAACAGCTCCGTATATGGCGAACGAGACTCCAAGGGATAGCGATAACCAAGGAACTTGGCCTACATCTATCGTGAGCAAGATCACGCCCGCTGAGACAACTGCGATGCAGATCCATTGGACAGTTCGGAGGCGCTCGCGGAAGATCACCCGAGCCAGGAACACCGAGAGCAGCGGCAACAAAAAGTATCCGAGGGCCGCTTCGGTCACTCGATCACTGTTAACGGCGATGATGAAGATGAGCCAATTGCCAAACAACATTGTTGCTGTGACCACGGTGAACAGCAAGTTCTTCGGTTGACGGACGACCGTAAAAAGCTTTCCCCATCCGCCGGTAATGGTTTGGATTATTGCCAAAAGAGCGAAGGACCAAACAACCCGGTGAGCAACCAGCGTGAAGGGCTCGAACTGGCCGAGCTGTTTCCAAAACAGTGGAGATAGACCCCACCAGACGTTGGCAGCAGTTGCAAGTGCTAGGCCCAGAGAACTCAGCGAGCTGGCATGTATTTCTGAATCAGGCACGCAGCCCGACGGTACAGCCGAAAGCACACGACAGCGCGAGGTGAGATGAGCGCATTATGGTTAGGCGGTGATTAGATCAGCGACAACCCGAAACCTGCTTGCGTTAGCAGTAGCGATTTCGGTTTCATTGGCTCTAGCTGGCTGCGGTGCCGACGACACAAATACTGCACGATTCGAATCAGATGGACCCCGCGTCTTGCCTTCAGTTACAGCTCCGACTGAGTCTGCCGGATCTGACCCATCCGACCCCCAAGACGGGGAGTCGGGGCCGGAAACGGCATCGGAATCAACCGAGGCGACCGAGCCAACACAGCCGCTGGCGCCGTTGCAAGGTCTGGCTACTCAGCTAGTTGCCGACCGATTCGACAAGCCAATCTTTGTGACTGGAGCACCAGGAACCGATGCCCTCTTTGTGGTCGAACAGGATGGCGTCATTTCTGTGGTGGAGAACGGTCAACGCTCCGAGCGCCCATTCCTGGACATCACCGACATAGTGGGTTCGGTGGCCGGTGAGCAGGGCTTGCTGGGCTTGGCATTCCATCCCGAATACGCCGACAACGGCCGGTTCTTTGCCAACTGGACCGACCGCGAGGGAAATACACAGCTCGCCGAGTTCAAGGCCTCTGAGCTGACTCTGGCGGATGAGGCCAGCATGCAGATTCTGCTTTCTCAAGGTCAACCGGACCCAAACCACAATGGTGGCATGCTTGAGTTCGGGCCTGATGGGTTGCTGTACTTCGGTCTTGGCGATGGCGGGGGGCGCCCTGGAAACCGATCCCAGGACACCGACACCTTGCTTGGCGCCATCTTGCGGCTTGATGTGTCCGAACCCGGTAGGTACTCGATCCCGGATGACAATCCTTTTGGCAACGAGATCTGGGTCTATGGCTTGCGTAACCCGTGGCGGTTCTCCATCGACTTCCAAACCCGCTACATGTACATCGCCGACGTTGGCCAGAACCGGTTCGAAGAGGTTGATGTGGTGGGAATCAACGATGGTGGCGCCACCAACTTCGGTTGGCCTGCCAAGGAAGGCGATTCGTGCTTCGGTGACGGCTGTGACCGACCGGGATTGACCGACCCTGTTCTGCAGTATCCGCACCCCGAGGGTTGTTCGATCACTGGTGGATACGTATATCGGGGCTCGGCTATTCCCGAGATGTTCGGACACTATTTTTATGCCGACTTCTGTGGAGGTCTGCTGCGAAGCTTTCGATACGACCCGGATTTAGTAGGTGTGCAACAGCAGCTGGACTGGTCTGAAGATCTGGCCGCTGTTAATCGAGTGACCAGTTTTGGCACTGACAACAACAACGAGATGTATGCGGTTAACGCGGCCGGCGAGCTGCTAAAGATCGTCCCGCGCCGCTAATTCACCTGTACCGGCGGTGTAGCCAGTCACACTCTCCCGTTCTGGCGGTGTAGCCAGCCAAACCCGGCTGGTTCCCAGGTCAGTTCGGAAGTGGTGGCTGGTTCCCAGGTCAGTTCGGAATTAGTTGAGACCTAGTTCGTGGAGGGCTTGACTCACCACTATTTGTTCCTGGACAAGGCCTTGTTGTAGCACCACTTGTTCAATAGCCCTGACTTGCTGTTGGCCGGGTTCATCCACGCCTAGGGCCTTGCACACGTCGCCTAGTCGGCCAGATTCTCGAAGCAGCATTAGCGCCGGCACCATCGACACATCGGGAACCAGTGCTCGAAGTGCGTTCACTGCAGGTTCGATCGGCCCGGCCGTGTTTGACAACAGAGTCCAAACTGAGTGCATCAGGGGTGAAAGCGGCCGACCACCAAGAACCTCGGTTGCGGCATCGGCGTTGTGATCTAGAAGGTAGTGCCAGGCTGCGGCTTCGGAAGCCTCATCCCGGAACTGATCCATAGCCAACAGCCCTTCGACTGGACCCTGGGCTTTGTCCCAGCGGCGGCGGATTATCCACTCATAACTTGCGACAAGAGCTTCGCCACCTGATGACCGAGTTACGGGTGCGGAGGCGGGTTGGCTTGAGCGGGCGCGGGCAGCGGCCTGGTTGATTGGATTGTCTCGAACTGAAGTGCCACCTCCCAGCCCGACCGTTCGCGGACTAGGGCTGTTGAACACCTGATATGCGTTGAACCCAACAAAGATTGCAGCAAAGCGGTAGTCAAGTGAGAGGGCAAGTCCGATGGCTAACGCAGAAACAACCAAGGTGACGGTTCGGGTCAGTTGCCACTGGTCCTTGCCTGTGGATCCGGTGGTTGCGTGGTAGAGAATTCGACCGCCGTCGAATGGCCAAATCGGGGCGAGGTTGGCCAGACCCCAGTACACGTTGAACAACACCAGGATGTAGGCGATGTCGTTCTGGGTTGGGCTTAAATTGAGAAACTGACGTGCCAGCAACGCAGGAATCCCCAGCAACACCAGTGCTCCTAGTGGGCCGGCGGCGGAAATTTTCACCCATTGGGAGTCGGTTATGCCAGCAGATGAGTTCGGAGCGGAATAGCCGCCGAATATGTGAATCATGATGTGTGATTCGCTGCCGTACTTTCGAAACATGAGCGAGTGTCCAAGCTCGTGGACCAAGATTGAAAAGAAAAGTGTCACAACAAGGATTGCTCCGAATCCTTGGAGGAGAAGCACGGCCAGAGCGGCAGCTCCGAGAGTTAATGGTTGGACGAATACGGGGAATCCGAAGATGGTGAAGAGCGATTTTGTGTTCATGTTAGGTATCACCAGTTTATCTGAGCCGGATAACCGACTGGCTTCGGGCCTGTAGCTCCCTATCCTGGTAGGGCTATGGCCTTTTACTTGGATCACGCTGCCACCACACCGGTGCGAGAAGTCGCCGTTAAGGCGATGGTTGAAGCGATGACCGCTGGGTTCGGCAACCCTTCTGGGGCCCATCGAATGGCCCGTGAGGCAAATCGAGCGCTTGACGATGCTCGAGATGCCGTTGCTCTCGCGCTGGGGGGCAAGCCTGGTGAGGTGATCTTTACTAGTGGCGGTACTGAAGCCGACAATTTAGCCATAGTCGGTTCGTTGGAATCTAGGCGTGGAATCGCTGTGTGCTCCGCCGTTGAGCACCACGCAGTGCTTGAACCGGTTGAGCGAGCCGGTGGTGCCGTCGTGCCAGTCACTGAAACCGGAGTCATAGATCTGGCGGCCTTGGAGCAAGTATTGGCACAGGCTGAAGAGGTGGCAGTTGTTTCTGTGATGGCCGCCAACAACGAGACTGGCGTCGTGCAGCCAATTGGCCAGGTGGCCGAAGTTGTCCGACGAGTTGCGCCAGACGCTCTTATCCACTGCGACGCCGTGCAAGGCATGTGCTGGCTTGACCTTGCCGCCCACTGCGCTGATGCAGACCTGATTTCTATAAGCAGCCACAAGTTCGGTGGCCCAAAAGGTGCTGGCGCCCTGTTAACTCGCAACAACCCAGCGCTGGGAGTGCTGAGCCTTGGTGGAGCCCAAGAACGAGGGCGTCGAGGCGGGACCCAGAATGTGCCTGGAATCGTGGCGATGGCCGCCGCAATTTCAGCCACCGTGGCAGAACGTGAATCGCAAGTGCCTCGCGTCCGTGCCCTACGTGATCGGCTAGTCGATGAGATATTGGCCAGTGTTGAGGGTGCTGTTGAGACCGGAGATCGAGCTTCCAAGACGGTGAACATCGCTCACCTTTGTTTCGACGGGATTGAAAGCGAAGCTTTGCTCTTTTTGCTGGAGTCAGCCGATGTCATGGCCTCGGCCGCATCGTCGTGCGCTAGCGGGGCCCAAGATCCAAGCCACGTTCTGGCGGCCATGGGTTATGACCGTGACCTGGCGTTCGGCTCACTGCGGCTTTCCTTGGGCTACACCTCAACTGATGCCGACGTCGATGCGGTACTCGAAGTAATTCCGGGTGCTGTAGCCAGATTGCGAGAGCGTTCATGAGCGCCGCAGAGAAGCAGAAGGTTCTGGTGGCAATGTCGGGCGGCGTTGATTCCTCTGTTGCGGCCGGACTTCTGGTTGAACAGGGCTATGACGTCACCGCTGTGACCCTTAAGCTTTGGGGCGGCGAGTCTGATTCGGGCTGTTGTTCGGTGAGCGATGTTGACGATGCCCGTCGTGTTGCTTATCGCCTAGGCATTGACCATCACGTTTTTAACTTCGGCGATGACTTCAACGAACACGTAGTTGATCCCTTTGTTGATTCCTACGCCGAGGGGCGGGTGCCTAACCCGTGTATCGAGTGCAACCGCCACATCAAGTTCGCCAAGTTGTTACGCCGTGCCGATGCCCTGGGTTTCGACACGATCGCCACCGGCCACCACGCCAAGGTTGTGACCCTCGACGACGGGACGTTCCGCCTCGGTCGTGGGGCCGATGAGGCCAAGGACCAGAGTTATGTTTTGCACATGTTGACTCAAGCCGAGCTTGGCCGCCTGCTTCTACCAGTTGGCGAAATGACCAAGACTCGAGTACGAGAACTTGCCGTTGAAATGGGTTTTGACACCGCCGCCAAACCGGACTCTCAAGACGTCTGTTTCATTCATTCTGATGGCGGTCGGGCAAAGTTTCTGGGCGATCGAATCTCGCTAACTCCGGGCACTCTTGTTGAAAACGGCGAGCAGGTTGGAACTGTGACCGCGGTGGAGCTCATAACTATTGGCCAGCGCAAGGGTTTGGGATTTGGCGGCAACACCGAACGCCGTTATGTCACTGATATCGACCATCAGACTGGCGTGGTGACCGTCGGTAATCGAGCCGAGACTGACCGACCTGAAGTTGAAGTGGCGGGGATCACTTGGAGCGATCAGCCTGCTGTCGGACCTGTCCTTGCCCAATGGTCCGCCCACGGTGCCCGCCGAAACGGCCAGTTCGTGCCAACTGGTGAAGGCAAGGGTCGGATGGTCTGGGATGAACCTCAGATCATGGTGTCGAAGGGCCAGTCCGTCGTGTTTTATGACGGGGACTTGGTGCTCGGCGGCGGCATCGCCCAGTAGTTGCGAGCGCGTGGTTGAGAGTTAGTAGCCCACAGCAATGACAGTTCTCCTGAGCGCTGCTGAGGTGGCTCGCGCCGCGCAGATTCTTGCCGAAGGTGGCACGGTCGCCTTTGGCACCGAGACCGTCTACGGGCTGGGCGCTGACGCCTCCAGCCCGTCCGCGGCCAAGAAGATCTTCGAAGCCAAAGGCCGACCCGAGGGACATCCGCTGATTGTTCACCTGGCCAGTGCAGCTGCGTTTCATGACTGGGTGGCGTCCGACGTTGATGACCGTGCCCGAGTGCTGGCCGAAGCCTTCTGGCCGGGCCCGCTGACGTTGGTGGTTCCGCACAACGGTCGGGTCGCTCCCGAGGTTGTGGGTCACCGCTCAACAGTTGGGTTGCGCGTTCCGAATCATCCGCTGGCCCTTGAGTTACTGGCCGCCTTTGGTGGGGGAGTGGCAGCTCCGTCAGCCAACCGGTTTGGTCACGTCAGCCCGACAACCGCACAGCATGTTCTTGACGATTTGGAAGGCCGTATAGACGCAGTGCTTGACGGTGGCCCATGTTCAGTTGGGGTCGAAAGCACGATTGTAGAAATCGCCGGCGGACCACCAGCGCTACTGCGGGCGGGCGGACTCCCAACCCCAGACATAGAAGCGGTGTTAGGTGAGAAGCTGGTGGACGACACAATGGGCAAGTCTCGAGCCGCGGGGATGATGGCATCCCATTACGCTCCGAACGCAAAAGTCGTGCTGACCCCTAATCCTGAGCCAACGCCAGGTGATGCAGTCATCGCACCGTTTCAAGTCGATCACGATCCCGCAATAGTTCTGCCCGCCGACGTCGCCGGTTACGCCCGCAACCTATACAGCGCGCTAAGAACCCTCGACGTAAAGGGCGTAAGCCGCATCCTCATAGCACCCCCAACCCAAGGGGCTCTGCTCGCCGCAGTGCTAGACCGCCTAGCCAAAGCTTCCGCCTAAATCCCGGCCCTTTTGGTTGTGTTGAAGGCTTCAGTCGGGCGGCCTCCGTGGCCGGGGAACGGCAAATGGAGGGTCAAGTCTCAAAAGTAGCTAGGTGTCAAAATCTGTGGATAACTCCGGGTCGCAGCGAAGGTCAACCTGAGCTTCAATTCAAGGCCGACAAGACCGTGATGTAGCCTGTGAAGATGGCCTCATATCCTCCGGTTTCGCGTGATCGCAACGAGCCAATTATTGAAGATCTAGATGAGCTCAGGCTGCATCGCAAGCGCCAGACTGCGCTTGGTTACCAGTGTTTTGGCGCCCTACGTTACGGCCAGCTTGGCGACGGCCACATCACCGCTCGTGACCCGATCCTGACCGATCACTTCTGGCTATTGGGCTACGGCATCCCGTTTAAGAACGCAACCGTCGATGACCTGGTCCTGGTTGCCCCCGATGGCTCGTTAGCGATCGGTGACGGCGAGATCAACACTGCCGCATATCTAATTCACGCACCTATTCACCAGGCTCGGCCCGACATAGTCTCTGCCGCTCACGTGCACAGCCCTTACGGCACGCCCTGGAGCGCAAACGTCAAACCGTTCGAACCGATCAGCCAGGAAAGCTGTGGGTTTGTATTTGATCAGGCCATCTTCGATGACGAAGAGTTAGACATCGTCACGTTCGAAGGCGGCCAGCGAATCGCCAAAGCCCTTGGTGCGGCCAAACTGGCGATTCTGCGCAACCACGGTTTGCTCACAGTTGGTGCAAGTGTTGCCGAGGCAGTCGGCTGGTACGTAATGGCCGAGCGCGTGGCCGAAGTACATGTGAAGGCACCGAACGCCGTTCCGATATCCATGGAAGGCGCAAAGAAGGTTGCTGAAGTGATGGCACCACCTTGGGTCGGTCGCAAGAGCTTCGAGTGGCTGATCCGAGATCTCATCCCAGACCCGAGCGTGGTCGGCTAGCGGGTCAACGCTGCCCAACAGCCTTAAGCGAGTTTTAGCCCTCGAACTCTGGCTTCGGCCAACAAACGACCGGGCAAACTTGGCGTGAAGATCAGCTTGGGTGCCTTGGTTGATTCGACCGAGCGCTTGTTCTTTACTGCGATCGGTGTCGGCTCGTCCAGCGATACTTGCAACGCCAGCCCGAGGGCACCGCCACTTAGATCTGCTGCGGCCACGGGCTGAGCAGGCGCCGGGCCCAGCTCGGTGATCGTCTTGCGCTGAAGCAAGATCGACTCGGCCAGAACGTAATAGTCGTGGATCACAAAGCCAACTGGCACAAACACGATCCAACGTTTCGACAGCTGGTGCAGTGCCCGCCCGCCCCAGTAAACAAGCCCAGCTCCGGCTGCCGACGCGATTAGGCCAAGGATCCATCGCTCGGTTGCGATCAGTATCGGCCCAGTTACCAGCCCAATCGCGCAAGCCAACCAGGCGATCTGAATCGGACCGAGCAAGGCTCCCGCAGGCGGCCGCAAGGCGAGCCGTCGCTCGGCACCGTAGGACGAACCGTTAACCATCAGGTCGCCGATTTGAGGCAGGAAAATCACCGCAGCTGCGGCCAGCGAGCCTACTAAAGCCAAAGCAATGCCAGGTCCGAAGGTGCCGGTGAGAGTTGCACTTATGGCTACCCCGAAAACAATCATCGGCGCCAAGATTCGTATGACTGTGAGGCTGACAGTTGACGGCGCCAGCAAGGCCACCAGTCCAACAAACCATCCCAGCCAAAGAACCACTTCTACGGTTCCGGTGAACATTGACGGCCGATTGTTACCGACAAGCTGGCCAACGGAGGGACCCACCATGACAGCCAGCAGGAACCAAAGAGCCCGAGCCGGCCAAAGTCCCCAACGGCCTTGCAGGGCTTCAAGCGAAGAACGAGTGGCGGTCACCCCAACAGTGTGGCCCAACCCCAACCAATTGCGACGAGCCGTACCGTCTAACCCGGGGCCAACGCTTTTGGCGGCCCCGAGACCCGCAAACGGGCGTGGGCGCAGCCAGAACCGGATTTTGCCTGGCCCCTATTCGTCCGAGGCCCAGGAGTCGCTTAGCCAGTTGAGCAGCTGGTCATCCACTTCGGTGGAGGTTCGAACATTCACTACGTGGTAGTAGCGCCCACTGTTCTCGATGACTTTGCGGGCGATTCGTTTGTTGGTGAGCTTGCGATCCAGCTGAAAGCCAACCGCCACCCATTTGGTCATCGTGCGCAGCGCTAGAAATCGAGTGCGTCGCTTGAAAAAGATGCCTACCTGCACCGGTTCGAAGTACACGTCGGGATCAAGTGTCTGTAGGTGGGCCAGCACTGCTTCAAAGATCGGCCGCTCGAAATCGGGGCCCGATTCGAAGTACTCATCCACCGATAGCCCGGGTGAGCATTCGTGGCTTTGATTCTTCTTGCCAAACCGGCGTTTGCACTCCGGACATGTCCACATATCAACAGTGTGGCTCAAAGCCAATAGCCTTGGCACATGGCTGGAACAAGTGACGGAACCAACGACTCAGTTGATTCGAAAACCCAGGTCGATCCGGCGGCTCGAATAGCTGCGCTGACCGAACAGATCAACTACCACAACCAGCGCTACTACGAACAGGACACTCCCGAGATCCCCGACGCCGAATGGGACGCCCTAACCAGAGAACTCAAGGAGCTAGAGGCGGCCCACCCCGAACTGGCACTAGATGATTCGCCTACCCAACGAGTTGGCGGCGCTCCTTCGGCGACGTTCGCCCCGGTGACGCATCGGGTAAGAATGATGAGCCTCGACAACGCCTTTTCAATTGAGGAGCTCCAGGCCTGGGCGGGCCGCGTAGCCAAAGGGCTGGACCTCGACGATGCAGCCGCGCCCGTTGGCTACATGTGTGAACTGAAGATCGACGGCGTCGCTTGTTCGCTTCGATACGAAGACGGCAACTTGGTTCAGGCTGCTACTCGCGGAAACGGTCTAGTCGGCGAAGACATCACCGCCAACGTGCACGGCATCAAGGTGATCCCACGAAAGCTGAAGGGCAAGAATCCTCCAGCGGTGGTTGAAGTTCGGGGCGAGATCTACATGCCGCTGAAGACCTTCGCCGAACTGAACGAAGCACAGGAAGCCGCCGGCTTGCCCAGGTACGTGAACCCACGGAACACCGCCGCTGGAAGCCTTCGGCAGAAAGACTCGGCCATTACAGCCTCTCGAGGTCTTGAGTTCTGGAGCTATCAACTAGGTGAAGTTGAAGGCGGGCCTGCGCTTGAGTCACACAGCGCATCGTTGGACTGGCTTGAAGAACTTGGAATGCCGGTTAATCCCGAACGTCGCCCGGTGAAAACAATTGATGAGGTGAAGGCCTTCTCCGATGAGTTCATCGAGCGTCGGCATGATCTCGTCTACGAAATCGACGGCGCGGTTGTGAAGGTTGACAGACTTAGTCGCCAACGTGCGCTTGGCTCCACGGCGAAGGCACCAAGGTGGGCTATCGCTATCAAGTTCCCGCCCGAGGAGCGCACGACCACCCTGAACGACATTCAGGTTTCGATTGGCCGAACCGGCAAGGCGACTCCGTTTGCTGTTCTGGAACCGGTATTCGTTGGTGGCTCGACCGTGTCGATGGCGACGCTGCACAACTATGACCAGGTCAAGGCCAAGAATATCCGACCTGGTGACACCGTTATCGTTCGCAAGGCCGGCGATGTCATTCCTGAAGTTCTTGGGCCTGTTCTTAGCGACCGGGCCAAGAACTCGGTGCCGTGGGAGTTTCCGACCCATTGTCCGGCGTGTGCCCAAGAGCTTGTACGCCCCGATGGCGAGCCGCAGACGTTTTGTGTGAACCCGCTTTGTCCAGCGCAGATCCACAACCGGATTGAGTACTTCGCCAGTAGGGGAGCGATGGACATTGAAGGCTTTGGCGAACGTACAGTTGGCACCTTCTTGGACGCGGGACTGATTCAGGATGTCGGCGACATCTACAACTTGGACTGGGAAAAGGTCGGCCAGCTTGAAGGCTTCGGCCAGATCAGCATTGACAACCTGAGTGCGGCAATTGAAGCATCAAAGACTAAGCCGCTTGCCAACTTGCTGGTCGGTCTCGGCATTCGTCATCTTGGCCCAGCTGGTGCTGGCCTACTGGCTCAGGCCTTTGGTCACATCGACCGAATCATGACCGCAACCGCGGAGGAGATGGCAGCCATTGATGGCGTTGGTCCAACTATTGCTCAAAGCGCGGCCAGCTACTTTGCAACCGAAGAAGCCAAGGCATTGGTTGAGAAGTTCCGGACCGCTGGGGTAAACCTGGTTGGTCCTGAGGCCTCGAACCTAGACCAGACCCTAGAGGGCATGGTCATCGTGGTTACTGGGGGCCTCGATGGATTCTCTAGAAGCGGTGCGGCTGAAGCCATTAAGGGCCGCGGCGGCAAGAACCCAGGCTCGGTTTCGAAGAAGACCAACTATGTGGTAGTCGGGGCCGAGGCTGGGGCATCAAAGGTGAACAAGGCCGAAGAGCTCGGGATTCCGATGATCAACGAAGCAGATTTTGTGAAACTGCTAGATACCGGTGAGCTGTAGGCACGCAGCCTCCGTGGCCGGGGAACGGCAAGACGGTCGCGTTACGCGTCGCCAGAGCCGCTAGCCACGCGGCCTCCGTGGCCGGGGAACGGCAAGACGGTCGCGTTACGCGTCGCCAGAGCCGCTAGCCACGCGGCCTCCGTGGCCGGGGAACGGCAAGACGGCCGCTAGCCACGCGGCCTCCGTGGCCGGGGAACGGCAAGACAGCTACAACGCGTCGAATTCGAATTGGACTCTGGTGCAGTTGGACTCTACGTCTTCGGTGCGCCAGTAGCAGATGACTACTTTGTTGTTCTGGGGCAGAAGATACTTGCCTTGCGGGCAACCGACTTCGGGGCCATATGTGAAGTGTCCTAGCGAGCGGCTCGCTGAAATCGGAGCACCAACGGGAATAAACAGAGGTCCGTTCATCTCCGATTCAGGAATCGTGTTGCCGTTGATTGTGATCCTGGCGACATAACCAGCCGCCAAATCAACACCTACCGGCTCAGTGCAAGTAGAGCCGATGCCTGTTCGGGGAAAGGTGCCCTCGATCGGGTTGGCCTCGCCGGCCTCGATCTCTTCGCCATCTTCACCGACAGGTGTGGGGACGATCGGCAGCCGCTGTTCGTCCTGATAGAGGGCGCCAAGCCCTAAAAGCCCAAACGCTAGAACCAGCAATCCGCCAATTGTCAGCTTTTGTCGCAATGTCAACACGTCTAACAGTCTGCCATCTCTAGTCGCTGGGGCGGCCAATCATGCCATTCGATCTAGCAAGCAGATTCTGGCCGCACAAGCCGTCAGTGACAGCTGCTCTGGCCGCACAAACCGTCACAAACGACGGGCTATGCGGCCAAAATGTTGGTAAGTGGTGGCTATGCGCACACTGAGCGGGGCCTAGTAACTACTATTTGTGGATGACCGGTGTGAGCACTGACTCGCTTATCGGCCGTGTTTTAGGCGACCGCTACCGCCTGTTGACTCTTGTTGGCACCGGTGCGTCGGCTCAGGTTTACGCGGCCGAGGACCTTGCGCTGCGCCGTCGCGTCGGTGTGAAGGTGTTGCATCCCGCTCTTTCAGGCGATCCTCGGTTCCAGAAGCGGTTCCGGAATGAAGCTCAAAACGCGGCCCAAATGACCCACCCGCGCCTTCTGGCGGTCTATGACTGGAATGATTCTGACGACGGCGCCTACCTGGTTACCGAACTTCTAACAGGCGGCAGCTTGCGTCACATGCTCGATGCCAGCAAGACCCTTTCGCTTAGCCAGACTTTGGTTGTTGGGCTTCACGGCGCCGAGGGGCTTTCTTATGCCCACAACTTGGGCTTTGTGCATCGAGACATCAAGCCTGCGAACCTGCTGTTTGGCGACGACGGTCGCCTTCGAATTGCGGACTTCGGCATCGCTCGGGCGGTAGCCGAAGCCGCCTGGACCGAACCCGAAGGTTCGTTAATCGGCACCGCCCGCTATGCCGCTCCCGAGCAAAGTTCGGGCGGCAACGTGACTGGCGCCGCAGACGTGTACGCGTTGGGCCTAACCATGATCGAGGCAGTCACCGGCGAAGTTCCACTGGTGGGATCAACTCCGTTAGCCACCATGGTGATGCGCCAAGACACTGACGTTGACGTTCCTGACCAGTTGGGCCCGCTTGCTTCTGTAATTGCTGGGGCCACGGTGGCCGATCCCGAAGCTCGGATGACTGCGGCTGAAATGGTTGTGGCATTGCGGGAAGTTGCGTCGGACCTGCCCAGACCGATGATGCTGCCGTTGTCGGGCCTGGAGGATCGAATTTCTGGTGACAGAACCAATCAGGTTCTGCCAAGACCGTTCGAAGCCGAGACCGGCCTGGCAATCGTGCCTGAGGAAGTTGACGTTGATCTGACTGAGGCCGAGGCGGCTAAGCAAGCTGAGGACTTCGCCCAGGCAACTACTGGCCAGATCCCAGACACTTACGATCCAGCCACTCGGTGGACCGATGACCCTGCGCCACCCCCGGAACTGCCAAAGTCGGCAGCAGTACCCGTCGAAGCTGAGCCGGGTAAAGGGCCGGGCCGGTTCAGGCGAACACTCAAGGGTGTGCGCAGGCCCAGGGTCTTGTTGCCATTGTTTGTGGTGATTGCCCTGCTGGCAGGATTTGTGGCATTCGGTGACCAAACTTTGCCAGCGCCAACCCCGACCAGTCACACGGTTGTTGACCTAACCGAGTTGACCGTGGCCGAAGCAACAGCGGCAATCGAAGCCAACGAGTGGATTGCGAACATACGCTTTACCCGCCAAGACGGGACAGAGGCGGGTGACATACTCAGTCAAAGCGCTGACGTTGGAACCGAACTTGAAGAAGGATCAACAGTCCGTCTTGTTGTGTCAGAGGGCCCTGAGCTTCATGTTGTACCGGATCTCGTGGGCCTCAAACTGTTTGAGGCCCGCCAGTTGCTAGCAAACGCAGGCCTTGAACCCGGCGAGATCACCGAGTTCTTTGATGAGGAGATCCCCAATCGCGAGGTCACCGAGGTCGGCGTTCCCGTTCACTCAGAAGTTGAGACTGGAACCCCTGTGCCGCTGACGGTCAGCAAGGGCCCAGAGCAGCGGATCATGCCAGACCTAAGAGGTATGACCATCGAAGAGGCCATTGATGCGATGGCCGAACTTGGGTTGACCGTTGCTGAAGGTGAGGCCGAGTATTCAGAGACCGTGCCTGAGGGAGAGATCATTCGCGCCATCCCCGGCCCCCAAATTGAGGTAAGCCGAGGACTAGAGGCAACAGTGTTTGTGTCACTCGGGCTGCCCTTTGTGACGGTCCCAGACGTCGTTGGAAAACAAGCTGCCGAAGCTGCTGACATCTTGATTGCCGCCGGTCTTGTTATTGAAGACACGGTTGGCGCCCCGAACCGGCCAGTCCTCATTACCGACCCAGAAGCAGGTCGACGTGTGAGAAAAGGCACATCGGTAATTATTTACACTCGCCGATAGGTCACAGATAGTCTCATCGGGTGAACCAGCCGCCCAACGAATCGCCTAGCGCTTCTGAGGGTCCTCGACTCAGTGATTTCAGCAGAGGCGGCTCGGGATCGCTCCCGGTCACATTTGTTCCGTGGCAACTGATCGTGGCTCGGCGTCGAATCGCTGGCAAAGCTCAAAGGCGACGCAACTTCCCCAGCATCGCACTCTCGATCGTGTTGGCTGCGATGTTCATGGTGAACCTGACCGTCACGGCCATCACCATTGCCGTGCCTCGCATCGCTGGTGATTTCGAGGCCTCACAGGCAACCATCTTGTGGGCTGTAACAGGGCCGATTCTGGTTTCGGCCGTCCTCGGCCCGACCTTTGGCAAGCTTGGCGACCAGCACGGGCACAGGTTGATGTTCAGCTTCGGGCTGGCTCTAAACGCCATCTTCACCCTCGCCATCGCTCTTTCTTGGAGTGGCGTTTCGTTTGTGGTTTTCCGGTTGCTGGCGGCGGTGGGCGGCGCTGCCATCGGTCCGTCGGCACTAGCTTTCATCAACCGACTATTTGCGCGCGAAGACCGTGCTGACGCCTTGGGCTGGTGGTCCTTTGTAGGTGCAGGGTCTCCAGTGATTGGCGTGGTTGCAGGTGGGTTCGTCATTGACGCGTTCGGCTGGCGACCCTTGTTCTTTGTCCAGGCCCCGCTGCTGGTGGGTGCGCTAGTGCTGGCAGTCACTTTGTTACCTGAAACTGAACGCCAGCCAGCGCAGAGGTTCGACGTCAAGGGGGCGGTAAGCCTTGCCTTGGGAACAGGCTTCGTACTGGGCGCAGTTACTACCGCAGGTACCAGTGGTGTGACTTCCACCGTGGTGCTGATGGCCATCGCTGGTGTGACGTTATTGGCCATTTTTGCCTTGATCGAGGCGCGGGTCGAGGCCCCGCTGATCCCGCCTCGCTACTGGAAGCTTCGTGGCTTCATCGCCCCCACGCTGACCATGGCGTTAGTGTTTGCTGCTTACATGGGTTCCTTTGTACTGACCCCGCTGATGCTGCAAAGCTCGGCCTATGGCTTCACGGCCGCTGCCGCTGGCACGGTCACCATTGCCCGGCCACTTATGTTCTCACTCTTTGGCCCACTTAGCGGCCGGCTTTCCTCGGTGGTGGGGGAGAGGGCGCTGGGCGGATTCGGGTCACTTTGTGTTGTCGTGTCGATGCTCGGGCTAGCTCGTTTCTCGCCAGGCCAGTCGTTGATCTGGGTTGCAATTCCTCTAGGCCTCGCCGGCCTCGGGATGGGTGCGGCATCGCCCACGCTTACTGCAACAGTTGCCAACAGCGTCGAAGACAAGGACCTAGGCGTCGCCGGAGCGGCCCAACAAATGCTTCAGCAAGTTGGGCTGGTTATGGGTATCCAATTTCTGTCGGCAATCCAGGTAGCGACTGAGTCTGATGGCGTGGCCGATAGCTACCACTTGGCGTTCCTAGTAGGCGCGGGTGTAGCGCTAGTGGGTGCTCTGGTGTCGACCCTGGTTCCCTCTAGTCATCCAGAGTTAGAGCTTCAATCTTCTGGAACAGTTCCATAGCTTCAGGCGTCGGGTTAACGTTCTGAGCCATCAAGATTGGCAGCTTGGAAGCGTCGCCTTCGACGAGGATCTTCCCTCCAAAAAACGCTTCCATTACCTTGGATGGGTCTCGAGAGATAAACATTGATTTTGCCACGTCGTAGTCAAGGCTGATGGTCAGTTCGGCAACCTCGAGATGATCGCTATCAATCATCATCTGGCCTTGTGAGGTGTCGATGTGGGCTTCGATGGTGTCGCCATCGTGGTGGGGCGAGTCATTCACATTGATGTTGAACTTGATTTCAACCGGGGCCTCGGGAATTTCGCCCGGATATGTGTCGCGCAGCTCCTTGACGGCGTCGATCCACTCGGGAGACAAAAACGGGAACTGGGTGCTTTTCACAGAGGCAAGGATACTGCCTGGTCAACACACCTAGTGGTCAACTACTCTGGCGCTATGACCGAAGCAAGTGCTCCTCGGAAAACGGGACGTCAGTCTCGCATTGAAACCAGAGAGCGCAACCCGGTTTGGAAGAACGCCCCGTACATGATTGACATGGACGAGTGCATCAATTGCGATGCCTGTTTGCGGGCCTGCCCTAGGCCTCTCGGGGCGATCTTCAACCACGGAATAGACGTTGTTATCATCCCCGAACTTTGCTCAGGTTGTGACAAGTGCCTAGATCCGTGCCCAGTCGACTGCATCCACCCGGATCCAAACTGGGTAGCAGCGCCTCCAGAGTGGTGGGACACCCAAGCCATGGACGATCCATACGTCTAACCGGCGCGCAATTGCACGCGAAAACGACCATAAGTGACCGATTCTGATGGCAATTGGTCCAAATGACTGTCTTCGCGCAAGCTGACTAGCCGCGTAATTGTGGCCCAATTGGCTCGTCTGGCTTGTAGTTTGGCTCCGTGGTCGATGACGCAGCGCATGAACTAGATCGAGACGAGGTAGCAAAGGTGGCCGGACTGGCCATGCTTGAGCTAACCGACGAAGAACTAGACACTTTTACCCCTCAACTTGGAGCCATTTTGGCCCATGCGCAGGACATGGAGAATCTGGATCTCGCCGACGTCGCTCCAACCCATCACCCTTATCCCCTCGTAAACGTCATGCGCCCTGATGTTGTGGCTGAAGACGCTGGTGGCCCAGAACTTCGTGACGCAGTTTTGGCAGCGGCCCCCGACGTCGAAGACAACCGGTTCAAGGTCCCACCTGCCCTGGGAGGCGACTGATGAGTAAACCCGCACCTAAGCCCACAGCAACTGATATCGCCGCCCAGGTTCGCTCCGGCGAACGAACCGCGGTTGAGGTCTTAGAAGAGCATCTCGCAGTGGTTGCAGACCGAGAGTCAGAGATTCACGCGTTCAACGTTGTGATTGCAGACGAGGCTCGCGAACGGGCGTCAGCCATCGACGCCCAGATTGCTTCCGGCGAAGACCCCGGCCCGCTTGCCGGTGTCCCCGTCGCCCTCAAAGACAACATGTGCACTACCGGCATCCCTACGACCTGCTCTTCGAAGATCCTTGACGGTTGGAAGCCGCCTTACAACGGCACCGCAGTCGACAAGCTCTATGAAGCCGGCGCTGTCGTTGTCGGTAAGACCAACCTCGATGAGTTCGCAATGGGTTCCTCAACTGAGAACTCCGCATTCGGGCCAACCCTGAACCCGCTCGACACATCGTGTGTACCCGGTGGATCATCTGGTGGCTCCGCGGCTGCGGTCGCTGCAGGTTTTGCTGCGCTTTCATTCGGTTCAGATACCGGTGGCTCCATTCGCCAACCCGCGGCACTAACCGGCACTGTTGGTCTAAAGCCCAGCTACGGAACAGTAAGTCGCTATGGCCTAATCGCGTTCGCATCTTCGTTAGATCAGATCGGTCCGTTCGCCAACACCGTGGCCGACGCAGCCGCTGGATTCGAGGCAGTCGCCGGTCACGACCCAAGAGACTCAACTTCAATTCCCGAGCAGCTGCGACCAGTGACGCCCCATCTTTCTGACGGCGTTGACGGCATGCGGATCGGAGTGATCACAGAGCTAATGGGTGATGGCGAGCTGAAGGGATTTGAGCCCGAAGTCATCGCCCAGACCCGTGCAGCCGCCGACGCGTTGGCGGCGGCTGGCGCAAAGGTTTCTGAAGTTTCGGTGCCGTCGGTGGTCTATGGTCTGACGGCTTACTACTTGATTGCCCCGTCGGAGGCGTCATCAAACCTGGCTCGATATGACGGCGTCCGTTACGGCAACCGGGTCACCGGTGTTAACACCGCAGCCATGAACACCGCCACCAGAACCGCCGGTTTCGGGGCTGAAGTGAAGCGTCGAATCATGCTGGGAACCTACGCCCTTTCGGCTGGTTACTACGACGCTTTCTATGGCAAGGCGCAGCGGGTCCGTACGTTGATCATCGACGACTTCGCTAGAGCCTATGAAGACTTCGATGTTCTGCTAAGCCCAACTTCGCCTTGTGTAGCGTTCCCCTTCGGTGCCAAGTCAGATCCCATGACCATGTACCTGAACGACACGTGCACCATCCCCAGCAACCTGTCTGGTCAGCCGGCTATATCAGTTCCGTTCGGCACGGGCGACAGGGGCCTACCGGTAGGTGTACAGATTCTGGCCCCAATGTTGGGCGAGGTCGAACTGTTCAAAGTGGCCGCCGTCTTGGAAGGAGCCAACCAATGACCAACAAGTCAGCAACAAAGACTGAGAGCCAAGAGCTTCTACCTGAGGGCTGGGAGATGGTGATCGGGCTGGAGATCCACGTAGAGCTGGCCACTGCGACCAAGCTTTTCAGTCCTGCCCAGAACAGCTTCGGATCAGAACCGAACCAGAATGTTCATCCGGTCTGCCTGGGGCTGCCCGGCACACTGCCAGTAGTGAACGAGAAGGCCATCGAGTTCGCCGCTCGCATCGGACTAGCGCTTAACTGCACAGTTCAGAAATGCGTCTTTGCACGCAAGAACTACTTCTACCCGGACATGCCAAAGGACTACCAGATCTCACAGTTTGATGAGCCTCTAAACATCGACGGCTGGGTCGACCTGCCGGTTGCTGGCACTCGAATTCGGGTTGAGCGGGCGCACGTCGAAGAGGACACAGGCAAGACCACTCACGTTGGTGATTCTGGTCGAATTCATGACGCCGGGTACTCACTTGTTGACTACAACCGAGCCGGCGTGCCCTTGGTTGAGATCGTCACTCACCCAGACATTCGGGGCCCCGAAGAGGCCAAGGAATATGTGGATGAGGTTCGAGCCATGGTGGTTGCCGTCGGGGCCAGCGACGGCAAGATGGAAGAAGGCTCGCTACGAGTCGATGCCAACGTCAGCGTTCGTCCAGCCGGGTCAGATGAGCTTCGGACTCGCTGTGAGATCAAAAACGTGAACTCGCTGCGTTCCATCGGCCGTGCGATCACCTACGAAGCCAAGCGACACGTCAACCTTTACGAATCGGGCAAAGAGCCAATTCAAGAGACCCGGCACTGGGATGAAGAAGCGGGCCGAACTCGCGACGGCCGAAAGAAAGAGGACTCCGACGACTACCGCTATTTCGCTGACCCCGACCTAGTTGCGATTGACCCAACACCAGAGTGGATCGCCCAAATCGCAGCCAGCCAGCCCGCGCTTCCGGCTCAACGTCGCGAAGCGTTGGTGTCCGCCGGGGCAGATAGTGAAGGCGCTGCGCTTGTAGTTCAGCGCGATCTGGACTCGCTAGTGCTTGCCGTTATCGAGGCTGGGGGAGAGGCCAAGCGCGTTCTCAACCACGCCACCAACAATCTTGCAATCGAGGGTGCTGAAGCACTGAGCCCCTCCAACTTTGCCGACTTGGTGAAGATGGAGGCCGATGGGGCTCTCACCTCGACTCAGGCGAAGCAGGTGCTGGCCGAGATGGTTTCTGACGGCTCGACCCCTGCCGACATTGCGGCCAAGCATGGCTTTGAAGCGATGGACACTGGCGAGCTGGAAGCAACGTTGGATGAGATCATTTCGAGCAGCCCACAAGAATGGGAACGCTTTGTTAACGAGCCAGAGGCGCGAGGCAAATTGCAAGGCTTCTTTGTTGGCCAGGTGATGAAAGCAACTCGCGGTCAAGCCGACGGGAAGCTCGTGAATCAGCTGCTAGCCAAGAAGGCCAACAGCTAACACCTCGATCTGACAGCTCCATAGCTATACGGTGGCAAAAGCTGCTTCAAAGAACTCTGCGATATCTCTGAAGGTAACAACTCCTACCGAACGCCCGGTCTCGTTGGTAAGCACCAAGTAGCGGTGACGCTTCTGGGCCATCTCCAACAGGCCAGTTTCGATGTTCTCCGACGGCAAAATCGACGCAATCTCAGTTGTCATCCAGTCGCCAACCTTGTGATCGTTCAGATCATCAACTCGGCACGCCACCTTGCGGAAGACGTCATGTTGGGTGAACTCCCCAATCACGACACCGCGGTCATCCACAATAGAAATCAGCCCCCGGTCCATCGTTTGCATCAGGCTGATTACATCAAAGAGGACGGCATCGGCGGTCACCTCTACCGGAACTCGGCTAGGCATTCCGTAGAAATCGACAAATCGCAATGCGTGTTCAGGCATGAACTGTTGGTCATCAAGAGGTCCGTCTGATTCCAAGTATCGAGAGGCCAACAGAATCAGGTCGTAGTGGGTGACGTTGCGGTACAAGCCTTCTTCATCGACCACAACTGGCAAGTTTCGAAATCCACCCTCACCCATCGTTCTGAGCGCTGTCAGGGCTGACTCTTCCCGATCGATTATGTGGGGATCGGGTGTCATGAAGTGCTCGACAGGCTGTTCCCAAACATCAGGCGACATAACCACTCTATGGGTCACATCGTGTTCGGTGAATATTCCCGCAATTCGGTTGCCGTCCATCACAAAGGCACAACTGGTGTCGGCATTGGCCATAGCCATCACGACTTCCTGAACAGTCGTGTCAACTTCAACAACTACCTGAGAAGACAAATCAGTGTTCTTCAGCAGGGTTCTTTGAAAGTGCTTTACCAGATTGGGCATTTTGTCCTCCGAATGTGCCTTCAACACTACGACTGAATATCCGGCGTCGTGTGTAAACCGATTTGAAGCGCTAGGCGTCAGTAGGGTTAATGGCTGTGGCTTTTCTGGATCGAAGCAAAGAAAGTGCAGGGTCAAAGCTAGACCTTGAAGCTCTCTTCGATGAGCACTACACCAAGCTCGTTCGAATGGCTTCGTTCTACACAGATTCCGCTGAATCAGCTGAAGAAGTGGTGCAAGACGCCTTCGTGAAGCTGTTGAAAGGCAACTACAAAATCGAGACCGGACGAGAAGCCCCGTATTTGCGTTCGATGGTTCTCAATGGTGCCCGATCAACGCTGAGAAAACGCAAGGTAAGGCGTGACTACAAGCCCGATCCTCCCGAGAACGCCCCAGCTGCAGAAATTGCTGGTGTTGCCAGCGCAACAAGCCAAGAGATGCTTGAGGCGCTCAGACAGTTACCCGAAAAGCAGGCGTCAGTCTTAGTGCTGCGCTACTACCTCGATCTCTCAGAAGCTGAGATCGCAGACACGTTAGATATTGCCCGAGGCTCTGTGAAGTCTCACGCCCATAGGGGGTTGGCCAAGTTGGCCACGTTGGTTAAGGACCTCGCATGACAGGACCTGATATGTACGGATCGAACAATTCTCACCAGAACCAGGAAAACCGGACCGCGCAACTGCTACGCCGTGCCCTGCACGACAAGGCAGAAACGATTCACACTGGCGAACATGCCCTTGACGAGATCCAGGCTCGCATCGACGGCGTGATAGTTACCGATGCAACGGTTACCCAGCTGCACCAGCCAAGACCACTAGTTCGTTATCTTTCAATGGCAGCTGTTGGTCTTGTGGCCATCGGTGGCCTGGCCTACTTCACACAAACCCGCACCGGCGAGATCGAAATCGCAGTTCCTCCGACCTCGGCAACAGTCGTTGAGGAGACTCCAACAACCTCTACTCCGGAACCTGTTGTTGAAACCACCACGGTGCCAACCCAGGCGACCACGACGGTCGAGAACGTTGCTTCGATTGCAAAACCAACTGGCCCAGTAGCTTCCACCAAGGCCAAGGCTGCCACTAAGTTCCTCTCGCTGGTCGGAATCACCGAACAGGTTGAATTTATAGAAGATGGCAACGTCCTCTCGGTCAGGTCTCCTAGAGGCGACGCAGACGTTGTGAGCCTCACCCTCACTCAGATCTCCGATGGCTGGGCCGTAACTGGTGCATCTTCTGAAGGCATCACTGCCAATGTCGACTCCTATGATCCTGAAGCCTCCTCAGCGATCACAGTCTCTGGCGTCGGGCGCGGCTTTGAGTCTCAGGTGGACCTGAAACTGGTGTCGGCTTTTGATGGCTCGTTACTGGGCAAAACGTTCGCCGATGCTGGCCAGCCTGACCCTATTCCGTATGCGGCTGAGATTGAGACCGTTGGTAGCGAAGCGGCCTGGGTTGTTGTCATCAGCGACGGCGCAGGTGACGAAGGCGTCCTGCAAGAGTTCGCAGCGACCCCAGTTGCCTTTGTCGGCAAGCCCGACCCTCGGACCTATGGCGTCTTCCGAATCCCAGTGAATGACCAAGATGATGGCTTGAATTTGAGATCCTCCCCCGGCACCGACGGGAACACAGTGCTTGCAACTCTCCCGGCTGGCACCTCTGGCATTAGTCGCACTGCGTCGATGCCTGTTCTCGTCGGTGACTCGGTGTGGCGAGAGGTGATTGGTCCTGACAACCAAAAGGGTTGGGCTCACACCAACTTCCTAACACCGCTTGATCCGGTGGTTTCGGACGAAGAACTGCTCTACATCGGCAACCAGTTTGCCAACGCGACCCAACAAGACAGCCATTGGGGCTTTCCGCTCCTGCCTTGGTCAGAGCGAACTCAAATTTCCTTTGCGTGGATTGGTGATCTCGACAACAAGGACTTCCGATTCGACGCCGACACCATGAAGGCTGGTGGCGTCTGGGGTCCAGATTCCTTCCGCAACTGGGCCGTGCCTGCCGAAACCTTTGGACAAGACGAAATCAACTCCACCCACCGAGACTTCCTCAGCCTGCCCCAAGGGGCCGAGCTTGATGTTCGAGTGGGTGACGGGACATACGCCTATGAGTTTGAGAAGTCGATGATCGACCGCTTCTTGCCGAACCTGCGAAGCGTTGTTGTCTCCAACATGAACTCCGACACTTCGTGGAGCGAGGTTCACATCTTCGTCGAACCGACCAGTGAAGGCGCCCGGATAGTCGCAATTGCTGTCTCCCATATGATCCCCTAAGTTTCGGCGGGTGATTGACATCCCGACTCGGTGGCAGGATCTGACCCTCGCTCAGCTTGAAGATGATCCGTACCCGACGCTGGAAACCATGCGGCGCGAGGATCCGGTCTGCTGGGTGCCAGCACTGGAAATGTTCTTTGTGACTCGGTGGGATGACGTCGCAACGATCGAGGCCGACCCCGGCCTGTTTACCGCCGCAACCGAACCGTCATTTCTTGCCCGAACTTTGGGCGTCAACATGCTTACCGTCGACCCACCCGAGCTAGATCATCTTCGCTCGATGATGCTCCCAGCATTTAAGTCAGCTGGCCGAAGTGGACCATTCGTGAGAGACGAGCTTGTGCCCATGGCCGACACTTTGCTTGATCAAGTGGAGGTAACAATGGCAGCCGACGGAGCGCAAGGATTCGACGTGATCTCTCAATACGCGCAATTGCTATCGGCGGGCGCCTTGGCCACGGTGCTCGGGTTGGACGAGCACGGTTTTGATCAGATGTGGAGCTGGTGCGTTGGGCTAGTCACCGATCTTGCCAACTTTGAAAACGACCCCGAACTTGCTGCCGTCGGCGACAAGGCCAAGGCCGAGCTTGGACTTGCTCTAGCCGACGTAATCGAGCGGGCCACCGATCGCGACGGCGGTACTGCAATCGACACGTTCATCGCCAACGGTGCGACGCCCGAAGAGATTGTGAATAATGTCCGCCTGATGATCTCGGGCGGAATCAACGAGCCGTGCGAGGCAATTGGTCTTGTGACTTGGGTATTGCTAACCCAGCCAGATCTGGCCGAACGGATAGCGGCAGAGCCGGACAAGATGAATCGGTTGATCGAGGAGGTTCTTCGGGTGCACAGCCCTGTAGGCACGATCACTCGCCAAGCGACCAGTGACACCGAACTTGCTGGTGTAGCCATCCCAAAGGGTGCGCTGGTGTCGGGCATCTTGCGATCGATCAATCGCGACGAGACGCATTGGACCAACCCGACCGAGATTGACCTTGATCGCCGCCAAGGCGCCCACGCTGCATTTGCCCTTGGCGCCCATCGTTGCCTAGGTGAGTGGATGGGTCGTCAGACTGTCAAGCAAGGAGTCCTGAGATTGTTCGACCGGTTCCCGGATCTCGGGCTTGACCCGGACCACACGGTTTTGAATCAGGGGTTTGAGTTTCGAGGTCCACCAGAGCTTTGGGTGACAATCTAGCTCCCGGCCAACGCGGTGTTTAACGCCCAAGCGCCAAGGGCCAGCGTGCCAATGCCGCCAGCGCGGCCTAGTGCGGTTACGACGCGAGGTGACATCCGCCCAGCCAGCGCCCCGGCACCGGCGCCAAGTGCCTGAAACCAGGCAAGGGAAGCAAAACTGGCCCCCAATCCGAACAGCGACAGTTGCGAGATGCTGTCTGAGAACGGCATAGCCAGAAGTACCGCCAGCCAGGTGCCAAAGACCGATGGGTTCAAGGTGGTAGCCCAGAAGAATGCCCGAGCCGGACGGCGGATGCTGGCTGCCAACTGGGCACACTCGGCTGGCTTGGCCATGAGCGTCGCGCCAACGAACCCGAGGTACCCGATCGAGATGATCTGGATTGCCAGAAACACGAAAGGTGGCATGGTTGCGCCTGCGGAAATGACTGCCAGCGCTCCACCGAGCATCGCAATGTCGCCCCCCGAGATACCGAGGCCGGCCCAGCGCCCTGAGCCTCGGCCCTGACTCGCCGCAACCTGAATCAGCCCAAGACTCAGAGGCCCTGGAGAAGCGACGGAAATGGTTCCGAGAAGAAGTCCCAATGCGATGAAGTACATATCCGTAGTATCCACGACAATGCGCCGAAAAGGCCGTTGAATAAGGGTCCATAGGGCACCGGTGGGCGTATAATCGACGGCATGGACGCAACTGACCGAAAAATAGTTGGCATTCTCCAACACGATGGTCGAATCTCGCTTTCTGATCTCGCCGAGTTGATCCCACTAAGTCCGTCGGCGACGTCAGAGCGGTTGAAACGCCTGACTAGCGGCGGTGTGATCGAGGGCTTCTTCGCCAGAGTTTCTGCCGAAGCGGTCGGTCGGCCGATCAAGGCGTTGGTTGACGTCAGGCTGCAGCCAGGTTCTGGCTATGAGGTCGGCGACGAGTGGCTGCAAAGCCAGCCAGCGGTCACTAACGCAGTCCACACAACTGGGCGCTTTGATGTGCAGCTCACGGTTGCGACGCGAGATGTTCACGAGTTGGATCGACTCCTCTGGGAATTGAAGGAGCACATGCAGGCAGAGGAGACCAACACCACATTGGTGCTGCGCCAGTTGGTTGGCTTCCCACGGGCCCCTGCTCTCTAAATTTCTGCTGGGGGTGACAAAACCCCGAAAAGTCAGCTGTGGGTGACATCTATTGTCACCTGGGGCAGAAATTTGAGGGAATTGTCACCTGGGGCAGAAATTTGGGGGTTTGGCCTGGCTTGAACGGCCTGGCTGGCTCAGGGTGCGCCGGTTGTCTGCCAGGCTGAGGTTCTGAACCGAAGCCCGACGGCGACTGAACGCACCGTGATAAAGACGCCTATGGCAACCCAAAGCCAGTTCAGCCCAAGACCACTGCGTTGGACGGCATAGGCAATAGCAATGAAGATGACAGCCGCCAAGGACACCGTTTTAGCCAGGTAGTCAAGATCGCCGGCGCCAATCAACACACCATCGAGGGCGAACAAGTAACCAGCGATGGGTTGCTGGATTGCCGCAATTACAAGCACAGAGGCAGTGGCGCTGACGACTTCGGGGTCTGTGCTGAACAGCCCGGCGATTGGGTCCCGAGCTAGGAACAAGCCGAGACCGGCCACAAGGCCTACGCCTACGTCGATCTCCACCATTCGCTGTGATGCCGCTTTGGCTTTCTCGGGAAAACCTGCGCCCAGGTATCGACCGGTAAGCGACTGGCCGGCAATAGCCACCGCGTCCAACGCCAAAGCGAGAGTGCCCCACACCTGCATCGTCACCTGGTGTGCGGCCAGTGCCGCAACACCCACCGAGGCGGCTACCGCTGTTGCGTAAGTAAAGGACCCACGAAGCATCGTTGTTCGAATCACCAGAGCCTTTGACGTCTTCAGGAGCTTGCGCATCTGGTTCCAGTTCGGCGCCATCCCGACCCCAAGACTGGTTGCCCACCGCCGGGTCAGCACGATGTAAGCGGCTCCGGCGCCGACTTGAGCAATGACCGTTGCGAAAGCTGAAGCGCCAAGCCCGTACCCCAAACCAAAGATCAGCACGACCTCAATAACCAGGTTCGCTATGGCTGAAGTGATTGCGATCACGAGGGGAGTGACGGTGTTCTGACGGCCATGGAAGACACCGCCCCCAGCCAACATGAACAGCATGAACGGGAAGCCCCATAACGAGATGCGCAGATAAAGCCAGGCTGCGTCCAAAACCTCTTGGCTGGTCTCAGAACCTCCCAGAAGTCCGAGGAAGAAGGGTCCGGTGAAAGCCAGAACCAAAGCGGTGGAGATGCCCAGCGCTCCAGCCAGCCAGAATGACTGCCATGAAAGTTCGGCTGCCTGTCGATCCTGATTGGCGCCTATGAAGCGGCTTACCGTGCCAGTTGTGCCATAGGCCAGGAAGATCAAGATGGCATGGAAGGTCAGCAAAACGGTAGAGGCCAATGCCAGCCCAGCTAGTTCGGTCGTGCCTATTCGACCGACAACCGCTGTGTCAGACAGGACATACAGCGGCTCGGCCACAAGTGTGCCGAGCGCAGGGATAGCGAGCCGCGCGATCTCCGAGTCATGTTCGCTGCGGAGCGAGAGCTTCCTCATTGCCAGCACCCTAGAGCGAAACTAGATAGGTGCGTCCGAAGTCGTCGCTTAGGCGACGTTGGCCTCTTTCAACCGCCAGGCGGTCAGACCCACCGCGACTGCGGCGATGCCCAGAGGGACCAAAAAGCTGGCAGCGGTTGAGTGGTTGGTGAAACCAATTTCAACGTCTGCGGCCCGGGCGAGCACGGCCTTTGCGTAGCTGTTAACCGACAGGCGAGCAGCACCTTCGGCTCCTCGGGCAATAAAGAACTCCCAGATGAACACATACACCAGACCCCAGACAAGCGCCCGGCGTATCAACAGCCCGACCAACACGAACATCGCGGTATAGGCCAGCGTGGCCAAGGCCATTGCCGTTGCTGTTGCTCGCACCATCGACATATCGCCGTTGGTTCCAATAAAGGATCCGATCGTCATTGGAATCACCGTGACCGGAAGGGCGACGGTGAGGGCCCCAAGAGTGGCCGCCAGCCCGATTACCCAGCGGCTAACCGGACGAAGCCAGACATAGACCATTGTCTCGTCGTCTCGCCAGTTGCCGAGTGCTGCACTACCGAGCACCAGGCTGATAACTGGTGCAACTAGACCCAAACCGAACGTGTCGGCAAAGAAAGCGCTGGCCTCGATCTTGTCTCTGGCGTCGTCGATGCCCTGGCGCGCCAGGAACGAGATTCCAATGGCGACGGCTGCGACGGCAACGAAGAGGAAGGCCCTTCCCTTCGTCAGCTGATGCTTGAGCACCAGCTTGTACAGAGCGGTGAAGGCGCCGGGAGTGCTTACGCTCATGATGGGCCCACCAGGTAGCGGAAGACAGATTCAAGGTCGTCATCGAGCGGGGTTAACCCGGTCAGGCGTACCTCTTGGCTGACACAGATCTGAGCGATGTTCGTTCTGAACGCAACAGCGTCATTGGTTGTGACTTCCAGGTCACCCGAGTCGTTGACAGTGCAACCGTTGACCATCGCAGAGTCCAAAAGGACGGCTCCGACCCGTCGAGGATTGGTGCATTCGATTCGGTATCGAAGCGGCTGGTCGTTCATCAGACCACGTATGGCCCTGAAGTCACCCTTCGCGGCAATGCGGCCTTTGGCGATTACCAGCACATTGCTTCCAAACCGCTCCACTTCGTCCAGCACGTGGCTACTTACTAAGACGGTCACACCCGCTTCGCCTAGCTGGTGGAAGAGGTCGATCATTTGACGCCGCTGCTTGGGGTCCAAACCATTAAGTGGCTCGTCTAGAACCATCACAGTGGGCGAGTGCACAAGCGCAGCGGCAATCTTTGCTCGCTGACGCATGCCCTTGGAAAACGCCCCGATTGGACGATCCAAATTGGGGTCCATCTCGACGGCGGCTAACGCTCGCATCGATGCCTCTGACGGGTCGGGTACCCCGCTTAAGACTGCGGCCAGGTGGACGAAGTCAAAGATTGTGTCTCGCTCGAAGACTCCGTCTTGCTGAGGCACGATGCCGATGTTGGCTCGAGCTTCCTCACTTGTTCGGGGATTGCCTCCCGCAACCCAAACTGTTCCCCGAGACGGTGGAGTCAAACCACAGAGGACCCGCAGCAAAGTGCTTTTGCCAGCACCGTTTGGTCCTAGCAGTGCAGTTACTCCCGGGCCTACCGTGAACGAAACTTCAGAGACCGCAACCAGGGCACCAAAGGACTTCGAAACGCCATCCACAACAACTGTCGCTCCGTCAGGAACTACCAGTGGACCTGGAGGTTGAGGCCCAACTCGAGCCGAAGATGCCGAAGGCGGAGGCGGTGTTCCAACTGGCGACATCGGCGGGGGCGCGGACGGAGGCTGGCCTGATGTTGGCTCGGGTGATGGTGGTGGCAGGTCGCTCATCTACGTACCAACAAGCTTCGATAGCGCAGCCACACCCACGAGCCACATGCGACGATTATCCCGACAACAGCCAGCCACACAAAGACGCTCTCGATGTCTCGCCAGTTACCAAGCTCGTTGTGTACACGAAAGGCCAGCTCAGAGGGCAAACCAAGAAGGTCCATCAGGAGGAACTTGCGAGAGTAATCAAACTCCACAAGGGTGTTCCCGACAGCGGCGCTACCCACTAACAAACCCAAAGTTGTTGCTGTTGCGGCGCCTTTGCGATCGGTTGTAGCACTGACGGCCATGGACAGGGCTGAGAAGAACAGGCTGACCATGAACCCGGCAAGAACTATCCGGCCAAGCGTCTCGAAGAAGTTGATCCAACCTTCGGGTCCTGAGCCTTCGAGACTTAGGGCGATTAGTAGCAGTAGCGGCGGTCCGATTGTGACCAATGCCAGGATTGTCATTACGGCCAACAGTTTGGCTAACAGGTAAGTAGTGCGATCTAGCGGTGAAGACAGGTACACCCCCAACATTCCCGATCGCCGATCCGTGCAAAGGAGCTCGGGTGCAACAAAAGCTGCGAACAAGAACAGCGCGGTGATTATGAAGCCGTAGTACTCGGCATAGGTAGGTAAGAAACCGTCGCCGATTTCGTCTGGGAGCAGGGCAGCCAGACCGACAAAAACGATTGCTGGCACGTAAGTCATCAGGATTACGACAACCGGGATTACTTTGTGTCGTGCCGATCGGCCCAGGCCAAGTACTGACCGCACACTCTGGCTTATGACGGTCTTGATGGCGCCTGGCACCCCGGTTCTGACACCGGAATAGCTTCGGTAGCCCCGATCGAAAATCTGTGCGTCGTTGGTGCTGGCGGTGTTGATCTCTGGACTAGTCATGGCGCCGTCGTCTCTAGGAAGACGTCTTCAAGAGATAGCCGTCGTCGGCTCAGGCGAGTGATTGGGGCGTTTCTTGCTGCACAAACATCGCGGGCGATGTCGAACACTGCATCATCGTTGCCAGTAGCGATGATGGTTCTACCGCTGACCATCACCGTTGCGCCCGCTTGCTCTAGGCCGGCGGCTACAAGAGGCACAGTGTCCAAATCTTCAATTTCTATCAGTACGTCAGAACCCGAGCCTCTGAGATCTTCGAGAGTTCCTGACGTAAGCACTCTTCCATCGCCCACAATGACGGCCGCATCACAGATTTGCTGAACCTCATCAAGCAGATGGGAGCTAAGAATCACGTGGATGCCGAACTCCACTGAGACTCGACGGATGAGATCCAACATCTCGTCGCGTTGAACCGGATCAAGTCCGTCGGTGGGCTCGTCAAGAAGAATGATGTCAGGGTCATGGGCAATGGCTTGGGCCAGTTTCACCCTTTGACGTTGCCCTGTGCTCATGGTTCCGAGGGGGCGAAATCGTTCTTCGCCGAGTCCGACTAGCCATAGTGCGTCGCTAGAGCGTGTGTTGGCCTCTTCCTTGGGCAGCCCGTGAAGTTCGGCGACGTGGCGCACGAACTCAGAGGCCTTCAGATTTTCGGGCAGGGTGTGATGCTCGGGGGCGTAACCCAAGCCTTCTCTGACCTTCGCCCCAGCGGTGTAAGGGTCGATGCCCATTACTCGAAGCGAACCCGAGTCGCAGCGGTGTAAACCAAGAATCATTCCAAGAAGAGTCGTCTTACCGGCTCCGTTGGCTCCCAGCAGACCGGTTATGCCAGACCCGATAGTGAAGGAGACATCGCTGAGCGCAGTAAAGGAGCCATATGATTTGGCCACATTCTGTGCTTCAACTAGCGGGACGCTTGTCATCTGTTGTTTGTGTCCGGATCTTTGGCCTATATGTCAGGAATTCTTAACGCCCGTCTCGGGCTGTGAGAAGGAAGTGCTTGGTTCGGTCCCAGGCCAAGGCGGCGGCATCAGCATCGTAGTTCGGTGAGCCTTCCTCCATGAACCAATGCCCGACGCCCTCGTAGGTGTGGAACTCGGTGTGCTTTTCGCCAAGCCGAATGAAGCTCTCGGTTACAACTCGCTCTTCGGAATCAACCATGTGGTCTTGGTCGCCAAAGTGCCCTTGGTAGACAGCTGTGGCATCGTCGTAGTCGATCGACTGAGCTCCATAGAACGTGACAACTGAGTCGACCGAGCCGGGCAGTCGCGCTGAGAGCCACAAAGCCATGGATCCGCCCATTGAAAGACCAATTACGCTGATCGGCTTGGTCTGGTCTTCAGTAGCAGTACGCAGCGCGTGCGCTGATGACATTACAAGCCCCGATAACTCGTTCGGTTCGACGCCGGCTAACACAGCTTCGCCATCGGCAGCGGTTTGTGGCGTTTGCCCGTTGAACAGGTCCGGGGCCAGAACGGTGAAGCCGAGTGACGCTATGTTTCGGGCGAAGTCGCGGGTGAACTCGTTTAGACCCCACCACGAATGAAGTAACAAAACGCCGGGACCCGAAACCTTCCCGGGGGGTCCAACCAGAAATGCCTCGCCTGCGTGGGTACCGGCAACTGAAGAATCGCCGCCCTCAGCGCTTGGTTGGGGGGTGATTCCAGACTGCTCATTAGCCATATCTGGCGAGCGTATCTGAACGGTTCTAGGCCGCCGAGGTGCAACCTTGGACCTATACCCGGTGTGCGCTGAGAATTTATCTATCCTTACGGGGTGAGCAAGAACCCTGTGAAGTGGATTAAGTCACTCTCAAGTTTTGTCTGGGACGTGGCCAAGCATTGGTATCACGGTGGCCTGGGCGACCTTGCCGCTGGCGTCACGTTCTGGATCTTGTTGTCAGTACCCGCCCTCGTGTTGGCGATGGTCTCTGGGCTGGGCTGGTTGAAAGACCTGACAGGTCAGGACTTTGTTGACGAGATCAGCGGAGGCGTTGTCAACTTCTTCGACGGGATCTTCGATAACTCCGGCGACGAAGTGACCAATCTTGTTGAGTCAATGTTTGAGCAGGGCAACTCCGGAATCTTGACCTTCTCGATTCTTTTAGCCATGTGGACTATTAGCCGAGGCTTTGCCGGACTGATTCGAGCGCTCGACGAGGTCTATGACGTCGAGGATGGCCGAGCTTGGTATCACGCCCGAGTCGTTGCCCTCTTCCTTGGACTGGGAACCTTCCTCGTTGCGGCCCCAATTGCGGCGTTGGAAATCTACGTTTGGCCCGAGCTTGACCTTGGAACCTATGAAAGCACCGCTCGATCAGGGGTTGCCGTTCTAATTCTTGTTCTTTGGGCTTCTGTGATCTTCTACTACGGCCCAGCGACCCGATCACGTTGGCGTTGGGACTTGCCTGGCGCGATCATCGCCGCTGTCATGTGGTGGGGTCTTTCACTTGGCTTCGAGTACTACGTTGACGTGATCACGACCCAAGGCGACGGTGTCGCCGGGGTTTCGGGCGCCATCGGTGGTGGTTTGTTGGCTCTCACTTGGATCTGGCTTGCAGCGCAGGTTCTTCTCATCGGCGCAGCAGTTAACGCCGCAGTCGGCGATCGTCTGGATGTGGACCGAGGCAAGAGGTCATGGCGGTTGAACGAGAAAATCTTTCGCACTGGAGAGATCAAGAAAGTCATCATCGACGAAACCCCCAAGGGCGGAGTCAACGCCGCCGCCTCCAGCATTGGTGCCTCAACAGCAAAGCTTGGAGCTAAACCAGGATCGTTCTTCGACGTGAGGCCAGTTGCCAATCACGACATCGCACGACCCGTCGATCTGGGCCGGGCGGTCGACCTAGATGCGCTTGCAGACTTGGATTCAGACGACCTGAACGCTGCCGCCAAGACTGGTGTAGACCTTGACACTCCACCATTGTTGGAGAACTCAACTCCAGCTGCTCCAGTAAGACCTGCGCGCGGTAATAACTAGCACCGCTGGCCCTTCTGGCGCTGGCCCTTCTGGCGCTGGCTAGTAGCCGTCAGGGTTTTGTGATTGCCAACGCCATGCGTCGGCGCAGATTTCTTCGAGAGTGCGATAGTTGGAGAAACCCAACTCTTGTGCGGCCAAGCGGGTATCTCCAAACAATGACGCAACGTCACCTGCGCCACGCTCTTTGACTGTGCGGTCGATCTTGACGCCTGCGGCTTTTTCAACAGCCGAAATCAGTTGGAGAACGGAAACGCCTTCACCACGACCGATGTTGTAAGCGTTGAACCCGTCTTCACCGGACATTTTTTCCAGCGCGGTCAAGTGACTTTCGGCCACATCCATCACATGTACGTAGTCACGTACGCCTGTGCCGTCTGGAGTGTCAAAGTCGTCACCGAAAATGGCGACTTCGGCGAGGTTGCCTACAGCCACGTGCATCAGAATCGGCAATAGGTTAGATAGAAGGCCCGTAGGATCTTCGCCGATGTGACCTGATGGGTGAGCTCCGGCCGGGTTGAAATACCGCAGGGCCGTGATGGAAAAACTTGGGTCCGAGCTGCACAGGTCAGCACAGATTCGTTCCCCGAAAGCTTTGGTGCGCGAATAGGGGTTGGTTGGTCTTGGCGTGGCGGTCTCGGGGATTGGCAGTTCGTCTGCGTCTCCATAGATCGACCCAGAAGAACTGAACACGATGCGGCGAACTCCGGCCGCCGTTGCGGCTTGAAGAACCGAAGTCAGGCCTTCGATGTTGTTGGCAAAATAGTCGACCGGACGTTCCATCGATTCTCGAACGTGCTTGAAGGCCGCAAAGTGAATGATGCTGTCAATCTCGCCTTCGGTCATCACATCAGTCAGCTTGGAAGTGTCTCGAACGTTCAGCTCCACGAACGTCGCTGACTTGCCAGCGATCTTGGCGATCCGCTCTAGGACGGCGGCCTTTGAGTTGGAGAGATCGTCGACGATTGTGACTTCGTGACCGGCTTCGAGGAGTGCGACGGATTGATGGCTTCCAATGAAGCCACATCCGCCTGTTACTAGGACATGCATGGTTGGAAAGACTACTTCGTTTCGCCCACGCGAAGGTACGAGCGAAATAGACCAAATGCGAACAATGCGACGCTTCCCCAAATCACGTACTGGATGACGCCGAGGTCAGCAATCACGTTGCCGGCGCTCGCCAGTAAGTAGTAGCGGGTTCCGCGGCCAAGCACAGTTGCCAAGAAGTAGAGCTTGTAGCTATAACGACGCATGATTGCTACTAGTCGGAAGGGTTCGAACGGGAGGAACGTCAGGCCGCCGAAGAGCAGTCCGAGGAACATGTGGCGTTCAACCAGGTCGATATAGCGACTGCTGCCAACGATCTGGCGGAAACGTTCGAAGACGCTGAACGTAGACAGCTGTAGGACCCAGCGAGCTTCAACCAGCACGATCACTCCGTTGATGAGCCCACCCACCACACCGATTGTCAAAGGAGTGATTGACTCCGATGCTGCTAGTACATAGGCGTCGGCTGGCATCGGAACAAAAGTGGTGGCTCCGCTCATGAAACCGCAGAACTTTAGTAAGGGTGAGTCAATCGCTGCGCCTAGGACCCACATTCCAAGTGCGAAAACACCGAGGCCACCAGCTATCAGCCACAGTTCAGTGCTTCGCGAGGTTCGGGACATAAGGGGCGATCAGGTGGCGGAGGGCAAATACGGATGCATGAATTGCGTAAGACACCACTCCACCCGCAACCACCCGATGTCGGGGATCTTCCGGAGGCAGCGGATCAGTGTCAAACAATAGGGCCTTCTTAAAGTCGGCGATGAAGTCTTGGTCGTTAATGTGCAAACAAATTTCCTGATTGCACCAGAAGCTGTGGCGACCAAAATTCGAGGAACCGATAAGAAGTTCCGAATCATCGACAAGAAGGAACTTTGAGTGAGAAAAGTTGGCATAGGAGAGCATTTCTGCACCCGATCTTCGAAGGCGCCACTCGAGGTAAGGACTCATCCATTCGTACAGTTCGAGGTTGTTGTCGCGGCTGGCCACAATCTGGATATTCGGCGCCGCAGCCTTTTGGATTATCTTGATCAGTCCAATGTCGACGGCGTAGGGCGAAGCCAACAAGATGCTGTGTTTGGCGCTTGTGACCATGGTGTCGAACACGTTCTCGATTTCTGAGTTCGTGATGATATGGCTATTGGTTGAGCGTCGACCTCCACCGAAACTGAATTCGAAATCGTCAACGATGGCGGCTCGAATTGCTGAGTCGCGAATCTTGACCATGAAGTCATGCCACTCGAAGTTGTGGTCACTTACGTTTATGCCACCGAGGTAGGCGGCGTCGTCGATAACAAAGATCTTCTTGTGGTTACGAGCCGGGGCGAACAAGTTTGCGGGGCCCAGAGGATGAGTGAAGTTCAGACCGATGCCTTGGCTGCGGAGCCGTTCGAACATGGCTTTTGTCGCTGCTACTTCGTCTGCAACTTCAGGTCGACGCACAGGGACGTCACTTACGCGGAAGCGGGTGAAGGAGTCAACCAGCAGGCGGACCTCAACACCACGAGCTTTGGCGGCTAGGAGTAGCTCGGCGATCTCCAAACCGGCCTTGTCGCCATCAAAGGTCATCAGCTGAATGAGGATTTGCGATCTTGCCTTAGGGATTTCAGAACGGAGCTCGGCTATGAATTCTGGAGTCTGAAGAACCTGGAATCGGAGGTGGCGCGAAGGTTCAGCGCAGTCGCTCCAGGAGTTGTTCATCGGCGCAACTCTAGGCGATGGGCGGTTGATCCTCGGCCAGCCACGCGTCGTATCGCGCCGGGTTAATCCAAGCGCCGGTTTGCTCGGCAAACCGGCGGGCCGCCGGGAGCATTAACTCGATCGCCCCGTCCCTTGCAGCGGTCGATGACACGGTGCCTGTGAATTCGACATCAACTGAAAGCAGGTGTTGGTTGGCAATCTCAATTGGGGGTCGGGGAGCTACTGCAAGCTCGGGTAGTCGGGACAAGGCGTCAAGCCTGTGTGCCTCACTGTCATACCACTGTGGCTGTTGGATCTGGTCCCACTTGTCGGCGCCCATAATCAAGACATCAAAACCGTCGGCCACGTCGGCCAAGAGTTGGCGGTCTGTCACCGAAACCGAGAGCCAGTCGTGGTCGGACACAGACTGGGCTATGACCTCCAGACGATGATTCAGGCGAGGGTGTGTCACTGTCTCTTTCGCTAGCGCCTGGCGCGAAACCATAAACACCACTCGTTCCAGCTCTCGCTGCTCCCTAGCAGCCGCAGCAACCGCTAGGTGGGCCACTGTGGGTGGATTAAAGGATCCGGGATAGACCCCTGTTCTGACGGTCATGGAAGATCAGGCATTGTCGGGTCGATCAGGTAGTCGGTGAGAATGTTGGCGGCACGAGGGCCGCCGATCTCAGTAACGAGATCAACGAAGTCTTGGGTTGATGCGTCACCACCGCCGAAGCGCTGCACCCAGGCACGAAGTATCTGGAAGAACACGTCGTCACCGGTCGTGCGTCTGATTGCTTCCAGGGCAAGGCCGCCCCGAAGATAGACAGTCGGGCTAAACAAGTCGGTTTGGCTGCGCCCAACTAGCGGGCCGAGGTTTCTGGCTTTGGCTGCTGTTTCAAGTTGTTCGAACGTTCGGAGGCCGAGTTTTGTGTCTAGCCAATAGGTCTCGGCCCAGGTGGCGAATCCCTCGTTTAACCAGATGTCTTCCCACGACGTTGGTGAAACGTCATTGCCAAACCATTGATGGGCCAGTTCGTGGGCGATGAGGAAATCATTCGCCGGGTTCGGAACCTCAAGGAGCCCTATTCCAAACAAAGACAGAGTCTGATTTTCAAGAGCGAAGTTCAGTGAGTCGGGAATGATCACTCCTCCATAGGACTCGAACGGGTACGGGCCGAAGAGCTCAGTGAAGGTGTCGAGCATCTCGGCTGTGGGGGCAAAAGCGGCAGCTGCGTCGCTCTCACGTCCTAGCGGTACTACGTGACGGATAGGTACTTCGCCAGTGTTGTCTTGGCTGATTGTGAACGGGCCAGTGACAACTGAGGCTAGGTATGTGGCCATTGGTTCGGTGGTCTGCCAAACGTAGGTTGCTACACCGTTCTCGCTGGTTTGATCAATGAGTAAACCGGGTCCAGCAGCTATGTTTGGCTCGGCGACCGACACCGCGATCGTGAAGGTCGCTTTGTCTCTTGGGTGGTCGTTGGACGGGAACCATGTGGCCGCCCCAGTGGGCTCGCTGGCAACGTAGGAGCCCCACGGTCTGGTGATCCAACCGACTGGTCCGGGTGCTGTGCGATCGTTCAGGGGAGTGGGAATTCCCGAATACTCAACCCGCACAGACGTCTCTTGCCCGGCAACAAGTGGCGTTGGGGGAAGAACGATTAGCTCGCGACCTTGGCGCTCGAATCGGGCTTGCGCTCCGTCAACAAAGACGCTGGACACAAACATGCCGACGAGATCCATATTGAATGTGGTGGCTGGAGCATCTGGAACGATCGTCAGCCCTGCTATGGCGTCAAGTTCAGGCTCGGTGGCATCAATAAAGATCGTGTAGTTCTGAACGTCATAGCCCGGATTTCCCAAACCTGGGAAGAGCGGGTCGCCGATGCCGTCATCAGTTTCGGCCGGGATGGTCGGCTCGGGTGCTGCGGTAGTGGGTGGGAATGTCGGCCCGCCAGGGTCCAGCGTGGTTTCACTACTAGGAGCAGTAGTTGTTGTGGTCTGGCCGGGTGGAGGTTCGGTCGTGCTTGTTGTTGAGTTCGGCGTGGTGGAGGTTGTGGGTTGCCTGTCTTGGGGGAGCGCTTGGGGCTCATCGCCGTAGCGGTTTGTCGCAATGTCGGACAACCCACACGCAGCTGCAGTCAGGGCGAAGCCCGCAAGCAACGCAGCTAGCTTTTTGCGGGCTGAAATCACTGCTACATAGTCGCGCCAAACTCCGGATTTGTAGCGGAGGGCGCATTTGGGAACCTAGGCTCTGGCCCGGTGAGCGAAACCAGCCCAGAAACCAGCAACCCAGACAGCAGTTTGGTATTCGACGTTCTGTCGGCTTTGCACCCCGAGGTTGTGACCACAGCAACTGAGGCGGGAGGTGCCACGGGGGAGGCTGTTTTTAGTCCTAGGCCCGAACATCGTGGCAACCCCGGTTGGCTGCATGGTGGACTGGCAGCCACCGTTTTGGATCACGTTTGCGCCCGAATTAGCGCAGCATCAATGGGGGAGCGGGTTGTTACCGGAAAGCTAGATCTTCGGTACCGCAACCCTGTTTCTTTGGCTGATGGCCCATACACGGTCCGGGGTGAAGCTGAACGGGCCCGAGGTCGAATGGTCAAAGTCACCGCCGCTATCCATGACCACGATGGAAAACGCTTAGTCGAAGCAAAAGGCCTGTTCGTCACCCTTAGGGGGTCAAGTCTCAAAACCAGCTAGGTGCCTAGATCTGTGGATAACTAGGTCCAGCTAGGGCCGATGGCTTTGATGACGCCTAATTGAGCGGGATTGCGCAATACTTGTGGGACATGTTTTTTGCTACGACGGGTGCCCGCGAGTCCTTTGTTGAATTGAATGTTCCGATCTGGGCTTGGTTTGCGCTGGCAGCCACCATCGGGGTGATGCTGGGTATCGACCTCTATCGTCACCGTGACGATCACGAACCGACCGCATCAGAGGCGCTCAAAGAGACGCTCGTCTGGATTGGCTGCGGCCTGGCATTCAGCATTGTTGTTTACTTTGGCTTCGGAGACCAAGGAGGTGCGGCCTTTGGTGAGTACATCTCCGGCTACCTAATCGAGAAATCGCTCAGCATTGACAATGTCTTTGTCTGGTCGATCATCTTCTCGGCAATGTCCATCCCGCTGAAATATCAGCACAGGGTGCTCTTCTGGGGCATCTTCGGCGCTCTAGTCCTGAGACTGTTTTTCATTCTCATTGGTAGCCGCTTGATTGCTAGGTTCTTCTGGCTGCTCGTGGTGTTTGGCGTGTTCTTGATCTACACCGGTTTCAAGATCATTCGCCACAGAGACGACGAAGGCGAGAACACCAGCACGATGGGCTTGGGCCTTTTGGAGCGGTTTGTTCCCGTTACCGACAAGCTCGATGGCCACAACTTCTTCACCGTTATTAACGGCGTCAAGACTGCGACCCCGCTGTTTGCGGCCCTGGTAGTTATCGAGTTCACCGATGTGGTCTTTGCGCTTGACTCGGTTCCGGCAGTTCTAGCCGTTTCGAATGAGCCCTTTATTGTGTTCACGTCGAACGCGTTCGCCATCCTCGGGTTGAGAGCCATGTACTTCCTGCTGGCAAATGCTCGTGAGCGGTTCCACTACCTAAGTCACGGCCTGGGCGCCATCTTGATCTTTGTAGGTGCCAAGATGGCGATCTCGCATTGGTACCACCTGAACACCTACATTTCGCTGGGAATCATCGTCTCCCTTCTGGTCGGGGCTGTTGTGTTCTCGGAACGACGGGCCCGCAAGTTGGGAATCACTTGGGAAGAAGTGACTTCGAGTCACTAACCTAGGGGAATGGTCGAATACCGTTCTCGAACTACAACTCATGGCCGCAACATGGCGGGCGCTCGGGCGCTTTGGCGAGCTACCGGCATGACTGATGACGACTTCGATAAGCCGATCATTGCGATTTCAAACAGCTTCACACAGTTTGTGCCTGGTCACGTCCACCTAAAGGACCTCGGTCAGCTAGTGGCCCGCGAGGTCGAGGCGGCCGGCGGCGTGGCGAAAGAGTTCAACACGATTGCAGTAGATGACGGCATTGCAATGGGTCACGGAGGCATGCTTTACAGCCTTCCAAGCCGCGACCTAATTGCGGACTCGGTTGAATACATGGCCAATGCCCACTGCGCTGACGCCTTGGTTTGCATCTCCAACTGCGACAAGATCACCCCTGGAATGCTTATGGCAGCCATGCGCCTGAACATTCCGGTGGTTTTTGTGAGCGGTGGCCCGATGGAAGCGGGCAAGACCCGCCTTGCCGGTGAAGAGGTTCGTGTCGATCTGGTAAGCGCCATGACAATTGCAGGAGACGCCACAGCAACAGACGAAGACATCGCGGCCGTCGAGCGTTCAGCGTGCCCAACCTGTGGAAGCTGTTCGGGCATGTTCACTGCCAACTCGATGAACTGTCTAACGGAGGCTCTCGGGCTTAGCCTGCCTGGTAACGGTTCAACCCTGGCAACTCACTCTGACCGGGAGCAGCTCTTCCTTCAGGCGGGTCGAACAATTGTTGACCTTGCGAAGCGCTACTACGAAAAAGGCGACGACTCGGTGTTGCCTCGCAACATCGCCAATAGGGCGGCCTTTGAAAACGCGATGGTGCTAGACATTGCCATGGGAGGCTCAACTAACACCGTGCTTCACATTTTGGCCGCAGCTCATGAGGCAGGCCATGACTTTGATATGAGCCACATTGATGGCATCAGCCGTCGTGTTCCGAACATCTGCAAGGTTGCGCCAAGCGTCCAGCAGTATCACATGGAAGATGTCCATCGGGCTGGCGGAATCATGGGGATTCTTGGAGAGCTGGATCGTGGAGGTCACATCGATTCTTCAGTTGCCACCGTGCACTCAGAAACAATGAGTGCGGCCTTGGACCAGTGGGACATCATGCGGCCAACCGCAACTGCTGAAGCAAAGCAACTTTTCTCCGCCGGGCCAGCAGGAATTCCCACCCAGGTCGCATTTAGCCAAAGCACCCGCTGGCCATCGCTAGATACCGATCGAGAAGGTGGTTGTATCCGAAGTGTTGACAACGCCTACACCAAAGAAGGCGGCTTGGCCGTTCTGTACGGGAACCTCGCAACCGATGGCTGCATCGTAAAGACGGCCGGCGTCGACGAGTCGATTTTCACTTTTACCGGCAAGGCTCGGGTGTATGAAAGCCAGGACGCAGCAGTTGAAGGAATCCTTGGCGAAGAAGTGGTTTCGGGTGAAGTTGTCATCGTTCGTTACGAAGGCCCCAAGGGCGGACCGGGGATGCAGGAGATGCTTTACCCAACCACCTACATCAAGAGCCGGGGCCTAGGTAAAGAATGTGCCCTCCTAACTGACGGTCGGTTTAGCGGCGGGACCTCGGGCTTATCGATCGGGCACGCGTCACCCGAAGCTGCTGAAGGTGGGCTTATCGGATTGGTCCAGACCGGAGATCAGATTTCCATCGACATTCCGAACCGCTCAATTTCCTTGGACGTGACTGACGCTGAAATCGACAAGCGTCGTGAGGCCCAAGAAGCCCGCGGAGAAGATGCGTGGACGCCCGTAAACAGAGAAAGGCAGGTCAGCCTTGCCTTGCAGGCATACGCAGCTCTAACTACCTCGGCATCCCGAGGAGCAGTCCGCGACCTGGAACAACTCAAAAAGTGAGCGTCTAGGTGAACCAGTCAGAAGTCTTTCGAGCGCTTCATCACCGAGGTAAACCGTTCCTAATGCCCAATCCGTGGGACATTGGAACTGCAAGGTTGATGGAAGCTTTGGGCTTCGAAGCGTTGGCGACGACCAGTGCTGGACATGCGGCATCGATGGGTAAGACCGATTCTCGGGTTACCAAGAGCGAGATACTGACCCATGCACAGGAGTTGGTCGGCTCAATTGAAATCCCACTTTCAGCCGATCTGGAGAACTGTTTCGCCCATGACCCTGAGGGTGTCGGGCACACAATCACTCAGGCGGCATCGGTGGGGCTTGCTGGAGGGTCAGTTGAGGACTACTCAATTGATGACAACAACCCGATCTATGAACTGAATCATGCAGTCGAACGCGTGGCCGCGGCAGTCGAAGCCGCGAAACCCACAGGATTTGTTGTTACCGCTCGGGCCGAGAATCACATTCGAGGCATTCAAGACTTCGATGACACCCTGACTCGTTTAGTCGCATACGCCCAGGCTGGTGCCGATTGTGTCTATGCTCCTGGCGCCAATTCGCCTTCCCAGATTCAACAAATTGTCCAAGCAACCGGACTTCCAGTTAACGTCCTCGCATTGCCAGGTTCGCCATCGGTTCCAGAGCTTGCAGAGCTCGGCGTGGCCAGAGTCTCAGTAGGAAGCGGCTTCTCCTTGGTTGCTATGGGTGCGGTTGTGAAGGCCTCAAAGGAGCTTCTAGAAAAGGGCACGACTTCGTGGTGGTCAGAGGCTGCGCCCGGAGAGATCTTAAAGAAAGCGTTTCGCGATAGGCCAGCTGACCCAGACCTGAGCTGACCCAGACCTGACCTAACACGTACCTGACCTAACACAGACCGGGCTCCAATAATTGACGTAGCTCGATTCACTCCCTAGCTTCAACAATCGTGACCATAAGTCCGCCGGGCAAACCGCAAAGTCTCCCAGATGCGCGCAACCCGCTGCTTGAAGTATTAAGCGACAAGAACTTCCGAAATTTCTGGATCGCCAACATATTGATCAACGGGCTGAACGGAACGATTCGGTTCGCTTTTGTTTGGTTGATTGTCACCTTGACTGACTGGGCTGGGGCCGAAGGCAACATCGGCATAGCGCTTGGGGTGCCGGCGCTGTTGCTGAGTGCTCCAGCCGGGGCGTGGTCTGACAGAGTGGACCGTCGTAACTTCTTCCTGATTTGGGCCGGGATAGTGGCCATCGGCTTCTTCGTGTTCGCAGGCGTCGTCGCCGGGGGCTTGGCAACGCCAATAATCACCGGTGTCTTTGCTGTGTTGATCGGTGCGGCGCTGGTGATTCTGTCTCCGAATATCAGTGCAATCGCTCCGCTACTTCTGCCGCCCGAGCGGCTGATGAACGGCATCGCTCTGCAAAATGGTGGTGGTCAAGCGGCTGGCTTCTTGGGTCTGGCTCTTGGTGGGGGCCTCATTGGCTTGTTCGGAAATGCCGCAGGATTTGCGATGTTGGGAGTTCTCGCTCTGGCCTCGATGGCGGTCATGAGAACAGTGATAATCCCAACTATCGAGGCTGACGGACCTAAGAGGTCAATTCGAGCCGAGATGGCTGAGGGATTGCGCTACGCCCGAGAATCCAACCTGCGAGCCACCTTGTTGGTGACAGCCCTGATCCTGGGATCATCCTTCGCAGTGATGCAGATTGCGATGCCGCGAATTGTCGAATCTGACTATCAAATGGGGTCACTCCAGGCTGGGCTATTGCTGGGCTCGTTCGGTCTCGGAATGTTAGTTTCTTCGTTGTTTGTTGCAGGCCTAGACAACATGAGGCATGGAATCAACGTTGCCATATTCATTGGAATCGGGCTCGGGCTGGGCCAGTTCCTACTCAGCTTTGCCCCCAACTACTGGGTAGCGCTGGCAATCATGATCGGGTGGGGCCTAAACGCCGGCATCGCGATTGCTAGCCATCGAACCCTTCTACAAAGCTCAACAGAACCGCGAATGATGGGCCGGATGATGGGGTTGATGATTCTCGGGTTTTCGGGCGGGCTGCCATTTGGCGCCTTTGCCCAATCAGTTCTGGCGCCTGCTTATGGCCCTGTCATTACGATGCGGATCGTTGGATTCGTCACGATGTGCGTGACCATCCCTCTGCTTTGGCGCAAAGCTATACGAGATGCTTAAGTCGGTCTCATGAGAATGACATTGGCAGAGAAGCAATCTTTCCTTGCGGGCCTACACGTGGGTGTCCTTGGCCTTAACGATCCCGGCCGAGGACCGCTGACCGTGCCGGTTTGGTATGACTATGAGGTCGGCGGCCAGCTCTGGTTCATAATTGCCGCCGAGTCGGAGAAGGGCAAGCTGCTTGAGGTCGGGACTCGCCTTAGCCTCGTCGCGCAGACTGAGGCCCCGCCCTACGCCTACGTCAGTATTGAGGGCCCCGTTGCCTCGATTCAGTCCAGTTCTCTGGAGGCAATCACGGCGATGGCCGTGCGTTACTTGGGAGAAAAGGGAGGCGCAGCCTATGCCAATTCCAGCAATGTTGATGGCCAGGTAGTGGTGAGAGTTGATCCGGAGCGGTGGCTGGCGGTTGACTACGGCAAGAGTTAGGGCGATGGTTCTAGAACATCGCCGGATCGGGAACCCGCAGCTAGAACCTGCAATAGTTGTGGCATGCGGATTGAAGCGGTAACTATTCCAATTCTGCGCCAGGTCTTAAAGCGGCCGCGTCTCTCAGAGTCGATTTTTCGCTTCGATTCCTGGGGTAACCCGTTTAGCGAAGAGGCAACTGCTGACCCCTATGCCCTTCTGGCGACGCTTCGCGAAGAGGGCCCTGTGGTCTACAAGCGCACGTATCAGCAATGGTTTGTTAGCGGATACCAAGAGTGCCGCACCGTCCTTAGCTCTAGCGATGCAATTAGTAGCCCTCAGATTGACATGTTGCTGGAAGTTCGGCCCTACACACAGTTAAGTCCAAAGGGTCGATCTTTCTTTCGCAATTTCTTGGTTGGCGTAGACCCACCCGACCATTCACGACTGCGAGGCCTCGTTAACCGAGCCTTCACCCCTCGCCAAGTGGCTCGTCTCGACGAACGAATGGATGAGATCCTCGATGAGTTGATGGCCGGTCTTGATCCGGTTGCGCCCGAACTGGTCGACGGGTTCACGGCCCAATTTCCCATCTACGTCATTGCCGAGCTTCTCGGCGTGCCAGCTGAACGCAGAGACTGGATCCGGTCAGCTGCGGTACAGATCACGAAGCTGCTAGATCCGTTTCGCGGGTTTGACCCCGATTTGATGAACAGCACGCTTGATGATTTCCATGACTATGTCGTCTCACTTGCGAACCAAAGGCGGGCAAACCCTGCCGATGATCTAATCACCGGTTTGGCCTTGGCTGAGGACGAAGGCGATCGTCTCAGTGAGGACGAATTGGTTGCAATATTTGGCCTAATCATGATTGCCGGCCACGACACGACAACGGGCCTTCTCGGTACGGCGCTGCTGGCCTTAGCTGAGTTTCCCGAGCAGCGCGCCTGGATCCGTGACAATCCAGATCAATGGCCTAATGCGGTAGAAGAGTTGATTCGATTCGATACTTCGGTGAAATCTGATCCGCGTTCAGCTAAACACGACATCCGGCTGGGAGAACACACCATTCCAGCCGGAGCCAACATCGTGGCAATGCTGGCGATGGCGAACAGGGATCAGCGGCAATTCGAAGACCCTGACGTGCTTAAACTCGACCGTGTCGACCCCGCACCTATCTCCTTCGGTCACGGCATTCATTATTGCCTTGGTGCCAATCTCGCCCGAATGGAAATCCGCAAGGGACTTGAGCGTCTGCTTGACGCCTACGGGGATTACACCATCAACCCAGCAGATGTGGAATGGAAACAATCGATCACACTACGAGGTCCTTCGAAACTGCGAATACACGCCGGTTGAAAGATCAGCTGAATAGGCGAGAGTGCTGTAACGCGAGAGTAACTGTTGCTCCTAGCCTGTTTCCATGAGCGGAAACATCGAATCAGTTGCGGTACTTGGCGCAGGCACAATGGGTGCTGGAATCGCCGGATTGGCGGCCTCAAAGGGCTGCAAGGTTCTCCTATTGGACCTGACAAATGAGGCCGCGGAAAACGGCCTTGGTCAAACCTCGCCTGAAGACCTGCACAACATCACGACTGGCACGTTCGACGATGACTTAGACAAGCTCGCCGATGTCGACTGGATTGTTGAAGTGATCGTGGAGAACCTGGCGATCAAGCGTTCGCTGTTTGAGCGCGTAGAGGCGGTGAGAGGCGATGGTTCCATCGTCAGCTCTAACACTTCTGGAATCCCCCTGCGAGATATTGCGGCAGACATGCCTGAGCGCTTCCAACGTGACGTTGCCATCACGCACTTCTTTAACCCGGTAAAGGTAATGAAACTGTTGGAAGTTGTGCCGGGGGAGCAGATGCCGGCCGAGACTGTCGCCCGTCTGGCGGACTTTGCCGAGAACACTCTGGGTAAGGGAGTTGTAAACGCCAAAGACACGGTCAACTTTATTGGAAACCGAATTGGCTGTTTCCACATGTTGGCTGGAATGCACGTAGCTAAGCCGTTCTTAGCCGCCGGTATGACCCAAGAGACCATCGACGCAGTTTTGGGTAAGCCTGTTGGCATCCCGCCGACGGGCCTTTACGGGTTAATGGATCTAATCGGCCTCGACGTGATGGACTTAGTTGGCAAGAACTTGGCCGAGAACCTCCCTGAGGGCGATGCGTGCGAGCCATACACAGCGTTCCCTGCCGCAGAGCAAGCAATGCTTGATCGAGGCCAGCTAGGTCGAAAGAGCCGGGCGCTCGGCGGATTCGGGCGTGTCTCCAAGCTTGAAGACGGTTCAAAGAAGTTTGAGACTTTTGATCTAAATGATCAGGAATGGCGTGAGGCAGTGGAGCCTGAGCTCTCTGGTGTACCGGGCGATTTAGGCGAGGTTCTTTTTGCCGACACAGCCCAAGGCCAACTTGCTTGGGAGATCTACGGTGCGACATTGCGCTACAGCGCGGACCTCGTGCCCGAGATAGCCGACGACATCGTGAACATCGACAACGCTATGAAGTGGGGTTTCGGATGGGCCGTGGGTCCGTTTGAGATGTTGGACGTGGTCGGCCCTGACCGATTCATCAACCGGCTCGAAGCCGAAGAACTGCCAGTGCCAGCAATGTTGGCGACTTTGGCCAGTTCTGAAGGGTCCAGTTTCTACCGCAACGGTGGTAGTGAGTACCTTGGGACCGACGGTAAGTACCACCCAGTTTCTTAGGATCAAATGAGCGACAAATATATAGCAAGCGCCGGACTTCAAATTGGTGAGCCCCTGCATGACTTCATAGTCAACGAGGCGCTGCCTGGATCGGGCGTTGATGCTTCGACTTTTTGGGATGGACTAGCGGGACTCCTTGCCGACTTCGGCCCCCGAAATGCCGAACTGCTAGAGACACGGGCCACGATTCAGGCGGCCATTAACGCGTTCCACAAGTCTGGAGAGCCATTCGACCAGGCTTCTTACCGAACCTTCCTGGAAGAGCTTGGGTACTTGGTGCCCGAGGGTCCCAATTTTGCTATCGAGACCACAGGGGTTGATCCAGAGGTGGCCTCGGTCCCCGGGGCTCAGCTGGTGGTGCCGGTGATGAACGCCCGCTATGCCATCAATGCAGCGAATGCACGTTGGGGTTCGTTGTATGACGCTTTGTATGGAACCGACGCGATGGGAGACCTTCCAGAGCCAGGGCCCTACAACTCGGCTAGGGGAGAGAGAGTCATTGCGTGGTCAAAGAACTTCTTAGACTCAGCCATTCCCTTGAGCTCTGGCTCCCACGCAAATGTTGTCGGTTATTCAATTGTGAACGGTTCCTTAGCGGCCTCTACGGCTGAGGGCTCTGTTGCTGGCCTTGCTGACGCCGGAGCGCTAAAGGGATACCGGGGCAGTGAAGATGCACCCGAAGCATTGTTGTTCGAACATCACAGCCTCGGTGTTGAGCTGGTCATTGACCGCCAGCACAACGTCGGCTCCTCTGACCCCGCTGGTGTGGCCGATGTGATCTTGGAGTCTGCGGTCACTGCGATCATGGACTGTGAGGACTCGGTCGCCGCAGTTGACGCGCAAGACAAGGCGTTGGCCTATAGCAACTGGCTTGGCCTGATGAAAGGCGATCTGGCTGTAGAAGTTTCGAAGGGTGCAACCTCCTTTACTCGCACGATGGCGCCAGATCGAACTTTCATAGCGGTTGGGGGTGGCGACGTTGTTGTGCCAGGTCGAGCCCTCATGTGGGTTCGCAATGTTGGTCACCTCATGACTACGCCGGCAGTCCTAGACAGCGACGGGAACGAGATGCCAGAAGGATTGCTAGACGCAATCATGACGGTGCTTTGTGCCAAGCACGACTTGAACAAGTCTGACGGTGACCGAAACTCTCGCCATGGCTCGGTGTATGTAGTCAAGCCCAAGATGCATGGCCCCGAAGAGGCTGCGTTTGCCGATGAGGTATTCAGTCGAGTCGAGGCATTGTTTGACCTCGCCCCAAACACGGTCAAGCTCGGCCTGATGGACGAAGAACGCCGGACCACTGTGAACCTGGCCGAATGCATCCGTGCGTTGAAATCTCGAATCGCCTTCATCAACACCGGTTTCTTAGACCGCACCGGCGACGAGATTCACACTTCCATGGAGGCTGGGCCAATGGTTCGCAAGGGCGACATGAAGGCTCAGCCTTGGATTGGTTCCTACGAAGACTGGAACGTTGACGTCGGCCTAGCTTGTGGTCTCCACGGGGTCGCCCAAATCGGCAAAGGGATGTGGGCAGCGCCGGACCTCATGGCCGACATGGTCGAGCAGAAGATAGGTCACCCTAAGAGCGGCGCCAACTGCGCCTGGGTCCCTTCTCCAACTGCTGCAACCCTGCACGCAACTCACTATCACCAGGTTGATGTGATGGAGGTCCAACGTGGCCTAATCGGGAACCGTCGCGCCAGTCTGGAAGACATCTTGCACATCCCGGTCGAGGCGAATCCAACGTGGACCGATGACGAGATCCAGTCCGAAATTGAGAACAATGCCCAAGGCATTCTTGGGTACGTTGTGCGATGGGTAAACCAGGGCGTTGGCTGCTCCAAAGTTCCTGACATCAATGACGTAGGGCTCATGGAAGACCGAGCAACATGTCGGATCTCCTCCCAGCACATGGCGAACTGGTTGCATCACGGCGTGATCTCCGAGGACCAGGTCCGGGCCGTCATGCAAAAAATGGCCGCAGTTGTCGATGGCCAAAACGCCGATGATCCTGAGTACACACCAATGGCGCCAGGTTTCGACGGTCAAGCCTTCGAAGCAGCACAAGCCCTGGTTCTGTCAGGCGTGGAGCAACCCTCGGGCTACACCGAACCAATCCTCCACGCCCGCCGCCGCCAACTGAAGGCCAACTCCAACGCCTCCAGTGATTAGTTGTCTGGACTTCCAACCGCCCTCCGGTTGCAACTCCAGACAGAAATCTTGGTCAGGCAGGATGTGGCGAGGTCGGCGTGATCCACACTCCCGATTCTGCCCTATTCGTCAGGTATTGTGACGTCTGTGGAAGACGCGGCCCCGGCTGGACCGGAACCATTGGATCTTGACTTCACTGGGCAGGAGGCGATTCCTGAAGCGGCGATCTCCAGGGCGAATGAGCTGATGTCGACCGGCAAACTCTTCCGCTATGGCGAGTCCAGTGCGGGCGAAGCCGATGCGGCGCTGCTTGAGGCCGAGTTTGCCCAGCTCGTCGGTAGTCGATACTGCGTTGCCCTAAATAGCTGCGGAGCGTCGCTGGCCGTGGCACTGATGGCGGCGGGTGTGCAGCGCGGCGACAAGGTGCTCATGAACGCTTTCACCCTCGCGCCCGTACCTGGTGCTGTCGCTCACGCCGGAGCAGACGCAGTGTTCGTGGGTATTAACGAGAGCTACCACATCGACCTGGACGATCTGCGCAGAGCTGCAACCGAGAGCGGGTCCAAGTGGCTGCTGCTGTCCTATATGCGCGGTCACATTCCCGATATGGATCGCCTGCTGGAAGTATGCGAAGAATTCGACATCACGGTGATCGAAGACTGTGCGCACACGATGGGCGCCAGCTGGGACAACAAGCCGACAGGGACCTTTGGCATCGCCGGTTGTTTCAGCACTCAGTCGTTCAAGCATGTGAACTCTGGCGAAGGTGGACTGCTGGTCACCGATGATGAAGATCTTGCGGCGAAGGCAATTTTGTTCTCCGGCTCATACATGCTTTATGGCCAACACGGTGCCCGACCTGCCGCTGAAGTGTTCGAGCGGCACCGCCTCTTGATTCCAAACTTCTCTATGAGAATGAGTGCTCTAGCAGCTGCCCTGGTTAGACCTCAGCTAGCTGAGTTAGAGCGCCGGGCACAAGTTTGGAACGAGCGCTACGTCGAGTTGGCAAGCGCTCTTGGCGATCTGCCCCGGGTCACGGTGCCAGTCCGTGACGCTAAAGAGGGCTATGTCGCATCTTCAATTCAGTTCAGTGTTGACCATCCCGATGTAGCTGCCTTCGTCGAAACTGTGGCCCAATCGGGCGTCTTCTTGAAATGGTTTGGCGCTGACGAGCCACTGGGATTTACTAGCCGCTTTGACCACTGGCGCTATCACTCTGAACAGCAGCTGACCAAAACCAGGCAGGTCCTTGCGGGCCTCATTGATATGCGAATTCCGTTAGCCATGACAAGCGAGCAGGCAGCACAGGTCGCTTCGATAGTCGGCAATGCTCTTACCGAATCAGCTTCTAGTTGATCCAGACTCTTCCGGGTGAGCCGTCGTTTGCGGCGACGGCATCAAGCCTTGAATCACCGTTTACGTCGCCCAATGCAATGCCCTCAGTCTTGCGATTGCTGAGGCTTTGGCCGGAGTCGGTGAAGACGCCGTTTCCGTTGTTTGTCCAGACTGAGTTTGCGTCCGTGTGGTCAGCAAGGAAAGCGTCTATGTCGCCATCGCCATCAATGTCCCCGAGGGCAACAGTGTGGGTGTGAGAGTTGCCAAGGGCCTGGCCCGTGTCGGTGAAGACGCCGTTTCCGTTGTTTAGCCACACGGTGTCTGAATCTGTGTCTTCGCCGAAGAGAATGTCCAGGTCTCCGTCGCCGTCGAGATCAGCCAAGGCGACGTCGTGGGACTTGTTGCTGCCCAGAACCTGGCCGGAGTCGGTGAAGACTCCGCTGCCGTTGTTGAGCCAGACAGTGTTGTTTTCGTTCTCATGGGCATAGACAAGATCCAGGTCGCCGTCGCCATCGATGTCAGCAGTTGCGGCGGCGGTTGCCTTCTCAGCTCCCAGGTTTTGCCCGCTGTCGCTGAACGCTCCAAGGCCATTGTTTCGCCATATCTTGTTGTCGCCGTCCAGAACGCCAGTTGCAAGATCAAGATCGCCGTCTAGATCAAAGTCTCCAAGAACTACATCAGCGGTGTCGTTGACTCCAAGGCTTTGGCCACTGTCGGAGAAAACACCGGACCCGTTGTTGATCCAGACTGTATCTGGGCCGTAGTTGGCGAATACAACGTCTAAGTCGCCGTCTCCGTCGATATCGCCAAGCGCAACGCCGTCCGAATCGTCTGACCCAAGCGTTTGCCCGGAGTCGGTAAAGGATCCGGTGCCGTCGTTAAATTCAACCTTGTTACCATCGCCCCTACTGGCAAAGACCGCATCCAGGTCTCCGTCGCCGTCGATATCGCCGAGTGCTACTGCGAAGTTCTTACCGGTTCCACCTACGCTCTGGCCAGAATCTACAAATGTGCCCGGTGAGGTCGCCGTTGGTGACGGGTCACAGACGTCGCCGATTCCGTCGCCATCAGTGTCTTCCTGAAGCGGATCGAAGTGATAAGGGCAAACATCTGACGTGGCTGGGATCGCGTCACCGTCTTGGGTTGGGTTGATGGTGACTGTGATTGTTGCGGTGTCGGTTGCGCCGCTGGGATCTTCGACGGTGTAGGTGAAGGAGTCCGACAGCGTCTGTGAGCCATCGTGGGTGTAAGTCATCGTTCCGTCGCCATTGTGGACTACGGCGCCGTTTGTGCCGTTGGTTACCACCGTCACCACAAGCGCGTCACCCTCAACGTCGCTGTCATTCAACCTGACATCAATCGTCGTCGCTGAACCTCCACTGTCCACTGACAGAACGTCATTGCTAGCGGCAGGTGGGTCGTTCGCGGGAGCGACCGTAACTGTGACTGTTGCTGGGTCAGAGTCCTCGCCGGAGGAATCGGTCACGATGTAGGTAAACCAGTCAGACCCGTTTGTGTCTTGGTTTGGGGTGTAGGTGAATGTTCCGTCGCCGTTGGAAACAACGCTTCCTTTGGCCGCATCGGTGCCCAGCACAGCGGTTGAGGAGGCCACAGTTGTGTCCTCAATGTCGGTGTCATTATCGGTGACATCGGCGGTTGTAAATGCGACGTCTTCAGTTGTTCCGTACCCGGTTCCGGCGTCAGCGTTGGCTGAGGGCCGATCGTTGATAGGGCTTATCACCACCGTCACGGTTGCCGGCGCCGAGGTATTTCCGGCTGGATCAGAAACCGTGTATGTGAACGAGTCAGCGCCAAAGTAGTCGGCTGGAGGTGAATAGTTGATGGTTGAACCGACGTGAGTGATTGTCCCGCCTTGGTCTGAAGCTGCTTGCGGGTTCCAGGTCAAGGTTTGGTTCTCGGGGTCAGAATCGTTGGCTGCAAGGTTGAAACTTACTGGTGTGTCCTCGTCGGTTGCCGATGAGTCGTCGCCTGCAGTTGGGTCTTCATCGACGTCTGCAACCGTTACTGTTGCAGCAGCAACTACGTCGAAGTCAGCATCGGAAACAGTCACTTCGATTGAGTACGAAGTCTGTGACTCGTGATCCAGGGCCGCGGCCACTTGGACCTGGCCTCCGGGCGTTATCGCAAATCGCCCGGTTGGATCGCCAGCAGTAATGGCGAAACCAAGCGTGTCGCCGTCGACATCTGCAGAGGTGATTTGCAGCACGGCCTGTCCGACCGATACGTCCTCATCTATCGATGTGTCGGTAGCCGATGCTGTCGGCGGATCGTTAATGGGAGTAACTGTTACGCGGAAGACTCCAGTGACCGACGGATTGAAGCCATCGGAGATTGTGTAGGTGACGTCTTCGCTGCCAAAGAAGTCCTGGTCTGGGACGTACTCAACCCAGCCCCCCTGGATGCTGGCGGTGCCATTGGGCGGGTTACCTACCGAGGTCACTGATAGCGAGTCTCCATCGGGATCTGTGTCGTTTGCGAGAACATCTTTCAGGACGCGGGCGTCCTCCACGATCGTCGATGAGTCATTGTTGGCCGTTGGTGCCTGGTTGACTACAGGTGGCACTGTTGCAGGGGCGGCTGTGGTTGTGGTTGTCGGCTGGGTTGTTGTGGTTGAGGCCGGTGGCGCTGATGTGGATGGCTGAATTGTTGTCGTCGACTCGACAGTCGTAGTAGTTGGTCTAGTTGTGGGCACGATCGTTGTCACCGGTCCGACTGTTGTTGGTGGCACCGATAGCCCTGGACGGGTAGTTGTGGTCGTTAGTGGCGCAGCCATCGGCAACTCCTGAGCTACCGGTGGATCGACGGGCTGCCCGCTTACAGCCACCGTGACCAGTCCGACGACCGCAACCGCAGCGGACCAGGTGCTCGTCGCGACTACCGAGATAGTCGGCGCGGGGATCTGGGCAGATCCTGTTAGGTTCGCTAGCCACGCCCAGGGTCCGGCAACAGCCTGTAGACGACCCAGGCTGATCTGCAAAAACGCCCTAACCATCATTGGGTCAAATTGGGTTCCAGCGCATGCGGTCAATTCCTGGCGAGCCAGATCGGCACTGAGCGGCTTCTTATAGCTTCGAGCGCTTGTCATCACATCAAACGCATCGGCGATCGCAACCAGACGGCCGGCCACCGATATGTCTGAACCGGCTAGATCATCGGGGTATCCCTTACCATCCCATCGGCAGTGGTGCTGATCGGCAGCGTGAACCCATTCGCCAAGCCAAGGACGAAGGGGCTCCAACAGCGAACGTGACGCGGCTGGATGGCCTTGGAGAAGCTTCCACTCGTCATCAGTTGGCCTCCCATCTTTGTTCAGAATTTCTTTAGGGACGGTCAGTTTTCCGACATCGTGCAGGAGCGCTGACCAACGCAGAAGATTCATGTCGTGGTCGCCGAGACCCAACTCCTCACCCAACAGCTCCGAATAGGTTCGTACGCGCTCAGAATGGCCACGGGTGAGACGGTCGTGGTCGTTTACCTCGGCAAGCAACTGCACGAGGTAGTGGCCGTACAGCTCGGCTTTGGCTGAATCGCCGCTAAGTTTTGCAGCTTCGATCTCTCGAAGCATTTTCTTTGAGTTCGAGTTACGTAATGCTGCCTTGGTTCGCGACGGCGCGTTGTCGGGAAATACAAGTGTGAGCTTCATCAGAAGCACAAGGGGCATCAATCGTCTGCTCAACTTCGACAGAACATACAGAAGCAAGTTTGCGGCAACAAAGACACCGGCAACCCACAGCCACTTGTTGATTCCAAGCCTGTCCGGTGGAAAGGACCGACCCATCTGCCAGGTGAAAACGATGGATCCGAGGAGCGGCGCGAAAATGATCGTCGCTCTCAAAAGGCGGGCCAACCAAGGGCGCGAATGCCAGCGGTCCAACTTCGCCGAGTGTCGTTCAGCGCCCTGTGTCGGACCTCGCTCAGCCATTGAGGAATGCATCGACAAGATGGTGTCAGTTCTGGAGTTAGACCTGGCCATTGCCTAGTTGGCCTAGGCCCTTTGGCCTGTGCCTATTGCCGCGTTTGTTACCGAGTTGCCTGAAGCACAACGAACTTCGAGTTCGACGCCCTAGTTTCACAGTTCCCGAACAGCCGATTTAGGGCAACGTGGTAGCCGAGATGTCGGTTGCCAATCACGAGCAGTTGGCCGTCTTTGCAGAGGAACCTATGGCTTGCGCTAAACATCTCGTTTGATGCTTGGGAGCTGAGTGCTGCGTTGCTGTGGAAGGGCGGGTTGTTGAGGACAAGGTCGATCGAGCCAGGTTCGGGTAACAAGTCTTCGGGAGCAGACAAGATGTCCGCGGCAATGAAGCGTGCCCGTTCGGAGCTGCCACAGGCCTTGACGGTTGCCTGCGCCGATGCGATCGCACCATAAGACTCATCGACAAATGTGCAATGTGCGCTGGGGTGTTGCTGAAGGAACGTTGCCCCAACGATTCCGTTGCCACAACCCAGGTCAACAGCGCTTGTAAAGCCCGCGGCGGGCAGGTGCTCAAGAAAGAACCTCGTGCCGATGTCGAGCTTTCTGGCTGAAAACACTCCTGCCCAGTTTGTTGTCTTTATGCCGTCGTGCTCCCAGACCAATGGCCACGGGTTTTGCCCGCCTCGCAACGAAGCGTCGAAGTCCACAAACCCCAGCCGAGCCTTCTTGCGGGCCAAAGAGGTTTTGATTGGTCCAAGTATTGATTCGAACAGGTCGAGAGTCGAGGTGTGGACATGCCTTGTCATCCCGCCCACGACCACCACAGACCCATCACCCAGAACGAGCCGTAAGCGATGGAGCTGATCCTCTAACAGCGAGTTGTGCTTGGGAACCTTGATAAGCACAAGGTCGAAGATCCCCTCCAGGTCCTGAGTGCTAGGTAGCGCCTGAACGTCGGCCGAACCAAGTCTGTTTGTGGCCAAATTCAACTCGAGCGCGTTGTGGGCGGCCACAGAATCACCCCAAGAAACCACGCTTGCTCCCTGACTAGCCAACGCCACTGCAAGGGCCCCGTATCCGTCATTGACCACAAGAATTGATCCGGTCGCCCGAACTGCCGCCTCAGCTAGATGGTTGAGAATGTACTCATCGGCAGCGTCCCAAGCGCGAAGCGAGCCGTCGTCGGTTTCGCCTCGGGCTAGGTCGAATCTGCCCTGAGGAACTTCCATCATCGACCGACCTTATCTTGGCCCGCGATGAGCTGGTGTTGGGAGGTCTCACGGCTTAGTGTTGAACTGGTATGGGATTATTGGATCGACTGCGCCCGGCCGAAAAGCAAGATCCACTGGTCAGCGACTTGGCTCGAGCTCTGGCGCCCGATCGAGTTCGTAACGACGGCGTGTCGCGATCGTTGCAGAGTCACGATGCTTCGGTCTTCGAAGGCGGCGTATCGGGTCCCGTTTGCTACCCAGTTTCGACCGCAGAGGTTGCGGCGATCATGAAGGTTGCCAAAAAACACAACCGAGGTGTGGTTCCTCGTGGGGCTGGCACAGGCCTGGCCGGGGGAGCGATTCCGTTGGGGGCTCCCGTTGTTGTAGCGCTCACTCGGATGAACAAGATTCTCGAGGTGGACATCGAGAATCGGATCGCCTGGGTAGAACCGGGTGTAGTCAACCTTGACCTAACCAAGCAGCTGACCCCGTTGGGTTTTCACTTCGCGCCGGATCCTTCAAGCCAACAAGTCTGCACCATCGGCGGCAACGTCGCGAACAATTCGGGTGGCCCGCATTGCTTGGCTTATGGAGTTACCAACGCCCACGTCCAGGCGATTGAAGTGGTCCTAGCGGACGGCGAAGTTGTAACTCTTGGCGGACTGGATGCCGAACCACTTGGTCTTGATCTTCGAGGCGCATTCATAGGTGGCGAAGGCACGCTGGGTATCGCCACAAAGGTAGCTATCACCCTCACGCCAAACCCGCCAGCCGTCAAGACCTTGCTGTTGTCGTTCGACACGGTCGCAGCATCGGCCAATACCGTTTCCGCGGTGGTGGCCGCCGGAATTGTTCCCGCGGCGATGGAGGTAATGGATCAACGTTGCATAGAAGCGGTCGAAGCCTATGTGGGCGCCGGTTATCCGATCGAAGCGGCCGCCGTGCTGCTCGCCGAGGTTGACGGGCTGGAACCAACAGTCGATGCCGACGCTGAAAAGATTGCGGCAATCGGACGAGAAAATGGTGCCACAAACGTTCGAATTGCAGAGTCTGAACAAGAACGAGAGTTACTTTGGAAGGGTCGTAAGACCGCCTTTGGGGCAGTGGCGGCCATTGCTCCGGACTACTACCTACATGACACAGTCGTGCCTCGCTCGGCGCTCGCTGAGGTGCTCGAGAAGGTGTACGAAATAGCCGGGCGTTATGAGATCAAGGTAATGAACGTGTTCCACGCCGGCGATGGCAACCTGCACCCGCTCCTGATTTTCGACGCACGGGATGAAGGTGTTCTCGAACGGGTCCATGCTGCGGGCTCTGAGATCCTGCACGCTTCGTTGGAAGCGGGCGGAGTGCTTTCAGGAGAGCACGGGATCGGTGTCGAGAAACAGCCGTTCATGGAGTTCATGTTTACCGACACTGATATGGATCATCAGGGCAGGCTAAGAAGTGCTTTCGACCCAGCGTGTAGGTCCAATCCTGGGAAGGTTCTGCCTCTCGGTCATAGTTGCGCTGATATTCAATCCTTGCGCAGTGTGCCAGATGAGGTGTGGGGATGAGTCCTGAAGTTACCGATCCAATCTTGGTTGACTTTGCGGCCGAGATCGGAGACTCGGGGCCTGTGACCATCGCTGGCTCCAAGACCCGTTGGGACACCGGTGGACCGCTGGTCGCTGGAACACGCGAGGTCAAGGCTCCAGCCGGCATTGTTGAATATCGACCGGAAGAAATGACTGTCAGAGTTTTGGCCGGTACCGACGTTTCGGTGCTGGATCAAGTGCTAAGGAAGGCCGGACAACAGACAGCGTTGCCGAAACGTTCAGGAACAGTTGGGGGAGCATTGGCAGTTGGCGAGAACTGTCTGCCGACGCTAGGACGGGGTCGAATCAGGGCCAGCTTGCTTCAAGTCAAGTACGTGTCCGCGGACGGCCTGCTGGTTACTGGCGGTGGCACCACAGTGAAGAACGTCAGCGGGTTTGATCTGCCCCGACTGATGGTCGGATCGCTTGGCACCCTAGGTCTTTTCGGTGAGGTGCTTCTGCGGACCAACCCGACGCCCGAACTGTCGGTTCTGGCTCGGGCCGAGGATGCGGACCCGTTCCAAGTAATGGACGCACTACTTAAGCCCAACATGATTCTCTGGGACGGCAAGGCCACATGGGTAGAGCTGATCGGCAATCAGTCCGCGGTAGAGGCCGAGGCAGACAAGCTAACCAAGATTGCTACATTCGCCGAAACGGTGATTCCTCCAAAGTTGCCGCCCCACCGCTGGTCTCTCACACCGGCCGAGCTGAGGAATGTCGCAGACCACGACACCGGTAGTTTCGTTGCCTCAATTGGCGTAGGAACACTATGGGGAACCAAACCGCAACCTGCTAGAACCCTCGATCGTGGGGTCGCAGTCTTACACGAACGTATGAAAGCTCAATTCGACCCGACCGGACGGCTTAACCCTGGCCGCACACCTGGAGTGCTCTGATGGATCTCAAACTTGACGCAGATGATCTGAACCAGTGCGTTCAATGTGGCCTTTGCCTTCCGCATTGCCCAACCTTTCGGGTGACCGGTGACGAGTCAATGTCGCCACGGGGCCGAATCGCCTTGATGCGCGAAGTTCAAGACTCTGACGCTCCAATTACCCCTGAGGTTTTGGACTCTTTCGAAACCTGTGTTCAATGCCGGGGCTGCGAACCGGCATGTCCATCGGGTGTGAAGTACGGCCACCTAATGGAACAGACACGAGAGACGCTGGCTGATGCCGGCGAGATGACGCCCCTTTGGCAGCGGCTGGCGATGAAGCCACTGAGTCAGCCGAAAGTGCTCAGGGCCGGCACCGCCGCACTTTCAATAGCCAACAAGTACAACTTGGTGCCCAAGCGACTTGGTCTGCCCACAGAGATCGATCTGTCAGTTGAGGTGCTTGAGGCCTCAGGAAACGACGTGTACCTGTTCACTGGTTGCGTGATGGACCACTTGCAGCGTGAAGTTCACGAAGCGGGCAAGCTGGTTCTTGAAGCCGCCGGGTTTGGTGTGACCCCGACTAACGAAATGGCTCCATGTTGTGGTGCTCTGCAGGCACACGCTGGTTTGGTCGGCGAGACTCGCCAGTTGGCAAAAACCATGATGGGTAACCTCAGAGGGGACACGCCCATATTGGTTGACTCTGCTGGATGTGGTGCAGCAATGAAGGACTACGGGCACCTGTTGGGCACCAAAGAGGCCAGGGTCTTTTCCGAACGGGTTTATGACATAAGTGAGTTTCTTGCGCTGCACGTTGGCAAATTGCCTGAAGCACCGCGTCTTGCCAAACGAGTTGCGGTGCAGGATCCGTGCCATCTGCGCCACGTTCAACGAGTTCACGAGGCCACACGCACCGTTCTTAGGCCTTTTGTGGAAGAACTCGTTGAGCTTGACGACGACGGCTTGTGTTGTGGTGCCGGCGGCGCGTATTCGGTGCTTCAACCAAAGCTTGCCGGCCAAATCAGAGATCGCAAAGTGGAGGCCATCGACCGAGTCGAACCTGACCTAGTGGCAAGTGCAAACCCTGGCTGTTCAATGCACCTAGCAAGTGCAGGCGTACCCACGATCCACCCGATGCAAATTATCTGGGGTCAAGTCTCAAAAGTAGCTAGGTAGCCCTAGCTGTGGATAACTCCTTCACCCTGAGTTGGCACGAACGATGTCAGCAATTGCCTGGCGAATGATTCGGGGTTCTTCGGTCATCATCTGATGCCCGACCTCGGGAAGGTCGATCACTTCCGGGCTAGACAGAGCTTCTACTACTTTCATGGCTGCCTTGCGAGGTGTCATCTTGTCGGCGTGACCAACTAGGACTGTTGTCGGGCAACTCACCTTGGCGGCAGTTTCAACGGAGTCCTTGTAGGCCATGCACGCTTCAAAGTCAGTTCGGAGAACGCCGGGCTTGGAACGCTCAACAAGGGCCCGTGCTCCTGAAGTCATCCAGAGACCAGGTGTCGGGTTCTGGCCGACATGAGCGCCTTTGGAGTGACCCCAGGCTGCCATCAGCGCCGCCGCCGCTGGCAAATCATTGGTGGCGTGGTCGAGCAGCTCGGGGTGGACGCCCATCGCGTCGGCGGTTCCCATCAGGACAAGTGACGCAACCAGGTCAGGCTGGCGAGCCGCAACTTCCAAAGCAATGAAAGTGCCCATCGAGTGGCCAACCAGGTGGACTGAGTTGAACCCCGCGGCAGCGCAGAACTTCACAAGCCATTCGGCCTGATCGCCAATTGAAGTCAAGGCGTTACCGGCCGAACCGCCGTGGCCCGGCAGATCGACCGCAACAACGCGAAAGCCTCGGTAAGCCAGGTACCGGGTCTGAAGCGACCAAACTGTGGAGTCCATGCCTGCGCCGTGAATCAAGATAACAACAGGTCCATCAGCCGCAATGGCTCGACCACCTGTTGCTCCGTGGGCGACCTTGCCCTCAACTTCGATCTTCATCGCTGACTCGCCTTCAAAGCGCGGGAGAGGTCATCACAGATATCTAGCGGATCTTCCAGGCCAACGGAAAGGCGAATCAGATCCTCTGAGATACCTGCTGTTTCCAGTTGTTCGGGGCTCATCTGGCCATGGGTCGTGGAGCCCGGATGAATCACCAGCGTCTTGGCGTCCCCGACGTTCGCAAGGTGCGAAGCGAGCTGAACCGCCTCGATAAACTTGCGCCCGGCTTCGCGCCCGCCCTTCACGCCAAAGCTCAGAATTGCCCCAGCGCCCTTCGGGTAGAGCTTCTTAGCCAGTTCATGGTCAGGGTGGTCTGCAACGTTCGGATGTTTGACCCAGCTGACGGCGTCATGTGCGATCAGCATGTCCAGCACAGCATTGGTGTTTGACACGTGTCGGTCCATCCGAAGGCCCAAAGTCTCAATGCCTTGCAAGAGGGTGAAGGCATTTTGAGGACTGAGACAAGCGCCGAAGTCGCGAAGGCCTTCGGCGCGAGCCCGCATAGACAGAGCTTGAGGACCGAACTCTTCGGTCAAGGTGATCCCGTGGTAGCCCTCATAAGGCTCGGTCAGGGTTGGGAACTTGCCGCTTGCCTCCCAGTCGAAACGGCCGCCGTCGACGACGACCCCACCTAACGCAACTCCGTGACCACCCATGAATTTGGTTATCGAATGGATCACGATGTCGGCGCCGTGTTCGATCGGCCTCATCAAATGTGGGGTAGAGAACGTCGAGTCGACCATCAAAGGCAAGCTGTTCCGGTGAGCTACATCGGCGACTGCAGAAATGTCGAGAACTTCAATGCCCGGGTTACCTAGGGTTTCTCCGTAGATCACCTTGGTGTTGGGCTGGATTGCCGCTTCGAAAGCAGCAGGATCTCGGGGATCGACAAAGGTTGTTGTTATTCCAAAGCGGGGGAGCGTGATGGCCATCATCGTGTAGCTGCCGCCGTAGAGGTTCTTGGAAGCAACAATGTGGTCGCCCTGGCTTAGGAGACTGACAACAGCTAGATGTAGGGCGGCGGTTCCACTTGCCGTGCAGACAGCGCCGACGCCACCCTCGAGAGCAGCGATGCGTTCCTCCAGCACTGCAACCGTCGGGTTAGAAATTCGGCTGTAGATATGGCCCGGAGCTTCCAGGTTGAACAAAGCCGCAGCTTCGTCGGTGTCGGGGAAGCAATAGGACGTTGTGTAGTAGATGGGAACGGCGCGCGACCCAGTGCTGGGGTCGGGCTGTTGACCGGCGTGGAGAGCCAGCGTGTCGGGACGTAGGAAGTCGGGCTGAACCATGTTCGCCACGGTACCTAGATAGTGCGTCACCTACATCGGGCCGAACCTACAGAATGGTGACGGTCCCTTTTTGGCCGTCTACTTCGATTTGGGCACCGTTGGGAATTCGCAGGGTCGCGTCATCTACTCCCACCACGCATGGCAATCCAAGCTCTCGGGACACAATCATCGAGTGGCTCATGGCCGCCCCAACTTCCACGACGACTCCGCCGGCAGCCACAAACAAGGGGGTCCAGGAAGGGTCGGTGTGGGCGGCAATCAGGATGTCACCGGGTTCAAGTGCGGTTGGATCGCTCGGGTCCAAGATCACCCGGGCTGTGCCGATAACGTTTCCGGGTGAGCCGGCTGCGCCGGTTAGGACTGAACCCGCCACTGCTGGTTCGCTGCCTATCGATCGGCGGGATTTCCACGTGGTGGTCGGCGGCGGCTGGTTGTTGGTGACAGCAGTATCGAATGCGAATGGCGGTTCGAGGCCCGACAAGTGGCCATAAAGGGCCCGCCGTTCATCAATAGTTGCCACCATTGAAGGCGGGTCAGCCATGTAGGCCTCGAATTCTGCGACCGTAAGCAGCAGTGGTCCGAGGGTGTCCGACACACCGCCCTTGGCGGCCAATCGTCTCATTATCTCAAGCGTGCGGTGTCGCATGGGCTGGACGATTCGGATCACCTCGTTCTTCGATTCTTCCCGGGCCCGGCTCCACAAGATTGTGCTGTTGATCGCCCAGTCCAATCGTTTGGCCTGCCAACCCATCTTCTCTTTGGCCTCGGCCACGAGTGCCAGCCGGGCCCTATTCATGGCCTCTTCTTGAGCCTTGGGTGACTTGGAGGCGTCGAGTCCGCGCATCGAGTCGATTGCTGCTAGCGCTACCTCCGGGTAGGCGGCCCAATCCTTGCCGGCTACCGAGAACTCGTTGGGGCCTCGATGGCCCCACTGGTCGAGGAACTTGGCGAACTCGGCGTCGAAATCTTCGGCCCCGACCTCATTTGCCAGCCGGAACATTGCTTGGATTGGCTGGGCAGTAGTGACTTCACCGATGCCAGTTGTTAGTGCGATCGCTTTGTTTGGATCTCCAAGTTTCGCTTCACAAAGGTCGGTTAGCGACCCCGAAGCAATGGTTGCCTTAAGTGTGACAGCAACGTGGTTGCCGATTAGGAACTCCCACGGCTTGTTGAATTCAGTGATGGCGAAGTTCCAAAGGTCTTCGGTGGCTGCGTCCAAGGGCGGAGCAATGGCCACAAACGCGTCAGCGACCCGGCGCATCTCGGCCAGGACAGGCACGTTCTTCGCGGTCAGAGTCCTTATTGCAGTGCTTATGACCTTGGCGGTGGCTTTTGCGTTCTTGTCGCCTTTGGATGCGACGTAAGGGGCCACGTCGCTGTCGCCGAGAAATTGAGTGTCAATTAGATCAACCGAAAGACCCGGCGTTCTAACACCGAGCAGACGCATCAGGCTGGCGTTGAAGTAGGCGTATCCACCAAAAACACCCTGCATAACTTGGGGTTCTGGCCCGTAGTCGTCTGGCGTGAGGAAGCCGATCTGTTCGGCGCCTGATCGCCAACCCGCCTCTGAACCGGGCGAGCCGATTTCCCACTCCAGCGGGATGACCACATTCGGGTAGACCTCGCCGACGTTGCCTCGGGTGTATATCGGCCACAACTTGGATGGATCGGAATCGACAGGCCAGGAAGCGTTCACAATTACTCAAACTAGCTGACAGGCACTAATTTCGCCTCATGACTTCTGTTTCGAGCCCACTGGTTGGAACGATCGTTTCGGTCGCTGATGCGGGTGATTCGGTTACCAAAGGGTCGGTCCTGGCCATCATCGAATCCATGAAAATGGAGCACGTGGTGGAAGCACCGGTAGATGGGGTAGTCAAGTTAGTGAAGGTCGCCGCTGGTGATGCAGTGGCAGCCGGTGAGGTGTTAGCCACCCTTGGGCCAGTCGCCGAGATTCCTGAGGCGTCGTCGGAGCCTTTGCCCGACTCAGCTCCATCAGAATCCAAAGCTGGCCTTGAGCGGGCCGACCTTGCCGAGGTTCTGGCAAGGCACGAAGTAGGACTTGATCAGGCCCGGCCCGCGGCAGTGGCAAAGCGGCATGGCCGGGGTCATCGCACGGCCCGTGAGAACATTGCTGATCTTGTAGATGAGGGCAGCTTTGTTGAGTACGGCCCGCTGGCAATTGCCGCTCAACGTCGACGGCGAGAGGTGGCTGAGCTGATCGAGCGAACACCGGCTGATGGCATGGTCGGCGGCTTTGCCACCGTCAACGCTGAGATTTTCGGGGCCGAGAATACTGAGTGTGTTGTCTCCAGTTATGACTACATGGTGTTGGCGGGCACCCAAGGTGCCCTAAACCATCAGAAGAAGGATCGGCTATTCCAGCTGGCCGAACGCCGCAACCTTCCTGTGATCTTCTATACCGAAGGCGGAGGTGGCAGACCAGGAGACACCGACACCTTTGGTGTGTCAGGTCTGGATTGTTTGGCCTTTGCGTTGTTCGGTCGCCTGGCTGGCAAGGTCCCGATGATCGGCGTGAACTCTGGCTACTGCTTCGCCGGCAACGCTGCTTTATTGGGCACTTGCGACGTTGTGATAGCCACTGAAGACTCCAACATTGGCATGGGCGGTCCGGCGATGATCTCCGGTGGTGGCTTGGGCGAGTACAAGGCAACCGAGGTTGGTCCCGCCGTGGTTCACACAACAAACGGTGTCATCGATGTTCTTGTTGCCGACGAAGCCGAAGCAACCGCGGTAGCCAAGAAGCTGATCGGATTCACTCAAGGGTCGACCCCCACCTGGGAGGCTCCACCTGCTGAAACGTTGCGAGACGTTGTTCCGGAGAACCGCAAGCGCGTCTATGACATGCAGGATGTCATCGCCGGACTGGTTGACGTCGGCTCGGCAGTTGAGATGCGGCCCGACTGGAATCCAGGCTTGATCACAACCTTGGCTCGGGTCGAAGGCAAACCGACGGGCATCATCGCCAACAACCCGTTACATCTCTCGGGCGCCATCGATCATGGTGCTGCCCAAAAGTCATCGGAGTTCATGCGCTTCTGCGAGATGTGGCAGCTGCCAATTCTCTTCCTCTGTGACACACCAGGTTTTATGGTCGGGCCAGAATCAGACGCCGAAGGCCTGCCTCGCTCGGCCGGCGAAATGTTCCGGGTTGGCGGCAACTTGACTGTTCCATTCGGGACTGTGGTTACCCGCAAGGGCTATGGACTCGGGGCCCAATCGATGACTGGTGGCGGTTTCAAAGAGCCGATCTTTGTGGTGTCATGGCCAACTGGTGAGTTCGGGCCGATGGGTCTTGAAGGCGCGGTTGAGCTTGGCTACTCGCGAGAGCTGGCAGCCGCGGCCGAAGGACCAGAGCGTGATGAGCTTTATGAGCGACTGGTCAACAAGATGTACGAGAGCGGCAAGGCCACCAACGTGGCCAGCTATTTCGAAATAGACGATGTGATTGACCCTGCGGACACTCGGAGATGGGTATCTAGACTATTGGGGTGACAATTTCTAGTCCCCGAGCTGGCGTTGCTGACGCTCCAGGCTCGGTAACCAACATCGCCGGGTATCGGTTTGTAGACCTGCCTGACCGTGACGAGCTTTTAGAGCCGTTCACGCAGCTTTGTGATGAGTTGGAACTTCGCGGCACTGTGTTGTTGAGTCCGAACGGAATCAACTTCTTCCTGGCGGCAACTCAAGACAAGATTGATACCTACCTTGAGTTCATTGAGAGAGACGAGCGCTTTCGCGACATCGCTTTGAAGATCAGCTACACCGACTATCAGCCTTTCAATCGGATGCACGTGAAGCGCAAGAAGGAGATCATCTCATTAGGACTCGATCACATCAGGCCGATCGAAAAGACCGGCGAACGCATAATGCCGAAAGAGTTCAAGGCAATGCTCGACGCAGGCGAAGACGTTGTGGTTCTTGACACCCGGAATGACTATGAGACTCGAGTTGGTGCCTTTGAAGGCGCAGTAGAGCTAGACATCACAAACTTCCGTAACTTCCCAAACGCAATTGGCCAGCTACCGGAAGACATGAAAGATAAAACCGTTGTCATGTACTGCACCGGAGGTATTCGGTGTGAGAAGGCGTCAGTTGTTCTGATGGACGCTGGCTTCAAAGACGTGCGCCAGCTTGAGGGCGGGATCCTGGGCTACTTCGAGGAGGTCGGCGGCGAGCACTGGAACGGGGACTGTTTTGTGTTCGACCAAAGAGTTGCCGTTGATCCCGAACTAAACGAGACCGAAGTAAAGATGTGCTTCCGGTGTTGGCAAAGTCTTTCTCAAGAAGAACAAGAATCTGACTTGTATGAGATTGGGGTGTCATGCCCCTACTGCGCCAAGTAGCTACTGTGTTCACCTATGCCGGTGATTCAAGCAACAGATCTTCGCAAGGAGTATTCGGGTCGGCGTGGCTCGGTAGTAGCGGTTGATGACTTAAGCCTTGTTGTTGAGGGTCCTGGTGTTCATGGCTTCCTTGGTCCTAACGGGTCGGGCAAGACCACAACGATCCGCTGTCTCCTCGGGCTTATCAGCCCGACCGAGGGATCGGTCAAGGTTCTAGGCGCAGACGTCTCCGAGCTGCACACCGTTATCGATCGAGTCGGCGCGCTGGTGGAGACTCCTAAGTTCTTCCCGAACTTCTCGGGCCGCAAGAATCTAAGGATGCTGGCAACAGTGGCTGGCGTTGACAAGAAACGGGTTGATGCTGTTCTTGAAACCGTTGGCCTTCAAGACAGATCCAAGGACACGTTTAACTCTTACTCGCTAGGCATGAAACAGCGGCTTGCAGTTGGGGCGACGTTACTGAAAGATCCCGACCTCATCATGCTGGACGAGCCTGCCAACGGGCTCGACCCTGCTGGCATCGTAGAGATCAGACTGCTTCTGCGTTCGTTGGCTGAACAAGGCAAGACCATCTTCGTGTCGAGCCATCAGCTTGGCGAGGTCCAACAAACTTGTGACGTCCTGACCATCATCTCTCAAGGGCGAGTTATTGCTAGCGGCTCGGTCGACGAGGTCTTAGCCAGTGCCGGGCAGGGTCGCATGCGGCTTGCGATCGCTGATGCGCCTGGAGCTTTGCAGGTGCTGCTGGCGGCAGGATTCTCCGCCCGTTTGGGCGCAGCTCCAGAGCTGATCGAGGTGGACATAGACCCGATGCAAGGCGCACTCATAACCCAGCACCTTGCCGTAACTGGCCGCTTTGTGAGAAGTCTCCAAGCAGAGGCGGCATCGCTCGAGTCGGTTTTCCTGTCTCTTACGGGCGCACCCGGTCCTGCAGCTCCAACTGCTGACGAGCCAAAGGCAAGCGAATGATGCGGTTGCTGAGAGCGGAACTGAATCGGTTCTGGAGCCGCCGGCTGGTTTGGGTTGTTGCGTTGGTCGCAATGCTGGCAACGGCAGGAGCCATGGCAATCTCCTACGCCAACACCTCTGCGACCGGCCCCGATGCAGCGTTTGTCGCTGCCGAAACCGAGCGTCAACAGGCTGAATGTATCGAAGGAACGATGGGGGAGGACTTCCTTGACGAAGAGCTCCCTGGTCTAACCGAAGAAGAACGCCTCGAAGTGGTGACCAACGAGTGGTGCAACTTTGAGGCATATGTGGAGGACCGCCGCTTCTTTGCCCAAACGATTCTCTTCGAGGATTTCAACCGTGTCATCGAGGCTCGGCCTTGGAGCGATGTCCGACCTGACACAAGCAAGGTCGAGACTTACTTCACTGATCGTTCAATCGACGGGACAGCCACGGGTCAAGAGGTACGTCGAGTTCAGGCCGGACTTACCGGAGTTGTTCCGGGAGTTGCGATCTTCTTTCTTGTTGTCGCTGTTGTGATTGGCGCATCGTTTATGGGCGCTGAATATCGGTTTGGCACGGTCGAGAACCTCCTGCTCTGGGAACCAAGGCGAGGCAGAGTCTTGACAGCCAAATACTTGGCCGGGTTTGCATGCGCTTTTGCACTTACGGTTTTCTTGTTGTCATTCCTGACTGTGGGTCTTCTAGGGCTTGCGTCAGTTCACGGCGTGACTGACGGACTCGACTCGCGCTTTTGGATCGACCTTGCTTCCACGATTGCTCGGGCCGGTCTGGTCGGGGGATTGTTCTTCGTCTTGGCCATGGCGGTTTCGGTCATCGCCAAGAATACGACGGCCGCAGTCGGGGTAATTCTGGGCTGGTTCGCCGTATCGAATATCCTGATTGAAGTGTTTCTGAAGGGCCTGCGGCCGTGGGAGCTGTTCACCAACGCAATAGCTTTCATCTCCGAAGGCAATGTGGGCCGGTACAAAGAAATACCTGGTCAGGGCTATCAGGAGCTTCTGTTTTCCCACGAATACCTTGCAGCAGGTGCAATCGTTGCTGCTTGGACACTTGGGTTTGGCGCCCTGGCGGGAATCCTGTTCGCGCGTCGAGATGTTGACTGATCGAGTTTAGTATTTCGGGCTATGGGCCGATTTGGAAGTATGCGTTTTCGCGTCCTCGCAACAGTGGCGGTGGCCTTTGGGTTAGCAATCGCTTCGTCCATGGTCTCGATTTCCACCGTCCAAGCTCAGCCCGATGGGTCTGAGCCAGCACCCGGAGTCCACACTGGGGCGACCCCGACCGAGCTGCAAGTGGCCCGGTTCTACCTGGCAGTATTAGATCGCCAGCCCGACCCAGAGGGCATGACGTATTGGCATCGGCTGTTAAGCACCGGGGCGGACCTGACCACCATCGCCGATGCATTTGCCGCCAGCGACGAGTTCGAGCAGCGGTTCGGAGTGCCAGTCGGTCCTGACGGTGACGTTCGCTTTGTGCATCAGGTTTACTCCAACGTTCTTGACCGCCTGCCCGATGCTGACGGCGAGCAATACTGGCTGGGCCTTCTGGCCGATGGTGTGCCTAGAGCTCAGATGGTTCTTTGGTTTTCTGAGTCGGTCGAGTTCATGAATCGCACTGGGTTGGCGCCGGCGGACCTGCCTGAGTTCTCTGGCGTAGTCTCGACAGTTAGCGCGGATGATCTCGGCGTGTCGTGGCGAGAGGGTTGCCCTATCGGTCCCGATCAACTTCGCTTGCTGACCGTGTCGTTTGTTGATTTCGAGAGCAAGGCTCAGACAGGCGAACTTGTTGTTCACGCCGAAGACGCCGAAGCCCTAGTCGGTGTGTTCGAGCGTCTCTACGAAAGCCGTTACCCGATTCAGTCAATGCGTACGATTGATGAGTTTGAGGGTTCTGACGATGCCAGCATGGAAGCTAACAACACGAGCGCCTTCAATTGTCGAAGTGCTGTCGGCTCAGGATCGTGGTCACGTCATGCATATGGTCGTGCGATCGACTTCAACCCTTTGGTAAACCCCTACGTCAAGGGTGCTTTGGTCTTGCCGCCGATTGGTCAGCCGTTCACCGATCGAGACACGATTCACAACCCAGCCCTGATCCGTGATGGTGATGTGGTGGTGAAGTCGTTTGATGACATCGGTTGGTTCTGGGGTGGGCGCTGGAAGACAGTTCTCGACTACCAGCACTTCAGCAACAACAACCGATAAAATCCCGGTTCTGTCGGCGTCAGGAGCCGGTGCCGGCTGGGTACGCCGACAGTTCGGATGGGGTTTTTGGGGGTTAGGCGTCGCGGTGCTTGGGTGGGGGAGGCTGCTGGTTGGCTGCTTCGCGTTGACTGCGCGATTCCGCAGCGGTTGATGCAAGCAAATCGATCGCCCGGGCTGCGATTGGCTCCTGCACCGACAAGGCCTCGGCGACCTGTTCGATAGCAGCAACTACTCGGGTGGCCGGGTCGGTTTCGTCTCCGCCGAGGCGTTGCTTACGCCTGAAGGTGGTGAGGATGTCGTTCCAGCGTTGAGTTTGCTCGGTATCAAGCGTGCCGCGCAGCTCACCGAGTTTCAGCAGGTTGGACTCTGCGTCGGCCGTAAGCGCTTGTGATTCGGCCACGTAGTGATCGGTGACGACCTCGGCCACCTCGGATTCAGTCATAGCTGGCACGAGCTTGGAGGCCATGCGAGCCATGTTGCGGTAGGAACCTTGCAACAAGAACGGAGGCTCCACTCGATAGTCGTCGTCGGTTGCAGCTGACGCGATGTACTGACGGTTCACCGACAGCACGGCCTCTTGAACTTGTTTGAGATGGGCCAGAGTTTGAACAATCTCGTTTGTTTCCGCTGTTGAGTATGAGCTAGACAACGCCGACTCGGCTAAGGGCTCGCCCGCTGCAGCTTTGAGGAACGCTGCAAACTCTTCCGGAGCGGCACCAGCCAGTGGTGTCAACGCAGGGTTAGCGGTGAGTGCGTTCTCCAAGTAGCTGCTGGCGAACACGTCTTCGTCACCGGTTGAGACATCACCCAAGTTGTAGGTGTCGGCTCGGTTGGCCAACATGTCGGGCACTCGGAACCGCTCACCTGACTCTGTGTAAGGGTTGCCCGCCATGACAACAGCAAACCGCTTGCCGCGAAGGTCGAACGTCCTGGACTGTCCGTTCCAAACACCTTCGATCCGCCGTTGGCCATCACATAGCGAAATGAAGCGCTGAAGGAATTCAGGGTTGGTGTGCTGGATGTCGTCGAGGTACAGGATGACGTTGGTGCCAACAGCAAACGCGAGGTTGATCCGTTCGATCTCCCGAGCTGCTGTGGCCGATGGGGCTTGGGCTGGATCAAGAGATGTCGCGTCGTGACCTAGGCCAGGTCCAGAGACTTTCACTAAGGCCATGCCAAGACGGTCGGCCAAATATTCGACCAAGGTTGTCTTGCCGTAGCCCGGAGGCGACAGCAGCATAAGCAATCCAGAGCGAGCTCCGGCGGTGTCGTTGACGGTGCCGATCTGTCGGGCCAAGTTGTCACCGATTAGTGGCAGGTAAACCTTGTCGATTAGCTGATTGCGAACAAAACCTTCGGGGACCCGAGGCTCAAGATCGTCAATACGCAGGCGGTTCCGAAGGTCTGCCAGGGCGCCTCGACGAGCAGCCCCGAACTGGCGATGTTTGTCGACCACCTCGTCGAGATGCTGGGCTACTTGTGCGAAGAGGTCATCGATGCGTCCGCTAAGAACACCGGAAGTCATCGTTGGGTGCTGGCCAGCAAGACCAGTCACTTCGAACTCAAGCTGGGCAGTCAGCAGCCGGCGAGGTAGGTCTGGCAACAACAGGGCTGCTACGACTTCTTCGACCAAGTGAAGCTCGGTTTTCGCTACTGACCTGCGTACATAGTCGCTCAGAAGTACCCGAGCGCCGTCGGGGTCCTCGGCCAACCGCTGAAGCGCCTTTGACACTGCTGAGTCCTTGGCCAGCTGGCGACTAAGTCGTTGTGCGTCAGTCTGCTCAGCGAAACCCAAGCCGGCGGGCTGGGTCAGTTCAGAGACGAGATAGCGAGCCTGAGCGTGGGTGACACCAAGGTCGCTCGCCAGTTCGGTAGCCATCGCTGAGGCGGTCAGTGGCGATACATCAAGCCCTCGGGCGGCAGCGCCCCGGCCCACCCAGCGTGCTTTCAGACCCGAGTCAGGATGTAGTGCCCAGCTGATTTGGGCGGCCGCCCTGACTGGCCCGGCAACCAATAGCGTGTCTGCCGATAGTGCGAGCTGACCGATCACGGCCGCGATGGAAGCTGCGTCTACGTCGTGGACGCCGCGGTCATAGCCCTCATCCAAGCGCCGGTCAGCTTCGATGCGGACTTGCTCAAGCATTCGAGCATCGTCCTCCAGCAGCTGCCGAAGGGCGTCGGGGTCATCAAGGTGGCTCAGAATAATGTCGGCCGCAAGAAAGGTTGACCGGTACAAGTCTGGGGTTTCTGATGCCAACGGTTGGGACCAAAGGTCGCGGTGGCTGTCGAGTTCCGGTGAGTCGATTGGAAGGCGAAGATCGGTGCCGGTAAGGACCGCCTCTAGGTGTTCCTCGCCAGGAACAATGGTTAGTTCGCGGGTTCTGGAGTCGACGCTGAATCGATGGCGGCCAAGTTTGATGGCGTCGCCCTCGTAAAGATCCTGGCGGTCGCGAAGCGCTCGCGCCGCTTCGTCGCGCATCGAGCCAAGCTGTGCCTGGACCTCGTCGGCCCGTACTGGCTCGCCAAGAGTTCTGAGGTCTTCAACGAGAGTTCGAACTCGAGCAACCATTGCGTCAGCGGCAAAGAAGCCGTTGATCTCATCAATCGATTCCAAGCCCGAGGCACGGTCGCTGATGCGGCCCAGGGTTCGGTTCGAAGCCGACACGAGGCGTTCAGCCTTCTGTTGACGAGCATCGACCAGTTGTTGGCGCTTGCCCGCAAGAGCCTCTGTTACCTGATCTCGCCGTTTTGTGATTTCATCAAGCTGGGATTCAGTGCGAGGTCCAGCCGTCTCAATCTGCTCAAGTTGCAACATGAGCCGAGCCATTGAATCGTCACATTGCTCGGGCGTTGACGCACGACCGACCGCGGTGGCGATTGATTGGCCGAACAGGCCAAGCTCGGTGGCAAAGGCTGCTCCGGTCTCGGATTGAACAAGATCGTTTAGCTTGTTCTCAACGCCCACCCTGGTGCGGTTCAGCTCGGCTAGGACGCCGCTTACTTGTTCAAGAACTGCAGTGCGAACTCGGGGGTCGTCCACGACTAGGTCGCCAACGGTTCCGGCGACTACGTCCATTGACTCCGCTACTGCGTCAACTTCAGCCAACAACTCGGTGGCGCCAACTGAAGAATCACAAGCAGTCGTCCGCGCCGACAAGGCCTCCAGCTGATCGTGGTAGGGGGCGAACGCTCCGTCGCCAGCTAGGTGAGCCGCAGCCTTTTGACCCAGGCCCTTGAACGCTTCGGTGGCTTGGGTGATGAGTACATCGACCCGGTCGGTGTCGATCTCTCGACGCCCTCTAACGGTGTGGAGATGGCCGATTTGAGTTCGAAGGTTTGCCAATCCGTCGATGAAAGCTCGGGTGTCCTTCGCAGGAGAGATGCGTTGTTCATTGAGCTCCCGTGTGAGATCAGCTTCGGCCTCAGCCAGCGCTTCGGTGGCCGAACTGCGAACTTCAAGCATCCGCTCGAACTCGTCAATGACCTGTTCGGCCACGATGCGAATGTCCTTGGCTGGTTCAGCCAGGTTGCCCAGCTTCGGGTCACCAATCCAATGGTGAGCGTCTATGAGGCGACCCGTCGAAGAGAGCAAGTCACCATAGATCTCGACGCTTGGTTCGACACCCTCAACCAGTCGGGTCAAAGACAGGGCGTCGGCAATACCAGCCACGAGACCAGCGTTTCCAACCCGATCAAGGTCGGTAGTGGTGTGAGGCTGTGCTTCGTACCATTCGTCGGAGCAAAACGGCGTTTTCCAGATTTGGGTGGGATGTATGCGTGTTGGGCTGGGCTCTTCGCGGAACGCAATCATTGTTCCGTCGGAGAAGATTGTGTGGCCATGACAAACGATCGGCGCTGCCACTTCCTGGCGAACGACGTTGTATGGCAACAAGGTGCTCAGACCGGTCTCTCGCTCGTGAAAGACGTAGAGCACATCTTCGCCATTGGGCGAGCGAACAACTTCCAAAAGCTCGGTTCTGTCGGTGTCGAGATCAAACGTCCGCAGCTCGCCCGTCTTCAGATAGATGCCCTCGGGGAAGATAAGACCTTGCGCATCGGGAAGCTGGCGAAAGGCTTGACCCAAAGAGTCAAGCCGGAGGGCGCTGTGAGTGAGCTTGTTTACTAAGTAGTACCGCTTGTGAGTCTCGCCATAGGGCAGGACTTCCAGCAACACAATGTCGCCGCCATCGGCCCACGAGACCTGGCAGTCCTGCAGTGACTGGTCGGCGTGTTGAAGGCGATCGCTTAACAGCAGGGTGCCTTCGGCACTGTCGTCAAATGCGATATCGAAGGTGCCGCCAAGCGGATTAACTACAATGCGGTCACCGACAGCGATATGGGTAGCGCCAACGTGGTCTGCCCGGGTCAGCAGAGTCCACTCAAGATCTTGGTGCGACGGAAACTTGTAGTCCCGCTCGCCCCGAGCATCTAGATAAGTGAGTGTGTTGTCGGCGTTGATCTGCCACCGAAAGACCCGTACGTCAGCGGGGCCTCCGCCGATCCGAAAGACGGCAAGGAGACGCTGGCCCGAACGGTAAAGCTGCTGAAGCTGTGTCTCTTTGAAGTAGGTGTGTAGTTCGTCAAAGTCGCGATGGAACTGGTCGTCATCTAAAGCAGTACCGCTTAGGCCTTCTGGGTTCGGGCTTAGCACTACGGGAGCGCCACCTTCGCCGTCGGTCAACTCGAAGTGGTGAACCGCAAACACATCGGTAGAGCGGATCTCACTTTTGACACCAGCCGCCACGTTGTAAGCCAGAATCATCTGGTCACCGACCGACGCCAAGTCGCGGGGGACAGCGTTGGCTTCGGTCCGTACTCGCTCGGTGCCGAGCATCTCCAGCTGGCTGGACCCGAAGGTCTCTAGCCGGCGCTGGTTCAGCTCGTTTGCTCGGTTCTTAAGCTCCTTGGCAGCGTCCTCTAGCCTGCCGCGAAGCAGGTCATAGGTGCCTTGGGCTACGTCGGTCACTTGCCGATCTGGCGAAGCAGTTCAGCAACGCTCAGGTCCCTGATGCCTTCAGCGCCTAGGCCGCTGATGGCGTTGGCAATAGCTGCGACGAGGTCTTCGTCACCGTTCTGATACGGCTCAAGAACGTTGCTAATCGTGTCAGACTTCTGAGTGAGCCCGTCGATTGACTTGCCGGTGCTGATGGCGCCAACGAGCTTGTCAACGAACATGTCAGAGCCACCGACGATGTCAATGTTGGCAGCCTCTAGGCCGGCCTTCATTGCGTCAGCTTGAGCTGTGGCAACACCAACGGTTGCGTCAACTTCGGCAAGGCGAACCTTGGTGTCAGCCTCGAGGCGACGAACAAATTCCTCGTGCTCCTGGCCAACGCCTTCAAGCTCACGCATGGCTGCAGCCTTGTCGGTAAGACCCTTGGCCTCACCCTTCAGCTTGGCTTCAACGATCTGTGCCTCAGCAAGGCCAGCGTCGCGAACCTTCGCAGCTTCAGCTTCGCCTAATTCTCTAACTGCAGATGCTCGGGCGACGTCAACGTTGACGTCGGCTAGGCCGAGTTTCTCGTTGGCGCCAGCCTTGGCGTGCATCACTTCGGCTTCAGCCAAACCGCTTGCAGCTTCGTGAGCCTGAATACCTTCAGCCATACGAATCTTGGCCTGGGCTTCAAGGTTCGAAGCTTCCAGCTCTGCTTGGGCCATGCGCACTTGCTCGCTGGCTTTGTGCTCGGCAGCTGCGGCTGCGGCTTCAGCAGCTTTGATGTCTTTAACGAGGTCCGCCTGAGCATCACCTTCGGCTGTGATAACAACAGCGTCCTTTTGACGAGTTGCCTCCTCGACAACACGAAGGGTTGCGATTTCTTCTTCCTGAATGGCCACGGTCTTTTCAACCGCAACACGATCACGGCGAAGGTCGGCAATGCCGCTCATCTCTTGCTCAAGCGCCTTCTCAGCAGCCAAGGTCTCAACCTTGCGGCTCATGTCTTCAAGCTCTGCAGCCTTGCGAACACGCTCTGCCTCAACCGCAAGCACACGCTCACGGTTCTTGGCAGCAACTTCGATCTCGCGCTGGAGGTTTTCGTTCTCGATGCCAAGCTTCTGGTCAACCTCAAGGGCTGCCATCTCGGCTCGTAGTCGTTCTTCGGCCTGGATGGTGTCGATAGTGGCCTGCTCACGTGAGCGGACCGTTTCAACCTCACGACGCTGACGAGCTTCCGCGTCTGCTTGCTGACGCTCTAGCTCGAGCACTGCTTCACGAGTCTCAACGTCCTTAGCGGTGATCTGCTTGCGCTCATCGTTGGCGGCGTTATTGGTTGCAACGTGCTCGATGGCGGTCAGCTCGGTGATCTTACGGATGCCCTGGGCATCCAAGATGTTGTTGCTGTCAAGCGATGACAACGGGGTCTGCTCTAGGTAGTCAATGGCCACGTCTTCAAGCGAGTAGCCGTTGAGGTCGGTTCCGATGACTTCGATGATTCGGTCACGGAAGTTGGCCCGCTCGGTGTACAGCGAGATGAAGTCCATCTGCTTACCGACGGTCTTTAGCGCCTCAGAGAACTTCGCAGTGAACAGCTCTTCAAGAGTTTCGATGTTGCTAGCCCGGTCACAACCAATGGCCTGAGCAACCTTGATGACGTCCTCTTCAGCCTTGTTCACACGAACAAAGAAGTTCACCTTGATGTCAGCCCGGATGTTGTCCTGGCAGATAAGGCCTTCAGTCTGGCGGCGGTCGATCTCGATTGTCTTAACCGAGATGTCCATCACCTCAGCCTTGTGAATCACCGGCACAACAACGCGGCCGGTAAAGGTGACATCAACACTCTTCATCGTGCTGACGACCAAGGCTTTACCTTGAGGGACCTTGCGATAGAAGGACGAGATAGCAAGTCCGACTACAAGGATGATTAGCAATGCGACTACAACAACAATCGCAACGATGGTTAGGGCGGTGCCCACACGAGCCTCTTTCTTTTGGTTTGGTTATTCAACGGTTCAGATCCTGTTGGACCTGAGCGAATTACGTGAGTGCGTCGATATCTGGGGAGATGGTGAACAAACCATCTTCATCAACGGCTACTAGAAGGGCTTTTGAGCCCTTGGATAATGAGTTTTCGGTATGGCAGCGCACCTGGACTAGGTGGGCGCCGCCTTCGGCGTCAACGAGCTCGGCCTGGCCGAAACCGGCATCAACGCGGCCTGTGCTGATCGTGCAAAGACGGCCGACTAGGTCTTGGCGCCGGACCGCTCGTTTGACCTCAAAGACTGGTCGGAGCATGTGGCCGACCCGTCCCGTGGCCAGGATGCCTACAAAGAAAGACCCAGCGATAATGGCCAGCCCGACAAGAGCGTTTGTGTTTCCATCGTCTCCGCTAAGGATTAGCGATAAGACGACGCTGCTTAACCAGCCAAAGAGGCTGATGAGGGTGATTCCAAGACTTAAAGGAAGCAGATGGAGGTTGAGCGCAACCAGCGCGGCGCCCAAGCCACCCGCTCCGGCACCGCCAGCATCGATGTCCAGATCAACATCTACATCCAGATCGAGATCTAAATCAAGCTCGGGCGCCTCGCCTAACCCGAGGAGGGAGGTCATGGCCCAGTATCCGAGCGAGATCAGAAGGAGCGTGGTGAAGATGACTGTGGGAAACCCCAGTGATATCTCCAGAACTCTAAACATGAACTCCCTTGCCCTCTGTTGATGTCGTGTCAACAATCAACGTCGGCCAATCAAGAACGGTTCCTGAGATATTTCGCCGTTTCCCGGCCACGGAGGCCGTCGCCGTTTCCCGGCCACGGAGGCCGCCCAACTCCCGGATCACTGGTCGGGAGGGCGGTTTCATTGGTTCTGTCGGCGTCAGGAGCCGGAACCGGCTGGGTACGCCGACAGAACCGAGTGGGTTGCTATTGCTTGGAGCGCCATTCGGCGAGGCTGGGGGACTCAGCTCCGATGGAGGTCGAATCGCCGTGGCCGGTATGGACGGTGGTGTGACCCGGTAGCGAGAACAGCTTCTTTTCGATGGTGTCGAGGATCAGGTCATAGCTGGAAAACGACCGGCCGGTGGCGCCAGGACCGCCGTTAAACAGGGTGTCTCCGCTGAATAGGACGCCTTCGGACGGCACGTGCAGGCAACAGCCGCCGGGGGAGTGACCAGGAGTATGCAAAATGTTGATCTCGCTGCCACCAACGGTGATCAGATCGCCGTCGGCCAGGGTGTTGTCAACCCGACGGTCGCCGTAAACGACTTCCCACAACATTGCGTCGTCCGGATGCAGATAGATCGGCGCGCCAGTCTCGTCCGACAGAGCCGCCGCAGCATTGATGTGGTCATTGTGGCCATGAGTGCAGATGATGCCGGCTAGCTTTCGACCGTCTAGACCTTCAAGAATTGGCCGGTGGTCATGGGCCGCGTCGATAACGATTGCTTCATTGTCGTCGCCGATGATCCAGACGTTGTTGTCTACCTCGTAGTCGCCCCCATCAAGGGAAAAGATGCCCGAAGTGATTACTCGATCGAGCCGCATCAAAGCACCACTACCGAACGAAGAACTTCGCCGGCTTCCATCTTGTGGAAGGCCTCTTCGACCGAATCGAGGTCGATCGTTTCGCTGACGAAGCCTTCTAGGTTCAGGCGGCCTTGCAGATAAAGGTCGATCAGCATCGGGAAGTCCCGGCTTGGCAGGCAGTCGCCGTACCAAGAGCTCTTAAGCGCCCCGCCTCGGCCAAACAGCTCGATGAATGGCAGCTCAATCTTGTGCGCCGGGTTGGGCACCCCGACTAGAACAACGGTTCCAGCTAGGTCACGGGCGTAGAACGCCTGCTCGTAAGCGGCAGGAAGCCCGATTGCCTCGATAGCGACGTCAACGCCGTTGCCGCCAGTTAGCTCACGAATTTTCTCCACAGCATCTTCCTTTGTGGAGTTGATGGTGTGGGTGGCTCCGAAGTTCTTTGCCCATTCAAGCTTCTTGTCGTCGATATCGACGGCAATGATTGTGTGAGCGCCAGCAAGCCGGGCGCCTTCTAGAGCAGCATCACCAACGCCGCCGCAGCCGAACACCGCAACGCTGTCGCCACGGCCAACTTCGCCGGTGTTCATTGCGGCACCAAGGCCGGCCATCACACCGCATCCCAAAAGTCCGGCAACTTCGGGCTTGGCTTCAGGGTTGACCTTGGTGCACTGGCCTGACGCAACCAATGTCTTTTCACAAAAGGCGCCAATTCCCAGTGCCGGAGAAAGCTCGGTACCGTCCAGCAAGGTCATCTTCTGGGTGGCGTTGTGGGTAGCGAAACAGTACTGCGGCTTGCCTCTTTGGCAGCTACGACACTGTCCACAAACGGCTCGCCAGTTGAGAATCACGTAGTCGCCAACGGCAACGTCGGTTACGTCGTCGCCAATACTCTCAACTATGCCCGCTGCTTCGTGGCCCAGAAGAAACGGGAACTCATCGTTAATGCCACCTTCGCGATAGTGAAGGTCGGTATGGCAAACGCCGCAAGCTTGAATCGCAACGACCGCTTCGCCCGGGCCCGGGTCGGGGATAACGATCGTCTCAACACTTACTGGTTCACCCTTGGCTTTGGCGATGACGCCTCGAACTTCTTGTGGCATGAATTTCCCCTTGAATAGTGCGGTTTGCCTCTTGACTGGCTGCCTTGAGACTAGGCAGAAATGGGAAGGTTCACAATTGGGACCCGTAGGCCGATAGGCCCACATGCGTTGTGAAACCCGCTTGCCGAAAAAGCTCTATCTGGATTTGGCCGCGCTCGAGGAGCCAGAAGGCTTCTGGGCCCACCTTTATCGAGTGTTGGTTCAACAACCAAGGCCCATTCGCGTGTACTCGCCGACACCAGATCCGAACAACGGAGCCTGGTAGTTAGGTAAGCCTGGTCGTTAGGTAAGCCTCGCCTAGAGGGCGGTGAACTCGATGCGTCGGTTCTGGGTTCTGCCTTCTGGTGTGGCGTTGTCGCCGACAGGCTGATCAGGCCCATAGCCAACCGCAGTCAGGTCTGACTCAACTCCGCCTGCAACCAGTGCGTCAAGCACAGCTTGGGCTCGCCGTTGGCTGAGATCCTGGTTAAAGGCCGGGTCGCCGGTGGAATCGGTGTGGCCACCAATTTCGACTGAGGCGTCTGGGAACAACTTGAGGATCTCAACTGCACGATCGATGGTCGGCTGCGATGCAGCGTCGATGTCAGCGGTGCCCGTCTGGAACAAAATCGGCTCGAGCTGGACAAGTTCATTCAGCGATGCGTCAACCTCGGCGTCGAGTTTGACTGTTCCGGTGTAAGAGCCCTCAAGCCCGCCGCCAGCTGATGCGGCAGCGTCTAAGGCACCCGTGAGGGTTCCGTACTTGGTGGCGTCAGTCAAAGAGCCGGTACTAACAACTGAGTAGTTAGTTGCATCGTCGAGCACGGTCAGTTCGTCGGTTATCTGATCGGCAGAGTAGGACTCGGCTGCGGCGGCACGAATGCTTGCTGCCATTTCCTCGCTCGGGACGGTTCCCGTGAGCACGATCGCATCGTCAGAAACGTCGATGGTTGCTTCGGCTGTCACGTCCTCGGCCTCAGGAATGAACATTTCGTCGATGACTTCGGAAACATTTGGCTGCTGTTGGATGAATCCGATGATTCCAGCGCGGGTTGCTTCGTCAGCGACCGGGCCTCGGACTGTCACCGTGTTGCCCGAAGCTGAGAGCTGGACTGGTGGGAACCCGTCGGCTGCTAGGTCAGATGAGATTTGGAAGCCATCGGCATCGAGCGACGCTGCCTCTTCGTTGTTGTCATCGTCGCTGTGATCGTCGTCCTCGACGTCGGCGCTAGCCACCGTTGCTGGCTCTGGGTTGTAGCCGATGATTCCGGCCGAAACGAAAAAGGCCACCAAAATGGCCGCCAAGATTCCGGCGCCGGCCATGCCGCCGAATGCGACGTCTCCGTCATCGGCGAGGGCAACGCCGCCGCCAGTTACGGCCCCGCGTCGCTTTGGTTCGTCTTTAGTGCTGTCAGCCATTAGCTAATACTCCCGGAAACTTTTCTCCCGGCAGTGTAGTTAACAACCCCGCCAAAGCGTGCTAACTGCGAACAGCTGATTTACAGGACGAATGCGGCGCTGGGAATCCAGCTCAGCAGTCCTGCGAATGGATCCTCGGGTGCGATCTTGGCTGCGTACTCTGGGACCTCTTCAACCGTCTCACCTAGCGGATAGAACGGCTCGAACTTTACGACAACTCGGGGTGTTTGCAGATGCAGTCGACCATTCCGGCGGCGCATCACGGTGACTTCGTCAAATGACGCTTCCAGCACCCGGCGACCACTCCACGCAATGAATCGTAGGGTCGCGCCGTCATGGCTGAGAACGCCGTCCAGCACAACGAGTTGGCCGTCTCTGTTGTATTCGGCGTCAGCGGCTACAGCCCAAATAGTCCTCGGAGGGAGGGATTCAATCGTGTCAGTTGCACGATCATGGTGATGGCCGACCTCGGCCAGGCGGTCAAAGACACGCATAACCTCCTATCGGAAATGAAGACCGATATATGAGGCGGTCCACATTTCGCCTATGTTTCAACAATGAAGCCACACGCCGTCGCTACCTGGTCTCAACTAGAAGATCGGACCCCGACATATGCCCTGGTCAGCAACGTTGACCTAGTCATTGTCCGCAACGGAGACTCTCATTCGGTGCTCTATGGGCGTTGTTTGCATCGTGGTGCTCTTATGAGTGATGGAACAGTTCAAGGCGAGGACTTGATCTGTGGTGTCCATGGCTGGGACTACAGAATCGATTCTGGGGTGTCTGCTTACAACAACTCTGAGGCCCTACCTGTCTTCAAGTCTTGGGTGTCTGACGACGAACTCATGGTTGATGCGGACGAAATTGCCGAATGGGAGCACGACAACCCCCAGCCCTATGACCGTGACGCATACCTCGGCCTCTACGCCGACACTCATGGAACTCCAGCGGAGCCCTGGGTAGGCGACATCCAGTCCATTGCAAAGAACGGATTGGGAGGAGATCACGGCAAGACCACCGCGATGGGGATCCCGCCGGTTGATCTGCCGCTTTGGGACTCACTTCAATTTGTCACCGCCCAACTCGCAACTAGGCCGCTGATCGATGAAGCCGTCTCAACTTCGGTTCAGATTGGCCCCAAGGCCGCAAAGCCCTTGATGTTGGACATTCCAATATTTGTGTCCGACATGAGTTTCGGGGCGCTAAGCGAGGAGGCCAAAGTTGCCCTGGCCAGAGGTGCTCAGCGAGCGGGAACAGGCATCTGTTCGGGTGAGGGCGGAATGTTAGAAGAGGAGCACGTCGAGAACTCCCGGTACTTCTATGAGCTTGCCAGTGGTCGGTTTGGGTGGTCTCTAGACAAGGTCAAAGACGTTCAGGCCTTCCACTTCAAGTTTGGTCAGGGTGCTAAGACCGGCACTGGCGGCCACCTTCCAGGCAAGAAGGTGCAAGGCAAGATCGCCGAAGTTCGAGATCTTGAACCAGGCACCGACGCTATTTCACCGGCCACGTTCCCAGACTTGGTCACCATTGCCGACTACCAGGAAGTAGCGGCCCAAGTTCGCGACGCCTCAGGAGGTATCCCCATTGGGGCCAAGCTGTCGGCACAACACATCGAAGCGGACCTTGCCGCAGCCATCGAGATCGGTGTGGATTATGTGATTTTGGATGGTCGCGGCGGCGGAACTGGCGCAGCCCCGGTGATCTTCAAGAACAACATTTCAGTGCCGACCATTCCTGCCTTGGCCCGAGCTCGCCGCTACCTCGACTCGGTTGGCGCCGACCATGTTTCGTTAGTCATAACGGGCGGACTTCGCACGGCTGCTGACTTCTCGAAGGCTCTGGCCCTCGGTGCTGACGCCATTGCGGTGTCGAACTCTGCGATGCAGGCCATTGGCTGTTTGGGTATGCGGGCTTGTCACACCGACAACTGCCCAGTGGGAATTGCGACCCAGCGCAAGGACCTTCGGTCACGACTAATTGTGGAGGAATCCGCGCAGCAACTTACACAGTTCTTCCAGTCCTCGGTGCACTTGATGCAGACACTGGCCCGGGCACTAGGCCATCACGATCTGTCGGACTTCAACGTGAATGACCTAACAACCTATGACCGTGAAATGGCCCACCTTTCGGGTGTCGCCTACGGCGGAGTTAGCCTGTAGCAGCCTCATTGGAACAACCAAGTTGCGTAATGGGACGCAACTTGGTTGACTGATTCCGATGTACACGCCCGCTGACAACATTCTCGTGGTAGTTACGTAGCGCACGCTGCGAGTTATCAGCGTGCGCCGAAGCCTCCCACCCGGGGGGCTTTCTTGATTTTGGAAGGCAATTTCTCTAATGAGACTGAACGGGGCCCAAGCCCTAATAAAGAGCCTCGAACTCGAAGGGGTCGAGATCATTTTCGGTTATCCGGGCGGAGCAATCCTGCCGGTGTATGACCCGATTATCGATTCTTCGATCCGCCACATTCTTGTGCGTCATGAGCAGGGCGCTGGTCACATGGCCGAAGGTTACGCTCACGCAACTGGCCGTCCCGGCGTGTGCATGGTGACTTCTGGCCCTGCTGCAACCAACGTCGTGACCGCCTTAGCGGACGCAATGTTGGACTCGGTGCCAATGGTTTGCATCACTGGGCAAGTCGCCTTTGCCGCAATTGGCACTGATGCTTTCCAAGAGTGCGACACCACCGGAATCACTCGCTCGATTACTAAGCACAACATCTTGGTCACCAAGGCCTCCGATATTCCAATGGCGGTTAAGGAAGCGTTCCACATCGCCACCACGGGTCGGCCCGGCCCAGTGCTCATCGACGTGCCAAAGAACATCGTCGATGCCGGCAACCCTGACGCCTACTTCGAGTTTGAATATCCGACCGAGGTCGATCTGCCCGGCTACAAGCCCGAAATCGAGCCCGATCAAGTTCAGATCGCCGAAGCTATCAAGCTAATGCTCGAAGCCGAACGCCCGGTCCTATATGTGGGAGGCGGCGTGCTGAAGGCAAGAGGGTCTGCGGCTCTGGTTGAACTTGCCGAACTAACCGCCATCCCAGTGGTCACAACCCTGATGGCCCGAGGAGCCTTCCCCGACAGCCACGAGCTTTGCCTGGGCATGCCAGGCATGCACGGCAACTACACCGCCATCACCGCAATCCAGCGTTCAGACCTTCTAATCGCCATGGGTAGCCGCTTTGATGACAGGGTTACAGGCCGGGTCAAGGATTTTGCACCCGATGCCAAGGTGATCCACGTAGACATCGACCCGGCCGAACATGGCAAAGTGCGAGTTCCCGAGGTGCCAATTGCCGCAGACTCACGCCTAGCAATGGAAGCAATGATTGCTGAGCTGAAGGCCAACGGTGCGCCCGCAGCCTTCAAGGACCGATCAGCATGGCGGCAGCAGATTTCAGGCTGGCAAGAGAAGTATCCACTTACTTACGAACAGTCAACCGATGGTGAACTGCTTAAGCCTCAGTACGTGATTGAGCAGCTTTCGGCCTTGAACCCTCCAGACACCATCGTTGCCTCGGGCGTTGGCCAGCACCAAATGTTCGGTTCCCAGTATTGGAAGTTCGACCACCCCTACACCTGGATCAACTCCGGTGGTTTAGGCACCATGGGTTTCTCAATTCCTGCGGCCATCGGTGCCAAGGCGGGAATGCCAGATCGCACTGTTTGGGCCATCGACGGGGACGGCTGTTTCCAGATGACTGCTCAAGAGCTAATCACTGCAGCAGTTGACAAGATTCCGGTGAAGATCGCCCTGTTGAACAACTCGTTCCTGGGCATGGTTCAGCAGTGGCAGGACATGTTCTACGAAGGTCGCCGCTCCGAAGTCCAAATGTCATATGACCTTCCTGACTATGTGAAATGGTCAGAAGCAATGGGTTGCGCGTCTCGCAGAGTCGAAGACCCCAACGAAGTCGAAGCCGCAATCGAGTGGGCAAACTCGATTAATGATCGACCAGTTGTTCTCGAGTTTCGCTGCGTTGACTCAGAACGAGTTTTCCCAATGGTCGCCGCTGGCGGCTCTAACGACGAGGTCTATGTTGACCCGTCGCAACAATCGACGCTTGATGCAGAACGAGAGGCAGCAAAGTGAGGACCGAACAAGAAACAACCAGTGCTGCTGTCGCCGAAGTGTCCCGTCACACTTTGTCAGTTCTTGTAGAAAACAAGTCTGGCGTTCTCGCTCGGGTAGCGGATTTGTTCGCTCGCCGCGGGTACAACATCTTGTCGCTGGCGGTGGCCCCAACAGCTGATGATCGCTTCAGTCGAATCACGATCGTTGTGATTGCCGAGCAGGCGGTCCTTAGTCAGATCGTCAAGCAGCTCTTCAAGCTAATCAATGTTGTGAAGATCGCAGAACTGAGTCCGGGCAACTCGGTAGAACGAGAGTTGATGCTGGCGACTGTTCGGGCGACCGAGCAAACACGGCCAGAAATCATGGACATCGTCGGTGACTACACCGCCGTAGTTCTGGCCGAAGGGGACAATCAGATCACTATCAGCGTGGGCGGCGCAACGGCTGAGATTGACCAGCTTGAAGAAGCGTTGAGGGTTCATGGTTTGGTTGAGATCCAGAGAACCGGACAAATTGCCTTACCCAAGATCGGCGCTGAGGTGCCGATTTTGCGGGCCAGTAAGTAGCCAATACCTCCAGCAACCGGGGCCATCTCTGCTTCTGACGGTTCTCCTACGTTCTGGCTGTGCCCGGGCCCGTATCCGGGCCTGAGCGCCGCCAATTCGGAAAATCGGTGGCGTGTTGTTGCTGAGTCGGCAACGATGGCGTGGTGCTACACGCTTCTGGATTGACAAAAAGCTATGGCGACGTGCAAGCCCTTAGCGGTGCTGAATTAGAGGTCGAGGAAGGGTCGATCGTTGCGCTGTTGGGTAAAAACGGCGCAGGTAAGACCACGTTGCTATCCATCATCTCCGGATTGCTAAGGCCAGACTCGGGCTCGGTTCGAGTTGGCGGAATCGATGCGTTGGCTAACGCTGACGCCGCGGCCAAGTTGATTGGTATCGCGCCGCAAGACACTGGTATTTATCCGACGTTGTCGGTGCAACAGAACCTGGAATTCTTCGGCGAGTTGGCCGGGATGAAGAAGCAGTTTCGGATCACGCGGGTGCAAGAAGTGGCCGAGCAACTAGGTCTAACTGACCTGTTGGCTAGGCGTGCCAGCAATCTCTCCGGCGGGGAGAAGCGTCGTCTGCACACAGGTTGTGCGTTGGTGCACGCTCCAAGGCTACTCCTGCTCGACGAACCCACAGTTGGTGCCGACGTGACCACAAGAGCCCAACTGATCGACTCGGTGAAGGGTCTAGCTGCCCAGGGCGCCGCCGTTGTTTACACAACCCACTACATGCCTGAGGTCATCGAGCTTGGGGCCGATATTGCAATCATCGACGACGGAGTCTTGTTGGCCCGAGGAAGCCGGGCAGACTTGGTCGCCTCCCACAGCGTGCATGGTCTCCGTTTCGCAACTTCTGCACCGATGACACCCGCCGCGCTTGATGCGATCGGCGCGGAGGCTGACACCGACGGTTATCGGGTGGACGGAGAAATTAGCGTGGGCGAATTAGTGGCCAAACTTGGCAAAGACGCAGCGCTGATCACTTCGATTGAGAGTCTGCAGCCGTCGCTTGAGACGGTGTTCCTAAAAATTACCGGTTCCAGTCTGGACGAAGAAGACGCAGCACCCGAACCGGATCCAAACAACGAAAGGGTGAGTACATGACCGCAGCGTGGGCGGTTACAAAGGTCCAATTCCGGATTCTGAAGTCGGACCCGTGGTTCCTGGTAATCATGTTCTTGATGCCATTGGCGATTATGCCGCTATTTCTCAAGACAATGGGGCTTGCATTGAACTCGAGTGGTTACGCCGAAGCCAACGGAGCCGAGCAAGTTGTACCTGGCCAGGCGGTTGTGTTCGGTTTCTTTGTGGCTGGGTCGATGGGCTTCAGCGTGTTCAGAGAACACGGCTGGCATACATGGAACCGCCTGCGAGCCTCTGCGGCTGGTCCGAAGGCGCTGTTGCTTGGGTTTGCAGCCCCTTGGATTCTGATTCACATCGGCTATCAAGCTTTGCTGATAGTGGTGGGGTCGCTGTTCACAGACCTGAACTTGGGGGTCGGCGACGCAGTCGACCTGCTCGTACTGGCCGGTTATTCGTTTGCGGTCATCATGATTGTGATGTTTGCGGTGTCAACGCTAAGCAGCGTTCATCAGGTCTCCGCAGTGGTGAATCTTGGGGCGATGGTGTTGGGTGGCCTTGGGGGAGCGTTGGTGCCTCTTGACCAACTGCCGAGTTGGGCTCAAAGCGTCGCACCTTTCACTCCCACTTATTGGGCGATGGAGGGCCACAACGCGATCTTCCTAGACGAGGCCGGGTTTAGCGGGGTGATGCGGCCCGTGTTGACTTTGCTGGCAATTGGCGTTGTATTCGGAGCGCTGGCCATCAATCGTTTCCGAAGCGATGACGTGAAGAACTTCTTCGCTTAGAACCCACTGTTGCATGCACGATTTGGTGGACGTGACTCGCTGCCGGACTCAGCCAGGCTGCTGATCATTCCAATTTCATACTTTCAGCCAATACCCAGCCGGTACCAAACTTCCTAATCTGGCAGTTGTGGTATCTGCCGTAGTGCGTGATCTCTGGGCCGAACCGGCTCCGGAGCCGTCGCGCTCGTCCAAAGTTGACAAGATCTTGATCCCTCTGCTGGTCGCCATCGGGATTATCGATGGTGTGCTTTCAGCCGAAGTGGGTTGGCCCGTCGTCACAATCCCGCTGATGTCAGCGCTGCCTCTGGCGCTGATTTGGCGCCACACACGTCCTCTACCGGTGGCCATGGCCGTGTTTGGCTCCTATGCAGCCTTGCACGGCGCAATGCTTATTGCGGGCGTGTCCAGCACGTTCTTGAACGGCGGTCTGATTGCGGTGACCGTTTACACGTTGGCGCGATGGGCTTCGGGGCGAGATGCGATCATCGGTCTAGGGTTTGCAGCAGTTGGAACTGCGCTGGCCGGCAGCACCGGCGTCCTGCGAGAGTTTTCTGGAGTAGTTGGACTTCCGGGATTCGTCACTATTTGGATGCTGCTTGGCGTCGCCTTGCGACTGTGGTCCACCCGTGAAGCTGCTCGTCTTAGTGAGGCGAGGATGAGTGAAAGGAACCGCATAGCGCGAGAGCTTCACGACACGATCGCGCATCACGTTTCAGCAATCGCTATCCAAGCTCAGGGTGGGCAGGAAATTGTTCTGACCGATCCTCAAGCAGCTCAAAGCGCGCTTGGAGTGATCGAGAAAGAGGCTTCGTCGACTTTGGCCGAGATGCGACTAATCCTTGGCGTCCTACGAACAGAGGCACCGGCCGAGCTGCGCCCCAGCCGCGTAATTGCTGATATAGCTGGTCTGGCCGACGATTCGATTGGGCCCCCTCGGGTCGAGGTCTTAATGTCGGGTGACCTCGAAAACGTAAGTCCATCTGTAGCGGCGGCGCTGTTTCGTCTTGCCCAAGAGGCGGTCACAAACTCCAGACGTCACGCTCGGCACGCCACAAAGGTCGAAGTCGAGATTCTTGGCACGGATAGCCAGATTGCAATGACAGTCACCGACGACGGCCAGCCTGTGGCGCAGAACCGGTCGGGCTATGGATTGCTAGGCATGGTTGAGAGGGCAACCCTCCTGGGCGGCGACTGCTCAGCGGGCCCCGCCAACACAGACAAGGGATGGGTCGTCACAGCAACAATGCCGAGAAACGGGCGAGCCCTATGACAATCAAAGTTCTTGTCGTCGATGATCAAGAGATCATCAGAAGTGGTCTGAAGATGATCCTCAACGCACAAGATGGTATTGAGGTTGTCGGTGAGGGGTCCAACGGATTTGAGGCTGTCGAGCTAGCCCGACGACTGCGACCAGATGTGTGCCTTTTTGATATTCGTATGCCCGGCATGGACGGTATCGAAGCCACAAGAAGACTTGCTGGACCCAAGGTGGCTGACCCAATGGCCGTCGTGATGATTACTACCTTTGACCTTGATGAGCACGTACATGATGCCCTCAAGGCGGGGGCCCGCGGATTCCTGCTGAAGGATGCCGGTAAGGATCTTCTGGTTCAGGCCATTCACGCTGCGGCGAACGGAGACGCATTGATCGCCCCAAGCATCACTGCCCGACTGTTGGAGACGTTCTCCAAATCAGCTTCTGCCGAGTCCGCCCGGGCACCTATCAATCCGTTAAGCGCCCGCGAAGAGGAGGTCCTTGCGACAGTTGCGGGTGGTAGTACCAATGCTGAAATCGCCGAAGAGCTACACATCAGCCTCAGCACGGTTAAGGCTCACCTTGCCAGCTTGATGACCAAACTCCAGGCTCGAAATCGTGTTGAAATCGCGATCTGGGCCTATGAAACCGGACGAGTTCCCGATTCCCAAACCGACGCCGGTTGACCAAAAGTAGTCGGTCCGATTGGCCAAAAGGCCAGTCGATCTTTGGCGCTTCAGCCGATGTTTGCGAACCGGCTCTCAGCCACGATGAATCCAACAAACATTCATCGAAGCCCAACCCAAGTTGTTGGGCCGCCGTGACAGGAGAAACCAATGAGCAAGGCAGTACTCAGTCGGCCAAACGCCGAAACGCGTTACACCGACACCTCGGTCGACATCAAGTTCCGATTGTCGGCGCTTTGGATCGCGACGATGTTCATCTACGCCTATGTCGACATATTCGGATTGATGAGGGCTGACTTCCTCGAATCACTGCTTGTTGGGGAAATCGTCAACACGCCGCTCAAGGTCAATCAGGGTTTCCTGATTTTCGCAGTGGCGTACATCCTTCCGGCCAGCCTGATGGTCTACTTCAGCCTCACTCTCAAACCCCGTGCTAATCGGAGAGCGAACATGGTTGTCGCCGGGCTCTACATGGTGACAGTCGTGGCTTCGTGTGTTGGCGAAGAGTGGATCTACTTCTTGTTTGGGAGCGCAGTGGAACTTGTGCTGTTCGCAATGATCATTCGGTTGGCTAGGCATTGGCCAGTAGAGGCTTCTGTTTAACTGAAATCAGAGTTGACCCATGACGCAGGTAGGGAATACTGGGCTGATGGATATCGACAAGATCAGAGCTGAGACTCCGGGCACAGAATCGGTTATTCACTTCAACAATGCAGGGTCGGCCCTCCCTCCGACGGTTGTGCTGGACACCGTTGTTGAGTATCTGCAAACCGAAGCTGTGACTGGAGGCTATGAGATTGTTGCCGACCGAACCGACGAGCTGGCAAGTGTCTACACAGCAGCGAGTGCGCTAGTCGGTGGCCAGCCCGAGAACTGGGCGTTTGTGGAGTCAGCCACAAGGGCTTGGAACGCTGCGTTCTCGTCGCTTCGCTTTGAGCGAGGAGACAAGGTAATCACTAACAAGGCCGAGTATCCGTCCAACATGGGTGGACTACTTAGGGCGGCTGAGATCCAAGGCGTAGAGGTTCTGATTGCCCCAGACGACGAACACGGTCAGGTTGACGTGGCCGCAGTGGCGAACCTGCTGGACGAGCGAACCAAACTTGTTTCCGTTACCCATGTCCCCACCCAGGGCGGGCTAATCAACCCAACGAATGCTGTTGGCGCGATTCTCCGTGACACACCGGTTCTGTATCAAGTAGACGCGTGTCAATCGGTAGGGCAGCTAAATGTGAACATCGAGGAGATGGGCTGCGACGTCTTATCCTTCACCGGCCGAAAATTCGCTCGCGGGCCCAGAGGAACCGGAATGGTCTGGGCCAGCGACGCCGCTCTTGACCGTATGAAGCTGCCAGCCGGGGTCGACATGCAAGGGGCCCAGTGGATAGAACCAATGGAGATCCTGCCTCTGTCTGGGGCCAAGCGATTTGAACCCTATGAGATCTTCTTTGCTGGCAAGGTCGGGCTAGCGGCGGCCCTTCGGTATGCGGCCGAGCTTGGGATAGAGAACATCGAAGCGAGAAACACCGAGCTTTCGTCAAGCCTAAGAAGTCAGCTGGCTGCGATTCCCGGGGTTGGTGTCCACGACAAGGGCGCAAGGAAATCTGCAATAGTCACCTTTGGCGTGGACGGGCACGCCCCGGCCGACATTCAGGCGAAGCTGCGTGGTCTTGGAATCAATGTGTCTGTTACAGCGGAGAGCTCGGCCCGGCTCGATTTCCCGGAGCGGGGCCTAGGCGATCTAGTTAGGGCTTCAGTTCACTACTACAACACCGCCGAAGAGATCGACCGCTTTATCGAGGTGATCTCCGAGCTTTAAGAGCGGTTGTGGCAGGGCAACGTGCCTGAGTCTTCCAAGTCGCCTTCGACGTTGAGAAATTCCCAGCTGTAGTTGTCGTTGTCGAGGGTGAACTTAACAACCCCGCGGGACTGATTGTTGCGGATAGCTGACCCTGGCAAGGGATCACCAAACTCGGTGTATGGGGCGCCGCCGGTTCCAACGGTGAAGTTGGCTATGCCGCTCGAGTCCGGCTGGCCTTCGGGGTTGAGTTGTTCGAATCGTTCGTAGTGATGGCTGTTGCCAACTACCAATATGTCAGCCCCGTTGTCATACAACAGTTGGTAGAGGTCGCCCATGTTCTTGAGGCCGTCGTAGTTCTTCGAGGACGTGAACCGGGGTTGATGCCAAACAACCATGCGGCACTTATCGGGTTCTTGGGCGATGGCATCAGCCACAAACGCGTATTGGGGCGAATTGGGTCCGCAGAACTTGACCTTTGAACAGGCCGAGTTCAGTCCGAAGATTTGCCAACCTTGGTTGGTGTAGGTCCACCAGCCCTCGTCGGGATTACCGGCGCGCTCAACACCCATGGTTGCAAAGTAGGCGGCCCCTTCTGCGGTGTCGTAGTCGTTATCCCCGGGCACGCTTCTGATTCGATCCATCGTTGGGCCATAAAGCGGCAAGAAGCAGTTGTCGAAGTCAGCCTGTGAGCCTGCGGGGTAAGCCAAATCTCCAACTATCAACACGTCGCCTGGAGTCTCTGCAACTAGCTCGGCAACGTTTGCCGCCGGTTCGCGACAATCAGCAGCATCTCCAAAGGCCAGCACGTCAAAGGGTTCATAGACCGGTGGGGGAGGATCGGTTGGTTCGGTCGTTGTCTCGATTGAAGTAGTAGGTTCGGCCTCGCTCGTGGTCACCTCTTCTTCGGTGGTGTCAGGCTGGGTGGTGGCTTCACTTGTGGGAGTCGTCGGCACCTCTGTTGTGGTGGCCGACTCGCTAGTGCAGCCAGCGGCGACCAGGGCCAAAACCACAAAGAGTGCGCGAAAGATTGCGGAGAAATTTCTCATAGACCTCATAGAGATTAGGTGACCTTTTGTGCGGTGGCGGATCGGGGTGCTATCCAATGCAAATGGGAGAATTTGTCAACGTTGAAATGTCCGATACCGAAGGCGTAGCGATTATGCGCATTGATCGGCCAAAGGTAAACGCGATTGACCGTCAGCTAGGCGAAGAACTGCTTGCTGCCGCCACCGAAATCGAGGGTCGAGAAGACATCGGAGCCGTTGTGCTGTGGGGTGGCCCGAAGATCTTTGCAGCTGGTGCAGACATTGCGAAGTTTCCGATCGAGGGCGCCGATCGAAACCCGACTGACTATGTCAGGCCCCTAATCGAAGCGAACGCCAAGCTGGAGGGATTGCCCCAAATCACCGTGTCGGCAGTGAACGGAGTTGCTCTGGGTGGCGGTTGTGAGCTGGCTATGGCTACTGACTTCCGGGTCTGTGGAGAGAGCGCTCGATTTGGCCAGCCCGAGATATTGCTTGGCATCATCCCGGGTGCCGGTGGAACCCAACGTTTGCCTCGACTTGTCGGTATCACCAAAGCCAAGGAACTTAACTACTCAGGCAGAATGGTTAAGGCCGACGAAGCTCTAGCTATTGGTCTGGTTTCGGCGGTGCACCCAGACGAAGAAGTTCTGGCAGGCGCAATCGCGATGGTTGCTCCTTATGTCAACGGTCCCGCCGCACTCAAGCACGTCAAGAAGGCAATGATGGATGGCCTGCACCTATCCCTGTCTGACGCTCTCGATGTGGAGCTGGTCGAGTTCGTGGCCAGCTTCCAGACCGATGACGCCGTTACAGGCATCAACAGTTTCTTAGAGAACGGGCCCGGCAAAGCTACGTTCGAAGGCCGATAGTTCAAGCCTGCTTCCGGCTTCTGAAAGGGCTTCTAGGCGCCCAGTAGGACAGCTGCACCTAAAGCAAAACCAAATCCCAACCATTGGGAGTTGGACAGCCGTTCTTTCAGAAACACCCAAGCAAAGGCTGCGTTCGGAGCCGGGAACAGGGCGGTCAGGGCGCCGACCACTGACAGGTCACCCTCGCGGCTCGCCCAAAGAAAGAATCCATTGGCGGCCATGTCAAGCATGCCGGATGCAATTGCGATCGGTATGGCAATGGCGCCAGTCAGACTCAGCCCAGCTGACCGGACCATGATGGCGATAGTCATGACTCCGCCAACTTTGGTGAACACAAGCGGCCAGGCTCCGGCGTCATCGGGAGTTTGTGCAAGCAAGGTAAAGAACAGTCCGAATCCAAGACCACTAGCGAGAGCTAGCACGAGCGGGCGAGAGTCGGTGATGTCGGGCAACTTGAGTGTGCCTCCCGATAACAGCCAGACCGCTGGAATGACCAATGCCATGCCGAAGATCGCCACCAGCTCGGGTCGTTCTCCCAACGCAATGCCAGCAACAACTGGGACGACGCCGCTGGTAACTCCGACCAAAGGGCTCACCAGCTGGAACTGGCCGATGGAAAAGGCCTGAAACATAAGCAGTAGCCCGAGGCCGCCAGCGACTCCACCTGCGGTAGCAAACCCGATTGTCTTCAGGCTTAACTCGCCCCCAATGATGGCCAGCAGAACCAAGCTGAGCAGAAACCCGCCGACCTGTGCCCCAAACGCCACCGACTTCGCATCATGCTCGCGGGATCCGAAGCCTCCCATGAAATCCGACGCCCCAAAAAAGGCGGCGGAGCAGAGCGCAAGTAGGACGGCCATTGGACTACGGAATCTACTGGCTTGAACGAGTCCCGGTGCTCATAGATTGAACCGGTGCTTGATCCTTACCCAATCCCTGGTGACACCGCCGAGATTCTGCTGACCGCTGAACAGATCGCAACACGAGTGGGCGAACTTGGCCGCCAGATAGCAACTGACTACGCCGGCAACAATCCGCTGCTGGTGGCCATCATGAAGGGTTCGACACCATTCGTGGCCGACCTAATGCGGGCCATAGAGGCCCCGGTTGAGCTGGACGTAATGTGTGTGTCCTCCTATGGAGATGACACCCAAAGCTCGGGTGTGGTGAAGATAGTCAAGGATTTAGACGTAGCGGCCGCGGATCGGCACGTCATTCTGGTTGAAGACATTATCGACTCGGGGCTGACCATGCGCTTCTTGCTGGAACACCTTGAGGCCCAAGGTCCAGCGTCGTTGGCGGCGTGCTCGCTGTTGGCTCGTGAAGGACAACAGGCGCCTGGCGTACGAGTTGACTATCTGGGATTCGAGATACCGCCCACCTTTGTGGTTGGCTACGGCTTGGACGCTCGCCAGCAGTATCGAAACCTGCCTTACGTCGCCGCCTACACAGGCCCCTAAAACATCCGAAATGGCGGTAGCCGGGCCCGTATCCGGGCGTGGGCGCAGCCAGAACCTGTTGTAGTTTGTCCGTACATCCGTACATCCGTACATCCGTACAAGAAATGCCAAATGTCAGTTGGGCTTAGGGGACGGGTCACCCTAGTTTCGAGACATGGCAACAGACTCATGGGGTTTTGAGACCCGACAAATTCACTCAGGGCAAGAACCCGACAGCGCCACCGGCGCTCGCGCGGTACCGATCTATCAGACCACTGCATTCCAATTCAGGGATTCAGAACATGCGGCAGCGCTGTTCGGTCTCGCCGAACCAGGCAACATCTACACCCGAATAATGAACCCAACTCAAGGAGTACTCGAGACTCGAATCTCGGCTCTTGAGAACGGACTATCGGAGACCGCAGCCGGAGTTCCTGGAGCGCTCGTTGTGTCATCTGGTCAGGCCGCGGAGACAATTGCGATCTTGAACATCGCCGAAGCGGGCGATCACATCGTCGCCGCCTCTGCTTTGTATGGCGGCACGTACAACCTGCTGCACTACACGCTTCCAAAGCTCGGCATCACAACAACATTTGTTGATGACTCTGACGACCTTGATGCTTGGCGGGCCGCAGTGCAGCCCAACACCAAGCTGTTTTATGGCGAAAGCATCGGCAACCCCAAGAACAACGTCCTTGACCTTGAGGGCATTGCGTCAGTTGCTCATGCGTCGGGCGTTCCGCTGATGATTGACAACACGGTTGCTACTCCGTACTTGATTCGCCCACTTGAGTGGGGCGCAGACATTGTGGTTCATTCGGCTACGAAATTTATGGGTGGCCACGGTAACTCAATGGCTGGTGCCATTGTGGACGGTGGCACTTTTGAGTTCTCCGACGCCGAGAGGTTCCCGAACTACAACCAGCCCGACCCCAGCTACCACGGCCTTACCTACTGGCCAATGCTTGGTCACGGTTCCTTCATCGCAAAGGCCCGGGTTCAACTGCTGCGAGACCTTGGTTCAGCGATCAGCCCGTTTAACGCTTTCCAAATTCTGCAGGGGCTTGAGACGCTTTCACTTCGGATGGAGCGCCACGTCGACAACGCTCAGGTTGTTGCGCAGTGGTTGGAGGCTCGTGACGAGGTTGAGAGTGTCAACTACTCGGGTCTGGAGTCTTCCCAATGGCACGAGGCTGGGAAGAAGTACACCCAAGGCCGAGGCTTCGGCTCGGTCCCATCCTTCATCATCAAGGGAGGCCGAGAGGCCGGTCAACGATTTGTTGATGCGCTTGAGTTACACAGCCACGTAGCCAACATCGGCGATGTTCGCTCGTTGGTAATCCACCCTGGATCAACTACGCACTCGCAGCTAAACGAGGCTGAGCAAGCCGCTGCCGGGGTCCATCCTGGATTGATCCGCTTGAGCGTTGGCCTGGAGAGCATTGACGACATCCTCGCCGATCTGGAGGCTGGTTTTGTAGCAGCGAAGTCGGCGGCCTAGCTGCTTCACATACCAACCCCCCAGCTACCCAGCTGCCAGGGCCTTCCAGAGGCTCCGGTAGCTGGGCCAGGTGTAGGCAGGAGTGACGTAACCACTTTCGACCAGTTCTGCGTGGAACTTCTCTAGGTTCCAGCACGGTACGCCCATGTCAACGTGGTGAGCGAGATGCCAGCCCACCGAGAACGGGACCATAAAGAACTTGGCAAGCTGATGTTGCTCGACGTGATGGGTGGTTTCGCGACGGTCTTGTGAGCGGGTCATTCCACCGTGTTCGCTGATGGAACGAAGCCGGTTTATGACCCGCCAGTAGGTCATATACGGCCCAAACCAGCAAAAAATCCACATCAATGGATGGCCTAATGCGGTGGCCACTACAAACGACCCGGCCTGAACCCCCAGAATCCGACGGGCGTGGGTTTTGCCCTTGCCCTTCTTGGCCGCACGACCCAAGCCTTTAAGCAGTCTCCAGCCTGACTGGCCAGTGGCATCGCGAACCAACTTACGCTTCATCGAAGCCTTGGTGATCGGGTAGTTTGCATATAAACCGGTGTCAGGCTCCTTCGGGCCGAACTCATCACGGTGGTGGTTGATGTGGGTGCGTCGGTACAAGTCAAACGGCGACCAGCCCGGGTAGGACAGTACCCATCGGCCTACAAAGTCATTGGCCTTGCGGTTTGAGAACAGGGTGCGATGGGCGGCTTCATGGCCCAAGATGTTCAGCTTCATCACCGAACGGCCACCTTCGATGAACGCAACGCCATACATCAAAGGGTTGTTCAGCCAAGCAGCTGCGGTCATGACGCCTAGTAGTTCGGCCCAAGTTGCACCGACGGCGAGTGCGGCCCTGGTGTTGGGAATCTCTCGCAACTCACTTCGAACAGCAGGCACAGCTTTGCCGCTGACGAGCAGTCGGTCGGTTGGCAGCACGTCGGGCAGGGCGTCCTGGTCAGGCACCATTCCCCCTAACCGAACGTCCACGACGAAGTCCTCAGCCGCACTGTTGTAGACCATGTCGAGAGCTTACAACTGGGTCCGCCGCTGGTGGTAGCCGTCGTGGCACCATTAGCCTCTCGCCAAGTAGGAGATTTGCCGTGCCAGAGTGTCCCGCAGTAGACGGATCCAGCCCAAGACAGACCAGTTTCGATGGTCCGATGCCAATGTGTATCGACCCTGCGAAGCGTTACAGCGCAACGATGGAGACCAGTTTGGGAACCATCGTGATCGCCCTCAACGCAGCTGCTGCGCCCAACACGGTTAACAACTTCGTAAGCCTTGCGCGCTATCACTACTACGACGGCCTGGTCTTCCACCGCATTATTCAGGGCTTCATGTGCCAGGGCGGATGTCCAGAAGGTTCTGGCCGAGGCGGGCCCGGGTACCGATTCGACGACGAGCTTCCCAAAGCCGGTCAGTATGAGTTGGGTTCTGTGGCTATGGCAAATGCCGGTCCAAACACCAACGGATCACAGTTCTTCATCATCAGCGGTCCTAGCGGTGTTGGTTTGCCACCGGCCTATGCGCTCTTTGGCAAGGTTGTCTCGGGTCTAGATGTAGTAAACAGCATGGAAAAGGTTCCGACCGGCGGCGGAGATCGTCCGACCACTGACGTGGTCATCAACTCAGTAACCATCGCTGAACACCAAGACTAAGCGTCGGCGGGGCCCACAACTTAGACTGGCCCCGTGGCTGAAATCCTCGACGTAGATCTGATTGCCTACGAGAAGGGCGGTGCTTCAGCGCGGGCCGCCGTTGTTGACGGGGTCATGAGAAGCCTGGAAACCGGGTTTGTTTACACCAGTCACGACCTTGGCGAGGACATGTTGGATGAGGCCTACGCGATGTTGGCCCAGTTCTTCTCGATGCCGACCGAAGACAAGCTCCGGGCGATGGCTCCTGGCACTCATGGCCAGACCGGCTATACGGGTTTGCTGGTAGAAACCGCCGCTAGTAGCGATGTGGCGGACTGGAAGGAAATGCTCAACTGGGGCCGCAACATAGCGGAGGGTCACCCTCTCAAGCGGAAGTACCCCCACCGCTACCCGCACCAAGTACTACCCGAAGAGCAGGTGCCTGGCATCTCGAAGGTGCTGAACAACTTCCACGACAGACTTCTAGATCTGCAACGTCGCTTCCTTCGAATAATTGCAGTTGGCATTGGCTGTCACGAGACGTTCTTTGATCAGATGACGACAGACGGCACAACAATTACCAGAGCAATCCACTACCCAGCAATGGAACTGGCCCCTGGTGCCGGACACGAATGGGCCTCCGCCCACGGAGACATCAACCTAATTACCGCACTTCCTAGGGCCACTAAGAAGGGTCTCATGGTTGAGACCAGCGACGGCTGGGTTGACGCAATTCCCCCAACCGGCCAGGCCATCATCAACACCGGAATCATGCTTGAGCACATAACAAATGGCCGCATTTCACAAGGTATTCATAAGGTGGTTGCCGACCCGGACGACCCCGGAGAACGCTACTCAGTAGTGCAGTTCTGCCATCCGACCCCATGGACGATTCTTAGTCCTGTATCAAGTTGTGTTAACGAGGGAATACCTCAAAGGTTCGCCGGTGTTAGTGCTGGTGACCGTCTAGATCAGGTCCTCTATGAGATCAATCTGATCGAAGACGCCCGACGCTTAGAAAGCTGAGTTGATCAAAATGCCAGAGAAGACATTTGACGCCGAGGAGCTACGAAAGCGCCTCACACCAGAGCAATTCCACGTAACCCAGGAGGCCGGCACAGAGCGGGCCTTCACCGGAGAAACCTGGGACACAAAAGACCCCGGAACCTACCGTTGTATCGTTTGTGATGAGGCGCTGTTCTCATCAGACACCAAGTACGAAAGCGGTAGCGGATGGCCGAGCTTCTATGAGGCTTTGGACCCTGCCAAGGTCGAAATGCATACCGATTCCAGCCACGGAATGATCCGCACAGAAGCCACGTGTGCTACCTGTGGTGCGCACTTGGGTCACGTATTCCCTGATGGTCCACAGCCAACTGGAGACAGGTTCTGTATGAACTCTGCATCCCTGCGGCTAGACCGTGACGGAGCCGGCCAGAACTAGCAGCTCCCAAGCAGAATTTGGCGGTGGCCGGGCTTCTACAGCTCGGCCATCAGCGCGTTTATGCGCTCTTCGCTTACTTTGGTTTTGGTCTTGAGTTCTTGGGCGAAGGATGCGATTCGAAACTCTTCTAGCAACCAGTTGAGATCTTCCAGCGCACGCGACGGCGACAGCGTGTCGACGAACTCATCAAGTTGTGCTTCCAGCCTCTGGCACTTGCGCATTCGCTGGGTGTCCCGGTTGGTCTTGCCGCCCATCTTGTCGACCCGAATCCGAATCCCTTTGAGGTAGCGAACGATGTCTGCCAGCCTGTGGGCTCCGACTGCCGCCAAGTGGCCGGGATAGACCAAGCGATTCAGCTGGGCGATCATGTCTTTGTAAGCGGGGTGGAGTGATGTTGGCACGGCCCGGCCTAGATCACTTCGCAGGCCTTGGGCTAACTTGAGTATTTCGATTGCTTGAGAGCCATATGTTGCCACGGCGGCGGGAAGACCAGATCGGACTTTGGCCGCCAACGCGTTCCAGTCGGCTTGGTTCCAAACCAACCCACCGCAATCATCAAGTAGCTGGGCAAAGATGGCGTCGGAAGCATCGTTCACCCATTCCAACTTCGAGCCTTGGGGGCTGGTGGCCAGCGCCAAAGTTGCTTCGTCGTCGAAGAGGTCGTTCAACATCCGGGCCGACCCGCCAATGTTCATGCGAAGTAGGCGTGTAGTTCCCGCCCACATCGATTGGTACTGAGCGTTCTTGTCAGCAAGAAGCTGTACCCCAACGGTCTTGCCTTCATCCACTAGCGCAGGGAAAGCGTCGACCTTCTGCCCGGCCGCAGTCGTGGGAACTGTTCTAGGCAGCGTTCCGAAGGTCCAGTCTCTTTGGCCTGTGCTTAGCAGATCGTGTTCGGTTTCAGCCAGGACGTCACGGACCTCACCAGCAAGCTGGGTTCGAATCTCGCCGATGTTTCTGTTCCGGGCCAGCACATCTCCAGACTCGGAGACAACTTGAAATATCGGCCGCAGATGGGGCGGCAACCGATCGAGTACAAGGGCGTCGGCTGGAATCGGTTTGCCGCCATAGTTCCGAAGTTCACGCCGGACCGCTTCCACCAGTCGTCCCTTGCCTTCGGCCAGACCAGGCAGAATTGCCGCGACTGTTTGGGGGATTGGCAAGAACGTCTTACGGAGAGCCTTTGGCATCGAGCGAAGCAGCGCGGTCACGATCTCTTCGCGCAAACCGGGCACGTTCCATTCAAAGTCTGTTGGATCGACGTGATCTAACAGTGCGACCGGCACGATTACAGTGACCCCGTCGTTCGCTGATCCAGTGGCGAATTCATAGTCGACTTCCAGCTCAAGCTCACCGGCCTCCCAAACTTCTGGGAACGACTCGTCTTCGAACTCAAGAACCGCGGGGTCGATCAGGTCGTCGAGCTTCAGATCCAGTAGCCGTGGTTCTTTCTTGCGGCGTTTGTTCCACCACTTGTCAAAGTCGGTGCCCGAGGTGACGTTTCCTCCGATGTGAGTGTCGTAGAACTTGAAGAGCACCTCGTACTCAACAACCAAATCTCGTCGCTGACGCTGACCCATGCGGCGGATCTCGCCCAGTACGCCTTCATTCTGGCTGAAGAACGCGTGGTGAGTTTCCCACTCGCCTTCAATTAGTGCGTTGTGAATGAACAGTTCGCGAGCCACCTCAGGGTCGACGTTGCGGTAGTGGATCCGTCTTCCGGCAACGAGGGGAACCCCGTAGAGGCTTGCCCTCTCAACACACATCGCCGATCCTCGCTCGGCATCCCAGTAGGGCTCGTCGTAACTCCGTTTGATTACGTGCTCGCCGGCTTGTTCAACCCAGTCGGGATTGATGCGGGCCCCGCTGTGGGCCCACAGGCGGTTCGTTTCAATTAGCTCACCGGCCATAACCCAGTTGGGTGGTTTCTTGGCTAGTACCGAGGACCGGCCAAATATGAACCGGGCTTGGCGACCACCTGTGAACTCGTTTGAGGAAGTGTCTTTAAGGCCAATTTGAGATAGCAGGCCAGTTAACAATGATCGATGCACCGTATCTGCGTGGGCTTGTTTGGTGTTGATGGTCCAGTGGAGCTGTTTAGCCGTGCGTTCTAACTGGCGCACGATGTCCCACCACTCCCGGATGCGGTTGTAGTTGAGAAACTCCCGCCTGCACATTTTGCGGAATTGGTTGTTCGACAGAGCTTGCCGCTCGTCTTCGATGTACTCCCACAGGTTCAGCCACGCCAAAAAGTCCGAGCCGGGCTCGTTAAAGCGAGCATGAAGTTGGCCGGCCTCTTCCCGTTTTTCTCTAGGTCTTTCCCGCGGATCTTGAACTGTCATGGCAGCGGTGATGACCATCACTTCATGTAGGCAACCATTGTCAGCCGCGTCGATGACCATCCTCGCAAAGCGGGGGTCGATCGGCAGCCGTGCCACCTGCTTACCTATTGGAGTGAGCCATCTCTTGGTGTCGACATACTCGGGCTGAACCGCGTCTAGTTCCTCTAGTAGCGCAATGCCATCGCGAATGTTGCGCAACTCCGGAGGATCTACGAAGGGGAACTGCTCGATGTTGCCCAGTCCTAGAGAGGCCATCTGCAGGATGACCGAAGCCAGGTTTGTTCGGGTTATCTCGGGTTCTGTGAACTCTGGTCTGTCGTTGTAGTTGTCTTCGGTGTAGAGCCGAATGGCGATTCCTGGCGCGACCCGACCGCAACGACCAGAGCGTTGGTTTGCGCTGGCCTGGGAGACGTCTTCAATGGGAAGGCGTTGCACTTTGGTTTTGTTTGAGTAGCGGCTGATACGAGCCGTGCCAGCATCAACCACATAGCGAATGCCCGGGACTGTAAGGGAGGTCTCGGCAACGTTGGTGGCCACCACGATGCGCCGGTTGCCACCCTTCTTGCGGTCAAAGACTCTGTGTTGCTCTGCGGCGGACAGTCGGCCAAAGAGCGGCACAACTTCGGTGTTTCGCAACCGAGCCTCGCCTAAAGCGTCGGTGGCTTCGCGAATTTCGCGCTCGCCACTACAGAAAACCAGCACGTCACCGTTGCCTTCAAGTTCTAGCTCATTCACCGCATCAACGATTCCTTCGGTCTGGCTGATTGCGGACTCGGTGGCCGGATCGATCAGAGGTCGATAACGAACTTCTACAGGGAAGGTTCGACCTGAGACTTCGATGATTGGGGCGTCGTTGAAGTGTTGGGAAAACCGGTCGGTGTCGATTGTGGCCGAGGTGATGATGACCTTGAGGTCAGGACGGCGGGGGAGGATCTGATGGATGTAGCCAAGCAGGAAGTCAATATTGAGGCTGCGCTCGTGGGCCTCATCGATTATCAAAGTCGAGTACTTCTTTAACAGCCGGTCGTGCTGCATCTCGGCAAGAAGAATGCCATCGGTCATTGCCTTGATTGCAGTCTTGTTTGAGACCTTGTCAGTAAAGCGAACCTTGTAGCCGACGATGCCGCCAACTTCATCGTCTAACTCTTCGGCAACGCGTTCGGCGATTGATCGTGCTGCGATGCGGCGCGGCTGGGTGTGGCCGATCCAGCCTTGTTCGTGAAGGTCAAGATCCAAACACATCTTTGGTAGCTGGGTGCTCTTGCCCGACCCGGTCTCACCGGCAACGACGATGACCTGGTTGTCCCTGATCGCGGCGAGAAGCTCTTCCTTGCGCTCTGCGATCGGAAGATCGGGCGGATAGGTAACTTTCACGTTGCTATCGAGGGCGGTGTTCAGTGCCCTGGCCAGCGGTCACAAAAAGAACAGTTGTGGGTTCGCTGGCGTCGGCCGTGTGCCAGTAGCCAGGGGGATTGATTGCGTAGCTACCCGCCGCAACGGTCACTTGGCTTACCTCGCCATCGGGTGATTCTTGAGTGAGGACCAGCTCGCCAGCGGTGACCAGAACTAGTTCAGAACCAACGGGATGCATCTCCCAAACATCCCAGGGTTCGGTGAACGTAGCCATTTGAATAAGCCGGCCCTCGATGCCATCAGCAGCAGCGCGAGTCGCGTAGTCCTCATACCATTGTGCTCCGGTGAATGGCGGCTGGGGAATTGTTGTTGCGCCCAAGCCCAAGTGGACCATTTGGTCAGCAATCGCGAACGGTCCGACTTCGTTGGTGTCCATGAGACCAATGTACTACCTGGTCCCCGGTGGCGTCCGGGCGTTAACTAGCGGCGCTAGGCCAGCTCTGCGAGCACGAAGTCGATGCACTTTGTGAGCGCTTCGATATCGGACGGATCGATTGCAGGGAAAAGAGCGATGCGAACTTGGTTGCGACCGAGTTTGCGGTAACCCTCGGTGTCAAGAATGCCGTTGGCTCGAAGGACCTTGCTGAGCACATCAGCACTGATCGAATCGTCGAAGTCGATGGTGGCAACGACGTTCGAGCGATCTTCGGCCTTTGTGACGAAAGGGGTGGCTAGCGCGGAAGCGTCGGCCCAGGAGTAGATCGTCTGGGCTGATTCTTCGCTACGGCCTGCAGCGAAGTCGATTCCGCCGTTTTGGTTGAACCATTCGACTTGGCTGACTGCCATATGAATAGTGGCCAGTGCGGGTGTGTTATAGGTCTGGTTCTTTGTGGAGTTGTCGAGTGCGGTCTTGAGGTTCAGGGCCGGCGGGCACCAGCGGTAACCCGAGGCCAGCTCTTTAATGCGGTCTTGGGCCGCTGGCGAACAAGCTGCAATATAGAGACCGCCATCGGATGCGAAGGCTTTCTGTGGAGCGAAGTAATAACAGTCGACCTCGGCAGGGTCCCAGCGAAGGCCGCCGGCGGCAGAGGTGGCGTCAACCGCCACCAATCCGTCGGATCCTGCGGGGCGCTTGATCTCCATTGACACGCCGGTGGTTGTTTCGTTGTGGGTCAACGCATACAGGTCAATGCCGTCGGTTGTTACAGCTTCGGGCTTTGTGCCTAGCTCAGATTCAATGACCATTGGGTCGGCCAGGAAGGGTGCAGAAGAAACTGCAGAAGCGAACTTTCCAGAGAACTCTCCGAAGCTCAGGTGTTGGCTGCGGTTACGAATCAGGCCGAACGTCGCGCAGTCCCAGAACATTGTGGTGCCGCCGTTGCCCAGCACGATTTCCCAGTCATCTGGTAGGCCGAAGAAGTCCGACATCCCCTCCCGCAAGCGACCGACTACGTTTTTGACTGTGGGCTGGCGGTGGGAGGTTCCGAGGTAGTCGTCGGCTATTTCTGCCAACGCAGCGACGGCCTCGGGCCTTACTTTGGATGGACCTGATCCGAAGCGGCCATCAGCCGGCAGAAGTTCAGCTGGAATCGTAATTTCAGGAGTCGTTTCGCTCATACGCTGCAAGGATGTCAGGCATGAGCCGGCGATGCCACGGTCTATCGGTTCTTTCTTGAACAAATCTTTCTAAATCAGTCTTCTATCTACCCACGGAGTGCCCAAAAATGTCAGATCGAGTCTCAGATCGGGTTGCTGCTATAGCCCCATCGGCCACCCTCGCAGTCACCGCTAAGGCCAAGGCTCTTAAGGCGGCCGGCCAACCCGTGATTGGTTTCGGCGCCGGTGAGCCAGACTTTCCGACTCCCGATTACATCGTGGAGGCAGCGATAGCAGCTTGCAGCGTGCAGAAGTATCACGGTTACACCCCTGCAGCCGGTCTGCCCGAATTGCGTGAGGCCATAGCCATAAAGACCAAGAGGGACTCTGGCTACGAAGTTGACCCGTCTCAGGTAGTTGTGACCAACGGTGGCAAACACGCCGTCTACAACGCCTTCGCTGGCATTGTTGATGACGGCGATGAGGTGCTCATCCCTACTCCGTTCTGGACCACCTATCCCGAGCCTGTACGGCTTAACGGCGGAGTGCCCGTATATGTCGAAAGCTCTATCGAGACAGCGTTCAAGGTCACCGTTGATCAGCTCGAAGCTGCCCGCACTGACAAGACCAAGGCGATGCTCTTCGTTTCCCCGTCGAACCCCTCAGGAGCGATCTATTCAAAGGAAGAGGTTCAAGCCATCGGCGAATGGGCCGTCAAGCACAACCTTTGGGTCTTGACCGACGAGATCTATGAACATCTCGTCTACGACGATGCCGAGTTCCACTCCATGCCTACTCTTGTCCCTGAGTTGGCTGACCGCTGCATCGTGTTAAACGGAGTGGCCAAGACTTACGCAATGACCGGTTGGCGAGTGGGCTGGCTTATCGCCCCGCCAGACATGGCTAAGGGCCTCATTTCGTTGCAGTCCCACCAGACCTCAAACGTTAACAACGTGGCCCAGATGGCAGCGTTAGCCGCCGTGTCAGGTGACCTATCTGCGGTTCACATGATGAGAGAAGCCTTCAACCGCCGTCGTCTGACAATGTTTGAGATGTTGTCTGGCATCGATGGTGTGTCGTGTCTCAAGCCCGAAGGCGCCTTCTATGCATTCCCATCATTTGAGGGAATCATTGGCCGAACCGTTGGTGGTAACAAGATTGAATCAACCCTTCAGTTGGCTGACGTCGCACTTGAACAGGCCAACATTGCATTTGTTCCTGGCGAGGCATTCGGTTCGCCAGGCTATGCCCGGTTCTCATATGCGCTAGGCGACGACGATCTCGGCGAAGGTCTTAACCGACTAGCTGAGCTGCTCGCCCCTTAAGCCATGACGACCAAACCATATGGCTCTTGGCCATCAGTAATCGACGCAGCTGCAACTGTGGCTGGAAGTGTGCGCCTCGGCGGTCCCGCAGTTCGAGGTAGTGAGATCTTCTGGAGTGAGTCGCGACCCGAAGAGGGCGGCCGAACGGTAGTTGTGCGCGGTGGAGCTGAGGGCCCAACCGACGTATTGCCCGATCCGTTTTCAGCTCGAAGTCAGGTACATGAGTACGGTGGAGGAGCTTGGTGGTTGGGCGAGAGCGACCTCTACTTTGTCAACTGGGACGACCAGCGCATCTACAGCCTTGACCTCAGCGGAGGTGGCAAACCCAAGTCGAAACCGAAACCAATAACCCCTGAACCTCCGTCGCCCAAGGCCTGGCGGTTTGCCGACGGTTGTGTCACTCCTGATGGCCAACTCGTGATTTGTGTTCTTGAAGATCACACGGGTGAAGGCGAGGCAACTAACTCACTAGTGGCCGTGCCTCTGAAGGGGAAGGCTCGGTTCGACCCCGTCACCGTTAGCAACCAAATCGATGAGAATCCGGCCGACTTTGTTTCCACTCCTCGAGTTTCACCCGACGGTCGTTGGCTTTCCTGGATTCGGTGGAACCATCCGAACATGCCTTGGGATTCAACCGAGCTATGTGTTGCCCCTCTTTGGGATGGAGGTCGGCTCGGGCAGATAACCGTTATCGCTGGAGGGAGTGTCCCCGAGGCAGTGCACGGTGCCAATTGGTTGGCCGATGGGTCGCTTGTGTACTCATCAGATGTGAACGGCTGGTGGAACCTCTACAAGTGGTCGCCACAAACTTCGGTCCCTGCTGCGGTAACCAAGCTCGACAACGCCGAAATTGGGGCGCCCTCATGGGGTTTTGGAACCCAGCGTTGGGTCGAGATAGGCGACACAGGTCGCCTTGCTGCGGCTCTAACTCACAAGGCCGCTGACCAGCTTGTTGTGGTGGAACCAGACGGAGCGGTTGGCGTCGTGCCCACAGAGTTCACCGGAATTGCCGGGCTTGGGGCCACCGACACCGACGCTGTAATGGTGGCCGCGGGCCCAACTACCTTGCCCGCAGTTGTTGGTGTCAGCGCTGACCTTGAGGCCGCTCACAGCTTCCACCGAGCGGCCCCAGACAGTGGGTTGGAGGCCGATGCCGTCTCCAAACCCGAGTCGATGCATTTCTTGGTGAACAACCGTCGCTCGCAATTGTTCTTCTACCCGCCAATGAACACCGAGGCATCTGGTCCCGAGGGTGAGCTTCCTCCGCTGATTGTTATTGGACACGGTGGACCGACCGCTCACTCAGAGCCAGTGCTTCATTTGAGAACCCAATTCTGGACAAGTCGAGGGTTTGCGGTTGCTGACGTTAACTACGGCGGATCAACCGGATTTGGCAAGGCCTACCGCAAGCTGCTGAACGATGCGTGGGGCATTGTTGATGTGCAGGACTGCATTGCCGCTGCCGAACACCTGGCCACAGAAGGTCTGGTCGATCCGAATCGGATGGCAATTCGTGGTAGCTCTGCCGGTGGTCTGACGGTTTTGAGGGCGCTGCAAACATCAAGTGTGTTCTCAGCCGGTGTAAGCCTGTACGGAGTTGCTGATCTGAAGGGCCTATTGGCAGAGACTCACAAGTTTGAAAGCCGCTATTTGGATGGACTCATCGGCAAGTACCCCGAGGATGAGGAGGTCTACGTGCATCGGTCACCGATTCACTATGCAGCCGACATCGAGGCTCCGCTGTTAGTCATGCAGGGAGACGAAGACAAGGTCGTGCCACCTAGCCAAAGCGAGGCGATCGTCGCTGCGGTGGCAGCGAACGGTCTACCTCACGCGTACTTGGTGTTCGAAGGAGAACAACACGGGTTCCGCAAGACCGAAAGCCTGGTCAAGGCCCAAGAATCAGAGCTGTCTTTCTACGCCCAGGTGTTTGGATTTGAACCAGCCGATGAAATTCCCGCTATCGAGCTTGTAGGCCCCGCACCAGAGGTGACGGCTGGTGAATCAGCCGATTAGTCCGCGAATTTGTTCAAGGTCAGGCCCGAAGCCGGTGCCTTTGACTTGACCGTCCGCACCGATGATCACTGTGCTGGAGTTTCGAGAAACGCCGTAGTAGCGCCACGGGTCTGACTCGCCCCACAACATGGTGAAGCTGTCGGTTCCGGTGCTGGCCACAAAGTCTTCGGCCAGTGGATAGTTGTCGAAAGCGCCAATGCCCACAATTGTGAATTCGTCTGCGTGATCTTGAGCTAACTGCTCAAAAGACGGGCCTTCCCGTCGGCAAGTAGGTCAATGCGGGGCCCAGAACCACAAGACCAACGGTCTGCCGTCGGCAACGCTGGTTAGGTTCACCGTCGAACCAGTCTTGATGTTTGTGAGCTCGGCACTGGGGAGATCAAAGGCGACCGGGGCTGGAGCCGCAGTTGTTGGTGCCGCAGTTGTCGGCGCAGCGGTAGTTGGTGCCGCAGTGGTTGGAGCGGTCGTTTCCTGAGTTGGTTCCTGAGTTGTTTCTGACGGAGCTTCGGTAACTGGAGCTTCGGTGGTATCAGCAGCTGAAGTAGTGGTCTCTTCCGGTTCCTCGGCTTCTGAAGTCTCAGGTTCGGCCGGAGCTTCCGAGCTGGTGGTGGTGTCGTCTTCAGCCTGGGCATTTGTCTGGGCATTTGTCTCTGAGTTGCCAGCACAAGCTGAGGCGCCCAAGCTCAGCGCCATCATCAGAGCAATCGCCGATTTCTTGTGGTCTCCTCGCATCCCCGAGAGGGTACTCAAGGCTGTGTGGTGCTTTGGGTCGTTCATGGGATGTTCAGGACCTGTCGGTAGATGTATCCCTGTTTCTTTCGGTCCATAACCTCAAAAACTTCAGCGGCTTTGAAGCAGTAGGCCATTCGCTGGGCAATATCTCGGGTTACTCCGGCCCCTTCGGCGATGTCGGCAGTTGTGAACCGTTCGGGCAGGCCAGAAGGGATTAGTTCACACAGTTCGGCCATGCTGCTGTATCGCTCGACGCCCGCAATTGATGTGAGTCGCCTGTCTGTTGTACGCCAGCCGCCCCGTCGCCTTCGAAGCTTGGGATCCATCACTTGGAACTTGTCGATGTGAGCCAGAACTATCTCCAGGCTGAAGTTGGGATGGTCCAGAAGGGTTGGAACACTGACGAGCTCATCAAAGATCGAATAGAGAGATCCTTTGAGTGGCGACTTTCGGGGTTTGGATCCTTCCTTATGCAAAGTGGTCGTCACTGCGATCGGGTGAACCAGCACCATCTCGTACTGAGATAGAACATGGTCAAGTTTCTTACCCATGGCCCCGAACGAGCTGGTCTGAATTTCAATTAGCAGGTCGCCTTCGGGGCGGGGCCTGACGATGTCAATCACAAATGGCTTTAGGGGAACCTCGAAGCGGTCCCCGTCTTGGGCGTATGCGTTCTTGAGCGCCGCGTGAAGCGAGCCTTCGTTAAGTGTGCCGATGCCTGAGATGTCACCAGACTAGAGCAGCCGACCTAGAGCAGCGGACCTAGAGCAGCCCGTCCGCCTCAAGGACCTTGTTTGCCAGCTTCTTCGGAGCAACGAGCGTGTAGCTGGTGCGAAGCCACTCCTCGATCTCAAGCCAGCGGGCCTTGGTTGGTTTCTTGCGAAGAGTCACCGAAATCCAACCGTGGCGGCCGAGGCCATATCCCATCGGATCTACTTCGGGATCGCTTCCCACAACAGCAGTTGCCTCATCTTTGGGCAGCTTCAATCCGAGGCTCTTACCGTCGTCGCTGGCAAACAGGAAGTTCTTCTTGCCGACTCGGTAAGTCGGGTGATTGTCCCAGTTCTCGACGTTGACGCGTTCCCACTGAGGGAGCCGACCCATCATTTCTTCGAGTTTGGGTAAGTAGGACATCTATCTAAAGTTACCTAACTAACTGAACCATTTCCGAATGGTTTGCGCAATCAACTCGGGGTCCTTGAACGGGCCGAAGTGATCCAGATCGAATTCGAACAGGGTCAGGTTCGAGTGTTCTGCGGCTGCAAGCCGCGTGAGTTGGGCAACCCCGTCAGCTTCGTTGCCGGCTCCGATGCCATAGGGCATCCTCAGTCGCCCTGCCGCATCCATCGATTGTGATCGCCATGCGTTGTCAAAAAGCTCGGCCTCGGTCGCAGGAGCACACGAGAGCGTGACCGTGCCGTCGTCCAAGTCCCGAAAGCCATGGTCGACGTAGGCGCGGAGCACATCGGGTCGTACCGAATCAAAGGGGGGTCGAGAGGCATATCGTTCGAACGCCGCATCCCTCGAGTCAAAAACTGCTCGTCGCCTGGCCGCAGCTTCGGCCATACCTGAAGCACCCGGAGACTCCATGGTTGGAATCAGTACTGGTTCGAACGCCCACGCGGAGGCAAACGTGCCGGGCCTTCGGTCTTCAGCCAGCGCAATGGTTCCGCCGCCTAGCGAATGCCCAACGGCTCGAAGTGGGCCAGCATCGGGGTTTGCCTTTGCCAAGGCGCTGGTGACAGCAAGGAGGTCTTCGACGACGTCAGGCCAAGTTATGCCGGCGCCCTCAGGCAGCAGAGTTGAACCATGGCCCCTTAGATCGTGAGCTACGCATCGGTAGCTGTCGGTCAGATAGCTGGCTAATGGGGCAAGCGTGTGACCGTGAAATCCAGTGGCGTGGCAGAACAACAAGAGAGGACCGTCGCCTCCGAGGTCATGGATGGCGACCTTCACTCCGTCGGTGGAGTCTGTGTAACGAGGGATCTGCACCGGACAAGAGATAGCAGACGCGCTCGCTGACCGGCCAAATTTGAACAATAGAAAGTTCGAAGCACAATAGTGAGATGGTCTCTGTGCTTGCCCCGGCGGATGACGCCACCGAACCCACTTCTTTCGCCGGGCCCGATCACCCAATTCGCAAAGCAACCCGCCAGATTGCCTTTGATGGAGGCTGGTCTCGCGAGCGGGCGGTCAAGGTTGGTGAGCTATTCGATTCGCTGTCGGGGGAGTGGCACACCGACCACAGCGACCCGGTCAGGTTGTCGCCGGTTCGAGACGCCCTGACCCGCGGCGAACTTGACACCAGCGGTTTGTGGGTGGAGCTTGGCGCGGGTACGGGAGCTGGCACCGAGGTGCTTAAACCCCAGGTCGACACGTTGCTAGCCATGGACTTGTCGTGGGGAATGTTAAACAACGGAGCCAACGTGGCCACCAGCAAGGTGCAGGCCGATAGCTCGGCGTTGCCGCTTGAAGCCAGCTCGGTGGACGTAGTGGTCTGCGTCAACATGTTCCTGTTCCCCGACGAGGTTGACCGCGTTCTCAAACCAGCGGGCCAACTGTTGTGGGTCAACACCATGGGTGACCAGACACCGATTCACCTTCCGGCTGATGACGTGGCCAAGGCCCTGCCGGGGGAGTGGGAGGGCATTACCGCGCACGCTGGCACCGGATTCTGGGCTGTCTATCACCGGGCCTAGTTAGTCCCAACGCGACCAGACCCTCAGTAACAACGGGGTATAACGTGGATGGTTCATGGCGGCGTCAGATGAACCAGAGGTAAAGCCAGAGCTAATTGGCGTTGGCCAGAGTGAGACAATCGAGACCGAAGTTGTGCGCGATGGGGCCAGCCCTGCAAAAACTCTGCTGGCGCTGTTGGTAGTCGGTCTGATCGGGTTTGCGTTGTTTCGGCCTACTGGTGGGGACCTCGAAGCTGTTGAAGAAAACTCCGAGATCGCAGGCGAAGAACCTGAGTCCGAGGCTGCAGAAACTGAGCCGACAACCACCACGGCAAAGCCGAGAGCAACGACAACTGCCGACCCCGAATCCGGCGAGGATGAGGACGGTGAGGTTCAACAGGGCGAGCCAGTCTTTGATTTTGAGACTGGGTGGGATTTGATTATTGGGAACAACAATTCGATAACTAGATACCGCCTTGATGGCGGTGACATTGAGACAACGGCGAACCGTCGAGTTCCAATCGCGGTGGTTGGCGACTACCTGGTGACCTCGAGCCTGCAAAGCGACTCAGTCAGCTACGTCCCTCTGGACAACTGGGAAGATGACCCTGTGCCGATTGGTGGAGCGAGTCCCTTCTATGGCGCAGGAGGGCCCAACGCCATCCCCCACGAGGCAGGCGCGATTTGGTTGCTGGGAGGCACGTTCGAGTCTTTGACCTGGCGGCTGTGGGAGCTAGGAGACGAGCCCGTTGTCATTCGCGAGTTAGAGGCGCCGTCGAGCATTTTCGGCCCAGCGCCATCTCACCCCGAAATCATCGGCGCTACCTCCGGCGGAGTGTTCTCCTACAGCGGCGACGAGATCTCTAAGGTCGCAGACGGGCGTCTTATGTCGGTCACTGACTCACACGCTGTCGTAGAGCAATGCGAGTCGCCTTTTTCTTGCGGAACATTTTGGCTAAGTCTCGACTCGTGGGAACCGGACCGGACCATCATTACTCCACAGGTTGGGAACCCCTATTTCCTGTTCTTGATGGTCGTTTCGCCCGGCTCGAAGTATGCCTTTGTCTTTGACTATGAGAACGACCGAGATCCTGGCCAGATATGGAACCTGACCACGGGCGAACCGGAGCATCAGGGATTTGCTGAGGAAGGCATTGCGTTCTCCCCAGATGGCCGGTTTGCCGCCGGGGTTTTACGGCAGGGCGGACTGGCGGTGATTGACCTTGAAAGCGGCGAGAGAGTTGATGTCGATCTACCTGGGGCTCGCGGGTTTGGCCGGATCGTATTTGCTCCGGCCAGCTAGCGCTCAAATGTCAGCTGGCGACACATTTCAGCGTTTTGTTGTCTACAGCTGACATTTGGCGGATGTGACATCCGGGTGTGACCCGCTGACTTCTAGTTGTTGAACGGTAGGTAGGTGACTTCGCTGAGGCCATCTAACTGGTGCACACCAACTCCGCCGTCTGAAATGCTGAACAGGTTGCCGTCGATGACAACAGTGCGGCTGATGTATGGCGAGTACGACCAGCAGTATTCGCCTTCATCAATTGGGGGCAGCGGTGCTGGTGCTGGCTCGATTGCTTCCACCAGGTCGGCTTCGGCATCAGTTGAGGACGCAGCATCGTCTTCGAGCAGCTCTGGCTCTTCGATGTATCCACCTTCGCACTGCTTGGTGACCGGGTGTGAAACCCGACCCAGCTCGGTCAGTTCACCAGTGGCCCCGACCTTCACTAGGACGGCATCACTACCTTCGGTGCTTCCGCTCTGGTCATTCCATGAGTGGTAGTTGACTGGCACGATTGCCAACCGGTCTGCACCCCACCATGTGAACGCTCGTGCGTTCCAGCCAACCGGTGAGTCGCTGTAGCTGTTGTCACCGTCGAGACCTTCGGGCGCCAGGCGCATCGTTGCCACCCTCGTCGGGTTCAACATGTCGTTGACATCAAAGGTCGACATTAGAGCACCCGTGATGCGGCCATCATCGGTTCCGTCTTGTCCCACGCCGACTAAGAATCCATCGCCAACTGGATGGAGATAGTTGGAGAATCCCGGGATCTTGAGCTCACCAGTGGTTGTTGGCTTGGTGGGGTCGCTCAGGTCGATCGTGTACAGAGGGTCGATTTGCCTGAAAGTGACAACGTAGGCCACGTCTGACATAAAGCGCACTGCAAAGATTCGCTCGCCCTTGCCCAGTTCACCAACCTGGCCGACCTCTTTCAGCTCGCCGCCGGCCTCTTCAAGCACGGTGATGAAGCTTTCGGACTGGTTCTGACCGTCGTTCCACCAGCCTTCGGTGGTGGTGGCAACTCGCAGGTAGCCGTCACGCTCGCTGAGGCTGTATTGGCTCAGCATCGTGCCAGGCACTGACCCAGAGGCGACGTAGTTGGTCGACGTGTTGTCGGTGATGTCAAAGTTGTGAATCGCAGTTCGGAACTCTTGATCGCCACTAACTGGCTCGCCAGTTTGAGGATCGAACTCAGGCGGCCGCGATGTTGCCACTGCTAGCCGATCAGTTGAGGAGTAAACAGTCTGTCCTGTGCTTAGAACGCTGGTGGCATCGAGCAGCTCGAGGCCTTGCTCGGGATCGATCGTCAGGATGTTCATAGAACCGAATCCGGAGAATTGACCGGGAATGTGGACTCGGTCGCAGTTGACCATCTGGCCTGACTCAATTACGTCGTCGCCTTCTTCGAGGCGATAGCCGGGAAGCCACTGCTCAATTGTTGACTCCTCGATTGCCTCTTTGTTGGCTTCGGTTGCTCTGTCTTCGCTGTTCTGGCTTTGTGGAAACAGGAACTCGAAGTTCTGTCCGACTGGAGCGGTCAAAACCACTCGAATGATCCCGTTAACCTCACGGGCGGAGATATAGGAGCCTTCGAACTTGAGAGTCCGAAGGATCTCGCCAGACTCAAGGTCGACTTCGAGGATCTGACTTGTCTGGGTGCCGGGGAAATAGCGGCCGGAGAAGTCAGCGTTAAGTGGCGTGTCGCTCCAACCTGAGGTCATTACAAAGGCTTTGTCGCCAGCAAGGAATAGTTCTCCGCCCCAGAAGTTGTCGCCAAGCCTGATCGTCTTGGCCACTTCGGGAGTAGGTCCTGTCACGTCGATGACCTGAATGTTCTGGCCGGAAACAACAACGAGTCGCTCGCCGTCGGTCTTAACAACGTCGGGTTCATCAACACCACGTTCTTGGTTGTTGGTTCCGGAGAAGCTCTCGCCTTCGCCGCCACCGTCGGATCCAGCTGCTTCCGGCGCTGCGAGATCTTCGGCAGCGCTCGTGGTTGCCGGCCGTTCGGCTTCGTCCGATGATGCGTCGTCCTCCATAGCCTCTTCCATGACATCAATGCCGTAGTAGCCGCCGTCGCCAAAGCCGTACGGTCCAACTCGTTCGAGACCTTCTGCTTTGAGATGGCTAAGAAGTTGGCCACAGTCGGCCGCGGTTACGAGGCCCGACGTAAGCGAGATTTCGCCCGAGGTCAGATTCTCAGATGGAAGCGCGGATGGGTCGTCGGAGACACAGGCGCTTGCGAGGATGGTGAGAGCGCTAAGGGTGATGAGAGCTTTTTTGGATCGCATGTGCATGTGACGATGTCATCGACACTCTGGTTCCCGCTCTTTATTACGGTTCCGTTTCGCTCAATAATCGCTTCTGTCTGGGCGTAGCGCTCGGTGGGTGAGCGTTTCGAGCAGACAGATGCGAGGAAATAGGGAGTTTTAGGAGGTGGGGAGCCACGCCGGACGGGCGGACTCGAAGGTGTCGATCTCGTCTACGTGCTGGAGTGTGAGGCCGATATCGTCCAGTCCGTTGATGAAACGATGTTGGATTGAATCATCCAGAGGGAAGCTCTCGACCATACCGATCGCTGGAACTTCGATAGTTTTTCGGCCAACGTCAATGGTGAACTCAAGCGTTGAGTCGGCCTCGACGGCTTCCATCAGCTGACGGCTGACTTCGGCTGAAACCTGAACGGGCACGAGGCCGTTCTTGGTTGAGTTGTTGCGGAAGATGTCTCCGAAGCGAGGCGCTATCACAGCCTCGAAGCCGTACTGCTGGATGGCCCAAACGGCGTGCTCGCGGCTTGAGCCAACACCGAAGTTTGCTCCTGCCAGCAAAATGTTCGCACCTTGAAAACGCTCATCGTTCAAAACGAAGCTTGGCTCGTCGCGCCATTCGGAGAAGAGGCCTTTTTCAAAGCCGGTGCGCTCAACTCGCTTAAGCCAGTCTGACGGAATGATTTGATCGGTGTCGACGTCGCTCCGGTCAAGAGGGACTGCAGTGCCGGTAACAATTTCTACGGGGTTCATCGTGGTGTCCTGTTAATGCTGAAGTTTCGGAGCCGGTATTTAGGCGAGATCTGACGGGTGAGCGAAGGTGCCAGCGATAGCTGTTGCGGCGGCGACCTCGGGGGAGACCAGGTGGGTTCGACCACCCCGCCCCTGGCGGCCTTCGAAATTTCGGTTCGAAGTTGAAGCCGAGCGCTCGCCGACAGTCAACTTGTCTGGGTTCATGGCAAGACACATCGAACAGCCCGGCTCTCGCCAATCGAACCCGGCATCGATGAAGATCTCAGGAAGCCCCTCGGCAAAGGCTTGAGCCTTAACTGCAGCCGATCCTGGAACCACCAAGGTGCGCATGCCGTCAGCAACTTTGCGACCCTTGGCCACCGCAGCCGCAGCTCGAAGGTCTTCGATGCGGCTGTTAGTGCACGAACCGATGAACACGGTGTCTACCTTGACGTCGCTGAACTTGGCTCCGGCTTCAAGGCCCATGTAGACCAGTGCTCGTTCGGCGGCGCCGCGTTCGCCAGCGTCGTCAAAGCTTGCAGGATCGGGAACCGAGCCAGCTAGGTCGGTAACTTGGCCCGGGTTTGTGCCCCATGAAACCTGCGGGAAAATCTGGGTGGCATCCATGATGACTTCTGCATCAAAAGTTGCGCCGTCATCAGTAGGAAGCTGCTTCCAGGCCTCGACGGCAGCGTCCCAATCTGACCCGGCTGGAGCGTGCTTGCGCCCCTTGAGATACTCGAAGGTGACTTCGTCCGGAGCGATCATGCCGGCCTTAGCTCCTGCTTCGATGCTCATGTTACACACGGTCATGCGGCCTTCCATCGAAAGAGCGCGGACAGCTTCGCCCCGGTATTCGATGACGTGGCCAATTCCGCCACCGGTGCCGATCTCGCCGACGATGGCAAGGATGAGGTCCTTGGCTGTTGAGCCTTCAGGCAGCTGGCCGTTAACCGTGATCGCCATTGTCTTGGGGCGTACCTGCGGCAGTGTTTGGGTGGCCAGAACGTGTTCAACTTCGCTTGTGCCGATTCCGAATGCCAGCGCGCCGAACGCACCGTGGGTTGCGGTGTGGGAATCTCCGCAGACGACAGTCATGCCCGGCAATGTGAGGCCCTGTTCCGGACCGATTACGTGAACGATTCCCTGGCCCTCAGAGCCCATTGGGTGGTTGGTGATGCCGAACTCTTCAGTGTTGGCTCGTAATGTAGCGATCTGCTTTGCACTGATCTCATCGGCAATGGGCTTGTCGACGTCGGCCGTAGGAACGTTGTGATCCTCGGTGGCTACTGTGAGGTCAGGTCGACGCACCCCTCGGCCGCTGATCCGTAGCCCGTCAAATGCCTGGGGAGAGGTGACCTCGTGCACCAAGTGCAGGTCGATATAGAGGGTGGTGGGCTCGCCGTCGGATCCTTCTCGAACCACATGTGATTCCCAAAGTTTGTCAGCGAGAGTGCGGGGCGCGTTCATGCCCTGAGGTTATCCACAGAACGGCAACCTAAGTACTTTTGAGACTTGACCCTCTATTTGCCGTTTTTGAGCGCCAGGGGGGTGCGGACCTTGTCCCGGAGCCATTCGATACCTAGGTAGTAGAACGGGAACGAGAAGAGCACTAGGAACGTGCTGGATAGCAGCCCGAAGATGATTGTGAAGCCCAGCGCCTCCCAGAACGGATCAGACAGAGCTAAAGGCAACACGCCGGCCACGGTTGTAAGCGACGTTGTTACGAGTGGTCGGAAGCGCCTCCGCACAGCGGTTTGAATCGCTGTCTTTCTGTCTGCGCCGTCGCGCCTTTCTTGGTTTGCAAAGTCCGTAAGCAGAATCGTGTTGTTCACCGCAATACCGATAAGGCCCAACAAGCCCAACATCACAAAGAAGCTGATCTCGTTGTTGGTAATCAGCAATCCGCCGAACACACCAAAGAAGCTGAACGGAATGGCCAAGAACACCAGCAACCACTGAAGTGACGAGCGGAACTGGAGTATCAGCAGAACCAACATTGCGATCAACGCAATACCGAAGGCCCGGGGCATCGACGCAAATGACTCTTGGTTCTCAGACTCGAGACCGAAGTCGAACCGCAAAGCGTCTGCCGCTAGGCCCAGCGATTGCAACCGGTCTGAGGAGAATACGCTTTCAACATACTCCTGGGTCTGAGCTGTCGTGGTTGTGGTGTCGTCGGCGTCAAAGCGGGCCCGAATCTCAAGCATCCGTTCACCGTCCATGCGGGCCACTGTGTCTGTGAAAGCAACCTGAGTCTCAAGAACTTGGAAGGTTGAGCCGTTCGCTCGTTCGATGGTCGCTCCATCAAGTTCGGCCGCAATCTCCTGAGCTGCGGCCAGCAGCACAGCTGGGTCGTCGCCGAATAGTTGTGTCTGGAAGGGGAAAAGCGCTTCCGGTGGTCCGGCAGAAACCTGGCTAAACACGACGTCAGCGTCAGTTACAGCTTCTGCCAGTGGGTCGAGTTTGCTGGTTACTAGGTCAGGGGCTGTGTCCCTGGTGCCTAGAGGCGTCAGCACGATCTGGCCAAATGCGCTTACTTCAGAGCCGATGTAGGTGTAGACCTTTTCGACATCACTGCCAAGGATTTCTGCCGCCTCTTGGTTGACGCGTTGGGAGATGCTTTTGGCGTCCTCTATCGAAGTGCCGGGCGGGAAGTCATAGGTGACTGCCAGCTCTAGAGAGTCCTTTTGCGGCGGGAAGATGTTCACGCCGACTTCGGGGGCAAACACAAAGAGTCCGATCCCGGTCATAACGATGCTCAACCCGATTCCAAAGACAGCGGCAAGAACACCCTTGGCACCAGTCATAGCGGGAAGCGACGCCAGAGCTCGGGCCATTGAGTCTTGAATCTTGCCGAGCGGACCCCCGCCAGCTGGGGCGGGAAGAATCAGGAATCTTGCGGCGAACGGAATGAAGATAAGCGAGAGAATGAGCGAGGAGACCAATGCGATCATCACTGTGATCGGCAAGATTTTGATGAAGTCTCCGAGGATCCCCGAGATCGCCAACATGGGAGCAAACACCAAAACAGTGGTCACAGTGCCAGACACTGACGCTGCGCCAACGCGCTTAATAGCGTGGCCGATGATGGCCAACGGATCGCTTGAGTCTTCGCGGAATGCATCTATGGCTTCGGTTATGACAATGGCGTCATCGACAAAGAGACCGAGCGCCAGGATCACCCCAAACAACGAAATCGTGTTCAATGAGATGCCGACGAGGTAGAGGACGCCAACTGTGGTGGCGATCACCGTGACAATGAATAGGGCAGTGATGATGGACGCTCGCCACGAGATCAGAAACAGGGCGACGATTGCTACCGCAACGATGCCGGTGATTACGTTGCGTTGAAGCGACCCGATCTGGGCTCGGACCAATGTGGCCTGGTCGATTGACACCGTTGCTTCGTAGTTGGCTGGCAGAAGCTCAGATGCGGCCGCCAAAGCGGCATCGCTGGCATCGCGGACTCCGAGTGAGTCAATGCCGGGGGTAGCCACCACACCGATTGCGATCGAAGGCCGTACCTCCAGACCATCACCGGTTAATACCGTCAGCTGGTTGAACTCGCTTTCTCGTTCAATTGCCTCGCCCGTAGCGGGATTAACACCTGTTGTTATTAGCTCGACGACCTCGGCTCGAGCAATGTCAGCCTGATCTGCAAAGGGCCCAACAGCGGTAATGGCTGCAGCTTCAAGTTCGGCTGCGGTGGCATCGGCCGGCCCTACCACTCCAACTAGCAGATCGTATTCGTTGAGGAACTTTGAAGCGTTGACGGCTTGGGCCTCGACCACCGCTTCGGCAGGTAAGTCTGTTTGGGCGACGGCCGCGTTGATGATGTCTACACCGCTAGCTGAGGTTTGATCAGAGTCCAGGTTCACCACAATCGTAAAAGAGTTAGGGCGGCTGAAGGAGGTAATCGAGTCAACCCCTGGGCTGGCCATCAGCGCTTCGTTCAGCGGGGCGACCACGTCTTGGTCTACAGCGTCGATGTCATCTACGAAGTAGCCGCCCCCCGCTACCGAGATTGGAACATCAACCGATGGAAAACCCTCGCGGGGCAAAAGCGTGAGATAGGAGACCAAGCCAAACCCCAACAACCCGACCCATAGGACTGAGGTAAGCGCAGTCTGACGTGCGAAGAACTGGACGAACTTGCCGAGCGGCGTGGTCTTCATAGTCCCCAAACCGTAGTTGGGTGCGACTAGCGAACAGGAACTCTAAGGCTCGATTGAGACAACCGTCACAGACACCGGACCTGCTGGTGCTTCGAAGGTCACGGTTTCGTTCAGCTTCGCGCCCACCAGAGCCTTGCCCATGGCCGACCCGGCACTCATCACTTCAATACCTTCGCGTCGCTCTTCTATCGACCCGATTAGGTACTTCTCGATGTCGTCGTCTCCGGCAAAGGCAATTCCGACGACGCAGCCGGCGGAGACCTCGGACAGGTCGACGTCGCCAGTTACGATTTCAGCGTTCTCCAACATTGCACCAAGGTGGCCGATGCGGCCCTCCATTTTGCCTTGCTCCTCTTTAGCGGCGTGGTAATCGCCGTTCTCCTTCAGGTCTCCGAGTTCGCGCGCCGCTTCGATCTTCTGCGCAATCTCAATTCGACCTCGAGTAGTCAGGTCGTCGTACTCGGTTTGGAGCCGATCGAACGCATCTTGAGAAAGTTGGTAAGTCTGGGCCATCTGGCCACGATATCCGCTCTCAAGCGGGGATTTAGCCTCTAAGCCGGGTGGCGAGGTTTAACCCTACGGCTGCGACTGCGCCAAGCAAGAGCCCAAGCGCATTCTTACCGTCGGAGAGGTAACCACGAAGAACGCTTCGCTCGATGTCGCCCCAGTCATAGACGGGGAGGTAGGACGCAACATGGGTCCGGTGGATAGCAAACAAGACCAGCATTATCGCCATCACGTATACAAAGGCCGCGATTGTGGCCCGCTGTGAGGGTTCAGGGCGTCCCCCGCCAAGGCGTACGCCCAGACCGATAACTGCACCGAACAGCACTGGTGTCCAAGGGCTTTCGACTGCACCAGCAGCGTCGACGTAATACCAAGCCGCACCGCCCACTACGGCCGGTCCAATAGCGCCGACAGCAGCCCCGAACGGGTCGAGCTTTGGGCGGCCCATTGTGCCGAGGTTTTTGCTCTTCTTCTTCAGCGGCGTGTTGTCACCTTTCGGTGCGTCTGCGCTCGCGTCGATCCAGGCTTGAGGCATCTCTTGAATTGAGAAGTCCAGCTGGCTGTCATTCATTCATCGTGCATCGGAGCAAAAACCCGACAACTTGAGCGTTATCCTCCCTCGGTGAGCGACTTTCGAATAGCTGTAGTTGGGGGCGATGGAATCGGCCCAGAGGTAATCGCCGAAGGCCTTCGGGTCATTGAGGCCGCAGGCGTCTCCCTAGACACGGTCGACTATGACCTCGGCGGGGCTCGATACCTCAAAGATGGCACTGTTCTAGAGGACAAAACCCTGTCTGAGTGGCGTGAGTTGGACGCCATCTACCTGGGAGCGGTAGGTGCACCAGGTGTTCCACCAGGGGTAATTGAGCGTGGCCTGCTTCTGAAGATGCGTTTTGACCTAGATCTCTACGTGAATCAGCGTCCGTTTGTGCTCGACGGCAGTCATAACTTTGTTGTCATCAGAGAAAACACTGAAGGCACTTACGCCGGTGAAGGCGGCTTCCTTCGCAAGAACACTCCCCATGAGATTGCTACTCAGGGTTCGGTCAACACCCGAATGGGCGCTGAACGGTGCATTCGTTATGCGTTCGACTTGGCCACCAAGCGCAACAACCACCTCACTTTGGTTCACAAGACCAACGTTCTTACCTTCTCTGGCGATCTTTGGGAGCGAACCTTCAACGAGGTGGCAGAAGAATTCCCTGACGTTGAGACGGCTTACAACCACGTTGACGCGGCGTGCATCTACTTCGTGCAAGATCCGGCCCGCTATGACGTCATCGTTACCGACAACCTGTTTGGTGACATCTTGACCGACCTCGGCGGTGCTGTGAGCGGCGGCATTGGCTTGGCGTCATCAGCCAACCTCAACCCCGATCGCCTTGCCCCATCTATGTTTGAGCCGGTGCATGGCTCTGCGCCCGACATTGCTGGCCAGTCCAAAGCCAACCCGATTGCTGCCATCTTGTCCGGCTCTCTAATGCTGGACTTCCTAGGCGCTACCGAAGCGGCCCAGCGAATCGACGTTGCCGCAAAGGCATGCGCTGAAGTAACTGGTTCGACCTCAGAAATCGCCGACGCTGTGATTGCGAAACTTTAGCCAAATGGCAACTGAACCCATGGAAATCTCTCGTGTGGGGGTGCGCGACTCAGCGTGGCCACGCGCCGTTGAGATTTTTGACACCACGCTGCGCGATGGTTCTCAGTTCGAAGGCATTGCTCTGACCGCTGACGACAAGCTCAAGATCGCTTCTCAACTTGATCACCTTGGCGTGCACTACATCGAGGGCGGCTGGCCCGGTTCGAACCCACGAGACGACGCCTTCTTCGCCCGCGCGGCAGACGGCGAACTGAATCTTGAGGTCTCCACACTTGTGGCTTTCGGTTCTACACGCCGCCCCAAAGGCAAGGTCGATGACGATCCCACCTTGGCCAATTTGTTATCGGCCAAGACCCCGGTTGTTTGCATTGTGGCCAAGAGCTGGGACTACCACGTCGTGGAGGCCCTGCGGACCACTTTGGACGAGGGGCTTGCGATGATTAGCGACTCGGTTCGATTTCTGGCCGAGTCCGGCAAGCGCGTCTTTGTTGACTTTGAACACTTCTTCGATGGTTACAAGCGCAACCCGGAGTTTGCGATGCGGGCTTTAGAGGCTGCTGCAACTGCGGGTGCTGAGACTCTGGTGTTGTGTGACACAAACGGGGGAGCGTTGCCGCACGAAGTTGAAGGCACTGTTCGGAAGATGGTGGAGACCTTCGGGGACCTCACAATTGGAATGCACACTCAGAACGACACGGGGTGTGCAGTGGCCAACGCTGTTGCTGGCGTTCGTGCCGGTTCGACTCATGTGCAGGGCACCATCAATGGTTACGGCGAGCGAACCGGTAACTGTGACCTCACAACGTTTGTGCCAAACCTCAGCTTGAAGATGGGGATCGAAACCATTGCCTCCGAGCGCATTAGCCGTCTTACCGAGGTAAGTCATCATGTTGCTGAACTAGTCAACTTGCCTCCGAATGAGGCGTTGCCTTACGTAGGCAAGTCGGCCTTTGCTCACAAGGCAGGACTGCACACCTCTGCTATCGCTCGTCGTCCGGACGCATATGAACATGTGGACCCAGCCGCTGTAGGAAACGGAACCCGATTCCTAGTTAGCGATCTTTCGGGTCGTTCAACTGTGGAGCTCAAGGCCAAGGAACTTGGCATGGAGCTTGACGGCCGCCAACTTAAGGCTGTGCTGGATGAGCTGAAGACACTCGAGAACGCCGGGTATCACTTCGAAGCAGCCGACGCCTCGCTGCAACTTCTCATGAAGCGAGCGACCGGCTGGACCAACCCGTTCTTCAAGCTGGAATCATTCCGCGTCATGGTCGAACACAGGCCCGGCGAGAAGATGGCATTGGACGAGAACCCTTTGGGTCATTACGACGGGGTTGAAACCGAAGCCACACTGAAGTTGATCCTGGGCGAGGACCGAGTGGTGGCCACTGGTGAAGGAAATGGTCCTGTTAACGCTCTTGATGCCGGGTTCCGTGCCGCTGTCGGTGATCGATTCCCTGAGCTTGGGAACGTCAGTTTGACCGACTACAAGGTGCGCATCCTGGACTCTGAGAAGGGAACCGGAGCAATAACCCGAGTTTTGGTTGACGCAACCGACGGCGATCGCCGGTGGACCACGATTGGGGTCTCCGAGAACATTATTGAGGCGTCCTGGCAGGCTCTGTCAGACTCAATTGTCTACGCCCTTTTAGGTCTCGACTCCTAACCTGGCGGCGCCGATTCCAGCGCTGCGAGGTGTCAGCCGGCGGCCAAAAGTCAGCTGTAGGTGACAAAACCCCGAAATGTCAGCTGTAGGTGACATCTATTGTCACCTGGGGCAGAAATTTGAGGGAAATGTCGCCTGGGGCAGAAATTTGGAGGGTGTGGGTTAGGCGCCGGCGCCGCCGAATTGGAAGACCATCAGAACCAAGGCCACAGCTAGCAAGAGCTGAACTAGTCCTTCTCCCATTGCCAGCTTCTTTGCAGCGGCCATCGCAGAGTTGTCAGCGCTAAGCAGCGAGTCGGGGGCGGCGGCCTCAGCAGACTCGGTCAAAGCAGCGATTGCCGGGCGTACCATGCCGTGGCTGATGCCAACAACAGCGAACCACACCACAAACGAAGCCGAAACCCACGGATCACCGAATCCGTGGAAGCCATCACTGAGCGCCACCAAGGCAATTCCAAGGGCGAACAGTGCGTATATGGCGTTCATTGCAATGTTCGACACGCCTGCGGTCGAACGCAGAACAGAAATGGCATCACTAGCCTTGCCTTTAAAAGCGTTTGCGTTGTAAGCGCCATGGGCAATTAGCCCGCCAAAGCCCACAATTGCAGCCAAAATGTGCAGTAGTTCGACGATCCGGTAAAGAGTTGAGGTAACACCCATGCTTCGCACGGTAGTCTCTGGCCGTGGCTGCTCCCGACTATGTGCCAACAGATCCGACCGATACCGTCCGGCGGTACTCGTCTCCTCCCTCTCGAAAGAGGTCCTGGAGTGCCGACCGCCCCGGTGATTTAGACCAGGGCCAACCTGAAGGCGTCCGCTTTGGCACTCAGGGCCCGGACCAGGGTTATGCATATCGTCTGGTATCCCACTTTGACGATCGCCTCCAGCTGGGCAAGCTGTCTCGCGAGGACGTGGTGTCTGGTTGTGTTGCAATAGCTATGCGCCGGTCAGGCCTCTTTGGTAGAGGCCCCGTGATTCATGACCTGACTGCGGCTTTCAGTGTGTATGGCTTCCTCGATCCCGACGCTCCATCAGAGTTGGTAGAACTTCGCGAAAAGATGTTCAGCCAAATCGCCAATAGTCACCACTACAGCGAGCGCCGCGCGGTGGTCGACAAGGTCCTGACTTCTGCTTTGGAGCAACCTCACGGAGTAATCGTCAGTTCGTCTGAGCGCGATTGGCGCTCGAACCTCGCAGACTGAACCCACATGACTGTTCGCTTACGCTTCTCGCCTGCTCCCACTGGTTACCTTCACGTCGGCGGCGCTCGTGCGGCCCTGTTCAATTGGCTCTACGCCCAAGCCGTTGATGGCACGTTCATTCTTCGCATCGAAGACACCGATGCTGACAGGTCTCAACCCCATTTGGTCGACGCCATTCATGACAGCATGCGCTGGCTCGGGTTGGAGTGGGACGAGGAGTATCGACAAAGCGACCGCTTTGATGAGTACCGACGAGTTGCGAATGAAATGTTGGATGCCGGAAAGGCTTTCCGCTGCGACTGCACTCAAGATTCGGTTAAGGAACGTGCCGAGGCCCGCGGCGATACCTCAGGCGGCGGCTACGACGGTCACTGTCGTGACCGTGATGTTCAGCCCGGCGAAGGCGTGGTTGTTCGATTTCGCACGCCCGACACTGGCGTAACTGAGTGGGACGACTTGGTTCGAGGCCATGTTTCGTTCGAAAATGCCGATCTTGAAGACTTCATCATCGTTCGCTCAAGTGGCGTGCCGATGTTCCATGTGGCTAACGCCTATGACGATTGGGACATGGGTATTACCCACGTAGTTCGTGGCGAAGATTTGATCAACACGGTGCCTCGGGTTCTCTTGCTTCGCGAAGCCATGGGTGGCGAGGGCCAACCGATCTTTGCTCACCTCCCGTTGATTGTTAACGAGCAGCGCAAGAAGCTCTCTAAACGCCGAGATGATGTGGCTGTCGGCGACTATCGCGACCGCGGGTATCTGCCGCTGGCGATGCGTAACTACCTGCTCACCCTCGGTTGGGGACCCAAAGACGGCGAAGAGATACGCCCGATGGAAGAGTTCGCAAAAACCTTCGACTTGGCCGATATCAACAAGGCACCCGCTTTCTTTGACATCAAGAAACTTGACCACTTCAACGGCGAGTACATCCGTATGTTGAGCACTGATGAACTGGTCGAAGTTTCAAAGCCCTTTGGCGGGGCGGCCATGGCAGACATGGACCAGTATCGACGGCTGCTGCCGCTTGTTCAGCCCCGCTTGAAGCGGCTCGACGAGATCGCAGGCCAGCTCCAGTGGGTTGTAGGTGATCCACCTGAACCAGTCGAGAAAGACTGGAAGAAGGTGATGACCAAGCCTGGTGTCGGAGAGGTTCTGGATCTTGTGGCCGAACGTCTCAAAGACTGTGAGTGGACTCCAGAGGCGCTTGAAGAGGTGGTGTTCGGTGTTGGTGCCGAGCTTGACACCAAGACTCAGCTGCCCGTTCGGATGGCCATTTCTGGGTCGCGTGTTGGAATGCCTCTGTTCGAGCCGATGGCAGAAGTTGAGCGAGATGAAATTCTCCGGCGCATAGCCGATGCCCGCTCAAAACTGGAGCAATGACCGAGGTCGAGTCTACCGACTCTCCAGAACCCGTCTCTCCGGAACCCGTCTCGCCCCGATTTGGGATTATTCGCTTTTTTATTCTGCTAGCCCTGGTTTTGGTTCTCTACGTCTTCGCGAACTTCACCGATGTGTGGGTGGCCAGTCGTGACGAAGTCAAAGAATATGCGCCGGCTGCAGTAGTGCTAGGAGCGGCTCAGTACAACGGCGAGCCGTCGCCGGTGCTTAAGTCTCGGCTAGACCGGGCCCTCGAGCTGTACACAGATTCCCAAGTAGATCTTGTGGTTGTCACCGGAGGTGGCAAGTCAGGCGACATCACCACCGAGGCCAAGACCGGGTACGACTATCTTCGGGCCGCAGGGATACCTGACGAGGCGCTGTTGCTCGAAGTGCAAGGGGCATCGACCTATGAGTCGGTGGGAGCCGCGGCCCGGATCTTGCGCAACCGCGACATAACCCGAGCGATTCTTGTGACTGATGCCTACCACTCTCGTCGGGCCCAGCTAGTTGCGGAAGAGTTCGGCATGGACGCTCAGGTTGCACTGGTTGGAACGCCGTCCGTGGGCAGGCTTATTCGCGAATCAATTGCGGTGTCACTGGGGCGAATCACTTCGTTCCGCCGACTCGATTGGTACCAGGACTAGACCACGCTTGTTGGGGCTAGGTCAGCTCTATTGCGTTTAGCACTTCATTAATTTCTGGGATAAACGACGCCCTGGATATGTGGCTTCCCATGACTATGTAAAGCGCAAAGGCCCGACCGTTTAGGTGGAAGAACTTCTGCGCGCCTGATTGACCTCGTATGGGTCTCTGCATTCCTTCAGGCGCAAAGTCTTTGGCGCTGATCGTTGGCATCGAACCAGCTTGATACAGGCCGGTTCCGATGACTTCTGGGCTTTCTTCCAGCAGGCAAATCAGAACGTCACCACTGACCATCCGCTCTACAGCGCCACTACCGAAATCTCCACGGTTGGGCGGCAATGCGAAGTTGCCTAGGTGAACTCGGGGCGTGCGGACCGTTGTTGCCCCTTCCTCAGCAGCGCCACCTCCGGAATCCACTTCGGCTTCCCAGCCCGGAGGAAGTCCAAGGTTGATGCCGATGGCTTCCATTTTGAGCATGGGTCGACTCTCTGGAGGACTCAAAACGCCACGCCCTCAAGAAACATCGCACCCGCAGTTGCCGTAATCAACACCAGCGAGACAGTACCTAAGAGCTGCACTCTGGGTGCGGACCGATGCAAGAAGCGGTGGAATCTCACGAGGCCTTCCGGCGAGTTGATCGACCCAGCAGTGGTTATCGAAAGGCCACGAACTAACCCGAATATGCCTCCAACCGCGACCGAGGCCGCCAGCGAACCAGTGGTGAACATTGCTGCCAGCCAGACCAAGATTGCCGCTGAAGTTATGTATGTGGCCACACCTGCTCCAAGCTGAAATCCGAACCCCATCCCGTAAACCCAACCCCGGAATTCCGATAGCCAGTCTTCGTTTACCTGGCGGCGCAAAGAGGGAATTGCCTTCCCGGACATCTCAAACCCCAACGCAACAATTCCGCTAAGTGCAACTAACGCAAGTGCGGCACTTTGGTTGATGGGCGAGTCGAACGTTACTTGGTAGGCCTGGCCGGTGAGCCATCCGAGGCCCCCGATCAAAAGGCCGATCGCCAAGCCGCCTAACAACGAGCCCAAAACGAACGCTGCTGCTGTATGGCCAAACCGATTACCTCGAGCCCGCTCACCGAGCGGATGGATGCTAGAAAGCATCGATTCGCCTCAGGGCGACCAGGTCGAACGGATTGCGCCCAACACAGCGGCACCAAGCCCTAGAAGGGTCACCTCAAGCACGAGCCTGGCTGCCTATGAATCGAGGGAAGCGGGCTCGTGGTAGAGGCGAGGGTCTCCTGGAGTTATCCCGGCGTCCAAAAGTTCCTGATCAACCCGGTCTGCCCGATTGCGTCCTCTGAGAAGATCGCGGCGCCGTACTTGGCCTTCGCTATATCCGGCATCGGCCAGCGCTCGCTCCAGAAGCTCAGAAACCAAGCCCCAGCTGCTGGCTGCACCCTCGCCGGCGATTGTGCCGCGCTTGCCGTCCACAAGAACAAAGTAAGGGGCGACCGGGATCTGATAGTCATCCCAAGCCTGGCTGGATGAGATTGTGACCACTCCCGGGGGAGCCATGGCTGCGACGTCGGCTGGGCTCTCTTCATTTCCGCCCTTGGTAACAATTACCAGCCGGGTGTTTGCCGGAAGTTTCACGCCGTCGGTGAAGGCGTTCCAGAAGCCAGCACAGGTTGCACAACCGGTTGTCAAAAACGCAATGAGGGTTGCGCCGTTCCCGTGAACCGAGATGGCGCGAGAGCCGCCGGTGGGTGAGGTTCCGACTAAGTCACTAGCTCTGCCCCGTGTTGCGTTTGCGGGGCCGGGGACTCCATCGATGGTCTTGATGTCGGGGTGGCTGTCAGTGAAGACTTCGGTGGTCGGACGCATCCCCGCTGAGGGCTGTTGGCGGTCGAGGTTGATGAAAGGCTTCTCGGTGAGATCAACCGGAGCTGCCTGGACACCAGGGGATTTGTCGGGGTCAAGGTTTATGCCTGCGTCGTGGAGTGCTCGCACTATTACTGCGTGGCTACGCAGCAGCCCAACCACAAGCGTTGTCAACATGGCGACAACTGCAACTAAAAGCCAAACAACAACTGTCATCGGAATCCACCATTCACAAACTGCATCAATTCTGAGCCTTCTCGAAATACTCAGGGCTTCCAGAAAGCGACGTAGCTAAGACTAGATCGTCCTCGTCGGCTAATCGGACAGCCCAATACTCAAGGCCCTGTGGGTCCGGGCTGCGTCGCAAGAAACGCCAGTAAAGACCAATTACTCGCTTGCGTCGGGACTCGATCGAACCGTAGAACGATTTCGTGATTCCTGATCGGTCATCAGTGGCATTGGTTTGAGCCACCCAGTAGTCGAGACCTTCACGCTCGGGCTCTCGTTCGAGGATTTCAACGTAGAGGCGGCGCACAAAACCCTCTGCGCTTCCAGAGGTCCGGAAGAACTCTTTTGACGCATACAACAACGCTGCTACTTCGGCTGGAGTCGCTCCGGCCAGGATTACTCCTGTCCAGTAGTTGCGGCCGGCGTCATCAATGGCTCTACCGAACACAGAGAGGTAGAGATCATCGAGGAAGGACCCGATATAGACGGCGGTACGTGAAAGCGACTGGGACACACTGTGAAGTGGTTCCCCGTTGGTTACTCGAGTTGCGTACTCGAGCAACTCGTCGTTGTTGGGTGCCCGGCGCAAGTAATCGTTGAAGATGGCTCGGGTCCAGGCCAACGAAGCGGGAGTGGGGGCCAAGATCGATTCAAGGCAAGGCCGGTCATGGTTTCTGGTGGCGGGGTCGGTCCGGGCCACTGTGGAACAACCGGGGTCAATTTCCCACGGTTTAGAGCAAGTGACCACACGGCACATGATTGGACCAACGCAGGTGATGTCGTTGTTGCAGTTGCCGTAACGAAACACCGTGCAGCCATCGGCGCGGTTGGTGCAAGTTCGGCATTGGCAGGTTGAATCCGCTGCCCGGCAAGCCCCGGCTGGACCGCACGCACACGGCGGGTTTAGTTGATTGCAGTCCATGTAGTAGCGAGCCGCGCCATCGCAGAACGAGGAATCGTCTACCTTCCACCAACCAGCCAGCATCGTGTTAGGTGGGCACGAATTCTTGCCATAGATCTGGCAGCAGAACTCGGTGTAGCCGTCGCAGCAAAGGTCGCTGCAATTGCACTCTTGTTTGGCCGCTCCGGTACGACGAGGACAGCTGCACAAGGCTGCGTAGGCGGTACCGGGTCGTAGCACGTAACCTCCACTAACCACCACGGCGCTGCCAACCATCGCGCTTCGGTTAACAAAGCCCCTTCGAGTAGTGCGGGACTCAACAATTTTGGAAGCCCGGTCTGTGAGTGTGTCAGTGAAGCTCATCGGCGTTTCCCTCTTCTGCGCCCGAGTCGGTTCTGAGAATGACCAGCTGAGTGGTCTTGGTCTTGTGGCGTTAGCGCAGAGTGATCCACGCTAAAGGTCGCCGTTTGGCCGTGATCGTGATGGCCGTGGTCAGTGGCGTGGTGTAGCTCGCCCACCAAAGCGGGTCCGTGAAGAAAGACAATGCTTCCAATGACCAGTGCTGCCAAATATGGGATTGACACGGTCCAGCCTTGAGAAACTACGTTGCCAAACGATGGGAGTTCGCTGGTTGCAGTCGCCAACACTGCTACCGAAACCGCCAACGCTGCGGCGCTGAAGTTGAAGACCTTATGCATGGGTCCCGGTGGCGCCGCACTTTTGCCAAAGCAGCCACAGCTAGCGTCAGGGTCAAGGGCCTCAAGCCGAGAAATGAACGCGTTGAAGCCAACAAAGGTGACAGCAACTCCCATCGCGACAAGGACCGATAACGCTGTGCTTTGGCTGAAAGCAAAACCAGCGAAAGCAAGCGTCATCTCGGCGGCGCCTAACAGTCGAGCGCCGCGGCGACTCACCTTGTACCGAGCTTCTATCGGGCCGCGAACCATGTGGGCAGCGACGAGAGCTTTGGCTGCTTGATCCGGACTAGTGATTTTCACGGCCCCACTCACGGCCAAAACCAGAAGCAGCGTTTGGTAAAACCCGACCAACATTGACATGAACGACAAACGTTAGTCAACGGATCCAGCCAACTTGGTCACCCTAGGTATTGAATTGGACTCGCCTAGTAGTTGTGGTGGCCCTTGGTCAAGACTGGCTATGGAAGCGCTTTCGATGTTGGGCTACACTGTGGCATTGGAAGCGCTTCCAAGTAACGACGAGCCCCTCCGCTGGTCGTTTCTTGTGCTTCGCACGATCTCGTTGGGGTGGGAGATGTTCGCCGCACCTACCCCAACGAGGTCCTGCATAGGCTCGACTTGAAACCCCCTTGCGGCATGTCCGAGCATGTCGGTAAATCATGCCCGACAGTATTGACCGGAGGAATTAGAGTCCTAGCGATGGGCAAACACGTGACGCTTGACGATGTTGCCCGTGCAGCAGGAGTCTCACGGGCAACAGCTTCACGCTCGTTGAACAATCGCATCGGTGTGCGCGAAGACGTTCGACGCAATGTTCAGAAGGTGGCAAAGAGCCTGGGTTATCGCCCGAACCAAGCCGCCAGGACTTTGGCCGGCGGGAGCAGTTCGGTCATCGGTCTTGTTCTTGGCAGTGCCGGCCCGCGCTCTTACTCCTATGAAGCTGTGATTGTTCAAGAGGTTGCGAAGGCAGCATCGGAGAGCGACCTGGGGCTGTTGTTAGTTGCCGATGCTCTTGCGCCTAGTCAAGGTGTTCGGAATCTTCTAAGTGATGGACTGGTAAGTGGAGTGGTCGTAAGCGTCGTTGCAACGCGCAACCAATGGGTCAACGAGCTATTGGCTGCGGACATTCCGTCGGTGCTGATTGGCCAGGGTGAGAGCGAGTCTCCAATACGAACCGTCGAGGTTGAAAACCTTGAGTCTTCTGCTGAGGTTGTCGGACACCTGCTTGATACCGGATGCCGGCGGGTCGGCACTATCACCGGCCCGCTGAATCGCTATGACGCCGCGATGCGTTACCGGGGATACAGACTGGCTCACGAAAGACGATCGCTTGAAGTTGATGACTCGCTTGTGTTCGAAGGAGATTTTGATCGTGACCGGGCCTATGAGCTTGCAGCGCCGTTGCTTGACCAAAACCCCGACGGCGTATTCGGAGCCAACGACCAGAGCGCACTGGCTGTTTATCGCAGAGCCATCGAACGCGGGCTTGTAGTGCCCGATCAGCTTTCAGTGGCCGGTTTCGACGGATCGTTCGCCGACGCCTATGTGAGTCCGCGAATCACTTCGATGGTGCAGCCATTTCGGGAGATCGCCAGGGGAGCGGTCGGTGCGCTGATCGAGGTGATGGGCGGAAGCAACGACGTGTCTAGCCAGTACATCGATCCTGACATCTTCTTTGGCGACACGACTCGATAAGCGTGCTTATCGCTAAGTGAAGTAGTACCCCGTACGGGATTTGAACCCGTGCTACTGGCATGAGAAGCCAGCGTCCTAGGCCGCTAGACGAACGGGGCAGGCGCAGAGAGGGATCTTAGCGACCTATTTGGGCCGCTCAACCATTCTCTTAGTTCGGGGAGGAGGACTTGAACCCCCAATGACTGGATCAGAACCAGTTGTGTTGCCAATTACACCATCCCCGAAGGATCGCCGTTGTTTGCTGGCGAGGTGAACGGTTTAGGTTAGCTGGGAACTGGCAATTAGGCGACAGAGTTTCTTGTGAGACTTTGGTTACTGTCTAGGCAATGGTCCGAATCGCTAGAAACCTCCTATTTGCGCTGGGTCTGGCAGCCGGTGTTGTTGCGTGCAGCGAACAAGACACAGTGCCGCTGGACCTCGATGGAACCATTCCATTGGTAGATCCGCCAGCTCACTCTGATGCCGGAAACGAAGAGGCTAGGGAGCAGGGTCAACAGTTAGCCGAACAACAGTGTCTTGACGACCCGCAGTTGGCTGAGGGCGTTGTAAAGATCGTGCAACCTGAGACAGACTTTGTGGTTGCAGAGATCGTTGTGGACTGCAGCGAAGTTCGCTAGCGGCCGACGATCAGGCCCATCCAAGCGGCGCCGATGCCCAGTATCACCGAAAGAACCAGGTAGACGGCTGCTTCGAAGCCCCGTCGTCCCCGAGCCAACTCGGCAACTTCATGAGCCAAGGTCGACCAGGTAGACATGGTTCCTAACAGGCCAACCTGGAACGCAACGCTGCTGGTCTCAGAGTTCGCGACTACCAATCCCAGCACAAATGACGCAACCAGGTTCACAACTAGTGTGCCAATAGGTAGATCGGCGTTACCGAGTTGAGCAAACAGATAGCGCAGGATTGCTCCGGCGGCCGCTGCGGCGGCTACTGCTAGATACGTGGTCATCTGCTGATCCACCCTCTGCGCCAAAGGAAGCCGGCCAGGCCTACAGCCAGGATCACGCTAAGGATGGTGAGTGTCATGGCGTTTGAGATCTCACCTCGGTCGAAGCGGGCGGCTACATCCACGGTGAAGGTGGCAAAGCTTGTAAGACCGCCGGCGAATCCGGTTGCTATGAGGGGCCAAACAGTTGCGCCAGCTTTGTCGGGGTCTTCTGCTGAGCTGCCTGGCTGGTAGCCCCGGCCCGCAATCCAGCCCACCAATGCGGCGCCGAGAGCGTTGATTGCAAGCAGCGCGAACGAGCGCACATCATCGTTGGCAACGTCAAGAATTGCCCATCGGAGGAAGGCCCCAACAACACCTCCCAAAGCGACTAGAGGCAGCGCCCGGTTTGATCCCATTCCAACAGTCTGCCCCAAGCGAGACCTGTCATGTTGGTACTCGTTACGATCATGGGGTGGACAACTCCCCATCGACATCAAATACGACGTTTGCCTCCACTCGTGACGGCTTCACCCAATTGCGCCGCCATTGGCCCGCAACCTCCCCCAAAGCCGCTATTTTGCTGGTGCACGGCATCGGTGAGCATTCCGGGCGATATGAACACGTGGGCGCTCAGCTGGCCTCTAGGGGCCTCGATACTCTCGGTTTCGACAATCGGGGATATGGACAATCTGGTGGCAGGCGAGCGTTCGTAAAACGCTTCTTTCAGTTTTCTGAAGACGTTGAGGACCTGTTGGCTGAGCGGCGCAATCTTGGTGTTCCAGTGGTTCTGATGGGTCATTCACTTGGCGGACTCATCAGTACTGATTATCTGATAAGCGACTTGCCACAGCCTGACCTTGCCGTACTGTCCGCGCCTGCATTGGCGGCAGAGGTTCCGTCCTGGCAGCGCATTGCTGCACCGGCGTTCGCCCGACTGACGCCAAAGCTGTTCATGCCATCAAAGATCGACGGCGCGATATTGACCCGTGACGCTGAAGTCGCTCGGGCCTATGAGACTGACCCCTTGGTCATCAAAGGGGCCACTGCGGGCCTAGGCAACGAGACCTTTGTTGCCATGGAAAGAGCCAGCGCCGGCATCGCTCGAATCAAGGTGCCTACCTATGTTCTGCATGGTGCCGATGACCAGCTGGTTCCGCCGTCGGCATCTGAACCGCTTGCAGCCTTGGGCAACGTGACCCGCAAGGTGTGGCCTGGGCTGCGGCACGAGTGTATGAATGAGCCTGAAAAGGAAGAGGTCATCGACGCGATCGCAGACTGGATCGATTCCCAGCTCTAAATCCAAAACCCTCAGCCCGCCGAACTGACCTGGGAACCAGCCACCAATTCCGAACTGACCTGGGAACCAGCCGGGTTTGACTGGCTACACCGCCAGTTCGGATTTTTTGGCTGGGTACACCGCCAGAACGAGAGCTCGTGGCTGGGTACACCGACAGAATCGGGTTCGCTAGTCTGGGTCTAGGTAGCCGACGCCTGGCTTCCATTCGGGTGGGACTTCGGTGGCGGTTGCCGCCTTGGCGCTTTGGTCCGCCTGAGTGGTCGGCTCTGCATTAGCTGGCGATTTCCAAATATCTGAAGGCGGCTCGTAAGAAGGGTTGGCAAATGGGCTGTCTTGAGCTGGCCCGGTATGAGCAGAGCCAGCGTGGGCTGGTCCTGGAGCAGCTGTTGGCATAACGGTGGTTCGGTCCGATGTTGTCTGGCCGGGCTGGGGCGAAGCTTGTGGCCGAACAGCTCGGTGGCTGGGAGGAGCGGCATTGGCCGGTTTGGTTAGCTGAGCGCCGTAGTCACGAACGTTTGAGCCCGTAGGAGTCGAGGCGGCCTGTTGTGGAGCCACAACCTGCACTGGGGGAGCGTCGATCGGGCGAGCATGGATTGCCTTTGCCGGGCGGCGTCGGGCGGCATTGGGCCAGATCGCCGAAATCAGAAGCAGCGCAGCGCCTGCCACAGCCATGACTACAGCTGGCGGAATCATCGCTCCAAAGAAGACTTCAACTATTCCAGCAATCAGCGCTCCTGACGCAGGCGCAAGTAGCCGGGCGGCAAACGGTACTCCGAACCCTAGGGCCAGCCAGAACAGCGAGGTTCCGAATGCCCAGAAAGCGACCCTTCGCAAGACTGCCGGACGGTTCTTGGCCAGTATGAGCGCTGCTAATGCGGCAACTCCGGCACCAATGGCTGAAAGCAAAGCGAAGGTTTCCACACCGCTGCGGATTGTGCCAAGAAACGCCAGTCCCGCAGTTGGCAGCTCGATGGCCAGTTCCGGCGCTTCGGGGATTTGGCCTTCAAGTTCTTGCCGATCGCCCACGAGTTGGTTCCGGGCTGCGATTCCAAGCACAGAAGCATCCAAAGTGACGTTTTCTTCGACCCCGAAAAGAGCATTCTGATGAACCTGCACGATGGCTCGCTGAAGCTCGGCGCTAATTCCGGGTTCTTCAATTGCATCGCTGGCGGCAGAATCAAGAGCCTGGCGAGGAACCGGGGGCGCATCCACCGGAAGAATCTCGCCCAGGCTGGTTGCGAGACGCCCAACTATTGCCGAGCGAACACCATCATTGTCGACCAATTGATCAGACAGCTGCTCGGATCGATCCGGGTTTAGGACCGTCTGAGTTAAAACAAAACTGGCCCAGCTAAGAGAACCAACCAAAAGAGCCAAGCCCAAAACGAGCCCGGAGAGTGAACGACGCATCACTACAGCTTTGCATCGTCAGCCCCCAAACGGGGGTAGCGTTGCCAAATCGCCTTAGTTCCGGGCTAGATCCCAGTATGGGTGGCCAACGGTGTTGGTTGGAGTGGTCAAGATCTGCGGGCCATTCTCGGTTATGAGAAGCGTGTGCTCGAACTGTGCTGTTCTTCCGCCATCAGCGGTTGATGCAGTCCAGCCGTCATCCCACATGCGTGACCGCCACGAGCCCACAGTGATCATCGGCTCGATAGTGAAAGTCATTCCAACTTCGATGATGTCAGTTAGCGACGGATGGTAGTAGTGGCAGATCTGGAGATCGGTGTGGAACTGTTCGCCGATTCCGTGACCGACGAAGTCACGTACGACGCCAAAGCCATTTGCTTCGGCATGGGTCTGGATTGCTCGACCGATCTCGTTGATGGGTTCGCCTGGCATTGCTGCTGCAATGCCGAGGGCGGTGCAGTCTCGAGTGACTTGGGTGAGACGCTGAGACATCTCGTCAACCTCGCCTACATAAAACGTGGCGTTGGTGTCACCATGGACGCCTTCTTTGAACAGAGTGACGTCGCAGTTGACGATGTCGCCTTCTTGGAGCACTCGAGCGTCAGGAATTCCGTGGCAGATCACTTCGTTGACCGATGTGCAAACACTCTTGGGGAACGGATCTAACACGCCCGGATAGTTCAGAGGCGACGGGTATGAGCCAAGTTCAATTGCCCGCTCGTGGACTGCAATGTCAATCTCTTCGGTGGTAATGCCGGGCTTAATGATGGTGCCTAGGTAAGCCAGCGTGTCCGCTGCGAGGACGCCCGTGCGACGCATACGTTCGATGACTTCGGGAGACTTGACTCGCGGTTCGTCCCACCGTTCTACGTCGCCGCCATCGGCCCACGTGGGCTTGTCGATGGTGTCTGGAACAGGCCTTATAGGAGAAATTTCGTGCGGAACGACTTCAGCCTGGCTCTGCTTATGGCAGCGCTTAAACTTCTTTCCACTCCCGCACCAGCAGGCTTCATTTGCTTTTGGTAACAGTCGCATTAGGTACCAGTGTAGAGAACAGAATCCGGTTGGTGTCTAGTCCCAATAGCATCGGAAGATGGCACGGTCCTACAAAGGGCAACTGATAGTGGCTCGGCCCGAGCTCCTGGACGACAATTTCGATCGCACTATCACAGTGATCCTGGATCACAACGAGGACGGGGCCCTGGGGCTGGTATTGAACCGTCCAACCGCCAACGCCTTGGATGACTACTTCGCTGGTTGGGTCGATCTGACGCCGGAACCACGAGTTCTTTATGAAGGCGGCCCCGTTGAGCCTGAAGGACTAATTGCCCTGGCTGAGGGGCACAGTAAGGGAGCCCTCGGGTTGGGTTTGCACACCATCGATCTTGACGACGATCCGGTGTTGGCCGCTGCGGAGTTCACCCGAGTCCGGGTGTTTGCTGGTCATGCCGGGTGGGGGCCTGGTCAGCTTGAGGGCGAGATGGCCAACGGGGCATGGTGGACAATGGACGCATCCGAAGATGACGTGTTCAGCGCCAACCCCAATGAGCTTTGGACCACCGTTCTACGGCGGGCCGACGCCGAGCTGCAATGGTTTGCCCACTACCCCAAAGACCCCTCGCTCAACTAGCCCAGTCTTAACTAGCCCGTTTCCGAACTGGCGGTGCCGGGAACCGCAACAATCGTTTCTGGCGGTGCCCACGACCGGATTCGGGCGTGGGCACCGCCAGAACGAGAGATTGCGAGAACGGGAGATTGCCAGAACGGGAAGCAGCTGGTGGTTAGGAAGTCATTGAAGTGATCATGTCGGGGGCTTTGCGGTCGGCCCGCTTGGCGGCCGCTCGTGACACAACAACAAAGATCAACGCGCCATAAAGCGGAGCCAACACCGTGACCGCAATCGAGAAGGCGGCGGACTCACGGGCATAGGCCAACCCGGCCAACACCGGGATCGACAGGATCAAGCCACTCAGCACTCCAGCGATTGTGAAAGCGCCGTTGAGGCAGCCCTCGCCGATTGCCCCGGTGGCGAACGGGTTTGGGTTGTCCTCTTCGGGGAACGGAGTTGGGGCCAAAGTCGAGGTGTAGGTTCCGACGCCAGCGCCGGTGAGAGCAAAGCCGATTCCACTTGCGAGTCCCGCGGGCACAAACTTCCAGCCGCCGGTGTAACCCGCTACTCCCAAAGTCACTAGCACTGCGCCACTGACGCCTAGCAATATGAAAGCAAGAGCGCGTCCTCTAAGGACTAATAGCAATGAGTCCAGCGCCAGCCACTCGCCCCAAAGCGATCGGCCGTCGGTTCCTAACATGTTGGCTGAGGCCACCCCTGCGGTGAGGCCGGGAAGTCCGCCTAGAACCACTGCCGACGGATTTCGGTCAACAATGGCAGTTAGGAAAGGGGCACCTCCCACAATCAGAACTACTGCCTGAGAGACAATCTGCACTCTGTAGCGCGGGTGGCGGCGCATGTAGCGCAGTTCCTTGGCCAGCACGGCCCGCATCACCAAACGCGGTGATGACTCGCTGTCGGCCGTGAGCAAGTGGCCTTCCAACTCTTGAACTTCTGGACCTTCGTCGACCTCGGTTAGTGATCGATCTAGCACCTTGATCCACGCCATCACCGCGATGCCCCCAAGCGCCGCAGTTCCAGCGATCTCTACCAGTGGAATTACGATCTCGCCGGCAACCAGCCGAGCCAGAGCGTCGCCGGGCCACCCAAACGGAGTGACGCTTAGGATGTCCGCAACCGGTTCGAGCCGGTCAAAGTTGGACGACCGACTGAATTGAGCCGTCAACTGAGCGGTGATGGCAACAACGCCGGCGCCGATGCCGGCGATAACAGTTGCGAGGTCTCGGCTGCGTCTCTTGCGGAGGGCGGACCCGAGCGATGTCAATAACAGTCGCGAAAGCCCAACCGCAAGGCCGAGCGTTACAACCGCAGCAGCGAATCCAGCCAGCTTGGCGCCCACGCCTGGCGCTCTCCAGGCAAGAACCACAAGCGGCACTGCAGCCGCAATTGGGCCGGGGGCCACTAGCGCGGCGGCCGCCATGCCTGGGGCTAGCTGGTTTGCCGTTAAGGGAAATGAGGCCAGTCGAGTTGTGTCGACCATCTCGTCCGAAGCGCCAAACATCAACGGAACGAGAGCCCAGCCAAGAATCATCAGAGCGGTTAGGACCGGAGCAAAGCGGAACAGATTCTCCAGGCTCGAGCTCAGTGCCATCACGGTGGCGATAGTGCTGAGCGATCCCGCAAAAAAAGTGAAAAGCAGTAACCCCAGCCCGGCGCTGGTTCGAAACGCATTGCGGAGAAGCCTCAGCTTCAACCGAACCAAAATCCAAGTCACAGCTTTAGCCCAGCCAGTCGAGATGAACTGACTTCGTTTGGCCACCTACCGCATCCACGAAGACTTCCTCGAGCCGTCGACCATCAGTTATCTGCGAAGTTGGCCCACCGGCCACCACTTTGCCCTGGTGTACAACGGCAACGTAGTCGCAGATGCGCTCAACCACTTCCATCACGTGGGAGCTGAACACGACTGTTGCGCCGCCTTCAACAAGTCTTTCAAGTAGCCGTCTTACAACCTGTACCGAGATCGGATCCACCGATTCAAATGGCTCGTCCAAGAACAGCACCTTTGGGCGGTGCATCACCGCTCCTGCGAGGGCGATCTTCTTACGCATGCCCGCTGAATAGTCAACCACCAATCGGCTGGCGGCCTCGCCGAGGTCAAGCACCTCAAGAAGTTCAGTAGTTCGTTGGCGCGCAACCGCAGAGCTGAGACCTCGAAGAAGGCCCACATATTCGAGAAGCTCCTTGCCGGTCAGGCGGTCGAAAAGACGCAGATCTTCGGGTACTACACCGATACGTCGCTTGACTTCGACGGTGTCTTCCCAAACGTTCAGCCCGTCAACTTGGACAGAGCCGCTATCGGGGCGAAGCAGTCCAGTGGTTATCTTCAGAGTTGTCGACTTGCCTGCTCCGTTGGGTCCAACGAGGCCAAAGAACGAACCCTGTGGCACACGTAGATCCAAGCCATCTACAGCAACCTTTTCGCCAAACGCCTTTCGCACTTGCATCAGTGCGACCGCTGGTGTTTCGCTCATAAACCAGCGTCTCTAAGCCGGGCGTAGCCCGGCTTAATCAATTCATTGATGATCTTGAGGCGCTGTTCAAAGGGCCAGAAAGAACTTTTCATTGCGTTAATGGTCAGCCATTCCATGTCCGAAAGGCCGTAGCCGAATGCCTGGTTCAGTTTGGCGAATTCGTCGCTGAGGGTCACGTTGCTCATAAGTCGGTTGTCGGTGTTCACAGTCACACGGAACCGCAGCTTGCGGAGAAGACCGATTGGGTGAGTCTCAATCGACTCGGCAGCGCCAGTGTTTACGTTCGAGGTTGGGCACATCTCCAGCGGCACTCGACAGTCTCTGACATAGGCCGCCAGGCGACCAAGGTTTGCCTTACCGTCGGGATCGAAAGTGATGTCGTCAACGATGCGCACGCCATGACCAAGTCGCTCTGCCCCGCAGTAGTGCAGTGCTTCAGCAATCGAAGGTAATCCGAAGGCCTCGCCGGCGTGAATCGTGATGTGGAAATTCTCTCGCATCACAAGCTGAAAGGCGTCGAGATGGCGAGTTGGCGGGAAGCCAGCCTCAGCCCCTGCGATGTCGAACCCAACTACGCCTTCGTCACGGTGACGCAGCGCTAGCTCGGCAATTTCAGTTGACCGAGCCGCAGTTCGCATCGCAGTGCAGAGTGTGCCTATCTCGATGGTCTGGCCAGCGGAACCGATTCTGAAGCCTTCCAGTACCGACTCGACCACTTCGTCCAAGGTGAGCCCACCTTCGGTGTGAAGCTCGGGGGCGAATCGAATCTCTGCGTAGACGATTCCATCGTTAGCCATGTCTACTGCTGCTTCGGCAGCCGCCCTTTGGAGTCCATCTTTGGTCTGGGTCACTCCAACCGTATGGGCGAAGGTCTCTAAGTAGAGCTCAAGATTGCGTCGGTCAGCACCTCTGGTGAACCAAGTTGCCAGGTCGTCCGGGTCGGTGGTTGGCAAACCCTTGTACCCGTGTTCGGCGGCCAGGTCTATAACCGATTGGGGTCTCATGCCGCCGTCTAGGTGGTCGTGCAGCATTACTTTTGGAGCCGCTCTAATAACGTCAGCCGACAGTGTTTCCATCTGTCTACGGTAGAGGCTGCAGTAGCGAAGGTGGTGACGTTAGCCTCGGCTATGTGCGAGCACTAGTGCAAAGAGTAGACAGCGCGTCGGTAACTTCTGACGGTGAAGAGGTAGGCCGAATTGGCCAAGGTCTTTGTGTGCTGGTGGGCGTAACCCATAGCGACGATGAGAACGACGTGGCCAAGATGGTCGACAAGTTGTGGAATATCCGTCTGATGGATGATGAAGATGGCGTAATGAACCTTTCGGTGGCCGACACCACCAAGCAGTTGCTTGTTGTCAGTCAGTTCACGCTTTATGGCGATACCCGTAAAGGGCGAAGGCCTTCTTGGATCGGCGCCGCTCGCCCGGAGGCGGCTGAACCCCTAATTGATCTTCTGGTGGAAAAACTGAAATCGCTCGGTGCCGTTGTGGCAACCGGGCGATTCAGAACCGACATGAAAGTCTCTTTGGTTAACGATGGTCCCGTGACGGTGACCATCGAGGTCTAGCCGAGAAGCTGTTAGTCGATGGTCAGCTCGATCACATGGCTTTCGGTCTTTGACTGGCCGCTGACGTCTCGGTAAGAGATGTTCACAACCAGCTTCTGTTGGCCGCTTTCGAGCAGCTCAGGGTCTAGCCAGATTCGAGCTACGTCAGTCTCGCCAGAGTGGAGTGTCTCGTCGTGGTGAAGGCTGGTGAACTTCTGCTGTGGGTAGTAGACGTCTAGGTCGCTTTCAACGGTCATTGCCATGTTGGTGGTGCGAGGAGCCAAGCCCTTGTAGTTGAACTCGACCCAGTTCTTGTCAGCTGCTGCTGGATCTGAGGACACCGAAGCCGATTCGGTCAAGATTGCGAAGTCGTCACCCTTGTACTTCTTGTTGGTCAGCTGAAGACGGCCGGCGTACAGCTGGTAGGTGCGTCCTTCGTAGCTCCAGCGGATGTAGACCAAAGCCTTCTTGGTTCCGCTGTTGCTGGTATCGGTTGTCAGCTTTACTGATGTGAAGTCGATCTCGTTGGATGACAATGTGTTGTTATCAAGCAGGCTTGTGTAGCCGTTTTGGTTGGACGGATACTCGACCTCGATGCCTTTGGAGTTGGCAACAACATAGACCCGAACATTGGTTAGGTCCGCCTTGGAAGTCCAAGACAAGTTGACCCACTCTGATGAACCCTGGGCCCAGTCCATCTTGGTGTTGGTAAGAAGAGTTGGCACTGGCACCGAGTAGCCACCACCGCTGTGGTGGTTTGAAAGTGTGCCTGGTGCAGACGTCTGAGCAGATGACGGAAGGGCAGTTGCGCCCAGAACGACTGTGGTAGTGAATAGGGCGGCTAGGCCTCGCTTGATATTCATGCCAACCACAACGGCCCGATATCACGATTTCTTTACTCAGATAGCAGATTTACCCAGGGTTTAGCCCCGGCAAGTCTCCTGGTATGAAAAAAGCACAAGATCGCGAAGGTCTTGGTTGTCGTTTAGCCGCTCTAGAAAGGCTGAATAGCTGGATTCTGCGATCTCGGCTTCGGCCAGTGCCTCGGTTAAAGCCTCGGCTCCGCTGGTCTGGTCAGCGAAGGTTCGGCGCTGGAATTCACAAACCCATTTGGCCTGGAAGTTGACCAAATTGGCGTCCGCATCGCTTAGCTCGACCCCTTCAGGTTCGGCGATAAGGGTCGTCTCAGGGATCGAGAAGGCTATTGAACTTGGCGTTTGGGCCGGTGAGGAGCTTGAGCTAGAGCACGAGGTCAAAATGACTACAAGCACCATGAATGAAATATTTCTAACCAGGGCAAACATGACAGTCCTTCGGCGGCATCTTCAAGATGTTGAACCCTCAGTAATTTCCTCTTAAGAGGCTCTAGTCCGGTTGATTTGAGCCGATGGGAATCGGTGTCAATTGCACGACCGGGCGTCGAGTCGTTCCCCTCTCCAACAGCATCGCTTGCCGACTTCCTCTGGCAGCGAATTTCGACGCGCCTCGAGGTCGAGTTCAGCCGGCTGGAATCAGTAATTGCGTTTTTGTTTGAACGCCCACTTAGCGGAGCCGAAGTTGCAGAGGCGTTGCGGCTTTGCCGATCGCTGTCGGCCACATTGGCCAAGCTCGGAGTTGGCGCCGCGTCTGATCTCATTAGGTCAGCGGCCGCCCCACTTGACAGCCCCGACATCGGCGCAAAGGACGCAATTGCGCTGTCAGCGATCCTTGACGATGCCCGACTGGCATTGGCATCAACTGTTGCTGACACTCGTCTTGCGTCAGATCAAGGCAGTCATTTGCTGGTCATCAGCTCGCCCCTTAAGCAAGCCGATGATCTTATGTGGGTGGCAATAAGCCAGGGTCTCAAAGTTACCTACCACGAAAACGCTCTCCGCCCGATGGTGAAAGGTGAGCGCCCGCCCGAGGTAATAGTGGTTGCGGTGCCCGAACCTGACCTTGGACAGGCCTACCCACTGCTACGAGCGATATCAGAGACTTATCCGTCTGTGCCACTCATTGTGCTCAGCCCAAGCAACACCCTCGAACAACGACTCCGTGGTGCGGGTTTGGTCTCGACGATGATTCAAATCGATACCGATCCAATGGACGTCTTGTCTGAGCTACGGCTTTCGCTGGCTCGTGAACGTCAGGGCTACCAGGTTGTTGCCATTGGCAAGAGCTCTGATTGGCTTAGTGCTCGTCTAACTGCCAACGGTTTGACTGCTCGTGTCGAGCGATCCCCGGGGGCAGCTTTCCGAGCAATCGCAGCAGGCGAAGCGAGGGCGATCGTGATCGTCCAAGACGCCGACTCTCTGACCGCTGTTGAGATGACGGCGCTTCTCAGAGCCGACATGGCCACCCGCGACGTCACCATCGTGGTAGTAGCTGACAAGTCGGTCTCAAGTGGTGAGTTGTTCGCTGCCGGCGCCGACACGGTCTTTGGAAAAGACGCAGATCTAAACGACCTCACAATTGCCGTCAAATCTCACCTTGTTCGATCACTAACTGCTGAGGCTCGTTCTGCTGCTGAGTCAGGGCAGGTCACTTTGAAATGGCCACCAGCCGTTGTGCTTATCGAGCGCATGCTGATGGGGGCGATGAGGCGCAACTCGCCTGTTGGGTTCGCCCTCATAAAGCTTCCCGAAGACAGATCTTCAAACCGGGATGCCCAGATACTCAGCGAGTTTCGACGGGGTGACGTCATTGCTCGCTATGACGATCAGCATCTGGTCATCGTGCTTGGGGGAGTTCCTCGGAAGACGCTCGTGGCTCGAATGAACGCACTGGTTGAACAGTACAAACTGCGTGCTAGCGGTGGCCGCGTGGCGTGCCTTGAGTTCCCAATTGACGGCCGCTCTGTGCAGGATCTGGTTACTGGCGGATTCCGCATGCTTGATCGCTCGGCCGAAGCTGAAGGGCCAATGGTTGTGGGGGCCGACTGGAGGCCTGACGGCGAGAAGCCACCAGACGTTCTGATTGTTGACCCCGACATGACATTGGGCTCGGTCCTAAAGGCAACAATGGAGCGGCGAGGCCTCAACGTTGAGCACCAACCTGACTCACTCTTAGCTATCAACTATCTAACTGGGGAGACCGACCGGCCCTTGCCACGCGTCGTAGTTCTGGAGCTCGAACAACAAGGCGTAAGCGGCATGCAATTCCTGCGTCAGGTTCGGGCATCGGGCAATCTCGGTTTCATCAAGGTTGTCGTGTTGTCATCGAGGACCATCGAGGCCGACATGCGTCAAGCATTTGAAATGGGCGTGGCGGACTATGTAGCCAAGCCGTTTTCGACGCCGCTGCTGCTCCACCGCATCCAGCGGGTTCTGGACAGCTAATGGAGTTCCGCCTGTTTCTAATCGCCTGGGCCTGCCTCGGCGTCACGATTGCCCTGTACCTGCTCACAGGAGTCAAGCGGGACGTCTCTGCGCGTATCAAAATGCGACGCACCGAAGAGCTTCTACCAACGCTTAGCATCTTGCTTTTTGATGCCAATGACAAAGCTGGCGAGGCGTTTGAGTCGTTGGCGAAGGTGAACCGAAAGGTCCTTCTGGATGTTTCGCAATCACTCTCGCTAGACATCAACGGCGAGGCCAGGCAGAGGCTTCAACAGTTGGCCCGTAGCACCGGGCTGGAGCGCAGCATCCGGCGTCGCTCAAAGTCGCGTCGTTGGCGCCACCGTGTTCAGGCGGCCCAGCTGCACTATCTGGTAACCCACCCCGACTTCAAACGCACCCCGTTGCTTAGCGACCGGCACCCTCTGGTGAGGGCCCGGGCCGCAGAGGCCTTGACCGCAGAGCAGGCCATTACCCACGTTCAGGACTTGGCGATGCTGTTAGGCGACGATTCCCTTGCCGTGCGGATGGGTGCGCAGAATTCACTCATCCGGGCTGGCACGGCGGCGGTGGAGCCGCTGCTTGCCTTGTTAGGTGCATCTGGCCCGCATGTTTCTGATGCGATGGAAGTTGCGGCGAACCTCCCCGACACTCGCCTGGTGGAGGCTTTGGCCAAATATGCACACTCTTCTGACCCCCGGCTCCGAGGGATGACAGCAAGCGCCCTTGGTGGTGGAACCGGATTGGGCGCAATTGAGCTACTTCACGAGCTACTTGGCGATCACGAGGCTGATGTTCGGGCAGCCGCAGTTTCGGCGTTGGCCCGTCTGGAGTCTCGGGAATCAGTGGGCGTAATCGGTGCTCTTTTGGCCGATAGCGAGTGGCGGGTTCGTCGAGCAGCCGGTTATGCACTTGATGGCCTGGGGGCAGCGGGCCAGCTGATCCTGCGTCGATCGCTAGACCACCCCGATCCCTACGCCCGAGACATGGCCAGACAGGTTCTTGACGGTTCAATGGCCTTAAGTGCTAGAGCCAGAGCTTCAGTTCAGTATGTGGGAGCCTCATGAGCACCTTCTTCGAATTCGTTCCGGTTTTGCTAGCGGCATGGATCGCGTTAGTGATCGGGCTTCAACTCCTGATCATCGCCAGCGCCCTCTATGAGCATTGGCGAATCTCCAACCAGGATGAGTTTCAGATGTGGGAACGGGTCATGAGCTCTCCGCTTGCCCCAAAGATCTCGGTGATCGTGCCGGCCTACAGCGAGGAACTGTCAGTTTGTGAGACGGTTAAGGGTTTGCTGGCGCTTTCGTACCCGAACCTTGAAGTTGTGGTTGTGAATGACGGATCGCCCGACAACACACTTGGCACCCTTCAGGCCGAATTCGACTTAAGACCGATTCACCCGGTCTTTCAAAAGGTCATTCAAACTCAGGAAGTACGAGGCATCTACAAATCTCACCTTGAGACCGAACTTGTGGTGGTCGACAAATTCAACGGCGGCAAAGCAGACTCCTTGAACGCTGGCATGAACATTGCCTCCGGCGAGTTAGTGTGCGCTATCGACGCCGACACCTTGGTTGGACCCGACGCCCTCCAGCACCTTGTTGCTCCGTTCCTGCATAGGGCCGACACTGTCGCAGTTGGCGGCACTGTACGCCTTGCCAACGATTCTCAGATCCGAGCTTCAGCGGTTTCTGAACTTGTTGTTCCACGCAAGCCAATCCCTGCATTACAGGTGGTGGAGTACGTGAGAGCATTCATTATCGGCCGCCTTGGTTGGAACCCACTTGGTGGAAACCTGATCATTTCAGGGGCGTTCGGTTTGTTTCGCAGGTCTAGTGTTCTTGATGCTGGGGGATACGAGACGGGTTCCATCGGCGAGGACATGGAGCTGATCGTTCGCCTTAGGCGAATGGGTTACGAAAAGGGCACCCCCAATTGGGTTGAGTTTCTAGCAAGCCCAGTTGCGTGGACCGAGGCTCCTGAGTCTTATCGAGTCCTGGGTCGCCAACGCAATCGTTGGCAGCGAGGTCTGATGGATGTTCTTGTTAGGCACAAGAAACTGTTGTTTAACCCCAAGTACGGCAGCGCTGGAATGCTGGCCATGCCTTACTACTTCGTGGTTGAATTCCTCTCGCCGCTAGTAGAGACAATTGGTTGGATCTTCCTGCTGGTTGGTTTGGCTACCGGCTCCATAAGCCCGGCTGCTCTGTGGTTGGTACTGGCTGCATACGGTTTCGGAGCGATCTTGACTGTGGTGTCGTTGTGGTTTGACGACGTCGTGAATCACCCTTATCCGCACCTGAACTCACGGGCGAAGTTGGCTGGTTACGCAGTACTGGAACAGTTTGTCTATCGCCCGGTCACGATTGCGTGGAGGCTGTGGGGCGTGAGACTGTTCTTGCAAGGCCGAACTGAGTGGGGTCAGCAGGTCCGCAAAGGCTTTTCGGGCTAGCTCTGTTCTGGCTAGCTCTGTCGGGTTACAGCTCTGTCGGGTTAGAGCGCTGTCGGGTTAGAGCGCTGTCGGGTTACAGCGTGCCGTACAACCGATCTCCGGCGTCACCTAGTCCTGGCCGAATGTACGCGTTGGAATCAAGCTGTGGATCTTTGGCGGCCAGGGTGATTCCCACAGTTGGGTGTGCCGTCAGCACCGCAGCGACGCCAGCATCACAACCCACGATGCTGAGGAGCCGAATATTCGTGCAGCCTTCAGCTACCAGTGCATCAATTGCCGCCACTGCGCTGCCACCAGTGGCCAACATTGGATCAACCAAGATGACCTCGCGATTGGCAATGTCTGATGGGAGCTTTTGGTAATAGGGGACTGGTTCATGGGTGTCGTGATCTCGAGCCATCCCTAAATGTCCGACGGGGGAGTCGGGCAGGAGTGTCAGAATCGACTCAACCATCACGAGGCCAGCGCGAAGAATGCCGACTACACACGGTCGAGGCTCAACCAGAACCTGGGTTTCAGTTTCTTCGAGAGGTGTATGGATTGTCTTTGATGTTGTGCTCAAACCACGCAACGCTTCGTAGGCCAGCAGAAGGGTTACTTCTCCTGCGGTTCGCCTGAAAACTTCCGACGATGTGTTGACGTCGCGAAGTACCGCCAGCTTGTGTGTAACTAGTGGGTGGTCGAGAACCGTTGCGCCTGTCATGGGTAGAGCCTGTCAGAATAGAGAGTCGGCCGCACTTAGGAGCCCAAGCTGGCTAGACCGGGCGTCGACCCATCAGTGCCGCCTCGCCTCGCCGGGCAAGCTCGGAGGCTTGGTCCAAATCGTCGCCAAGGGCGGTGACGTGCCCAAGCTTGCGTCCTGGGAATGGGGACTTGCCATAAAGGTGGATGTGGATGCCTTCAACGGCTAGCGCCTCGGCTAGGTGTTGGGAGGGGTCGACACCGTCATATGCGCCCACCACGTTCACCGTCACTACCGCCGGTGCGTTCATTCGGGTTGGGCCCAGCGGAAGGTCCAGGACCCCGCGGACGTGGTTTTCGAACTGTGAAGTCGGGCTGCCTTCGATAGTCAGGTGACCGGCATTGTGAGGTCTGGCGGCTAGCTCGTTGATGACTAGACCATCGGGTGTGAGGAAGAACTCGACGGCCAAGATTCCAACGGCGTCCAGTTCGTCAGCAATTTTCAGAGCCAGTTCTCTTGCTTCGGCGGCAACCTGTGGGCCGATCGCGGCAGGAGTGCGAATCTCTTTGCAGTGGCTGTCAGACATCACGGTTTCCACTACCGGGTAACATCGCGCGTTCCCACCCGGCCGTCTTGCCACCAGCACGACCAGCTCCTTGACGATCGATTGGTAGTTCTCAATCATCAACTCGCGGCCTTGTTGTTCTGAGATCACCGCCATTGCTTCGCCGCGGTTCTCAACAATCCAGTGGCTGCGTTGACCCGGTAACCCGGCTCTGACGCTCTTGATAACTGCCGGCCAATCGAAGACGTTGGTGAAATCCAATAGGTCGTCTGGGCTGCGGAGCTCGGCAAAGATTGGCACGTTGAATCCACGGTTGAGAAGAACTCGTCGTTGATGCATCTTGTCGAAGGCCGCTCTGATGCTTGTAACTCCAGGTCGGATCGCCATTCCGTCAGCCTCAAGACGTTCAAGCAAACCAAGGTCTAGACGTTCATGTTCGAAGGTAACCACTTCACACGTCTGAACAAAGGAGGCGAGTGCGTCAGGGTGAGAAAAGACTGCGTCGGGTGCCGCCAGCACAGCGGAATCGCCAAGGTCCTCGGCAAGCAGCCGGGGGGTAATTCCCAACTGAAGCGCCGCTGCGTGTGTCATACGAGCTATTTGGCCTGATCCGACAATGCCGAGTCGGTAGAGCGGTGGTAGATCGCTTCCCATAAATATGACACTAGCCCTCACCGGGAGCGAGGCTCTGCTTTAGTAGTATGCAGCGGTGGTTGAACGGCGTGGCGACGAACCAGACATGAACCGACGGCGCCTTTTGCTTGCGTTGGGCTACGGCGCTGCGACCGCCGTAGGTGTATCTGCATTGGGGCCATTGAGCTCAAACACGCCGGTAGAGACGCTGCCTGAGCCATCCACCGCCGCGCCAGCTCCTACCACTTCAACAACTTTGGCTCCCGAAGATGTCCCCTTTGTTTCAGAGGCTCCGCCTGAGACAACACCTGACCCAGCCGTAGTCCATGGTCTCGTCTTGTTAGGCGGACGGGTGATTGACCCTGAAACGGGTTATGACCACCTGGCGGATGTGGCTATCGACGATGGTCGCATTAGCGCAATTACGCCTGTTGTTGAAGGTCAGCCGCGTCTCATTGGCACTGACACCGTAGATGTAGCTGGCAACGTCGTTTCTCCCGGATTCATTGATCTGCTCAGCTATGAGCCGAACCCGTTGGGAATCTGGTTCAAAGTGGGCGACGGTGTTACCAGCAACTTGGGCATGCACGGCATAGGTAACAACGCCAAGGTCTTCTTCGATCGATACGAGGGCAAGGTTCCCATCAACTTCGGTGGTGCCTTTAGCCAGCACCTGATGCGTGGCTACAACTTGGGTTTGCGTGCTCACGAAGAAGCGAGCGAAGCACAGATTCAAGCACTCCTAGATCTAGCAAGTGTGTCAGTCGCCGACGGAATGGCTGGGCTTTCCTTCTCGCCTGAATACTCGCCTGGCACCAGCAACACAGAGATCATTCGCCTGGCCGAGCTGGCAGTCCAGACCAACCAGGTCTTGTTCTTCCACGTTCGCTACAGCGATCCGACACCTCCCGGAACTAATGCTGAAGCCATTGAGGAGGTGCTTAATATCGCCCGCCAAACTGGTGCTTCGGTTCATATCCAGCACCTCACATCGACCGGTGGAACCTTCACCATGGCCGAGTCGCTTCGGACTCTTGAGAACGCCCGCCGCGAGGGCATCGACGTTACGGCTTGTGTCTACCCGTACGACTTTTGGGCCACCACTTTGGCCAGCGATCGGTTTGCTCCTGGGTGGCAAGACCGATTCCGTATTTCATATGAGGACCTCCAGGTAGCCGGTACTGAAGAGACCCTTACCGAACAGTCATATCCGGCAGCACGCGAAGCCAACAAGCTGGTAGCCGCCCTCGGCACAATTCCCGAAGAAGAGGTGCGGCTCGCGTTATCTCAGCCTTGGGTGATGATCGGCAGCGACTCCATTTTGGAGGAAGGTCTCAACAACCATCCTCGTTGTTCTGGCACATTTGCTCGAACCCTTGGTCACTACAGCCGAGATGTTGGTTTAATCACCCTTCGGGATGCCTTAGCAAAGATGACGATTTTGCCAGCCAAACGGATCGAGGGAATGATCCCGGCTATGAAGACCAAGGGCCGTCTCCAAGTTGGTGCCGACGCAGACATCACTGTGTTCGATCCGCTGACCATCATCGACACTGCAACGGTGGCTCGACCCGACCAAGCCTCGCTCGGCATCAACCACGTCATGGTTGACGGAACGTTTGTTATGCGAGACGCCAACTTGTTGCGTGATCAGTTCCCCGGTAAGGCTCTCAGGGCTGGCAGTTAGTTGGCGGCTGGCAGCTAGTTGGTGCCGGCTCGCATCCACATGTCTGAGCGGATCTGCTCCAGGTAGTTGCGGTCGCAGTGTCCGTCGCAGTTAAGGGCTTCCAAGAAGCAATCGATCACGTGCAGCGTGAACGGCGTATGAGCCTTCAACTCTTGGTCTGTCAGCGCACGCTCAAGAAAGTCCGAAGACAAGCTCGTTATCAATCCGTGTAGGAGGTACTCGGCTTGGTCTGGCTCCATGTCGGTTTCCCAGCGAATGCACTCGCCCGACTTGGGTTCGATCCCAGCCCAGGTCTCGGCAAGGTCAATCCACTGCGAAAGCACTTCAGCATCAACGCTTGGACCAGTGCCTTCGGGAGAAAGCCGAAGCTCGATCACCAGCCGCCTTAAACATTTTGACCAGGCCCGCACCTGTTGGACCTCGAACGGCCCGACCTCTAAAAGCATTGCCTAAAACTTAAGCACAAAGCGCGGAATGAACCAAGGAGACAATTGGCACTTGGCTTTTGTGCAATTTCGTCTCTGCGTCTAGCAGAGAGAACCACTGCAGCCTGTCTACCTCGGGAAACTCAACAAATTCGCCCGATTTAGGCGGCCATTCCATTTCAAATGTGTTGGCACGCATTTCGGAACTTCCGAAGTTCGTAACATTCAAATCGCCCTCAAGCACGAACAAAGACAGGTATTTTTTCCCGATGTCGATTGTTGGCAGAGCGACAAGATCACCGGGTGGAGGTGGTGCTCCGACCTCCTCGGCGAACTCTCGCCGAGCTGCGTCAGCCAGGTTTTCGCCTGCTTCGACGATGCCCTTTGGCACCGACCAACCGTGGGTGTCTTTGTTCCGCCAGAACGGCCCGCCGGGATGGGCGAGCAAGATCTCGAGGTCGCATTCGCCAGTGCCGGCCCTTCGATAGAGCACGATGCCAGCGCTAGTGTCTTTCTGTTTTTGCGGTTGGGTCTGGGCTGTCTGGGTCTCGGTGTTGGGCTTGTCCGCCATCGGCTTCTCAGAATAACAGTCGGCGCAAACGTCGCCTAGATTTGATCCATGGTCTTACGCATTGGAGTTCTGGGAGCCGCTGGCATCTCAGATAAAGCACTGTTCATTCCCGCCGCTGAAGCCGACGGGGTAGAGGTAGTCGCAATTGCGGCCAGAGATCGCGACCGTGCCCAAGCTCAGGCTGACCAGTGGGGAATCGGCCAGGTTCTTGACACCTACGCAGACGTTGTTGCCCATCCAGATGTCGATGCCATTTACAATCCGCTTCCGATCAGCGCCCATCATGAGTGGACAATTGCCGCAGTGGAGGCTGGCAAGCACGTCTTGTGTGAGAAGCCCTTTGCTTCGAACACAGCCGAAGCAGTCGAGATGGTTGAAGCCGGAAACAAGGCAGGCGTGGTTTTGATGGAGGCCTTTCACTGGCGTTACCACCCGCTTGCCGGTGACATCGGATTTGTTGTTGGCTCTCAAGCCTTAGGCCAGTTGCAGACAATCGACGCTTCATTCTCGGTGGAGATTCCGCCCACCGATGAGGTTCGACAAAGCTGGGAGCTTTCAGGTGGAGCGCTGATGGATTTGGGTTGTTATCCAGTGCAGTGGGCTCGTTATGTTGCCGGACGTGAGCCCGCAGTTTTTGCCGCCACAATGACCGAGGGTCGACCCAACGTAGACATCATCACTGACATCGAACTTGACTTTGGTGCTGGCCTCACCGGCCACCTGCACACATCGATGAACCCTGGCGCCGAACGGGCTAACTGGCTGAAGGTGACGGGTTCGGAAGGAACTCTGCGGGTAGACAATCCGCTTGCGCCCCACATGGGTCACAAGGTCACTCTGACGATCGGCGAAGACGTCAACAGCTATGAGGTCGAAGGCAACAGCACCTATGGCCATCAGCTCGAGGCATTTCGTGATGCAGTTGTTGATGGGGCTCTGATCCCCACGGGTGGCGACGACTCAATCAACACAATGAAGGTGATTGACGCCGCGTATGTTGCCGCCGGTCTGCCAATCAGAGGGACCACTCTCTAACTCAACCCGCTAGCGCATCAACCGGGCTGATCGGCTGACTACAGATCATCGATGAGCTTGAAAATCTCGGCTTGATCGAATCCAGCGGCCTGGCCGGCAGCCCTAAGTTTCGCTTCGACGCGTGCTTTGAAGTCGGTCAAGTCGGCCGACTGGGCTTCGTTCGGGTTTGACGCCAGCATCGTCGTTTCGTGCTGAGTCTCATGGCACGCCAACGCGTTGAACTTCGGGTCAAAGAAGCCGGTGACGTCTTCGGCATGGTCTGGCTCATCGGCTTCAAACAGAAGGATCATGTCTGGGCGATGATGGGCCACGCCTTGGTCAGGAAAAAACTTCGGATCTCTGGCCGCTACGACACCTTCAACAGTCAGAAGGCCGGCGTGTCGGTGATCGGGGTGTAGTCGATATCGCTTCCACGGGTCATGACCAAGAACGATGTCGGGTTTGAGCCTCCGGATCCATAAAGCGACCTCGGCCCTTTCGGCGAGGCTGCTATCAAGTTCGCCGTCAGTGTGGCCGAGGAAAACGACCTCGCCAGTTGCCCCTAGTGCCTTGGCCGCGGCACGTTGTTCAACCTGGCGGGTGGCGATGAGCTTTGCCTCGTCTGTGGTTGGGTCCCATGTGCCCTTAGAGCCGTCGGTGCAAACCATGATGCTTACTTCGCACCCCTCACTGGCCCACTTCGCCACAGTCCCGCCTGCTCCGAACTCGACGTCATCAGGGTGAGCGGCAATGGCCAAAGCCCGCTTGGGGGTCGGGACGTTGCGACTATTTCCGTGGAGATGGACTGGCTCAGGGGTGAGGGGGTTTTGGGCAGCACTCATTCGGCCAAGCCTTGCAGATCTTCGGGCACATCGACATCCCAGCCCAACTGTTCATCTTCCAGAATGATCCAACTCAGCCCTAACCGTTTGGCTTCTGCCGCGTGTTTAGCTGCCGATCCGGGCCCGTACTGAAAGACAAAACGCTGGCTTGTTGGCACAACCACAACGTTTGATCCGTCCTTGCGGCGGTCGGTGACGATGACAACGTCTTCGCTTCGGCCCGCTAGCCATGTGAGATCAGTAGCGAACGGTAGGTCGCCGTGAGCGATGATGACGCGTTCATGGCCTTCAGTTGCACACCATTGCACTCCTGCTGCCACTGCGTTGTTCAGCCCCTTGGGTTCACGCCAAATCACTCCGGCCCCATTGCTGAGAGCCCAGGAGGAGACATTGGGGTCTCCGCATACAACCCACTTAGGAAGCCCGTCAGCAGCGGCCAACACTCCAGTGGCCATCTTCTTGGCCAAATCGGATCGCTCAGAAGGTTCGAGGACCTCAGACAACCGGCCCTTGGCCAAGTCAAAGGATTTGAGTGGGACGACAACCGCAATCACCCCGCCAGGTTAAGGGCCTAGCCGCTAGCTTGATTCTCGTGGCTGGTAATGGTTTCACTTTCATCGGATCTTTAGATGCGCCAACTCTTGGCAGAGTTAGCTCGAGCGGGCAATTTCAGCCAGCCGACCAACCTTGGAGCCTCGACTGGTGGATTGGGACCGGCGACCGCTGGTTTAAGCCGTCTGAGGTGGCCAGTGTGCGGCAAAGCCGGCCGGGATCGGGTCCGGTTGTGGATACTCGAATGCGAATCGGTGCCGACGATGTTGTCTGTCGTGTGTTCGGGGTCGCAGCCGCCAAAGGTTCCGACGTCGTATTGGAGCTAACTAACGAGGCAAAGGCGCCAGTTGCGTTGGCCATCGTGTTGAAGCCAGTTGACCTGGAGAACCGACTTTGGCCAGGGTCGCCGGTTGTTATCGACGACAAAGGGATCCTTGTGTCGGGGCAGAGGGCCGTCATTTTCGACAGACCACCGAACGACTTTGGCGAGGTGGAAGGTTTAGACCTAACCACCGAACAGGCTGAACGTGTTGCCATCTTCCCGTTGCTGCACTCGGCCACAGTCCGTCTCGTAGTTCCGGCTGAACCAGGTGCCGATGTTCGCACTTTGCCAGAAAGTGATGCCGTTGTTCGAGGCTGGGACTCGGTCCTGGAACGCTCGGGTCGAGTTTCGTTTGGCGACGCTGCTGTGACCCAGCAGGCCAGCGCTGCCCGGGCCCGGCTCCTGTTGGATGTACCCGGTTTAGGTGAGCGAGTAGCAGCAGTCGAACCCGGCTCCGGGCGAATCCTGGAAGCGTTGGCCACCAGTGCTAGTGCTAACGACGTGGTCCGATCGTTACAGGCATTCGCAGCCGGTTTCTGTGTTTGGTTGCCCGGAGCGCCAAGCGACGCAGCGGCGGTTATGTCAGGCATTGGTGCTGCGGCTCAGCTCCTAAACGATCCGGTCGCGTGTTTGGAGCTGGTTGAGCCGGCCGCTCAGCTGACTCACCTCGTTGAGCGGTCCGGTGATGGTGCTGCGGGTCGAGAGGCCCTTGGCGGGCTGGCCAAAGTCTTGAGGGCCGCCGGACATGATGAGCCCGCGTCAGAGCTCGAAGTAAGGGTCGCAGGTTGGGATGGAGCTCGTGATGACGTGCCCTCGACCTTCGAAGAGCTTGTTGGGTTGTCCCAACAAGCTAGCGAGGCAGGCTCGTTTGATTCCGACGACGCTGCGACCGCCGCTCGATACTGGCTAGGGGCTCGTCGGCTCCTGGTTAACGAGCGGCCAGGGCAACTAGACATCTTGCCCGAATTTCCTTCCGCGTGGCGAGGGGGGTCGGTTGAAGTTCATGATCTGTCCCTATTGTCATGCGCTGCCGGTGGGGCCAAGGCGTCGTTTGCGATTCGATGGCACGGCTACCGCCCCGCCTTGCTGTGGGATATCGCCTCAGACCAACCAATGGTTCTAAGCTGCGCTTCGCTAGATCCAGATTGGTCTACGACGACACTAAAGGGCGAAGCGCTGCTTGCTGGCACCGCTGACGGTCTAGCTGCAGTTCCTGCGCCTGGAGACAGTTTCTCCTGATGGTCCAGACGGTTCCGAAGCTCCGGTCTGCAATAAAGGCCAAGTCGCCTGGAATTGCCGAGGAGCGCGCGCTGTGGCGAAGTGCTGGGCCGGTCGTGGTCGGAGTGGACGAAGTGGGCAGGGGAGCGTGGGCTGGCCCACTGACAGTGGGAGCGGTAGTAGTTCCCAAAGATCGTCGGATCTATAAACTCAGAGACTCCAAAATGCTTACTGAGCCAGAGCGTGAGGCGATGTATGACCGCATCGTCAATTGGTGCGAGCAGTGGCATGTCGGGCACGCTAGCTATGCCGAATGCGACTTATTGGGAATGAGTGCCGCGCAGAAGCTCGCTGCTCGTCGAGCGATCCAAGGTCTAGGCGTTGAGGTTGATGCTGTGTTGGTGGATGGAAACTGGGATTTCGTTGGTCACCCGCGGACTCGCAAAATCATCCGGGGCGATTCAAAGAGCATCTCTATCGCTGCGGCATCGATCTTGGCGAAAGTAACTCGTGACCGGATCATGAGAGCCGAGTCAGAACACTTCCCCGGCTATGAGTTTGAGAACAACAAGGGCTATCCCTGTCCTAAGCACAAGGTGGCGTTGAACGCCTACGGGCCTAGCTCAATTCATCGACGCAGCTGGGCTTTTATGGACCACCCGATGCTAAGTGGCGTACGCCGACTACCGCCAGCGGGCCAGATCGAGCTTCTGTAGATCTGTCAGCGCTAACTACCCGACTGGGCGAACCCGGCCAGTCTCGGTTAACTGGAACACATCGCCGCTAGTCACGTTCACTACCAAAGCGGGAAGAGCAGCAGAGTAAACGTCGTCGGCTTGAGTTCGAGAGATGATGACAGCATCACCCTGGATGACAAGCTGTTCTGGATACCAGGTGCCCGCTGCGCGGTCGAGGTCTATGTCGGCCACTTGTTGGCCATTCGCCGACCGGGTCACCAACAACCTCAGGCTGTCGCCAGTTGGAATGAGTCGGTAGATGTTTGCCCCGTCGGCTGAGATGTTGACCAGTGATGGGCATGTGTCATCGTTTGAGCATGGATCGGTGCCGCCGATTCGAGTGCCGCCAATTCGGTCACCGCTAGCGGCGTTATAGAGAACCCAACCCTGGTTCGATCCGTCTGCGTTGGACCAGGCTCCAGTCAGGTAAGGGCCGGTCACGTGTACACGTTCAACTGAGGCGTCTGCCTCGGCCAGCGTTGACAGCACAACTGTGTCGCCTCCAGCGACAGGGGCCCGTTCCAAAACTGGAGGCTCACTATGGCGGATGTAGATGGCGTGGGCGACTCCGCCAATTGAAGTAATTCCCTGGAGAGTGATTGGGTTAGCGCCGTTGGGAATAGTCTCGGTGGCCTCGGTTGCGCCGGCTGGTAGCCAGTAGATGGCCGAGCTTTGTGCAGCGTCGGGCCCGGACTCGATTTGGTACACGATTCCGCCAGCCAGATCAGAGCCGGCTGTCTTGGCTCCGTTGGCGATTGGTGTGAGCGTGCCGTCGGTGGCAAGTGCGCCAACCCCGTCGTCAAATACCAGGACCGGCGCTCCAACTGATGCGGTGTTGTAAACGGTGCCTGGCGGCGCTGTGTCTGGAACGGTTGTTAGTTCTGAGCCGTCGGTTGTCGGTGTGGTTGAGCCGTCGCCGTTGTCAGTGCCGTCGCCGTCAGTACTGTCGACAGTGCCTTCGTCGTCAACCGAGCTGGTTGTGTCGCCAGCGGGGATCGTTAGCGGTGTTTCAGGCAACGAGTCATCAGACAGCTCAATTGATCCGGTGGACACGCAGCTGGCGGCCCCAAGGGTGAGCGCGAGTAGAGCAGTGCCCCAAAAGGATTGGCGATGTCTGGCAGTAACCACGATGCAACAATAGGCAACGAATCGACCCAATTGGTGCCCCCTGTTGAAGTGTCTTTCAATTGGTTACTCTGCACTGGTGGCCAAGGGTCTGTCAGGGCAGCAAAAACGGGTTCTTGCACTAGTCGGGTTCACGTTTTTGATCTGGCTGGGCAGAATTCGTAACGTGGTCGGCGACGACACGCTGAGTGGTTTTGAGTTCGCTTGGAGTCTCGGAATCGCTGTTCTATTTCTGGGGTTGGCTGCGGCTTCGCTTGCCGCCAACCGAAGCGACGCCCTTAATCTCTGGGCTCGCAGCTTGGCGATATTTAGTATTGGCTACTGGTCTGTTCGTGGCATTCAGATTGGCTTCGCCGATCACGAAGCCGCCTTTATCGTTGTTCATAGTCTGCTGGCAGGAACTTCAGTGCTGCTGGGTGCATGGGTGCTTGTCAGCCAACTGCGAGATGCCCCGGTCTCAAATCCGGCTTAGCTGTCGTTTGGCGCTAACCTGACGGCTCTATGGGTGAGCCAGTCGCAGTAATCCAATCTGATTCAACAACCGGAAATCGCGTTCGCTTCGAAACCAACCGTGCGCTGACGGGTATGGGCCACGAGCGATACACCGCTGGCGACGAAATCTACGGTGACCGCCCGCCAGACTTGCTAGCAAAGGCCTTGTTCGCCCATGGCGGCGTTGCCGCAGTGCATGTGTATGCCCAGACCGTCACCGTGACTTTGGAAGATGGCGCAACCGCTGATGGTCTTAAGGAGATCGTGGAAGATATGTACATCTTCTACCGCCCTGGCGTGCCAGTGCCCAAACCAGAAGACTTCGAGTAGCCCTCGCGGCTCAACGCGCTCAAGCCCGCCACCCCTTCTCTCCTTCCCCCCTTCCCCAAATTTCTGCCCCAGGTGACAATTAGTGTCACCTCCAGCTGACATTTGGCCCGATTGTCACCTCCAGCAGAAATTTCAACTTCGCATCAGTAACAGTTTTCTTCTGGCAACTGGACCTAGCAGCCGAGCGCGGCCGAAACTAGGCAAGTGGTAACTCCCTATTTAGACGGCGTCCGAGTTCTCGACTTCACGCAGTATTTGGCAGGCCCGGCATGCACGCGGTTAATGGCCGAGGTCGGAGCGACGGTTATCAAGGTCGAATTGCCTCCACACGGTGATGCTGCTCGCTCGTTTGCGCCGCGAGTTAACAGCCGCTCTGCGTTCTTTGTTCAACAGAACCGGGGCAAACAGAGTCTTTGCGTCGATCTTGATACCGACGAGGGCCTGGACTTGATCCGAAAACTGGCGGCATCTGTTGATGTGGTCGTCGAGAACTTCAGCCCTGGGGTGATGGCCCGCAAAGGCCTGGACTACCAGACTTTGTCAGCGGACAATCCTGGTCTTGTTATGGCGTCAGTCTCTGGCTACGGACAGACGGGCCCGTTGGCGAATAGGTCAATGTTTGACTTCTTGGCTCAGGCCTATTCGGGGCTAATGCACATGACTGGAGATCCTGAGGGCGCCCCAACGTTTGCTGGGATGGGTTTAGCCGACACGAATTCCGGTGTGCATGCCTTTGCAGCTATCGGTCACGCGTTGTTCCGTAAGGAGCGCACTGGCGAGGGTTCCTACATTGATGTCTCGATGGTCGAATCGCTCATTCACATGCATGAGTCGGCAATTCACATGCCGTCGCTTGATCCAGCGTATGAACCGATCAGACAAGGGCGTCACTATCAATTGGTTTCCCCCGGTGGCACGTTTCAGGGCCCTGACGGGTGGATCGTCTTGTTGTGCACGGTCAACCAGATCGCGAACTTGTGGGTAGCCCTCGGCCGTCCAGAGCTGGCAGATGACGATAGGTTCGCCACCAACGAGTCGAGGATGGCCAACCGCGATGAACTCACCGATGTGATTGAAGCATGGATGGCCACGTTCGACACTAACGACCAGGTACTGGATGCGCTGGCCGAGGCCCGAGTACCAGCAACTGCCGTGCTCAATCCGGCCGATCTGGTGAACCAGGAGCACCTGCAGGCAAGGGGAGCGATCACTGAGATCGTCGATCCAGCGATTGGCCCGATGACTGTGCCAGGGTTTCCCATTCACTACTCCCCGTCGCCCGATCCGCTGCACCTCGTTGCGCCAAAACTGGGCGAGCACAACGAGGCAATTCTCACCGAACTAGGCCTGTCAGCGGAAGAGATTCAGTCACTTCAGGCGTCCAAGGCCCTGCACCAGAAACCCCGCTCCTGAAGTAACTGACCGGGCTACCAGTCACCATTTCGGAACCGACCTGGCTACCAGCCGGGATTGACTGGCTACACCGCCAGAACGGGGTATTGCCGGGCGCGAAGGGCGAAGAGAACGGCTGCGACCGATGACACATTGAGTGTGTTGGGTTCGTCATAGAGACATTTCTATTCGTGGCTCATGATGTCTCTTGTTAGCAACAAACGCAGCCGGGGGATCCTGCTGTGGTGAACAAAGACCCGAGCGGTCAAATGGCTCTTCCCTACTTTCGTTACAACAATGGGGGAATCTCCCGAGCCAGACGTTGGAGGGCGCCGCTCGGGTCTTTGTTCTCAGTTGTGTTCTTGTAGCAAGATGGCTTATGGCCGCCGACTACACCCTCGATGGACTCGACACTCGTCGAGCTGTAGAAAACGGTTTGGCCGACGCAGAGTGGTACCGGCCAAAGATAGATCCCGAGAAGCTCAGGGACCTCTCAGTTCGCTCCAACACTCATGCTGCAGTGACAACTGTTGCATGGTTCGGGCTGATCATCGCTAGCGGTGTTGCTGCGTTTTGGCTGATGCGGGGCGGCAGCTGGTGGGCGTTGTTGGCCTTCTTTGTATACGGAACCCTTTACGGCGGAGCGGCCGATTCTCGCTGGCACGAATCCGGTCACGGCACTGCTTTCAAATCTGATTGGGCCAACACGATCACCTACTACCCCGCTTCGTTCATGTTGTTTCGTGAGCCAACACTTTGGCGGTGGTCTCACGTGCGCCATCACAGCGACACTGTTGTCGTTGGTCGTGACGCCGAAATCGTGTTCCCGCGGCCTCCCAAGCTGGGTAAGTGGTTAGCGAACTATCTGAACATATTCGGCGCTCCCACGATGCTGGCCAGAATGGTGAGGCATGCGCGGGGACACATTTCAACTGCAGATCGCAGCTACATCCCCGAGCAAGAACAGCCGAAAGTGATAACCGAAGCGAGAGTCTTCCTCGGAATTCTTGTAGCAGTGGCTGTGTGGTGTGTTGGGACGATGTCGATCGTGCCGGCGCTGTTCATCGGCCTTCCCACTTTCTACGGAGCTTGGTTGGTGCTCCTGTTTGGAACAACCCAACATGCTGGACTGCAAGAGAACGTCCTGGATCACCGCCTCAACACTCGCACGGTTTACATGAACCCATTGTCACGGTTCCTTTATCTGAACATGAACTACCACGTCGAACACCACATGTTCCCGACCGTGCCTTACCACGCGCTTCCCAAGCTGCACGATGAGGTGAAGGACCAGTTGGTTGAGCCCTCTAGCTCGATAATCGCTGCCTATCGCGAGATCGTCCCGGCCCTGATCAAACAACGCAAGGATCCAACTTGGGAACTGCCGCGAAATCTGCCTGCCGGAGTTCAGGCGGAGCGAGCGTTTGTTGGCGAGACGGCTCGTTCAGCTGAAGGTCGGGTCATCACAGATCGAGATGGTCGAGAGTGGGTTGAAGTGCAGTTGCAAGCTCAGCTGCCGATTGACGCAGTACTGAGGGTGGACTGTGGTGAAGCCACCTACGCCATCTACCGGACGGCTAAAGGTATGTTCGCCACCGACGGCGTATGCACCCACAGCAGGCGCGTCCATCTGGCTGACGGTGTAATCGTGGGCAACGAAATTGAATGCCCCAAGCACAACGGCAGGTTCGAAATCGCCACTGGATTGCCGGTAAGAGCGCCAGTGTGTGTGGCCTTGAAGACCTATGAGATCATCCAAAGCCAAAGTGGCAGCAATCTGAGATTCGGCTAGCTGCTAGTCAACTTCCCAGGTTGCGCCCGACTTCAAAAGGGCGTCGAGGTCGCCTGGCCCCATCTGGTTGTTGGCCTCAACTAGCTGATCCGAAACGGCGCTTGCGTATTCGGCGTGTTCGACCGAGCGGAATACACCAAATGGGGTTGCCGAATTGACGTCATTTGCTAGTTGGGAAAGGGCGAAAGAAACCGATGGGTCCGGGTTCGCTTGATCGTGTACATGAAGAGCATCCTCGCCGACGTCAGCAATATTGACCACCTTGGCCGAACCGTTTTCGATGACCACACCCTTGTCGTTTTCGGCGCCAAAGCGAATCGGTTTGCCGTCAACCAAGTTGATCATCATCTCGTCGCGGTTAGCTCGCTTAACGATGCCGTCGTATACGCCGTCGTTAAAGACGTTGCAGTTCTGGTAGATCTCAACCAGCGACGAGCCGTTGTGGGCTTGAGCCTGGCGAAAGACGTTGATCATGTGCTTACGGTCCAGGTCATGGGTGCGAGCCACGAAGTTCGCCCGGGCACCGACGGCCAAGCTGATCGGGTTAAAAGGCGGATCGATCGAACCCATAGGGGTCGACTTTGTTTTCTTGCCGACTTCACTTGTGGGCGAGTACTGGCCCTTGGTTAGACCATAGATCTGGTTGTTGAACAGAAGTACGGTCATGTTCACGTTGCGTCGGAGCGCGTGGATCAGGTGGTTACCGCCGATTGACAGCATGTCACCGTCACCCCCCACAACCCAGATGTTCAGATCGGGGCGAGCCACGGCAAGGCCGGTGGCGATGGCGGGGGAGCGACCGTGAATGGTGTGCATCCCGTAGGTGTCCATGTAATAGGGGAACCGCGCCGCACAACCAATGCCGCTGACAAAGACCGTGTCTTCCTTCTTGATTTCAGTGGCAGGGTCTGCGGCCAGTTCAGTGTGGAGGAACTGCATGGCGGCCAAGATGCCATAGTCGCCACAACCTGGGCACCAGCGAACGTCTTGATCGGTAGTCCAGTGGCCACGCTTGGTTGGGTCCAAGAATACGTCAGTCATTACTTCGCCCCTTCGGCGTTGGCCTCTAGTAGTTCGATAGCGCTGCTTGCGATTTCTTCTGCGGTGAAGGGCAGGCCCGACACCTTTGACAATGGCCTTGCATCCACGAGGAACTCGGCTCGAACTAGTTTGACGAGCTGTCCTTTGTTCATCTCGGGAACCAGGATCTTGTCGTAGCTGTTTAACACGTCGCCAAGGTTCGCTGGGAACGGATGAATGTGATGCAGATGGGCTCGGTCAACGTTCTTACCTTGTTTCCGAAGTTGGTTGGTAGCCGCTGTTATTGAACCCAGCGTTGAACCCCAACCGAGAAGCAGAATGTCACCAGAGCCGGTGCCGTCAACTTCAATCTCGGGAATGTCATTTTTGATTCCGTCAATCTTTGCTTGGCGAAGATCGGTCATCAAAGCATGGTTGGCAGGGTCATATTCAACGTTGCCCGTGATGTTGGCTTTCTCCAGACCGCCGAGGCGATGCTCCAGGCCAGGTGCTCCGGGAATGGCCCACGGTCGAGCCAGCGTTTCGGGGTCTCGGGCATAGGGATGGAACACTGCGTTGCCGTCATCGTCGACACCGTTCTTTTCGGTGGTGAACGAAACGCTGATGTCGGGCAAGGTAGAAACATCAGGCAGCTTCCAAGGCTCGGCGCCGTTGGCCAAGTAACCGTCGGTTAGGTACATAACCGGTGTGCGGTACTTCAACGCAAGCCGCACCGCTTCGATGGCCATGTCGAAACAGTTGGCCGGAGTTGATGCTGCGACCACGGGCATCGGCGATTCGCCATGGCGGCCATACATCGCCATCATCAGGTCGCTTGCTTCGGTCTTTGTTGGCAATCCGGTTGAAGGTCCGCCGCGTTGGACATCAATGATCACCATCGGCAGTTCCATACTCATCGCCAGGCCGATCGTCTCGCCCTTTAGCGCAACACCAGGACCAGACGTTGTGGTGAATGCGAGGTGTCCACCAAAGGCGGCTCCAAGTGCAGCACCACAACCTGCGATTTCGTCCTCTGCCTGGAAAGTCCGCACACCGAAGTTCTTGTGCTTGGCCAGTTCGTGAAGGATGTCCGATGCTGGCGTGATCGGATAGCTGCCCAGGAACACCGGCAGCTTGGCCAGCTGACCCGCGGCAATCATGCCCCAAGCGGTGGCGACGTTTCCGGTGATGTTTGTGTAGGTTCCGGACTCCTTGGGGGAGGCGCTTACCTGGTAGCGATGCCCAAAGATCTCTGCTGTCTCGCCGTAGGCATGCCCGGCGTGGAAAGCAGCAGTGTTGGCTGCGACTACCGCTTCGTTCTTGCCGAACTTTTCCTTGATCCAATCAAGCGTGGGCTTGACCGGTCTGGTGTACATCCAGCTAACTAGCCCGAGCGCAAAGAAGTTCTTGGAGCGCTCTGCGTCGCGCTTCTTGACGTCCAGATCCTCGGTAGCGCCGACGGTCATGGTGGTCATCGCAACTTCGTGAACTGTGAAACCGTCGAGGGTGCCGTCGGTGCGAGGGTCCACCTCGTAGCCGCATTTTTCAAGGTTGCGCTCGTCGAAGGCGTCGGTATTGAGGATGATTGTGCCCGCGGTGCGCACCCTCGTCAGTTGGCTTTTGAGCGCTGCTGGATTCATGGCCACAAGAACGTCGGCTATGTCGCCGGGCGTGTGAACCGGATTCTCGCTTATGTGAACTTGGAAGGCAGAGACGCCCGCAAGCGTTCCCTGTGGAGCTCGGATCTCGGCCGGAAACTCTGGAAGCGTCGCTAGGTCGTTTCCGAACATGGCGCTGGCGGAGGTAAAGCGATCTCCAGTGAGTTGCATCCCGTCTCCGGAATCGCCAGCGAATCTAATGACGACGTGATCCAATGACTCTGAATCAAGTCGGTCCGCAATGTCAGTCAATGATCTCCCCTTGGGTCCAAAATTGTCTAGCACGTCCAGAGGCCTGATACATACTCGGTCCCGTGGCCGCTGCAGGCCCATGGTTTGGGCGGGCCAAGCGTCATTGCATCAGGTTTGGAATGCCCCGCCTGGCGCGCAGGTTGTGATGTGTGTGCGGATCGTGACGAGTGGTTTGAGCCATGTCTTTCTAGCGGCCTTTCTAGCGGTTTTTCTAGCCGCGGCATGTGCCCCTACCGCAGGCAGCTCGCCAAACGCGTTCCACCCCGATGGTTGGGAGGGAGTAGAGGCTCCCGAAGATGTCTATGACCCGCGCAAGGCCGGAGAAGAGTTGCCTGAAGGCTTCAGACAAGTGGTTGCTAGAGACGGAATTCGTCCGATCTACAAACCCAAGTTCGTAGCGGCGTCGGAGTCTCCCTGGTCTGACGACGAGCTTGTGATCGGAGTTGACTTAGCGGGCGAGGCAAGGGCGTATCCGGTCGGATTCTTGAATCGCAAGGAGATTGTTGTCGATCTTCACAACGGCATCCCAACTTTTGTCACGTGGTGACCGCTTTGTGGAACGGCGATGGTCCATCGTCGAGAAGTAGACGGGAATCCAATTGCGCTTGGCAACCATGGTGCGTTGTGGGGGAACGCAATGACCTGGTGGGATCACGAGACTGGAAGTATCTGGAGCCAACCGCTGGGCGAAGCCATCGCTGGCCCGTTGAAAGGTACAAGGCTTGAGTTGTTGCCCTCCACGCTTACAACTTGGTCAGACTGGCGTGAGCTGCATCCCGAAACAGTTGCCTTGGACGCCGACAGCACGACCGGAGATTTCGAGCTAGATGTTATGTCGATAGTCGTAGAGCTCGAAGATGAGTCGATCGCTTTTCCTGTGCCCTCACTCAGAACCGAGGGCCCAGCCAACAGCGACGTCGCTGGAGTCCCAGTGGGGGTAGTCGTTAGCCCGGGGTCTGACAACTGGTCGGTCTTCTCACGACAAGTGGGGGACAAGGTGGTCATGTTTGATCTAGTCGGAGAAGTCTTGGTCGAGCGGGGAGGTCCCGGTCGTTGGGATCCTGAACTAGGACTTCCGCTAGACGAGTCAGGCGAGATACTAAACAAGCTTCCAGGCTTCACCTCATTCCAGGAGGACTACATCACGTTCTTTCCTAGAGGGTTTTTCTGGGTCGAGGATGACCAACTGATATCGGTTGACTCCCGCGGCCCGTATGAACTGGGCCAATAGTGCGCAATAGTGCGCTCGTCGATTCAAGTCATGGTTAATGTGAACCATGGAGCAAAGGACAACATGAGCAACGCTGATAGTCAGGACCAGGCCCGCTATGACCTGGTGATTAGTGGTGGAACTGCTGGCGGGCTTTCGGTGGCGATTTCGTCGAAGCGTTCCGGGCTAGGGAGCATCCGAGTGCTCGAGCCAACTTCGGGCGTCGCCTTCCCAGAACTGGTTGGTGAGAACCAGCTCGATGTTGGTCACGGCGAGACTTTGTCCTCGATTGAGGTGGACGGCAATGACCTCATTGTTCGCTCAAACCTTCGCAGTTATCGGACTAGAGGTTGTCTGGTGGCCGAGCGTGAGCGGGAGTCGGCATGGGTCCCGCCAATCCCTTTTCCCAAAAGTGACCGTGTTCTCATTGACGAACTGCCCGAGCACCTAACCGACACCGACGTGTTGGTTGTTGGGTACACAGATCACTCCGTGGAGCTGTTGGCGGCTGGCGTGGCGGCCGGTGGAAGAATGGTATTGGCAGCAGGTGGCATGGATCCGGCGATGTTGTCACCTGCCGGTGAACACATGTTGCGCCGTCTCGAGCGAGACCGGCGCGCCACTGTCTTGTACCGAGCAGTGCCCGATCAAATCGGCCTGGTCGATGAGTTCCCAATTGCCTATTTTGATGACCGCCGAACACCCAACCTTGAGTTTGACTATGTCGTTTTCGCGTCTCATCGTGAGCGTCCCGCCCAAGCTCGCGATTGTGTCAGCACCGAAGCGATTGCCACTGGCAAGGTTTGGTTTCTAGGTGAACCCGACGCAGACGCCACAGTGCCAACCGCCCCAGGCAACGAGATTGGCTATCGGGTAGCAGAAGCCTGTTTCCCTGACCTACCGGTCACACCACCCCGATCCTCCCTTGAACAGCGGGCTCGACATGAAGGTGCGATAGACGAACTTCGGGCCGAGTATTACAACGCCACGATCACCGCATTCGAGCCAACGCACTCCGACCTTTGGATCCTTCGCGTCAAGCCAGACGTTGGCGACATTTCTCATGCTCCAGGTCAGTACGCGTCGCTTGGGTTGGGCTATTGGGAGGAACGCATCGACGACAAGGTTGACGACGGCCTGGACGGCAAGTGGGGCAAGCTTGTTCGCCGGTCCTATTCCATCTCGCACCCGATCTTTGATGAGCACGGCTATTTGGCGAATCAAGACGCCAGCGATGAGCTTGAGTTCTACATAGTTCTGGTTCATCCGACAGAAGAGCACGTTCCGGCTTTGACCCCCCGGCTCGCGCTAAAGCGTCCGGGTGACCGGATCTATCTTGGCCCGAAGGTGGCAGGCCGATACACGTTGAATGCGGTCACCGATCCGACGGCAACCTTGCTGTTCCTGTCAACCGGTACGGGCGAGGCACCTCACAACGCCATGGTCACCGAACTGCTGCGCAAGGGTCACTCGGGCCCGATCGTCTCGGCTGTGACTGTGCGACAATGGGCCGACCTTGGCTACCGGGAGAAGAACGAACGCTTGGCCAAGCGGTACCCGAACTACCACTATCTGCCAACACCCACCCGCGAGACCGACGTTCCGAAGCGGTATCTACAGGATTTGATTCGTGATGGTGATTTGGACAACTTGTTGGCCGACTCGTTCTCTCCAGATAGGTGCCACGCCTTTCTTTGTGGCAACCCTCAGATGATTGGGCTGCCCGAGACTGGTGACGACGGCGAGATGGAATTCCCTGAACACGAAGGCGTGGTCGGTTTGTTAGCAAAACGCGGCTTCACTCTCGACAAGCGAGGCGAGCCCGGAAACATCCACTATGAGGAATACTGGTAAACGTCGAGCTCTCCCAAACTCTCGAGCTCTCCTCTCCCTCCCTCAAATTTCTGCCCCAGGTGACAATTAGTGTCACCTCCAGCTGACATTTGGCCCAATTGTCACCTCCAGCTGACATTTGGAAGGCGCGACGGGAGTCGGAGTCATCTACGGCAAGCTTCGCTGGCTTGCCCAAAGGCCGAACCGGTCGGGTTCTCGTCGCAAGCGCACAGCGGCGTTGCGGAACTCGACACGGGTGGTTGACACAACAAAGCCGGGGTCAGACAGTTGGTCATAAGTGAACTCGAGCACTGCTAGCCCGCTTGATCTCAGAGTCTGGCGTTGACGATGATCACGCTCAACCTGGCGGCGCCGAGACCCGTGGAAAGTGAAACCGTCGATGAACGCCACAAGGGGCACATCCCAGGCCAGATCAGCTTGGGCCACGAACTCCCCTCCGACGAAGACTTGGTCCTCGAAGCTCGGGCTGATGATTCCGCCTGCGGTAAGGATGGCGGCCGCCCGCCTGCTGGCATGGCCGATTGGAGTCGATTCGCTTTGTGCCAGCTCCGCCAGAGCTGATCGAAACTTGACGGTTCCGTCTCGACCCCTGCGCGCATGGATCTCTAGGCAATTGTTGAGCTGGCTACGATCGGTTTTCTTTAGCCGAATCGCACTGTCCATCGCTGCCAGCACTGGCCACTGGCGATGTTCGGTGGCAGCAAGATCCATAATCGTGCGTTCAACTCCGGACACTGGCAATCCATCTATCGTCTCGACTTCGGCTGTTTCTGTCTGGGTGGACTCGTGAACGCGAATCGTTTTTGGCAGGTGTTGAAGTGAGCCCCGCTCAACCGTGAACTCCGGCTTTGCGTTGTCGTAGGGCTCGAGTCCGTGGAGCTTGGCCGCGTATCTATGACTGGCAAACCCCGACCCGGTTGCCGCAATGGCGTGCATCCACATCAAGTCACTTTCTTCAAACAAGGCATGGCGATAGACCCCGCGTCGAATCTTGGACCACCGACCGCGCTGCAACCTGTAGCGAATTTGCCGAGGGGTAAAACCTTGAGCAATTGCTTGGGCGGCGGTTATGACCCCCGCTTGACTCCGAAAGATGCCGAGTACCTGAGCATCAATTGATGAACTCATCAGATTCCTGCCGTTCACGAGATAGCTGGTCGATGGCAGCAGCACTGCGAGACGACACCGAAAACGCGCCGTTGGCAGAACAACGGTAGTGAGCTTTTCGGTTTGGACCACCTCGAGCCGGCAAATGTCAGCTGTAGGTGACAATTGGGCCAAATGTCAGCTGGAGGTGACACTAATTGTCACCTGGAGCAGAAATTTGGGGAAGGGGGTGTTGAGGGGAAGGGGGTGGTTGTTGAGGGGAAGGGGTGTTTAGGTGGTGGGGAAGAGGTTGGCGGATAGGTGGTGGGTCATTTCTTCGCCTACTGCGGCCATGGCCATTTTGTAGCTCAGAACTTGTGCCCCAGGGTCGAACGTCATCACTCGACGCACGGCGCTAACGTCCTTTGCCGTGGCGGTGGTTGTTACCGACACGGTTTCTAACGAGATGACGATTGCCTCTTCTGTGCTTTGCACGATTCCCTCGTAACTTTCGGAGATTCCGCTGGGCTGCACTACTTGGAACTCGACTCGATCTGTGCCGACTGGTCGGATGTAGCCCGCCTCGGCGTGCAGCGGCAGCCCGGTTTCGGCGTGACGGGTCTTCTGGGTGTAGGCAAGAAAGGGCTTCCCAACGTGGCCAAAGCTGATCTCTTCGTTGTAATCGAAGCTTTTAATGGTTGGATACTCGCCCGAACCGGTGCCAGCCCAAGTGCCAAGAAGCCAACTGAGGTGAGCGATGTCTGGGTGGAGTGGGGGAGTGGCCATGGGTTCAGTATGTCGGGTGCCACAGCTTCGCTGCCACGGTTGCTCAACGTTTGTCCATTAAGTTACCGAGCAGCGCGAATCCCAAGTTACCGAGCAGCGCGAATGTGTCTTTGGGCGGCGTTTTGGTGATCAAAGTTTTGCCCTGACTTGGATTCCTTCAGGGGAAGTGCTTAAATTTGCAAGTAATTGTTCTGAAGGGTGTTCGCGTTGTTCGAATCAATCAATGATCTTCCAAGCCACGTGTTCTTTGTGCACGTGCCGATAGTCGCCATACCCGTCATGAGCCTGCTGGCGGTAATCATGGGCGTGCTACGGCATCCTCCGGCATGGCTGCGCCACATTGTGCTCGGCGGAACCATCCTCACGGTCGTGGCGACGTGGTTCGCAATTCAGTCGGGTCAAGCCTTTGACGAGATCATTGGTGACCGAGTTAACACCGACCGCCATGAGTCATTGGGCAATACCACCATGTGGTTTGCGCTCGGTCTGGCAATTGCGGTGATCGGTCTGTCCTATGTCACTGCCAAGGCAGCGGCAAGCTTTGCCGCATCTGAAGAAATCGCAACGCCCATGAAGCAGGCTCGGATTGTGCTCTCCGCAGCCACCATCTTGCTGGCTGGGTTATCGACTGTTTGGGTCGTGAGAACGGGCGAAGAGGGTGCAAAGTTGGTGTGGAATGGCGTGATTCCTGCAGAGGCAGATCCTGCAGAGGTAGATGAGTAGCGGTGGATCGACGCTCGTTTGTTCTTGCCGCAACCAGCCTGGCCCTGGTCGGCTGCACCGCTGACTCAGCGGACAACGTCACCAGCCTTGTACCGATTGGGGCTGATGAAGGCACCCTAGACATTGTCGTTATGTTCAGCCCTTCGGTAGTAAGCGCTGGCATACCTCAACGGATGCCGTTTGGCTTAGTTCGAGACGGAGTCTTTGTGCTGGGTCCAGGTGGTGAAGAGGTTGCAGTTGAGATGTACAACGACGACACGGGGACGTTGGTTTTTGAGGGATCGGCAAGCGGACGAGTGGTTGCTCACTCCCACCCCGACAACGTTGACCCCGATCATTCCCACGCCGACGTCGTCCGCTATTTTGCACCAACGCTGACGATTCCTGATCCTGGCCGGTTCCGGTTTGTTGTGAAGTCCGGCGAGCAGGTCGCAGCGTTTGGTGTCAACGTGCTTAACCAATCCGAAGTCGCAGTTCCCGGCATCGGCCAGCCGATGATCTCAATTGAGACGCCAACATTTGATAGCTCGGGTCCGGTTGACCCGATCTGTACACGGTCACCGGTCTGTGAATTTCACTCACACACCCCGGCCCAGATGCTGGCCGAAGGCAAACCGTTTGTGTTGCTTGTGGCCACGCCCTCATTCTGTCAAACCCAGTTCTGTGGTCCGGTGCTCGATGTCTTGATTGATGTTCAGCCCGACTTTGAAGACATAACAATGATTCACGCCGAGGTGTACGAGAACCCGATTGAGGTCAACGGCAACCTAGGCGACCCGAACTTGCGCCCAGCGCCTGTGCTTGCCGCGATGAGGATGGACTACGAACCGAGCCTGTTTGTTGTGGGCTCGGACGGAATGGTCATCCACCGGCTCGACAACGTGTACGACGAGACCGAACTTCGAGCTGCACTTGAAGACGTGGTCTGAACCTTCCCTCACAATTTCTGTACCCAAGTAACAACTAACAACCGCAATGAAGGAAACAAAATGAAAAAGCTATTTGCAATTCTGTCGATGCTCGCCTTGTTGGCAGCGGCATGTGGCGGCTCAGAATCTGAGCCCGCTGCAACCGACGCCCCCACCACTACTGCAGAAGTAATGGAGGACGAAGAGGCGATGGAAGATGACGAAGCCATGGACGACGAAGACGCCATGGAAGATGACGAAGCCATGGAAGATGACGAAGCCATGGAAGATGAAGACGCCGCGCCAGCCGGCGACGCAGTTGAGGTCGAGCTAGTCGAATGGGCACTGAACGCCCCAACTGAAATCTCAAGTGGGACCGTGAACTTCAACGTGACTAACGCAGGGGAATTCTCACACGAGCTAGCAATTGTGCGCGGAGACAGCTACGAGTCGCTGCCGATGTTGGACAACGGCGCAGTTGACGAAGCAGCTCTTGGCGACGACTTCATCGGTCGAACCGAGACATTTGATGGAGGGGAAACAATTACGGCCACTTTCGATCTCGAGCCCGGATCGTATGTGTTTGTCTGCAATATCAACTTTGGTCCTAATTCCCATGCAGCGGCAGGACAGGTACTGTCGGTAACTGTTAGCTGATTCGAGGTTTTGTGGCCGCCAGTCCCGTATCAAATTCACAGACTCCTGGGAGCCAGGCAGTTGGCGAATCTGTTGACGGGACTGGCCGCCATCTAACCAATGTTGAGCTAAAGGCCTGGACCGGCTTTCTTGATGCCTCTCGCATGCTGGAGGAACGTCTGGCTTCGCATCTAAGCGATCAGTTCGGTATGTCCCACCGTGAATATGAAGTCTTGGTGAGGCTCGACGGAGCGGGAGGCCGGCTGAGGATGTCCACCCTTGCTCAGAAGATGGTTGCCTCTCAGCCGCTTATGACCCAAACGGTCAGCCGCTTGGAGAAACGAGGTTGGGTCAGGCGAGAGGCTTCCACTATCGATCGCCGAAGTACCGAAACCGTGTTGACCGAAGACGGTCGTTCTGCGTTGCGAGAGGCTGCGGCCCCGCATGCAGGACTAGTCAAGATGCTGTTACTGGATGTTGTGAGGGCTAGTCATCTTGAAGCTTTCGCCGCCGACGTTTCAGAAGTTGCCGAGCATTTGCGGGCTCACCGACGTGGTGAGGGTTGTTTGATCGAGGGTTGCCCGCTGGCCTAGCGCTCTGACCAGCCTGAATGGCTAATCGCTGGACTTGCCTTGCTTTTAGCTCAGTCAGAGCCCAATTTCAGCCGAATAGAAAGAGGTGTCTGCGTCGTCGCTCAAACCCCTGTCTTCGCTCAAACCACTGGTGCTGCCCGGGCCCAAGGCGATAGCTAAACACTCCTGGCCAAAGATTCTGGAAGGCAAGATCATCCCTTTGGTTTTGTTCCTGGGCTTTTTGGATTTGCTGGGTACAACCGGAGCCCTGATGTCGGCATTGGTGTGGACCTACGCAGTTATCTTTTACCGAACGCGAACTGGGTCGACGGTGCCGGGCATCGTGATTCTCAGCGCTATTGGCCTCACGGTCAACACTGGGCTGGCGCTTGCAACAGGAAGCGTGATTGTCTACTTCCTTCAGCCAACGGTCTCCACAACTCTTATCGGCTTTGCGTTCATGATCAGTGTTCATCGCAAACGTCCGTTGGCAGAACGTATTGCCAAGGATTTCTGTCCGTTTGATGTTGAGACTGCCAATCATCCAATGTTGAAGCTCTTTTTTGTTCGCCTCTCAGGGTTGTGGGCGTTCAGCAGCCTCTTTAATGGCGCGTTTACGCTTTGGCTGTTGCTTACTCAAGACCTGCAGACCTTTGTCTTGATAAAGGCATTCACCGGCCCGGTGCTGACTACCCTCACTTTGGGGACAGCGGCGCTTTGGTTCCGATACAAGATGCGCAAGTCGGGTCTTTCTCTTGAGTTCGGATCGAAGTTGGCCATAACGGCGGGCTAGTTCTAACAAGCTGATCCTCACTCCCGGAAGCAAAATAGAACATACGTTCTGGTCCTGTTGTTTGTGTGGGTGAAATCTTGGGTTGTGTTGGCCGCGGTTTAGCTGTTCGGCGTGTGTGAGACGCGCACGTGAGGGCTGGTTCTTCTAGTTTCGGGTTTGCGACAACACCGAAGCTTGAAGGAGCCGATCTCGTGCGCGTCTCAACAGCATTTAATCGTATGTTGGATATCCCTGGTGGGCTTGTTCAAGACGTTTCATTCACCGATCAGGGTGTGGTGGTTGATGTCCGCCTGCGGAAACGGCGGCTCCGATGCCCGTGCGGAAACACGTCTAAAGCGGTTTATGACCGCAAGATAAGGCGTTGGAGACACCTCGATTTGGGGTCGACTAGGTGTTGGTTACAGACCTCGATCCGAAGACTCGATTGTGTTCGTTGCGGCCGAGTCCGGACTGAGCAGGTCCCATGGGCCCGGCCCGGTGCCCGTCACACCCAAGATTTCGAAGACGTCATTGGGTGGCTTTGCCAACGAACTGACCGGACCACAGTCACCAGGTTGATGCGGGTTACGTGGCGGACAGTCACCCGGATCGTGAAACGTGTTGTCGATGGCTATGTCGATAACGGCCGACTCGACAATCTGTATCGGATCGGAGTCGATGAAATCTGTTACCGGCGTGGCGGACGCGACTATTTGACTGTTGTCGCCGATCACGACACCGGCCGTGTCGTCCACGTCGCTGAAGGCCGCACCCAACAAGCACTCAATAGTTTCTTTCTCGATCTCGGACCCGAACGCTGCGCCCAAGTCGAAGCGATCTCAATGGACATGGCATCAATCTGGAAACAACCGTGCGCCACACATATCCCACAAGCCCAGATCTGTTTCGACCCGTTCCACATCATCGTTTGGGCCAACCAAGCCCTAGACAGCGTCTTCCGGTCTAAACGCCGTCAACACAACAGCCATAAACAATGGCAACGAACCCGAGCCGCGATCCGCACCGGAGCCGAGAACCTCTCGGTCAGCCGCCGGAAACTCTTAGAAGAAACCAACCGGAATGACCAAAAACTCGGCCAAGCCTGGATGCTCAAAGAAGACCTCAGAGACATCTACCGGACCATCCCACCCAGCCAAGCCGACAACTACCTGAACGACTGGATCGAACGGGCCAACAACAGCCAAATCCAAGAATTCGAGACTCTCGCCCGACGCATCACTAAACACAAAACCGGGATCCTAAACACCATCCACCAAGGCATATCCAACGGACGATCCGAAGGCATCAACGCCAAAATCCGGCTCATCAACAAACGCGGCTACGGACACCACACCGCCGCCACCCTCACAACAATGATCTACCTCACCCTCGGCAAAATCATCATCCCCCTACCCACAAAATAGACAGGAGTCGTACA
>CALAJQ010000007.1 GCA_937922785.1 uncultured Acidimicrobiales bacterium
TCCCATCTTCTCTCTACGGAACGCTTGCAAAGCAGGCCCGGAAAGAGTTTGAACATCTGTGCCATCAACAATTACTTCGCCGTGGGTGGTGTGATGAAGTTTGTTGACTGTGCGGATAGCCGTTGACTTACCCGAGCCCGAAAGACCCATCACAACAAAGATCTCGCCTTTGTTCACCGAGAAATTCACATCATCCAAACCAACCACATGGCCAGTCTGAGCCTGAATATCATTCTTGTTGATGCCAGCCTTAGCCAGATCAAACGCCCGCCCCCGAGGCTGAGGACCAAAAATCTTATACACGCTGTTCAGGCGGATAATCTCTTCACCGGCATCTGACATATGGCTCCCCAGAGTTGCGTAACGCAGTTCGAACGCGTCGAACTGCTAGGCGTGAATGGCCTGGCGCAGGATCTCCTTCCCGTGCCCGACGTCACACACCATAACAGCATGATGCCCTCTGGGCACAAGGTTGGTTATACCCACTAGCTCAAACGTGACTATCTATAACCAACGTTTGGGATACCAAAACGGCTGCTTGGGATGCAGAATCGGACCGATTGTTGCGTGATATGGCTAACTAAATCAGCCGATTCCGTAATACTTTGGTAATGGAATTACCACCGAAACCGGAACCTCTTGACGTCAACTTTGTGAGGCAGAACTTCCCGGCGTTCTCATCTGCAGAACTATCAGGGTCTCTCTTCTTCGAAAATGCTGGTGGTTCCTATGCTTGCGCAGACACAGTTAACGCTTTGCATGACTACTACAAGCTGAACAAGGTTCAGCCCTACGCCGCCTACAACGCAAGCAAGCACGCAGGGGAGGCCATGGACCAATCGCGGCGTCGCTGGGCTGAGGCGCTAGGAGTGGAAACTGACGAGGTCAACTTCGGACCTTCGACCTCGATGAATACCTACGTGTTGGCTAACGCATTTGGCGCCGTGATCGGACCTGGTGATGAAGTGATCGTGACCAACCAAGACCACGAGGCAAACACTGGCGCCGTGCGACGTATGGCGGAACGAGTCGGCGCAACACTGCTCGAGTGGCGGATTGACCCCGAATCGGGTTTGCTCGACATCGCTGAGCTGGACTCGCTGCTGACTGACAAAACCAAGCTGATGACATTCCCACACTGCTCAAACATCATCGGCGCGGAAAACGACGTGGCGGCCATTTCGGCCAAGGCGCATCAAGTTGGAGCGAGAGTCATAGTTGACGGCGTCTCCTTTGCCCCACACACCTTCCCTGACGTCGCAGCCATGGGTGCTGATGTCTATCTGTTCTCTATGTATAAGACCTATTCGGTGCACCAAGGTCTGATGGTTCTGCGTAACGGTGTAGCCGGCTACCTGCCTAACCAAGGCCATTATTTCAACCGTCAGATCCCTACTAAGCGGCTGACTCCTGCCGGACCTGATCACGCGCAGGAGGCTGCAGCGGGTGCTGTTCTCGATTACGTGGAAACACTGGGTGCTCACCATCGAGTGATGGGTGGAACCCTCCGTGAGACCGTGGCCAGCGTTTCTTCACTTTGGCGAGCTCATGAGGCAAAGACCCTCGCTCCAGTAATTGAAGTTCTGAGTGCTGCCCCTGGAGTCAGGCTGTTGGGGCCCGCTCAGTTAGAAAACGGCCTGCACAGATGTCCAACCGTGGCATTTGTGCCAGGCAGTCGAGAGCCAAGCGACGTTGCTGGAGCACTCGTCGACGCGGGCATCATGTGTTCGTCAGGCGGCTACTACGCCAATCGGGTGCTTGAGGGATTGGGTGTAGATCCAGACACCGGAGTCGTCCGACTGTCATGGGTCCACTACACCTCCGATCAAGACATATCTACGCTGGTAAAAACCTTGGAGCGAGTGCTCGGCCTTTCCGCCTAGAGATGCGGCCAAAACGTCGCTCGGCCTTTCCGCCTAGAGTCCGCGTGGCTTGGAATAGGCCTTGTAGAGGGACTTGCCGAACACTCCTACTAACGTTCCCGAACCTAGGGCCACCTTTTGTGCTCCAAGTACCCATAGGCCGTCGCGCTTAGCTACGTGAAGAAGTGTTTCCACCGTGCCTTGACCGATCCGCGCCAAGGCCTTACTCACTCGGCTCAATTTGGCGCCAATCGACCGATTGAGTTTCAGGTGGGTCAGAGTGAAGGTGTTGCCTTTTCTATAGGCGCTTTTGATTAGCCACTTGGAGTTCGCTCGATGGGCCGGAATCCATTCGGTCACTTTGGCCTCAGGTGCATGAACCAGTTTCTTGCCGTCGGCATAAAGCGATCGGAACAGAAAGTCGTCCTCGCCACCGGTTAGCCCAAAGGCAAGATCAAACGGCGGGTCGTATTTTTCCAGCGCAGCCACACGAACCAGAGTGCAGTTGGTCGCTGCGGTGTTTAGCAGTGAAGAGCTTGAACTGTCCTCAAAGAACGGTGACTCAACAAAGAAACCGCCTTTAGCTACCCAGTCCGGCACGCCCTCCATGTAAAGAGGTACGACTTCACCGTGCACAACGTCGGCGTCCTCAGCAATCTGTTTGGCGACCAGCTGATCCATCCAGTCCGGATCTGGGACCTCGTCGTCATCGATAAACGCAACAAAGTCGCTCTGGGGGTTGGCTTCGGCAACGCCGCGGTTGCGAGCATACGAGATTCCCTGATTCGGCTCTATCACATACTTAAGCGGCCACTTCATGGTTTTGGCCGCAGCTGAAGCAACCGCACCCGCCGATCCCGCCGAATCGTTGTCGACCACGACAATCTCTAAATCGACTTGACTGCCAGAGCTGAACACCTGACCATCGAGTCCATCAAGAAGTCGTTCCAGACCTTCTGGCCGGTGAAACGTAGCGATACATACTGAAACCAACATCGGTCCCAGTATGACTCAGGATCGAATGAACCCTTCGTATCCCGCCTGGGCAACCCGATCACATTCTGCGGCGTAGTCGGGGAAGCCGATAAGGGGCATAAACACGCGGGGTTTGCCTGGGACGTTGGCCCCGACATACCAGGAGTTACAACTAGGGAAGAGCGTCGCGTCTGCGATCGAATTCACGTGGTTCACCCATCGGGATTCGGCCACCTCGGTCGCTTCGAGCGTTTTGTAGCCCTCAGCGGCTTGAGTCGCAACGGCGTCGGCGATCCACTCGACGTGTTGTTCTATAGCAACGATCATGTTTGTGAGGACCGAAGGGCTGCCCGGGCCTGTGATCGTAAAGAGGTTGGGGAAGCCGGCGATAGTCAGGCCCAAATAATTGACCGGGCCAGCCGACCACTTGTCATTCATCGTGACTCCGCCTCGGCCGGCGATTTCAATCTTCGAGATCGAGCCGGTCATTGCGTCAAAGCCGGTGGCTAAGACAACACAATCCAGCTCTGTCAGGTCCTCGCCGACCACCAGGCCGTCTTTGGCAAAGGCAAGCGGTCGTTCGGAGATGTCTACCAGGTCAACGTTTGATCGGTTGTATGTCTGGAAATAGTCAGTGTCAACGCAAAGCCGCTTGCAACCAATCAACTGCGTTGGTGAAAGTAGCTTTGCAGTTTCGGGGTCACTAACGATTTCTGCGATCTTGGCCCTAGCGAAGTCAGCAGCGGTTTGGTTTGACTCCGAGTTGATCATCAGGTCCACGTAGCCTCGCAAGAAGTCGAAGCCGCCTACATTCCAACGCCGTTCATACTCAGCAGTCCTGACTTCGGCGTCGACCTCCAAGGCGCCGACTTCACCGCGCGGTCGCAAAGATCCGAACCCCGACGACTGTTGGCGGTTGGCGGCGCGAAACTCGGGATAGATAGCCTTGATCTCAGCGATCTCTTCCGGGTCTAGAGGCCTGTTCTTTGCCGGCACCGAGTAATTCGGCGTCCTCTGGAAAACGGTCAGGTGTTGGGCTTCGGAGGCAATCACTGGAATGGACTGGATGCCCGATGATCCAGTTCCGATTACCCCAACTCGCTTGCCAGCAAAGTCGACTCCGTCTTGGGGCCACTGACCCGTGTGGTAGATGTCTCCCTTAAAGGAGTCCATTCCTTCGAACGAGGGCTTGTTCGCGCTCGACAGCATCCCGGTGGCGAGAATTAGGTACTGGCTGATTACTTCTGTACCCGAGTCAGTCCTGACGACCCAAAGATCATCAGACTCGTCAAAGCGGGCTGAAGCTACGCGAGTGTTGAACAGGATCTGGTCACGCAGATCGAAGCGGTCGGCAACGTGGCTGGCGTAAGAGAGGATCTCGGGTTGGCGAGCGTAACGTTCGGTCCACTCCCATTCCTGTTGAAGGTCTTCATCGAAGCTGTATGAGTACTCCATCGACTCAACGTCGCAGCGCGCTCCCGGATATCGATTCCAATACCAGGTGCCTCCGACGTCGTGTCCGGCCTCAATTCCGAGAACATTCAGGCCCAAGCCGGTGAGCTTGTGGATCGAGTACATCCCCCCGAAACCTGCACCCACCACAACTGCATCTACCGCAGGCTTTCCCGATCGCGTGGCGAGACCAACTCCCGACGGTAACGAATCAGCGTCCATGGAACTCGGGCGTCTTCTTCTCGGCGAAGGCGATCATCGCATTGACTGTGTCTTCGGATCCGAAGTTGACTGTTTGTGAAGCCCCTTCGAACTCGAGCGCTTCAGCCATCGAGCGGTTCAGTGATTGGTTCAGCATCATCTTGGACTGAGCGAGTGCTAGCGGAGGACCCGCAGCCAGCCGTTGGGCCCAGTCGTCAACGAATGCATCCAAGCTCTCGCCGGGCACGACCCGGTTCACGATGCCAAGCCTCTCTGCCTCGGCCGCGTCGATGACGTCGGCAAAGAACGCGAGTTCCTTCGCTTTGTGAAGCCCGACCAGGCGGGGCAGTAACCAGGATCCGCCGAAGTCCAGAGACAGCCCACGAGAGGCGAAGATCTCAGAGAACCTAGCCACGTCTGAGGCAACTATTAGGTCACAGCCGAGGGCAAGATTGCAGCCCGCGCCGGCTGCGACGCCGTTCACCTTCGCAATGGTTGGCTGTGGCAGATCGTGTAGGGCTAGCGCCGTAGCGGTGATCTTGCGCATCGCAGTGAGCTGATGAGGGCGAGGTCCGTCGCCGCGGGCGGTCAGGTCGGCACCGCTGCAAAAGCCTCGACCCTTACCAGTAATGACGAGCACGCGAACATCGGAGTCAGTTCGGATGGCTTGGAACGTTTGGTGCAGCTCATCCCACATTGTTTGATTGGCGGCGTTCAGCTTCGTTGGCCGGTTCAGCGTAAGAGTTGCGATACCAGTGGAAGATGTTTCTAGCTCAAGTGTCTCCATCCCTAAGTTGTTAGCCCGTCAGTGGCTTCAACACCAGTTCAGGCCTCCACCTAGATACCTCCACCTAGATACAGAGTTCCTGGCACCTAGATACAGAGTTCCTGGCACCTAGAAAGAACTTTCTGGAGGTGCTTTGGCGCTGGTAAGTGAGCCGAACGGCCCATTCGACACCCAGGTAGGCCCATGGGTGAGATTATTCGTCATGTTTCTGCTTGCGATGCCGAGAAAATACCTATGGAGAAGCCCATTGACTCGCGTATGGCTTTGGCGACCGTTGCCGCAATTGCGCTTGCTGTCACGCTTCTCTACTCGGTTCGGACTTCAGGCGCTCAATTCACAGCGCGTACTGAAAACTCCTCCAACGAGTTTTGGGCCGGTCAAATCGATGTGACAACCAATCTGGTTCAACCCGTTCTCCTAATCTCCGACGGCATCTATCCAGGTGTCCAGATCACCGAATGTATGGAGGTCTCATACGTCGGAACGGTTGAGTCAGTTTCAACCCGGATGTTCGCAAGCGCGCTCGACGGCGGGCTGGGGGACTACCTGGACATCAGAATCGACAGCGGCGTAATGCGATCCGACTCTGGAGGCAACACCAACACCAACGGCACGGACTCGTGCGAGAGCTTTGAAGCAGCGGCCCAAGGATCATCGGTCTTTGACGGCACATTGGCCGATTTCGCTCAACGTCACGGGACCTACGAGAACGGGTTCGATCTTGGACTTACCGATCCCGGAGACACGATCGCTCTGCGGATCACGGCCGAAGTTCAAGACAACAACGAAGCGCAAGGCTTGTCAGCTGACTTCAGTTTCTTCCTTGAGGGTCGCCCGTGATTCTTCTGTCGCCCAAAAAGGCAAATCCGACTCCCGACGAATCGTCTGAGGCGCAACAGGACTCGGTGGGCGACGAGGGCCATGACTCAGTTGCTCAGGTCGGAGCCGAACAACACGCCTGGATCAAGCAAGGTGTTATTCCGGGCGTTTGGCTCATGGTGTGGGCTTACCTCTATCTAACCGCCTTGTTGCTTATCTGGACTGCGATTACAAGTCTCGCTACCGGTTGGAGCCCGGTTGTCATAACCGAGAACTCAATGCAACCGACGCTGTCTCCCGGCGATGTGATTCTGACCGAGGACCCGGCTGAGATCGAACTTGGTCAACGGGCAGTCATCACCTACGAACAGCCACCAGGTTCGGGCCAGTTTGTCACTCATCGAGTCATCGCTGCTGAGGCTGATGGGCTTCGGACCCGAGGTGATGCCAACTCCGTACCGGACGCATATGTAGTTGATCTGAGTCAAGTTGTGGGCGTAACCCGGATGGTCGTTCCATACGTTGGTTTGCCCGCAGTTTGGTTGCAGAGCAAAGCCTATGTGCCATTTGCGTCATGGCTAATCTTGACGGGTTGTGCGCTCGTGCTTGCCCTAAATCGGCAGAAGAAGGCGAGCAAAGAAGAAAGAGAACCCAGCCCGCCGATTGCCCAAAAAGCGATTCGTCGAGTTCGAGTCTTAGTAGCAATTCTAATTGCCGCGCAGTTCATCATCGATCCGACCAGACTGGACTTTGTTGGTCCTGGCGGGCGGCTTGCAGTATTGATCATGTCTGTGGCTGCGTTGTCAGCCACCAACGTGATGTCTTCGATCGCCGAAACCGAAACAAACATGCGTCGCTTCCTAGACCGCGTACCGGTTCTCGAGTTGGTGCTGGACTCTGTTCTCGTGTTGGGCTTGACCGCAGCCACTGGCACTGACGGGATTGGCTGGGTTCTCTTTGCTCTGCCGATCATCGAGGCCGCAACTCGCTTCCGCCTAACCGGAGCTCTTCTTCACTGGATGATGCTGACCGGAGCCACCCTCGCTCTCCAGATCATGGTTCTGCAACAGAGTGGCAAGCCCAGCACGCTGTTCCTTGCCGCGTTGGAACAAACTCTCGATCAGCTGTCGGTGCTACTTCTTGTTGTTCTGCCCGGTGCCTATTTGGCGGAACAGTTGATGAGCGAGGTTGCGTTGCAGAGATCATCAGCGGGCGAGGCGGCGGACAGAAGCCAGCTGCTTCAAAACGTGGTGGAGTCCTCTGAAGATGTGAACCGCCTTGGCCTCGATGTGTCTCAAGGACTGGTAGACGCGGTTCTCAAACTTGGCTTCGACGTAGCAGAGGTTGATGTGTACAAAGCCGACGGAGGCTACTGGGAAACCGTGGCAGTCTCGTCAAGCCTTGGCTACCTCCATCTACCGGTTCCTGGTCAGCCCGCCAGCGGTCTACGCGAGGGAGAGCTAGCCAACGAACGCGTCGTAGTTGATCTTCGAGAAAAAGACCAGGCTGAAGTCACCGCATTGATCGATCACGGGCTCTCCTGTGTAGTCCGGATGACCTGGCCCCAGCCCAACGGCGAGCTAGCCGCAGTTCGAGTCGGCAAAGCAACAGGTAGTGAGATTCGGTCGTCTCAGCTTGAAGCGCTATTGCTATTGGTTAGCCAAGCAGTGGTGGCCAACCAGAACGACAAGCTCGTGACTGAACTTCAAGAGATGCACGATCAGATCTCGATTCAGGCGAACCGGGATTCACTAACTGGTCTACCCAACAGGCTCAAGTTCATGCGAGACCTGAGCGCCGCAGTTGATGCGGGTCAAGAAACATCAGTGTTGTTTATGGACCTGAACGGATTCAAGGCAGTTAACGACACGCTCGGTCACGACGTCGGTGACGACGTATTGAGAGCGGTCGCTCGACGACTAGAACCAGTCGTTACTGACTTCGGAACCTTGTGTCGACTCGGCGGCGATGAGTTCACGATTCTGATGAACGGACTTGCCCCTGGTGGCGCCTTGACGCTGGCCGAAAAGGTCACTGAATCAGTTGGGCAGCCGATCGAAGTAGCAGGGGAGCAGATTCAGCTCGGGATTGCGGTAGGAATTGCGCTTTCCGAGCCCGACCTTGGCTACACCGAAGTCCTGCGAAGGGCCGACCTGGCCATGTACTACGCAAAGGCCGAAGGTGGCCGCAATATCGCCTTCTACGCAAAAGAGATGGAAGAGTCCGAAAGTCGTAAGGCCAAGATGCAAACCGGGATTGGTTCCGCAATTCTGGACGAGAGCCAAGTCGAACTTCACTATCAGGCCATCGTCAATGCCAAGAGTCGCCGTGTGGCCGGCATGGAAGCCCTGCTCCGATGGGACCATCCTGAGCTGGGCCCAATTAGCCCCGGCGATGCGATCCTGGTTGCCCAGCAAAGCGGAGTGGCCGACGAGCTCACTAAGCGAGTTCTCAAACTTGCACTAACCGAATGTAAGAGATGGCAGACCGAGCTTGAGCACCCGCCAGCCTATGTGTCGGTGAACGTGTCTCCCTTCGAGTTGGAATCGGCCAGGTTAGTTCGCAACGTTGCCCTTGCCCTCGCCGAACTTGACCTCGCTCCACGCCATCTAAAGATCGAGTTGAGCGAGAAGATTTTGGGTCCCGATGAGGGAAGCTATCGACGCAACATCGACGGTCTGCGCAAGCTCGGAGTAGTTGTCACCCTGGACGACTTCGGCGAGGGACGCACCTCGCTGGCTCACCTCCGTGGGCTGCCTATCGAAGGACTGAAGCTCGATCGATCTCTAATCACAAACAGCATCCGTTCCGAAAGTGACCAGATCATTTTGGATTCGATCACAAAGCTGGCCCATGGCCTCAAGTTCGAAGTTGTAGCCGAGGGCGTCGAGACCCCCGAGCATCTAGTTCGCGTTCTTGCTGCGGGCTGTGACTATGTCCAGGGTTATCTATTCTCCAAGCCGCTTCAGTCGGTCGACGTCGACGACTTCTTGCTTCAAATGAAGTCCAAAGAAGTCTCTGCACATCTGGATCAAGAGGTGCCTGCATCGCCGGCGGATATCAGCGCAAGCGAAGTCGAGCGACTACAGACAGGGGCACCTGATGGCTCGTAAGCTCGATCTGACCGAATTCGCAGCGGCCGATGGCTACGGCGAGCGTCGCTTGGCCCGCTCTACCGCACGAGCGTTCGCAGCAGCAGTGTCGGTTCTGCTAATCACAACGCTTGTAATTGATCGCTCAACCAAAACCGTCGTTGGCGAGGGCACAGTCTCGGCCAGCTCGGTGGACGCCGGAACACTTCGGCTTTACGACGACGACGGCGGACAGTCGCTGTTTGACCTGGGGGCAATGGTTCCGGGTCGAGCCGAGGAACGCTGTCTGACGATTACCTACGACGGCGACGTTCTACCGGTAGATCTGTCGTTAGTAGCAGCAAGCAGCGGTTCCCTCGACGAATTCTTAGACATCACAGTTGAGCGAGGAGTTGGCGGCTCGTTCGACTCCTGTGACGGTTTTGAACCCGAAGAGGAAATCTTCGCTGGCACGCTCGCTGAGTTTGCAGCCGAGGGTGAGGCCGGCGCTCTGCCGGTAGGAGTGATTAGAAACCAAACAGACGCAGTCAGCTTCAGGTTCAACTTCGAACTCCAAGACAACAGTGAGGCGATGGGGCTTAGCTCATCAGTCGACTTCGCATGGCAGGTGACCCCATCATGAGTCGAATCTCAGGTATCGCAGTACTAATTGTCGTTCTATTGGGGGGAGTCTGGCTGTTCGGAACCCAGGATCAATCGGGAGCGACGCTGTCAGACTCTGAGGCTGTCCGCAGCAGCATCCAAGCCGAAACCGTGGACATCTCGATATCAGACGTTGACGGCGCTATCGCCACCTTCACGCTCGAGAACATGGCCCCTGGTGATGAGTTCCGAGGCGAAATTGTAATAGCAAACGGTGGTGGTGTTCCTGTGCTGTACGGCATCACTTCTGAAGCTGACCCCAGTCCACTAAATGACCTTCTTGTTCTCAATGTTTGGACCGGACCTGGTCGGTGCGACGTGGGCGAGCTACCAACCAGTCTGGTCTTTTCAGGCGCCTTAAGCGATGCCACGTCTGACGTTATAGGCGAGATGGCGACTCAAACTAACTACCGGCCATTGGGTGAAGGTCAGTTTGAAAGCATCTGTGCCCAGATCACGTTGCCGCTTGAAGTTGGAAACGAAGCCCAGAACCAGATCAGCCGCCAAAGGTTCACGGTGCTGGCGATTCAGGACGTGGCAAACACCCAATAGTCTGTTTCTTCTGGCGGCTGCCGCTATTTCTTTTGGCGGCGACTGCCGCCATGCCAATCCTCGGTTACTCCTACATCACCCGGATTCACCCCATAGGCCCGCAGTTGAGGACGTTCTCGAAGGCTGCGCTTAAGTTCAGCGAAGCCCTCAAATCGGGCCAGCTTTACCACCGCGTCCCACAGTTCTACAGCTTCGTCGGGAGACGGAATCCTGCTTATGACCGGTCCGAAAAACGCTGCCCCATCAGGTGGGTCATAGGCGATAATCGGAGTCCCGACGTCCTTGCCGCAAAGGCCCAACGCTTCCTCGGTCTCAGCCTCGATAACGGCATCCCAATCCAGATTGTCGGCTTCACCAGCGAGCTCGGTATCAAGACCTAAACCGTCAAGGATTTCGGCTATGAACCGCACCGACCCGAGGCGCTGTCTCTCGGTTGCCTCGTCATCAGCAGGCGGTCGATCAAACACAGCGGCGCCAAAGGCGTCATAGAGCCCTCCCATAGCTTCGCGTCCCTGCTGTTCTCTCAGCGCTGCTGCCACCCGCAGCATCCGAAGACCAGCAGTGTGGCCAGCCTCGTATTCCGGCGGAAAGTGGCTGTCATAATCAACGTTCTTGTTCAAAACTCGCAGCGAAATGAAGCGCCAATCCACCTCGTAATTGCGCTGCCGCTTCACCTCATTTATCCACCGAGACGTGATCCATGCGAACGGACAAACAGGGTCCCAGTAGAACCAGATATCTGCTTTATCATGAAGGGGAGGTGGTTGGAGTGATTCCATCAGATCAAATCTATTGGTATCTCCACCCATACAGAACTAGCCCCCGACCAGCCGATAAAGAAAACGTGTTCGACCAGTTCACCCCCGAATCCCGCCACTCGCTCCTGTTTGCCCAACGACGCGCTGCAGCGCGATACAAGAACAACATCGATGTGCCCGACCTTCTCCACGGGGTCCTCGCCGACGGCGTTTGGGCCTCCACCTTGCTACTTAGCGTCGGCGCCTATCCCGACGCGGTTATGGCTCCGTTGATCCTTCGAGGCGCGCCAAGGTTCTACGAACCCGAGACGCCCATGGACTTCACGTCTGAAGCTAGACGGGCGTTGGGTCGATCCAAGAAACTTGCTGATCGGTACAGCCATCAGGCAATCACCTCAGCTCACATTTTGGTTGCCTGTCTCACAGTCGGGGACCCCGAAGTCGATGAGATCGCAAAGGCCCACGAGTTAAGCTCAGCTCGCCTTGCCGCTGAACTGGACGTCAGGTTCGACTGACTTTGCCGTTCCCCGGCCACGGAGGCCGCCCGGGTTACGGTTTGCTGGTCGGGACGACTGGCTTGGTGTCTTGAGGTGGCGAGGCCGCGTTGGTTGGGGTTTGTGGGTCGGGTTGAGAAGGTGGTAGCGCTTGGTCTTTAACCGTGTAACACTTCGATCCGTTTAGTCATCAGAACAAAGGGTTTGTTATGCGAGTCGGTTTTATTGGACTGGGTAATGTGGGCGCAAAGTTGGCCGGGTCGCTGCTGCGTAACGGCGTGGACTTAACCGTTCGCGATCTCGACCGCGAAGCTGCGCAACCTTTCCTGGATATGGGAGCCAAATGGGCCGACTCTCCTTATGACATGGCCACCGAATGTGACGTAGTTATAACCTGTCTACCTTCTCCTGCCGCCTCGGCCGCAGTCCTTGAGGCCGACGACGGCCTGATCGCCGGGTTCGCTGCGGTTGATGAACCACGCGTCTGGGCCGAGATGAGCACAACCGATGAAGCAGAGGTCCTTCGGTTAGGGGAGAAGGTTTCAGCAGTCGGAGCTGAACCGGTGGACTGTCCGGTTAGCGGCGGTTGTCACCGGGCTGCCACCGGGAACATCGCGATCTTTGCCGGGTGTGAGCGGAAAACCTTTGAGGCAATGTTGCCGCTTCTAACCAAGATGGGACGCCGAATCCTTCACACCGGTGGACTGGGCTCGGCCTCAATCCTTAAGGTCGTCACTAACTATCTGGCAACTGCAAACCTAGTTTCTGTAAGCGAAGCACTTGTGACTGCCGAACGGGCTGGCATGGATTTGAGCACCACCTATGAGGCAATCAAGATCTCATCCGGCAATAGCTTCGTCCATGAGACCGAATCTCAAGTGATCTTGAACGGAAGTCGAGACATCAACTTCACAATGGACCTGGTGCTGAAAGACATTGGACTTTTCCAGGCCGTGGCAGACAGGAACAATGTTCCGCTAGATGTTTCCCCCGTTCTTATCGACGTATTCGAAGACGCCGCCGAACGTTACGGAATGCGTGAGTGGTCACCGAACGTGATTAGAAGGCTTGAAGATGCAACCGGGGCGTCGGTGCTGGCCGACGGGTTCCCGCCGGAGATGGTGGATGATGAACCCGAAGAGCCCGGCTATGAGATCAAGCCTAGGTAGGCGGATCCACTCGATCCTCAGAATGATCTTCGAGTAGCTGATCTACTGGTAGGTGATCATCACTGGAGGTGTTGACAACAACGTCATCACTTCAGTGGGTGTCATAACCCGAGTGTCTTCGTCGATGAACAGTTTGAACCCGCCCCGCCAAGGTGACTGTGGATGCAGATTCGAGTAAACACCAACCTTGGTATTGGGGTGCCCGAACCCGTCGATGTGCATCACGTTGGCCAACTCTGGGTGGGCAATCATGTCGGCCTCGTTGATCAGCATCCGGTTCGTAAACTTATGAAGCATGAAGATCTTCTGGGGCAGTTCGTTTTCCCTTACGATCTCGGCTAGGTACGCGCTCACCTCATTGATCTCCGCAGCGTCGACCCGGCCGATCACTTTCCCAGGCACACCACTACCTTGCATGCGCCACTCGGCATCAAGGGCAATACCTACGTCGGGCTCGGTAAGAAATTCCTCGAAGCGCTGAACGTCTCGCAGGAACGTCGAGCGCCCTGGTTGGAAGTCGAGAATCATGTAACCCCCGACGGCCCGGATCGCTTCAAGGTACTCCCACGCATCTTCTCTGTCGGTCGGAAGGCTGTAGTTGCCGTCTTGGCCCGGGGCGGGCTGAGCGACAGTCGCGATGTAGTCGAAAGCGGGGACGGCATTGATTCCTGTCTCGGTTGACCACCGTTCAGCTTCCGCGGCAACCCGCTGGGCCGCTTCGGTTGCTGTGCCCTCTCCAGCAATTCCGAGTTGGTGAGTCGAGCCAGTTCCATAGTGGGCGACAATGACAGTGTCGTCCCAAAGATTGCCTCGAAGTAATACTGAGTCACAACCCAGTTCGACCTTGTCGGAGTTGCTAGCCGAGATTGCGTCAACGCAAATCTCGCTTCTGCCTGGTTCAAGGAACAGTCGAGTAGAGAAACCATCTGTTCCTCCCTCAAATCGATACTTGAGGGCCCCGTTGACTCGCATTTCAAGCCGCGCGCCCGCCTGTCTTGTTTCATCAAAGGCCCAACCTGAAACAACGGCTTCAGAGCCATTCAACACGATTTCGTCCAATTGGCCAATCGGCGTTGCGTCAGCGCTTATTTCAGGCTCGGGCTCAGGTTCGGTCAGTGGCGTAGCTTCGACAACAGGAGCTGCTGGCTCGGGCAGAACGGGAGTGGAGCCGGGCTTTGTGCCGAGCACAGTTATCAGTGCGATTGACGCCCCGACAACCACTGCGCTTAGGCGTGCGTCAATAGAAACCATTGCCTTATGTTGGTTGATTGAGCGCCTAGACGCGTGGCAATCGTTCTAAATCTCCCAATGACAGATACACTTGAGGTTGCCTTGGCGTGCGGAACGCTCGGGTGTCTGTGCCGCTGTCGGCAAATTTAGGCCATTCGGCGCACCGGACTAAACATAAATACTTCCAGATGTCGCTACTTTGTCGTGGTCGCGTTTGCGATGAGAAAGCTCAGAACTATTCCTACACAAGTAGATGAACCAAAGACCGATGCCGACAAGGCGTCGGTGATAGAGCCTCCAGTTCCAGCAGGATTCTCCCGAATGGTGCAAAGTCACCTTGATGGTCTGGCATCAGATGCTGAGATCGCTGAACTCAAATTGCGACCCCAGGCTTGGGTGCAAGAACTCTGGCGCCTGCTCGACCGGGCAGACCGGGCAATAGACGAGGTGCACGAGAGTGCCAGAGGGCCATTCCGTTCTAGAGTCCTGTCTGATTTTGAAGCCGAATACAACGCGATAGACGCCGCGATTTCGGGTCTCATCGGGGCACCAAAACGCAAAAACCCGAATCTGCCGCGGCCAGCTGAGCTGCAGCTGTCGTGGACGCCCGGACACATAGTGGCCTGGGCTGCGGGCTCGTCGGGCGAAGCCGATGACATCGACGGCGTTCTAGAACGGCTCCAAGCCGCTGGCGCAGCAACCAAGGGTTGGGTGGACCATCCCGACATCACTGTTCCAAACGGCGGAAGTGTTGCTGCAGTATCAGCGCCACTTGTTGAAGTGCTGGGTTGGCTCGCGGCCCTAGGTTCTGACGAATTGGCAAGCCTGGCATCAGACGATGCGGCTGCGAAAGCGCGAGTCGGACCAAGCGCACTGTGGATCGGGCGAACAGCTGCCATGGCAGTGCGCCTTGCAGCCCAGGGACGAATGGTTCCCCAACTCAATCAGGCAAAGGGCGGCGACGCCAAAAATTCTGCGTTCCAGGTGAACTGGGCTCCAGCCATGATGGACGGCACCAGGATTCTCGATCTCGCTCGAGCCCGGCCCGGTGCTGTTGCTGCGGTGGAACCTAAACAGGATCCTCAAGCCTTTACGACGTCGGTGGTGTCGGATTTAGTCGACGCGATCTGTCAAACCGCAGCCTCGCGTCTCGAGGTGCCTGCGCCGCCGCCCCAGCCACGAACCCGAAGCGATGTGGGTGAAGCCTTGTTGGCGCGGCTCGACGGCGAAGTATTCACCGCTGCCCGAAACTCCGCCGCAGACGTAGCCCGAAAGCTTGGCCAATGGTCAAGGGCTGTAACTGGTCCGGCCAAAGTATCGCTTGTGCTCTTGCTGGACCCACCCGACAGCGGCGGAGCCTGGCGCTTGGCAGTAATGGTTAAGGGCGATGGGTCCAAACTTGTTCCCGTCGAGCTGGCGATGGTGAATTCTTCGAATGCAAAACGCAAGGACGTCAAAGAACACCTTGCCCGCCTTGAGCGTTTGTATCCGCCGTTGCTACGACCCGGCGAACGGCGCAGAGGCGAAGTGATCCTGTCTCAGTCCGAAGCTTGGGACTTGATGACAGGCACCGGAGACCTGCTGGTTGCCTGTGGGTTTGACGTACGCGTACCCGAGCTGAGCCGCAAGAAGTCAAAGCCAGCTTTGCGCTTGACCGCCGATGCCGATGCAGAGTCCGTTGTTGGTGCTCAGCAGTTAGCGAATGTCCGTTGGTCGGCAGTGTTTGGCGACGTCGAGCTGTCGGTTGAACAGATCAGACACCTTGCTCGCCAAGCAAAGCCACTGGTTCAAAGCAACGGCAAGTGGATCGAGCTGGACAAGGTAGATCTTGCCAAGGCGGCTAAAGCCATTGAAGAACGAGGAGAGACGTCCAAGCTGACCGGCGCTGACATGTTGCGTCATGCGCTTGGCCTCGAAGGAACTCCTCTGGAAGGTGGAGTCTCGGTTGCTGGTAGTGGCTGGGCGGTAGAGCTCTTGAAGAGCGCCAGCGCCATTCCCGATGATCTGCCAACTCGCCCCGAAGGCTTCCGTGGCGAGTTGCGAAGCTATCAAGCTGATGCGCTGGCATGGCTCGGATTCCTAGACTCTGCTGGGCTTGGCGGGTGTCTTGCGCTGGACATGGGACTTGGCAAGACGCCGACCATGCTGGCCCACGTCGCTCGTACGACTGGCGAAGGGCCAACGCTAGTGATAGCGCCACCTGCGGTGGTGGGAAACTGGGCAGCCGAAGCTCACAAGTTTGTGCCCGGTCTCAAAGTGAGAGTCCACCACGGTGCAAGCCGTGCAAGCTCAGCCGAAGTGGCCAAGCTTCCAGACACCTATGACCTCATTATCACCACCTACGGCACTGCGGTTCGTGACGTCGGATCGCTAGAGAAGATCAAGTGGTCCAAGGTCGTGCTTGATGAAGCGCAGGCAATTAAGAACCCAGCTTCGGACACCGCTCAGCAGCTTCGGCGCTTCGACGCAAGAACACGAATCGCCCTGACCGGTACACCAATCGAAAATGGCCTTGGTGATCTGTGGGCGATCATCGACTGGGCAAACCCCGGTCTCGTGGGTCCTCGCTCCCAGTTTGTTTCTCAGCTTGCCCCCGCAGGCAACGGCAAGGAAGCAGCTGAGTCTGCACTGAAGGCCCTAAACGGATTGCTTGTGTTCCGTCGAACCAAAGCAGAGCCTGCAATTGCGGCCGAGCTTCCAGACCGAATCGACGAGCTAGACCATTGCATCATGACTGCGGAACAGATCGGTCTCTACCAGGCAGTCCTAGATGGACTGATGAAGGAGACATCCGGCGAAGAGGGGCCAGCTCGCAAGGGTGCTGTTCTGGCTGCAATCACCGCTCTCAAGCAGATCTGCAACCATCCAGCCAACTATCTCTCAGATTATGACGCTCCACTTGAAGGCCGTTCAGGCAAGCTGATACGTCTGAACGAGATTCTGGACTCGGTCTTTGCCGCTGAAGAGCGGATGTTGATATTTACCCACTTCGCATCATGGGGTGTGGAACTTGCCGAGTACCTTTCGAAACGAAGCGGCGTGAAGATCGAGTGCTATCACGGCGGCATCGCCCGTGGGGCGCGAGACCGCATGGTAGACGAGTTCCAGAAAGGAACAGGCGCTGGCGCGATGGTGTTGTCGCTTAAGGCCGGTGGCACCGGGTTGAACCTGACCGCTGCTTCCCACGTGGTGCTTTATGATCGATGGTGGAACCCAGCAGTCGAAGATCAGGCCCGGGACCGGGTATGGCGAATCGGACAGAAAAACACGGTTATCGCTCACCGCTTAGTCTGTCCAGGGACAATCGATGAACGAGTTGAAGAAGTTGTGGCTGGTAAACGTCACGTAGCCAACATGGTGCTTCCGAAGTCATCATCAGTTGGCGATTTGGATTCTGAGCAACTGCAGCAGGCTTTAGGCATTGACCCAGCGATGTTGTTATCTGAAGACCTGTTATCTGAAGACGAAGCAACAGAGGTGACGGTCTAATGAGTGAGCAACAAAGACGCCGCCCGAAGAAACGCAGATCTAACCGAGGCAGAAACAGTCCTAAGAACTTCTGGGGTGACGTCGAGAAACTGCCGGTCGCCGAAGACAAGATTAGAATCACACCCCAACCCGATGCGCTAGCTAAATCGCTAGGCCGGCCACCGATTCCAGGCTCGGAAACAATCGCCGAGCATTACTTCGAAGCGGTCTATGACCGAGCAGTTGCGCTAGCCAGCGTTCTGGCAACCGCCGGGGGAATGATAGAACCAGACGACTTGGACTGAACATGCCGTTGTAAAGGCGCGGCTCGAGTCGTGGTTTGATTTGAGTTGTCTAGTTCTTGCGGCGTCGGCCTCGGCGGCGGGGGCTTCGTTCGGTGTCGGTAGGTCCTGAAGCCACTGGTCCTGGCGCGGGCAGATCTGGAGCAGTTATGGCGCCATCAATCACCGATCGCATGTACCCGATGTGTTCTGAAGTGGAGCCGCAGCACGCGCCGATCAGGCTGACTCCAGCATCCATCATGCGTCTTGTGTGAGCACCCATGATTTCTGGAGTTCCGTTGTAGACAAGAGTGTCGGCCTTCCACTCGGGTATGCCTGCGTTTGACTTGGCGACCAGCGGAACGCCAGTGCCTGCCGCTGCCATGGCTACCATCGCCGCTTCGGTGTCTCGGAGGTTGTTTCCACAGTTTGCGCCGAACCCTGCGACGCCGATTTCAGCCAGCGCAGCAACCGCGTCTTCCCCCTTTACGCCCATCATTGTTCGTCCGGCGGTATCAAAACTCATGGTGGCGACCACTGGTAGCTCACAGGCCTGTTTGGCGCCACGTACCGCAGCGCTGACTTCGTCAAGGTCGCTCATGGTCTCCACCCAGATCAAGTCAGCTCCGCCAGCGGCTAAGCCGCCAGCTTGCTCGGCGAAAGCCTCGGTGCACTCTTCGATAGTCATGGTTCCCATCGGTTCAAGTAGTTCACCGCTGGGACCCATCGACCCCGCTACCAGGACCTGTTTGTCAGCTATATCCGCAGCTCTTCGAGCCACTTCCGCGGCCGCCTTGTTTAGCTCGAATACTCTGTCGTCGGATTTGTGAAGCATCAGACGGTATCTGTTTCCGCCGAATGAGTTTGTCAGAACTATGTCGCTTCCGGCCGTCACATATGCGGAATGAACTGCAACAACGCGGTCTGGAAAGTCGATGTTCCATAGTTCGGGCGGATCGCCTGCTTGTAACCCAGAGGCAAAAAGCTGGGTCCCCATCCCACCGTCCACCAAGAGGTGGGTTCGTTCGTTGATGAGAGTTTCCAATACGTTCATAGACACCCGCTGAACCATAGAGCTTCGGTGCGCTATCTTTGTGTCTATGGTTTCCACGAAAGAGCAAGAACTAGCCAAGGCCCGAAGCCGCAGTGCCACCATCCAATGGATTGGATTGGCCGCTTTAGCACTCCTTGGAATCATCGCAATTTTTGTGTTCGGCATTGGTGGCGGCAGCGGAATTGGCCATAGCGGATAGCAGCGTGCTTTAGGCCCCAACAAGTGAGACAATTGAGCTATGGGTAACCCAAGCTTGATTCCGATGATTGCTAGCTCGGTCATCGGCGCCGATGAAGTTGTTGATGGACCGTTTGGCCCAAGACCGGTCGTATACGCCGACTACACCGCCTCGGGCCGGGCTTTAAGTTTCATCGAGGACTACCTGCGCAAAGCGGTGCTGCCGCTTTATGCAAATACCCATACCGAGTCCTCCGGCACAGGCCTACAGACGTCCAAGTACCGCGACGAGGCCCGGTCCATCGTGGCCCGCTGCCTGGGCGCAACTGAAGACCACGCCGTGTTGTTTTGCGGAAGTGGGTCCACTGCGGCAATAGACAAGCTGATCGGCGTCCTCGGCATCCGAATTCCGTCGGTGCTTGAAGACGCTCATTCGCTTTCAGAGCACATCCCAGCCGAGGAACGGCCCGTAGTATTCATCGGCCCGTTTGAGCACCACTCGAACGAGCTGCCCTGGCGTGAGTCGATCGCTGACGTTGTTGTGATTGACGAGAACTCCGATGGGCATATCGATGTTGAGATGCTTGAAGCCAAGCTGGAAGAGTTCGCTGAGCGCCCCATGAAAATCGGCTCTTTCTCTGCAGCATCAAACGTTACTGGGATCGTGACCGACACGTGCGCAGTGTCAACCTTGCTGCACGCACACGGCGCTCTTGCTTTTTGGGACTTTGCCGCAGCAGCACCTTATGTCGAGATCACGATGGCGTGCCCGGGCGATGGTCTTGCTTACTACGACGCAGTCTTCATCTCCACTCACAAGATGATCGGTGGGCCTGGCACTCCAGGAGTTCTTTGCGCCCGCAATGAGTTGTTCAAGAATCGAGTGCCCGACGTGCCTGGCGGTGGCACGGTTCAGTACGTGAACGAACAAGAGCATGTTTATCTTGATGACATCACCCACCGCGAAGAGGGCGGTACGCCTGCAATCGTGGAATCAATCAGGGCTGGCCTGGTGTTTGGACTAAAGGAAGCGGTCGGCACAGACGTAATCAACGAACGCGAAGTCGCCCATGTGACCGCCGCCATCAACCAGTGGGACAGCAATGAGAACCTTTACCTCCTGGGCAGCAAGGAGGCCGAGCGTCTATCGATTGTCTCCTTTGTTGTCCGACACGGCGAGAAGGGCTTCCTGCATCACAACTATGTTGTGGCGTTGCTGAATGATCTATTCGGCGTGCAAGCGCGTGGGGGCTGTTCTTGCGCCGGACCTTATGGGCACCGGCTGCTGGGAATTGACCTGGAACAGTCTCATGAATTCGAGCGTGAGATCACAAGAGGATGCGAGGGCATCAAACCCGGCTGGGTACGAGTCAACTTCAACTATTTCATTTCTGACGAGCAGGCTCAGTACATAATCGATGCGGTTGACGAGGTTGCTAAGTGTGGCGCCGCAATGTTGCCCCACTACAGGTTCAGTCCAGAAAACGGCCTGTGGCGTCACCGAGCAGGCAATGCTCGGCCCCCGATGAGCCTGCATGACGTCAGTTACGGCCCCGAGGGCATGAGTTTTGATGACCACCGCCAGCGGGTTGGTGACCGTTCGCTTTCTGAGTTCATGGCCGAGTCAAGGGCGCTGATCGAAGCTGCGGCCAGTCAAGCTGAGGGTCTGTCGCCTTTGGCTGCGCCTGAGACCACTGAGGACTTTGAACATCTTCGGTGGTTTCCTTATCCGGCTGACATCGCAAGCTAGACCGTTGTGGCAAAGCTCAGCGCTAGCCAACGAAAGAAGCTTCCAAACTCAGCGTTCGCTTATGTCAACCCAGCTGGCAAGCGTGTGTTGCCCATTAATGACGAGTCTCACGTACGCAACGCTTTGTCGAGATTCAATCAGGTCAAATTTGATTCCGAGGAAGCTAGGAACCAGGCCCGTTCTCGCTTGCTGAAAGCAGCAAAAAGGTACGGGATAGTTCCGGTCGGGTTTATCGAAGGGCAACTGACCAAGGCTCAAAAAAGGGCTGCGCCTGGTCAACTGATAATTGAGCTGGGAAGGATCGAAACCTCCCAGCAACTTGAGGGCGAGCTTCGCAGGACGCTAAAGGACGAGGACCTTAAGCTGCTTCGCTGGGCAAAGGCCCATGGGTCCTATGTCGATTGTGACGGCGAGCCAACATCGCTTCCGAGTTCGGGGGCCAAGACCAAATCCACTTTCCTCCAGGGAAGCGGCCGACCACTGATGGCGATTGTCCACTCAGGTGAGGTACTGCAGACTCCCGAGATGACTGAAGCGGTGATGGCAGCCGTGCATCTGGTTGCGGGCAAGGAAATGCTGGAGGAGCTCGACGAGCTTGGAGTTGCTACGGGCAACCTGCCCGACGGTGAAGTGACTTTCCTCCTTACCGACATTGAAGGTTCGACCGAGCTGCTTACCGATCTGGGCAAGGGGTATGCCAAGGTGCTTAGCGACGTGCGCAGACTGATTCGCGAAGCGGTGCTTCGCTCAGGCGGTCGCCAAGTTGAGGCAAGGGCGGACGAATATGTAGCTGTCTTCTCTCATGCCGATGACGCCGTAGCCGCGGCGGCCGAGATGCAGCGCTCGATGCGTGCCATGAAATGGCCCAGGAACGCTCAAATAAGGATTCGAGTTGGAGTTCACAGTGGTGAGATCATGTTGACCGAGGCCGGATACGTCGGTCTTACTGTTCACACTGCTGCCAGGATCATGTCTGCGGCCCATGGCGGACAGGTGCTGATTTCGAACGAAACTCGCAAGAGATTGACCAGCGACGGTGAAGTGGAATTGCTTGACCTGGGCATGTTCAAGCTGAAGGGGCTGTCCCATCGCTACAAACTGCTTCAGTTGGTAGCTCCGGGACTAGACAGCCAGTTCGCTCCACCAGTTACCTAGCCAAGTTATCCGGCCAAGTTGCCTGGCCAGTTTGCTTAGAGCCCAGCTAGGCGAGAAGTGCCGTCTTCTTCGACCGGAGGTTCATCGTCGTCTTTGCGACGCTTGCCCATCACAAGGAAGAAGTAGCCAACCAACATCAGCCCGAATGCCAACGTCAGCATGAGTCGAAGCGAGCTGCCGGTGAAGGCCAGTCCGGCGCTGGCAGAGACTTGGGCAGTAGCTGTGGCGGTGACTATCGCGTCATCCCCGCTTCCGCCCTCGAGCCCACTTGCCGATACCACAACGGTGTTAATCGCCAGCTTCTGGTCAGCGGTGACCTTGGTGCGAATCCGAAGTTCAATTGACTCCCCAGCCGGCAGTCCGTCGAGCTCGCACTCGATCACTGGCTGCTTGTCAGCTTCTTTGGTCTCAACACATATGGGCGAGCCAGGCACGATGCTTTGAAGCACGTGGCCTCGGGGAATAGCATCGCTGACCGTAATGGGGCTGAGGATCGGCTCGGGGCCAGTGTTGGTGATTACGACTGCCCATGTAACTAAATCGCCCGCCTTGAGTGGCGACTTAGAACCCGACTTCGTCACCGTCAACTCAGCTGAGGGCCGACGTACCTCCACGGCTGCATTTGCGGTTGCAGTTGCCGGGTTGGGGTCCGTCTCTGCACTTTGGGCCGAAGCGGTGTTTGTGATCACTCCGAACGCCAGGCCGGTCACGTCGGTGACCAGGTTGATCGTTGCAGTTTCCCCAGGAGTAATGTCGGCCACCGAACACTCGACTGTTTGCCCAGTTGCGGTGCAACGTGGGCTGCTTCCCGGTGAAGAGAAGGTCAGAGTTTCTGGGAGCAGATCGGTGACCACCACGTCGGTGGCAACCGATGGACCCTGATTTAATATCTCGATCAGCCACGTGATTTGTCCGCCCGCCACAGCGTCGTTCGACACAGCGGCCTTGGAGACAGATAGGTCCGCGGTCTGGGAGACGGTCGTGGAGGTTGATGCCACGTTGTCAGCTTGAGCGGTCTCGCTGGCAGACGAAGACACCACGGCCGTGTTGGTAACAGGCTGTGTGGCCGCCGGATCGACCAGTGAGTCGAGGACCACCGTCGATGTTTCACCAACAGCAAGATCGCCTATCTGGCAAGTAACTACTTGTCCGGCAGCTGAGCAGCCAGAATCAAGCGAGTTGATTGTCAGCTCTGACGGCAGTTCGTCAGTAATGACGACGTCTCGGGCTAGGCCTGGTCCGTTGTTCAACACTTGAAGCGAGAAAGTGAGACTCTCGCCGGCCACTACGGTCGAGGCTGTTGACTTGGTCAAACTGAGGTCTGCAAGCTCAGATACGACCACATCGGTTGACGCCGTGGGGTCAGTGTTGGTGTTTGTTTCAACCGTGGCCACTTCAGCAGCGTTGGTGATTGTTCCCGTGGTCGACGGATCAATATCGATTCCTATGGAAACCGACCCGGTAGAACCAGCGGCGACCGAGGGCAGTGGGCAACTTACCGCCGCGCCAGTTAGAGAACAGCCCGGGGAAGATAGACCAGGATTAAACGCAGTGCCCGCAGGAAGTACGTCTGTAACGGTCAGTCCGTCTGCGTCTGACGGACCCGCATTGCTTGCGACGATGTCATAGATAACTGAGTCGCCGGCGCTTGCGTTGGGGTCAGAAGTGGTCTTGGTTATGGCTACGTCAACGAGCCGCTCCACTGGCGTCTCGCTTTGGCCAGTGTCGTTGGCACCGTTGCTATCGGGCTCGGCGGCGCTGACGGCAACGTTATTGTCGAAGTTTGAGCCGTCAACTAACCAGGGCTCAGGTGTCACATCAATTGTGATGAGCTGTGAAGATCCTGCTTCCAACGTGGCAAATTCACACGTCACTGCACCAGCGCTGGCAACACATTGTTCTGAAGGCTCGACCGAGTCGATAACGCTGCCCGGTGGCAAGGCATCGATTAGAGACACTGTGGATGCGTCAGAGGGGCCATCGTTGACCACTGAAATTTCGTAGGTAAGCGGCACACCAGGTGTGACTGTCGGAGTGCTTGCCGTTTTGTTCACGCTGAGGTCGGCGTCACGTGAAACAGTGGTCTCTTCAGTGGCTGATGCTGAAGGCGAACCGTCGCCTGAAACAGTCGCTTGGTTACTCAAGATGGTGCCCTCGGCCAGTGCCGGATCCAAGTCAGCGACTATCGCTACTGAAATGCTTTCTCCGACTGCCACCGTTCCGAGATCGCACGATACGGCTGAGCCCACGGCTGAACATGCCGGATCAGATGCGGCTGAGTCAAACGTTGCTCCGCTTGGAAGGGTGTCAGTGACAACTACGTTGTCGGTGTCAGAAGGTCCGAATGGGTTCCCAACATTTACCGACCAAGTGACTTGTTCGCCGGCTAGGACTGGGTCGGCCAGGTCGGTTTTCGCTAGCGTCAACCCACTATCTCTGGCAATGTCGACGCTATGAGTTGAGGTGTTGTCGGTGGTGTCGGGATCACCTTGATCGGCGCTGACCGAAGCTGAGTTGGTCAACACATCTCCATCGTTAACGCTCGAAGACACGTTGACTGCAACTATGGCTGTGTCGGTGGCAGACACGCTCAAGGTCCCAAAGTCACAGGTAACAGCAGCCCCAACTGCGCTACAACGAGGGTCTGAGTTTGCTGGGTCAAAGGTTGTGCCTGAGGGAAGGTTGTCGATTGTGGCAACACCGCTTCCATCAGACGGCCCAGCGTTGGCAACCTCGAGCGTCCAGTCGAACGAAGTGCCCGCAGTGATTGGCGCAGAAGGTCCCTGTTTAAAGACTGACAGGTTGGTTTCCCTAACCACTGTGCCCGACGCTGATGATTCATTGGACGCTGGGTCAATCTCAGTCTCGGCGCTGGCGACGCTGGCGGTATTGGTGAGAGTGTCGCCCAGAGCAAGGCCAGGGTCAGCATCGCTGCCAACTATCACGGATACGGTCTGGCCCGATGGCAACAAGTCAACCGTGCAGGTGACCCCATCTGAGCATCCGGCAGAGCTGAGGTCGGAGCGGAAGGTCAGACCAGTTGGAAGTGTGTCGGTGATCACAAGATCACTGGCGTCTGATGGGCCGCTGTTGGTCACAGATAGCTCCCACAGGACTTCGCGGCCCGCCACTATTGCGCCAAGCAGGGTCTTGGTCATCTCCAGATCAACCTCGCGAGTAACTGCAGTTGAAACCGAGTCAGAGTTGTTGGCTGGCTGAGGGTCTGCGCTGTCACTAGATGCAGAGGCCGTGTTGATGAGACTGGCGTTGTCAGCTGTGTCAGCACCGACCGTTCCGCTGACCGTTGCTGTAATTGTTTCCCCTGGGGCCAGGGTGGCGGGAGAACACGTGACCGTGCTAGCACTCACAACGCACGAGGGGTGTCCGGAGACGCTTGCGTTGTTAATCGCCGTTGGTAGAGCGTCAGCCAACGTCGGATTGTCAGCCTGCGATGGGCCGATGTTGATGAACGTCAGGTCATAGGAAATGATTTCACCGGCAACTGCGGAGGCTGGTCCGACCTTTGAGACTTCAAGGTCTGACTGGCGCACAAAAACCGCTTCGGAGGTGGCAGTGTCGTTGGCTGGGTTTGGGTCAGTCGTAGCCGCAATTGTTGCTGCGTTGTTAGTAAGCGTGGCGTTGTCGAAGATGGTGGGCGAGGAGTTGAACCCGATTGCGAAGTTGGTGCTAGCCCCGGCGGGGAGGTTCGCCAATGCGCAGACGGCGGAGCCTGCGGTTGCGGCCGAGCAACGGCTGTCTGATGTAGCGGGATCAAACTCGAGGTCTGGACCAAATGAGTCGGTGACCTGAATTGACGTTGAGTCTGACGGCCCGAGGTTGGTTACTGAGATCTCCCACTCAACTGGCTGTCCTGGTGTTGGATTGGTAGTCACCAGGGTTTTGGTGATGGCGAGGTCAGCTGAGGAGTCGACATCAACCGTCGAGGAATCGGTGTTGTTGGCAAGATCGGGGTCGGTCTCCGAAGCTGAGATCGAGGCATTGTTTGTGATCTGGCCGTTTGCATCAGGTGTAAGGTCACCGGCGATTACAACAGATGTTCCTGCGCCGCTGCCCAAGAAGCCGATTACGCAGATGACGTTGCCAGGTGTGGATTCGCTACACCTACTGTCTGAAGCCCCGGAGTTAAAGGTGACGTCACTTGGAAGAGCGTCCAGTATCTCTACCGAGGTAGCGTCCGAGGGTCCTAGGTTGGTGGCGGCAAGGGTCCAACTAGTTAGCTCGCCCGCGATGGCCGGGCCGCTGTGATTCTTAACTACCCGAAGATCAGCCGACCGCGAAGGCGAGATGGTGTTGTTCGCAGTGTTGTTCGATGAGTCAGGATCAGGGGTGGAGGACCCAACGGTTGCGGAGTTGGTTATGGCAGCGCCGTCCGCAGCGTCAGGGTCCACAGCGAAGGTTACATCGGCGGTGGTTGTAGCTCCCGATGACAGAGAACCGAAGCTGCACTCGACTACAGCGCCGTTCAGAGAACAAGCGGCATCCGAAGCGCCGGGATCAAACGTCAGACCGTTCGGAACCGGATCGGACACAAGTACTTGCGATGCTTCTGAAGGTCCGGGATTGTTGACGCTCAGCTGCCATGTGACAGAGTCGCCGGCAACCGGATTCGGAGTTAGCGAGAACTTCGCAAGCGAGAGGTCGGCCGAAGTAGTGACTGTGCCCGTGGTCGTGACGATGTTGTCTGAGTTGTCTGGATCGGCGATGCTTGAGTTTGCAAGTGCAGAGTTTGTTACCTGTGTTCCGTCCCCGGTTGTGGCATCGATGGCAAAGGCAAGCACAAAGGACTCGCTTGAACCAGCGGCGATTGATGGCGAAGTACATGTCACGGGAGATCCGTCTGTACAGGACGGGTCAGAGTTGGCCGGCACGAAGGTTGAAATTGAGTCTGGTGCGTCCTCCACTAAGACGTTTCGAGCGTCTGACGGTCCAAGGTTTTCAACTGTGACAGTCCAGAGCGCCTCGCCTCCGGCCACCACGGGTGAGGTATCAAGAGTCTTGGAAACTACGAGGTTGGCGCTCGGCGACAAGGCAGAGGTGGTAGAAGCGGTGTCATTATTTGAGTTTGGATCGGTTTCGTTGCCGGCGGCGGTAGCTGTATTGGTGATGTTCCCCGTCGCATCAGAGTCCACGACGGCGGCAATGATTACCGACGACGAAGATCCAGAGTCGATTGATGCAAACGTGCAGGTGACAACCCCAGGAGATATCTCAACACAGCCCGGACTGGAAGCGCCTGGCGCAAAGGTTGTTCGCGGACTCAAAGTGTCGGTAACAGTTACATCTGTGGCCTGTGAAGGGCCGGTATTGATTACTCCGACTGACCATTGCGCCAACGCCCCCGGTACGGCTTGGCCGTTAAGGCTCTTTGTAACAAAGAGATCGGCCGCCCGGATAACGTCAACAGCAGCAGTGCCGGAGTTGTTCGAGCTGTCAGGGTCGGTCTGATCTGCGGAGGCACTAGCGGTGTTGATTAGCTGGTTTCCGTCAGCAAAGTCTTGCTCTAGCTCGAATGCGATTCGAACGGTCTCCGAGCTTCCCGAAGCGATCGCGCTGATTGAGCAGACGACGTCAGCACCAGAGGGAGAGCACGACGAAGACGAGTCGGTGGGGTCAAATGTTGCGCCGGCTGGAACAGGGTCGGTTACAACCACGTTGGTGGCATCGGAAGGACCCGAATTGGCTACCAGTACTTGGAAAGATGTTCCCTGACCGGCAACGGCCGTGGAGCTGTTGGCAAGCTTGGTTACCGAGAGGTCGCTACCTTGAGTGACGGTTCCCTGAGCTGAAGCGTTGTTGTTGGTGGCGTCGGGATCGTCAGTAGTAGCTTGCGCCGACGCTGAGTTGTTTATGGTGGAACCACCGATGGCTGAAGGTGCGAGATCAAACGCAACATTGGCAGTGGCGGTGCTACCAGCTGCGATAGAGCCCAGGTCACAACTAACAACTGACCCAGCAAGTGAGCACCTGGCGTCTGAGCTTCCAGGGCTAAACGTCATCGCTGAATCGAACACGTCGGTAACGATTACCTCGGCAGCGTCGGACGGACCGGCATTTGTGACTGCGATGGACCAGGTCACGAGGTCTCCCGCTACAACGGGAGAGGTCAGCAGTGTCTTCACGGTTTCGAGGTCGGCCTGAGGGGCCAGGGGAGAGGTAACTGTGTCTGAGTTGTTCGCGGCGTTTGGATCGGATTCGGACGCGTTGGCCTGGGCATCGTTGGAGAGGTTTCCGGTCTGGTTGGCCGGTATTAGTGCGGAGATCGTGACAGTGCCTGTGGCGCCTGCTGGAATTGCGGCGATCGAGCACGAAACAACGCCTGGGGTGACCTCGCTGCATGAAGAGTCTGACCCTGCGGCGTCAAAGTCTACGTTCGGGGCGAGCGTATCGGTGACGGTCACCGTGGTGGCGTCGCTCGGGCCCAGATTCGTAACCTCGACGTCCCACGCAGTTGTAGAACCCGGCACCGGCGCAGTTCCAGGAGCGGTCTTGTTAACAGAGAGATCAGCCTCGCGGGTGATGCCGACCGAATCCGTGGAGGCATCGTTGGTGCTATCGGGATCCGCATCGGATCCTGCAACAGTGGCGGTGTTACTAAACGACGATCCAGCCACAAGGTCTGTGGGTGTGAACATGGCGATGGTGAGGTTTGCTCCCGAGCCGTTCACCAGATCGGAGACACCGCAAGTGATCGTCCCACCGGTTTCGCTACACGAACTGGTGGATGACCCAGCGTCGAAAGAAGCACCGGCGGGAAGGATGTCAGAGACAACAATGTTGGTGGCATCGGATGGCCCGTTGTTGACCACAACAATGTCCCAGCTAGCTAGTGCTCCTGCGTTAACTGATGCCGCTACCGAGGTCTTCGTGATCGATAGATCTGCTTGACGCACGACGGTGGTTGACGCGCTTGCCTGGTCGTTTGCCGAATCAGGATCGTCGCTTGTTGAAGTTACTGTTGCTTGGTTGGTGACGGTTTCACCATCGAAGACGCTTGTGCTGAGGCGACTGACGATCGAAAGCGACGTGCTGGTACCGGCTTGAATCATGCCAATGCCACACTCGATGTCTCCGCCCACAGGGTCACAACGAGGGTCCGACGGCGCATCCAAGTAGACGAGGTCCGGGCCGAGTGCGTCGGTTAAGGTCACCCCCGACGCATCGGAGGGTCCAAGGTTCGTGATCTCGACTAACCACTGAGCGTCCTGTCCAGCGACGACTGGGTCGGTAACGGCAGACTTAGTTACCGAGAGGTCGGCGGTCGGAACCAAAGACTCGGTGGTGGAGTCGGAGTTGTTGCCAGCGAAGGGATCGTCGGTGCTAGAGCTAACTGAGGCGGTGTTTGTCACTGAACCGATCAGCGATGACGAAATGTCGGCTGCGATGCTTAGATCTGAAGTTCCACCAGAACTAATGCTCGAGATTGAACACTCAACCACGCCCGGGCTGGCCAGCGAACACGTCGGAGCGGATTGTCCAGGGTTGAATGTGGTTCCGCTTGGCAACGTGTCGGTAACCACAACGGAAACAGCATCAGACGGGCCGTTGTTCGTGACGGCGACCGGCCATACGGCTGTGGATCCTGGAACTGGGGGAGTTGGCGGCGAAGATTTCGTGAGGCTCAAGTCGGCCGAGGTGGAAACGGTCACAGTACCTGTTGCGCTGTTGTTCCCCGCTTGGTTGTCGGTTTCATTAGCGCTCACTGTTGCGGTGTTTGATACCGCCGAACCGTCTGCGAGGTCGGAACTCAAAGTGGTGCTTACGGTGAAGACAGCTGACGCTCCGTCGGCCAGGCTCGCCTGGGTGCAGGTGACGGTCGTGCCTGACAGTGAGCACTCAGGCGATGATCCAGCTGCGTCGAAGGTGCGTTCCGGTCCGAGAACGTCTGAAACGGATATCCCTGTTGCGTCTGACGGGCCCAAGTTGTTCACCTGTAACAGCCATTGCACCGTGTCGCCGGCAACCCCAGTTGGCTGGCTAGCCGTTTTGGCCAGTGCGAGGTCGGCTTCGCGTTCGACGGTCACAGATGCCGAGGCGGAGTTGTTGCCGGGCGCCGGATCAGGTTCGGCAGCAGAGCTGGTGGCCGAGTTCGTGATGATGTCGCCAACGCTGGCTCCGGAATCAACTGAAGCGGTGATCGTTGCTTGCACCGACTGGCCAGGCAACAGTTGGGAAGCAGAACAGGTGACTGTCTGCCCACTTATGGAACATGTGCCGCCAACAGGCGTGGCCGAAATCGGTGTCAGTTCGGGAACAAAGGTGTCGGTTAGCGAAACTGCACTCGCTGCAGATGGCCCGCTATTCGTCAGCCTCAACTCATAGGTTGCAGTCCCTCCAGCAACGACGTTTCCGGTTGCGGTCTTGGTCAGGCTGACATCGGCACTTCGTTCGATTCGGGAACTAGCCGATGACGAGTTATTCGTCGTGTCCGGATCGGCGACGTCCGAGCTCGCCTGCGCATTGTTGGTGAGAAGCGAACCCTCAACCGCTGTGACGTCAACGTTTGCGACAATGTCAACAGATACTGAATCTCCCGGAGCAATGTCGGGGAGCGAGCATGAGACGTTGCTGCCAGTGGCACTACAAAGTGGATTACTGGCCCCTGAGAAAGTGACTCCTGCAGGCAAAGTGTCGGTTATCTCGGTGCCTGTTGCGGTGGAGGCCCCAGCATTGGTCACCAGCAGGCTCCAAGTTATTGTGCCGCCGGCGTTAACTGTGGCTGGAGCCGTCTTGTCCAATTGAATGTTGGCTGCGGGAATCAGTGGCGTCGAGTCGCTGCTTTGGTTGTTGGACGTGTCCGGATCGGCGGTATCACTGTTAACAACTGCACTGTTGTTAAGGCTGCCCGTTCTTGTCGGTTCGATGTCTACGACGATCACGATCGAGGCAGATTCGGCGGGTGCCAAGTTGCCAAGAACACAAGTGACGGTCCCCGATGGTGCTTCAGAGCATGCCGGTGAGGATCCAGCTGCCAACGAGGTTCCAGCAGGCAGAGTGTCGGTGACCGAGTTGGCAAGAGCGTCCGATGGGCCATTGTTTGTAACGTCGATTACATACTCATAGGTCTCGCCTGGAACGGCCGGCGTGGCCGGAGAGGTCTTTGCAACTGACATATCAGCTAACGCATCAACGACGAAGTCGGCGCTGGCGGCATTGTTGGTCGTGTCCGAGTCTGTTTCGGTAGCGCTGATGCTTGCGCTATTTGTGTATGTGCCAGCGGCCTGCGCTGAGTCAACATCAAACGTGACGTTGAACGTCGTGGGCGCATTTAGCGGATCCAAGTCACCGGCGACGCAAGTAACAGTAGAACCAGTCTGAGAACACGCGGAATCTGACAGCGCTGAGTTAAAGACAAATGCGGGATCCAAGGTGTCAACCAACTCAACACCTGTTGCCATCGATGGGCCGAGATTGTTGGCAGTCAGGGCGAAGCTGATCGTGCCGCCAGCGTTTGTACTTGGAGAGATCGCAGCTTTGGTAAGTTCAAGGTCAGCTGACCGACTCACCGAGGTTGGAACTGATCCTGAGTTCGAGGCCGGATCTGGGTCGCTTGTTGACGATGTGACACTTGCGGCATTGGCAATTGGTCCTGCAGCCGACGTTCGCTCCACGCGAGCAGTTATATCGATAGTGGCCGTCGCCCCCGGATCGAGCGTGCCTACGGTGCAGTTGACGTTGGCGCCCACTGGATCACAGGCGATTGAGCCCGGAGTTGTCGAGCTAGATATGTAGGTGACTCCAGTCGGTAGCAGGTCTGCCACTTCGATGGCCTTGGCCTGGGCCGGCCCGTCGTTTGTTACAACGATTGTCCAGACGCCGGTTTCGCCAGCTGCAATGGTGGCAGGTCCAGACTTTATGAGGCGAAGATCCGATTGTGCGTTGATGGTGGTCTCTTCGATCCCGGTGACTGGTGCTGAGAAGTCTCCATCGGCGTTGGCCGTGTTGCTAATGACATCGCCACTGTTCGCACTTGGATCAGCGGTGGCAGTCACAACAACAAGCGCTGATGTGTTGCCATCAAGGGTCGGTATCGAACAGGACACTGCTAGCCCGCTAACTGAACAGCTTCCCGGAGCACCAGTGACAGTCGCAGTAACGGGCCCGGCTACCGGCTGTCCGCTGAGATCGTCGGTTATGACCACGTTGGTGTCAGTCGATGACGACAGGTTGGTCAGGTTGAGGTCCCAAGACACTGGTTCTCCGGCCAAGACCGGGTCGGTGACTCCCGGTGACTCATTCTTGGTGAGTTCGAGAAGGGTGGTGCGATCTGTTGTTGTGGTCAGCTGAGAACTGTCGTTCGCCGAATTCGGATCACTCTCGTCTGCGCTAACGGATGCAACGTTCACCAAGTCAACTCCGTCAGGGACTGTTGATGGCACATCGGCTGTGATCGTGAATGTTGTTGACGCACCCACCGCCAAATTGGCGACATCACACGTGATCACTGTGGTGCCAGAGCACCCGGGCGCTGAGTTGAATACCAGTTCTGGTGGGAGGCTGTCTGTGATCTGCAGATTTGCTGCTGCAGACGGTCCGGCGTTAGTCACCTCAAGGGTGTATTCAATCTGGCTTCCAGCGCTGACGGTGCCTGGACCCGACTTGAGGATCGCAACGTCGGCAACTCGGCTGACGGTGACAGTATCTGATGCCGAGTTGTTGGATCCGTCGGGATCTTGAGTGTCGGCGGAAGCAACTGCGGTATTGGTGATGTCGGATCCGCTGTTTGCTGTTTGGTTTATCCGTACTCCGATTGAAAACGCTGACGACGAGCCACTGTCGATTTGGGGGATAACACAGGTAACAACGCCAGCCGCCTCAGAGCATCCGGAGCTGGACAGCCCCACAACAAAGGTGGTTCCGGTCGGCAACGTGTCGGTGACTGTGACGTTTTGTGCATGTGACGGTCCGTTGTTGGCGACTACGAGATCCCAAGTCAGCGTTTCACCCGCAATCGCAGGGTCGGTAGTCGTCTTGGTTAGCGACAGGTCAGCAGAGGTGTCAATTGGTGTGCTTACCGAAGCACTGTTTGGTCCTCCGCCTGCTACTTCAGGTTCATCTGCAGTGGCCGACGCGGAGTTCGTAACGCTTGTTCCCTCGCCCTGACCTGGATCCAATTCGACTGTCACATTTAGCGTTTCGAAGGCTCCAACGGCAATAGTCGCCCAGTTACATTCGATACTGCCAGCGGTTGCAGTGCATGCGGCTTCCGGAGTTGAGGACACAACTGTGACCCCGGCCGGGAGCAAGTCAGTAAGAACAACGTTGTTGGCCGTAGCGGGACCGTTGTTGGCAACAGTTACCGAGTAGTCGATGCGCTCGCCGGCAATGGCCGCTTCGGGTGGGGACAATGGGTTCGGGGTCTCGATTTTTGTGACTTCTAAATCAACCAGTCGCTCCACCGTTGTCTGTTCGGTGGCCAGATCATCGGCGGTAGACCGGTCTTGAGTGGTCGTGGAGATCTGGGCGGTATTGGTGAACGTCCCACCCGTCATTGAAGGTAGAACGTCGACGGCGACGGTGACCGAGTCAGTTGTGCCGGAGGCCATGGAACCAAGCAAGCATGAGACGGTCCCAGCGGCCACAGAACAGCGCGCATCAGAGTTGCTTGGGTCAAAGACCAGGCCCGACGGTAGAGGATCAGTGATGACTACGTTGTCTGCGGTCGATGGGCCATCGTTGGCAGCAGCAATGTCCCACGTCAGAGCGCCGCCGGCCAACACAGGATCGACGCTGTCAACCTTGGCTGTTAGCTTTACATCTGCCAATGAAACAATGTTCGAAATGGTCTGATTTGTGGTGCTGGCGTAGTTGTCCGAAATCGTTTCACCTGTGTAGTTGAGCGTTGCTTCGTTGACGGCGGCCAGTCCTTCTGATCCTGCGTCGACCTGCACTTTGAATCTGGCTTGATAGACGGTTCCAGTTCCGGCGAAAGGAGCCACACGCCCGCCTGATGTGGCTGTAGCGCCTGTTCCAAGGTTGAAGACTGCCCGGTTGCCTGGTCCGTCAAAGAACGCAGTGTCGTCGCCAGCGGCGTCGGTCTTTGCGCCCGGGTTGTCGCCTGACAAGACCTCAAGAGAGCCAGGAACATAGGTGGTGTTCGCTGGGATAGCGTCATCCAAAACCACATCCAAGCCAGCGTCGTCACCTTGATTTGAGAAAGCGATGTCATAAGTCAAGATGTCGCCGGGGTTGACGTCCCCGCCGTTGTCATCGGTGACGGTCTTGTCGAGATCCAGGACAAGATTGGGCACATAGACGTCAATCGCAGCGGTTACAACCCCCGGGTAGTACCAGTCTCCAGCGGAGTCCATCGTGATTGTTGCGGCCGTGGCCCCGGCCGGTACCACGCCGACCGTGTTGGTGATCGTTGCGTCAAACCCGAGCTGGTCAACGTAGTTGGGGTTCTTGGCCGTGGTGAGCACGCCGTTGTCTGAGATTCGCGAGTTGAAGAAGTTAGTCGCAGGGTTAACCGAGTCGTTTAGTTGCTGGCCGTTCAGCTGAGCGAAGTCGCCAGCGAACCGGTCATCGCCTTCATAGGTAACAAAGCCAATCTGGGCAGTAACTGGCCCACTAGGCGGGGTAAGGAAACCGTTGACCGTGACGTTGATTGGGTTGCCGGTTGTGACGCGTTGGAATCCGTCAAACACACTTAGATTCCTGTACGGCTGGCTGACATCCCCATAAGCCACTACTAAGGACCAGCCGGCATGTATGCCTCCGCCGGTCCGAGCCTCAATCCCTCCGACCACGTACTGGCCCGCCCCGCCGGCCTGCACCAAGGTGGTGACGTCCACAAAGCTCTGGTACGTGGTTCCTCCACCATTGTCATCGATTTGATCGGCGGTGAGGGCTACATAGCCACCGCTTGCTGGGGTAGAGAAACGGACGTTTGGGCGATTGGCGGCGTTTTGGGAGACCGCCCCCCAATACAGTCCAGCGAACCTCACCTCAGCGCCAGCTGGAAGGTTGAGATCTGCGGCCGAGGAGATGTTGGTCTGGCTAGTCGGGTCAAGACCCAGCGAGTTGTCCACATCCACCCGGATCATGGTGAAGTCGTTATTAGCCCGGGGAACACCGGTTCCGTTCTGTGCCGCTGTGCAGGCCGCGCTGGCTGGACACGTCAGAAGTGTGTTGGCAGCCATGATGATGTCACCAGGCTCGGTTGTGGAAAATCGGGGCGTTCCGAAGGTTCGATACGCCGCGTCAGCTGGCGCGACAGGGCCAGCGAGCACCAAAGAACCCACTATAAGTACGGCCAGAAGAGGCCTAAGCACACGCTGCGCTCCGAAACCCATAGCTATCCCTGTCGGTCCTAATAAGCTGATATTGATAGGTTGCTGGGAACGGTGGCTTGTTGAAGCAAGGGCTGAAAAGGCGCGAAATTGGCGATAAAGCCGGGTTGGCGGCCGGTCGATACCCAAACCGTGTTGAAACCCACTCTTGCCGAGGAAGCTAGAACCGAGCTGTCGAACGCCGGTTTCGGAAATCTGGCCGTCCTCGACTCAACCCATCGCCCGATGGTGACCAACGTTCCGTTGGTTGACGACGGTGCCGGAAACCCAGTGACCGTCATTTCAAACCTCGCGGCGATAACCGCCAGGGCTCATCGTGACCCTCGAGCAGGCATCAACATTGGTGGGCGGCTGATGATGCAAGGCAATCTCGAGCCGGTGCCCGGAATCCAACAGATCGAGATCCAGAATCAGTTCATTGCCCGACACGTCACGTTGGTGCGCCAAGTTGAGTCGCTGGACTTCAGCTGGTTTCGCTTAGCGGCAACAAGCGTTTGTTGGACTGACGACAACGGAGACGAGAAATGGCTGGAACCGGCGGACATTTCAGGAGCCGAACCAGACCCTTTTGGTCACTACACCCGAACCGAGGTATCCGAACTCGCAGAACGGATTGGTGATGACCTGATCGTCATGGTGCGCGGGCTCAGTGGCATTCACCGAGCTAGGACTGCAGAGTTGTTCGGTGTTGACCGCTACGGACTTGTTGTAACTATCACTGAGCCTGGGACTAGACGCCGTACGCGAGTTCCGTTCCCTGAGCGATTGAACGGAGCTGGTGAGATTCACGCTGCCATTGGCGCACTAGCTCAAGCTGCTCGCAACACGCCTAGCGCTGCAGAGGCCGGTCTCGAAACTCCAGCTACGTTTCGAACTGAGATTCCGGTAGAGGTCCGGCCTAAGAAGCCTGTGTCAAGGCCTTCGACTTTGCTGGAGAGCATAGAAGGCTATAGCGGAGGCGGAGCCGACGTTGATGGAATCGACAGCGCCTGACATCGGGATCTTCACCCTCACATGGGCTGCATCTTGAGCAGCCTGAGTTAAACCCGGTCCTTCCGCCCCGATCATTAACGCAACTTTCTCATGCGGATCTAAACGGAGGTCAGCAACATCAACCGCGTCGGGAGCTGGCGTGAATGCCAGAAGTTTGAACCCTGCATCAATTACTTGTTGAAGACCTTCGGGAAACTTTGGCAGTCGGGCGTAGGGCATCACGTATGCCTCACCCATGGAAACGCGGCCGGTGCGTCGGTAGAGGGGATCACACGAGGTGGGGTCCAGCAAGTAGCTATCAATGCCAAGGCCAACTGCGTTACGAATTATCACGCCAAGATTGGTCGGGTTAGCGATCGATTCGGTAACCAACAAGTTGGTTGAGTTGGCAAGAACTTCAGCAGGCTCTGGAACCGGCCTCCGCGCAAAACACGCAAGCATGCCCCGGTGTAGGTGATATCCGGTTACTCGCTGAAGGACCGAATCTCCAGCGGCGTAGACCGGCACATCTGGTCCGACGGCGGCCGGGAGGGGTTTGGTGCGTTTGCCATCAATCAAGATCGAGCTGAGCTTGTACCCCGCTTTCAGGCAACGCTCTACGACGTTGTCGCCTTCAGACATGAATACGCCGTCCATGTCTCCACCCGGCTCTTCCCTCCTCTGTCTCAATACGTGATCTCGCAGGCCCTGGTAGACCTCTATTCTGCGATCTTGTGGATCGTCAACTGGTATCAAGTTTGGGTGGATGGGTGTTGCTGTAGGGATGTCTTCAGCTTCGAAATCAGGTGCCATAAAGCCTGACGTCTGGCCCGACTATCTCACCAACCTGAGCCAAGAGCTCACCCTCGTTGGGGTACCGGCCCAGCTCGCCTTTAGAAAAAACCAAATCTCCGTTCACATGGACATCAAAGACACCCTTGCTTCCCATCACAAGCTTCAGCTCGGAGATGACGTGCTGGTAACCGCTGATGATCTCGTTTGTCGCGCTCACGGCGCGAGCGGAATAGTCTCAGGGAACGCAGTAGGTGATGCTTATTTCAATAGGTGTGGCAGTAGTCATGGGTTGCAGCATAGGAGCGCCTATCGTGGGTGCCATGAGCGCAGTTGTCATCTATGAGAGCCTTCGGGGAAACACCCAGCGAGCTGGCGAGTTGATCGCCCACGAGCTGACTGCATCGGGAATGCCGGCCATCGCATGTCCGATAGATCAAGTTGATCTCCAGGCCTTGAGTGAGGCGGACACGGTAATCGTTGGTTCGTGGACCGATGGCTTCTTTTTCTTTGGCCAGCGCCCCGGGCGTCCTTGGCGCCTTGCAAAGCTTCCTGTTATCGATGGCAAGAAAGCATACGTCTACTGCACTTATGCAAAGGACCCAGCACAGACGCTTACCCATCTCAGTGGCATCGTTGCCCGGCGCGGCGGCGATGTCCAGGGTGGATATGCCATTCATCGCAAGAACCTCAAGGGTGGCGCGTTCGAATTCGCAGCCCGGCTTCTAGATTCAGTAGAGACAACCTCCGAAGATGCTGCCGCGGGTGCAGGGGCAAAGCCCGAACTTGAAGACGCAAGCTCCTAACCCAAGATGATCAAGATCGCCGTGGCAGCGGTACGGGACCTCTCCAACGGTGGCGCAGCAATCGCGGTTGCGTCAACAAACTAAGTGGCTGGACGTCGGACCAGATCGGACATTCTTAACGGTGCATATGAGTGGTACGCCTCTAGGGCGATGATCACAGCAGAGAGCCGACGGGGTCAGCGGTTCGCATCGTTCGGGCAGGGCTCAATCATCGGCTTTCCCCCAGTGGCACTTTATGGGGAACAGGCCATCCACATCGGGGCCAACACTCTGCTTGGGCCTGGACTGTCGTTAAGCGCTGGAATGGTGCCGGGTCAAGAACTACTAAGCACTGAGATTGTGCGAATAGGTGATCGCTGCATGATTGGGCGACACAGTTCGATAGTGGCGCATTTTGACATTGTGATTGAGGATGACGTTTTCTTTGGTCCCAACGTTTACGTCACAGACCAGAATCACAGCACTTCGAACTTGGCCTTACCGATTGGCAAGCAGTCTCAATCTGAGAAGCCGGTCCGCATCGGGAAAGGATCTTGGCTTGGCACCAACGTGGTCGTCCTGCCGGGCGTGACTATTGGCGAACACACAGCAGTGGGCGCAGGCTCGGTAGTCACCGCTGACCTGCCTCCCTTTGTGACTGCAGTCGGTTCGCCAGCCCGAGTGATCGCCGAACATGACCAGCCGTGAGTCGAGCTAGGCCTGAGTCGAGTTAGGCCTGAGCAGAGCTAGAAGCCGTCCGCCCCAACAGAGTAGGTGTCGCACTGCTCAGGGTCGCCGCTTTGTAGTCCCTTTGTGAACCAGCCCTGGCGTTGCCGAGCTGAGCCGTGGGTCCAAGTGTGGGGATCAACAGTCATGCCAGCTTGTGATTGAATTCGGTCATCACCAACTGCTTGAGCCGCAGCTAGACCCTCTTCGATGTCGCCGATCTGAATGATCGAGCGGCCCGCATCGTCTGTGCGTTGGTTTGCTGAGTATGCCCACACGCCGGCAAAGCAGTCTGCCTGGAGTTCTTGCAGAACTGACAGTTGATTCTTGGATCCAGGGTTGGACCCCTGAGCCTGTCGGACCTGATCGGAGATTCCTGTGACGGACTGAATGTGGTGCCCAACTTCATGAGCAACTACGTAGGCCTGAGCGAAGTCGCCAGCGGCGCCAAACCGTGGCGACGCCAACTCGTCAAAGAATCCGAGATCGATGTACACGTTGCGATCATTCGGTGCGGGGCAATAAAACGGGCCTACAGCAGACGTCGCGTTGCCACAGCCAGTGGAAACTTGGTCTTCGAAGATGATCATCTTGGTGAACTGATACTGCAAGCCAACTTGGTCAAAGTAAGCAGACCAGACATCTTGGGAGTCGGCCATGACGAACTGCATCAATTCCACTGTGTCGGCGTCGGGGTCCAATTCAGATGACCCGCTGTTCGCCGGGACCTGCTGACCGCTTCCGAAGCCGCCGGGGGAGTTGATGTCGATGCCGCTTGCTGAGCCCCCGTCTCCGGCGATGTTTCCCCCGAAGATGAGGGCGAGGATGATTGCGATGATGGCGCCAAGGCCTCCACCGGCTTTACCCATAGGGACGCCGCCGCCACCACGACGCGGGGCAGTGTTTCGTCGACCACTCTGACCGCGACGGTCTTCTACGTACTGTTCGCCACGCTTGGCTGTTCTTTTATTAACGCGAACCATTGTTCAACTCTCTGCTACCGCCAGGTAGCCCTTATGCCGCCAACGGGCGGCCAAATATCTTCGCATCTGTCCAAGTCTTCAGAAACTCTTCAGCCCGATAGCAAGCTGCAAGCAGCACGCCGTCTTCATGATCAGATAGCGCCTCCAGCATGCCAGAAACTTGTTGCGCAACCTGTGCACTCACCATTTGGGAGTCGCCATCCATGTAGCCACCAACGGTGGTTCCGCTGGCTGAAATGAAATCTGGGAGAACCTGAACACCAGCTCGGCGCAGCTGGGCGAAGGCCTTGGTGGTAACCGGAATGGGTCCCCAAGGGACAATGGCCGAGGCCTTAACCATGCCTGCACCTTGATGGGTGAGGGTGCCGGGCTTTGAGCCAGCGCAGATGGCATCGACGTCAGCGCCCCAAATCATCCAGGGCTTGTCTTCGATGCCTTCGGGGGTAACGATTGTGGCGCCGGCTGTGGTCAGCGCGGCTTCGACTGCGGCTGGGATGGGGGTTCCGTTGTTGCCTTCTATCGCGATCTTCTTGCCTTCAACGGTTCCGCCTAGAGCGAACGCGGTTGCTGCCAAAACACCACTGGCTTGGACCACAGCGTCGGTTCCGGCCGAGTTCCGGCTGTCGGCGTCAGCCAAGGGTGCCAGCTCGGACGCAGTGAGCCCTTTGCCAGGGTCCAGATGCAAGCCGCCGCCGGCTACAACTTCAGACAGCTCGTCTACAAAGGAGCTGACAGCTTCGGTGGTTGCGTCACCTTCGGCGTTGATGCCAGCTGAGGCGCCGCTGCGTTGCATCTCACAAATGGCGAAGGTGTAGGTGATCGATCGGGCCAGGTCCTTGGCTGAGCTTTGCAAGATCTTGCGACCCATCCGAACCGGGCCAGTAGCGGGGGCGTCGTTGATGTCGACGACCACAAACGCATCAGTAGAAGAGAGTTTCTGAAGAGACACAATGACAGTCTAGGCAGCCCCACTCACCCACCCCCTAAATCCAATTTTGGCCGCATACCCCGCCCCAACCTCACGTTTTGGCCGCATAGGTCGACGCAAATGTCGCTCTATGCGGCCAGAGTCGGAATTTGCGGCGGGGTGTGCGGCCAAAATACGGCGAACTTGGTGCGGTGTGTGGCGACACTGTCACAGGCAGTGAGCATGATGGAATCATGTCGACAAACCACGATCAAACAATTGTGAAGCTTGCGATGGCTAACGGCGGCGCTGTCAGCACGCAGCTATTAAAAGCCGAGGGAATCAATAGTCGCAGCGTTCTGAGGCGTGTGCACGATGGATCTCTCGAACGAGTCTTTAAGGGGGTCTATCTGGCAAACGCCGTTCGGAATCACGATTCGCCGCTACACGCTGCTTGTTTGGCACAACCCGCTGGAGCGGCGTTCCGGTTCACCGCGGCTTATCTCCACGGTTTTGACGTCAAAAGACCAGCCATTCCCCAATTCGTAGTGATGCATAGCCATCGGGCCAACAGCCATCTTCTTGAAATACATGAGACGCGTGACTTGCCGGAGGTGGATGTGAAGGTTGTAGACGGAATTAGAGTTACCTCACCTTCTCGAACCATCTGCGACATTGCGCCTTATGTGAAACCGGCCTTTCTGCGTCATTTGATCGAGACACAACTCAGCCGGAAACGCCCGACGCCGGATGAGATAGTCGCGTGTGTGCGCAGTCGCCGACGCAGCGGGGTCAGATCGGTCGGAGAGCTGTACGAGTTGTTGGGAATCATGCTTGATGACGAGCCGTTTCCAGAGTCTGCGCTGGAGATCCGCTTGTTCCAAGCGCTGGCAGCTGGGGGAGTCACGGGGTTGACGCGCCAATTCCGGCCACCCTGGTACGACGGAATCAGGGGTATTGTCGACGCTGCCGACCCGATCGGAAAGACGATCATCGAGGCTGACGGTCGCCAGTTTCGACAGGTTACTCAGGCCCACAACAACGACCGTCAGCGCGATCGCACCGCAGCTGGCCACGGGTTTGCGGTGCTCCGAGTCGGCCACCAAGAGCTAGCTCAAAGGCGAGCAGCGGTTGTGGGTGAGATCCGAGGAGTCGTGATGGCCAGGCGGCGAGCAGCGTTGAAGGCGTCCTAGACATAATTCTGGCCGCACAAAGCGACACCAAAACCCAGACCGGCCGCACAGGGCGACAAAAACGTCGAGGTATGCGGCCAAAACGCGAGAAGACCCGGCCCCGTAGAGGGCCGGGTCTTCTTTAGTGCGGCTTCTTTAGTGCGGCTAGTTTAGACGAAGGCGCTGGCGAACACCAGGCTTACGATCGTCATTACCTTCAGCAAGATGTTCATTGCTGGGCCCGAGGTGTCCTTGAACGGGTCACCAACGGTGTCGCCCACAACAGCAGCCTTGTGGGAATCAGATCCCTTGCCACCGAGGTCGCCGTGTCCGGCTTCGATGTACTTCTTAGCGTTGTCCCATGCGCCACCAGCGTTAGCCATGAAGATGGCCAATGCGAAGCCGGTTACAAGAGCACCAGCTAGGAAGCCGCCAAGGGCGTCAACGCTGATGAAACCAACCACTAGTGGAACCAGAACTGCAAGCAGACCCGGGATGATCATTTCCTTCAGAGAGGCCTGGGTCGAAATAGCAACACAGCGGGCAGAGTCAGGGATGACTCCTTCCTTGCCTTCACGTAGGCCAGGAATCTCACGGAACTGGCGTCGAACTTCTTCAATCATCTCCTGTGCGGCCCGACCAACAGCGTCAATAGTCAAAGCAGCAAATAGGAACGGCAACATTGCGCCGAGGAAGAGTCCAACAAACACTGCAACGTTTCCGATGTCGAGGTTCAGCTCGCCGCCAGCGTTGAGAATGGCGAATTCGAAGCTCTTGAACAACGCAAGTGCAGTCAAAGCAGCAGATCCAACGGCAAAACCCTTGGCCACAGCAGCAGTTGTGTTACCTAGTGAGTCAAGAGCGTCGGTTACTTCACGCACTGAAGGGTCAAGCTCGGCCATCTCGGCAATACCGCCAGCGTTGTCAGCGATTGGGCCATAAGCGTCAACCGATACAACTACACCAGTCGTAGCCAACATGCCGATAGCGGCAACGGCGATGCCGTAGATGCCACCGGAAAGTCCGGGTGAGCCTGCGGCGCCACCAATTGCTGCTTCGCCTAAGGCAAGCTCGCCGCCCCAGAACGCAATCATGATGCCAACAACAATCAGAGCAACCGAAGCAGCAACTGAGATCATGCCGGCAGAGATGCCGCCAAGAATTGTGGTTGCTGGGCCAGTCCTGGTTTGCTCAGCGATCTTCTTTACCGGAGAGAAGTGATCAGAGGTGTAGAACTCGGCGGTCTTGCCAAGTGCCCAACCAGCGATGAGGCCTCCGATTACTGCGATTGCCAGGCCAATTGGGTTGCCGTCGAAGTCGTCTCCGCCGAACATCCAGTAGGAAAGAGCGATGGTGGCCACGATGGTCATAGCCATTGCTGAGTTGGTTCCCATATGAAGGGCCTTCGAAAGTGACTTCGAATCAGTTGAATCGCCGCCCTTAACAAGGAACGATCCGATGATCGAAGCGATCATGCCAACAAACGCAACTGCCATCGGGAACATAAGAAGTGGCATGTTCAGCGAAGTGTCTGCAGTAGTTGCAGTGACGCCAAGGGCGAAAGCCACCAGCGAGATAGGTGCGATGATCGAACCGGCGTATGACTCAAAGAGGTCGGCGCCCATACCTGCGACGTCGCCTACGTTGTCACCCACGTTGTCTGCGATAGTTGCAGGGTTGCGAGGGTCATCTTCTGGGATGCCAGCCTCAACCTTGCCGACAAGGTCGGCGCCAACGTCGGCTGCCTTGGTGTAGATACCGCCGCCAACACGTGAGAACAAAGCGATCGAGGAAGCTCCGAGGCCGTATGCAGTTACGATTTCGAAAGCGTTGTCTGCGTTGTCGCTCATGACAACAAAGATGATGTAGACAACCATGAGGCCGGCTAGCGCAAGGCCAGCTACCGAGAAGCCCATAACGGCGCCGCCTCGGAATGCCACAGCAAGCGCGGGAGCTGGTCCCTGTTGGGCTGCCTCGGTGGTTCGAGCGTTAGCCATGGTGGCCACTGTCATGCCGACATAGCCAGCCAGAGCAGATAGGAAAGCTCCGAACACATAAGTTATGGCGGCTTGCCAGGCGATCGCAGCGGCGATGGCAGCAGCCATCACAACAACAAACACCGAAACCCAGGTGTATTCCTGCTTAAGGAAAGCTCGGGCACCCTTCTGGATTTCTTCCATCAAGAAGACCATGCGGTCATTGCCAGGGCTGGCGGCCTTGACCTTGGTGAAATAGAAGGCTGCTAAGGCAAGTGCAGCCAAGGCAGACAAGAACGCTAAATAGGGAATTGCTGACACGGTCTCTCCCGAGATCAAAAGGCAACTGGGCAAATCGCAGAATGCAAAAGCGCATCCCGACGACCGAGCTACGGTACTTGGCCGACGGCCAGCATTCAACATTGGGAACATGTCAATTTTGTGTGTCGACCAACCGGTGCAGGCTGTTAGTTGGCTAGATGAGGCCTTGGTCGGCAATACTCGGCCTATGACGGAACAGGAACTCGCAAAGTTGGCGACTTCGGTTGTCGAAAAGGTTGGCCTAGATGCCTCTGAAGTCGACTTTCGATCTGCCTTATGGGATGCCGGACTGGCTCGCGTGCAATACCCAGTGGGCAAGGGCGGACTAGATATTTCTCCCAGAATGCAAGGGGTCGTAGAGTCTGCGATTCGGTCGGCTGGCCGCAATTACAACGCTTTAAGTCTTAACGTAATCGGCATAGGCATGGGCTTGCCGACTGTGCTGACCTACGGCAGCGAAGAGCATCACGAGCAGTATCTCAAGCGAATTTTCACTGGCGAAGACATCTGGTGCCAGATGTTTTCAGAACCAAGCCACGGTTCCGACGTGGCCGGCTTGGCTAGCCGGGCTATACGCGATGGTGACGAATGGATTGTGAACGGTCAGAAGGTCTGGACCAGTGGGGCACATGTGTCTCGCTATGGCATGTTGTTGGTTCGGACCGACCCGGACATCCCAAAGCACAAGGGGTTGTCTTACTTCATTCTCGACATGCATTCGCCCGGTGTGGAGATAAGGCCTCTGTATCAAATAACCGGCAACGCAGAGTTCAACGAGGTGTTCTTCACAGATGTTCGTGTGCCACATTCGAATCTGCTGGGTGCTGTTGGCGATGGATGGCGAGTTGCTACCACCACGCTAATGAACGAGCGGGTTGCCCTTGGAGGCTCCACGGCTCCTAGAGGCTCAGGCAACATCGGTGTCCTGATGGACTTGTGGGCCAAGCGCGGTCCGGAGCTGGACGACCGCACGCAAAATCTAATGAGTGACCGAGTCATGCAACTGTGGATTGAGGCTGAGGTCGGACGGCTTACCACTATTCGTGGTCGCGAAAACTCGGTCATCGGCAACCCTGGTCCGGAGGGATCGGTTGGCAAGCTTGCGTCGGCTGAGTTGAACATCCGCATCTGGAACTGCTGTATGGATCTCATAGGTAGCGAAGGAATGATGCATGAGCCCGGCTACCCACTTACTCGAGATCTCAGCCGCGAAGACTGGACGTATTCAAAGCTGTTCTTGCGAAGCCAAGCCAACACGATTGAAGGCGGGACGAGTGACATCATGCGCAACATCCTGGGCGAACGAGTACTGGGCCTTCCGGGTGAGCCAAGAGTGGACAAAAACGTTCCGTGGACCGACATTCCTAAGTAGGGCTAGTTGGACGGCGTCACCGAACAATTCCCAATAGCTCAGTTAGAAGCCAAGGGGCTTCTGCTTCAAGCGGCGCTTCCTTTAGCCACGCTCGCCGAGGAGCTGAAGGCGCCGCTGATAGCGGCCGGCCTAGACCTGGCATCGTTTCAAACTCTTGTCTTGATGGGCCAAGCTGGCCCTCGGTTCTTCGAACAGACTGTGTCGGCCAGCCGTGAACAGGCAGACCCCTTTGACGCCGAGTCGATCCGCCTTGTTGCGGACTGGTTCGCCACCAACTCTCCGGCGGCAAAGCTAGCGATTGTCTACCCGGGTGATATTGCTTTGAACCTTGGACAGCTGGCTGAACTTGGCGGTTGGGGAAAGCCATCGCCGTTGGGGTTGACGATCCATCCCGAGTATGGCCTGTGGAATGCGCACCGGGTAGCGTTTCTAACCGACATTGCATGGGACTGCGCACAGCCGAACAGAGCTCATCCGTGCGACACGTGTGAAGCAAAGCCGTGTGAAGCTGCGTGCCCGGCAAAGGCGGTCTCTCTATCTGACGGGTTTGACGTCGTGAGTTGCACCGGCCAGCGGGCTCCGGCGGGTTCGGAGTGCGAGTTTCGCTGTTCATCAAGAGAGGCTTGCCCTGTTGGAAGCGAGTATCGCTACGGCCCGATTCAGATGAAACATCACTACTCATCAGGGCTTAAGTCGATTCGCCAGTACCTGCAGCGTTAGCTCGGAGGTGTCCGCAGGGGCGCGGCAGTGCTAAACAGAACTTCTACCGCTGGAGCAATCTCATGACTGACACATCCCAGACTTTCGACGACGCATCTCCATATCTCGACGGCAACTTCGCGCCAGTTACCGAAGAACTGACGGCGTTTGACCTGCCAGTAGTTGGGGAAGTTCCTAATGAGCTAGAAGGTCGATTGCTGCGGAACGGACCTAATCCGATCGACAGTCCAGATGTGAGTAACCATCATTGGTTCCTAGGCGACGGCATGGTTCACGGTGTGCGACTACGGGGTGGTAAAGCCGAGTGGTATCGGAACCGGTTTGTCGGTAGTCAGCGAGCGGAAGATCTTCTCGGCAAAAGCTACGAACAGCCAGTAACGGCATCGACCGGGCCGAACACAAACGTCATCGGTCACGCCGGTAAGACCTTTGCGATCGTCGAAGCAGGTTCAAAGCCCGTCGAGCTCAGCTACGAGCTGGAGACAATTGGAACCAACGGGTTCGGCCACTCGCTTCTGAACAGCTACTCCGCACACCCAAAGTATGACCCTCTGACGGGCGAGATGCATGCGATGGCTTACGCGCCGCTTGCTCTAGGTGGAATGGTTGAGTACATCGTGGTCGGCGCCGACGGTTTGATGACCAAGACGGTCCAGGTGTCGGCTCCCACAATGCCGATGATGCACGACATGGGCCTTACCCAAAAATACGCCGTCATCTTGGACCTACCTGTGGCTGTCGATATCGAGCTCGCTATGGGGGGCTCACCTTTCCCGGTCCGCTGGTTTGACGACTACAACGCAAGAGTCGGCCTGTTGCCTCGGACGGCCGAAACTGAGGACGAAATTGTGTGGTGCGAGATCGAGCCTTGTTACGCCTTCCATCCGCTCAATAGCTACGACACCGAAGACGGGAAGGTTGTTGTTGACATTTGCCGGTTTGACCGACTTTTCGATCGTGATCGCAACGGCCCATTTCGAGATTCGTCTCCACAGCTAGAACGCTGGACCGTCGATCCTCAAGCACGCAAGGTGAACCGGGAGCTGGTTGATGAGCGGTTCCAAGAATTCCCGAGGGTTGCTGGCTCAGTACTTAACCAGAAGCATCGTTATGGATACACGGCTTCGGTAGGTCTGACCCCTACCGAGTGGAACTTCGGCAACACCTACAAGTACGACTTTGAACGTGGTACCAGCGAGACGTTCGATCACGGGCCTGGACGCGACGCTGGTGAACCGGTGTTCGTCAGCCGAACCGGAGCGAAGTCAGAAGACGACGGTTGGTTAATGACAATGGTCAACGACGTCACCACCGACAAGGCTGAATTAGTCATAATCGATGCCCAGGACTTCTCCCGGCCAGAGGTGGCCCGAATTCAGCTGCCCGCTCGAGTTCCCTACGGTTTCCATGGCAACTGGGTCAGGGATACTGTCACCCCACCACCAGCGGACTAAGTCATCCGTTCCAGCGATGCCACGACCTTCTCGGTTATCGGATCGGTCACCTCGGTTGGAATCGGCGGCAGGATGAAGCCCCACATCGGCAACGTGAACCCGCCCAATTGTTCTGCTCCCATGGGTCGCCCCAGGTACCAATAATGGAAGTGCTCGCCGCCGTCGCCCCAGCGGTTGTTGTGAACCCGACCGATCTCGGGCTGGGCCTCACCGGTTCGGGTGATATTCACGCTGATCCGTCCAAGCTCGCTGGCCAGGTCGTCATCTAGTTGGTGCATGTCGATGTGCTTGCGGGTCTCCAAAATGTAGAGCAACGGCAGCGGCGTGAATGGAGCCAGGGTCTTTAGCCGCCAACGCTCGTTAGTCCAGATGTACTGGTCGTCAGCGGCCTTGCAACTAACACACTCTCCACCTCCGGGCTCACCGTTTCGAGGGGCCTCGACGTCAGAAAATGGCCGGACTTCTTGCACCCGGAGGTCACCTTCGAAGGGGAAGTTGGGCCATTCCACAAAACCAGGCAGCGGGAGTCTGTCGTCTTCAGTCATGGTTCTGTTCTAGCGCAGATAGTCATCAGGCGCCGATAGATCTGGCGGTGAGTTGACTAGCTGCGCATAAGCGAGCCCGATGGGTCATAGAGGCACTCGTCTAGTCGAGTTGCCTCGCGTCGATCGCCCACAATCTCGATCTCGAACCCACTGTTTTCGTTTGCAATCCCAACCGGCACGTAACCCATCGCCACCGACTTCTCCTGCGCATGGGCGTAGCCGCCTGAAGTCACCCAACCGACTACCTCACCGTTGTGCCAGACGGGCTCGTCACCGATCACGTCGTATTCGGTAGCGTCGACCACCCACGAACAGAGCTGTAACTTCTGCTCACGGGCGGCTAATGCCTCAGCGCCGATGAATCCGCCATCGGCTCGTATAAAGCGGCCGAACTGGGCCTCGATCGGGTCATAAAGCGGCCGGTACTCTCTGGCCCATGAGCCAAAGCTCTTTTCAAGGCGAAGTGAGTTGAGCGCGTGTGAACCGAACAGGGTCATGTCGAACTCTTTGCCCGCTTCGCGAATCAGATCAAACACGTGGCGCTGATAGCTGGCTGGCATCCAGAACTCATACCCGAGGTCGCCGGTGAAAGTGACTCGCCCGCAATACAGCGGCACCATGCCCAGATCCATGCGGCGAAAGTCCATGAACCTAAATGCGTCTGCTGAAACGTCTGCGTTGGTTAGTTTCTCTAGCAGTGCCCGGGAGCTAGGGCCGGCAATTGAAAGCCCGGCCAGCTCATAGCCGTGCGTCTTGTAGTGGACCGAGCCGTCACTCGGCAGGTGCTGATCAAACCAGCGTTCGTAGTAGCTCTGCGCCACGCCAGATCCGAACACCATGAATCGTTCGGCCTGATCAACGTTTGAGGTCGCTCCACCAGTGACGGTGTTGTATGGCCCTTCGGCTTCACCCGCGGCCGGGCCGAGGCACGCGACGGTTAGATCGCCAATGAGAGTGCCAGCCGGGTTGGTCATTGGTGTTAGCGCCATGCGGCCTGGTTTTGCGATGCGGCCAGCAAGAACCTTGTTTAGATAATCACGAGCGCCGGGGCCGGAGAACTCGAACTTTGCAAAACCAGTGGTCTCCATCATGCCGACACTGTTTCGAACGGCAAGTGATTCGGCTTTCACGTTGTCCCAAGCGTTGGAGCGGCCGAAAGTAACATCTTCCGTTGGCTCTTTGCCTTTGTCTTGGAACCACAGCGGATTTTCCAGACCAAAGCTGTTCCCGAAGACTGCGTTCTCAGCAACCATCCGGTCATAGATGGGTGAGGTCATCAGCGGACGAGCGCCCTCGAGAAACTCGTTCGGGAAAGTTATTCGGAACCGGCGGCCGTAGTTCTCTCGAACCTTTGTATCGGTGTATTGCATCGTCGAATAGTCACCAAAGCGCGAGATGTCCATGCCCCAAACGTCAGCACCCGGATCACCTTCGGTGATCCAGTTAGCAACCGTTAGGCCCACTCCGCCGCCTTGGGAAAGGCCGGCCATGACGGCGCAGGCACTCCAGTAATTAGGCAGGCCACGCACAGGGCCCAGTAGCGGGTTGCCGTCGGGGGCGAAGGTGAACGGGCCGTTGATGACTTGTTTGATTCCAGCTTCAGCGAATATGGGGAAGTGCTTAAAGCCGACCTCAAGAGAGTCAGCAATGTGTTCAAGATCGGGTTGCAGCAGTTGAGTGCCGAAGTTCCACGGTGTTTGTTTAGAGGACCACGGACGCCCGTTCTTCTCATAGGTCCCAAGCAAAAGGCCATTGCCTTCTTGGCGCATATAGATCTCGCCACCGAAGTCGATGGCGTGTAGAACTTGCTGCCCCGTGGTCTTGTTGATCTCGGCCACCTCGGGCAGTTCTTCGGTGAGGAGATACATGTGCTCCATGGCCAGCAGGGGAGTCTCAAGGCCAACCATGCGGCCAATCTCGCGGGCCCAAAGTCCGCCGGCGTTAACGACGTGCTCGCAATGGAATTGGCCAAGTTCTTCGTTTGTGTGAGGGTTGAGCAGCTCAAGGTTCCAGCCGCCATCGGCAGCTCGATTGATGTCTCGGACCCAAGTATTTCGGTAAACCTCTGCGCCGGCCATGCGAGCTGCCTTTGCGTAGGCGTTGGTGACCCCTGACGGGTCAACGTGACCTTCATGGGCGTCATACATGGCTCCCACGAAGTGCTTCTCTTCGAAGATCGGCAAGAGTTCTTTGGCTTCTGCCACCGAGATCAGCTCGGTATCCATGCCCAAGTACCGGCCACGGGCGTGGCTCATCTTGAGCCAGTCAAGTCGCTCTGGAGTGTCAGCCAACATCACGCCACCAGTGATGTGGATGCCGCAATCTTGGCCCGATATCTCTTCAATCTCCTTGTAGAGCTCGATGGTGTATTGCTGGAGCTTCGCGACGTTCGGGTCACCGTTTAGCGTGTGCATACCCCCAGCGGAATGCCAGGTTGAACCTGCGGTCAGTTCATGACGCTCAAGTAAGACCACATCGGTCCAGCCTGCTTTGGTTAAGTGATATAGGACCGAGGCCCCAACTACTCCGCCGCCGACTACAACAACTTGGGCTTGGGTCTTCACGATTTAGTGTCCTCGCAGTGGGTGTTGGTTGAGATAGCTGGCAACGTCAACAATCTGGGTCGAGAAGAAGTCGGCAAATGACCTGTCAAACAACAAAACGTAGGACGGAGCGTCGTCCATGTCGTCTCTAATGATGTCGCACATGACCGAACTGACAGCGCCCGAGATCACCGCACCGTTTGGTGTGAAGTCGTCGGAGAAGTCAAGCGAGCAAAGCTGAGCGAGAACTTCGGGAGCACCGACCCCACTAAGTCGAACCGCCGAGCGCCCATGGGTGAGGTCAACAACTGTGGCCCCAGGCGGCACAAGATCGGCAACGTCCATGCCACGCTGTCCAAGGATTGTCCACTCAGACGGTCGGGTGGCAGCAATTAGAACCTGCCCACCTACTTGGGCGTGGCCCTGACTGGGAAGACCGCTTGGGATCTCAACGTCGGCGCCAACCGGCTGTCGCTTGGTGCGAACCAGCAGCTTTGCCATGTCGCTGGCATCGGTTACCGAAACTCGGCTGCCGTTGGACAAGGTCGATGTGACGGCTGTTTCGTAGGGGAGAGTTGAGTTAGGCACGGAGGCGGGCTCCTTCAGGGTCGATGAATGCGTGGTCGGTGTGGATCTTTGCGGGAACGCGACGTCCGTCGGTGAGTAGGACTGTCAGTTTCGAGCCGGGGGCTGCTAGCTCTGGGATTACTTGGCCCATGCAGACTGACCGTCCAAGGTTTGGCGACATCCGAGACGATGTAATGCGGCCCACAATTGTGTTGGTCTCGCCATCGACAAGCTGGCTCGCTTCTTCAGGAACAATCATTCCGTCATCGAGTGCTATCGATACGACTTGGGCAAGGTCGGTTCGGTCGGCGGCCCAACGCAGCTCGGGCAATCCAACGCCGTCATCTTTGTCTAGCTTGATCAGGCCGCCTAGGCCTGCGGATGCCCCACGAGTCAGACCGTCGGTGTCCTGGCCAACGATGAAATGGCCTTTCTCGAGGCGCAGAATTCGCTGAGCTTCCAGGCCGAAGGGCTTGACACCCAGGTCCTTGCCGGCATCAAGTAGGGCTTCCCAGACCTTCAACCCGTGGGCGGCGGGCACGTGAACCTCGTAGCTAAGCTCGCCCGTGAATCCAATGCGTAGCATTAGCGATTCGGCCACGCCGGCAACGGTTGCTGGACGAGCACTCATGTAGCCAAACGCTTCGTTCGATAGGTCGACGTCTTCGCAGATCTTCAGCAGCAGTTCTCGACTCTTTGGCCCCGCTACGTTGATTGATGTGTAAGAGGTGGTTACCGGCACGATCCTCACGTCCCAGTCGGGTCGTTCGGTCTGAAGCCAGTTCTCGGCCCATTCCCAAATGGACGCCGCACCCGATGACGTTGTTGTCATCATGTAGTGCTCCTCGCCGAGGCGAGCAGTGACGCCGTCGTCGAGCACAACTCCATCCTCGCCAACCATGACGCCGTAACGCACCTTGCCAATGTCGAGCTTGCGCCACTTGTTCACATACAACAGCTCAAGCAGGTCGGGCACGTTCGGGCCCTGAAGGTCAAGCTTGCCCAGCGGCGTTACATCGATGATGCCAACGTTGTCACGGACGTTCTTCGCTTCGGCTTGGGCATTTCCGTAGTGGTCTGGCCGCAGCCAGGCTCCGGCGTGAATGAATTTGCAGTTGTTGGCCTTGTTCCAGACGTGAATCGAAGAGATCCGATGCGGAGTGGAGTTCTTACCTGCAAGCGCTCCTAGAGACACCGGCGCATAAGGCGGACGCCAGACGGTGGTGCCTACTTCTTCGATCGACTGTCCGAGGTACTCGGCCAGCACGGCAACCGTGTTGACCGTTTCAAGCTTGCCCTGTGACGGGCCCATGGTGGCTGTTGTGAAGCGCTTGACCAGTTCGACAGAGTCAAACCCTTCCGCCGCCGCAGCCCAAAGATCCTTAGATCCAACATCTTCGGAGAAGTCGACCAGGCCGTGGGTGGTTGAACGGAACAGCTCGGGATGGTTAGCCCTGGGGAGGGGAGCAGGTTCGGAAGCATCCTTGATTGGCGCTGGCACACCTGTTGACGCCCGCGGGGTCATTGACCGCATCTGGTTCCTCATAGTCAGACCTCGGCGAGCGGCAAGCCGTCCAGTTGCTGAGGCATGGGTGAGGTTTTCTTCGAGTGATCCGTCACCAGCCAAGCCGCCGGTTGGTAGCACATCATCGGGCAGACTTGTGCAGAAGAATCGGGCAGCAGACGGGTCATATGAGGGACGATCGCCCGACATGTTGGCCAGTGATGTCGGGGCGGTCCAACCCACCGCCGTCACTAACAGGTCCGCTTCATAAACAGTGCCGTCGGCAAGTTCAACCTGCTCTACCCGATCACCGCTTCCCGACGCCCGAACAACATCGGCGCCAGTGCGCCCATCCACGGTTGTTACTTCAACTCCAGCATCGGCCAGGTCCGCGGCGGCGGCGTCACCTGCAGCATTTGCCGTGAAGACCACCGCCTTCTGGCCGGGCTTGATGCCGTACATATTCAGCATGCGCCGGGCGGCGCCAGAAGTCATCACGCCAACTCGATCATTGCCTTCGAAGATGTATGGCCGCTCGATAAGGCCCGGGGCAATAACCAAACACTTCGCGCGTGCCTTGACAACTCGTTCGATCGTTTCGCCGGCAACATTTCGTTGGTTTATGGCGACCCACGAGCCGTCGTAACGTCCGGTGACTGTGGAGTCGGTGAGAACTTCCACACCAACTTCTATGCAACGGGCGCCAAGACTGGCGGCTCGTTTTTGATCTTCGGCCGACCCCCAAAGCAGATGGCCGCCGAGCTGGTGGTTGTGCTCAACCAACATGACGTCGGCGCCAGCCTCTGCAGCGGCAATTGCGGCTGCCATTCCGGCTGGCCCGCCGCCAGCTACTAGAACGTCGGGGTGGCTGTAGCGCTTGTCGTAGCGTCCTGGGGTTGATTCGATGTCGATTGCCCCACCCGGAGCAAAAGTGGCCAAGATCTTCTCGTATTTGGGCCACAATGTTGCTGGCTTCATGAAGGTCTTGTAGTAGAAGCCGGCGGTCAGGAAGCGCCCGACCAGACCGTTTGCGGCCTTGACATCGCGTTCCAATGAAGGCCAAACGTTTTGTGCGCTGACTTCTATGCCAGCGCTGATTAGTCGGTGCCCGGCTCGCACGTTGGGTTCGTCGCCAACCTGAACAAAGCAGTTCGGATCCCAGAAATCGCCAGTGAGGATGCCACGCCGACGGTGGTACTTCATGGACCTGGAGAACACATCAACTCCGTTAGCGGCAAGAGCGGACACGATCGTGTCGCCTTCAAAGCCAGTGAAGCTTTTGCCGTTCCATTTGAACTTGATGGGGCGTGAACGGTCGATGACTGCGCCGCCAGAGGGGAGACGAGAGGGGCTCATGATTGGGGTGCTCCAAATATGTTTGTGACGGTGTCACGGTGTAGGGAGAAGTAAGTTCGGCAGCCCCGGCAGTACCAGGTTTCTTTCTGATTGCCGGCGACGTTGGTCTTCAGATGGACATAGTCGCGCCATTGCTCTGGCGTTGCGGTGCGGGGGTCGGGTCTGGAAGATGACTCGCCTCCGAACTTAAAATCCGATGCGTCTCTTGGGCCGCAGTTTGGGCAAGGTACTAACAACATGGTGGTCTCGTTTCGCGATTGTTGGCTAGTGGCCTACGGCCGCTGCACCCTTTTCTCCGACGAGGCGATCCTCGGCGAAGCGGGCTAGATCGAATGGGGCAATGATGTCTGCGTTGCGGCCGGACGAAATGGTGTTAGCCATTGCTTCGCCCGACCCTGGTCCTGCTTTGAATCCGTAGGTTCCCCAGCCGACATCAACATAGAAACCCTCCACTGGTGTGACGCCCATGACGGGGGAGTAGTCCGGTGTCATGTCACACAGCCCGGCCCATTGACGCAGGAGGCGCATCTTGGCAACTCCGGGCATCAGGTCCAGGATGTGGCCGGCGAGATTCTCGGTGAACTCAAAAGTCCCTCGCATCGAGTAGGTGCTAACCGGGTCGACAGCGGCTCCAAAGACAAGCTCGCCCCGATCGGTTTGGCTCACGTAACAGTGCAATGAGCCTGAGACGACCACCGCCGGTAGGAATACCTTTACTGGTTCGGTCACAGCGGCTTGAAGTGTGAACGTTGTGATCGGCAGCTTGACGCCTGCCATGTCAGAAATCAGCGTCGCCCAACCGGCAGTGCAGTTCACAACTACTGGTGCTGAGACATCGCCACGGTTGGTTCGTACACCAGTGACTTTGCCGCCAGGGCCTTTGCCATCGGGCCCGCTTCCGCCTTCGCAGATGATGTCAAGAACTTCAGTTTTCTGATGCATCTGAGTGCCCATTGCGGCGGCACTTCGGGCATAGGCCCAGACAACTGCGTCGTGGCGAATGATGCCACCTGGAGGGTGGAACAATGCGCCCTCAATCGGGTGAGCGGCGTCACGCGAGATGTCTAGCGATGGAACGATCTTCTTGACTTCATCTGGTCCGATGACTAGCGAATTGATGTTCTGAAGTTTGTTGACCTCTGCTCGCCACCGCATTGTGCGCAACGAGGCATCTGAGTGCGCCAACGTCAAGTGGCCACGCTCAGAGAACATGACGTTGAGGTTGTGGTCAGTTGCCATCGAACCGTAGAGCTCTAGTGAACGGTTGTAGAAGTTGATGCCCTCGGGTGTTAGGTAGTTGGACCGAACGATTGCCGTGTTGCGCCCCGAACCGCCTCCGCCCAAGTAGCCCTTGTCCATGACGGCGACGTTTGTGATGCCGTGGTCTTTGGCCAAGTAGTAGGCCGTCGCCAGGCCGTGAACACCGCCACCGATGATGATGGCGTCATAGGACTTGTTGAGGTCATGGTGATCCCACAGTCTCGGCCATTCTTCGTTCTTGAGACCTCGTTTCACAAGGTCAAACGCCGAATAGCGTGCTGGTTTCTTACGGGCCATTAGGTAAGGCTCCTGGTGTTTGTTGTCACGATGCGATCTGTTGGTTTGGTCGGCCGCTTAGTTCGGCCGAGATTTCGTCTGCGATCTGGATTACCCGAGCTGAGACTGCGTCAGCCTGGCCCTTTGCTGGGAAACGGAAGGATGGGCCATATGCGAACAATGCGGCCACCGGACGCCCAGCGTCATTAACAATTGCCGCAGCGGTAGACGACAGCCCTTCGACGTATTCGCCATGGGTCCAAAGAGTTCTGTTGATCCGTACCTTGGACAGCCGCTTGCGAATCTTTGCTGGGTCTACGACCGTCAATTCGTTGAATCTCTCGAGGTCACCTTCTAGATAGGCGTCGATTTCTGCGTCGCTTTGAAGAGCCAGCGTGACGAGACCAAGGCAGCCCGCATGCAGGGGAATTCTGGTGCCGGTCCAGTCTTCGGCAGTTATTGGTTTGTCTGCGTCGATGCGTAGAACTGTGGCAGACTCGCGGCCCGACGGTATTGAAAGACCAACTGCCTCGTTTAGTTCGTTCGCTAGCTTGGTCATGTGTGGATGGGCCATCACCTGCACCATGGGACCGCCACTGGCGCTCGCCATTCGAGTTATTGCCGGACCTAGGTGGTAGCGGCCATCTGCGGTTCGGTGGACTCCACCATCAAGTTCAAGAGTGCCTAGGAGTCGTGTTGTTGTTGTGGTTGGCAGATTTAGGCGCCCCGCCAACTCGACCAGACCACCGGGCTGTTCGCTGACAGCCTGAAGCACTGCCATTGCTCGACGCACGCTGTTCACTGCCACAAACCGATTATTCCAGTAGGTGGAAATGATTGCAAGCATTTTCCACGATATGGAAATCGGGATCAAGGGGGTCAAGTCTCAAACTTGGCTAGGTTCAAATACTGTGGATAACTCACAGCTCAAAAGTCTGAATGGTGAGAACGCTTGAGAAACCGTGACGCATCAGGTTTCGTTCAGACGGGCCACCGGTTGCTGCAGTAGTGGCAGCAAGGTCACAGCCAAGTTCTACCGCATGATCGATGCGACGTCGGACGAAGGCAGCCTGGACGCCTCGTCTCCGATAATCAGGAACGGTTGACATTCCACCGAGCGTTGCCAGCTTGTCTCGAATCGTGATGCTTGCGCACCCCATAGGTGTCATGTCCGATTCGTTGAAGGCGATCATCAGGCCGTCAGGTTCAACTTCAAACGCAGCAGCGGCGAACGCATCGGAAGCTCTACGATCGATTTCGGATGTGTGTCCCCAGCCGAGGGCTGAGGTTTCTTGCCATATGCGAAGATCGCCCGGTGTACGAACTGGTCGAACCAGAATCTCGTCCGGACCCGCCACCTCTGGCCCTGGGATTGGCCTCACCAAGGCACTGAAGTCCGCATCGGTGTTATGTACGAAGCCGCTGTTCACCAACTGCGTAATGACCCCACGGTCAGTCTCGGCCGAAACTTCAATGGCGGCCGTGACTCCTGCTGCCGCACTTCGTGACTTTAACTCAGCGATCTCATCACTAGACAGTTGGCTATCTAGGCCCACGCCCATGGCCCGGTTTACGTACATGCCTTTGCCCGCAAGAATCAGCCAACCGTCTGCGAATTCGTCCACTGACGTGCCCCAAGAGGGGTCGATTCGGGCTAACGCCACAGCGTGAGCCGCCGCATCCTCGGCCCAAGTTCGAACAAGTCTGCGTGAGATGCTGGGAATCGAGTCAGAGTTATCCACAGAATTCGAACCTAACTTGTTTCGAGACTTGACCCCGGTTGTTTTGGTGGCGTGGATAGGAAGAAGAAGGACATGCCCAGACCGGCGGCCACGGCGAGGATCGTGAAGCCAGTTCTGTAGCTGCCTGTTTGATCGGCCAAGAAACCAGCAAAGAACGGTCCACCAACCATGCCCAACATGACAATCAGGGACGAATAGCCCATGATCTGACCGAAATGGGTTGAACCAAAATAGTCTGCTCGCAACGCCTGCATCAGGGGTCCCCGCACACCCCAGGAGATCCCATGGAACGGCACAAACAGCCAAACCATCCAGCGACTATCCGCCCACGCCAACAGCAACAAGCCGATCATGTGGCCCAGCATCGCTGCGCTGGCCAGCCATCGCTTGTTGACCTTGTCGCCGAGGATCCCGCCCATCGCCATGCCTACCAGCTGGCAAATGGTTAGCGCCAGGATGACAAGACTGGCTCGCTGCTGGTTGAAGCCTTGTTCGGAAGTTAGGTAGAGCGAAAGGTGAGCAATAACAGCACCAACTACCAAAAGGGCCGAGGTGTGGCCCAGCGAAATTGTCCAGAATGATCTAGTCCGGATTGCTTGCGCTGCGGTCAAGTGAATCTCGGAAAGCCCTTCGGCTCGGAAAGCGGTATCTGGAATGTCTGCGGGGTCTAACCCATCAACAAAGTCTCCTCTGGTGGCTGGGGTGTCGCCGAAGAAATAGGTGAGCGGCCAGCCAATCAGCAGGATCAGAATCGACATGCCCAACGCTGTTTCACGCCAGCCAAATCGATCCAGGGCAAAAAACCACAACCGGCACAAGTCCACCACCAATCGCAAAACCAGTGCTGGCCAGAGCGAGCGCGCGGGCTCGCTTCTTCTCAAACCATTGCACGGTGCCGGTGGTCACGCTTAAGAAACCGGAGAGGCTCGCACCGACCGCGGCGATAAGTAGAGAACCAATGAACTCGACTTTGGTGTCCATCTGGGAGAAGAGGGCAAATCCGATCGACATCATGATGACGCCAACTCGCATCACGGCTTTGGTTCCGAACCGGCCCAGCGCCCAGCCCTGAAGCGGTCCCAGCAGCCCGCTCTCAGCTCTGTTCAACGAGTAGCCAGCGCCAAAGAAGGTCTTACTCCAGCCGAATTGTTGTTCCAAGACAACCGCAAACTGACCATAACCCTGCACTAGAAATGCAGATTGAAGGGCCGAAATGGCCGCGCCCGCGCCAACGACTTTCCATCCATGAAAAAGTTTCATTCGGACTAGACCGGATTCCGCCCGCCGCCACCGTTCGGGTCTGTTTGTGACCAGGTAACGAAATTGCCCGGGGCAACCAAAGTTGCCGCCCCCTCACTTTCGACGACCTCTACCCAGATGCCGGACAATCCATCAGCTGCTTGTCCAGCGTAAGCAAAGGCTGCTCCGTCGGGTGACCAACGATTGTGGCTCAATGCGTATTGAGCCGCGAATGGCAAGATGTTGGCAACTTCGAACCCGCTGGGGGCATAAGGCTGGGTAGTTCCGATTTCTTCCCCAGCCTCGAGGTCGAAGAAGTGCCAGCGGAACAGACCTGCCGAGTCAGAGCCGAGCCAAGCTAGGCGGTTGCCGTCAGAGCTCCACTCCCAGCTGATTGCAACCTGTTCGCTGACTACAACTTCTGTGCCTGTGGCAACCTCAACGATCTTTAGTGAGCGGTCCTCATCTCCTCCGGCGTAGGCAATGAATGTGCCGTCGCTGGAAGGAACGAATCTGACTTGGCCGCCCGTTCTTCCGAGAATCGAGATTGTGGTTCCGGTGGTAACTGAGGTAAGTCCTAGAGCGCCCTCGCGAGCGGCAAGCAAAGTTGATGGGGTCAGGTATGTCGGGGCAATAAAGCGAGTCGTTGTTTCAAAGAGGGTGGTTGACGTTCGGCTAGTTGCGTTCCACAGATCGACTCGCTGTTCATCAACATGAGCCGCAACGTTTGATCCGTCGAACGCCCACGCGAGGTAGAAGGGACTTCCCACCCCCAGTGGTTCGCCAGCCTCACTTGGTCTTGCCAAGCCAAACTGTGTGTTCCGCTGATCCGGCGAGGTATGCAGGAAGGCGATCTGTTCAGCGGTCGGGCTCCATTGGAGGTAGTAGATGGGATTGCCATCGACGTCGCTAAAAGGGTCGTCTTCGGTATCTAGACCGAAGTAGCCGATGCCGCGCCGATCAGCCCCAAAGTAGGAGTAGGCGAGGACTTCAGAGTTGGGAAGCCACGTTGGTTGAGTGGCGCGGCCCGTCGCTCCACCCGCAACTAACTCTGGGCCAAATCCATCTGGGGCCATAACCCACAGCTCTCCGGTGTCGGTTGAAATCGCAAGCTGGCCGCCTAGATCGGCTAATCCTTCATCTGCGGGTCCAAAGTTTGGCCCTGTGTCGGGATCAGCTGCGTTCGGGTCGTCAGGGTTCGGGGGGCTGGAAGGGCTATTTGGATCGGTCTCGCCGGGTGCTGAATCTTGCGGATCGGAGCCCTCAGGTGCCGATGTGGTGGTGTCTTGTCCGTCTTCTGCTGTGCCTAGTCCCGGTGTGCAGGCGGCCATAACCATCAGCAGCACTAGCGCCAGGATTCTCACAATGGGTTTTGCTGGCGGTTTCACTTGCTGCACTTCACCTACCGTAGGCCTCTTTAGCTACCCTGTAGTAAATGCAGCCGACGCAAAATCCATCTTTAAGAGACTCCAATGTTGCAGCCATGGCTGGTCAGACGTTCGACGTTGTTGTTATCGGTGGTGGAATCAACGGCGCTGTGTCCGCAGCTGCCTTAGCTGCTCGTGGGTTGTCGGTAGCTCTCCTAGAGCGGAACGACTTTGCCAGCTTCACCAGCCAGGAGTCTTCAAACATGGTTTGGGGTGGCTTTAAGTACCTGCAGAACTATGAACTGGCACTTGTTTGGGAGCTCTGTAAGAGCCGAAACGAGCTTATGGATGCCTACCCAACCGCCATCTCTGAAGTCAGGTTCTTTGCCACGCTCGACAAAACCGCGCCGTTCCCTGCATGGCTTGCCTCCTTAGGCACGTTTGGCTACTGGGGCTTTGGTCGGCTGGCCACAAAGGCCCCAAAGTTCTTTCGACCGAAGGCAATAAAGAAGGCAGTTCCCGTTGTCAGAACTGACACCGCAAAAGGCGCCATCGAATATTCCGACGGCTACATGCTCGAGAACGACTCGAGGTTTGTCTGGACCTTCGTCCGGTCAGCCCTGGACCATGGAGCGGTAGCGCTTAACTACGCCGAAGTTGTGTCAGCCACCTATCACCCCGAACGCGTGTGGGAGTTCGGGGTGCAGGACTCGGTAAATGAGAAGGCGTTCAAGTTCAAGGCCCACTCGGTAGTTAACGCAGCTGGCCCATTTGTTGATGGCCTAAACGAGTCTTGGGGTATCAAGACAGATCATCGGATCGTCTACTCCAAGGGGATCCACCTGATCGTCCCTAGGGTCACTGACCAAGAGCGGGTTCTCGCCTTCTTCGACGACACCGGGCGCTTGTTCTATGTGTTGCCTATGGCGAACAGGTCAGTAATCGGCACAACCGATACTCGCACTATTGACGCCAATGAGGGTGTGCTTCCTGAAGATCGAGAGTTCTTGCTTGACCAGATCAATCGTCGACTGGATCTGGACAAGCCTTTGACTGAAGCAGACATCATCTCCGAACGTTGCGGCGTTCGGCCTTTGGTGGTTCCGGTCGATGGTGACGATCAAACACAGACCGACTGGACCAAGCTGTCGCGAAAGCACGAGATCGAGGCGGACATCGATCGTCAAGTCGTGACCATCTTTGGCGGCAAGTTGACCGATTGTCTTAATGTCGGAGATGAGATTGCCGAGGCGCTCGAAAGCTTCGGGGTGAAATTTGGCCCCGCCGACCCTGATTGGTTTGGCGAACCATCCGAAGAAAAGAGGGACGCCTTTTACGCCAGGGCCGCCAAGCATGGCTTGGATCGAGCTCCGACAGTGGAGCACGCGCCAACAGCTGCGGAGGTTTTGTGGCGACGCCATCACAACGCAGCCAACGACGTCCTTGACCTCATCGAGTCAGACGCGACTCTGGCCGAGGAGCTGTTCCCCAATTCTGATGTCCTTCGGGCTGAGTTGGAGCTGATGATCAGTCGGGAGATGTTGGTCTACGCCGATGACTTCTTGCGTCGCCGAACGAAGTTGGCGTTAATCGTTGGCGACGAGGCACTTGCATCGGCCCCTGGAATGGTTGAGCTCAATAACGCACTAGGAAACACAGCTCTAGGAAACACAGCACTAGGGAACACAGCTCCAGGAAACACAGCACTAGGGAACAAAGCCCCCGGTCGCGGCTAGCGTTGTTGCCTGGTGAGTGAAGATAAGAACAAATCCAAAGAACTACGAGAGCGAGCCTTTGCCACCGGTGATAAGGCCTCGTCAATGGTGGTCTACCGCATCATCCGTCGTCTGATTCGCGCGGTCATGTTCCCGTACCTGAGAGCCGAAGCAACAAACGTTGACGCGCTCAATCTGGATGGTCCCACCATCTTGGCCCCCGTGCACCGGAGCCATCTGGATTCGATAATCCTGGCGACCTTTTCCAAACGGCGAATTCGAGCTCTGGGCAAAGAATCGCTGTTTACGGTTCCAGTGCTCAGCTACTTTTGCGCGGCCTTAGGTGCAATTCCGGTTAGGCGCGGAGCGGCCGACCGTGAGGCTTTGGTTGCGGCTAAAACTCTTCTTGACCGTGGAGAGTCGATGATTGTGTTTCCTGAGGGCGGCAGACAGCTTGGTGATGAAATTGGAGAGTTGTTCGATGGTGCCGCATGGCTTGCGGCCCGTACCGGTGCCCGGGTTATTCCAATAGGAATCTCAGGCACCGAACAGTCGATGCAAGAGGGGAAGAAATTGCCTCGCCGCTCGACGGTTCGAATTGTGGTGGGTGAACCTATGGCCGCCCCTAAGGGTCCTGAAGGTAAGCGAGCAAACCGAGATCAGCTGACCGCGTTCACAGAACAGTTGCGAGACAATCTTCAGGCAGTCCAAACGGCCGCAGCAGGGATGGCGCTAAATGCAGGTTGATATCTGGTCCGATGTGGTTTGTCCTTGGTGTTACATCGGAAAGCGAAGATTTGAACAAGCAATCGAGATATTCCACGAAGAGCATCCCGATGTGGAAATCAACGTTTCGTACCGGGCCTACATGCTTGACCCGACGTCCAAGCCTGGTGTGCATCAGCCTGTCCGTCAGGCTTATGAGAAGAAGTTTGGCGGCCCCGAAGCGGCTCAGCAGATCTTTGATCGAGTCACTGCCGAAGCGGCCGGAGAGGGTATCGAGTTCAACATGGACATCGCCCAGCGGGCCAACACTGGGCTTGCCCACCGGCTGCTCGTGTTAGCCGACCAGCTAGGTAGCCAGGGTGAAGTAAAGGAGCGGCTAATGGCTGCGTATTTCACTGATGGCAAGGCAATCGGTGACCTCGAGGTGCTCATTGAGATCGCAGGAGACGCGGGCATTGACAAGGCTGTGGCCCGTGAATTCCTGACTGGCAACGGTGGACGTAGCGAAGTCAGTGAGCAGCTCGAGTTTGCAGCCAACGCTGGCATCACATCTGTTCCGACCTTCGTGTTCAACGGATCCCAAGGGTTCTCGGGCGCACACCCGGTGAGATCGTTGGTGAAAGTTCTCAAACACCAGGCCAACGTTGCCTAAGGCTGTGTCGGTGGGATCCTGGGGTAAAGGGCCAGGGAGAACTAGACGCGACGCTCTCGGATTCCTGCTGGGCGGCACCGCTGTGTTGGCGTTGGCTGGATGTCCGCGTGACGAGCAGGATTCGGTGGTCGTCCTGGACACTTTCTACGACTCCGGGGATGGCCGTCAGGCAATATTGGACGCTGTCGAGGTCACGGCGGTAGCCGAACTAGTCCGGATCGGCACAACTAGCCGCGAAAGCTTTGTGTCGAGCATCGATGACTACCTGGACTTCACCCCTGGTTCGGTCTTTACCTGGCCTGTGGGTCATGCCCTATCCGAACTGATTAACGGTGGCCAGGTTGAGCAGGTCTCACAAGCCTGGAACGCTGCGGATCTCAACCCTCGACTCCGCCGGTTGTCGTCGGATTCAGATGGTGTGCAGTTCATGGTGCCTCTTTGGTTTGACCCCGTCGGCTTTTTCTACTCAGCAACAGAATGGGCTGACTCTGGATATTCGGCTCCCGATACTGCTGAGGATTTGCTCGAGCTGGCCCAGGGCATGGCTAACGATGGCGTGTCCGCATTCGGTCTCTCTCGCCTAGCGACCCCAGCCTTAGTTGCCTTGTTTGACTACCTGGCTCTGGACGCCCACGGCGTGGTCGGGTACCGCCGTTCGATAACCCAATCCGGGGTTGACTTGGCTGAGTTTGGAGCCGATGTGTTCCCGGTCTTACAAGAACTTTCGGCCATAGAATCAGCCCTACCCGAGAGCGCACCCGTATCGATTGTTCCAGCCCGGCTAAGCGACGCAGCAACCCGAGCCGGCACCGAACTTGAACTAAGCAGTTTCATCCTGGGCACCCAAGCCGTGGTCTCGCACAGTGAAGGGTTCATGATGAGCAAAACAGGCGTGGATCAAGATCTCACCAATCAGCTCCAGCTAATAACCGAGCTGGCCAAAATCGGGCCGCAACAAGCGTTCCTCGGAACGGGTTCGGCAATTCTTCCCGCCAACCTGAATGCGAACTACCAAGCAATGAATGCCACGATGTTGAACATGGTGGAAATAGTCGACCGAGCTGAAGACATCGTAGAATCCAGCGAAGTTGCCGAGCCTGCCTTTCTGGCCGGCCTGACCAATCAACTAACCGAACTCGTGAGGCCGTCATGAAGCCATTGTGGGCTCCAAGCGAATCAAGAATTGCAGAGTCGCGCATATCTGAATTCACGTCTCAGTATTGTCCTGATGCCAAGTCCTCTGATGAGCTGTGGGCGTGGTCGGTAGCCGAACCAGGCAAGTTCTGGACCGCAGTTTGGAACTACGCAGAAATAGTTGGCGACCCCGGACAACGATTGGAAGAGTCCGCTGACAGTTTCTCTGCTCATCGCTTCTTGCCCGACGCAAAGTTGAACATCGCCGAGAACTATCTAGTGGGCCGTGACGGAGCCACAAGCGAAGCCCTAATTGCTCATCGGGAAGACGGAGCCAGCCGTACCGTGACTTGGGAAGAATTGCGGGCCGAGGTAGCAGCGATGGCCAGCCATCTGCGCAGTGTCGGAGTGGTCCCCGGAGACCGGGTAGCGGCGTGGATGCCTCACGTTCCTGAAACTATGGTTGCCTTCCTGGCGGCGGCCTCGATTGGCGCTGTGTTTACATCGACTTCGGCTGATTTTGGGGTTGATGGAGTACTTGACCGCTTTGGTCAGACTGAACCAAAGGTTCTAATCGCCGCTGACGGCTATCGCTATGGAGGCAAGGCGTTTGACTGCCTAGACCGCCTTGGTCAGATAACCGAAGGCCTTAGCTCAGTCACTGAAGTGATCGTGGTCGGTTATCTATCTGAATCCCCAGACGTTGGCTCGGCAACTTTGTGGTCAGACGCCGTCGCATCCCACCAAGGCGCAGCGCCTTCCTATGAGCGTCTAGGGATGGACCATCCGGTCTACATCCTCTATTCCTCTGGCACCACGGGCAAACCCAAGTGCATTGTGCATCGCAGCGGGGGAGCGATGTTGAAGCTGGCCTCTGAGCTTATGTTGCACTGTGACATCAACGCTGGAGATCGCGTCTTCTACTTCACCACCTGCGGCTGGATGATGTGGAACTGGTTGGTGGCTGGCCTGGGTGTGGGTGCCACGTTGGTACTCTTCGACGGGAATCCGGCCTTCCCAAATTCTGCTGCAATGTTTGACCTTGCAGACCAGTATGACGTGACGCTGTTTGGTGTTTCGGCGAAGTTCTTGGACGCTTCGATGAAGGCCGGGCTGGTGCCGCGAGAATCACACTCGCTGGAAAGTGTGCGTTCGATCTGCTCAACGGGTTCACCACTTAGTCACGAAGGCTTTCAGTGGGTGTATGACTCCATCAAGTCTGATGTTCACCTGGCCTCGATGAGTGGAGGCACCGACTTATGCGGCTGCCTCGTCGCTGGTAATCCCACAAAACCCGTCTATGCCGGTGAGATCCAACAGAAGGCGTTCGGGCTTGGTATAGAGGTGTTTGACGACAACGGCGATCCGTTAGGTGAGGGAATCAAAGGTGAATTGGTCTGCACCACGCCATTTCCTTCAATGCCCATTGAGTTCTGGGCTGACAGCGACCGGAGCCGGTACCACGCTGCCTACTTCGAACGTTTCGAGAACGTTTGGGCTCACGGCGACTATGCGTCCTGGACCGAGACGGGCGGCATGGTTATCCATGGACGCTCAGATGCGACGCTGAATGCTTCAGGCGTTCGAATCGGTACAGCCGAGATCTATAGAGTGGTCGAGCAACTTGACGAAGTTCTCGAAGCGTTGGCGATCGGGCAGGAGTGGGACGGCGACACTCGGATTGTCTTGTTCGTCAAATTGGCCGACGGTGCCAAACTTAACGACGAATTGAAAGGTGTCATTCGCAGCGAGCTACGCAGTCGGTGTTCACCTCGCCATGTTCCCGGGTTGATAGCAGCGGTTGCCGACATTCCACGAACTCGCTCTGGCAAGATCACCGAACTAGCCGTAACAGAAGTTGTGCACGGGCGCGAAGTAAAGAACTCAGAAGCGTTGGCAAATCCTGAAGTGCTGGCTTTCTTTGAACCGTCGAGAGTTCCCGGATTGGGGCAGTAGATGGGCACCGGGGCGCTGGATGAGATTTTTCAGCTGACGCCGGGGTTCGCTCCTCCTGATGTGCCGTTCACCGGTACCCATGCCCAAGGTATTTCCCCGTTTGCGGTTGCAAAGTCAGCAACCTTGTCCGCTGCCAGTGCACACGTCGCAGCGCATCAGTTGGGCGAGCTGAGAGGGCTTGATGCAGAACTCGCGCCAATCAATCGCGAACATGCGCTGGCCAGTTTTTCAGGCTTTGTCGAGATTGACGGCCAGGCGCCTCCGAAATGGGCGGCTCTAAGTGGGATGTACTCGACCGCTGATGATCGGTTCGTCCAGATCCACTGCAACTTTCCTCACCACGCGCAAGGTGTGGTGGACTTGCTGGGGTGCCAGCCTGACCGCTCGTCGGTGGAGGCAGGGATAAAGAAGTGGGAAGCGGAGGCCTTCGAAGCCGCATTGATCGAACGTGGAATGATCGGCGCTATGTACCGGTCGCTGAACGAATGGGCCGCTCATCCTCATGCTTTAGCGACTAATGATCTGCCACTCATGTCGGTAACTCAGATTGGCGATGCTCCACCAGTTCCGCTGCCCATAGTGACCGATCGGGCGCTTGACGGAATCAACGTGTTGGACGCATCCCGGGTTCTCGCTGGCCCGGTTGCCGGCCAGACTATGGCCGCTCACGGCGCCAACGTTCTTCGTGTCGGCGCAGCGCACCTCCCGTCGGTAGACACGGCCGTGGTCAGCACTGGATTCGGTAAGCGCAATGCGTTTGTGGATCTCCAAACAACTGCGGGCCGATCAAACTTCAGCTCGCTAATGAGCGACGCAAACGTGTTTGTTGACGCCTTCCGGCCTGGCGCGTTGGCATCTAAGGGATTCCCAGCCGACAAAGCCGCCGAGTTGAAACCGGGTATCGTGGTGGTTCAGCTTTGTGCCTTTGACTGGATCGGTCCGTGGGCGGGCCGTAGAGGATTCGATTCGATCGTCCAGACAACTTCGGGGCTGGCCGATGAAGGCGGACGCGTCAGCGGTGCCGATCAACCGGTTCATCTTCCGGTGCAAGTTCTCGACTACGCCACTGGCTTCTTTGCCGCCCACGCAGCCTCGCGATTATTGGCTTACCAGCAGCAAAACGGGGGCAGTTGGCTAGTCCGGCTTTCACTGTTGCGAACCCGAAACTGGCTAAGCAGTTTGTACTCACCCGTTACCCCCAACGGTGAGTTCGCGACGCCGCCAAGCGTCGAACCTTGGCTCCAAACAGTTGAATCAGATTTTGGGTCGGTGCGCTCGGTCAGGCCGATGGCCGGCCGTTGGGATCTCCCACCGGCCGCGCTTGGCACTAGCCCAGCAAGCTTCAGCTAGCAGCCGACCGAATTTCGCGATCGCCTAGATCTTTGCGACCGCGGCCGCGAATGTTTCGACGGTTCGATCGATGTTGGTTAGTTTGTCGAGGCCGAAGAGTCCGATACGAAAGCTTGAATAGTCATCGCCTTCGTCACACATCAAGGGAACTCCACCAGCGATTTGTAGGCCCTGAGCCTTGAATTTAGCGCCACTCTTGATGTCGGGATCGGATGTGTAGCTAACAACAACCCCGGGTGCTTCAAAACCTTCGGCTGCCACGCTGGGATAACCGGCGGCGACGAGTACTTCGCGTATTCGGGCGCCTAGCTCGAACTGGGCCGCTTTGAGGTCGCCAAATCCGGCGGCTGCGCCTTCGCTCATTACATCACGGAACGAAGTGAGGGCGTCGGTTGGCATGGTCGCGTGATACGCAGCGCCGGAACCCTCGTAGGTCTCCATTATTTCGGTCCACTTATTCAGATCCATCGCAAAGCTACTGCTGGTCGTGTCAGCGGCTTTAGCCCGTCCGGCTTGACTCATCATCACTAAGCCCGCACAGGGCGAACCGCTCCAACCCTTTTGAGGAGCGCTAACCAAGAAGTCGACGCCAGCCTCGACCATGTCAACCCAGATCGTGCCTGACGCAATGCAATCAAGAACAAAGAGGCCACCAACACCATGCACCGCATCGGCGATGGCCCTGATGTAGTCGTCAGGCAAGATCATGCCTGCGGCGGTCTCAACATGGGGAGCAAAAACCACTGCAGGTTTCTCCGCCTCGATAGTTGCTACCACTTCTTCAATCGGACATGGAGCAAAGGGTTCTTGTGAACCAGCAGTGCTACGCCGGGCCTTCAAGACGGTTACATCGTCAGAGATGCGCCCAGACTCAAGGATCTGACTCCATCGGTAAGAGAACCATCCGTTGCGGACTACTAGACACTTCTCGCCGTTTGCGATTTGGCGAGCAACAGCCTCCATGCCGAATGTCCCGCTACCTGGGATCACAGCCACAGACGACGCGTTATAGGCCTGCTTTAACATCCGCGAAATGTCCTGCATGACCTCTACAAAGGACGACGACATGTGGTTCAGAGCCCGATCGGTGTAGACCACCGAGTACTCAAGAAGTCCGTCTGGGTCTACATCTGGCAATAGTCCGGGCATGTTTGTCTTTCCAGTTCAGTTTTCGTACTAGTACGTGTTTACTCGCGGCCACATCATGGGCGCGAAGCTATTAAACCCGAGATCGGGGCCTAAACCTAAACTCCACCCCGAGGACCGGTTGGTACTCCGGTTAAAGCGACCTCAAGGATCCGTCGCGGGGCTTCGTTCAGCCAGAACTGCCCGAGCAGCCGGGCCGGAGTACGTACGTGGCGCCGATTTTCCTGCACTGCGCTTACGGTCTTGTCAGCGATAAAGCCGGGCTCGACTTGGGGGATTAGGCGAAGCTTCCTCAACCGGTTAAGGATCGGTGCGAGGTTGCTTGAGGTCTCAAGCTGGTCCCACATGCCGGTGTTGACAGGACCCGGGGCCACCACGGTTACCCCTACCTGTGATTGGCGAGTTTCCAGACGAATTGCTGCGGCGAAGTTGGTGAGTCCCGCCTTTGATGCCCCGTAAGCAGCCTGGCCCGGAAAGCCAGTAGTGCCCGCGATGGAAGAGGTAAGTACCAAGTGGCCACGGTTGCGCGCCATCATTCCCACCAATGCGTGCCGGGTCAAAATCATCGGGACTTCTAGGTTGGTCCGGGTCAGATCTCTTATCAGCTCTGGATCGGTGTTCACCAAGAAGTTGGTTGATTCGATCCCTGCGTTGGCAACAAGTACTGCGAGCGGTCCGTTAACCGCTTCAGCGCGTTCAATCAGAGTGTCGACCTGATCGGGATCCAGGAGGTCTGCGACCAAAGCGTGACCCCCAAGCTTTGACGCGAGCTCCTGGATTGGTTCTGCGGACCGAGCAACAAGCGTAAGCCGAGCGCCCTGGGCGGCAAAGCCCTTCGCCATGGCTTCCCCGATTCCGCGGGATGCTCCTGTGATCAGCACGTGTGCTCCAGATAACTCCATGATTCGACGTTAGTTCCAATATCGGGAATCGAACCAGCAGTTGAACACCGGAGCCTCTAAAGTTCTCCGGTGACCATTGTTCGTTCTCCTGCTTCATCAGCCAACGTGGGCCCCGGTTTTGACGTTTTTGGGCTCGCCCTAGCCACCTACGTGTACGCAACGGACAACCTTGATGATCTCCAATCTGGGGTTCATTGCCCATCGGTGAGAACTTGGGATGACTGTGGGGAAAACCACATTGCCAGAATTGCCTACGAGCGGGCTGGCGGTACCGGACAAATTTGGTTCAGTTTTGACTTTGCCCCAAGTCGCGGCCTCGGCTTCTCTGCTGCGGCCCGCGCGGCGGGAGCAACTTTGGCTTACCTCCAGGCTGGTATGTCGGCGCTGGACGCACAGCTCCACGGTTACGAGATCGGCCTGAGTCTTGAAGGTCACGGAGACAATTCAGCCCCGGCCACATTTGGTGGCCTGCACATCGTTGCTGGGGAGACTCGGCACAGGTTGGACGCCACCTTTCCAGCTGAGGTTCTCGTCTGGGTTCCTGATGGCGAAACAACTCCGACCGACGAGAACCGGGCTGGAATGACAAGCGCGGTTAACCGGTCGGATGCGGTCTTTAACCTCGGCCGTCTTGGAGTGCTGATGGCTGCGATATATGAAGGCAATGCAGATCTGTTGGCGTGTGGCACAGAGGACCGGTTGCATCAAGCCGACCGTTTGCTCTCTTCACCGGCATCGAAGGACGCCCTTAACGCAGCGCTCGAAGCTGGTGCTTATGCGTCTTGGCTGAGCGGCTCGGGACCTTCGGTAGCCGTCGCAGTCAGCGCGGATCGGATTCAAGAAGTCTCAGAGCTGATGCCCGCCGGAGGCACGGTGCTGCATCCGGGTCCAGATGGAAGCGGCGCCATTGCGATCTAGCCAAATAGTGGTCCGTGTTCTACTTGGGATTGGACTGTTCGGGTCTGCAAGTTGTTCGAGCCTGTCCCAAGCGGCCGAAATCTCCCCATGTGATAGGGATCAAATTGGAGAAGATGATGGGCAACTTATTGGCGCCTACCGCGTAGTGGATGGCGAGCTAGGGGAACTGTGCTTTGGTGCCGGTGATGTGCGCTTGATTCAAAGCTGGAGTGTTCTAACCGATTTTGCGACACCCGCAGAATTGGCTCCAGTTGTGGTGTTTGCCGGATTTCGAGCAGACAGCGCAGAAGGAAATAGCGCAGGAACCGGAAACATCGCATTCGCGGGCCCGCTTGGCGAGAGTAACGAGGCGTTCGTGGTGGCGGTTGACTTAGACGAGGCATCTCGTGACCAGGACGAACTTCGAGTCACGATGGCCCATGAGTTCGCTCACGTGTTCACCCAAGTCACTGACCAAGTCGACCTGGAAACCAACGAAGAAGACTGCTCGACCTTTTGGAACGGCTCTTGGTGCTTCGCTGAAGGTTCCTACATGGCCGACTGGGTGACAGAGTTCTGGTCCGATTCAGCTTTGGACAGCCTTCCCGCTAGTGGTGCCACTGATGGGCCGGGAGGCGAGCGCCGCTGCAATATCGATCCCTCGTTTCTCGGGGCCTACGCTGCCAGCCATCCTGAGGAAGACTTCGCCGAGTCCTTCGCTGCATTTGTCTATTCGATCGAGGTGCCATCCAGCGTTGACGCCCGTCAGGCCTTCTTCCAGAGATATCCCGAGCTTGAGGCATATCGGGTTCGGGCCATTGCTGCCGGCGAAACAGACCTCCCAAACAATTTCGATCGGTGCGGCTAACGTCAGCTCATGGAGCTGAAAGATCAAGTTGTAGTTGTAACCGGAGGCGGCAGCGGTATTGGGGAAGCACTAGCTGCTCAATCGATCGCCCGGGGAGCGAGAAAGGTCGTCGTTGCCGATTTGAACGGCGATCAGGCAAAGCGGGTAGCCGATGAAATTGGTGCTGAAGCGCTGCAAATCGACGTCGCCGACGAGGCTGTTTACACAGAGGCCATTAAGGCGATTGAAGAGGCCAACGGTCCGATTGGGTTGTTCTGCTCCAACGCTGGATTTGTGACCAGCGGCGGTCTGGAAGATCCGAACGCCGACATGGACAAAATGTGGCAGGTTCATGTGATGGCTCATGTAACCGCAGCTCGTGCTGTGGTTCCTGGGATGATCGCAAATGGTGGCGGCCACCTTCTTCAAACCGCCTCAGCTGCGGGCCTGCTTTCGCAGATCGGCTCGATGGCCTACTCGGTCACCAAGCACGCTGCAGTATCGCTTGCAGAATGGTTGTCGATCACCCATGAGCATCAGGGAATCGGCGTGTCGGTTCTTTGTCCCCAAGCGGTGCGCACCAACATCATCATCAACAGCCCAGACCGCATCGAAGAGCCCGATGGCGAAGGGTTCGGAGTCGCTGCCGGCGACGGCATTTTGGAACCGACTGATGTAGCCAACATGTCTTTGGACGCCGTTGAGCAAAACAAGTTCTGGGTGCTTCCTCACCCAGAGGTGGCTGAATACCACAAGCGCAAGGCCACTGACGTTGAGCGATGGCTATCAGGTATGCGGCGGTTCCAGGGGCAACTCTTTGGCGATCAACCTTTGCCTGGTGAGGCAATAGCTCGCTAACCCGGAGACTCCTCGTGGACCTTTCCACAGCACTACTAGTCGCCTCGGCCCTTTGTGGAGTGGGTGCCGGCCTACTCGGACAAAGGGGTCGGGACTATTTGGGTTTCGGCGCGTTCGTCACAGGATTCGCTGCCCTGATGGCTTTGCTAATCATGGCGTTTGTTCTATTTAGCGCCATGGCTGGCCTGAACGAATTTGGGATATTCCATCTGATCTACTTGGTCGTCGTTGTAGGCGTGCCCGTCATGGGCTTGACGATTGCTGCCACGGCTCGGTTCTACAAGCGGGGGAGTACCGGTCTTGGTGCTCTTGTGCTCCTGTCTCTTGTACCCGCAGCCGTCGGGTTGTACGGCACCCACATAGAACCCGGCAATCTCAGGGTCGACGCTCATCGTCTTGAAGTTCCGGGTGTGAACCGAGCGATTCGCGTTGGAGTCCTCGCTGACTTACAGTCGCCGACCATCGGTGACTACGAAAACGGTGCGATCGACGAACTGTTGGCAGCCGATCCCCAGATTGTGGTTATCCCTGGTGATCTGTGGCACATGCCAGCAAGTGAGTATGCGGTTCGCGAACCGGAGCTTGTTGAGCTAGTGCGCCGTCTCACCAATGCGGTTGAGTTCGTTGTGATGGTCGAAGGCGACAATGACAACCTCGATGGGCTCAGTCGAATAGCGGAATTCACAGGCGCGACATTGTTGCAGGACGATTTCATTGAGTTCGAGATTGGGGCTCAGCCGGTAATCATCGCGGGAATCACGCGCAAAGGTGTCGGCCTTGAGGGCCTGTTTGGTCATTTGTCAGGCGCTGACCCGAACGCTCTAACCATAATGTTGTCTCATTGGCCCGACGTTGTTGAGCGCCACCCCGACATCTCCGGAACGGACCTTGTGATCTCTGGCCACACCCACGGCGGCCAGGTTTCAATTCCCGGATTTGGACCACTGGTAACCCACTCCGATGTTCCTCGTAACGTCGCCGCTGGCGGGCTACATGTGCTGGGAGAACGCAACATTTATGTAAGCACTGGAGTGGGCCTAGAGCGCGGTCAGGCACCCCAGGTAAGGCTGGGCGTAAGACCCAGCATCGGAGTCATAGATATTGTTGGGTCCTGAGTTGTACTTTCAGTAGAAGACGTGGCATTTTGTGGGGATGAACTTCGCATTCACCGAGGAACAAGACCAACTACGCCAATTCGTGCGTTCCTTCATGGAAGACAAGGCCTCCGAAGCTGCTGTCCGTGAGCAAATGGAAACCGATCAGGGCTACGACCAGGCGGTTTGGTCCCAGATGGCCGAGCAAATGGGCCTACAGGGAATGATTATTCCTGAAGAGTTCGGCGGCCAGGGCTTCACCTTCGTCGAACTCGGAGTAGTGCTTGAAGAGATGGGCCGCTCGCTAATCTGCGCACCGTTCCTTTCTGGCCAGCTAGCTGCTTTGGCAATCATGAATTCTGGCGACGAAGACGCCAAGAAAGATCTCCTGCCGGGCATCGCTGCTGGCGAAACCATCGCAACCCTTGCCTTCACTGAAGAGAACGGCAAATGGGACGAAAGCGGTGTCACTGCAACGGCCACGAACGGCGACGGTTGGGTAGTCAATGGAACCAAGAGCTTCGTACTCGACGGCCACACTGCAAGCCTTCTAGTTGTCGCAGCACGCACCGATGCTGGTGTCAGCCTCTTCGCAGTTGAATCTGGCGCCGCCGGAGTCACCAGCGAAGCACTATCCACAATGGATCAGACTCGCAAGCAGGCCAAGGTTTCTTTGGCTAACGCTCCTGCTCGTCTAATCGGTACCGACGGTGCTGGCTGGTCAACCATGGAGTCAGTATTGGATCTGGCTGCGATCGCTCTTGCTGCTGAGCAAGTTGGCGGTGCGCAGTTCGTTCTTGATATGGCAGTGCAATATGCAAAGGATCGTGTTCAGTTCGGTAGACCAATCGGGTCGTTCCAAGCAATCAAGCACAAGTGTGCCGACATGCTGCTCGAGGTAGAAAGCGCTAAGAGCGCCGCCTACTACGGTCTTTGGTGCGCCGCTGAGAACAACGACGAACTGCCCTCTGTAGCTTCGCTAGCAAAGGCTTACTGCTCTGACGCGTACTTCCACGCTGCTGCTGAGAACATTCAGATTCACGGCGGAATCGGATTCACTTGGGAGCACCCCGCACACCTGTACTTCAAGCGAGCAAAGAGCTCAGAGCTGATGTTCGGTGACCCTTCTTACCACCGGGAGATGCTTGCCCAGCGCATTGGCCTCTAGTCTGGTCTTGTGCTTATAGCCCTCCTAATTGGCTCAGGACTCCTGGTTCTGATCATCGGTCTAGTAGGGGTTGGTCACGGAGTCGGAAAGACTCGTGAATCGCCTCCCACAATCGTTATCGATATGCATGAAGGCATCGAGTTCTGCGCGCAAGCCCTGCCCGATGACGTAACTGCGGTAATCAGCTATGACCAGTTGCGGCACGCGCTGCGATTGCACCTCGAGTGGGTGCAAGCCCACCACTACGCCCCCGATAGCACCGATGAAACGCCAATTGTGTTTGAGGAATATGATGCCTTGGGCTACTTCATGGAGCGTGCCGATATCACGCGCCTGGACATCAGCGCAGATCATGCAGCTCGAATAATCGAAGCTCACTCGTCTTATCTTCAAGTCATGGGAGCAATCCACTTGGAAGATCCAGTCAAGGCCCAGGCCGATCTCAACGAGATGCCGCTTCTTGGAACTGGCGAAGACCAAACCAATTAAACCAAACCAATTAAGCAGTAAGCTCACTACGTGGATCGTCCTAAACAATTTGCTCACTTTCGCTATGTTGGCGACAAACGAACTCAAGTCGTTTATGACATCGACGGTTTGGACGACAGCGCAGCAGAGGTCATCGCCGAGCTGATGTCTGCTGAGACCTATTTGTGCTTCGCCCCAGACACCGAGGCTGAGGCCCGAAACCGGGGCTATGAGCTCTACAAGGGCTGACGCTCCCGAATCCTCCAAAGTAACCGTCGCATCTAGCGACGGTGTTGAACTAAGCGCCCATCTTGCTGAGCCAACCAGGCCGCGGGCCAGCAGCCCAGTCGTTCTATTCGCCCACGGATTTCCTTCCGGTGACATCTGGGCCGAGCACATAGGCGCAGACCTTCCAGAGCTAGCCGACCGCGCTGCCGCTCGGCTTGGTTGCAGGTCGCTTGCAATCCGGTTCCGTGGATGCGGCGAGAGCACTGGCAATTTCAGCTTGGGCGGGTGGCAAGACGATGTGGAGGCCAGCCTCGACTATTGCCGAACTCTCACTGAAGGACTTGGTTCGGTATGGATAGTTGGGTTCGGGACCGGTGCCGCAGTTTCACTTTGTGCCGCCGCACAAGATCCTTATGTTGCTGGTTTGGCGGCAGTTGCTGCACCTGCTGATTTTGACGACTGGGCGTCTCGTCCGGATGAGTTAATGGAACATGCACGGCACGTTGGGGCCATCACGGACCCGACCTTTCCGCCCGATCCGAAACGATGGAAGGCCGAGTTATCTAAGATCCGGGCCACCGACGCCGCTGAGGTGTTCGCTCCCAGGCCGTTGCTGGTATTGCACGGCTCCGAGGACGTACTAGTTCCTCAGTTCGACGGGCGAGCACTTGCCGACGCACACGGCAGTGCCCATCTGCGGGTTATATCTCACGGCGGGCATCAGCTACGGCACGACCCGAGAGCGGTCAGCGTCCTGATGGGGTGGCTTGACCGTCAACTCAACAGTGAGCTCTAGACGGCTCAGTTTTGTTGGGCCAGTGTTAGTCAGCCGGTGAAGACAGAACGGCGACGATCTTGCCCGTCTGAGCAGTCCCCAACGCCACAGCTCCGAACACCGAGACCAATGCCCCAACTAGGGTCATGTTGACAGAACCCGCGATGTCAGAGCCTCTGACCGCAAGGCCTAGACCTAACAGAGTGACCGCCGCTCCGATGATCATGGTTACTGCGCTTGGTTCGCTCGAATACCTAATGGAGTTCTTCACACTCCGCAACCTACCCAGTGTCAATCCTGTTTTGACTTTCCGGCCGCTCGCTGTGCTGCCTTCCATTCTTTGACCCGTTTTAAGTCCGTTTTTGAGCCGATGTCGGCCACAGAACGTGGTTGGCTGTCCCCGAAGGGATCACAGATGCTTTTCCAGCCTTTGGGTTTGATACCGAATCGTTTGCCAAGAATTGCCACCAATATCTTGGCCTTCTCTTCCCCGTAGCCAGGCAGTTCCAGCAGGCGTTTCATTACTGCGGCCGCAGGGGCGCCATCGTTCCAGATGGCAGACACATCGCCGTCGTGGTTGGTTGCAATTGCGCCGCACAGTTCGTGGAGCCGGCGGGCCATGACTGCCGGATAACGATGTACCGCAGGCTTGGTGCAGGCGACCTCAACAAGAGCCTCGGGATCCATCGCTGCAATCTGAGCCGGATCGAGATGGCCCAGTCGGTCGTGAAGCCGGCCTGGCCCGGCAAAGGCCCATGTGATTGGTATCTGCTGATCCAACAACATTGCAATAACGAGCGCATTGAAATCGATGTTGTACAGCTCGCCCGAGCTGTCCTCGTCGGTAAAGCTAATCGGCACCGGCAGGAATTAGCGCGTCCAGGGAGCTTCGTCCTCGGTTGCAACTTGGTAGTGGTTGATGGCGTCGGCCACCACTGATCGGTCTATCTGATCAGTGTTTGCGAGTTCGGTTAGGACGGTCACAACGATATTCCCCGTGTTGATCTCGAAGAAGCGTCGCAGCGCCTCACGATCGTCTGAACGTCCGTAGCCGTCGGTGCCGAGCACGTTGAACCGGCGAGGGATGAAGCGAGCGATCATCTCCGGCACGGCTCTGATGTAGTCGCTCACAGCAACCACTGGGCCCGGACCGTCCTTCAGTAGTTCAGTTACTTCGGCGTGCCGTAGCTCTTGGAGAGGATGGAGTCTGTTCCAACGCTCAGTCTCCAAAGCTTGCTCTCGAAGTCGCTTGTAGTTAGTTGCGCTCCACAGCTCAGTGCCAATTCCCCAGATCGAAGCAAGATCGGCTTGGGCCTCGCGTGCGGCGCCCTGGCTTGGCCCTGAGAACAAGATGGTTGCCTTTGTCTCGTGGCCCTCGACTCCGTCACTGAATTTGTACAACCCGGCCAGAATGCCTTCTTCGGCACCTTCTGGCATCGCGGGTTGAGCGTAGTTCTCGTTGTAGATCGTGATGTAGTAGAAGATGTCCTCGTTGTCGCGGTACATCCGCTTGATGCCATCTCGAACAATCACGCCAAGCTCATAAGCAAAGGCAGGGTCATAGACCTGGCAGGCCGGAATCGTGGCTGCTAGATGAGGACTGTGTCCGTCTTGATGCTGAAGGCCCTCGCCCATAAGCGTGGTTCGCCCTGCAGTTGCGCCCATAAGGAATCCACGAGCCCGGCTGTCTGCAGCTGACCAAATCAGATCACCAACGCGCTGGAATCCGAACATTGAGTAGAAGGTGTAGAACGGAACCATCGGAGTGCCCTGATGCGCGTAGCTGGTGGCGGCTGCAATCCAGCTGGCCATAGATCCGGCCTCGGTGATGCCTTCTTCAAGGATTTGACCGTCCTTGTCTTCGACATAGGACAGAAGCAAGTCATGATCGACAGGTTCATAAAGCTGGCCGAATGGGGCATAGATCTCAAATTCGCGGAACATGCCGTCCATGCCAAACGTACGAGCCTCGTCTGGGACGATGGGTACGACCCGGCGACCAAAGTCAGGCTCTCGCATGAGGTCTCTCATCAGCCCTGTGAAGGCCATGGTGGTGGAGACTTCACGCCCGTCTGAGCCAGCTGCGGTTGCGGCGTAAGGGGCGTCGGAGGCTTCGGGGAGTTCACGACGGATGTTGATGATCCGGCTTGGGACGGCGCCATCGAGGCTGCGACGACGTTCCATCATGTATTTGAACTCGGGGCTGTCAGGTTCGGGCCTGAAGTATGGGGGTAAGCCATCCTCAAGCAGCTCGGCTGGGATTTCGTCGTGCAGGTGTAGCCGGTCTCGTAGCTCGACTAACTGCTTCTTGGTCATCTTCTTCATTTGGTGGGTCGAATTTCGACCCTCAAACCCAGGGCCTAGAGTCCAGCCCTTCACAGTCTTGGCAAGGATCACCGTTGGGGCGCCCCGGTGTTCGGTAGCGCTCTTATAGGCGGTGAAGACCTTTGAGTAGTCGTGTCCGCCTCGGTTCAAGTTGCGCAGATCGTCGTCGCTGAGATGTTCGACGAGCTTGCGCAAACGAGGATCAGGTCCGAAGAACTTCTCACGAATGTAGGCGCCGTTTTCGACCGCGTACCTTTGGAACTCGCCGTCGACGGTTGTGTTGAGCTTGTTTAACAAAACGCCGTCTACGTCTCTAGCCAAAAGCTCATCCCAACGGCCGCCGTTAATAACTTTGATTACGTTCCAGTTGGATCCGCGGAAGCCAGCTTCAAGTTCCTGGATGATCTTTCCGTTACCACGAACTGGACCGTCAAGTCGCTGAAGGTTGCAGTTGATAACCCATGTCAGGTTGTCTAGTCCGTGCCGATCGGCAAGCGAGATCGACCCCAACGTCTCAGGCTCGTCCGATTCGCCGTCGCCAAGGAACGCCCAAACCCGTGTGCCTGAGGTGTCTTCGATGCCTCGGTCGTGAAGGTACTTGAGGAAGCGAGCGTGATAGATCGAGTTAATAGGCCCTAGCCCCATTGAGACTGTGGGGTACTCCCAGAAGTCGGGCATCAGGCGAGGGTGGGGATAGCTACTTAGACCCGGGGTGTCCACTTCGAATCGGAAGTTGTCGAGGTCGTTTTCGTCCATGCGGCCTTCCAAGAACGCTCTGGCATAGATGCCGGGAGCCGCGTGGCCCTGGAAGTAGATGGCATCGCCGGCACGACCAGAATCCTTGCCGCGGAAGAAGTGGTTAAAGCCAACTTCATAAAGCGCTGCCGAGGAAGCAAACGTGGATAGGTGACCGCCAATGCCGTCGGACTTTTTGTTGGCACGGACCACCATGACCGCTGCGTTCCATCGAATGTAGGCCCGGATGCGACGCTCGACGTGTTCGTTGCCGGGAAAGAAGGGCTGTTGCTCGGTGGGGATGGTATTGACGTAGTCGGTGCTGGTTGGCGTTGAGTTTCCCAAAGACAACTCTCGACCACGAACATTGAGCCTGTTCAGTAGGTAGCGAGCACGAGTCTTGCCCGCTTGTTCACTTACGGTCTCTAGTGATTCCAGCCACTCGGCTGTTTCTTCGCTGTCGATGTCGGGAAGCTGGCCGAGAAATCCATCTGTACTCATATCCCTCCATTCTGCCCACAAGAACCGCACACTGCGATGGATCGAACAAGAATGTGGGAACTAGCCGGGCTAAGTAGGCTCGCTGGGTGAATTCGGACAAGAATGTGGGAACCACCTCGGTATACACCGATGGCGCGTGCTCTGGGAACCCTGGCCCTGGGGGTTGGGCGTGGGCGGTGGACGGCGGACCGTCAGGATCCGGCGGTGACCCAGACACTACGAACCAGCGAATGGAACTGAGAGCTGCGTTGGAAGCGGTACTAAACGTCCAGAGACCTCTGATCGTGGTTTCCGACTCGACCTATGTCGTTAACTGCTTTAAAGACAAGTGGTACGAGGGGTGGATCAAGCGAGGCTGGAAGAACTCCAGCAAGAAGCCAGTCGCAAACCGAGATTTGTGGGAGCCGCTAATCGAGGAGCACCTAAAGGGTGGAGTCGAGTGGCAATGGGTTAAGGGTCATTCTGGTGATCGGATGAACGACGTAGTCGATCAGATGGCGGTGGAGGAAACCACCAAACTGAAAGAACTTGTGGCGAACCCACCGCCTCCGGACCTAGATGCTCCCTGGCCGACGGCAACCGCAATCGTTGTGGGAGGCACGAAAGATCTGGACGCTGACCAGACCGAGTCTCTTCAGCAAGCGATAGAGCGGCTTGACCCTGCCACAGACATCGTAGTTTCTGGTCTTCGTAGAGGAACAGAGCTGTTAGCAGCTGAACTGTGCCTCGACAGACGAATTCAGCTGGGCGTAGTCATACCTTTCGCCGACCCTGCGGCTCGGTGGCCAGACACTGACAGAGAACGATTCGACTTGGCGTTTGCCCGCTCAACATGGCAGCTAGACCTCAAGGCGAATCCAGGTCAACCCGGAACGGCGATAAAGACCCGCGATTCATGGCTTGCAACTGCCGCTATCGGCGCAATCGTGGTGGGCGATGATCAGCTAGCCGAAAGGTTCGACGACGCTGGGCTTTCGGTTATTCGAATCGACTAGGCCCGACCGATTAAGCCCGCCGATATTAGCCGTGAACCCGCAAAGCAGCGTAAGCGCCGTTGACGCGTCGTTTTTGGTCCTGGTCGCCATAGTCGCCGATGCTGGCGATGGATGACCGGTGAGCTTCTGAAACCTCGGCCCAGGTTGCGCCAGCATTCAGGTTCAGCACCTCAAGATGCTCAGCGATGTCGCCAACAGGTCCAGGATTCCGAACTGGTCGTAGGCCCTCGGGAACTGCCGGCGGTGCGGGAGTTGTAGATTCGCCAGAATTCATCGATATCTGGTCGTCTAGCTTGGATAACCATTCGCTTGTTTGAGCGTCGGCTTCACCGTCAGCTTCGTCTTTGTTTAGCAGCTTGTCTAGCAGACCCATTTTGACACTCCTTCTGGACCGATTTGTACCTATCGGACTAGAAGGATCTGTTTTTAGCGAATCTCGGGCTTCTTGCCCTAGATGAAGACCTAACCACAGAACTCAGGCCGCAAAGAGCTGCTCTAGCCGTTCCAACGTCAGCCTGATGCTCTCTGGGTGGGTCTTCATGTACGGCAAGAAGCGATAGGCAGCTGGCACCAGCGCGGTAGACCAATCAAAAGACTCCGTTACCAGCGTGCTGGCACCGTTCGAAGCTGCGTCGGGAGTGAGTTCGTACCTCCAACGGTGACCACCGAAGTGTTTCCACGCGATCAATCGGTCTTGTTCAAACTCAACAACCTCATTGGTTATTTTGTACGGAACAAATTTGATCTTCATGTCCATGCCGAACTTTGTGCCCATCTTCAGTGGCACAGGTCCGTCGGTTTTAGAGCCCTTGACTGTGTCAGAGCCATCAAACTCGCTGTGCCTTGACGCGTCGGAAAGCAAAGCAAAGATCTCGGGCGCTGTGGCCGGAATCAGACGTGAAACCGAAATTATCTGCGACATAGACGGCGACATAGAGGGGGCCTACTTTCTAAGAAGCGACCGGAGGCCCGCTTCGATTTCTGGATGTTTAAACCTGTAGCCGTCAGCTTGGGTTGCCTTCGGATAAATCTTCGCGCTGTCAAACAGCAAAGCTTGCGCTGCCTCTTCTCCGAAGATGAGCTTTGGTCCAAAAGCCGGGACTGGCAATATTGCAGGCCGCTTAAGCACTCGGCTCAACGCACTTGTTAACTGTGAGTTGCTGATCGGGTTTGGGGCCGTCAGGTTGAATGGACCTTCGCCGCCTGAGGTCAGCAGGTGCATGATCGAGCCAACTTCGTCATCGAGGGTGATCCAACTCATGATTTGCTTGCCAGACCCAAACTTACCGCCAAGTCCGATCTTGAAAAGCGGCAGTAGCTTTTGAAGTGCTCCGCCCTTTGGGTGAAGAACAATTCCGGTCCGCAGGAACGCTGTGGAGATTCCAGCGTCGATCGCTGGTTGGGCTGAGTCTTCCCACTTTTGGCACAGTTCAGCGAGAAACCCGTCGCCCCGGGCGCTTGTTTCGTCTAGTGGCTCATCGCCTCGATCGCCATAAAATCCGATGGCCGAAGCGTTTAACAGACGCTTGGGTCCATTGTTCGCTTCCATCAGGGTTTTGGCAATTAGTGCAGTGCCGTCGGTGCGGCTTTTGACCAGGCGTGATCGGTACGCGTCATTCCAGCGCTTAGGGGCGATTGGCTCACCGGCCAGGTTCACAACCGCATCCAATCCTTCGAACGCTGCTGCGTCTATAGAACCTTCGGCGGGCTTCCATCCGATTTCGTCAGATTTAGGGGCACTCCGGACAACCTTAATTGGCTGATGGCCAGCCTCGGTAAGGGCACGCACTAGAGGTCTTCCAATCATCCCGGATGCGCCGGTGATTGCTACTTGAAGAGATTCGGTGTTCGCTTCATCTTTGCTCATAGCTTCTTTCTACAGCAGCAGAAAGAGCTGCACTGCACCGGCCACCAAAATCGCTAGACCGGTTCCAAGTGCGAGGGCCAAAAGCATGCGAGTACTCACGGCCGTCAAGGGTAGTGCAATAGGGGTCACATCCGCTTAGCCGGACACGCCGATAGGCTCTCCTGGTACTCATCTCCGGAGGTTTCCAGTGTCAGATTCGCACTTCGATGTCGTAGTAGTCGGAGGTGGACCCGGTGGGTACGCCGCTGCACTATACGGGGCGTCAGCCGGGCTAAACATCGCTCTCATCGAGAAGAACAAAATGGGCGGAACATGCCTCAACGTTGGCTGTATTCCGGCCAAAGAGCTGCTCGAAACTGCGTCGGTCTTTAGAGCCGTTCAGCATGCCGGTACCTTTGGCGTTCTGGCCGAGGCCAAAGGTATTGACTGGGGCACGACCCTGAAGCGCAAGCAAGGAATTGTCGATCAGCTGGTTGGCGGTCTGACGGGACTACTTAAGAGCCGCAAGGTCACATTGTTTGATGGTCTTGGGACGCTCGATAACGATCACTCAACCGTCAATATCTCAGGTGGTCGAAGTGGCGACGTTAAGATCACTGGCGATGCAGTGATCCTGGCCGCTGGGTCTGAAGTGCGCGAGATTCCGGGCTTCCCGCTGGACGCCAAGAGAATTGTCTCTTCAAACGAACTGCTGAGCATTTCAGAACTCCCCAAGAGCGCTGTTGTCATAGGTGGCGGAGCAATTGGCTGTGAGTTTGCTTCGATGATGAGCGACCTTGGAACCAAGGTGACAATTATCGAAGCTGCCCCGTCGATTCTTGCAAACTGCGACGCTGATGTAATCAAGGTCGTGAAGCGCTCGTTCAAGAAACGTGGCATTGACATACACGAAGGGGTGATGGTCAGTGGCCAGGTAACTAACTCTGACGATGTGACCGTAACTTTCGGCGACGGCCAAACCGTTACCGCGGAGACTGTAGTGGTGTCGGTAGGTCGCCGTCCGATGAGTGAAACTCTCGGACTTGAGGGCTCACAAGTCGAAGTTGATGACCGAAGCTTTGTTGTAACCGACGAGTACTGCCGCACTACTGCACCAAATGTCTGGGCAGTCGGGGACCTAACTCGGGGCGCAGCACTAGCCCACATAGCCTTCGCTGAAGGCATGGTTGCAATTAAAGACATCCTCGGAGAGGCAGCCGTGCCGGTTGATCACGACAACGTGCCCTGGGCCATTTACTGTCACCCTGAAGTTGCATTCACGGGAATGACCGAGGCTGAAGCGAAAGAAAAGGGCCACGAGATCGTTGTTTCAAAGCACCGATTCACAGGAAATGGCCGGGCGATGATCGTTGGGGAGACCGACGGCCTGGTCAAAGTAATTGCAGAAAAGCAGGCTGATGGAAATGGCGGCCGCATCCTGGGGGTTCATATGGTTGGACCATGGGTGACTGAGCAACTCGGTCAGGGCTATCTTGCAGTTAACTGGGAAGCCACAGTTGATGAGGTCGCCCAATTCATTCAGCCTCACCCAACGATGAGTGAGCTGTTCGGAGAGACCGTCTTGGCTTTGACTGGTCGTTCCCTCCACGGTTAAGCGTTACGTCGCTTACACCACCGAGTCCCGGAGTTAACAGATTTACCCGCAAGTCTTATTCGAATTGAAACAGGAGCCGACGTGGCTGATATCGAAATGCCCCAGCTGGGCGAAACCGTAACTGAAGGAACCATCACCCGCTGGTTCAAGCAAGTTGGCGAGACCATCGCAGTCGACGAAGTGCTGTTTGAGGTTTCGACTGACAAAGTCGACACCGAGGTCCCATCACCAATCGCTGGGACTATCACCGAGATTCGCGTACCTGAGGGTGACACTGTTGAGGTCGGCGAAGTTCTAGCCATCGTTGGAGACGCTGGCGCTGCTCCCGCTGCAGGCGCACCAACCCCTGCCCCTGAGCCTGCCGTCGCTCCAGACCCAGACCCAGCCCCGGCTGCTGAGCCTGCAGCAGAAGCTGCAAGCACTCCGCCTCCGCCACCTCCTCCTCCAGCTCCAGCACCGCCGGCACCCGCCCAAGCCGAACCTGCGCCAGCTGCGGCCGCAGAGACTCCAGCCCCCGCACCGGCTCCGGCGCCACCCACTTCCACAACCGGAACAAACACCGAAGGCAAGCTTCTGTCACCGGTTGTGCGACGCCTGATTAACACCTATGCCATTGATGCTGACCAAATTGTTGGTACCGGCCTTGGTGGAAGAATTAGCCGTGACGACGTTCAGAAATACATTGAGTCGAACCAACTAAGGACCGTTTCAGAGTCCGGCGGCGCGGTGCCGTCAGCTGCGGCCGCTTCGGTGCCCGCACCAGAACCTGCTGCTGCTGCCCCGGCCCCTGCTCCTCCAGCCCCAGCCCCCGCTCCGGCTCCAGCCGCTGCGGCGCCCGTTGTATCTGCTCCGGTTCCCGCCGCAGGTCAAGGTGACACCGTTGTTCCGTTGTCCAACATTCGCCTACGCACTGGTGAGCACATGGTCATGAGTAAGGCAACCGCCCCTCATACCCTGACCGCCATCGAGATTGACTACGAAGGGGTCGAGCAGGTCCGGCGTCAACATGGTGCGGAGTTCAAGGCAGCAGAAGGCTTCAGCCTCACCTACCTTCCGTTCATTAGCCGGGCAGTCATCGACGCTCTGCGCGAGTACCCACACCTAAATGCCTCGATTGGCGACGGTGAACTCATCGTTCATCGTGACGTCAACCTTGCCATCGCAGTCGATCTTGACTTCCAGGGGCTGCTGGCACCGGTAGTACCTGGAGCTGACGGGCTTCGGATGCGGTCCATTGCTCGCTCGGTCTCCGATGTGGCGCGTCGGGCTCGCTCGAAGAAGCTCAAGCCTGACGAGCTTCAAGGTGGAACCTTCACCCTGACCAACGCCGGCAGCTACGGAACGATGATGCAATTCCCAATCATCAACCAGCCTCAAGTAGCAATTCTTTCTACTGATGCTGTTAACCGCAAACCGGTCGTGATCGAGGACAACTACGGAAACGAGAGCATCGTTATCCATAGCGTCGGAGTATTGGCAATGGCTTGGGACCACCGGGCAATCGACGGTGCGTACGCTGCAGCTTTCTTGGCTCGGATCAAAGAAATCATCGAAACCCGAGATTGGGCCGACGAACTGGCATGACAGATCTGCGTGTTCGTTGGATGGGAACTGTCCCATACCTAGAGGCTTGGGATCTCCAGAGCACGCTGTTTGCTGGCAATCAAAATCACTTGCTTCTCATGGAGCACCCACCGGTGTTTACACTCGGGGCCCGAGGTGACCTCAATAACATCCTGGTCGATCCGGAGTCAGTACAAGCACAGGTCCACAAGGTCAACCGCGGGGGTGACGTAACTTTTCACGGTCCTGGCCAGCTGGTGGGCTATCCGATTATCGATGTGCCCGGCAAACGCGGCGGAGGCATGGCTGACACTGCGGCCTATGTCCACAACGTAGAACAGACAGTTATAGACGCCGTGGCGAAATTCGGCCTGGAAGCTGGACGACTAAATGGAGAACCCGGTGTCTGGCTAGAGCCCGATGGTCCGAACCCCCGCAAGCTTGCCGCAGTTGGTGTGCGGTTAAGCCGTGGACGGTCGATGCACGGCTTTGCCCTAAATGTAAATCCCGACATGGCCTGGTTCGAGCGCATCGTTCCGTGCGGCATTTCTGACAAGGCAGTGACGTCGATGGCCGATGAAGGCGTCGACGCCTCGATGAGCCAAGTTGTCGATGCCATTGTTGATGCCGCCGAGAGTCTGCTCGGTCCTGCGCCAGGTTCTGGGCGAATCGAACGTCAAGATGTTGCTTGGCGGCACAGCGAGACCGATCTGTCGGCGTTTTCTAGAGGCCTTGGAGCCGGCGACATAGTTAAGCCGACGGGTAAGCCAGCAACGGGCGAAGCTCAAAGCGTGCCCAGTGGCGCAGCCGATGCGGGTGTGCCCGTTCGTTTAAAGGGGCGCTTGGCCGATGCTGGCGTGACCGGGGGAATCCAGATTTCAGAACGCAAGCCTGACTGGATGCGGGTGAAGCTTAGGACCGATGCCGAATACCTCAGACTCAAGAAGGTCTCCAAAGAGGCGGGCCTGACCACAGTCTGCGAAGAAGCAGGGTGTCCGAATATTTTTGAATGTTGGAATGAGGGCACGGCGACTTTCATGTTGCTAGGAGAGCGCTGCACGCGGGCCTGCGGTTTCTGCTTGGTTGACACCTCAAAGCCGCTCCCGGTGGAACATGACGAACCCGAAAGAGTCGCTGACGCGATCGCTCAGTTAGGTATTAACTTCGCTGTTCTCACAATGGTTGCCCGCGATGATCTCGAAGACGGCGGAGCAATGATCGTTGCTGACACCGTCCGGGCCATCAGAGCTCGTGCGCCCGGGGTCGGAGTTGAGGTGTTGATTTCAGACCTCAAGGGCAACAAAGAGTCCCTCGATATTGTTTGCGCCAGCCGACCTGACGTGGTCAACCACAACGTCGAGACCGTTCCTCGCCTACAGAGGGCTGTAAGGCCTAGCGCTGCCTACAGCCGAAGTCTTGCCTTGTTGGCAAGGGCGAAGTCTCATGATCTGGGCACTAAGTCAGGTCTGGTGCTTGGGATGGGCGAGACGTTTGACGAAGTGGTGGGCACCTTGGCTGACCTAGCGGGAGTTGGCGTAGACATCGTCACCGCTGGTCAGTACTTACGTCCAACGACCAATCACCTTGCTGTTCAGCGCTGGTGGCATCCTGATGAATTCGCAGAGCTAAAACGCATCGGTGAGCAAGAGCTAGGCATTGGCCACGTTGAGGCCAATCCACTGACTCGTTCGAGCCACCTAGCTCACTCTGCAGCTAAGGCTGGAAACGTCCTGCCGAACAGCTAAGCCAGTTTGTTGGTTCGCCACCGCAAGTACAGCCTTGCCCCGACGGCGCCACCGAGGTGAATCGCTGCCATGACCGGCGAGTTGCGTAGCAACCAGCCGCAGGCCGCAACTATAAAGCCAGCTTGCATGCCGATAACTCCCAATCTGAGGCGCTGAATACTTAGCTGACCGATGCGGGCTCCGATGGGAAGCAGCAATCCGTACCCAAGAATGAGAAGAACTGCCGCGCCCGGATTCACGGCCTAACTCTAGACTTCGAGCGAGATTCCCGTGGGTTGCACCAAAGTTGTGTTGGCTAGCGAATCAACCAAGTGCTCGCGGACATCAGCGGCTGCACCTTCAAATGCTGACAGCAGGCGATCGCCGTGAGCCCATGGAGCAGTAGCCGCAAGCTCGACCTGGGCAGTTGCAATCTTCATGTCGCTGGCTGCAGCGGAGCGGAACAAGGCAGCGGGAAAAGTCTTGCGCCAGGCGGCGCGGCGTAGACGGCTATGCCAGACGACACCTAAAGCATCGAGCTCTGCACAGCCAGGCACTCCGGCCAATACAGGTTCGGTTAGATGTTTCTTCAGAACGGTTCTGATCATCTGGTTTGAGATGTTGGCACCGTTGGAATTGGCAATTGCGATGCTCTCAGCGAATCGGCTAACGGCATCGTCCAGCGGGACAAGTTCCTCGTTAATGGCAAGGATGCAAGTGCTGGTGAAAATCGCGGCCCACGGTTCGGCAGTCTCGGCCCAAAACTCACTAGGGCTAGGGACCTCGCGGTCGGCGGCCATTCGCGAGATCTTTCGCTGGGACTCCCATAGCTCAGAACTCTTGAGCCCGTGCGCGCTATGCAGCGACTCCAACCTTGAAGACAAGTTTCTCACCGATACTTCAACTCGGTGATCGAGCCGATCAATCGCAGCTTCAAGTGCATCTGAGACTGTTGTGGTTTCAGCTTGTGTAATCGTGTGGCTCACTAGTACTGATCTCCTGGGATTTACTTACTCAACCATCGGCAGTTTCTACGAGCATTCAAGTACCCGGGCAGACGACTATCCTCGGCCTGATGAGTAGTGATCGTATGTCTCGGGTGAGGGCCGCAATGGCGGAGAACGATGTCGACGCCCTATTGCTGTCCACAGGCCCAGACATGCCGTGGCTGATTGGCTATGAAGCAATGGCGTTAGAGCGCCTAACAATGCTGGTAGTACCCAAAGATGACGATGCCAAGCTGGTTATTCCGGCCTTTGAAATAGCAAGGGTTGCGGACCGCCCAGAGTTCGACATTGTCGGTTGGAACGAAACAGAAGATCCGATCAAGATCGTCGTTGAAGCGTTGGGCGGCTCTGCCGGTTCTAAGAGGGCTAGCGCCAAGAAGCTGGCCATTGGTGACCACACTTGGAGTCGATTCCTGGTTGAGCTAAACGATGAAATGCCGGCGGTCAACTGGGTGGCGGCACGTTCAGTTGTTGGCCCGTTGCGGCGCGTTAAAAGCGAGGACGAGATCGCCTCGCTCCAGCGAGCAGCCGACGGCGTGGATCGAGTGGCTGCTGCATTGCAGTCGGGAGAGATCGAACTAATCGGCCGAAGCGAGGCTGAGGTCTCAGCCGAGCTTGGGCGCAGAATTTTGGCTGAAGGCCACCGCAAGGTGAATTTCGCGATCGTCGCGAGTGGTCCAAACGCGGCCAGTCCTCATCATCATGCCGGCGACCGCATCATTGGTCCTAACGAAGTAGTGCTTTGTGACTTCGGAGGGACCACCACCGAGCTAGACGGGGGGCCGGGTTACTGCTCTGACATCACCCGATGTGTTTACACAGGTAAGCCGCCGGCTGAGTTCACCGAGGCCTATGAGACGCTTTTCGAAGCTCAGGCTCGGGGTGTCGCCGCGGCCACTGTTGGACGCCCAGCGGGTGAGGTGGATCGCGAGGCGCGCCACGTCATGGACGAGGGCGGAATCGGGGAGTGGTTCTTGCATCGCCTAGGGCACGGGATAGGTGTGGAGGCGCACGAAGATCCGTATCTAGTTGAAGGAAACACCGAACCACTTGAGGCCGGCAACGCCTTCAGCATCGAGCCCGGCTTTTACATCGAGGGTAAGTGGGGAGCGCGAATCGAGGACATTGTCGTTGCGGGGCAAGACGGTCCCAGGTCGTTGAACAAGGCCGACCACAACTTGGCGATCGTCGAGGCGTAGACACCTTGGTTCGCTTAGAGATTGCCTCGGTGCTGCTTCAGTGGAGTGCCGGTGGCTTGCTGTTTTTGTGGGTAACGACCAGGCACCGTGTTGTCGGACTTGGCTATGGCTGGCTGATGCGAGGCGTCTACGGCACGTTTGCAATCTTGGGACTGGTCGCCGGGTTCCGCTATGGCGTGCAGCCTTTGCGTGAGATCGGTCTTGCCGGAGTGGTGCTGGGAACTGTCGTTTCTGGTGTGCAGTCGGTAACCCGGCGGGGCGCCGGGGTAAGTGGACAGAAGGCCCTTGCTGAGGCAAGAACCGAACGAGTCGCCCAAATGACAGGAATTGAACGCACCGCAAAAGCCAAGAGCGACGGTCCCGAGTTCGATCCGAGGCTAGACCTTATTGCGCCTGTCATTGGTTTTGTAGGCCTTGTGGGCGCAGGAATTAGCGCTGGTGACCCAGCCTGGCTCCAGATTTCACGGATGATCGTTGGGGCCATCTTCCTCGGTGCAGTCAGCGACGCAATGCTGTTGGGGCATTGGTATCTGGTGCAACCGGGGCTTGGCCGCGAACCACTTAATGAGTTAGTGAAGTGGACAGCTATCTCATGGCTACCCGAAGTCCTGTTGTTGGTGGTGCCTGTAGGAATGGTGTCGGTTTGGACCGGTACGATTGATGACGGCTACAACGGTATGTTGGGCTGGTTCTGGGGGGCTTGTGCGGCCGCCACGATTATTCTCGTCGGAGTCACTGTTGCGGCCCTAAAAGAGAAGGAATACTCCGCTGTTATGGCCGCAACGGGACTTCTCTACCTAGCGATCCTGACTGCCTTCGGAACAGATTTGGTGGCCCGGGCAACGCTGGCGTTGTAGGGCAACCAACAGCGCCGAGGCGGGTCCGATGGGCTTTGTTTCGTGTTTTTGCATCCGATTGCTACCGTAAGTACCCCGATCAAGGTGAGTTGGAGCGAACACGATGCCAAGAGCAATTTGGAGTGGAGCAATCAGCTTTGGACTGGTGAGTATTCCAGTGAAGCTATACCCAGCGGTTAGTCGCAAGTCCGTTCGGTTCAACCAGCTCGACGGTCGCACGATGCAACGGGTCAAGCAAAAGCGCGTCAATACCGATGGCGACGAAGTTCCTTACGACGAGATCGTAAAGGGCTATGAGGTCATGAAGGATTCCTACATCGTCATTACCGACGAAGAATTGGCATCAGTTTCGCCCAAAGCCTCGCGCACGATTGACATTATCGACTTCGTCGAAAGCGCCGACATCGATCCTGTCTTTTACGACTCGGGTTATTACCTCGTGCCTGACGAGTTGGCTCGAAAGAGCTATGCCCTTCTTGCTCAGGCTATGGCCGATGACGGCCGGGTTGCCATTGCTAGCTTCATCATGAGGACCAAGCAATATCTTGCTGCGGTTCGGCCGATCGACGGAAAGCTGATGATCTCGACAATGGTCTATGCCGATGAATTGGTTGATGCCGCCGATATCCCTGGTCTCGAAGAGCTCGCTGAGCTTGAGGTTTCTGACGCTGAGAAGGCAATGGCCCATCAGTTGATTGAGAGCCTTGCATCTGAGTTTGAGCCTGAGAAGTATCGCGATACCCACCGAGATGAGCTGATGGCGATGATTGAGGCGAAGAGTTCAGGCGAACTTACCTCCGTCGAGGCTCCGGCAGCGGCAGAAGCAGCAGGCGTAATCGACTTGCTGGCAGCGTTGGAGAAAAGCGTCGAGGCCGCCAAGGAAGCACGGAAGCGTCACCCGGCTGGAACCGACGAGGGTGAGGCAAAGGCGACCAAGCCAAAGAAGGCGGCAAAGAAGCCAGCAAAGCGTAAATCTGCATAACCTACATGGGTGGACTCTGAGCGAATATCGGTAACCGTTGATGGTCAAGTCCTAAGCTTGTCCAACCTGGCGAAGGTGTTGTATCCCGAGGTTGGATTCACCAAGGGCGAGGTCATCGACTACTACAACAAGATCGCTCCGGTGATGCTGCCGCACTTGATGAATCGGTGCGTCACGATGAAGCGTTACCCAGACGGGGTAAACAAGGCCTCCTTTTTCAACAAGCGGTGCCCGGATCATCGACCTACCTTCGTACAGGTTGCACGCGGACCAGGGGAGAGCGATGGGCCAATCCACTACTGCCTGATCGAGTCACAAGCAGCCTTGGTCTGGGCTGCAAACATGGCTTCGTTGGAGATCCATTTGCCGATGGCTCTCGCAACCGATCTCGATACGCCCACCATGGTTGTGTTTGACTTCGACCCCGGTGAGGGAACAACCATTGTGGAGTGCTCTCAAGTGGCGCTCGATTTGAAACAAGTACTAGACGCAACCGGGCTTAGGGGGTTTCCGAAGACCTCGGGCTCGAAAGGTCTCCAGGTTTATCTGCCTGTCAACTCCGAAACCACTCACTCAGCGACCGCTCAGTTCGCTCTAGCTGTTGGTCAATTGTTGACCCGCCAAAACCCGAAGCAAGTTCTGGTGAACATGAGTAAAGCCGAGCGCAAGAACAAGGTGTTTGTTGACTGGAGCCAGAACGCCCATTCAAAAACAACTATCGGCGTTTACTCGATGCGAGCGAAACCAACTCCAACGGTGAGCACTCCAGTTAGTTGGGATGAGGTTCGTGCCGCAGCCGGAGGAGCTGCGCTCAGCTTCACCACAGCTGAAGTAATCGAACGAGTAGCAGCGATGGGAGACCTCTTCGCTGAGACCCTCACTCTGTCCCAGTCTTTGCCCGGGCCCTAGCGTTAGGTACAGTTCTCACCCATGGTCTCAACAGTTCCCACGTTCACCGTTTCAAACGCCACAGCTAAGGCGACCGCTACCGCCCACGGTATGACGGTGGAACAACTTGCCAAAGATTCCTCTCTTGCAACCCAAGCTTCTCAGAATGGCTTCGAGGCAAAGGTGGGTCAGACACTAAGCACGACGGGAATAGACGGCAAGGTCACTGTGGCTGTTGGTTTAGGGCAACAGGACAAGGTTGAAGCTAATACTGTCCGACTCGCCGCAGCGGCGATGGCTCGATCGCTCAAGTTTCACAAAGAGATTGCCACTTCCTTGGCCACCGACGTTAGCGATTCGCTCGACATCAAAGATGCGGTGCGTCTTGACATCAAAGATGCTGTGTGTGCTGTGGTCGAAGGTGCCGGAATGGCCTCCTATCAGTTCACTTCATACACCAAAGCCAAGCCAACGAACCTAAAGAAGGTCATCATCGCCGGATCCGGCGCTGCGGCAAAGTCTGGCCTCAGCTTGGGCGTGACTTCGGTAAATGCGGTCTGTTTGGCTCGAGACTTGGTCAACGAACCTGGAGGTTCTCTAACGCCTACAGAGTTCGTCAAGCGGGCACGAAGCGTTGCTCGTTCGGCCGGTCTGAAGATCACGGTCTGGGACGGCAAGAAAATCGAAGCCGAGAAGATGGGAGGGATCATGGCAGTGAACCAAGGTTCCACTCACCCAGCGCGCTTTGTCATGATCAACTACGTTCCGACCGGTAAGGCGAAGCCTAAGGCTTCGATTGGCCTAGTTGGCAAAGGCGTAACCTTTGACTCCGGTGGCCTAAGCATCAAGTCAGGTCAAGGCATGATGTCAATGAAGATCGACATGTCAGGGGCTGCCGCCGTCCTGGCCTCGATGATGATCATTGCTGAGCAAGCGCCCAAAGTCGCGGTGACTGCGTACATGCCTCTCACTGACAACATGATTAATGGCGATGCTTTCCGTCCGGGTGATGTGTTCACGGCTCGCAACGGCAAAACGGTGGAAGTACTCAACACAGACGCAGAGGGTCGGCTAATCCTGGCTGACGCTCTGTCGCTCGCCTCTGAGGCAAAACACGACGCAATTGTCGACATCGCAACTCTGACGGGATCCGTTACTGCTGCGCTCGGACCAAAGATCAGCGGCGTGATGACAAACGACGACGACTTGTTTGCCCGAATCAACGCTGCATCAGACAACACAGGTGAGAAGGTATGGCGCCTTCCGCTCCCCGAGGAGTATCGCAAATTCCTCGATTCCGGCGTCGCAGATCTGCGCAATATCGGCACAGTCTCCCAGGGCGGCGCGCTAACCGCTGGTCTTTTTCTCTCCGAGTTCGTATCAGGCGCTCCATGGGCCCACATTGATGTTGGGGTCGGAGCAATGGCGGACTCGTCAGAGGGTTATGTCACAAAAGGTGGAACCGGCGTCGGGGTTCGACTGCTCGCAGATTTTGTGTCCAGCTGGTAAATACCTGGTCAGGCCCCGATTGAAGAGGTCTTCAAGGCTAACTATTGCGCCCCTCGCGCCGATTAATAAGGGATGTCGGTTTTAGAGCGCGCTGCCCAGTCGCAGCCAGATTCGCAATCCACAGGCCCTTCGGTGCCCTGGGAGAAGCTGAAGTTGGCTGTTGTTGACGTGCTCGCAGTCGCTGTGTCGCTGCTGGTTGCGGAGGTTCTGATTCCATCTGGTCCAGATCGGGTTTGGGCCTTCGTCATCACACTTGTGGCCGCGCCGCTGTGGTTCTCAAGGGCTCGTCTTTACTCGGCCCGCTTCATCAGTCGACGAGTCGACGAGTACCGTCGGATCTTTGACGCTCACGTCTTAATCGCTGCAACCGTATGCGTAGCGGCATATGGATTTGATTGGCAGCTCAACCGAGCATGGGTAGTTCTAGCCTTCTCGATATCAGGCATCGCCGTCTTTATCGACCGCGAGTACTTCCGGCGCCGCTTTGAAAAGCTGAGGCGGTCCGGGGATCGGTCCCGAACGGTTCTGTTGGTTGGCGACAACGAAGAGGGCCAGCGCTTCTCCCACATGTTCAGCGAGTACCCCGAGATTGGGTACGTCGTGGCTGAGACAATCTCACCCGATGTTCACCCCGACCCAGTATCACTAACTACCTCGGTGTTGGCATCGGCTCATCACCACGGAGTGTCGGGCGTTGTAATCGCAGCAACTGCACTCGAAGTCGGAACCACCAATCGGCTGATCCGGGATCTGATTGACCGGGGGATACACGTCGAGCTGAGCTCTACTTTGGTTGACATTGCCCACAACCGTCTGACCGTTCGGCCATTGGGCGCTTACCCAATGATGTACATCGAGTCCACTCAGCGGGCCGGCTGGCGAGCAGTTGCCAAGCGTGTCTTCGATGTGGTTGTGGCGCTCAGCGCACTAACAGTTCTCAGTATTCCCCTCGCGATTATCGCCTTGGCCGTTCGTCGAGACAGCGAAGGTCCGATCATCTTCAGACAGTCTCGAGTGGGTAAAGACGCCGAGCCCTTCGATGTCCTCAAGTTCCGAACCATGGTGATTAATGCCGAAGAGATCATGGCGGACTTGGCCGATGTTAATGAAGGAGCCGGACCACTTTTCAAGATGAAAGATGATCCGCGCGTAACTTCGATTGGCCGCCTCTTGCGTAAGACTTCCCTAGACGAGCTTCCTCAGCTTTGGAACGTTGTGCGAGGCGAAATGAGTCTGGTCGGCCCACGCCCCGCTTTGGCGTCAGAGATGGCCGAATGGGAGGCTGACCTGTATGGGCGCCTACGGGTAAAGCCGGGCATCACGGGAATGTGGCAAGTGAGCGGACGTTCGAGCACCACGTTTGAGGAATACACCCGCCTAGATCTCTACTACGTAGACAACTGGAGCTTGTTTGTTGACTTAGCCATCTTGGCTAAGACAATCCCAGCAGTTCTAAAGAGCGACGGCGCGTACTAATTCACCGTTCCCCGGCCACGGAGGCCGCCCGACTCAAGTTGGCGCGTTAGCACTAGCTCGTTACTAGGCAGCTTGCTGCTGGGTCCATCCGAGGTGGGCTCTTTGTAGGTGGGGAGGTAACCGCTCTACTTGGCGGGCGCTAAGTGGAGCGAGCCGGTTGCGCACGGCCACTATGTTTCCTTGACGACGAGCCGCCCCAAAGCGACACGCCCGGTCGATCGACCGCCAGAACGGCCCGTTCTTACCGCCTCGGACTCCTAGGCCAAGTTCCAAAGCCCAAGCCTTTGGGTCAATCTCAAACCCGTCGGGATGTCGTTCCAGGCCGGCGGCAAATCTGCGAAGCAACAATGTTGCCGATGGCCCCAAAATCGACACCCAGTATTGCTCTACGTACAGAGACCGAGGATCGTGTCCGGCCTGTTCCAACACGGGGTCGTGCCAAGGGCGCACAATCAGCGACTTTTCGGGGAAGGTCAAGGCTGAAGGTTCGGAGTCAGTTGGAGTCGCGGAAGCGCTTTTTAACTCTTCAATTGGTAGGTCGTTGATAGGCATCGTTGTCACTTTCCTTAGGCATCTACATCATGTGAACGTAGATAAAGGTAGTTTACGTAATCTAAAAGCGCAATAAGTTAGAGTTCAGTCAAAATCGTTACGGGATATCCCGCCATGTCGTTGGAGAACATCATGTGTCCACCACTGGCTGCATGGATGCATTGTTGATAGCGCTCAACGTGATCTGCAGAGTTGGTGAAGCAGACCTTGTTCGAGCCAACTCCAAATGGAATCAACGCACCCGGATTCTGGGCAAGGAACTGTTGGGTGCCCTCGGCGACCCCAGGCCACATTTCGTTGAAATAGTCATCCAGGATTACGATTCCGCCCGGAGCCAGTACTTTTGATGCCAGTGCCAAATCGTTGTGGGTGAGCTCGGCGGTGTGTCCACCGTCCACAGAGAACATCCGAACTTGAGAGTTGCAGTAGTTCAGAACATCGTTTGGTGAAAGGTCCATCGAGTTCGCAGTAACCAGACGTATGCGGTCGCGGTCGATCTGGTTGACTAAGAGGTTGCGCTCAAGAACTTCCCGATCGCCTTCACCTGATCGATCCACGTTTTCAGCCTGGTTTTCAAACAGATCGAATCCGACCGCTAGCTCACCCGGTGATGTTTCAAGCGCTAGCAAGATAAATAGCTGACCGTGGTGCACGCCAATTTCAGCTACCGCCCCGGTCATGCCATCCAGCCGTTGTTGGGCGGCGAGCTCGTGAACCATGTTCATGGCCTCGGTGCCAAGCCAACCCTCGACGTTGTTTCGCCCTTCAGTCATGTAGTAGTCCAGAGCGGCGGGAGCGGCCAAGCTGGCACGCCCAGCGACACTCGGCGCCGCGTCGGAATCTGGGTCCGACATTGCCTCAGCAATGCCATGTTCAAACTGGTCGAGAGCGTTCTCAAGGGTGTAATCAGCCAGCGAGGCCCGACCCCCCTCGATTAACCTGGCAGCGAGAGCGGGATCGTCGAGAATTCGCTTTACAGCGTCTGCAATCGCCGATGGGGTCGGGTCGGCGATAAGACCGTTTACCTCGTGGGTGACTATTTCGGCCAGGCCGCCGCCGTCGCTACAGACCACGAGCGGCCTTCCGAACGCAAACGCTTCTAGAGCTGTGAGGCCGTAGTCCTCGTTCCACGCTGGAGCAACCACCACCGACGCGGAACCGTAGTGTTGATCTCGTTCGGCGTCGGTAACCGAACCAGTAAAGGTAATCAATCCACTTGGCTTGCCGTGCAGTTCTTTGAAATCGGGTTCGGTAGGACCCCGGTTGAGCCAAAGATCTTCCGCCGGCGCTTTGAGATTACCGAAACCCGAAGCCAGCTGTTGATCAAGCGCTTCGTGGGAGACCAGCCGTGACCCGCCCCCAACAAGTACTCCATGAGCCCCATCTAGGCCGCTCGCCGCTAGCTCGTGAACTGCGGCAACCACTAGTTCGGTTCTTTTTGGGAACTCAAGTCGGCTGACACAGACCACCTTGGCCCCTTCAGTTGGCAGCGGGGGAACGTCGACCGGAATCTCACAAATTGGGGGATGACGATACGGCGAGATTTTGCTGGGGTCGATATTCCAATACTCCTGCAGGCGACTGCCAACAACGTCGGAACCAGCTAGCCAGTGTCGAACAGCGGTTGCCGGACCGGCGTCGATCTTCTTAACGGCGTCCGCTGCCGCTGAGTGAACCTCGGCATCTACGTAGCCGGCGTCCACAAACAACTCTGCGGCGTCGTAGAAGACTCGAGCTTGGTGAAAGAACAGGCCTAGCACTCGTGGATGTTTTGCAAGGTAGGTGGGCGGCTGAGTTGATACGACGAGGTCATAATCGTCCAGGTCGACTTGATGAGTCTGCTCGGCATGGCACAGGAATTGGAAGTACTCGTCGTGCCATTGTCGAAACACTTCAGGAACCGAGTAGCCATAGACATTGTCTCTACGAGTGGACGCGTCAAATGAGACGATCTCGATGTCATAACCGCGACCGCCCAGTCCGTCGACCAATTGGTTCACAAGTCGTTCGAAGCCGCCGGAGGATCCAAAGTCGGGTTTGATAACTCCAATTTTCGGTTTCGAATTACTCACCGTTGGCCTGCTTTTCTGCAATCCGGAGTTGGGCTTTCAAAATGGTTATGTCCGCGGTCAGGCGGTTTATTTCCATCTCTTGGCGGCGAGTGCGGTGCTCAATCTGATGCAAGAGCTGAACCAGGGAACGGTTGAACTCCTTCTGTTTTGCTGGGCTGATCGCAGCAACATTCTTGGTCACATCGCGAGCATGACGGGCTCGGTCCTTAAGTCCATCTCCGGTTCGCGCCGGGGCAGGCTCTGCCGCAGCGTAGGGATGGAAGGACACCGCTGCTAAGTGTTGATGCAGGTATTGATTGGTCACCGACGGGTGAGGCAGCACACTGGCTTGTTCGGCCATAACCATCGATGCTGCGTCTTCGATTGCTTGTTTCAAGAGTTCTACGCTTGTATCCACCGCTGGAGTGTAGTTTCGCAAGGGTGAATGATCATGCCGCAAACGAATTGTCAGAAGAAGCCGCACAGCTTGTAAGCGAGTCAAACCGAATTGTTGTTCTTACTGGTGCCGGGATTTCAACCGACTCAGAGATTCCTGACTATCGGGGTCCGAAGGGTGTTTGGACTAAGAATCCGGGAGCCGAGAAGCGGGCGACAATCCAGAACTATGTTGCCGATCCAGAGATTCGCAAGAGCGCCTGGGCCTCAAGGCTCGGGTCACCCGTGTGGGAGGCAAAGCCAAACAAGGGCCACTACGCACTATTGCAGTTGGAAGTACGCAACAAGCTGGAGTTATTGATCACTCAGAATGTGGACGGGCTTCACCATAAGGCCGGCTCAGACCCTGAACGACTTGTTGAGATTCACGGCTCGATTCGCGAAGTTGTGTGTCTCGGTTGTGACTACCGCCGCCCGATGGCCGAGGCGCTTGATCGTGTTCGCAACGGCGAGGCCGATCCGGATTGTCCAAATTGCGGCGGAATCTTGAAGAGCTCAACCATCAGTTTTGGTCAGTCACTAGTGGATGCCGACCTCGAAAGATCAGCTCGTGCTAGTGCTGAATGTGACCTGATGCTGGCCATCGGTTCAACTTTGGGAGTGTTCCCGATTGCCAACGTGGTTCCGATAGCGGTTCAATCCGGAGCCAGGTTGGTAATCCTGAACGGATCGCCAACTGAGATGGACTCACTAGCGGATGTGGTGGTCCGGGGCTCTATTTCTGAGTTCTTGCCGACAATAGTGGGGCAGGGTACGGATTAGCGTTGACGAATTCTTGTCCTAGAGATATCCACTGAATCGCTCCAGCCCTGGTCAGCTGGTTTGTTTCCAGCAAGTTCAACCAATAGTTGAAACCCTCCTGATCGAAATCTCGGCCTAGAACATTTTGGTAGACGACCGCCAGGAACTCTTCGTTGGTCAGCTGGTCGCCATATCGCAATTTGAATTCTGCCGAGAAAGCAAATTGAAACGCGATCTCTTCCAGCGTTGCCCCGCTGTTCCATATCGAGATCCAGTAGCTGGCGCCGCCTAAGTCAGGCTCTCGATTAAACGAGGCTCTGTAGAGGCGCAACACCGTGGCGTGGTCTTCAACGAACCCTTCGGCCCTGGTTAGTTCGTCGAGGTTGGTAGCAAAACTCATGAGAGGGCCAAACGCAACCGGCAATGGCTCGATCGAGGCCGGTGGCAGGTTAGCGGCGCCGTTTGATTGGCCTAGATGGTTGGCCCCAATACAGCTAACAACCCCGTCGGTTATGAAGCAGGTGTGATAGAAGCCGGAATCAACGTCGGTGATGTCTGTGTCGAAGAACCAGCGACGCATACCGGCCGTAGCTTCGGGCCTGTCGGCCAACGGGTTCTGGGTTACAAACTCAGACTCGACGAAGGTGACTGTGTCCAGCCCCATGCACAGCAACTCTGTGGGCGTACTAGCCACGTGACACGATGTGTAGGCCTCGGCACTAGCTGACGTGGGAGAGAACACCCCCGCGACCGGGACGGGTGCGGTATCCCATTTGAACTTGTCCGGTTCGGCAAGCGCTCCCGCCTGGCCATACTGATCATTGCCCCAGCAGAGGTAGTTCTCCCCAACTGCGCAACCATGGGTGAAGCCCAGCGCTATGTCGGTGGCGAATACTGGATCTCCTGCTTTGTCGGCCAACGCTCGAGGGGTCGTGGTGTATTTCGGGACGGTGCTGACTTTGTCATAGGCCACATCTCCCCAGCAGAAGACCTGATCGTTAGCCAAAGTGCTACAAGTTGACTGATACCCGGCGAACACCTTGGTAACAGCGCCGAATGCACTAACTGATGTTGGACTTGTGGAGTTGTCTTGGGTCCCGTTTCCCAGCGCTCCAAATGCCCCGGCACCCCAACAAGAGACTGCCGCTCCGTTGCTAACAGCGGCACATGTGTGGAAATAGCCCGTAGCGATTGAGACGGCGCCCGCAACTCCGGGGACCTTCATTGGGGTCGCAGAATTGATGACAGTCCCAACACCGAGCTGGCCCGCCTCGTTCTTCCCCCAGCAGAACACCTCGCCGCTACTGTTCAACGCACAGGTGTGGGACAGTCCGGCATCGATCTCGACGATGTCGGTTAGACCCAAGACTCCAACTGGCTTATTCGTGGGTGATAGCGAACCGTCGCCTAGCTGACCCGAAGTATTGGTTCCCCAGCAGGCGACGCTGCCGTCATCAAAAAGCGCACATGTGTGGGTAAAACCGGCAGCAATCTGGACCGGTGTTGGAACTTCTGGTGGTGTGCCTGCCGCAGATGCCGAACTTGCGCCAGAGATCAACGCGATTAGCGCAATAGTGGAGGCCGTGACTGCTAGAGCTATTTTTCTCAACTGCTGTACCGTTTGATCATGGGTTCGTTTGGCGAAATGTTAGCTGCTGCAAAGGCAGCGATCAGTGAGGTCGATGGTGCCACGGCTGTGGCTGCTTTGGGTAGCGGGGCATTGCTGCTTGATGTTCGCGAACGAACCGAAACAAACGAAGGAGTCGTTGGCGGAGCAATCTTGATTCCCCGGGGTCAACTTGAGCTCCAGGTGGAATCGGCCATCAAGGACCGATTGTCCAACATCGTAGTCATGTGTGCTGGTGGAACTAGAAGCGCTCTGGCGGCCAAGACGTTGAACGACATGGGCTATCAGAACGCAGTTTCACTTATTGGCGGCTTTGGTCAATGGAAGGCCGACGGACGGCCTTGGGCAAAGCCCGAGGGCTTGAACGAAGCCGAGTTGTCCCGCTATGGACGTCATCTCAGCTTGGCTGAGGTTGGCGAGGTTGGCCAAAGAAAGCTGTTGGGTGCGAAGATTCTGGTTGTAGGCGCCGGCGGGCTTGGAAGTCCGGCTTTGCTGTACCTAGCGGCCGCCGGTGTAGGAACCATTGGAATAGCCGACGGTGACACAGTGGATGAATCGAATCTCCAGCGCCAGATCATTCACACAACACCTGCAGTTGGCAATGCGAAGGCGGCTTCAGCGGCTGAAGCGATTCGAGGGCTCAATCCGGGCGTGAAGGTAGTGCAGCACCCCCAGCATCTAGATGCGGACAACGCGCTAGAAGTTATGGCGGGCTACGACGTAATCGTCGACGGTGCCGACAATTTTGCGGCGCGCTATCTAATCAACGATGCCTCAGTAAAGCTTGGAATACCTGTTGTTCATGGTTCGATCTTCCGCTTCGAGGGCCAAGTGTCTGTGTTTGATCCAAACTCCGGACCTACCTACAGGGATCTTCTTGCTGAGCCGCCACCACCGGAATTGGCTCCAAATTGTGCAGAAGCGGGAGTTATCGGCGTGTTGCCCGGAGTAATTGGTTCTATCCAGGCTCTCGAGGCGATCAAGCTGATTTTGGGAATCGGGGACTCGCTGGTTGGTCGACTACTTGTCTTTGATGCGCTCGATCTCGAATTTCACACCTACAAGATCGCGATTGACCCGTTGAACCCCGTAACCAGGGCCAACGCTGACAAGATCAAGATTGAGGCCTATGACTCGTCGTGCCGGTTCCATCTTGTGACGTGATCTAGGTGGACCAGTCTTATTCGCGACGTAGTAACGGTTGAGCGGTTGGTCTAGAGTTCGGTGTTCGGGAGGAGTTCAGCCGAGGTGTTTGTTGTGCTCCAAAAACGTAAGACATTTCCAGTACTAGTTGCGGCGATAGTGCTGATCGGCTTGATGCTGGTTCTTTTCCCGCGCGGCGCCGCTCTTAACGCTGAAGGAGCGACTCATGGTGACCTAGTGCCTTCTGAGTCGGTTGAGGGTTTACAGATTGAACGCGTCACCGTTGACTTGGTGAGGTCCGGCTCCCTGATGACCGAGTGGGAGAATTCGCTGTTTGCTGCGAAGTCCGGTGTTCGGCTTCTCTTGGAAGACACCGACATGGTGATCGTTAGCACCGATGGAAAGCATGCCCATTTCTCAATGCGAACCTTCGTTGACGGCAAGTGGGGCGAGTGGTTCGAAACGCACGCCCACGCCGACGAAGGGCCAGACGCCAACCCCGGTACCGAGGGTGCCAACACCGGGGCTTCGGCCATTGGTCCAATTTGGATCGGCGCCGAGACTGACGCCATCGAGGTTGTCCTGCAAGGCGGTTCTGTAGGCTCGCTGGAAATAGACAAACTCAAAATCGACCCAGCATTCGCTGAGACTGATCTTCTAGCCACCCAGACGTCTGGCTCTAATTTGACGATCGACCCAGTAACTGCGAACGGGGTGGCCCAACCGGCAATCAAGACCAGAGCCGATTGGGGCGGCGGTCCTTGGAACAACGGAAACGAAGAGTGCGTAGGCGGGCCATTCTTAGCCGACAACTTGCGGGGTCTGGTAGTCCATCACACGGTGACTAGCAACGAATACAGCCCCGAGCAGGTACCTGGACTGTTGCGCGGCATCTACCACCATCACGTAAACATCAACAACTGGTGTGATGTTGCTTACAACTTCCTAATCGACCGCTTTGGCACGATTTGGCAAGGCAGGACGGGTGCTCCGGATCAACCGATCAGAGGCGGCCACGCCAAGGGCTTCAATAACCGAACCGCAGGCGTTGCCCTCCTGGGTCAATATCAAGGTGACATCAAGCGTCCCGCCGGGGCATACCCGACCCAGGAAACACTTACCTCGCTGGAGGCGTTGGCTAGCTGGAAACTCTCGCTACACGGCGTAGATCCGTTAGGCAGAACTTGGCTTAAAAACCGGGCGACTGTACAACCAATGCGCTTCGCCACGGGGGAGTGGGTGGAGCTTCCAACGATCTTTGGACATCGTGACGTTGGACTCACCTCGTGTCCAGGCAACAGGGCATACGTCAACCTGACGGCAATGGCGGAACGGATAGCGGCCAATCGTGACGTGCGCGGCGACGCCTATGAATTCCCAAGATGGGAAGGCAAGGACCTAGGAGTTGCCGTGTACACCGTTGACACCAGCGGCGGCATCAGGCCAGCACTTGATAGCGAGGCTCCACCACAACCCTCAGCGCTCGGTGATGCAGTCGCTCTTACGATGGATGGGACACCAACCGCTGGGTACGTACTTTCAACCGATGGAAGGCTGTTTAACTACGGCACTGCTCCAGCGGTCGCTGGCCGACCCGGAGGATCGAATCCGGTGGACTTACAAGTTCGTGAGAGTGGCGAAAGTGGGTATGTAATTACTGCAGATGGGGTCTTTCACGGCTTCGGAGGCGTTATCGATCGCAAGGCTTCCGCAGGCGGAGTTGCCGGAGTCATCGACAATGACGCCCGTGGGTACATGGTCTCCAATACTGGAGCGCTTGCCCCCATAGGCCAGTCACCAGCCCGATCTCTTAAAACCACCCCCGTAGGCGCTGTGATCGATTTGGCCCTTTGGAGCGATGGTGTTAGCGGATGGGCCTTGGACTCGGCTGGTAACGCGGTTGGCTTTGGCAGAGCTGGAACCCACAAGACAAACATGACAACCACACCGGTTGCGCTCATTGCATCCCCAACTGAGACCGGCGGGTGGGTTCTTGATGACCAAGGCCAGCTTTGGTTATTTGGGGACGAGAGGCCGCCGGCACCCGTTGCCTCTCACGTTGGGCGGACTAATAGTGCTGGTGGCGCCGCAGTGGCATGGCTGCGCGATGACACTGAGTATCGAAAAACTGGCGACGGCAAATGGATGGTCGCGATGTTTGAGCGGGTTGCTGGCCGTCAACCAAACACGATTGAGACCGAAGGCTGGGGTTGGCGACTTGATGTTCGGGGGCCAGCTGAGCTGAGCACCGCCCTTGTTCATACCGACTATTGGGCCGGTCAGATTGTCGATGACATTTACGAACGAGCTCTCGGCCGCAAACCTGATGCTGAAGGCAAGCAGTACTGGCTGGAGCAGCTGCGCAACGGGCTAAGTCAGCAAGACCTTGGCATCAGCTTTTACGGATCCCGAGAGTATGTGTTGAGAAGTGGTGGCAACTCAGGCTTTGTTCATGCCCTCTACAACAACTTGCTGCACCGGCCCGCAGACGCCGAAGGGCACAAGTACTGGACTGATCTGTTGAACCAAAGGAAAACCAAGCCGCCAGACGTGGCCGCAGGGTTCTATCAATCTTTGGAGAGCCGCCGAGATCGGGTAGCGCGTCTACACGCCAGACTTATTGGTGGCACTCTGGACGCACAAAAGCATGAGGACTGGGCCGAAGAGCTGGCCGGTACTGATGACCTACAGTTCACAGCGGACCTAATCTCGGGCCCAGATTTCTATCGCTCAGCCCAATAAGGGCCCATTTGCCGAATCTCACGCTAGGTGGCCAAGTATTAACTAACCGCGTTTGTTTGGAAATTTTGGGCCAAAAGGACTACACGTATACATGGCGGCGGCCGATGGGGATGTATGCGAAACCAACTCACTCGTGTGCTCTGTGTATTAACACTAGTAGCGGCAACTTTAGGACTCGGGATTCAACCAGCTAGTTCTGCTGGCGCGCCGGAAACGGCTCGGGTCGAGATCACCGGCAGAGGCTGGGGTCACGGTCGAGGCCTTGGCCAATACGGCGCCTATGGCTATGCGCAGAACTACGGCTGGACATCAGCTCAGATTCTGGACCACTTCTATGGTGGAACTGTTGCTGGTCAAGCGCCAGCTAACGGCACAGTCGATCCAGAAGCGATTCGGGTAGAGATGCGCTACATGCGTGGCTTCTCAACAACTGTCGAACTAGGTGAAGGTTCAATCCTGCTCCGAGGTCTAGGTGATGAGAACCTTGGTGTTATTTCTGAAGGCGCTGTACGCCTTACCCACTCCGGTGGTCAGTTCTGGGTCTTCATTTCAGATCACTGTGACGGCGAGTTCACAAACGTGGGTGCCATCTCGGGTCACGGAACCGTTCGTATCCTCGCTGACAGCGCAGCTGAAGGTCCCGCAGCTGACGGACCCGAGGGCTTGTTAGCGGTTTGTCGCTCCGGAGTCTCAGCCAACTGGTACGACGGAGAGATTCAGTCGACCGTCCACAAGGGAATTCAGCGAACGGTCAACTCTGTATCGATCGAACAGTATCTGCGTGGCGTGGTACCAAAAGAATCGCCGTCCTCATGGCCTTTGCCAGCCCTTGAAGCCCAAGCAGTCGCGGCACGGTCCTACGCTTTGGCCGGCGACACTCGTCAGCTTCCATACGCCGACACCTGCGAAACAACCCTTTGTCAGGTTTATGGCGGTCGCTACGCCCGCAACACTTCTGGCGAATTCTTCACCCAGTCTGACCCCCGCACCGATGCGGCGATCGAGGCGACTGCCGGAATTGTCCGCCTAACTGCTTCTGGCACTGTGGCTCGCACTGAGTTCTCTTCAAGTACCGGGGGCTACACCACCGGTGGAGCTTTCGGCGCAGTTATAGACAAGGGGGATGCCATCGAAGCTAATCCGAACCGCAACTGGACAGTCTCAGTTGATGTGTCTGCCCTGGAACGCAAGTTCAATAAGGGTCGGCTGCTCGATCTCGAAGTAACAGCTCGCAACGGTCTAGGTCCGGACGGCGGGCGAGTTACTGAGATTGAATTCCGGTTCGAGGGTGGCACCGTCACTCAGACTGGTTGGAAGGCTCGAACTACCTTGGGCCTCAAGAGCGACTGGTTCGTCGTTGGCGACATCGATCGCTTTCAGCCGAACGAAGTAGCAAACTTCGTTGACTCCGCCTACCAGGTGTTCACCGGCCGCTCCGCAACTGCGGCCGAGCGAGATCAGTGGACGATCCACCTGGCTCAGAACGACCGGCTTGATCTGACTACCCAGCTCGCCTATTCCCCTGAATACGCAGGCCAGATGATTGATGATCTGTACTTGCGTGCTTTAGGCCGCAAAGCTGACGCTGAGGGAAAGGCCTATTGGATGGAGCTGCTTTCCAACGGAACGCGGATTGACTACATGGGTGTGCTCTTCTATGGCTCGCAGGAATACTTCAATGCTGCAGGCTCATCGGAGAACTACGTTTCAACTCTCTACCGTGACCTTCTAGGCCGAGAGCCTGAAGCAAAGGGCCTGGCATACTGGTCCGACCTGCTAGATCGTGGCATCGCCCGACCTGATGATGTGGCTTCAGGCTTCTATGTCGCCAAGGAATCTCGCAACGTTCGAGCGGCGCTAATCCACGCCAAGATCATCGGCACTGAGGCCGATGCCCCCACAGTCAACTACTGGAGCGAGCGGCTGCTGGCAGTCGATGACATTGTCATCTCAGCCGAGCTTGCAGCTTCAGAGGTTTACTATGTGAAAGTTAACCAGCCCTAGATGGCCCCAGTTTGGCCATCATGGGGGTTAATCTCTCGGAGTGACTGCACAGTCTCCCCGTGAGATCCCCCCTCTTCTCGAAAACGGCTCCAGGCCTCCAGGACTAATTCCTCGTGTCAAAGACATTTGGGCTTATCGAGACCTTCTGGCGAACCTCGTCCGGCGTGAGCTCAAGGTTAAATACAAGAATAGTTTCTTAGGATTCTTGTGGACGCTGTTGAATCCGCTGCTGTATCTGGTCGTGTTCTCCATCGTCTTCACGAAAATTCTGAAAGACGGCGCCCCCCGTTTCGGATTGTTGTTGTTGTCAGCTCTGTTGGCCTTCAACTTGTTTTCTGTCGGGCTGACCGCAGCAACAACCGCAATAACCGCCAACGGCGCACTGGTTCAAAAGGTTTGGTTTCCGCGCGAGATTCTGCCAATAGCGGCAATTCTCGCGAACCTGATTACGTTCTTCTTCCAGGGCACGGTACTGATTGCCGGGTTGGCGTTTTACCAACAGTCGCCTGACTGGGGAATGCTGTGGCTCCTGCTTCCGGCTCTCGCGGTCGTGCTGCTTTTGGCCACGGGCTTGGGTCTGCTGTTGGCAGCGCTCAATGTCTATTTCAGGGACGTCCAGCATTTTCTGGAATTGGGGTTGTTGACTCTGTTTTGGCTGACGCCGGTTGTCTACCCATATAGCTTTGCCGCCGGAGCAATACGTGATGCTTACGGTGACGGGGGAGAGCGGCTCTTGCTGCTGAACCCTCTGATCCCGGTCATAGCAACTTTCAAAAGAGTCCTTTACAACCCCAACAACTTTGCGCTTGATGAAAACTCGCCAGCAGACGCTATAGATCTGTTGGGCGAAGGCGGCCAGTTCGAGTTCTTAATGCGGCCAAATGCTTGGTACTTGCAAAACCTGGCAGTTTCGGGCGCCGTCGGCGTTGCCTTATTGCTGATCGGGTTAAAGGTATTCAGCCGCCTTGAAGCCAATTTTGGAGAACAGATTTGACTCCCAAACCCAACACGATTGGGCTGGTTCCACCTAGGTATGGTCCCGACGTAGTCGGTGGAGCTGAGGCAGTAATAGCCGAACTCGCTGCCGGTTTAGTCGAGCGTGGCTGGCCAGTCGAAATCTTGACCACCTGTGCACGAGATCATGTGACCTGGGACAACGAATATAAACCCGGAGTCAGTACCGAGAGTTACGGCGATGGGGAACTGGTGGTTCGCCGGTTCGAGACCTTTACTGACACCAAGGGAAAGCACCGTCAATCCATTGGCAATCGTATTCTGATGGGTGAAAGTGTCTCCATTGCCGAGCAACAACTCTGGGTGAATGACTCGCTGCGAGTTCCTGATCTTTGGCACTTCGTCTCAGACAACTCAGACAGCTATCGGGCTCTAGTATTTGCGCCGTATATGTTCTGGACGACCTTCGCAGTAGGACAGATCGCTCCAGACCGAACAATCATCATGCCTTGTCTCCATGACGAACTCCCTGCCCGATTGGAGCTGTTTCAGCCCATGATTTCTGGAGCCAGAGGCATCTGGTTCCTGGCCGATCCAGAGGCCGAGTTGGCCGAAAGTATCTTCACGTTGCCGAGACGAAATGCGGTCGTAGGCGCGGGAATCGATATTCCGGAGAACTACGACGGCCAGGCTTTCAAATCCAAGTTCAACATCGTGGGGCCTTATCTGTACTACGCAGGACGTCGTGAATGGGGCAAGGGTTGGCTTGAGTTGTTGGGCGCTTTTGAGACGTACTGCGCGACCGGCGGCGCCGACCTTACGCTAGTCACCTCAGGCGCTGGCGATCCCGACGTGCCGCCGATCCTGGCCGACAGGGTGATCGACGTTGGCTTTATCTCTACCGAAGATCGCAACAACGCAATGGCTGGCGCATCGGCTTACGTGCAACCCTCGGCTTTGGAGAGCTTTAGTCGCACTGTGCTCGAAGCTTGGTTAGCGAAGACCCCGGTCATTGCCAATTCAGGTTCAGCAGTTGTGTCCTGGCATGTTGAGAATTCGGGCGCCGGGCTACTGTATGACTCGGTCGAAGAGTTGATTGGTTACCTCCATTGGATTGCTGACAATCCAGCAAACGCCGAGACTTTGGCCGAAGGCGGAGCGGCCTATGTTTTATCGAAGTACCAGTGGCCTGATGTACTGGATCGAATCGAGCAAAGCCTGAACGACTGGACCACTGCGCAATGAAGACGCTGATGGTTACTCCCTACGCTCCCTATCGAGATGGCATCGCGGTGTATGCCATTCAAGAAGTTCGCCAACTTAGGGCCGCAGGCGAGGACGTCGAAGTACTTTCGCCATTGCCTAGCGCCGCTCACCATCACATTGGACTCGGGGGGCCAAAGGGCTTCGCCCGACTGCTTCGACTGGTCGATGGTTATGACCGAGTGATCATCCAGCTATACCCCGAGATCGTGCTCGGAGCGTGTCATAACTTCGTTGAACGGGCAGCGTCTTGGACCGCCCTTGCCGCTGTATGCAGTAAACGGCCAACGGAGCTGCGAGTGCACGAGATTGCGTACCCAGCGGTACTCAAGCATGCAATCGAACGTAAGGCGGCGCGAGCAGCAATGGAAGCCGCAGAGGTCGTGAGCGTCCATACTCCGCCTGAGGCGACTCAGCTGAAAGAGGCGTTTGGTGTTGAGGCGAAGATTGTTGATCACGGCAGCCACTTTCGGAAACGGGCCACGATGTCCAAAAGCGAAGCCCGGCTCGAACTTGGCCTAGATCCTACCGAGCACATCTTTTTGGCGATTGGTTTCCTCCAAGATCACAAGGGGTTTGACCGGGCGATCACGGCCTTTGATGTGTCCGCAGTGGAGAATGCAAGTCTCCATGTGGTTGGTTCAGTCAGGGTCGAAGTTCCAGAGCTGATGGACTATGCGGCAAAGTTAGAAGTCCTCGCAGAATCGGTCCCACGAGCTCACCTTCATCGGCGTTACGTTGGCGACGACGAGTTCGACCGTTGGATTGTGGCCTGTGACACGGTGGTTCTTCCTTATCGAGAGATCTGGTCATCGGGAGTGTTGGAACGGGCCAAGGTATATAACCGGCCGGTAATCGCGGCCCGGGTCGGTGGCCTGGCCGATCAGATCGCCGTTGGGTCAGAGTTATTTAGCAACGACACAGAACTGGCAGCGGCCATGAGGCAACGTGTCAGTCGTGCTGTCGGCAATGATCAAACCGAAGGCACTGTTGTAGAAAGCATCGACATGAACGAGTCAAGCGCTACTGAGCGGAACGAGATCGAGGCTGAGATCCGGCGGAGTCTGGGCATAAGGCCAACAGCGCCGGCCGCCAAGAAGAACTTTAATCGGGGAGCGGCACTTTCCATGGCGCCTGCTGATTCACACCGGCCCGGGATCGGCCAATTGAAGCGTATGGTCCAGGCGGCAACGGCATGGCAAATCCGGCCCCTAGTCGAGCGCATTAACGCCCTCGAGGCGTCTGTAGCTGAGGCGTTCGAACGCCTTGAACGAGACGACAACTAGGGTTATGCCGTGAGCGCAGAACTGTCGGCAATTGAAGTCGAACAAGTAACAAAGGCCTTTCGCGTCCACAGCGAACCATCGAAGACTCTCAAAGAGAGAATGCTGTCGCTTCACAAGTCGAAAGCAAATGACTTTTTCGCGCTTAAGGGCGTAAATTTCGACGTCAAGGTCGGAGAAACTGTGGGCATTTTGGGCCACAACGGAAGCGGTAAGTCAACGTTGTTAAAGACCATCGCTGGCACGCTGCGCCCAACCGATGGTCTGGTACGCGTCCGTGGCCGCCTTTCGGCCTTGCTGGAACTTGGAGCGGGCTTCCACCCGGATCTAACGGGTCGGGAGAACATCTTTCTCAACGGCTCAATCCTTGGCTTCTCCAAAGAACACATGGTCGAGATCTTTGACGACATCGTGGAGTTCTCAGAGCTAGATGACTTCATCGACCAACAGGTCAAGTACTACAGCTCTGGGATGTATGCCCGTCTTGGGTTTGCAGTTGCAGTCAACCTCGAACCCGACGTTCTGCTTATTGACGAGGTCCTGGCCGTTGGCGACGAGGCGTTCCAACGCAAGTGTTTCGAGCGTGTTCGCGGGTTTCAGGAGGCCGGACGGACGATCTTGCTTGTCACCCATTCACCTGAACAGGTCCGACGGCTCTGTGATCGGGTCGTGGTATTGGACCATGGTCGGATGATCTACCTGGGCGAGGTCAACAAAGGGGTAGCGACCTACCGCCGGTCCTTGGCCGAAAAAGGTCATGAAATTCCTGACGATATTCAGGGAATGATCGAGGCCGATGAAACCACTTCGACGGTGCGTTTCGTGGAAACCTTTGTGTCCCCACCTCCAGACGGGCGCGAGAACCACATGCCGGGCGACCAGATTTGCATTGGGGCACGATTTGAAGCTGACGAGGCCGTAGAACTCAGGTTCCGTTTGCAGCTCCATTCCCACGACGGCATGCAGATGATGAACGTGTCAAACTTTGACATCAGCCAAACTGATGTAGGCGTAGGCGCCGGAACCACCAATGTTGTGCAGTTTGTCATCAATAACCTGCCTCTAATGGATGGCCAGTATCTGATCACGCTTGTTCTAAGCGACACAATGGACACCTACGAACACGATCGCAGTCAACAGGAAATGATGTTCAGCGTTGTGAGCGGCCGGACCGTGACAGGGCGAGTCGATTTTGATCTGCATTTGGAAACCGATTTGGAACATGAACGCGCTGTGGCGGTTGAAGCAGTCCCTGAAGCCCAACCTGAAGCCAGCTAGATGACCTCGTTACGTTCGCGGTTACTGGCGGAGTTCGTCGGGACGGCCTTCTTGCTTATGGGCGTCGTCGGCTCAGGAATCATGGCTGAGAAACTCACAGATGACGTCGGCCTGCAACTGTTTCAGAACGCCTTCGCCACAGCGGGAGTGTTAGTTGCCATAATTGTGGCGTTTGCTGCGGTATCAGGCGCACACTTCAACCCGGTAGTTACTTTGGCCGACTGGGCATTTGGCAATATTTCGCTAAATGATGCACTGGCTTATGTGTGTGTTCAGATCGGGGGTGGAGCGCTGGGCGTCATCTGCGCAAACATCATGTTCGAGCTCGATCCCATCAACTTCTCTACCAAGGACCGGTCGTCGTCGGCAGAGGTGTTTTCGGAGGTAATCGCCACGATTGGATTGTTGGTGGTCATCTTTGCAACCGTCCGTGGTGGGAATGCAAAGCTGGTGGCGTTCTCGGTTGCTGGCTACATCGCCGGGGCCTATTACTTCACGGCTTCGACTTCGTTTGCCAACCCTGCGGTCACAATCGCCCGCACTTTGTCAGATACTTTCGCCGGAATCGCTCCAGGGTCGGCACCGCTTTTTGTTGCTGCCCAGTTAGCCGGTGCAGTGGTCGCGATCTTTCTGGTTCGCGAGATCTACCCGGAGTAGTTCCCGAACAGCATTTCGGCAAGTCTGGCCGCTGCCGCCTCGAAAGAATTCTCCGCGGCCCATGCTTGTGCGTTGGCACTGAGATCGGCTCGCGACTCTGGTTCTCGGGCCAGATCCAGAATCACCCGGGCTAGCTCACTCGAAGTGTTCTTTGTTCGGATCTTCACCACAATCTCATCGGGGAGGTCCGACATCGATCCAAGGTCTGACACGACGGTGGGAACCCCGGCCGCCATCAGCTCGGCCACTGCCGCCGATGACTCGCCGTTGGACTGGGAGCGAAGTTGAACAGCGATTGTTGAAGATCGTTGTGCTGCTCCAAACTCCGATTGTGACAGGTGGCCGGTGAACGAGACTATGTCCGCCAGGTCGAGTCCGTCGATCAGAACATTCAACTCTCTGCGATAGCCAGGATCGACCGGACCCACAAAGTTGAGTCGGATGTTTGTGTAGGCGGCCCGAACAGCTGCGACTGCCTCGATAATTGATTCTGGCATCTTCGCGGGATCAACCACGCCAAATGAGTTGATCACCAAATCCTCCGATGGTGAATCTGGCTGATCCAGCGCTGGGGCAGGAAGCGGGAAACAGACTTCGGCCGTTTCGCCGCAGTCCAATCCAACCAGCGTTGCGGCATAGGGCGAGTGCACCAAAACCTTCGTTCCCGATCGAGCTACATCAGCGCACATAAGTACCCCGAATCGGGCCGCGTCATCGGCTGAAATTACTTGTGAATCCTCAAGCGAGGAGCGATAGCGGCCTGGATACATGCGAGCCAGTTCCTCGCCGACAGAGCTAACTCCGCCTACGCCCATTCGTACGCACTCGCCGTAGAGGCCGCTTAGGCGGACATCATGAAACAGCACGACTCCTGGGTGTTTCTGCAACGCAGAAAGAGCGCCAGCGTGATACCGCGAGTTACCCATAAAGTAGATCAACTCATCGAAGGCGCCGCCGCCGTCAATCATGGGCCCTAGCTGGTTGAGTGGGCGAACCTCTACGGTTCCTGCTGCCGGAAACAGAGTCCTGATGGTGCCTTCATCGGCTGCATGGTCGTCATCTTCGTCATGCAGGCTCTCGGTAAAGACGGTTACGTCTGCGTAGTGCTGAAGGTGCTCGATCATGCGCACCGCATAAGTGGCTATTCCAGATTGCTGCGGAGGCACTGGCGATATCACTGCGAGGCGAGGCAACGGCGACGGCACCGCTGTTGCTTGGAGGCTGGCCACAACCGATGCCGTTGCGGCTGCCGAGTCAGCCCAAGAGAATTGAGGAATTTCCAAGTTCCGCAACCTGGAAACCTCACCTTCGGTATTCAACACGCGTGTGAGAGCAGCTGTCATGGATGCCGTCGAGCTGGCGTCAAAGCGTGCGTCCTGGTCAGGCTGAACCTCTCTCAACGACGAGTTGTCGCCGCAGATCACTGCTGCCCCGCACTGGCGGGCTTCCAGCACCGGCAGCCCAAAGCCTTCATAGAGCGAAGGGAAGACGACGAGGTGGGCCGCTTGGTTTAGATCCACCAGCTCCTCGTCTGAAACTCGTCCAGTGAGGATCAGCTCTTCTTTGCTGAGTCCAACTTTGGACATCAGCTCACCCATATACGCGCTCTGGTCTGGGTTCAATCCGCACATCATTACTAACTGATGCCTGCGCCGTAATCTCGGATCAAGAGCGGCATAGGCATGGACAAACCCATCGATGTTCTTGCGGAAATCGAAACCGGTGGGAAAGAGCACAAACTCGGTCTCCAGACCCGGGTAGCGCCCGCTCTGGATTAGGCGCGAAGCAACTTCAGATTGGCTTGTTGACGGTGGTCGGAACTGGGTGTCAGCGCCTGCCCCGATGGCCGAAACGGCGTGAGAGGCTATCTCGGCGAGCTCTACTGCATCAGATGCTGACGCTTCTGAGATCGCCAGTAGATGATCGAACATCTTTAACGCTTGCACCCGAGTCTGATATCGGGATCGCAGCGAAGGCTCACTGAGATAATGCGAGGCGAATCGCAGGGGTATCAAGTCATACAGCACAGCGGTTCTTCGCCAACGGGCCGATCGTGCCCATGCCGGCAAAACGCGTCCCAAGGGCTGTTCCAACTCAAACAGGGAACCGCAAATGAACACGCCGCCAGCTGTCGGACTAAGGGCTGGGTGGCCTACCTCTTTGGCGCTGATGACCTTGCCGCTACTCAGCAGCGGATTGATCGAACCGGGAATAGGTAGGTCGGGGTGAACCAAGTAGTTGTCGATCAAGTCACCAAAGTCAGCCTCAATCGCAAGCGCCAGATTTGCAACGTACCGAGCGATCCCGCGTTCGCCATGGTCTCGGTTTTGCACACCGAGCAGATCAAAAATTACGGTCACGAAGGCTTTCGGCGTTTTGCCTCGGTCAACGCAGCGACCTCTGCTCGTAGTTCTGTTACCTGAGCCTCAAGGCTTGAGATCCGCGATGACATGAGGCCTAGCTGGTCGGCGGTGGCAGTGCCTAAGTCCGAGACGCTGGCATCCACTGAATCGAATCGGCCGACCAGCTCGTTCTTGACGGCGTGGATGAGGTCCTCGAGACCTCTTGTGACGTAGTTGGCCTGACGGCGCAAAGGTGCTGATGCACCAGACTTAGCCCGCTCAATAATAGACATCGTCCCATAATGCCACGGCCCAGTGTTGGGTGGTGGAGGCACGCTCAATGAGTGCGATCCCAGAATTCGCGGGCAGCAGAGCGTGGGTGGCGTGAGCCTCTGGAGACCAGCTCGACTAGCTCGCCAAGAGAGCGGTCATTGGCGGCAGCCTCAATGTGAGCGTCCTGGACGTTGGCCATCAGTTCTGCCCAGAACGCAGTTTCGTTTTGAGCGGCCCGAATCGAGTCCAATAGTCCGCTGGATGCCATTCGTTCATGTGTCGACCGAATCTGTTCCCACAGCTCGGTGATTCCGGAGCCATCAAGACCCGAGACCATGTGGGTCTGAACCTGGTAACCACCGTGTTTGGGTCTGAGCAAGGACAGTGCCCCGGCATAGGCACTAGCAGTAGTCTCGGCGATGGTTTTTAGGTCTCCGTCATGTTTGGTGACAGCGATGAGATCAGCTAGCTCCATCACACCACGCTTGATTCCTTGCAGGTCGTCGCCAGCAGCTGGGGCAATTAGAAGCAGAAAGAGATCGGTAATGTCTGACACAGCCGTCTCGCTTTGGCCAACGCCAACGGTCTCGACAAGGATCACGTCAAATCCAGCAGCCTCGCACAATAAAACGCCGGCACCGGTCGCCCTGGCAACGCCACCCAATGATCGACCCGCTGGGCTGGGGCGAACAAAGGCTTCGGTGCTCGTCGAAAGTGTGGGCATCCGAGTCTTGTCGCCGAGGATGGAGCCACCGCTACGGCCCGACGACGGATCGACCGCGAGCACTGCGACTCTGTGGCCAAGATCTAGCAGGTGTCGACCCAGTGACTCAATAAGAGTGGATTTCCCCGCACCCGGAGCACCCGAGATGCCGACGCGAATCGAGCTAGCTGGCTTGCGGGCAACGATCTCGTCCAGGATTTGATCGATTTGCTCGCGATCTTCCGGGCGCGTCGACTCTGCCAGGGTTACTGCCCGGGCCAAGCTCCGCCGATCCCCAGCGTCAATACCTTCGAGAAGATTGGGATGAATGAAGATACTGACATGATACGAGCGCCTAACATCGAGAACGTGCTGCCGCCCCCTGAGTTTGAACTAGGTTTTTATCGCGAGACATACCCTGATTTGGAAGCGTTGTCCGACGATGAGTTACACGAGCATTTCTTAATTCACGGTAAACGTGAAGGTCGATTTGGTACCAGTTACGTCACTCGGGCGAAGTTCGTAGAGCTGTTCGCCGAGTCTGGGTCGCTGTTGGAGATAGGTCCGTTTCACGTTCCCGTCGCCCGTGGTCCGAACGTAAAGTACTTTGACGTGCTTGATGCCGATGCGCTTGCTGTCCTTGGTAAGTCAATGGACCATGACATCTCAGGCATACCCACCATCGACTACGTGTCACCAAACGGCGATATGTCGATAGTTAACGAGGTCTTCGACGCCGCTGTGTCGAGTCACTGCATCGAGCACCAGCCCTCGCTAGTACGTCACCTCCGACAGATAAGTGATGTTCTAAAGCCTGGGGGCCGCTACTACGTAATTGCCCCCGATAAGCGCTATTGCTTCGACCATTTCCGTCCCTTGTCAACAATTGCCGATGTTCTAGTGGCCAATGATGACAGGCAGGTTCACTCGCTTCGGGACCTAATAGAGCACCGAGCGATGCTCACTCACAACGACCCGTCCCGACATTGGGTTGGCGATCACGGGGAGCCGGGACCAAAGAGCGCACGTCTGGATCTGGTCGGGGGAGCGCTAAACGAACACAGCCCAACCGGCTACATTCCCGATGTTCACGCATGGAAGTTTGTGCCTGAGACGTTCCGTGAAATTCTTCAAGACCTCGTGACCATGGGTTTGAGCGATCTTGAACCTGAGCGTGTGTACAACACCCCACTGCGTTGCCATGAGTTCTGCGCTGTGTTGAGGAAAAGGTCTTGACCTCACACCACGACGCAACAACCATAGACCACCGCCACCACCAGCGGAGTAGGATTACAAAGTGACCGACACTGACCCAGGACATAGTCCTCAAATGTCCAACGGCGAAACTGATCCGAGAGATCTAGAGATCGTCCGACTGAAGGCTGAGCTAATAGAAACCAAAGAGAAACTATTTGTTGCTTTGGATGCCACCGCCGGAGCCGAAGCAGAGACTGCCGAAGCAAAAGGCAAGGCGTTGGAATTTCTTCGAGAGATACAGGCTCGCGATACGTCAATTCACAAGATGCAGGTATTGATGCCAGAGCTTCAACACCAGGCGGACCTCGCCCACGAGGGGCTTGACGAGCTGCAATCATCTCGCAGCTTCAAGTTGATGATGGTCGCACTGGCTCCATATCGAAAGGTTCGGTCCATAATTGGCCTCTGACCCGCCAATGTTCTCGGTTCTGGTGCCGGTTTACAAACCTGAACCCGCACATCTGATCGAGTGCATTCAATCTGTAATCGACCAAACCACTGCTGATTGGGAGTTATGCCTGGTTGCTGACGGCCCCCAACCCGCAGAGATTGACGAGATTCTGAATTGGGATGACGGCCGCATTAAGGTTCATCGCAGACCCACTAACGGTGGCATTATTGCTGCATCTCAAGATGCTCTGAATATGGCAACAGGCGAGTTTGTTGCCTTGCTAGACAACGATGACACGCTGGCTTTGAATGCCCTTGGCTCGCTGGCGTGGTACATGGCTGACTATCCCGAAGCCGACGTTGTATATAGCGACGAAGACAAGTTGGACACCGACGGAAACCGGGTCGACCCGTTCCACAAGCCAGCTTGGTCACCAGAGCGTCTGCGGACTCAGATGTACTTGGGTCACCTTGGGGTCTACAGAAGATCCCTAGTTAACGAAGTCGGTGGGTTTCGTGACGGATTTGACGGTTCCCAGGACCATGACCTTGCGCTAAGAGTTACCGAGCAGGCCCGCTCAGTTCTGCACGTTCCCTTGGTTTTGTATCACTGGCGGGCAGTTGAGACTTCAACTGCAAGCAGCGCTGGGGCAAAGGACTGGGCATTTGACGCAGGGGTAAAGGCGGTTGAGTCACACCTTCAGCGAATCGGTTTCCCAGCTACTGCGCGTCGTAATCCTGAGTATCCCGGGGTGATAGACCTGGAACCCAATTTGGCGGAGCAACCGCTTGTTTCAATAGTTTTGCCAACCGGTGGAGGCAAGCGAGTAGTGCGCGGTCAGTCAGTAGTTTTGGCCGAACACGCTTTGAAGAGTGTGATCGCCGAAACTGCCTATCCAAATTATGAGATCGTCATCGTCCTTGACCGGCACAGCACTGTTGACCTTGAACATCGTCTACTTGAGTTAGGGCAGGGCCGAGTCAAGATTGTCAGGGACAATAACGAATTCAGCTTTGCTGGTGCCTCGAACTTAGGGGCAATCTGTAGCAGTGGTGACGTGTTGCTTTTTCTCAACGACGACACAGAAGTTGACATGGCGTCTTGGCTCGACCGTCTTGTCATGTACGCCACGCGTGAAGATATTGGCGCGGTGGGCGCCAAGCTGCTTTACGGCGACGGTCGGATTCAACACGCAGGTGTGTGGTCTCGCGATGGTGGCCCAGGCCATCGATATCCGGGGTATCGACGCTCACACCCTGGCTACATGAGCTCTCTTCAACTCGCCCAGAACTGTATCGCTGTCACCGGTGCATGTTTGGCTGTGGAGCGCCACAAGTTCGAACAGGTCGGCGGTTTCTGCACACAGTTCCCTCTTAACTTCAACGATGTTGACCTGTGCCTCAAACTGTCATCGGCTGGTTATCGAACCGTTGTTGATTGCGCGACCACCCATACTCATCTCGAATCGAGCACACGTAACCCTGCCGTCAAGGATTGGGAGTACTACCAATTGCAGGCGCGGTGGGAGCGGTTCTTGGATTCTGACCCTTGGGACAATCCTCATCATGTTGGTCATGGGGTAGAAGAGTTTCCTCCACCAAGACCGGCAACCACGATGCTTCGCGAAGTCATGCGAGACGCCGAGTTCAGAGCCAGATGTCTGAGCCGTGACGGACGAGTCCTGCTGCCCCGTAATTAATCACGGGGTCGCCGCAGAGCCGCTAGCGAGCAGCAATACTGGCTTGGTGCTAAAGGACGTAGGCGAGCTCGGCGGAGCGCAGATCGTGGATATTCGCAGATTCGGCGACGACCGAGGCTATTTTTGTGAGACTTACAACGCTAAGAGAGCTTCTGAGCTTGGCATAGACGGGTCCTTTGTCCAAGACAATGAGTCGCTGTCAGCTGAAGTCGGCACCATTCGAGGTCTCCACTTTCAGATGAACCCAACCGCTCAAGGAAAACTTGTACGAGTGGTGGTCGGAGCCGTCCTGGACGTGATCGTTGACATTCGCACCACCTCAGACACCTTCGGCGATCACGCAATTGTTCGGCTTGATTCAGAGACTGGTCGGCAACTTTGGATCCCGCCGGGCTTCGCCCACGGCTTTTGCAGCCTCGAGCCGAACATGGTCATGGCCTACAAGGTCACTGATTTCTATGACCCCGCAACGGACCGTTCCATGCAATGGAACGACCCCGAGCTAGGAATTGACTGGCCAGAGGTAGCCAACCCCGAATCGCTGTCAGCGAAGGATCTCAACGGATCACCAATGGCCGAACTCAAGCTCAAGGGAGAGCTCTTCTAATGAAAATCCTGGTAACCGGAGGCCTTGGCTTTATTGGTTCGGCAGTAATCCGCCGTCTCATCACTGAAACCTCCCACCAAGTTCTTAATGTCGACAAAATAACCTACGCGGGCGATCCCCGAACGGTCGCAGATGTTGCCGACGATGACCGGTACAGCTTCGTGCAGGCCGACATCTGCGATGCCGCAGCGATAGACGCTGCGTTTGTTTCATTTGAACCTGATGCGGTTCTGCATTTGGCCGCAGAATCACACGTTGATCGCTCTATCGACGGCCCAGCAGAATTCATTCAAACCAACATTGTGGGCACGTTCACGATGTTGGAAGCCGCCCTCAAATGGTTCAACACCCGGTCACAGCAGACGCCGTTCCGCTTCGTGCATGTTTCAACTGATGAAGTGTTTGGTTCGCTGGGTCCCGACGATGCTCCTTTCAACGAATCGACCGCGTATTCACCTCGCTCTCCGTACTCAGCGTCGAAGGCTTCGTCGGATCATCTCGCTCGGGCGTGGGGTGACACGTTTGATCTGCCGGTGTCCGTAACTAACTGTTCGAACAACTACGGCGAGTATCAATTTCCCGAGAAGCTCATTCCTTTGATGATTGCCAAGGCCCTTCGCGGCGACCAGCTTCCGGTCTATGGCGCGGGAGAAAACGTCCGAGACTGGCTTTATGTTGACGATCATGCGCGGGCCCTGATTGCCGTGGTTGAAAAGGGGGCTGCGGGGGAGACCTATGCGATAGGTGGTGATGCCGAGCGGCAAAACATCGATGTAGTTCATACCATTTGCGACTTACTTGATAACAAAGTCGGCTTGCTAGATTCAGGGCCTCGAAGAGATCTGGTTAGCTACGTGACAGATCGGCCCGGCCACGACATGCGCTACGCGGTCGAGACCACGTTCATTAGTGCAGAGCTCGGTTGGACTCCTTCGGTCAGCTTTGAGCAGGGTCTGTCGGCCACTGTTGATTGGTACCTGGCGAACAAGCCTTGGTGGGAATCAATCCTGGCTGGATCCTATGCCGGCAATCGACTTGGAACAGCCAATTGACTCGGGTGCTGGTAACTGGAGCTGCGGGCCAAGTTGGTTCAGAGCTTGCCCGCCTGGATTGGCCTTCGGGTTATGAAATCGCAGCGCTGACCAAAGCGCAGATGGACATCTCTTCCACTGAGTCAATCCTGACTGGACTGGAGTCAGTTAAGCCCGACATTGTCATAAACGCTGCGGCCTACACCGCAGTAGACAAGGCCGAGGAAAACTCAGAACTGGCTCACACCGTAAATGCGACCTCGGTTGAGCTATTGGCCCGAGCCACCGCACTGAATGACATCGGGCTGATTCACATCAGTACCGACTATGTCTTCGACGGCGAAAGTGACCACTGGTACGCCGAAACTGACCCGCCAAACCCAACTGGTGTTTACGGCGACTCGAAACTTGCTGGTGAAGAACCTGTACTTGGGATGGGAGGCATGGTCGCTCGGACGTCATGGGTATATGGGGCTCTGGCGCCTAACTTCGTACAGACCATGCGTCGGCTGGCCAATGAAAGAACCGAGATATCTGTAGTCAGTGATCAATACGGATGTCCAACTGCCGCTGTTGACATCGCGAGGGCGATTCGAGATGTGCTGCTGGTGGATCAGAGGCCTACAGGACTGTTCCACATGGCTGCCCCCGATGACGCTACATGGTGGGATCTCGCTGTAGCTGCGATTGATCAGATTGAGCCGAAGGTAGACGTCCGAGTCAACAAGATCACAACAGCGCAATACCCAACACCGGCCGCGCGGCCAAAGAACTCGCGACTTAATTCAGACAAGTTGTTTGAGAGTTTTGGGGTAAGACTTCAACCGTGGCGCAAAGCGCTTGTAGAGGTTTCCGCTGAGCTAAACGCTAAACAAGCAAAAGACTCGGGAGCGTCATCGTGAAAGGCATCGTTCTAGCCGGAGGAACCGGCTCTCGGCTTCATCCCCTCACACTTGCTGCGTCGAAGCAACTTCTTCCGGTTTATGACAAGCCGATGATCTACTACCCCCTTAGCACGTTGATGCTTGCGGGGATTCGCGAAATCATGATCATCACCACTCCCGAGGACGCTGATGCGTTTGTGCGGTTGTTGGGTGACGGGTCACAGTGGGGGATAGAACTCCATTTCGCCACCCAGGATGCGCCTAATGGAATCGCCGAGGCATTCATCATTGGTGAAGAGTTCATAGGCGGCCAAGGATGTGCGTTGATCCTGGGAGATAACCTCTTCTACGGCCACGGTATTAGCGAGATGCTGGCCGACGCGGTTGCTTTGGAAACCGGGGCCACTGTGTTTGCGCAACAGGTTTCGGACCCCGAACGATACGGCGTTGTTAGTTTCGACGACCAAGACCGAGCACTTTCGGTTGAGGAGAAACCAACTAATCCTCGATCCAATTGGGCTGTGACTGGTCTCTATTTCTATGACTCGAAGATCACCGAGCTGGCCAAGTCGGTGCAGCCCTCAGCTCGCGGCGAGCTGGAGATCACAACCATCAACGAGATGTACCTCGATGCCGGGGAACTCCACGTGGCGCGGTTTGGTCGAGGTTTTGCTTGGCTGGACACCGGGACGTTTGACTCTTTGGTAGAAGCGTCAGAGTTTGTGCGAGTTCTAGAAAAGCGCCAAGACACAAAGATTGCATGCTTAGAGGAAATCGCGTGGGGATTCGGTTGGATCTCCGCCGAAGACGTGGCGAACTTGGCGCAACCATTGCTCAAAAGCGGCTACGGCGAATACCTACTGCGGCTACTAGATCGTCACTAATTCCTGCTTGTAACTGTCTGCTAGAAATTCTGCGTTAGCTAGATGCTGAACGTATTAGCCCAAGCACTTCCTGGGCGCAGGTGACGATGTTGGTACCCGGTCCAAAGATCGCCCCGACTCCATCTTTGTGGAGCTGTTCGTAGTCTTGGGGCGGGATTACCCCACCAACGACAACAACTATTTCGCCTCCGCCCTTCGAGTTCAGTTCCGAGATCAACTGAGGGACTAAAGTCTTGTGTCCTGCGGCCTGGCTTGAGACCCCAACCGCATGCACGTCGTTGTCAACTGCAGACTGTGCCACCTCGGCCGGAGTCTGGAACAACGGTCCGACATCAACGTCGAATCCCAAGTCTGCGAAACCAGTAGCAATAACTTTGGCACCCCTGTCGTGTCCATCTTGGCCCATCTTGGCTACGAGGATCCGTGGTCGGCGGCCAGTGTTGTCGGCGAAGGCATCAGCGTCACTGATTACCGAGGCGAACGTTTCATCTCCTTCATAGGAAGCTGCATACACCCCGCCGATGGTATGTGTCTGTGCCTGGTGGCGGCCAAACACCTCTTCCATTGCGTCGCTCATTTCACCAACGGTTGCGCGAGCACGAGCTGCGTTAATGCAAAGTTCAAGCAAGTTGGCATCAGCCTTGGCCCCTTCAGTCAAGGCGGTTAGTGCGTCCTCCGCTGCAACGCTGTCACGGCCCGACTTAACTTCCTCGAGTCTCCGAACTTGGGAGATCCGTACTGCTGTGTTGTCGATGTCTAGAACGTCGACCTTCTCCGGATTCTCAACAGTGAAGGCGTTGACACCAACAACAACATCGGTGCCCTGGTCGAGCTTTGCTTGGCGCAAAGCTGCGGCCTGTTCGATTCGCATCTTGGGAATTCCGGCGGCGATTGCCTCGGTCATCCCACCGTGGGCCTCAATCTCGGTCATGATCTCACGGGCCCGTTCGGCCAGTTCGGCAGTGAGGCTCTCAATGTAGTAGCTGCCCCCGAGCGGGTCGACGGTTCTGGTTACACCAGTTTCATTGGCGAGTATCAACTGGGTGTTGCGGGCAATCCGTGCGCTGAACGGAGTGGGAAGGCCAAGTGCTTCGTCGAAGCTGTTTGTGTGCAGACTCTGTGTGCCACCCAATACGGCCGCCATTGCCTCAAACGCCGTTCTCACCACGTTGTTATAGGGATCGGCCTCGGTGAGGGACACTCCCGAAGTCTGGCAATGTGTTCTGAGCATCGATGACTTTGGGTTCTTCGGGTTGAACTGGGCCATTAGCTCACTCCACAGAAGCCGAGCGGCTCTCAACTTTGCTATCTCGGCAAAGAAGTCCATACCAATATTGAAGAAGAAGCTCAGTCGGGGAGCAAAGGCATCCACATCGAGGCCCTTGGCCAAAGCAGCTTTCACGTACTCGACGCCATCCGCCAGCGTGTAGGCCAACTCTAGGTCTACGGTCGCGCCCGCTTCCTGGATGTGATAGCCCGAAATAGACACGCTGTTGTAGCGAGGCATATTTTTGGCTGTGTATTCGATGATGTCAGCCACTATTCGCATGCTGGGTTCAGGCGGATAGATGTAGGTGTTGCGGACCATGAATTCTTTAAGAATGTCATTCTGGATGGTCCCGCTTAGATCTGCCTGATCAACGCCTTGTTCCTCTGCGGCCACCACATAGCAGGCAAGAACCGGAAGAACCGCGCCGTTCATCGTCATGGACACACTCATCTTGTCCAGCGGAATGCCATCAAACAGAATCGCCATGTCCGCAACCGAATCAATGGCCACGCCGGCCTTGCCTACGTCGCCTTCAACGCGTGGGTGGTCAGAGTCATAACCACGATGGGTAGCAAGGTCGAACGCAACCGATAGTCCCATTTGGCCAGCGGCCAAGTTGGCTCGGTAGAACTCGTTTGATTCCTCAGCGGTTGAGAAACCGGCGTACTGGCGAATCGTCCAAGGCCGGTTTGTGTACATCGTTGCCCTTGGGCCTCGCACATAGGGCGGCTCGCCTGGAACCGAATCAAGGTGATCAAGGCCTTCGAGATCTTGCTTGGTGTAGATCGGCTTTACCGGAATCTGACTTGGCGTCTCGACAATCAGGTCCTCTGGAGCGGCTCCTCTTAGTTCGGCCGCTGCCAGTTCGCGCCAGTTGTCTGGAAGGTTGGGGCCACTTGAGACATCACTCATCGCTCCAGACTAGAGAAGTAGCCTCGTTAGGTGAAACTTCGAGTTGCAATTGATGCGACGCCGCTCTTAGGGCCTCGAACTGGAATTGGGGTCGCGACCCAGGCAATCATGAGCCGAATTGCGGTTGATCCCACGTTTGACGTCACGGGATTTCTTGTATCGGCGCGTGGCCGCAAGGGGCTAATCGAAGTTCTTCCCGCCCAGGTATCGCCTCTTGCACTCCCTTATCCGGCGCGGCTAGCCCGGTCTACATGGCAACACCTCAACTGGCCTTCGCTGCCTTCGTTCGATGTTGTCCACGGAACCAACTTCGTGTTACCCCCAAGCTCCTCGGCGATCCCCGGACTTGTAACCATCAATGACCTAACACCTTGGCTTTACCCCGAGTTAGTAACCAGTGACACCGGCCGGTACCCAAAGCTGGTTGACAGGGCTCGTAAACGGGGGGCCCACGTGCATGCAATCAGTCACTATGTCGGCGATCAGGTGGTCGATATGCTGGGGTTCGACGCCGAGCGGGTTCACTCGATACCCCTCGGGCACGATCCTGGGCCGGATGGTTCGGCTGCTCGTGGCCGAGACCTTGTTGGCACTGAGGACTACATAGTGTCAATCGGGACTATCGAGCCTCGCAAGGATTATCCGAGCTTGCTGCGGGCACTTGCTGAGTTGAGGGCCAAAGATCTTCCAGACCTAAGGCTGTGTGTAATCGGTGCTGATGGCTGGGCTGCCACAGAATTCAACTCCGAGCTTCAACGGCTAGGTCTTGAAAACGCAGTCTTCCGGCCGGGATTTGTAGATCAAGACACCAAGGCCGATCTCCTTGCTGGGGCTCGCTGCCTGGCGTATCCATCGGTGTATGAAGGATTTGGACTTCCACCGTTAGAAGCAATGTCTGCTGGCATTCCGGTTGTAACCACCGCCGCCGGAGCTGTGCCCGAAGTAGTTGGCGATGCAGCCCTAGTGGTTGCAGTATCGGATTCCGAAGCAATGGCGGCCGGGATTGCCCGAGTGCTCCAGGACCGTGTCTTCAGCCAAGAGTTGGTTGATCGAGGTCGAGAACGCTCCCGTCTTTTCAGCTGGGACCACACGGTGTCGGCCATGGCGAGTCTGTACCGAATGTTGGCAAGCGGCTGAGCCAGACTTGGGCCGAACGCAGTCTCAGTTCGCTGGTTCAGAGACCGATAAGGTTGCAGCATGTCCCTTGCTAGGAAGCGATTTGTAATCATTGGTGGTGGCCCTGGGGGCACTAGCTGCGCCACCCACGCTGCCCGGCTGGGCGCCGACGTCACTCTGATTGAGAAGGACATTGTTGGTGGTGCCGCCCATTTGCTCGACTGCATCCCATCCAAGGCAATGATCGCCACGGGCGGAGCAATGGCGGAGATGAAGCGCGCCACCGAAATGGGTCTTGCCCAAGTGGACGTGACGCTTGACTTTAAGACTCTCCGGGAACGTATTGAAGAGATCGAGGATGGATTAGAGGCCTCGGTTACTCGCCTTTTGGCCAGTCAACGCGTGCAGATGCTCGAGGGCACCGGCAAGATGCTGGATCCCAATACCGTCGAGGTAGCGCTGAATTCTGGCGGCACCCAGACGCTGCAAGCGGACATAATTGTCTTAAGTACCGGTACTCGGCCGCGGATACCAGACTGGGCACCCGTTGACGGGCAACGAGTATTGACCACCCGTCATGCCTATCCGCCACCCGAGCTACCAGAGCACCTGATTGTTGTTGGGTCGGGTGTAACCGGCGTTGAGTTCGTCCACATGTTCAAGTCATTTGGAAGTGACGTGACTCTTATAGTGAGTCGTAGGCAGGTATTGCCTGACCGCGACCCCGACGCAGCCGCCATTCTTGAGCAGTCCTTCCTTGACCAAGGGGTGAATCTATTCATAGGGGCGAGAGCAGAATCGATTGAGGTGAACGCTGACGACGTGCGGGTGATCTGTGACGACGGACGTGTGGCAACTGGCTCTCACGCCTTGTTCGCGATTGGCTCGGTTCCAAATTCTGAAGATTTGGGGATGGACGCAGCTGGCGTCGAGCACGAGTGGGGTTATGTGAAGGTTGATCACAACAACCGCAGCAACATACCGAACATCTACGCAGCGGGAGACCTTTCAGGCAAGTTGCCGTTGTCTTCGGTGGCTTCAAGCCAGGGTCGCAAGATCGCGGAACACGCCCTGGGAGTTCACTCCAATCGGCCTCACCGCCACATTGACTACGACAAAGCCGCGTCAGCCATCTTTACCGATCCTGAGATTGCAGAAGTTGGGCTGGCTGAGGCCGAGGCGTTTTCCGATGGCCGCAAGATCCGAGTTACCAAGGTTCCGTTCTCAACCAGTGCCAAGGCGTTCATCAACAATGACATCCGTGGATTCGTCAAAATTGTGTCAGACCCCAACACCGGGGTAGTGCTTGGTGGCTCCATTGTGGGTCGTCACGCAGCGGAATTGATAAGCGTTATTGCGCTGGCTGTTACGGCCCATCTAACTGTGACTGACCTGGTGGAGAGCCTGTTTGTCCACCCAGCACTGGCTGAAACAGTGGGTGAAGCGGCCGTTTAGGCGTGATTTGTTGCTCTATGTTGATAGTTTCTCGTCATGGATTGGTTGCTAATAGCTGCTGAGGCAGGCGAAGAAGGCACAAGTGATCTCATTCACCAGGAAGTGGCGTTGGTGTTACTTCTTGCCATCGCAGCTGGGGTTGCAGTCATCGCTCGGAGGCTGCAGTTTCCCTTCACGGTTCTATTGGTCGTGGCCGGATTTCTCGTGGCAGGACTGCCCGAGTTGTTCGACATCACGGCCTCGCCTGACCTAATCCTTGCGCTGCTTGTGCCGCCCTTGCTGTTTGAAGCGACGCTTCACCTTCCCTGGCGCAAGCTAAAGGTTGATGCCTTCCCGGTTCTGTTGACAGCAATTGCCGGTACTGGCTTTGGCACCTTAGTCATTGGCTCTGTAGTCCACTACGCACTAGATCTCACTTGGCCGGCCAGCTTCGCTTTTGGAGCCCTGATTTCGGCGACGGACCCAGTGGCGGTCATCGCTTTCTTCAAGTCGCTTGGCACGCCTAAGCGGCTCAGCATCCTCGTAGAAGGCGAGTCGCTATTCAACGATGCAGTGGCTGTTGTGGCCTTCGGTCTGGCAATCTCGGTGGCCGGGGGCGAGAAGTTCTCTCTCGTTGGCGCAGCGTCGGATTTCATAATCGTCTCCGCTGGTGGTCTAGCGGTAGGGCTTGTCCTCGGTTACGTCGTTTCTGAGATCATCTTGGCTCAAGTGGACGATCCCCTCATCGAGACTGCAACAACCCTGGCCCTGGCCTACGGCAGCTTCTTGCTTGCAGAAGAGTTCGGTGCAGTAATAGGCCAGGATGGTTTGCATTTCTCGGGCATCTTGGCGGTTGTTGCTGCCGGTCTGATGGTTGGAAACCTCGGCTTTAAAAACACCTCGCCAACCACGAGACTGACGCTTGAGAACTTCTGGCAGCTCCTTACGTTCATCGTTAACTCGATGGTCTTCCTGTTAATCGGTCTGGCTACAACCTTCTCTGACCTAGCCGATGAGTTGCCAGCGGTACTTCTCGGAGTGGTCCTGGTTTTGGCAGTTCGCTTTGTTGTAACTTATGGCCTCTCAGGTGCCATCGGCTTCCTGCAACCGTCACGCAAGATTCCACGCAAGTATCAACACGTCATGTACTGGGGTGGCCTGCGCGGCGCAATCTCGCTGGCGCTAGCACTAACCGTCACCGAAGATCTCTTCGACGCCGAAACCGTGACCCGCCTACAGGCAATGACCTTTGGTGTAGTTCTGTTCACTTTGTTGATCCAAGGCACGACGATTACTAGCCTCATCAAGCGGCTAGGTCTTGCTGGCAGAGCCGATGGCGAAACGGCCCAGCAAACCCATCAAGCGCGAATCCACATGGCCCGGGCCGGGCAATCGGAGATTGCGAAGCTGGGTGGTGAAGGCGTGCTCGTTGATGACATGGCCGATGCGCTCATCAAGACATATGGCCGAGACATTCAAGATTTCTCGACCGAGCTTCGAAGTCACCTCACCTCCAACACCGAGCTTGAAGTCGCCATGTTGCTTCAAGCCAGACGAGACGGTCTCTTTGCAGAGAAGTCGGCGCTTACCGACATCGTTCGTTCCGGCCTCGTTGATTCTCAGGTTGCAGAGCATCTGTCGGTGGAGCTCAACAACCGCATGGCTGCATTGGATCTAATAGAGGAGCGCTGGGAAAGCGATCCGACGCCGCACTTCGACCGGGAGCAAAACCTCTGATGAGCACCATGGTTTATGTCAGCTGGGGAGGCACGGGCCGCTCGTCTTCGCTTCGCAAGGCAGTTCGTACTGCACAGTCAAACGAGAGTGCGCTGATCTACCTGGCCGTCCTCGACGATGACTCGTTTTCTGACCTTGACACATCAATGCTTGACTTGGTCGCAGATGAGCTCGAATGGGTTTTAGAGGCCCAGATAGAGATGGCTATCGCGCAAGCCGGCTCACCTGCAGTTGAGGTTCGGCTCATAGTTCGTTACGGCGGCGTGGTTAACGAAGTTGTCGATGTGGCAGGCTCGCTCGACAAGCCTCATATCCTGGTCGGTGCACCCGTGCCGGTTGCGGGTCACGATTCTGTGTCAGACCTGGTGAAGGCTTTGGAACGGGCCACCGGGTGCGTAGCATCTGTGGTGGAACCAGCCTAATAACAGCACACAAGGCGGAGCGAATGAAAAAAGGCAAGCGGCGGATAGCGGGGGCAATAGTTTGTGTTCTCGCCCTAGTTGGCTCGGTTCTGGGTTCAAGTCTTGTTCCCGTTGGTGCGGTTGAAACCCAATCTCGGGACGTGCCACTAGCCAGCGCAACTCTTCCACTCACCGACTGTCCGTGGATCACAGACTCAATCGTTCGCCTCTATTCGGCCTATCTTCTGAGACCACCAGACGCCAAAGGTTTCGACTATTGGCTGAACCTCTATGAAACCGGTGCTGGCCTTGAAGCGATCTCAGAGAGCTTTGCCCTGTCTACTGAGTTCACCAACACATACGGCTCGCTAAGTAGCGGCGAGTTTGTAAACCTCGTTTATCGAAACGTGTTGGGCCGCGAGCCTGATGCGGAGGGGTTTGCATTTTGGAAAGGTCTGCTTGATTCTGGCCAGATCACCTATGGCGGAACGATGCTGTCTTTTTCTGAGTCCGCAGAGTACGTACGGCGTTCTCAAACCATTCGACCAGCAGCCGGGTACTTGTTGTGGTTCGCTCCGGGCACCAAATTCTTCTGTGGGCAAGGCACAGCCGACGTTACGGTGCCATTCCCTAACGGAAGCTTGGGATATGTAATGTTGCCTCCAGCTGACGGCAGCGACTGGGGTCACGACTTTGACGTATACCAGCCTGGCGGCACTGCCATCTTCAAAAACAATCCTTTTGATCCCTCGATACCTAACACTGCCACCGTCTTGACCGCTGACTTTGAGAACCTCACTGGCTATGTCCTCCGCTTGACGGTTGAGCCCAATATCAAGTGGTCGCTCAATCTGACGACGGGCGGGCAACCCGACAACTTGGATACATGGCTAGGCGACACGACAGTGCCCCGTAGCTAGGGCAAATCGTTGGCTTAGTCAGGCAATCGGAAAGCTTGTTCACAGGTTTGTCCTGTGCGATTACACAGCAAATTCACAGGGTTTTGGGACTTACTCCCCACAAGCAGTCCGGCTTATCGTTGCCTGCATGGGAACTTTCACGATTGCACTGGCCGACGGCACTTCTGAAGAATTGAAGTGTGACGCATATCAACAAGAGGGATCGCTGACGACCTTCTTTTCAGTTGACTCAAGCCGTCAGGTAATTGATTCTTGGAGCATTCGGCTCGCCAGCTACAGAACCAATGACATTGTGTCAATCCGCCGTGACACCAGTCCGGTCTGTGACCGGCAGCGGGAGCTCGCCATCGCCTCGTAAGTCGATGACCTGCTCCGGAGTCGGGTCCGAATCGTCTTGGGCTTGGTGAGGCTCGTTCTGGGTAGGCTCGGTCTGGGGTATCCGGGACTGGGCGCCAAAGGTTGGGACCTTCTGCTTCACGCTAGCAATGGTGGCTGATAGTTTGCTGTGCCTGCTCGGCTTGCGTCCCGATGCGCTGAGCAAGTATCGCCACGCTTGATATCTATGGCGAACCCATGTGACGGTGAGGATCTTCAGCGCGTCGACGCTTGACGCCTGAACGGCTTTGGCTTCACCGACTGCGCTCAGTAGCTGCTTTACGCGGGGCGGCTCATAGCGTGTGTCGCCGTTCATCTGGGCCAGGTCCCAAGCGTGCAGGTGGTATTCGAGGGCAATTAGCGCACAATGTTGGCCAACTGTGACGACGCCACCAGGAACTCCGATCGGTGTATCCCAATAGTCGGCCACGCGGTTCGCATAACGGCCTGCCGTCCTTACAAATTCGGCGACGGCATCAGGGCCGCTCATCTCCGACAAGAACCGAATTGCTGCTTCGTTGTCTGGATCCAGGACTGGGGCGGGGTCTGGAAGTGAGTTGTCACCCGAAATTGCCGCGTCAAGCCAGCGATGATGAGCACGAGCCAATGCAAGCAAGTGTCGTGCGGTGTCTGCGGCTGTCCAATCGCCACAGCACCGAGACTCCCATTGTGAATCAGATAGGTTCTTTGCCCCTCGTCCGACACGCGCAACCCCGTCCAGAAGCATCACGATTACTTCTTGGTGCGTCGGTTTGGGCTGTGAGTTCACGTACCTAGGCTAGTGCGGTGACCGAGCCCAGGCCAGACGCAATTTCTCGGCCTCATCCCGATCGTTTCAGCGAGTCAGATGAGGGCTTTGAGGCTGCGATGCAACGGCATTCAGCAGCTTGTGAAGCAGGACACCAGGGCTATCAGGACCCGGTATCGAAACTATTTGTCATGACGGCCACTTATCTGGCGAGTCGGCCCTGTTGCAACCGTGGATGCCGCCACTGCCCGTATCTGGTCTGAGCGCCTTAGCTGATCTAAGGACAGGGCATCCGGAACTAGCAGGCTTCAAGTGGAGTGCCTCGTTCGGCCAAGACCTCGGCCAACAAGTCGACATCGTCAGTCATTACTGCGTCAACACCCATCTCGAGCAGTTCTTCCATCTGGGTGCGCTGATTAATGGTCCAGACGTGTACTTGAAGACCAAGCCGCTGCAACCGAGCGACCATGTCGGCCGTGAGCCGAGCTGGTCCGACCCGGGAAGGGATCTGCATTGCGCCATGGCCAAAGGTGACAGGTCTTGGACCAAATGCGCTGGCAGCAATCGTTGCGGCATGAGCCGGCGCGGGCGAAGTGCAAAGGTTGGGGCCGAGTAACTCCCGGGCGTGTGCAACGCGTCTGTCGCTGAAGGCCCCCACACAGACTCGGCCAAGAGCCCCATGGCTTTGAATAGCCGCAGCCATCGGGGCAACGGCATCGTTTTCTTTTGGATCAATATTGAAATGTGCGGTAGGGAAAGTCTCGAACAGCTCGTCCATAGTGGGGATTTGATGTCCGCCTTCGAGCCGAATCTCTGATAGCTCGGCCCAGGAACGATCGCTAATTGCGCCGGGAGTACCAGTTATCCGTTCCAGATTGTTGTCGTGAAAGGCTACAAGTACGCCGTCGGTAGTGACGTGCACGTCGGTTTCTAGAAAGCGATAACCAAGCGACTGAGCGTGTGCGAAGGCGGCAATGGTGTTCTCCGGAGCCACCGTGTTGCCGCCCCGGTGCGCAAACCCGAACTGCGTTTTGTTGTTGAGAAATTCCCACGCCATTCGGGTCACGTTACTGGCTGTAGGTTTGAAGCCATGTCTATGGCTCCAAGAGTGTCTGTAACCGTCGAGGGCCCAGTGGGTTACCTGGAATTTGACCACCAGAGACGCCGAAACGCTATGACGGTGGAGATGTGGTCAGCCCTGCCCGCCGCGTGTGCAGAATTAGAAAATGATGAGTCCGTTAGGGTCGTGGTCCTGAAAGGTGCAGGAGAAGAAGCCTTCATCTCTGGCGCCGACATTTCCCAATTCACCGACGAGCATCGGCCCGGAACCGATCGATACAACCAGATGGTTGCGCAGGCCTACGCTGCCATCGGCAACTTACCGAAACCCACCATTGCCCAAGTCCGGGGCTACTGCGTCGGTGGAGGGCTGGCAATTGCTTGTAACACCGACTTCCGAATAGGCGCGAACGACTCGAAGTTCGGTCTGCCTCCCGCCGGGCTGGGTGTTGGCTATTCTCCAGCCGGCATCGGCGCTCTAGTCGACCTCATTGGACCGGCGGCAGTCAACGAAATGGTCTTTACCGCTGATCTGATCGATTCCGCTACCGCTGCTCGCTGGGGCCTAATCAACCATGTCGTACCAGCGGCGGAACTCGATGACTTTGTTAACGCTAAGGCCAGATCCATAGCGGCTCGTGCGCCAATGTCTCAATATGCGGCAAAGCTTGCCGTGAACGCTCATTTGAGTCCGAGCGATCAAACTCGCCAAGCGGCCGCCAAGGCGGCAGAGGCTTGCTTGGGCTCGAACGATTACCTTGAAGGAATTGCCGCCTTTGTGGAGAAGCGGCCAGCGAAGTTCACAGGATCTTAGCTGTCGGGTGAAACGTCGCTATGTTGAGATTATGAGTCCAACCGAACACTCCCAAAGCAGCCAGACTTTCGGGAGGCGCCACGACGACAACAAGGGCAGCCATAACGACCACAGCAATAACGACCACAGCCATAACGACCATATGGTGCACGACCACCGTGACGTCTCCGGTGGTGCTGTGCGTGCGGCGATCTTTGGAATCAGCGATGGTTTGGTGTCCAACGTTGCCTTGATCTTGGGGGTTGCTGCTGCTTCATCGAGCGGTCAAGATCCAGTGGTTATCGCAGGCGTGTCGGGACTTCTGGCCGGGGCTACTTCGATGGCTGCGGGCGAATACGTTTCAATGAAGGCTCAAAACGAACTGATCGAGCGTGAGATTGGAATCGAACGCGAATCCCTGCGGGCAAACCCGAAAGACGAGCTAAGGGAGCTGCAAGCCATCTACCGTCAGCGCGGCCTCGATTCGGACAAAGCTCGCGATCTGGCCGAGGCCGTACACACCGACCCCGAGGTTGCCCTTGAAGTGCATGCCCGCGAAGAACTAGGTGTTGACCCCGACGACATCGGAGACCCAACAGGCGCAGCAGCGAGCTCGTTTGTTGCCTTTGCCGTCGGCGCCGTGCTGCCGCTACTTCCCTGGTTGTTCGCATCAGGAACCGGTGCTCTGATCGCGTCAGTGCTGATCGGACTATCAGCTTCAGCAATAGTTGGAGTCACTTTGGCTCACTTCACTGAACGTTCAAAGCTCAAGACCGCAGCCCGTCAGGTTTCTTGGGCCGCTGGAGCTTGTGCAATTACCTATGCAATTGGCTCTCTTCTAGGTGTCCAGGTTTCCTAGATGATTCTGGTTTCCTAGATAATTCTGCTGGCGTGGCCAGCCCAGTACTCGTCCTTTAGTAGTCGTTTGTAGAGCTTGCCCGTTGGGTGACGGGGTAATTCATCTCGGAAATCGACTGAACGCGGGCACTTTACGTCGGCCAAGTGTTCCCGGCAGTAAGTCACAAGTTCTCGGGCCAACTGGTCGGTAGGTTCGTGACCTTCCGCGACCTGGACAACTGCCTTGACCTCTTCCCCAAACTCTTCGTTTGGAACACCGATTACGGCAACGTCGTAAACCTTGGGGTGCATGGTCAGGACGTTCTCGGCTTCCTGGGGATAGATGTTCACGCCGCCAGAGATGATCATGTATGCCTTGCGATCAGTCAGATACAAGAACCCGTCCTCGTCGACCTTTCCGATGTCTCCTAAGGTGCTCCAGCCATTCCGGTGGCGGGACTCGTTGGTCTTGGATTCGTCACCGTGGTACTCAAATGTTCCGCCGCCGCTGAAGAAAACTGTGCCTTCCTCGCCCACAGGGACCTCGTTGCCTTCTTCATCACAAATATGAAGCTCGCAATTCAGCGGGGATCCAACCGTGCCTTTGTGGGCGAGCCATCCTTCGGAGTTGCAATAGACGAACCCGTTGCCCTCTGTGCCGGCGTAGTACTCATGCACGATGGGTCCCCACCAGTCAATGATCTGGCTTTTGACCTCTACTGGGCAAGGCGCAGCGGCGTGCACAACGGTTTGGAGCGAACTGATATCGACTGAGTTGCGAACTGCTTCGTCCAATTTCAGGATTCGAACAAACATCGTTGGGACCACTTGGGAGTGAGTCACCTTGTAGGTTTCGATGGCGTTCAGGTATTGGGTCGGGTCGAAGCGTTCCATAACAACGACCGTTGCGCCGAGCATGTGGCTGGCCATACAAAAGCGAAGCGGTGCTGCGTGGTAGAGCGGGGCGGGGGAGAGGTAGACACTGTCGCCGGTGACACCAAACAGCAGGGCAGCCAGGTTGGCAACGCCGGTTGAAGCCGTTTCAAGTGGCTCGACCTCCATTGCTTGCTTGACACCTTTGGGTCTGCCGGTTGTCCCCGAGCTGTACAACATGTCTCGTCCGGCGACTCTGCCTTCAATCGGGGTGGTCGGCAGGCCATTAACGGCCTCTTCATAGCTTTCGAATCCATCGGCCGTCCCGTCCATCATGAGCCGAAGCGTCACCTCAGGAATCTGATCAAGTAGCTCCAAAGCCTGGTCTTGCTTGTAGGCGGAGGTTATGAACGCCTTGGCCCCACAGTTGTTGATGATGTAAGCCATCTCTTCGGTGTTAAGGCGCGAGCTAATAGCGGTGTAGATTGTGCCGGCGTAATGGCATCCCCACCCAAGTTGTAGAAACTCGGCATTGTTCTCGAGGCAGAACGCCACATGGTCGCCTGGACCAATGCCCGCATCGGCGAGCAAGTGGGCAATTTGGCAAGCCCTGGCGTCGAGCTCGGCGAAGGTTACGGTTTCACCGGAGCTTTCCATAATGATCGCCGCACGATCGGGATTGGTTGCTGCTGTAGTTCCTGGATACACAGCCGCTGAGATTAGTGGCATCCAGGCGGTGCTAGCTAGTTTGAACGGATGATCGATCCAACTACAAAGCGTTCCCTTGGCCAAATGATCAAAGGTGTCCAGGTCGTTGGTGCGGCGCACGACGGCCTGATAAGGGCTTACACCTCGCACTGGGTATCCCAAATATCTTTCGAAGAACCAATCGTGATGGCGTCTGTCAGCCCCAAGCACGACACTCATCCATTGATGGTGAACAGCGGCAAGTTTGCTGTGAGCATCCTTGCCGCCGATCAAGTCATGGAAGGGCAGTACTTCAGCTATCCCGGGCGCAAATTCAAATACGTTGGCTCAGAAATGATCGAGCTGAACTCCGAGGGCCTTCCAATAGTGCCCAACTCGATCGCCTATCTGAGTTGTGAAGTATTCGACCGCATTGAGCGGTTTGACCACGATCTGTTCTTAGCAAACGTTGTAGATGTCACCGAAGGTCGCCTAGGTGAACCCCCGTTGCTTTACTCAGCGCGGCATGGTTGGAGAATCACCGGTGACAAAGCACGTGAGAAGGGCGTGAGTATTCGAGATCAGCTACTGGAACGGGTGGCTCAGGCTGAAGCTGGCCCCGAAGGCGCCAGCACCTAAACGCTCCCAGCAGCTAGAGCAGCTGCAGGTCTGGGCGGCCGCGGAAGTGACCAACATCGTTAAGGCTGACCACACTCTTTGCGCCGCTGGAGGCCGCCATGAAGCGGTTAATGCTGGTGTAATCAGGAGCGAAGAACATCTTGGCTCCAAGCTCGAGGACGTGCGCAGCCCAGATATTGATTATTCCGCCGTGGCACACAACAGCAACCTTGTGGCCCCGATGATTGGCAATTATCTCATCAATTGCTTCGACGGCCTCGTTGCTGAACTCGGACATGTCACGAACAGCTTGTTCGGCCAACCATGCTCGCCATGCCGCCTTGTCCGCTTTCATCTCTTCCATCGGAATGTAAGATTTTTCGGCCTTGTCATACTCAGCAATTCGAGGTTCAACAGTTGCAGAAATGCCTTTGATTGCTTCAAGTGGTGCCGAGGTTTGTAGCGCCCGGGCCATTGGCGAGGTGTAGATCGCGTCAAGATGTTCACCGTCCATCCATTTGGCCATGGCCTCGGCCTGGGCATGACCAACATCGGTTAGTGAAGGGTCGGCGGCGTCAGGCGCATCCTGGACTCGTTCGGGGCGGCCATGTCGGATGATTATCAGCTCCATGAGGATGTAAGGCTAGTAGCCTCCAGTAGGTGAATAGACGTACGAAGATCATTGCCAGCATCGGACCCACTTCGACCAGCGATGCCGTCCTGAAGGACATGATCGAAGCTGGCATGGATGTAGCGCGAATAAATCTCTCTCACGGCACCGTCGACGACGGCCTGGAGGTCTTCCACAGGATCCGTTCGGTGTCGGAGAGCCTGAACAAGAACGTCGGCATTATGGCCGATTTGCCTGGCCCAAAGGTTCGAATCGGCAAGCTCACTGAGTCGGTCGAGCTGGAACCCAACGCCGAGATCTTGCTGAGCCCAGACGACGGACCAAGCACCGGTGAACGATTCACTGTTGACTACAGCGGCTTGCTTACCGACGTTCGGGTCGGCGATCGCCTTGCCATCGGTGACGGTTCGATAATCATTCAGGTTTCTGACCACGCTGGCGATGCACTAAAGGCCCGGGTGCTTTACGGAGGCACGGTTCAGGGAAGTCCCGGACTTCACATACCTTCGGACCGCCTAAAGCTGTCCACCCCAACCCCACATGACTTGAAGCTGTTGGATGCCTTTGTTGAGGCAGGCGTGGACATGGTTGCGATCTCGTTCGTTCGCTCGGCTCATGACATCCGCCGAGTTGGCACAGAACCTGCTCCACGTGGTCCGCTTATTGTTGCCAAGATTGAAACTAGAGCCGCAGTGGACAATCTTGACGGAATCATTGCAGCCTCTGGAGCCGTGATGGTGGCCCGCGGTGATCTAGGCGCTGAGTGCAGCATCGAAGAACTCCCACACCTTCAGAAGGACATCATTGCCCGTTGTATCGCCTTGGGCCGGCCAGCGATCACCGCCACCCAGATGCTTGAGTCAATGATCACTGCGCCATCACCCACCCGAGCTGAGGCCTCAGACGTTGCAAATGCGGTCTTCGACGGGACTTCAGCCGTGATGCTAAGCGCCGAGACCGCTATTGGTCGTGACCCAGCCCGAGTCGTGAGCACAATGGCAACCATTGCTGAACGCGCCGATGAGAACTTCGATTACGCCGGCTGGGCTCACCAGATAAAGCGCGACCGCCTAAGCGAGCCACAATCAGTTGATGCTGCAGTAACTGACGTGATGACCATGGCTACCTGGCGGGCAGCTAGCGAGATGGGTGTGAAGGCAATCCTTTGTATCTCTCGCTCGGGCTTCACAGTGCGTGCAATTGCTAGATTCAGGCCCGAGGCAAAGATCATCGGATTCAGCCCAGAGCTTAGGACTGTTCGCCAGCTCAGCATGAGCTGGGGTGCTACACCGGTCAAGATTGACCGGATCTCTGACAATGAGGTCGCAGTTGGAGACGCCATGCGCATGGCCCGCGACGAAGGGCATATCCGCAGCGGAGACATCGTTGCCGTTCTTGGAGGGTCGACCGCCACAATCGGAGCAACTGACACCCTCCGTATGGCGCGCTGTCCCTAACGCTGGCCCAATTTTCTAGAATTCAGTAATGTCCAGGCTCCGAAATCGTCTAACCAAGCTGGCCGCTTCCGATTCGGCCCCACTTTCGGGCGCTGCCAGACGAATCGTCGGACCTCGCAAAGTTGCGTTCGTCCTAAGCGGCGGCGGCCCACTTGGTGCTGTGCAGGTCGGGATGTTGAGAGCTTTGGTCGAGCAAGGCATAAAGCCGGATCTGATTCTGGGCTGCTCGGTTGGTGCCGTTAACGGTGCAGCGTTTGCCGCAGAACCAAATCTGCGGGGAATACAGCGGCTCGAACACATATGGGGCCGACTAGCCGATGGTGAGACCGATCTCATGGAGAACGCTCGCCTAGTTCCATTGATTGTTGAGTTGGGCCGCCGAGGTGAAGCGATCAGCTCACAAGACAACCTGCAGAAACTTCTTGAAGAAGAGCTGCGGGCAACCAAGTTTGCAGATCTGAAGGTTCAATTTGGTTGTGTTGCCACAGACATGGAAACTGCCCGTGAGTATTGGTTCACACATGGCGAGATCATTCCGGCAGTTTTGGCCTCGGCTTGCCTTCCCGGGGTTTACCCACCAATTGAGCGCGACGGGCGGAGACTTTATGACGGCGGGGTATCTCGAGAGCTGCCGGTTGGTAAGGCAGCCGAAATGGGGGCGACGGCAATTTATGTATTGCATGTTGGCCATCTAGAAGGTCGGGACGTGGATTTGAAGCGCCCTTTCGACGCCTTAGTTCATGCCTACTGGGCAAGCCGAATCGCTCGGATCGAAGATGAGATGTCTGATCTGCCAAGCCATGTAGCCGCCCACCGACTTCCAGCTGGCGACGTGCCTCGAATCCGATTCGATGACTTCTCCCGTTCTCGGGAGATGGCAGAAGCGGCTTATGAAGCAACGTCGGAGTTCCTGGACACCCAGTCCGGTTAACCTTGAGTCCATGACCCAGATCGGACTTCACAAATCAGGCCCGCCGGAAACAGTGTTGCCCCCAGAACCGGAACAGCTGCTAGGAGCGCTGGCCCTTGCAGCCGAAGCCGAAAGCGCCCAAGAGCGCCACGACATTGTGGTGAATGCCGTAGCAAGCTTCCCCCGTTCGCTAAGCGGCTGGGCCGAACTTGGTGACATTGGTCGGGACAAGATGGAGTCCTACGCTGCATACCGAGTTGGCTATCACCGCGGGCTCGACACCCTTCGCCAGAATGGTTGGAGAGGCTCTGGCTACGTACGTTGGAAACACGAAAGCAACCGACCTTTCTTGCGGTGTCTGGCCGGACTGCAACGTTGCGCTGCAGCCATAGGTGAACAGGATGAGGACGAAAGGTGCGCTCTTTTCTTACGCCAGCTCGACCCATCCTGGCCACCCGCAGACCTGGACAGCTAAGAGTTGGCGCGTCCAGTGTCAGGCTCGGCTGGACTCTCGGTTGGGGGAGCAGTCTTGGCTGGTGGCCAAAGCCGCCGGTTCGGGTCAACCAAATCGCTAGCCCCCGTGGGCGACAGGCCCATGGGAGCAAAGGTCGCTGCCGCAATTCGCGATGCTGGTATTGATCCGGTGGTTGTTATTGGTGCGAGCACCGACGCCGCAGCAAAGCTGGGGCTGGTGCTAGTGCCGGATCAGTTTCAAGCCCAAGGTCCGCTGGCGGGAACCGCAACGGCCCTTAGCTACTTCACTGGTACTCACGTGTTGGTGGCTGCATGTGACTTGCCATTGATTGACCCCAGAACCGTGAAGCAATTAGTAGCCAACGCCTCAGCTCACACTGCGACTGTGGCCGCAGTCGGGGGTGAAGCGCAGGTCTCTCTTGGGTGCTGGCCCCGCTCCATGTATCGCCAACTGCTAGCCGCAGTCCGTGATGGCGAACGGCGCTGGCGAAGCCTGCTAGATCTTGTTGACGTCAATCTGATTGAGGTATCGCCGGACTCTGTAGCAGATGCAGACGACGAGCAAACCTTGTTCGATCTGATGGCTAGGGGCGATCAGTAGTAACCTCGGCGCTGTGTACCAACTCATAACGGACCCAGTCGCCTTATCCGAGGTAATCGCGGCTGCGGCCACCGAGCATAGGTACGCAATCGATACAGAGTTCCACCGAGAGCGAACCTACTTTCCGCAGGTGGCTCTAGTTCAGCTCGCCTGGGCAGATCAAACAGTTCTAATCGACCCTCTTGCGATCTCGCTCGAACCGTTAGCTGAGCTGCTAGACGGTCCGGGGCAGTGTATTTTCCACGCCGGGATACAAGACTTGGAAGTGCTGGAACTCGCCTGCGGAACAGTTCCCAAGGAGATTTTCGATACTCAAATTGCCGCTGGTTTTTTGGGCCTTTCCAGCGGCTCGCTGGCCTCATTGTTAGATCGCTATATGAACGTATCGCTAGCCAAGGGTGATCGTTTGACCGATTGGCTCCGGCGCCCGCTCACCGACGCACAGCAAAAATATGCCGCAGCCGATGTTGACAATCTTCTGGAACTGACCGATATCTTGACCGCCCAGCTTGAAGACCTTGGTCGGCTTGATTGGGCGTTGGATGAAAGCCGGCTGCTGCTAGATCGACCAAGGACCGGCAGAGTTCCCGAAGACGCTGTCAACCGAATCAAGGACGCAAGATCACTTAAGGGTCAGGCGTACAAGGTCGCCTCTGCGGTTGCGGCCTGGAGAGAACGTCGCGCTGCTCGGCTCGATATTCCTGTGAGACAGGTATTGCCCGATCTAGCGATTGTCGGTGTCGCTCAGCGAGCACCCAAGACTTCTGAGCAACTGCTGGCGATTCGTGGCTTGGAGAAACGACACCTCCGAAACGATGCCGACGCAGCCTTATTAGAAGCGGTGCAAGAGGGTCTTAACTCACCCGACATTGAACGGCCGGCCAGTCGCCAAAAGGATCTACCCAAAGAGCTTCGACCGGTTGTTTCCCTGGTTACCGCATGGATCTCCCAACTAGCTCGCGACCACAAGCTCGATCCTGCGCTTCTTGCCACCCGATCTGACGTCGAGTCCCTACTCGGGAAGAAGGAATCTCGGCTGTTGTCTGGTTGGCGACATCAGCTCGTAGGCGAACCCATTGCACAGCTTGCAGGTGGTGAGGCAGCCTTGGCGTTTGATGGTGGAGGACAGTTGGTGCTTGAAGCACGGAGTCATAAGCCACTGGTGTGACAGCCGATTTGGTTGCTTGCAGGTGGGTAATTTGGCTATTTGGGGTGCCAGTTGGCACTTATTTTCGACAAGTTAGGGTGCCCGGCTAGTCCTCAGAAGAAAACGGCTCTAAACTGGAACTATGCCGTCGTGGCGGATCACGCCAGGGCGGAAAATTATTCTCAATTCTCAGGAGTTGTCCCATGAAGAAGGGGCGCCACCGCAGGTACGAAGAGGCTCGAGCTCTAAAGCGCACGAACCACGACAATGACATCGAGTCACTAATGGGCCGTCTCGACGAAGACCCGTTTGACTTGCCAACAACTAGCGAGGCATCAGATCTCGGATCAGATGAACTAGACGAGAGTTACTCGGACTAGCTCTGCTTAGGAGGGAGTTTCTCCGCCAGTTTCGGCGAGGATCTCCTCTAACTTCACAATCTCAGACTCAAGAACCACTCCTACAAACGCGCCATCGTGGGTGGTCACTGCCAGCTGCTCAAGGCCAGCAACGTCCATTGCGGCTACTGCGTCCCTGAGGCTCCAAGAGGGCAGAGCTACCGGTGCTTCATCGTTCACGATCGCGGAAACATCAGTGGTTTCCCACTTTTCGCGATCAATCTTGGTGGCTGCCTCGAGCGAGCACATGCCGAGATAACTACCACCGGAGACAACGGGAACAATTGGTTCTCGTCTGCCCACTGCGTGGATCCACACGAACTCGCTGATGGTTGCGTCCGGGGGAACCGTCAGGGAATCGGTCTTAAGCGCAGCAGACAGCGGCAGCTGGAGTCGACCTTCAAGATGGCCAAGCCGCTCGGCATGCTGTCCCTTTGCCACCGAAGATTTACCAGCAACTAGCTGACTGAATGCAGCAGCAATTAGCGCCGGTACAACCGCCGCACCACCGCCGGTTCTTTCAGCCACAAACATGACTGCAGCAAGCGGCGTTCGATAGCCAGCGGCAAGAAAAGCGGCCAAGCCCAGGATCGGCCACAGCGTGTCGTCAGTACCGAGGCCCGTTTCGTCAATCAAAGAGCCAACGAGCCTTCCCAGAATAATGCCCTGGACCGCAAGAGGGATGAAGTAGCCGCCGGTGCCACCAGCAGTCACAGTTAGAAATGTGGCGCACATTCGCATCACAAAGATGAGCATCAGCATCCAGGCCACGGGTGCTTCTTCGGAGATCCAATCGACCACGTTGATTCCTGGGCCAAGTGTCAGTCCGGAATCAAAGAGTGCAAAGGATGCAAATGCCAGCGCTGCCAGCGCTAGGCCACTGGCACCCACTCGCTTCACGCTTTGGTGCTGCTCCGCTAAGGCTTTCGCAACACGAATGCTCCAGGAATACACCCGCCCGCCAAAACCGGCGCCGATGCCGATCAGTACTGCGCCGAAAAGCCGGCTGGGGTCAATCTCGGCATCAAAGGCAAGAGGCAGAAGCGTGGTTGTGCCACCGAAGGGAACCCAGCTTGAGGTCAGGTAGCTTGCGGCGGACGCAATCAGTGACGGCAGGATTGCCTTGGCCACAAGGTCGTCTCGGTACGGTGCCTCAAGAGCGAAGATAACACCCGTAGCAGGGGCTTGGAATACAGCCGATACGCCGGCGGCAGCGCCCGCGGTTAGCAGCAGCTTCGCAGAGTCGCGCCCCAACCAACTCTTGATCCGTCGGTTTAGCGCAAGTCCGGCAACTGAGCCGGTGTAAATGGATGGGCCTTCAAGCCCCATCGCCCCACCACCCGCGATTGTTGCAACGCCGGCCATCATTCGGGCCGGCCACAAACGCACTTCAAGGAACGGCGTTCTGCTGTGATAGGCCGATATGTATTCATCGGCAGTAGCCGACGTGGTTTTTGAACCTGTCAGAATCAGTGTGGCCACACTGAGTCCGACCAGAGGTGCGAACGCCTGAACATAGGAAGGCTGTTCGAGTAACCAGTTGAGGCCAATCTCGATGGTCACGAACTCAAACAGACTCACCACGATGCGAACCACGACGCCAAGCAGCGCAGCGGCGCCCAAGAGTCTGGTGATATGGCTATCTGGAAGAAGTGATCGGATTTGATTCACTTAGATTGTGGCCGTTCCTATTTGGTGGTGAGGGTCACCGCAACGCCACTGCGTTGTCGATCAAGTTCGCCTGCCAGTTTGGCATAGATCTCAGCGCCGACGAGTTCTATCAATTCGTCTCGATTGGACACATACAACGGGTTCGGATGGTTGTAGGCCTCAGTGGAATCGATGCACCACCAATTGAATTCCTCACCGCCTGATCCCCAGTCTCGTTGTTGCCATGGCTTGATGAAAACCGTGTCATGTCCTTCATCGTCGGTATGGATGTCCAACCGGATTGGCACCTGCCAGCAAACATCTGGTTTCCAATCGAGCGGGCGCTCTCCGCTTTGTAAGGCGCCGATGTGTAGTGCACACCCTGCCCCGCCTTCGAAGCCATCTCGGTTTAGGAAAATGCATGCACCATCGTGGGTGGGAGTTACCCAATCACCTTCTGCGTTCTTGACCACTGAGCCTTTGGTCACCGACCCTTCACCCAGATCTTTGGCGATCTCCATGAACTGCCATTGGTCTGGGGTGAGGCGCCGGATATAGGCCTTTGTCTCTTTGCGATCTTGTTTGTCGGCAAAGTGGGCGCCGTGAATGCAACAGCCGAGCGTGTGCGTCGGGTCGGGCTCGGTGTCAATGGACTTGCAGCCGTTGCCATATATGCAGTCAAACCCGGACTGCATGAAGGTCGAATCAAACAACCAAGTGTCCCCATTTGAATCGTCAAAGGAAATCCAGCGACGACCATCAGCGCTTGGCCGATGACCGGGGTCCTGGGGCTCTTGATTTCGGGCTGTCTCTTGCGGGTTAGAACTCAAGCGAGTCCGAGAGTAGCTGGATTAGGGCAGACTGAGATGGTGGAAGACAGAGTTGTCGAAATTGCCGAACGCCTTAATCAGATCGTAGAAGAGCTGACCGACGTCGCATACGAAATACTGCGAGAAGCCGTGGAGGACGGGGCAACGTCACGACCCCCGCTAGAAAAGAAAGTGATGATTGCCCGCAGGGCAGTTGAGAAAGCAGCACACACGCTGGAATCAGCCAGCTAGCTTCTCGGACAATTAGCTAGAGCAGGTCCTCTGGGTCAGGGCCAATTCCGTGCAGGGGATTTGCACCAGGTTGGTCGCCGGGAGACAGCTGGTTCAGCCGCAGAATCAAAGCGCTAAGTCGAGCGAAGTCCTTGTTGTTGAAAGCCAGTGAAATTCGAGGCAAGTCAACGCAATCAGATTCAGCGATCTCGATTTTCGATACATCAGCTCTATCAATAGTGCCGCTCACCAGAATGTCGCTGAATTCTGAATTGACCGTGGCAAGCACCTCGTCAGTTATCTCATGCTGGAGGCGAATGATCACCCGCTTGTGCATATACCGAAGCGAGTGATAGCAGGTGTAGAAATCGCAGATCCAGGCGACTGCTTCGTCTGGATCATGAGTGTGTTTAAACAGCCCGAGGTCCTCAGCGCTAATCATTCCGCCAGCTAGCAATTCACCTTTTACATAATCCAGCCAAGAGGCCCAATAGGTCGAGCCGGGGTGGTCCAAAAGCACAACCGGGCTCGGGTAGCTCTTTCCGGTTTGAATAAGCGTCAGCAGCTCAAAGCCCTCGTCGTGAGTGCCGAAACCTCCGGGCAGGAGAGCAAAACCGTCAGCCTCTTTCACGAAGGTCATCTTCCTGGTGAAGAAGTATTTGTAGGTAGCCAGCTTTGGATCATCGCCAAAGACAGTTGCTCCTGAATCCTCGAAGGGAAGCTCGATGCTGATTCCAAGAGAGTTGTCGATCCCGGCGCCCTCGATTGCGGCTGTCATGATTCCAGGTCCGGCTCCGCTAATGATCATCCAGCTTTGCTCGGCAACCTTTTGGGAGAACTCCTTTGCCAAAAGGTAGTCGGGGTGATCTGTAGCGGTCCGAGCGCTGCCGAAGACGCTGACTTTCTGCCGGTCAACATAGGGGGCAAATACTCGATAGGTGTTCAACATCTCAACCAAGGTTTGTGATGCGATCTTAAGTTCCAGCCGTGGCAGCTCGGCCGCATCCATATCAAGAGCGGTTACGAGAAGCTTTCGGACCAGGTCGTCGTTGGAGTCTGATCCGACTGTTTCAAGAATCTGACTTAGGGCGATGTCAACTGGTTGGTCACCGAAGTTACTGCGGGCTTTGGGTGCGCTCATTCACCCGAGACTAGACCAGTACTTCAGGATTGATTCGCCCGTAGAGAGTGTTCCTTTGAACAAGTCGGCGTCCCAGGGGCTCAACGAGGTCTGCGAAGTCATCGGCTGTTAGTTCCTGACCGTGGGACGCGCCAGCAGCTCTAGAGATGTTTTCATCCATCAACGTTCCACCGAGGTCGTTACAGCCAGCTTGAAGCAACTGCGCTGCGGCATTTGTGCCAGTCTTTACCCAGCCGGTTTGGATATTGTCGATGTAGCCAACGTAGGCAATTCGGGCAACTGCATGAACGAGCAGGTTCTCCCTAAAGGTTGGGCCTCTACGAGCTTTCTTTTGAAGATAGATCGGTGACGCCATGTGGACGAATGGCAGGCCGACAAACTCGGTGAAGCCACCAGTGCGAGACTGGAGGTCTCTTGTAAGCAGAAGGTGCTTGACCCAGTCTTTAGGACTTTCAACTGAGCCGTACATCATCGTGACGTTGGATCGAAGCCCGACTTCATGGGCCGTCTCGTGGGCAAACAGCCACTCTTCGGTATTGATCTTGTCTGGGCAGAGTATCTCGCGGATGTCATCGTCAAGGATCTCTGCTGCGGTGCCTGGGAGACTTCGTAACCCGGCGTCCATTGCTCGCCGCAGGTAGTCGGCCAGCGGCTCGCCGTTGCGCTTTGCGCCTTCCATAACTTCCAAAGCGGTAAAACCGTGGACGTGTATGTTCGGCGCAACTTCCTTTACTGCCTTACAAACTTCTATGTAGTAGTCACCGTCAAAGTCAGGATGGATTCCGCCCTGGAGACATACTTCGGTTGCGCCCTTCTGTTCGGCCTCAACGACTCTCTCCTGCATCTGCTCCAGCGTCAGCAGGTACGGGTTTCCTCTCAAGTTTAGGCTGAGCGGACCTTTTGAGAATCCGCAGAACCGACACTTGAACGTGCAAACGTTTGTGTAGTTGATGTTGCGGTTGATTACGTAAGTGACCTCGTCGCCAACAATTTCGGCTCGCAGGCGGTCCGCAGCCTGGGCAACTGCGGTGACCTCGGACCCGCGAGCTCCGAAGAGGGTTAGGAGTTCTTCCGCGCCAGCCTCTTCGCCAGCGAGCACGCCGTTTAGAACCTCAACCACCGGCCCTGAGGTTGCGACTGGCTGGTCGATGAGATCTATCGGGGTGACTTGAGCGCCTGAGTACCAAGCCGTCGATCTGTCGCCAATGATTACGACCTCGGCACCGTCATCGGAGGCGCCCTTAATGAACTCGGTCTTCTCCGGGAAGAAGGCTCCCGGATCGTCGCGGCCTAATGATTCTGAATCTGACCTGTCCATCACCGGGAAGACCAAATTGTCATCCAGCCAGCGCGTGGGCTGGCTTGCAAACTCTGGATAAATGGTCAGCCGAGGGGCCAGAACGTGGCCGCTTGCTTCGGTGATCTCGCGAATCCGGTCCACATCGGGCCATGGACGCTCTGGGTTCACGTGATCGGCAGTGACCGGGGATACACCGCCCCAGTCGTCAATGCCAGCAGAGATCAATTCGCCGAACTCGTCGCTGAGGTTGGGTGGTGCCTGAAGATGGACTGACTCGGGCAATATCAATCGAGCCAGTGCGATCGCTCTTAGGTAGGCCTCACTGTCACAAGCTCGGGACTTCCACATTGCCGTGCCTGGCTTGGGGAGGAAGTTCTGGACGATGACTTCTTGCACATGGCCCCAGCGCCTGTGTGAATCGGCAATTGCTGACAGGGCTTCGATGCGGTCTTGCTCTGTCTCGCCAATTCCGCAAAGGATTCCGGTTGTGAATGCGATGTTGAGCTTGCCCGCTGACTCCAAGGTAGCGAGGCGCCTTGCAGGCTCTTTGTCAGGAGCATTGTTGTGGGCCGCTAGGTCGGCGCGAAGGCTCTCGATCATCATCCCCTGACTCGGGCTTACCTTGCGCAGCCCAGCAAGTTCGTCTTCATGTAGCGCTCCCGCATTGGCGTGAGGCAATAGGCCAGTCTCAGTGAGCACGAGTTCACACATGGCCGCGAGATAGTCAACTGTGGATTCGTATCCGTTCTCTTCTAGCCACTGTTGGGCTGCGGGGTAACGAAGTTCCGGTCGCTCACCCAAGGTGAAGAGGGCCTCATGACATCCGGCTCGCGCTCCTTTGCGAGCGATTCTAAGAACCTCGTCTGGGCTGAGGAATGGTGATTCCAATCGTGCGGGAGGCTGGGCGAATGTGCAGTAGCCGCATTGGTCCCTACACAACATGGTCAAAGGGATGAAGACCTTGGGGGAGTAGGTGATCCGGTTTCCGAAGGCGGAATCTCGTATCGCCGAAGCTTGCGCTAGCAGCTCCTCAGTTTCCAGACTCGACAGCTCTTCAAACATTTAGGTTTACTCCTGGTCCTGGTGTGGAACGAATTTGTGTTGGCCCGACTGCCGAATCGCAGTCAGGGCACCAGACATGGTGTTGCAGCGCAGTACCACAGGCGTCGTGGGTCAACACAGTGGGTGGCCCGCCGTCGGCATACCAACGATCACCCCAATGCATCAGTGCAATCAACGCGCCGGAAAGCTCTAGGCCTCTGGGCGTCAGACGATATTCGTAGCGGGCCGGGTGCTCCTGATAAAGCACCTTCTCAAGTACGTCTGACTCGACAAGACTTCTCAGACGAGACGAAAGCAAGTTCTTCGCTATTCCCAGTTCGTCAGCAAACTCAGAGAATCGCCGATCGCCACGAAAGGCTTGGCGCAATATGAGTAGCGACCACCGATCTCCGACCACAGCCAAGGTGGCCGCAATCGAACAGCTGTGATCTGGGCTAGTTGTCATCGTGGAACAAGTTACGTGAGTGGGTTTACTTTTGCAACTTACCGAAAATCTGGTCCGGATAGGCACGCTTGCCTAGTTTGGCTATAGTCGCCGGTTGTTACCGAATCGTAATAGATGCGGCGGAGGCATCGGACTAATGAAACGACTTCTCATTGGAGTGCTAGGCGTGGCGATGATTGCCGCAATTGCGCTTACCCCATCCAACTCATCTCGGGCCGAGGCTGCTGGAGCCCCAGTCGTCATGGCAGTCATTGGAGACTACGGAGGAGGCCGAATAGGCGAACAGCAAGTAGCGGATCTAATCGACACTTGGAACGTGGATCTGATCACTACTACGGGCGACAACGTCTACTCAGCCGACTCTGCAGATCCGTTTGAAGCGCTGGAACGAAAGATCGGCAAGTACTACTCCGATTACATCTACCCCTACACCGGCCGATTCGGGAACGGGTCACCAACCAGAACCAATCGATTCTTCCCAGCGTTGGGCAATCACGACTGGGGCGATCCCGGAGTTCCGTTGCTGAACTGCAACAACAATGGGTCTTGCAGCGGTCCTTGGCGTGACTATTTCAACCTTCCAGGTAACGAACGCTATTACGACGTCCGCCGGGGAGACCTTCACCTGTTCGTTGTGGACGATTACTACCTGGACCCCGATGGCAACTCGGCCAATTCAACGCAAGGCCAGTGGATCAAGAACAAGATGGCGGCTTCTGACGCAGAGTGGAAGATTGTGGTGAACCACTTCCCGCCTTACTCCTCAACTGGTTCAGCTCAACGCATGCGTTGGCCGTTTGAGTCCTGGGGAGCAGATGTGATGCTCTCTGGCCACCACCACATCTTTGAACGCATTCAGCAAGGCTCGATGCTCTATTACGTGAACGGCCTTGGTGGTCACGGCAAAGGCAGTATCGCAAGGCCTGCTCTTCCCGGTTCTAAGAAGCGATACAACGCCGAGTACGGGGCCATGCGGATTACCGCTACAGACGCTCAGCTGAAGATCGACTTCGTGAACGTGAAGGGAGCTGTAATCGACAGCACCACTTTGAATGCCGACGGTGGAAACCCACCTCCACCCCCACCTCCACAAAACGGTGATGTGTTTGACGCTACTGATTGGCCTGGAGGGGGACCATATGATGCACCCCCTCCTACCACTCGAGTTGGCTACCCGTCACAAAACGCAACTGTCTCTGGCGACGTTGTAGTCGGGGGCACGGCGTCGCATAGCGTAGGGGTTCGTCATATAGAGGTTGTCATCCGCAATACGAACAACAACCTCTACTGGAATCCGCTCACTGAAAAATGGCAGTCCAAATTCATTAAGTTCGGCGTCTACGCATCGCCTCGGGGTTGGAAGAATGTGACCTGGTCATACACCTTGCCGGGGAACAAGGTTTCGGCTAGTTCGCTACGCGTCAAAGCTTGGGCTCGGAGCTACACCGGAAGCGGCGACAACACAGGCTCAAATGCCGTGACATTTAGGGTTGCTGACTAGCTACTTGAATTCTGATGCCCGCTCAGCGAGCGTCGCCAGAACTTCTTCGAAGGCCTTGGCAAAACTGGCAACTCCTTCTTTTTCTAGCTGGATCGCAACTTCTTCAAGGTCAATTCCGAGAGCGCCTAGTTTGGCGACTACGTCGTGCGCGGCTTCAAAATCAGCATCAACGGTGCGGGCAACAGTGCCATGATCATCAAAGGCCAGCAACGTCTTGTCGGGCAGGGTGTTAACCGTGTTTGGCCCAATCAACGTGTCGACGTAGAGAGTGTCGGGATAGCTCGGATCTTTCGTGGACGTGCTCGCCCAAAGCGGACGCTGCACGCGAGCCCCCTTGGCTGCCAAAGCGTCCCAACGAGGCCCGGAGAACTTCTCCAAGAATCGTTGGTAAGCAATCTGGCCCTGCGCGACAGCCGCCTTGCCCTTAAGAGCTAAGGCATCGTCTGTACCGATCTCGTCCAGCCGCTTGTCAACGGCGACGTCGACCCGGCTAATGAAGAAAGACGCAACAGATGAAATCGTCGAAAGATCAGTCTTGTCGCACGCTTCGAGGCCAGCAATGTAGGCCTCCATCACATCTGCGTAACGATCAAGTGAAAAGATCAGTGTGACGTTGATGCTGCGACCTTCGCTTATCAAAGTCTGGATTGCGGGCACGCCCTCAACCGTTGCGGGAACCTTGATGTAGAGGTTTGGAGCCGAAATCCGATCATCCAGACCGCGGGCCGCTGCTACGGTCTCGGCTTCGTCGTGAGCCAGGGTGGGGGACACCTCGACGCTTACGTACCCATCTTCGCCGTGAGAGTCGAGGTGGACCGGCAGGAGAAGCTGAAGAGCGCCTTTGATGTCGCCGATGGCCAGCTCCCAGTACGCATCGTCCACCGACGAGCCGCCACGAATCAACAGTTCGAGTTCTGCGTCGTACTCATCGGTTTCTATCATGGCTTTGGCGAAGATCGAAGGGTTCGAGGTCAAGCCACGAACTCCGCGGTCGAGCCATTCGGCCATTTCGCCGCCTTCAATCCAACCTCTACGGAGGTTGTCTAGCCAAGGGCTTTGCCCCTGCTCGGCGTGTAAATCGTGTAAGCGGCCCATCAGCTACCTTGCCGTTTCTAGCTAGTCAGTGCCTAGCTGGTTTTGAGTTTCTAAAGAAGTTCCGTGACCTTGGCGGCCACGTTTTCTGCGTTGATTCCAAGTTTACTTAGCGCTATCGAACCCGGAGCCGAGGCGCCAAAGCGATCAATACCTACTGCTGTATCGGCATATGAGCGCCAACCTAGAGTGACTCCTGCTTCCACGCTGACTGTTGGCAACTGGCCAAGCACCGCCTTGCGATCTCCCGGCGCCTGGGCCTCGAACGCTTCCCAGCAGGGCATCGACACAACTCGCGTGGGTTTCCCCTCGGCGGCAAGAGCCGCCGCTGCTTCCACCGCAACACTCACTTCAGAACCAGTTGCCACGATCGTGGCAACTGCGTCGACTGGATCGCTTAAGACGTAGGCGCCCCCGGCTACTGCATCTGCGCTGGTTGTTTCGAGGACCGGCAGATTCTGACGAGACATGATTAAAGCAGACGGCCCGTCGTAACTAAGTGCCAGTTTCCAAGCCCCGACTGTCTCGGTGGCGTCGGCTGGACGAATCACCTGAAGACCGGGAATTGTTCGTAGAGCCATGATGTGCTCGACCGGTTGGTGGGTTGGCCCGTCCTCGCCGACACCTACTGAGTCGTGGGTCCAGACAAACAGACACTTGGCCTTCGACAGAGCCGCAAGACGGACAGCGGGGCGCATGTAGTCAGAAAAGACGAGGAACGTTCCGGCGAACGGGATTGTGCCGCCATGCAGCGCCGCTCCTACCAGAGCTGAGCCCATGGCGTGCTCACGAACACCAAAGAAGATCTGTTGGCCGGCTGGCGTGCTGAGGCTTTGCGGATCTGACTGCAGCTTGGTGCCAGTGTTTCCAGTCAGGTCAGCTGATCCGCCCATAAAGCCCGGGGCAACCGACTCGAGCGCGGTCACTACAACCTGGCTGGCCTTGCGGGTGGCGATTGAGTCGCCAGCGGTGAAGGTGGGCAGGGCTGACTCCCAGTCATCGGCGAGGCCGGTTCCCCAAGTAGTTTCCCATTCTTGTCGATGTTGCGAAGCTGCCAGACGCTCATCCCACGCTGCGGCTTCGGATTGGCCTCTGGCTCCCGCTGCTGCGTAGTAGTTCGAGACCTCTTCTGGCACCCAGAACGGTTCGTTCGGAACACCCATCGCTTCTTTGGCGGCGGCGATCTCTTCGTCACCAAAGGCCAAGCCGTGCGCAGAGTGGTGGTCGGTAAGAGTGGGCGAAGGGAACCCGATATGGGTTCGGACGATGATGACAGAGGGCTTGTCTTCGATTCCTTTGGCTCGGTTAAGGGCCGACTCCAAAGCGTCGAGGTCCTCACCGGACTCGCCGATGTCGTTGACGTCCCAGCCGTAGGCTTCGAAGCGCTTTGCTGCGTCGTCGCTAAGGGCAAGCTCGGTAGGTCCGTCAATGGTGATGCGGTTGTCGTCGTAGATGACTACTAATCGACCTAGGCCAAGGTGGCCGGCCAAAGATGCAGCTTCGTGGCTGACACCTTCACTTAGGCAGCCGTCGCCTGCAACGACGTAAATGTTGTGGTTCGAAAGTTCTTCGCCGAACTTTGAGCGGTGGAATCGCTCGGCGATGGCCATGCCAACACCGTTAGCAAGCCCTTGGCCTAGTGGGCCCGTAGTTACTTCCACGCCTGCGGTGTGGGTGTTCTCGGGGTGTCCGGGGGTAGCAGAGTCCCACTGGCGGAACTCTTTGAGATCATCGAGGGTCAAACCATGACCGGTGAGGTGCAGCATTGAGTAGTGAAGGATTGAAACGTGTCCATTAGACAAGATGAACCGATCACGATCGGGCCATTCGGGACGAGCTGCGTCGTAGCGCATAATTCGAGTGAAAAGCACGTGCGCCAAGGGCGCTAAGGCCATGGATGTGCCCTGGTGCCCAGACTTGGCCTTATGTGGCGCGTCCATCCCTAATGATCGGATTACGTTGATACCAACGGCTTCGATGTTGGCGGGCGTGGAGTTAGTTTCAGTGCTTGTCACGAACCAAAACTATCGGCGCCAAACAACAGTGCCGACGCAGTAGAGGTGTGAACTGAATTCTGACCCGCCACCGGCCCGAATTCGCCTGCGGTAAACATCCCCGCAACTGGCCCCTCGACAAACTCTGTCAGGATCTGGGCGACGAAGTCAGGCTCGTCAAACATGTTGATTGCCCGGGTGTTGCCAGTAAAGACCAGCGAAGAGGTGGGGGCAGAAGGCTGCGTCGAAATGGCAGAAGCGATTGCGAGAGCCAGGTCTCTTTGACTTAGCACTGAAGTCGCTATGCCCGGCCCGAAGATCACGCCGACTGCGCCATCGACATAGGCATCGGTATCGAGCCACATTCGGTTGCCGCCTGGGCGGTTTGAGGTGGAAGCGACTCCGCCCACCAGTGTTACGCCTGGATAGGAGGACTCCAGCAGCTCGACAAGCCTCATCGGATCGAAGCTGGCAGAGTCTGAGACCAGCATGAGCACCGACCCTGGCGCAATCGCATCAGGTAAGCCTTCTATTCCGCTGGCTATTTCTGTTCCTACTCGGGCCATCGTTAGCCGCACTGGGATTACTTCGCCTACCGATCCAGCCCAGACGCTGAAGGAGTCTCCTCGTTCAATTTGTTCAGACCCTCCCAAAGTCCCGCTTGCGCTGGTGGCCACCAATGTGGTCGGCAATAACAGAGAGTGAATTGCGTCGACCATCTCTGGCAGCGAGTCAATCCTTCTTCCAGAAGCAAATACGACGGCCAGGTCGGGTGTAGCCGAAAGGTTCTCAGCGAGTTCACCCAGAATCTCCCCAGCGGCAACAGCCGGTTGGGGATGGGTACTCATGGCGGCGGCGCATTCTTGCATAGACGAGCTAAGCCACTGGCGGCATCAAGGTGTACGGGGCCAACCGTAATGGGCCATCATCGATTCGTGCTCTAGCGATCACCGTGCCGTAGTCCTCAAACAAAAGGTCTGCCCTTACAAGGCTGTAGTTGAACTTTCCAGGTTCGATTTGAAGGGCCTGAACGTTACGAGCTAACGGTTCTGATTCAGGATCTTCGCCTTCTTTATGGAAGGTCACAGTCAGTGCGCCAAACCCCTTGGAGTCTGGGGGCGCCCAGACAAAGGCAATCAGGTGAGGAGCAATCGTCACCGGAGCAGGGCCCGGCGCGGGTGCAGAAAACTGGATGCCTGTTAGATCGATCCGAGTAGAAGGACCAGGCACCGGGCGCAGCGCGATGTCGTCCATGAACAGCAGCGAGAGAATCTCCATGTTGTTGAACATAGCCAGTACGCTGGCGATGTGGCAGAGTCAAACACTCGCGAGTTGATTCTCTCTGAGGCTCGAGCTTGTTTTGCTCGTCAAGGATTCGACGGCACGTCGTTGAATGACATCGCCGCTGGGGTCGGCATTCGCAGACCCAGCCTCATGCACTACTTCCCGTCAAAAGAGGCGATTTATCGGCAGATACTTCTGGAGGCACTGGCTGACTGGGGCTACCGGATCGACAATATCGGGGCCGACGATGCCCAGGCCGGCGATACAGATGCAGCTGACGGCACCGAAAGTAGCGGCTGGGACCGAGTCGACCGGGTGATCGAAGCCAGCTTCGAGTTCTTCAAAAACAATCCCGAGATTGTTCGTCTGGTCCGCCGAGAGGCTCTTACCGACGCAAGCCCTCTTGAGTTTGATCTTGGCACCGCGCTGAGGCCATTCTTTGAGCGAGCTGTCGTTTTCTTCTCCAACGAGATGGATGCGGGGGTGTTCCGTCGCCATGATCCGGAACACTTAGTACTCACTGGTTATGGCGCTTTGCTCACCTACTTTTCGGACTCGAAGATGCTTAATGGCCTAATAGACACAGACCCCTACAGCCCCGAGGCACTTGCCGCTCGTTTTGATCACATCAAGTCGTTCATACGCGCCGCGCTTGAGCCAGCAAAGTGAGTCGCACACTCAGCGAGGCAGCATCAAAAGAGGTTTTGGCTGAGGTTGGGGTTCCGTTTCTCGACGAAGCAATTGTCAAGACGGCCCAAGATGCAGCAGCAGCCGCAGACCAAATGGGGTACCCGGTAGTTCTAAAACTGAATGGTGACGCCATTGCCCACAAGACCGAGCGCGGGTTGGTGCGCCTCAACGTTGCCGACCACGACTCGGTGTCAGCTGCTTCGCAGAACCTACTGGACTTAGCCACACCGGCCGACGGCGAGGTATCGGTTCTTGTGGCGCCCTTTGTTAAGAGCAACAGAGAATTCATCTGCGGGACAGCAACCGATCCCCAGTTCGGTCCGATAGTTCTATTTGGCGTCGGAGGCACTTTGGCTGAGGCCGTTGCTGACGTTTCAATTGCCCTCGCGCCGCTCACACATGCCGATGCGTTTGACATGATCGACTCGCTGTCGACCCAAACGCTACTGGAACCTTTCCGGGGCGAACCTGCTGTTGATCGCCAGCTCCTGGCTGACCTGCTTGTTGCCCTCTCGGCCGCAGCCCAGCGAGAAGACGTTTCATCCATAGATCTGAATCCTGTACTGATTGTTGACGGCAAGCCAGTGGCGGTAGATGCGCTGGTGGAGGTAATGCAATGATCGAGTCCTTGTTCGAGCCCAAAGGGGTGCTGATAGCCGGAGCTTCATCGCATCCTGGCAAGTTCGGATTCGTCATGCTTCACAACATCTTGGCGTCGGGGTACAAGGGTGCGGTGTATGCAACCAACCCGAGAGGCGAAGAGATTCTGGGAATCCACACGATCACTTCTGTAGACGATCTTCCAAGCGGTGAAGCCGACCTCGTCATACTTTGCACACCAGCCAAAGCGAACATCGAACTCCTTCGTCAGTGCGCAGCCAAAGGCGTGACCGCAGCGTTCGTGACCTCAGCCGGGTACGGCGAGGCGGGGCCCGAGGGGATTGCGATGCAGGCTGAACTCGTGGCTGTGGCCGAAGAACTCAACATGGCGTTAGCTGGACCAAACGGTCAGGGAGTCGTGTCAACCCCGGCCAATCTGTGTGCCCAAATTGTTGCGCCGTTTCCACCGCAGGGCCACATCGGTATCGCTTCACAAAGCGGCAACTTTGTGTCCTCGTTCATGAACTGGTCACGAGCTAGCGGCGTTGGCGTGTCTCGCGCCGTCAGCGCAGGCAATGCGGCATCTCTCGGAGTTTCGGAGTATCTAGACTTTTACGCAAGCGATCCCGAATCAAAGGTGGGACTGGCCTACGTCGAGGGCATAGACAACGGCCGAGAACTATTCGAAAGAATGAAATCGGTAACAGCGAAAATGCCTGTAGTGATTCTAAAGGGTGGCGCAACCGCTGAAGGTGGTAGGGCTGCTGCCAGCCACACCGGATCACTAGCCTCAGACGACCGAGTCTTCGATGGTGCAATGCGCCAGGCCGGTGTTCGCCGAGCGACCACCGCTGAGGAAGCATTCGAAGCTGCCGGCTCTTTCGCTAGCCAGCCTCTACCAAAGGGAAACAAGGTAGCTGTGGTGACAACTGCTGGTGGTTGGGGAGTTGCCACCGCCGATGCGATCTCACGTAGCTCCCTGGAGTTATTGACCCTTCCCGAGGATCTCGAAGCCTCCCTTGATGAGTTGTTGGTGTCTCGCTGGAGTCGGAACAATCCGATCGACCTCGCCGGGGGTGAAACCCGCGACACGATTCCGATGACTCTCGAAGTGGTGGCGAACCACGATGCGGTGGACGCAGTGATTTTCCTGGGACTAGGAATTCAAAGCAATCAAGCGCGTCTAATGGCAGAAGGAGAGTTCTACCCGGACTGGGGCCTAGAGCGAATAGTTGGCTATCACCGCCGACAGGACGCCCGCTTTGCCCAAGCCGCAGCCGATCTATCGCAAAGTTCAGGCAAGCCGATTCTGTGCGCCACTGAGCTAGCGGTTGCTGATCCTGCTAATCCAGGCCCGGCAACGGTGGCTGCAACGGGTCGCCTATGTTATGCATCAGCCAATAGAGCAGTGACTGCTCTGGAACACATGTGGGAATACACTAAGTTTCTCTCACGTGATTAATTCAGTCGTACTTCGCCGCTGGGGCCCTCCGCTGCTCTTTGCTCTGATTGCTCTCTTTGCGTGGAACGCATCTAGGGCTTCCAATGTTGCCGCAGAATCAGTAGTCCCAATTCGCTACGAGGCTTCGGTCGAAACTCCGCTGCTTTCGGCCCGCCGGGCGCCACGGGCCCTCCAAGTACCTATCGCCGATGATTGGCTACAACCTGCATTGGTGACCTTGATTAGCGGGTCAACGTCTGACACCTGTCTTGTTGTTGACATAGGCGACAGGCGCGTGGCAAACGTTAACCCTGACTTGCCACTGGTACCGGCCTCGAACCTGAAGGTACTCACAACCTTCAGCGCCCTGTCTTCAATGGGTACCAACACCACCTTCTCTACCAAGCTCTACACGCAGGGTTCGGTTGTTAACGGAGTGCTTGAGGGCGATCTAGTAATCGTGGGCGGGGGAGACCCGTTCCTTGTCACCGAAGACTTCCAGTCACAGTACCCAGATCAAGATGGACGGTTTCATAGCAGGTTCGAAAATCTGGTTGACGACGTGGTCGCCGCCGGGATCACCGAAATTACCGGCAGCATCGTTGCTGACGAAACCCTTTTCGATGTCGAGCGATACCCCGGAGTCTGGGCCCCAAGACTGATTGAACAGCGACAGAGCGGCCCGTTGTCTGCACTTGCAGTGAACGAAGGCTTTATCTCGTGGCCAACTGAATTTGCTGGGTCCTTCAGGGCGCGCCAGCCGTCATTGGATCCTGCCCTCAACACAGCACAGGTATTCGGGGCGTTACTCGACGGCAGAGGAATCATCGTCCAGTCCGCACCCAGGAACGAGCCCTTAGGCGCAGGCGCAACGTTAATTGGAGAGCTCGAATCACCGCCGCTTTCAGACCTGGTTGTTCACATCAACTCCTTCAGTTCTAACTACGGTGCAGAGATCATTACCAAGCACATGGGTCTTGCCCAGAGCGGAACTGGCAGCACATCGGCTGGCGCAACTGCCATTGTCGACGAGCTCCAGGCCCGCGGCCTTGACACTTCAGATGCATCAATCTTCGACGGTTCGGGATTGGCCGAAACCGATCGCCTTACCTGCTCGCTAATGGCAGACGTGCTTAACACTGCCGGCCCCGATTCAGTGTTGGGGAAGTCGCTTTCGGTCGCCGGCCAACGCGGCTCACTGGCAATCCGGCACACCGACTCAGATGCGCTAGGTCAGGTTTATGCCAAAACTGGCACTCTCAACGGGTCCACCGCACTTTCAGGATTTGTCCTTTCTCCAGTTGACCCTGACGTCGTGGCCACATTTGCCTATCTGGTTAATGGCGAGCTGGCTGGCGTGAACGAAGCCATACGAGGTTTGCAAGAGCCATTTGTGGACGAACTCGCCAAATATCCCCAGGGTCCGAGCGTGTCTGATCTCGGACCGCTTCCGGTCATTCCCAATTGAGATGGCCCTGACTGAGATGGCGGTGCCGATCTTTCCGTTGGGTTCAGTTGTGTTCCCAACCATGATTATTCCGCTACAGATCTTTGAACCTCGCTACCGAGTCATGATGGAATACCTCATGCAGGGCGACGGCAAGTTTGCATCGGTCTGGATCGAACGAGGCCATGAGGTGGGCGGACGCGACGACCGCACCAACGTCGGCACGCTGATTCACGTTCAAGAGGCCACAGAACTGGCCGACGGCCGTTGGATGATGCTTGGGGTAGGTCTGCAGCGAGTCTCGGTGACCAAATGGCTCGAAGAAGATCCATACCCTCAAGGAGAACTGGAGCCTTGGCCTGACTCCTTTGATGGCACAGCAGGCGCTTCAGATCCTGCGTTGCTTGAATCGCTCGAGCTCGCAATTGGGAAGTGGCATTCAGCGGTTGAGCGTGGTGGCCAATCGATAGCAGATTTGCCCGAGCTGAACCCTGCACCCGACATTGCCACCCATCAACTGTCGGCGTTGCTTCCTCTGGCCAGCCAGGACGGCCATCGCCTTCTCTGCGCCCCTGGTCCGAGGGAAAGACTTGTTCTGCTTCATGAGTTCCTTGACGGCATAGAGCTTGTTATGTCAATGCAGGAAAGCTGACCTCTACCGATTAATGGCTTTTTCTAACAGACCTCTACACTGAGGCCGTGGCAAAGTCGAACCCGATAGAAGAAGCCCAAGAGCTCCAAAAGATGCTTGTGAGCTACGCCAAGCAAGAGACGGTTGAGCCGCTTAAGACTTTGGGTAACTACCTCAAGTGGGGAATCATGGGCGCCCTGTTCATGTTCATGGGCGCCTTCTTTGCTGGGCTCGGCGTATTGCGTCTTCTGCAGACCGAAACAGGAGACGTGTTTTCTAAGTCCGGAATGTCAGCCTTGCCTTACCTGATCACCATCATTGTTCTCGGTTTGGGTATTGCGGCCCTAGTCGGAACCTTCCTACGGGCCAAAAAGGAAATCTAAATGAGCGACACAAGTAAGATCACACCCGCAGACATCGAAGCAAAGCTTCGCAACGTTCAGGGTCAAGTTGATTCGGTGAAGGAAGACTCCAAAAAGAAGATGGGTCTAATCGGCGGCGGCATTGCTGGTGTTCTGCTGCTGATCATCTATTTGATCGGTCGTAACGCAGGTAAGAAGAAAAGCACTGTCCTCGAGATTCGCAGACTCTGACACATGCTAAAGCGACTGGCTCTTGCGGGAGCTCAACGATACTTCGGAGGACCGGGCAAGTCTTGGGTTATCACGTCCGGGCTGATGCTGTTCTGGCGACAGATATCTTCGATGACTGGTCGGCGAGAAACCCTTGACCTCTCTCAGACCAAACCCGGAGACAAGATCGTAATCGAGCATCTGCCGATCACCCACAAGGCGCAAATCAAGCAGATCAAGACGGAAAAGAAGATCGAGAAAGCCAACGTGAAGGCACTTAAGCGAGCAGCAGCAGCGGCCCCCAAACCCGAGAAGTCATCAAAGGTCGTGGGAGCAGCTCAAGCAGCAAATCGATCGCGCAAGAAGCAGAAGGCTCGCAAGGAAGCAAAGGCCCTTAAGGCCTCGATGAAGGCGGCGAAGCGCACTGCCCGCGAAGACAAGCGCGATGTAAGAGCAGCTAAGCGTGATGCAAAGGCCGCTCGCCGAGATCGACGCCAAGCCAAGAAAGTCGAACGTCACAAGGAACGCGTCGCTGAGCGGTCACGAAAGCTTGCGCGTCGGGCTGAGCGCCTCGAGCAGAGAGCAGCGCGTACCGCTGATCGCGCATCGAAACTGAACTAGGGCTCAAAATGAATTCCATTCCGAGCGAGGCCGGGGCTGATGCCGGTCAAAACAGTGATGCCGTACTTTGTGTCGGCGACATGGTGCTTCTGGTGGACTCCAAGAAGCGTCAATACCTGATTACTCTCGAAGCTGGCAGCGAGTTTCACTCACACTCGGGCGTATTGGCTCATGACAGCCTTTTGGGTCAGCCCGAAGGCAGCGTGGCAGCCACTACAAAGGGACAGAAGTACCGAGCCTTCAAGCCAACCCTGGCTGACTTCGTCACTACGATGCCTCGCGGGGCCCAGGTCATATACCCGAAAGATCTTGCTGCCATCTTGATGATGGCTGATATTGCGCCGGGTCAGCGCGTCTTTGAAACTGGTGTGGGCTCGGGCGCTATGTCAATGACTTTGCTTCGAGCTGGAGTATCGATTGTTGGCTATGAGGTCAGGGAAGACTTCGCTAACAAGGCCAAGAAAAACGTGGAGGCCTTTTTGGGCGCAGACGCACTTGAGCGATACGACGTGCGGCTCGAAGATAGCTACGAGTCAATTCCCGATGAAGTGTTTGATCGGGTCATTTTGGATTTGCCAGAACCTTGGCAAGTCTTACCCCATGTTCCAAAATCTCTTCGTCCGGGCGGAATTGTGGTGGCGTACACACCGTCAGTGACCCAAGTTCAAAAGGTCCGATCAGTACTGGAGGCAGGACCCTACGCAGAGGTGCAGACTCAAGAGGTGCTGCACCGCGGCTGGTATGTGGAAGGACAAGCGGTTAGACCCGACCACCGCATGGTCGCCCACACAGCCTTCCTTACCAGAGCAAGACTGATGGTGGCGCAGGACTAACGTCGGACTACATTCGTTCACAGAACTTCTTTGGGCAGAAGTACACAGACCTCGGGGCATTAAGTTGCCCCGAGGTCTTCTCGTTAGGTATCCGCCACTTTGCCGCTCTGTTCCGCTCAACTATGACCGGTGGAACGGATAGAGCGACACGACGTGATCAATGCTGCACTACTGGCAGCAGTACTACTTGGGATGGCACTTGTCCTTCTGTTTGGTGCACGGTCGCTGTTTGCGACCCTCGGTGGTGGAGACGAAGGCGAGATCGTCGATGCAGGCCCGACCACCACGGTTGCTGCCCCCACTACCACTGCCGCCCCGGTCGAGACCACTGTTCCTGAGACCACCACAACCGTTGGGGTGGCCCGTCCGGCGAACGAAGTGATCGTTCGTGTAGGTAATGGCGCTGGCCGCGGCGGTATTGCAGCAGCTGGCACCGATATTGCCCGCAACTCTGGCTATAAGACCCTGTCTGCAAAGAACGCAGACAACATCATCGAGAACTCAACCATCTACTACGTCGAAGGCTACGCACCTGATGCTGAGGCCTTCGCTGCGATAATGGGAGTGGCTCCGGCGAACATTCTGCCGATGCCAGAAAACCCAGGCATTCCACCTCTAGAGGCTCACTTGGTCGTTATCTTTGGCCAAGACACCGACCTTGGCTAGGTAACGCTGGTTCATTGGTCCAACCGGACAGGCTCTTGCGGAATTCGATCTTCGACTAGGTCTCGGACTAGTTGCGGCAACTGAGGCGGCAAGAACGCCGAAGCACTGGCTTCGATTTCGTCGACTGTCCACCAGCGGGCGCCTTGAAAAGCTAGCGCCTCCAGGTATTCAAGTCCGGCGGCAGGCTTCAGCTCTGTTTGCTCTGTCCAGGCAACGTGGATCACCTCGTCGGAGTCAAAGTCATAACCGCCAAAGCTGAAGAACACATGTTGAGCCCAAACAACTGGCCCAATTGTCACGTCGGTAAATCCGCCTTCTTCGTGCAGTTCGCGCGCAGCAGCGTGAGCCGACGTCTCACCTGCGTCGATTCCGCCACCGGGGATCTCCCACCATGGCGGCTTGGAAGGGTCTGCTGGATCAATTGCGTTTATCAAGAACACCGATTTGTCGGGTCCGATCAAAACAACCCGTGATGCTGGACGTTTAATTACCCACGAAGCCACGGGGCATCTTATTGTGTATAGGTGCACGATGATGATCTCTCGCCTTATGTGAACTTCTCGGCCTCTGAGTGGGGGAATCTGCGGGCTTCAACTCCGATGTCGCTTAGTGAGACCGATCTCGAACAAGCCCGCGGCATCAACGTGTCGCTCTCAATGGACGAGGTTGAAGAGATATACCTGCCAGCAAGCCGGTTACTCAACCTCTATGTGCGGGCCTCTCAAGAGCTCTACAGGGCTAGCGATACGTTCCTCGGCAAGCTGGGTGCCAAGGTTCCGTTCATTATTGGTATCGCCGGCAGCGTTGCCGTTGGCAAGAGCACCACGGCGCGTGTTCTGCAGCTTCTGCTTGCGCGCTGGCCAAACCATCCGAGGGTCGAACTGATCACCACTGACGGATTCCTCCTCCCAAATGCAACGCTTACCGAACGTGGCTTAATGCAACGCAAGGGCTTCCCAGAAAGTTATGACAGGAGAGCTTTGCTCCGCTTCCTGTCCCAGGTAAAAAGCGGCAAAGGCGAGGTAACGGCTCCGGTCTACAGTCACCTGTCCTATGACATCGTCCCCGGCCGTCAGGCCAGCGTTTCCAAACCTGACATTCTGATAGTGGAGGGGCTTAACGTGCTTCAGTCCGGCGCCAAGGCAGGAGAACCTTCCATCTTCGTTTCGGACTTCTTCGACTTCTCAATCTATGTAGATGCCGAGCCTGACGATATTGAAAGCTGGTACGTCGAGCGGTTCCAAACCTTGCGCGAGACCGCTTTCCGCGATCCGGCCAGCTACTTCCACCGCTACAGCGAACTCACCGACAGTGAGGCTGTTGAGACCGCATTAGGGATTTGGCGCTCGATTAACCTAATAAATCTGGAACAAAATATTGCGCCCACTCGAGACCGAGCAGACCTGATTATGTCTAAAGGTCCTGATCACAGGGCTAAAGAAGTTAGTCTTCGCCGTTTGTAGACACGCTGTGGGTCTGATGTACATGCAATTAGGCCTATCGCACCATTGGCACTTAGCGCGGTTTCTGGTTCACTGTAGATGCGGGTACCGGGAACTCGCTTGTAGGCCTCCGGCGGGTGGAACCTACTAACAGCGCGAAGTTCTCGAACCAGAGGGCGGTCTCCAATCGGGGGCCGTCCTCCTGCGTTTTTGCTAACCGCAGTATGGTCGAGGCTGTGAGCAGCGAAAATACCTCCAACGCCAAGGCAAAGATCATTGGTGCAGGTCTTTGTGTGGGCTTATTGGTTGGAGTTGTTGGCGCTTGGGCCCTTGGATGGTTTAGCGCCGAGCCTGAAGCAGTGAGTATCGACGCTGCGATCGACTCGGTGACGCCAACCACAGAAGCACCAGCGGCTGAAACTGAAGTTGAGGCCGAGGTAACTACAACGACTGTGCCAACCCAAAGTGTCGAGACTCTTGACGGCACGTGGAGCGTTGAACAATCGGACGCCACCTTTGTGGGCTATCGGATCAAAGAAAATCTAAGCGGTAAGGACATCGAGGCAGTCGGTCGCACCAAGACTGTGACGGGGACGCTCATTGCTGTCGGTGGCACCATTACCGAAGTCCGGATCGACGCGTCGCTAATTGATCTGACAAGTGACTCGCGGATTCGTGACAGCCAGATGAAGAGCCAGGCTCTAGAGACAACCCAGTTCCCTGATGCAAGCTTTGTCTTGACCTCGCCGATACCCGTTGGATCAATTCCAGTCGACGGCGAGGCGCTTGCCTTCATAGCGTCTGGGCAACTGACACTTCACGGTGTCACCCGGTCAATTGATGTTCCGATTCAGGCGGCTACTACCGAAGGACAGTTAATCGTGGTCGGCGCAGTTGAGGTAGCACTGGCCGAGTTCGAAATTGAGAAACCAGAAGCACCCGCAGTTGCCAGTGTCTCAGACACCGCAACTATGGAAATCTCGCTTCTGTTCACCCGCTAAATGTCAGCTGTAGGTGACAATCGTGGCTTCTGTCTGCTGTAGGTGACACCAATTGTCACCTGGGGCAGAAATTTCGGAGAGTGGGGCTAGGGGTTGGCTAGGAGATCCATCAGGGCCGAAGTGTCGGCCCGGTTCTTGCCTCGTACCTGTAGCTGACAGTAAAGCTGGTCAACCATGGCCGCCACCGGCAGGCTGGCGCCGATGTTGTCAGATTCGCTAAGTGCTATGCCAAGGTCCTTACGCATTAGATCGATCGCAAAACCGAAGTCATACTCTCCGGCAACCATGGTGTCTCCGCGATTGGACAGCTGCCACGAACCGGCCGCACCTTTCCCGATTACGTCGGTCACGATGCCCATGTCTAACCCGGCGCGCACGCCAAAGTTCATGCCTTCGGCTAGTCCTTGAAGCAATCCTGCGATACAGATCTGGTTGACCATCTTGGTCAGCTGACCCGAGCCTGGACCACCTATCAGGGTTACTGCCACCGCATAGGTTTCAATCACTTCAGACACGGCGTCGAAGTTCTCTTGAGAACCACCGCACATCACGGTCAGTTTCCCGTTCTGAGCTCCACTTTCGCCGCCCGAAACCGGAGCATCCACAAACCCGACCTCATCCGCGTCACAGACAAGTTGCATGACACGCGCTAGTTCGGCCGAGGCGGTGGTGTGATCCACAATGACAGTGCCCGGACTGCAGCCAGCAAGTGCGCCATCATCACCAAGTACTACCGCACGAACGTCGTCGTCTGCGCCCACGATCGTGAAGACTATCGAAGCACCAGCGGCAGCTTCGCGTGGAGTCTCAGCTTGAGAACCACCATATTCGGCAACCCACGAGTCGGCCTTTGCAACTGTCCGGTTATAGACAGTGACGTCGTGACCAGCCTTTTGCAGATGACCGGCCATGGGATAACCCATGACACCCAAACCAATGAAACCGAGCTTCGCCATTTTCATACCTCCGTTGAGGCAGGATAGTGAGGTGAAGCAACCGAAGTTGTTCAAAATGCTTTCTCGAGGCGCATTCAAGAAATGCCCAGCGTGTGGCCAAGGGAAGCTCTTCACCAAGTTTTTTGACCTCGCCGATGATTGTCCCCGCTGTGGGTTGCACTTTGAGCGGATTGAAGGTCACTGGATGGGCGCAATTGGTCTAAACACAATTCTGGCCTTTGCAGTCCTACTTGTTGTTGTTGCCGGTGGTCTTATCGTCACAAATGCTTCAGGCGGATGGAAGCCAATCGGCGTGGCAGTGGTTACAGCAGTAGTAGTCCCAGTTCTTTTGTCTCCAACGTGTAGAACTTTGTGGACAGCAATCGACATCGGCATGAGGCCTCTTCGTGAAGACGAGGTTGACTGGTCCAAGGTCGAGTAGAGCTCGAGACAAGACACAGTAGAACTCCAGACAAGGCAGGAAAATTCAAGTGGTTGACAAATTTGATCTGATAATTGTTGGGAGTGGCTCCGGTAACTCGATCCCCGAATACTTGAGCGACTGGAACATCGCGCTTGTGGAGCGCGATGTTTTTGGCGGAACTTGTCTAAACCGGGGATGCATTCCATCCAAGATGTTTGTGCTTCCAGCTGATCTAGCGCTAGAGGCACAAGACAGCAAACGTCTGGGCATAGACACAAGCTTTGGCGGCGCTGATTGGGTAGCAATCAGAGATCGTGTCTTCGGGCGGATTGACCCCATTGCCGCCGGAGGACGCGAATATCGTGCAACTGGAACTCCCAACGTTGAACTGATCACCGAAACCGCAACATTTGTTGGCGCCGACCGGCTTCTGGTCCGAGATCGTGAGATCACTGCACCAAACATTCTTTTGGCCGCTGGCGCCCGACCCATGATTCCCGCGATTCCAGGATTGGATTCGGTCCCATTTCACACCTCTGACACGATCATGCGTCTTGATGCACTGCCCAAGCGCCTAGGCATCATCGGGGCTGGATTTATCGCGGCAGAAATGGGCCACGTATTCAGCGCATTCGGTTCCCAAGTTCACCTCTTCTCTCGCTCAGGAGTCATGGTGCGTGATAACGATTTCGAAATCGTCGATCGGTTTAACGCCGAATTCGGCAAGAGGGCTTCGATTCATCAAGGCGGCGCTCCGACCGGTGTGTCTGAAAAAAATGGCGTCATCACTCTGGAACACCCGAACGGAGACGTCGAAGTGGACGTCTTGTTGGTTGCAGCCGGACGAATTCCCAACTCAGATTTGCTGGGCGCCTCAGTTGCGGGGCTTGAAATTTCCGACGGCGGCCAGATCGTCGTGGACGACACCATGGCTACATCAGTGCCCGGCGTGTGGGCCGTCGGCGATGTGGCTAACAACTATCAGCTGAAGCACTTGGCTAACGCCGAGGCAAAGGTTGCCTTCTGGAACATCGCAAATCCAGACTCCGAGCCCAAGCGCCAAAGCTACAAGGCAGTACCGTCAGCGGTTTTCAGCAATCCCCAAATCGCACGAGTCGGGATAACTGAACAGCAAGCAATCTCAAGCGGAGTGGCCCACAACGTCGGTAAGCGAGACTTTGGCGGCACAGCTTACGGCTGGGCTCTAGAAGACCACAGCGGAATGGCCAAGGTCATCATCAGTTCCGAAACCGGCCTGATTCTCGGCGCTCACATCGTCGGACCTCAGGCTGCATCTCTCATCCAGCCGTTGATCCAGGCCATGGAGTTGGGCCAAACTGCCGAACAGATAGCCAACGACGTTTTCTACATTCACCCTGCGCTTACCGAAGTTGTGGAGAACGCGCTACTCGAGGCGCTCTAACAAATCTGGGCCTCAGTAGGTCTGTTGGCCTGTACCTAAGGGCAGCACGACTCAACAAGTGAGCCTCAAGCTCGGGTTAGCTGGTTCAGTGGCTGACGATGCGCGCTTTAGCGACCTATTAAAGAACACTCCAAGTGGATGTGTAATTGTTGAAGAGGGAATTGTTTTAGGAGCAAACCTCGATTCAGTTTCGATCACCGGAATTCCCAGAAATCACCTGGTTGGGGCACCACTTGGCGAGCTTGTGGTTCCTGAGGACACGGCAATAATCAACCAGGCAATCCACGAGGCCGGCCCAGGCCTGTCGGTTAGGACCGCCCGGTTGAACCATGCTTTCAAACCAATCGAGTTCACATTCAGACGATTGTCGGACAGGCTTGTGGCAATTGGAATTCGCTCGATGGAGACCGAGCACCAGTACTCAGCTCTGGCTAGTGGCCCGCTAACCCACGATCCGGTCACTGGCTTGCCTAACCGTCACCACTTGCTGGAGAACCTCTACAAGAAGTTGGGATCGGGCAACCCTGACCCATTGGCCCTGATCGCTGTGTGGATCGACGAACTCTCGACCCTGAACACAGAACGAGGTGCTCGCGTGGCTGATCGAGTTTGCCGCCAGGTAGGCGAGCGAGTACTTGGCCGCCTTCGAGGCCCAGACTTGCTTGGCCGATTTGAAGACAACTGTTTCTTGGCTGTTCTTCACACCGACTCAGACCTGACGATGTTGACAGAAATCGGCGATCGCCTCCGCTCTGAGGTTGTATTCCCGGTGGAGTTTGACGGAACCCTTGTGAGTTTCACAGCAAGCGTCATGGTTGCTTCGGTAGGCCATCAGCGGCCGTCAGTTCAGAAGGTGCTCAGTCGGCTCGACACCGTCGGCCGAAGAGCTGCTGCCAGCGGCGGAAACCGAACCGACATACTGACCCTCTGATTCTGGCTCGGGGTCTGGACCCTTGAGTTAAGGTCAATTCATGATCAAAGTTGGGTTTGTTGGAACCGGTCTAATTGCTCGATCACACGCCCGACAACTGGGCGTCGTTGACGGCGCAGCAATCGTCGCGTGTTTCGACATCGACCTCGAACGGGCAAACAGCTTTGCCGCAGAGTTTGGTGGAAGCAGGGTTGACAGCGCGTCGGCGGTAATCGAACAAAGTGATGCTGTGTACGTATGCACCTGGACCTCAGAGCATCCCGATCTAGTTGCCCAAGTTGTGGCGGCAGACAAAGCGATCTTTTGTGAGAAACCGCTGGCGACGACTCTGGGCGAGGCCCAAGCCATGACCGATGCTGTGTCAGCGGCGGGAGTAACCAACCAGGTAGGGCTGGTGTTGCGACACTCACCCGCGTTTCGCTGGCTGCAAAAGCAATCCCAAGACGATCGCTATGGCTCTCCGATGAGCCTGGTTTTCCGAGATGATCAGTACATACCGATTCAGGGCATGTACGGATCGACTTGGAGATCGGACCCCAAACGAGCTGGAGCCGGAACCCTGATTGAGCACTCAGTCCATGATCTGGATCTGATCACTTGGATGTTGGGACCGATCGAGACTGTCAGCTGCCACATGGCCAACCATCACAAGATTGCTGGTATTGAGGACCAGGCAACGGTCACGCTAAAGGCCCGTAACGGAGCCCATGCCGTTCTGGTTAGCGTTTGGCATGATGTGCTCTCCAGACCATCACAGCGTCGGGTCGAGCTGTTCAAGATGGGGGCAGTTTTTGGGCTTGAGGGTGATTGGAACGGTCCAGTCACAGCCGAACTGGCGCCGAAGGAGTCCCCGGTCTTGCTATCTGGTGGCGAATTGGCCGAAATGGCGCAAAGCCATGATGGGTTAAGCACAAATCCTGATGCTGAGTTCATCGCCGCAGTAGCCGAACAAAGGCAGGCCTATCCGAGTTTTGCTATCGCTCTGGAGGCACATCGAATTGTGCACGCGGCCTACCAATCAGCCGCTACCGACGGTGCACCCATTTTGCTGGGCTAGCCGGCCGCCCCTTACCTGTGCTGCTTACTACTGTGCTTAGAGCAGTTCAGCAAATTGATCGAGGGTCGCCATAACCTCGTCCTCGGGACCTTGCGGCAGATTGAGAACTACTCGGCTAACGCCCATTTGTTCTACTTCCTTGATTTTGTCGGGCTCAGGTGCGATCCGGAACAGCCCTAGTTCAATCGTGGCAATATCGCGACCGATCTCATCGCAGGCGATCTGGATATTCTTCATGCCCTCGGGAATCTGCTGAGAGCTGAGGGGCATCCAGCCGTCGCAGAACTCGGCAATGTGAGCTGCTGTCTTTGGCCCCGCTGCTCCGCCCAAGATTACCGGTGGGTGAGGATCAGACTTTGGCTTCGGCCAAGCCCAACTGGGCTCCAGGTTGATGTGGTCACCGCTAAAGGAAGCTTCCTCTTTGGTCCACATTTCTTTCACCGCCAAGACACTTTCTCGCATACGGTCGCGACGTTCGGTATAGGCGACGCCGTGAGTAGCCAGTTCTTCCTTGTTCCAGCCATAGCCAATGCCGAACAGCAACCGCCCTTCGCTCATGTAATCCACCGACGCAGCTGCCTTGGCAGTCCATACTGGATCTCGTTGAGCCAACAATGTGATCCCGGTGCCCAGCTTGATCTTGTCTGTGACAGCAGCAACTGCACCCAGGGCTACAAACTGCTCGTGGGTGCGGGCGTAAAACTCGGGCAGGGGAGCGGCACCTTGACGACCGCCCCATGGCGTCTGTCGAGAAATCGGAATATGAGAGTGTTCAGGGAACCACAAGGACTCAAACCCTCGGGCTTCAGCCTCAACCCCCAGCTTTGTGGGCTGAATGGTCTGATCGGTTGGGAAAATCATCACGCCTAGATCCATCTGATGAATTTAGATGGCAAACTCTCTATGTGCGGCATTGGCGACTAGCGATAGCAATTCTGGTCGGAGTATTGACCGCTTCCCCGGCCAGTGCGGCCCCGGTTTTCTACGCCGAGGACCAACCGGCGGGTCTGGCCGACATTCCTGTTGAGCTGACCGGCCTTGGCTCAACGATCTCAGTAGACGGACAGAACATAGTGGTCGGCGGCGAGATGGGTTTCGCAGAAATCAGCGCCACTGTTTTGGACGCAGAAACTTTTGAGCCCATTGGAACCGTGTCGGCGACCACGTCGATAGCGGTTGGAGACGGACGTCTGGCCACGGTCTCTGTCGAATCAGCCGACGCGGACAGCGGCAGCCACGTTCTCAAGGTTTATGAGACGAACAACGGTGAGGTTCTCGAGCTGGCTTCCACCTCGATAGCCGCCAGTAAAGACTTCGACCGGCTGGGCACCGAGATCGCGATCGGAACGAACTTCGTTGCGGTTGTTGAAGGTGGCCAGGGCCCCGAGCCCGACGAAGTACGAGTCTTCGCCATATCCGATGACGCGGCGCCAACTCTCACCGAGGTGCGCACGATTGCCTCTGGCCTTTCAAACACCCACATTAGTATCAGTGGCTCAAGCCTGGTGCTTAGTGGCGTGCCGCCCCTGGGCAATGTGGGGCATCTGGTCATCTATGACCTGGACGATGGCAGCGAGTTGGACCGGCTCAACAATGTTGGCGGCGGACCTGTCGTGATGAGCGACGGCGTTCTGTATGTGCAACGAAATCAGTTTTTTGTGCAACCTGATGGAACATGGACAATGGTGGAATTTTCAGGCGACAGCTTGGGCGACTCACATGGACTCCCGGGGTCTGGGAGCTCGCTGGCTGCAAGCGAAGACCTAGTCCTAATCGGTGATTCAATTCGCAACCAGGTACTAGTGCTAGAGGCAACTCCTGACCAGGACTGGCCCTTCCGGTTTACTCAGGCGATCCGCAACCCACAGAAACGCTCAGCGGATCAGTTCGGCGCTGCCGTTGCTCTAATTGATGGTCAGGCTTTGGTGGGCGTGCCTGCAGTATCAACTGGGGATCTAGTCTTGCGGGGCGCAGTTATGGCCTACCAAGTTGACGACGGACCTATCGGTTGCACAATCGTTGGCACACCCGGAGATGATGAAAAGCTCACCGGAACAATCTTGCGAGACACTATGTGTGGACTTGGCGGCAATGACCGAATTCTCGGGTTCGCAGGCGACGACATTATCCACGGCGGGCCGGGCGACGATGCGATTCTTGGCAATGCCGGAGACGACATACTCTTTGGCAACGAAGGCGACGACATCCTCAACGGAGGTGACGACGACGATCTTTTGGTAGGTGCTGAGGGTGATGACACCGGAAATGGTGGCGCCGGCGATGACACGTTTGTCGGAGGTCCTGGACGGGACAAGGGCAACGGTGGCGAGGGCAACAACACCTGCGACGCCGAGCAGCGCTTTCTGTGTTAGCCGGTTCTATCTAGTCAGTTCTATCTGGTCAGTTCTATCTAGTCAGATCTCTCTAGCTAGCGATTTAGTGCGTTCGCGACCTGCGGATTACCGCCAAGCGCTTCAGTGAGCTGGCTTGGCAGTTCGTGAGCCAGGATGTCCCACATTCGATCCAATAGCTCTGCGGTCATAAGCAATTCTGGTGTGACTGAGTGAGAAGCGTCACGTCGAATCTGATCCGCCAGACTTCTGATTCCCACAAGGGTCGCAGCGACACCAAGGTCAAGTGGGGCTGTACCCCCAGCCCGAGCGGCCCGAACTCTTGGCTCAGTGTCGCGCATCAATTCGGTCACAATTGTTCCGGCTAACCGGTCATAGATCTCTCGCGTGGCTCTCGGCCTGCTCAGCAACAACGTTTGAGTTGCGCTGCGCCCTGCCAAGGTTGCCAACCGGCCGATCTGAGCCCGGACGCCGGCAACCCAAGCGTTACGTCTAGACCGGGCCGATGCTGGAGGGGGCTGGGGGACAAACTCAGGCGGCTGGGCTCTTGGGACAGGTCCAGTCCTGACTCTTGTGTTGCCAGCTATTGAGGGCTGATGCTCCGCCAGCGTTTGGTCATAACGGTGACGTCGAATTGGATCAGACAGAATGCGCCACGCATCGTTGACTTGGGCCATTGATCGGCCGCCATCAACCTCGCCTACGACGTCGGGATGAGAGGAACGAGCCATGGCGCGATAAGCAGCACGAAGCTCGGAAGGACTGGCCGTTGGGTCCACCCCCAACACTGCATACAACGACTGCGCCATCGATCTCATTCTGGCCCATGTTGGCCCGCTAACCACCCCGGCATACTGAACATATGCTCTTGCACATCACCACAATGCACGCTTGGAACGAAGCGAAGCAAACCGGGTGGCTCAGCACGGAATCGATTGCAGCCGAAGGATTCATCCATTGCTCCTACGACACACAAGTCTTGACGCCAGCCAACGAGCGCTATAGCGGGCGCGATGATCTACATCTACTGGTGATCGATCCGAACCTTGTAACGGCCAAGATTGTTGTCGAGGACTCCTACGGATCAGGTAATGAGTTCCCACACATCTACGGACCGCTCAACACCGACGCTGTCAGAACAATTGTGCCCTTCCCGAGAGGCAAATCGGGTAGTTTCGAAAATGTGCCTGATATCTATTCAACGACGCCACCCCCAGCTCAACCAGATGACAAAGATTGGACGTGGGTTCTTGATCGCCCATGCCCGGATTGCGGCGCGGATGTCGGGGCGCTTTCTCTGGTGGAGATAGCCCACTTCAACCGCAAAAGCGCAGCACGTTGGGCAAAACTGATGCAAGAACCAGAGGACTGGGTCAGAACACGCCCTGAGCCACAAGTCTGGAGTCCACTTGAATATGCCTGCCATGTACGAGATGTCTATCGGCTGTTCGGTGAGCGACTCGACCTGATCTTGGATCAGGACAATCCGACGTTTGCTAACTGGAACCCAAACACCACTGCCACTCAGCAACGTTATGACCTCGCAGATCCAGCTACTGTTGCTGTCGAAGTTGTCGCAGCGGCGGAAGAACTTGCGGCAGAGTTTGAGCTAGTCACACCTGATCAACTGCAGCGAAAGGGCCTCCGCTCCGACGGGGCCGCCTTTACGCTGCAGACATTTGCTCGATATGAGCTTCATGACCCCGAGCACCATCTCTGGGACGTCACTGGCGAACAGTCGTTGGCAGGAGCCTGATCATGTCAGCACCGGATCGTGGGTTTAGTGAAGCCGAATTCCAGAGACGTACGTCTGGAGCACAAGAGTTAATGGCCAACGCCGGACTCGACGCGATCCTGTTAACAACGGAGTTTGATGTTCAGTACTTCACCGGGTTCTTCACTCCCTTCTGGCAAAGCCCGACCAGGCCCTGGTTTGTCATTTTGCCTGCGCAAGGAAAGCCGATCGCAATCATTCCGAGCATTGGCGAAGCCACAATGGCTGACACCTGGATTAGCGATATCCGCACATGGTCTGCCCCGCAGCCCGAAGACGACGGTATATCGCTGCTCACTGAGGCTCTGGCAGACGTCGCGTCCTCCCATCATCGCGTCGGAGTTCCATCAGGGCACGAAACCCACCTTCGAATGCCGTTGGATGATTTCTCACAAGTCATCCAACGGCTACCAAACTTAGAGTTCGTCGATTCGACCGATGTCGTGAAAACGATGCGGATGACAAAGTCTCCTGCTGAGATCTCCAAAATCGCCCATATCTGCTCGATTGTGTCGGCCAGTTTCGAGAACATCGGAGAGTTGCTAAGGGTTGGCATGACCGAGCGAGATGCTTTTAGGGCGTTCAAGATCGACCTCCTGCAGCGGGGAGCCGACGACGTCCCCTATCTCGTCGGAGCAACTGGTCCGTTCTTCGACAACGTCATCAAGCAGCCGACCGATCGTGTCATCACCCCTGGTGACCTGATCATGTTCGATACCGGGTCTAAGTGGGACGGATACTCAAGCGATTTCGACCGCTACTTTGCTTTTGGACACGCAAGCGAAGGCGCCAAGGCGGCATATGAGACCGTTTGGAATGCGACTGAGGCGGGCTTAGAGATGTTGCGGCCCGGAGTAACAACAACCGAGCTGTGGAAGGCGATGGCAGATGTCTTGGTTGCTGGTGGTTCACAAGGTAATTCAGTTGGCCGACTCGGGCACGGTCTAGGCATGCAAGTGACCGAGTGGCCCTCTAACACTGAGTCCGACGACACAGTCATCACCGAGGGAATGGTCTTGACTCTCGAGCCAGGAATGTCGTGGGCCCCGGGCCACATGATGCTGCACGAAGAAAATGTGGTGATCGAGGCGGGAGGGGCTAAGTTGCTGTCGAATCGAGCGGACCCTCAGATCCGTTTGATTTAGCCTTCCGGTCTCTCCGGTTGCTAAAGAATCGCTAGGAATCGCTAAGAATCGCTAAGGAACACCGCATGATGGTCCAGGACTTACCTAAATCCGACCGGCAAAACGGCTGGTTGGAAATCTTGCCTATGCTCCCGCATCCAAAGGTTCTTAAGGGCAAGGTTAAAGCCGACTATGCGGTTATCGGCGCTGGCTACGGCGGATTGGCAACGGCGCGGCGGCTAGCTGAGCTGAATCCGGACAGCCAGATCGTTCTTGTGGAAGCGGACCGTATTGGCAACAACGCGGCGGGCCGCTGTAGCGGGTTCATAATTGACCACGCTCACAATTTGAGAGCAAAGGACTTTTCCGAAGACGCTGCCAGCGCAAAGGCGCAGATCTCGATGAACCGTGCTGGCATCGATTGGCTGCGTGGCATTGTTAGCCGTGAAGGCATCGATTGCGATTGGCGTGATGATGGGAAGATCCATGCCGCATCCTCAGACAAGGGTGCATCGATGCTTGACCACTTTGCCGGGTCGCTGGACGCAATCGATGAGGACTATCAACGCCTAGACCACTCACAACTAAAGTTGCGGTTCGGGACTGACTACTACCGAAGCGGACTTCTTGCCCCACACAGCGCCACCGTGCAACCCGCCGCTTTGGTGCGTGGGCTAGCCGCCACTCTGCCGGCGAACGTCCAGGTGTTTGAGGCATCAGCCATCACCGACGTTTCCTTTGGATCGCCCCATGGCCTCTCCAGCGCTAGAGGCTCCGTCAGCGCGCCGGTGCTAGTTCTGGCAGTTAATGGATTTATCGAACGATTCGGATTCGCCCAGAAGCGGCTGATACCGCTGATCACCTGGGGATCGATGACTCGTGAGCTAAAGAACTCCGAGATCGACCGGCTTGGGGGAGACGAGAACTACGGCATCATCCCGGCTCACCCCGCTGGAACAACCGTTCGGCGTCTGCCCAACAAGCGAATTCTCATTCGCAACCAGTACACCTATAGCGCTACTTCGGATTCAATCAAGGGCCGGGAGCGGGTACGGAAGACTCACGAAAAGTCCTTCATTGCGAGGTACCCGATGCTTGCAGGAGTCGAGCTCGAATACACCTGGGGTGGGGCTTTGAGCTTGTCGCGCAACGGCTCTGGGATTTGTGGGCAAGTTGCCGACGGGGTGTTTGCAACCTCGGCATACCAGGGAGTTGGGATGGCCAAGGGAACAATCTCAGGCAAGTACTTGGCAGAGCACATCATGGGGGAGAGTCCAGAACACATTGGCCTGCTAACCGCAGGTAACGGCCCGTCCAGGAACTATCCCGATCCATTCAATCGGTGGGGCGTGACTGCGAACATCAGTTGGAGACGCAGACAAGCCGGAAGCGAAGAATGAACCATCGAGCTGCTACCGGCATCGTTTTCTTCACCTCAGCTCTCGTTCTTGTAATTGAAATCGTTGCGGGTCGCCTTATGGCTCCTTACGTAGGTGTTTCACTTGAGGCTTTCACCGGAATCATCGGCACGGTGTTAGCAGGCATTGCCCTGGGCTCTGCTGTCGGCGGCAATCTCGCCGACACGGGGAAACCTCGCCAACTCATCGGGACTTGTCTAGTCCTAGGTGGAGCCTTCACCTGGCTTTCGGTTCCGATCGTCGCCCTTGTTGGTCCGGGAATGAACAGTTCGCCGGGAAGCATCATCCTTCTGACCTTCTTGGCGTTCTTTGCCCCGACCGCTTTGCTAAGTGCTATCAGTCCAATGGTGGCAAAGCTGCGCCTTGATTCCTTGGAAGAGACCGGCGCTGTGATGGGAAACCTGTCTGCGGCTGGAACGGTAGGAGCGCTACTAGGAACGTTTGGAACTGGATTCATTTTACTCGGACTGCTTCCGATCAGAACCATCATTTACATCATCGGTGGCATGCTTGTTGTTGGAGGAGTCGCTTCTCGAGTGTTCTGGTCTGACTCCGGTGAGTCATCGAGAACAGTTCGGCCCGACCCAAAGCTGATGAGTGTTGCGCTAGTTGCAGGTGTAGCAAGTCTAGGTACAGGGTCTCCCTGTGATTATGAAACTGACTACACGTGTGCCCGCGTCATCGCCGATGAAGATCTAGCGGGCGGCAGAAGCCTGATTTTGGACCAGGTCCGCCACGCCCACGTCGACTTGGACGACCCCAGCCACCTTGAGCTCAGGTATGCAAGCCTCTTCGGAGCAGTTATTGATAGTGAGCCCGAAGGCAGGCTCGATGTGCTGCATGTCGGGGGCGGGGGTTTCTCAGTTCCGCGCTATGTCAGCGCAACCAGGCCAGGCAGCACAAACGTTGTTCTGGAGTTGGACGAGGGCCTAGTCGCTATCGCTGAGGCGGAACTGGGCCTTGGCGACGTCGAGAATCTTGACATTCGCATCGGCGATGCGCGGTTAGCGTTGCCAGATCTCACGACCGCAGCATTCGACGTAATTGTTGGTGATGCGTTTGGTGGGGACGTGGTGCCGTGGGCGTTGACAACACGAGAAGCCGTCTCTGAATATCGAAGACTGCTGCGGCCAGGCGGCGTCTACGTTCTGAATGTCATTGACGGGAACGAGAGCAGATTCGCCCGAGCTCAGCTAGCCACACTGTCGGAGCAGTTTGAGTTTGTGGGCGTGATCTTGCCGCTGGAGCGCACTGTGCGGTCCTTCAATCACGTGATCATGGCTTCAGACCAGCCCTTCGGAGACATAGGGCCGCTATCTGAAGCCGGTGAACTGCTGGATGGAGCGGCAGTAGTTGACTACATCGGCGACGCCGGAATTTTGACTGACAACTTTGCGCCAGCCGAGCAGTTAAAGGAATAGCAGTTAGTTAGGTCGAAGCGACAGACCGTCAGGCCGCCACTTGTGGCCAGCCAGAACTATCTGATTCACAGTCACGTGACGTTCTAGAAAAGCGGCCTCGCAATAAGTCAGATAGAACCGCCACAATCGGCAGAATCGATCGTCAAGCCCCAACGCCTTGACTTCGTCAAGCCTGTCATCGAATCGAACTCTCCAACGCCGAAGTGTCTCCGCATAGTGGGCCGAGAAGTCCTCGACATCGACCAACTGGAGTTTGGTAGCTGCAGAGACTGACTTTGAAATCGCTCCGATGCTGGGCAGCATTCCGCCGGGAAACACGAAACGGCGAATGTAGTCTTCGGTGTTCTTGGCCCGGTCGAAGCGTTGATCGGGCGTGCAGATTGCCTGGATCCCAACCAGACCATCAGGCCTTAGGCAGCTTTCGATCGTGGCGAAGAAGCGTTTGTAGTCTCTCCATTCGACTGCCTCGATCATCTCGATCGAAACAATTCGATCGAACTGACCGGCAAGGTCACGCCAATCCGAATCCAACAATGTGGCTCGTGTGTCTAGCCCGGCTTCGGCGATCCGGCGCTTGGCCTCGGCCAGTTGTTCTTGTGAGACGGTTGTGGAAGTGATTGTTGTTTGGAACCGTTCCAGCAAGCGGATTGCAAGACCACCCCAGCCCGTGCCGATCTCCAGCACTTCGTGACCCGAAAGGATCTGAAGCTTGTTGAGCAGCCGGTCATACTTTGCAGTGCTCGCCTCGGCCAATGTCGCCGCCGGCGACTCAAACACCGCCGAGGAGTAGGTCATCGTGTCATCCAAGAAGATCTTGAAGAAGTCATTACCTAAGTCGTAATGGCTGGCGATGTCCTCTTCGTTCTTGGCTCTGCCTACTGACGGTGCAAGCCGTCGAATCCTGTCGGTTACCGGATTTGTCTTGCTGCTGATCTTGTTTCGAAGGTCATCAAGTTGATCCAAATTTCTGACCAGTACTTGGATCAGTGTTGTGAGGTCATCGGTAGTCCACCAACCCTCGATGTATCCGCGACCCAGTCCGATTGAACCCTCAGATGCCACTGCCTTCCAAGCCTGAGGCTCGACAATTCGAATAGTGGCGCTTAGTCCACCTGCTTCGCCGTAAATGCTCACATCAGAGCCCTCAGCAACCGTGAGCTGATCGTGCTGCATTCGGCGCATCAACTTGTGCAGAAGCGTCCGCGATGCCCTAGCCCCGGTGTCTCCAAGCGCACGGGTCGCTGTGAATGCTCCACTTTCGATTTCGGCTCGGCCTAGAAGACGTTCAGGGCGGACGGTTTTGGATTCAATATCAGTCATGCGGCCTCGCGCTTAGCGGGATGGGAGACAAATGGAACTCGTTTCGACAATAGTCGTGCTGCTTGAGAATGGATGCCTGCACTCACCTGTCGGGTTGAGAATGGCTTCTTCCGAACGGCGTCAGAAAGGAGCTTGCGGGACGCGGTCTCGCGCTGCATTCGGGCAGTGGTACGAACGATCGACTCACCGGTAGGAGCTACGACGTCAATTTTGTAGAAGGCCTCCGAATCAGAATCGATCATTGAGAACTCATACACAAAATCTTCGCCAAGAAATGGGGAAACGTGCAAAACCTTCTGAAAGCTTGCCTGATACCCGGATTGGCTTTTGCTGAGCGCGATCGGGTACCGGTGTCGTTCTTTCCATGGAGTATTGGTCACTTCTAGTACTGCCCCAACAGGGTTGCTTTCGTCGTCATGCCAAGCCAAGAACAAGGTGATGGGATTGAACAGCCAACCCCAACGTCTCACCTGGGTGACCATCCGCACCTCACCGCCGGGTTCAAAGCCCAACACGGGTTTCAGATCACTCTTTACTTCTGATCCAAGCGAGCCATTGGATGCAATTCCGTAGTCAGATCTGCGAAATCTTGCTGGTGAGAAGCCTCGGGCACTCCAAAGTGGATGTTGGCCCGTTAGTTTTTCGGGCTCATCGGGATCAACCCATACGTGTTGGATCGGATACCTGAACTGGTGCACCTGCGGTTGAGTTCGGCGGTGCACCACTGTTCCAGTGCAGATTGCGGGCGGTCCTGGTTTCACCGGCTCGCACCTAAAGCGTCGCAAACTCTGAGCCCAGACTTGATTCCGTCTTCATGAAAACCGTAGGACCAATAGGCGCCACAGAAGTGGGTCCGCCGTACCCCGCTGATTTCGCTCCAGCGGCTTTGCGCGGCAACCGCAGGACCATCAAAGACCGGGTGTGAATAGTCGAAACTCGCAATGACTTTACCCGGGTCAATTCGGTCTGCTGAATTGAGGCTCACCAGGTAATGGGTGTCGGTCTTTAGTCGTTGCAGCGTGGTGAGGTCATAAGTGATTGGGGCCAACTGGTCCTTGGCACCGAGGCGCTCATAATTCCACGCAGCCCAAGCCCCGCGTTTTGGTGACATCAAGCTTGAATCAGTGTGCAGCGTGGCAGTGTTTGGTTGATATCGGATTGCCCCCAGCACGTCGCTTTCATCGGCGGTTGGATCAGACAGCAGAGCCAACGCCTGATCGCTGTGGCAAGCCAATATGACCTCATCAAACTGTTCGGTTCGGCCCGAACTGGTGACGCTTGCGAACAGTTGGCTTCGAGTTATCGATTCCACACGGGCATTAAGCCGGGCGTCGCCGTCGAACCTGTTCAAGATCTCTTCCACGTACACCTTCGAGCCGCCCTTCACTGTCTTCCAGGTCGGTCTATCGCGTACGCCTAGAAGCCCGTGGTTGGAGAGAAACTGCAGTAACGATCGCGCTGGAAATTCGTCGAAGGTCTGTGGGGAAGCCGACCAAACTGCAGCGCCCATTGGGATGAGATGCAGTTGCATAAAAGTTTCGGAATACCCGTTTGCTTCACAGAACTGACCGATCGACATTGACGGCGCTGTGGTGTCATCTAGAAAGGCGTTGGCGTCACGGTAGAAACGAAAAATGTCGATGAGCATTCGCCACATTTTCGGCGCTAGGACGTTCTTGCGATCGGCGAAGATGGAGTTCAGACTCGTGGCGCGATAAGTGAAGCCAGACTCTCGATCGGTAACCGCAAAGCTCATCTCCGACTCGATGGGCTCTACCCCTAGCTCGCTAAATAGAGCTACCAGATTGGGATAGTTCCGATCATTGTGAACGATGAAACCGGTATCAATAGCGTGGCTTAGGGCCCCTTCATCCACCATGACGGTGTTCGAGTGGCCGCCGAAGCGGTTGTCAGCCTCATAAAGCACGACGTCGTGTTCTGGGCCAAGGACGTGCGCGCAAACAAGGCCAGCGATACCCGAGCCGATTACCGCAATCCGCATCAGGCCTAACCTAGCCGGTTAGCAAGCTAGCTCTAGAACCCAAGCTGGCGTGACGCAAGATCTCTCATGATTTCTTCTGAGCCTCCGCCAATTGCCTGTACCCGGACCTCCCGGTAAAGGCGCTCGACAGTGTCTCCACGAAGATAGCTGGCTCCGCCGAGAATCTGGGCGGCCTCACGAGCGCAGAACTCAAAAGTAGTTGTGGCTGCAACTTTCAACTCTGCGATTTCTGCGACGGGATCATCACCTTGATTCAGTCGCCAAGCCAACAGCTCACACCACGCCTTGCCTGCATTGATTTTGCGGTCCATCTCCACAAGCTTGTGGCGAATCACCTGATGTTCGACGAGACGCTTCTTGAACGTCTCACGCTCTCTGGCATAGGCCAATGCCTCGTTAAAGCAGACACGAGAGAACGCCAGGCTTTGGGCAGCCATGTCGATTCGCTCAGGGTTGAAGTTGTTGACGATCATCGAGAAACCAGCACCTTCTTCCCCCAGCAGGTTCTCTACAGGCACCCTGCAATCACTGAAGTAGAGCGTTGCAGTGTCGGAGCTGAGCCAGCCCATCTTGTCCAATTTGGTCCTGCTTAGCCCTGGGTTATCTCCGTCGACGACAATCAGGGACAGGCCAGCGGGGCCCGGCCCCCCAGTTCGAGCCGCCACAGTTATGAAGTGCGCACGCATTCCCGATGTTATGAATGTCTTCTCACCGTTGATAACAAAGTGGTCGCCGTCTCGTTTGGCGGTCGTCCTGAGATTGGCCACATCTGATCCACCGCTTGGTTCGGTTATGGCCAGCGCCGAAATTGCTTCGCCTGCCATGCACGGAGTTATCACCCGTGATTTGATCTCATGTGATCCGAACTTCGAAACAGGCGACAGGCCGATGTAGTTCGCGAGGAGTGATGCGATCACCCCGCCCGAGCCTGCCATGGATAGCTCTTCCATCATCGCCATTCGCAAGATGGCGTCGCGCTGTCCATGCCCTCCGTACTCAGCCTCGATCCCATCTCCGAAAAGTTCTAACGCCGCCGCCTTTCGGTAGAGCTCCAACGGAAGCTCGCCGTCGAGATCCCACTGGTGAACGTTAGGAGTGATCTCCTTTTCGGTGAACTGCCTAACCACCTCCCGGAACGCCTGGTGCTCGTCGGTATAGAACGGGGAAGAGGCCTCTGTCATGACGTCAACCCTAGAGGTCGGCAATAGGTGAGTCGAAACCGGGGCTTAGGGACAGTGCTTAGGGACAAGGCTTCGGGACAGGGCTTCGGGATTGATCAGCAGTTGATCTCTAGTTGATAAACGCAGGTTTGAATATAGTTGGTCTACGTCGGGCGGTGCCTAGCGTTCCTGGGTAACCCTCTCGTCCTCGACAGCGGCAGGTCTAGCACCGCTCTGACGTAGTCCCCTCCAACCGGAACGCTAACGCTCGGGAGAGAATCGGTAACCTGCGCCGCGGATGGTCTCGATCCACTGCGGCTCTGACGGGCCAGTCCTAAGCTTGCGCCGAATCCGGTGCACATGTTCATTAACTGTTGCAGTGCCTTGCCACTGGGCCGACGATTCCCAAACTCCTGCCAGTAACTGTTCTCGACTAAATACCTGCCTGGGGGCTGATGCCATGTAGGCGAGCAAGTCAAACTCTTTGGCTTTGAGGTCGATCCGGTTACCGCTGTGCAGGACGTCACGGGTGGTTAAGTCGATCTTGAGATCACCAAAATCAAGCGCAGTCGAAGGTGGAGTCGGACGGCCGCGACGCAAAACTGCGTTCACGCGGGCGACCATTTCCCTTGGATCAAACGGTTTAACAATGTAATCATCCGCTCCAAGTTCGAGGCCGACCACTCGGTCAGATTGGTCGCCGCGCCCCGTCAGCAAAATCACAGGAAGATTGCCTGCCAACCGAACCTGTTTCAAAACATCAAGACCGCCAATCCCCGGTAGCCCAAGATCCAGAATCACTAGGGCCGGCGAGCATTGGGCAATCATCTGAGAAGCTGTTTCGCCGTCTCCGGCTTCTAGCGCGTCGAAGCCGTGTTCATTAAGTGCAAGTGTTGCGAGCAGGCGGGCATCCGGATCGTCGTCAACCACAAGAATCGAGGGCCTGACGCTCATGACAGCGTTTCGCTCAGCATCTCGCCAAGACTTGCGTCTGAGAACGGCTTGGTCAACAGCCGCCCCGGGGGTATTGACCCGGACAAGAGCGCCTGTGAGTAACCGGACATGAACAGTACTGGTATATCCGGATCTAACTGCAGTATCTGATCGGCCAGTTCAGGTCCGCTCATACCCGGCATCGCGACATCTGTTAGCACCCCGTCAATCGAATCACTTTCACGCAAAACACTAAGAGCGGCCTCTCCACTGTCAGCCTGGAGGACCTGATAGCCGAGAGAAACTAGTCTGTCGGTACAGAGTTCTAAGACGTCAACCTCGTCCTCGACTACTAACACAGTTGTATGTTTGGGAACTGGACCGGGAGCATGCGGCTGAGAATCGGTGTGGACGGCCAACGTGATGGCTGAAACTGGCAAAGTAATCTTGAAGACTGAACCCTCACCTGGAACCGAATCAACCGAAATGGATCCGTTAGCTGCCACAACGGTGCTGTAGGTCGTAGCCAATCCGAGCCCAGTTCCAACTCCGGCAGATTTTGTGGTGAAGAACGGCCTGAACACGTTCTCGGCAACATCGGCAGTCATACCTGTTCCACTGTCAGCAACGCAGATCTCAACAGCGTCGTGACCTGACATCCTGGTGGTGATCTGAAGCGTCCCTCCGTCGGGCATTGCGTCGCGAGCGTTGCTGGCTAGGTTCAGCATGGCGTTCTCTAGCCGGGAGTCGTCGATGTGAACGTGAGCGTGGGGCGTCTGCAAGTCGAACTCAAGCGACACGTTTGCGCCGAGCATTTGCTCAAGTGAGATCCGCAATGACCCCAACACAGCGTCAATAGCAGTCGACTTAGGGTTGTTCGGTGCCGGCCGGCTGACATCCATGAGCCTTTCGATCAGTGACGAAGTCCTATCAACGGCTCGCTCTATTGCATCGATTCTTCGATCTATCGCAGGGTCAGCTGAGCTTAAGGACCGCACTGCGCTATCACTGCCTAGAGCTGACGCGTGACCACCGATCACATGCAACACATTGTTGAAATCATGGGCCAGTCCGCCAGCTAGTAGCCCCACCGATTTCATAGTGCTGGCATGCACAACCTGAGCCTCTAAGGCACGGAGCTCGCTGATGTCACGGACGACTGCAAGGACTTCATCGTCAGCCACCGGGGAGAACCGAGCCTCGTAGTCACGCAGGCCGGTTGGCGACTCCCACGAGTACTGAACCGAAGTTACCTCGGTCGTTTCAAGCGAGCGTGTTAAAGCTGCCATTGCGGCCCGAGCCGCACTCGGAGATAGGAAGTCGGTTAGCGAGGTACCACTCAAAGTGTGTGTCGGTGCAAACAACTCTGCGTCTTCGGAGGCCTCAACGCTTCTGAACTTGCCGTCGGCGCCAATACGAACGCGGATGTCGGAAAAGGCATTCAGGCTTCCCTGAAGCTCGGTGTTTCTAGCGTCTAATTCTTCAGACTTCAGTTCCAGTTGCTCTAACGCTCTATAGGTTGCCGTCAGGTCAACAATGGTGGTGTTTAACAAGACGGGGCGACCATCAGAGTCAAGACGAGAGCCGCCATGACGCTTCACCCAGCGGGTTTCACCGTTGGGGTGGATCAAGCGAGTGACAGACTCGCCGGTTCCGCCAGTCGTTCTCATCTCGATGGAAGTGGCAACAAACTCATCGTAGTCATCAGGGTGGACCACGTTTTCCCATCCGATTGCCCGACACTCTGCATAGGAGCGGCCTGTAATTTCGCGAAAAGCCTCATTGCACCAGGTCTCGTTCGTAAGCGTGTTCCGCTGAGCGATTCCGAATGGTGCCGACAGCGCAATCCTGTTTTGAAACTCTGATTCCAAAGCGATCTCTGCGTTGATTCTGATCCTGTCGATCTCTGCAGCAATTCGAGATCCGAACACCCGCAAGCTAGAGAGTTCTCTCTGGGTTAGGTTCAAATCGTCAGAGTGTAAGAGCGTGATGTGGCCCAGAAATTGGCCAGTAGCGGCATTCAATCTAAGAGACAGGAAACCTTCCGCTGGCTTGTCTCTGGCAAGGTAGAGGCTTGGGAAGTGCTCGTGAACTCCAGTTGGAATGTGCACAACGGACTGCTCCATTGCCAACGAGCAAGGAGTCTCGGCCAATGCGAAATCGCGGACTCGGCCTTTAGCGCCGCCATTCCAGTTGGCAATCATCCGACTCATGCCAACAACGTTTGGCACTGGAGTAGCGATGAATGCAGTGTGAACTGCCAATGTTTCTGACAGGACCCTCACAGCGGTATCGAAGAACTCCTGACCGGTGACGCCGGCGGTGGCTGTCAGGGTGCCCTGAAGCAAGGCATCGGCGCGCTCATGACCGGTGACGTCGCGCACGATCGCGCCGAACAACGTCGACCCGGACATAGTGGTTTTCAGAATCGTGATGGCGGCCTGGAACTCTGAACCATCGGCTCTGAGGGCCTGAACTGAGGGCCTTCGAGACATCGATCTCCAGGTTGATTCCTTTACGTTAAAGCGCTTGACCAGATCGTGGTGGTCACTTGCGGTATCGGCCGGCAACAACACCGACAACGACTTGCCGGAAACTTGATCATGGGTGTAGCCAAACAACGCCTCGGCAGCATCGTTAAAGACCACAATCTTCTGGTCTTCGTTAATTACAACAAACGCATCGTCGGCTCCGGCCGCAATGGCAGAAAACATCGAGGCCACTATCTGGGCATCACTTTGCTTCACCTTGTTCAGGCTTCCTCACTAAACGTCGGTGGTCAAGCTAGATCGGACGATAGTTAGAGCGGGGCTAGCCCGATGGTGATCGGGGTCTGTTTCGAAAAAGCTGGTCTGTTTTGGAAAAGATGGCATGCTGGTTTCACAAACCAGATCAACAGACAATTACATCGGCCGTCCAGCCATCGAGCGGCAAGCACAGATCGGACAAATTCAGTGAGTCAAACAGTTAGCATTCTCGGCGGTTTCCAAAGCGACTTTGCGAACAATCTGGCCAAATCTGGTGGCTCTGTGGAGTCATTGGTGTCCGAAACTGTGTTGGCTACTGCAGCTGACGCGCAGATCGAGCTGTCCGACATCGAGTCAATCCATGTAGGCAATGCCTTTGGTCAGCTCTACACCGGCCAAGGCCACTTGGGTGCAATGCCGGCAACCGTATTGCCTGAGCTTTGGGGTGTGCCTGCTATGAGACACGAAGCCGCGTGCGCATCGTCGTCAATGGCCACCCTTTCGGCAATGGCTGAAATTGAAAGCGGCCGATATGACTGTGTGCTGGTGCTCGGGGTAGAGCAAGAAAAGACCATGCCCGGCGCTGAGGCATCTGCCGTGCAAGAAGCTGCAGCCTGGGTTGGCCAAGACACCGAGGGCGCAACCTACATTTGGCCCGAGACATTTGACCGCCTAGCTGAAGAGTATGACCGCAGGTTCGGTCTTGACGACGCTCATTTGCGAGCAATTGGCGAACTGAATCTGCGAAACGCTAAGGACAACCCCAACGCTCAGACCAGAGCTTGGGCCCTTTCGGCCGATACATGCAGTGCGAACGACGACGTGAACCCGGTCGTTGCCGGTCGGTTGCGACGCAATGACATAACCCAAATCACTGATGGGGCAGCGGGCCTGATCCTGGTCTCCGAGCGCTGGCTGGCTCAGCGGGGGCGCACCGCTCGCTCCCGGATTGTCGGATGGGGTCACCGGACCGTAGGCCTCGGTTTACAGCAGAAGCTTGACCGCTCCTCTAGCGACTCTCCTTTCTTGATGCCCCACGTTCGAGGCACCATTACCGACGCGTTCGAGCGTGCTGGAATTGCCGATGTTGATGGCCTTGACGCAATCGAGACTCACGATTGCATGACACCGTCGGAGTACATGGCAATTGATCATTTTGGTATCACCGCCCCCGGGCAAAGCTGGAAGGCGATTGAAAACGGTGAGCTGGAACGTGACGGTCGGATTCCAATGAATCCCGGTGGCGGTTTGATCGGCGGTGGCCATCCCGTTGGAGCGACCGGTGCTCGCATGCTGTTGGACGCCACAAAGCAGGTCTCGGGCCAAGCTGGTGACTACCAGGTTGAAGGCGCTAACAAAGTAGCAACGCTAAACATCGGCGGCAGCACCGCAACCACCGCTTGTTTCGTGATTGAAGGCGCAAGCTAAATATTCGACTAGAGCAAATCGTTCTTGTTGGCCCAATGCGCAAGCTCGTTCCGGTTTGAAAGCTGAAGCTTTCGTAGGACTGCCGAGGCGTGACTCTCTACGGTCCTAACCGAGATGTGAAGTTCGGACGCTATTTCCTTGTAGGCATAACCCCGGGCCAGGTACTGCATCACCTCATGTTCACGTGGGCTTAAGCGGTCAACATCGCTGTCTGACTTTGCATTGGCACTAGCCGAAGGATCCGGTGACGCAGCGCTAAAGGCGCCCAAGACAAATCCTGCGAGATGGGGTGAGAAAACCGCTGAACCGTTCGCTACTTGTCGTATAGCCATTACGAGGTCTTCACCGCCGATTCGCTTGGTTACATAACCTCGCGCCCCAACTCGAACGACACTGAGAACATCGGCGGGGGAGTCTGAAACTGACAGCGCCAAGAATCGAATTTCGGGACTAACGGCGTTGACCTGAGCGATGACCTCGGCACCTGAGCCCGACGTGAGGTGTACGTCGAGCAGCACGACGTCGGGTATTTGTGCCAACGTCACTTCAACCCCCGACTCGATGTCGTCTGCCTCGCCCACAACATCAACGTTGTCCTGTATGGCAGCGATAACACCTTGCCGAAATAGCGCGTGGTCATCAATTACTACGACCCTCGGCAGTTCTGTGCCCGCGCCTGTGCCTGAGTCAGGGGCCCCGAGACCGGGTGTCACTGCTGCCATTCGATCCGGACCTCAGTACCCGCACCTAGCGAGGACCTGACGGTGGCGGTTCCGCCTACTCGTTCAACTCGAGACTGGATCGAATCACTAATGCCGTGACGGTCCTCGGGAACAGTGGCGGGCTCAAAGCCAACACCACGGTCTCGGACAAACACCAAGACTGAGTCTGCCCCTACTTCGGCATACACCGAGATGATTGGAATCTCGGCGAACTTGGCTGCGTTAACCATTGCCTCGCGCGACGCTGCCACCACAGCAGCAAGGTTTGAGTCCATAGGTTTGTCGCCCACAACGATGCACTCAATGATCTTCAGATATTGACCCTCAACCGCGGCCGCTGCGGACTCCAAGGCGTCACGGAACTTGGGTTCGCTTCCCTGTAATTCTTCACCCTGGCCGTATAACCACTTCCGTAACTCTCTTTCCTGCTGGTGTGCCAGCGCTGCGGCAACGTCAGGTTCCGACGCTCGATTTTGGATGAGAGTTAAGGTTTGCAAGACCGAGTCATGAAGGTGCGACGCCATGTCAGAGCGTTCTTCGGCTCGGATACGGCTACGTCGTTCGTCGTCGGAGGCAGCCAAAACACCGCGCAACCATGGGGTAGCTACCAGTCCGATACCTCCAACCAGAACTAGTGCCGCTGTGGCAGCGCGCCACAACGTTGTGAAATCGCCTGTTGCGCCGATTGTGGCCAGCAGTCCACCCACCATGAGCGCAATTCCCAGACCGACGCGCCACAGGTCTGTGTGCCAGAAACGTGGTTCAGACGTTGGCTCAACAGGTTCGGAGATGGCTAGTGCAAAGCTGACGGCGCATGCGGGCCATAACAGAATGCTGGGCAGACCGTTGATTAGCTGAAATATCACAAGCATCTGGCTCGCTGTAGCGGCGATCACTCCCAGATTGTGTCGAACCGTGGGCTGAGATTTTTTAGCGGGCGGATGTCCATAGGTCAGCGCCCAAATGACTCCGTATAGAACAACACCCCAGCCTGCGGCCAGAGAGAGGAGGGTGAACCCCACCCGGACAACAAGCGGCGAAGCTCCAAGCTGGTGGCTAATGCGAAGGGCAACGCCCCCGGCAACCGGGTGCTCGCCAGAGAAGGTGCGCGGTTGCTCGAAGCCTCGGGCAAGCTTGGTTGTGGAACCCGCTAACTGCATAACTTCACCCAGTTTCGCAGTTACCTCGCGAGATTGCATCAGTGAAAACCCTGAGTGGTGTTTCCGTGTTGGTCCCGAGCCTGGCTCCCTTAAGATTTCCGTGGAGATCCCAATGTTAAAGATCAGCAGGTCCAATCAGAATTAGGTCATGACTCCCGGCCCACCTCCACCAGAAATTGAGACCAGAACCGAACCTTGGCTTAGGCGCAGCGACCGAGACAAGTACCTATCCGGACTTGCGGGAGGCATCGCTAGGCGTTTTCAGTTTGACCCGCTAATCCTGCGGGTGGGTCTCGTCGGAGCCACAACGTTTGCCGCCTATGCGGGCCCGAACCTTCATTGGCTAGTTCTTGTTCCGTATTTTCTGGGCTGGATACTTGTTCCCCCAGCCGAAGGCCGAGCCCTTGTAGCGAGATTGGGAGAACGTGCGGCGTTGCAGGAGGTTCTAGGTGCGCTAGTTGTGTTGATCATCGGACTGCTTGTTTTGGCTGACACTCAGTACGCAGTTGCGGTTGGCCTTGGGGCTTTGGCGCTGGCCCTATTCTCTGACCGGCGTGAACCGCATGAGGAACTACCGCCTCAGAAGGTGGCGCCATCAGGGGCCCAGCCCGCAACCCGGTCAGATACCCAGCAAGAAACACAAGTTGCTTCGGATCACGACACCCCGACCAGAGGCATGGTGTTTGGGCGCAACTTAAAGCTTGGAGAACGGGCGTCAGACCTCCTTACTCGACCCGAAAAGCGACAACGGCGTGAGCCTGCACTGTGGCCCCTGACGCTTTCGCTATTGGTGCTCCTGGCAATTGTCTCGATCCTGATAGACCGTTTCATGTCCCCGGGCATGGATCCTCGGGTTGTCGTAAACCTTGCCTTGCTGGCAATCGGATCAGTTCTGGTGCTTTCGTTCTGGCGAGGTAGGGCGCGCATAACTGCGCTATGGGCACTGGCGCTCGTTCCATTCTGGATTGCTTTTTCGCTAGCTGATGTAGGACGCTTCGAAGGCCAAGGCAATGCGTTACACACCGTCCAACAATCAGAGATAGATCAATCAGAGCTAGGAGACGCCCTTGCCTTCGAGCTGGGCTACGGAGACTTGACGGTCGATCTTCGCCAAGTTGAGCTAGCCCCTGGATCAGAAACCACGCTCGTAATGGATCTAACCGTCGGTTCAGCTTCGGTAATCGTTCCCCGAGACGTGACAGTGAAAATTGATGGCAAGGTCGGGTTGGGCAGCTACCGAGTTCTGAGCCCGAGCTATTGGCAATACGACAAAAGTCTCGCCAACGGTGAGATTAAGCGCACCTTTGGCGCTCTAGGCTCGGAGTGCTTCCAACACGAGATGGACGCAACTGAGATGAGGAATCTGGCGCTTCGGTCGGGCGTGGCTGTAATCGACGTAAATGACCTACCCGCTGCAATCGAAGCAGCAGGGTTTCCCAGACCGATCTTTAGCTACACCAACCAGGAACAGATTTGGTTTGAATCCCAGGATGAGGGCCAAGATGTTCGATTGGCCGAGGTCGACTATTACGCCGTGCAGATGTCTGAGCAAGGCCAACTTTGCACCCCAGTAGACCCTCCGTCTAATCCAGCCACTCTCGTTATTCAACCAACTGTCGGAATAGGAAATTTGGAGATCAACCGTGTCGATGTCAACTGAGGAGCAATGGGAGTCAGTAGCCGCCTCCAAAACTGACAGGGGTGAGATCGTGGGCCCTGCCCTGGGGGCCGTGATCGCAGCTATTGCTGTTTCGGGCCTGCTGGATGACAGCAGAATTTTGGTTCACCCGTGGTGGTTCGTGCTGCTGTGCGCCGCTGGCCTTGTTGGTTTGGGGCTAGGAGCTCGCACTATCAAGGCGTTGTTGCAGCTCTGACAGATCGGCCTGCCTCGCTGCCAGACGTGCGCTCTTTTCCTGATATGCCCTTAGGTCGGCGGCGTCCAGCATTTGTTGCAGGTTCGGCGAACCGCTTGCCACCGCTATGCCGTAACTGAAACGCAGCGGGATCTCGTCATCGTCGTGGCGAACGATTTCAGACCTGAGATCTTCAAGTTTCGTAGTTAGAACAACGGAATCTATCTTGCCTTGATTGTGCAGCGTGACCACAAATTCGTCTCCTCCGAGACGAACGACGGTTGACTCCGCAACCTCCAAAGAGGATGCGATGCGTTGCAGACCTCTTGCCAGTTGTTGTAGAAGTTGGTCGCCTGCAGCGTGACCATAGGTGTCGTTGGCAACCTTGAATTGGTCCATGTCGATCATCACTACAAGGTGCTCATCAAGCTCAGAATCGCGAAGGTAATCGTCCGCTTCCGCCTCAAGGACGTTTCGGTTGCCAACTTGGGTGAGCGGATCAACGTTGGCCTTTCGTAACAGCAGCTTGGAGCGATGCCTGAAGTCGGCAATGACCACAGCCAGGCACGCCAGCGCAACCAACAGAGCCGCCGCTGCGGTGTATCGAGCAAAGTTTGCTGTACTGCTGGATGAGGAGAACTGGGCTTGGTTGAGTGCGAGAAGGTCGTTTGCTTCGCCGTCCACGATCTGCCGGATTTCTTGCACCTTCGGAGCTACTTGGGCGGTTAGTTTGGCGACGTCATGAGGTGGGGGAGTAGTGGTGCCGTCGGCCAAGCTACGAACCCATTGATCTGCCTCCCATAGGTCGGTTTCTGCGATTACCTGATTGATGGTGTCCAGCGCCCGCTCGTAGTTGGCTTCGACTACATCCAGCGGTATCCAGCCATCAGCTAGCGGCTCTGCAGAATCCTGACCCAGATAACCACCGTTGTCGATGACATAGCGTCCGAACTCCTCGAGTTCAGACGACACATCTTCGCTAGCATCGACCGGCGTCTGACCAAAGGACGCAAAGGCAACTTCATGGACTATCAGAAACGCTACTTGATCTAGCCAGATGAGCTCGTTTAGTGAGTCGACCGCACTGGGTGGGGAATCGGCAGGATCGATCCCTTCGAACTGCATCACGCTGCCACCCGATCCGATTTTGGAGATCTCAGCATCGGCTACCCGGGATCCGTACTGGTCGAATACGTCAACGACTTGACGGGCATTGTCTGCTTGGGTCCCGGACCCTTTGCCTAACTCTTCGAGTTTGAGGAGGCCTTCCGTTGTCACTTCTAAGCGGCGCTGTGTCGCCAGCGCAACCTCAGCTGATGAGGCTGCACCGAACGGTTCGAACAAGCGGGCCGTGTACTCGTCAAAGTGAGCGCGCCCAATCTCGGCTCTCAGTTGAGTCAGCTCGATTTCGGCGACATCGTCGCTGGACTTCTCAGCGAGTTCGGCTTGTTGAGCGCCATGCCACCAAAGCAACCCAGCCAAGCTCCCAAGGACAGCAGCGATGCCTAACCATGCGACGGTCGACTTTGGCGTGTACTGACCTCGTTCGGCCGTAGAGAACTGCATCTCTAAGCATCGACAGTGAGCATTTGAAACCTGAGGCTAAATCTCAGGACTCAAGATAGGAAACCGATGCGCCGCTGGATGTGTCGATCATTGCAACCCCAGGCCCACCGTAGATCTCAACGTCGGATCCGGAATTGGCCTTGCCAGACACCGATTCGGTCACGGTTAGAACTGCATTGGCGGCCGAGCTGATATCGATTTCGGCGTCCTTAGCCGAAAGCTCTTTCAGGTCGAGAGTGGCAGCGCTATTGGCCGTCGCGGTTAGCTCATCTGCCCTTCCTGAGACGAATGCTTCTGACGCCGAAGTTGCCTTGACGATCAGGTTGTCTGTATCAACTGTGGCCGCCACTCGAGCTGCAGCGTCAGCGGTGATCTTGAAGGCTGCAACCTCTGGGAACGTACCGGTAACCTCGCTGGCCGCTTTCACCTTGAGTTCTGAAATTTCTGAGACCGAGATGCGAACGATGATCGGTTTGGTGGATCTCAGGTCGATCGACTTGGAAGTTGGCTCGATCGAAAGTGTGTCGCCATCTTCCACTCGTACCTTCATGCGTGAGTGGAAATTGTCATCGGCCTCAACTTCGACGCGATCAGAGTTTCCCCCAACCACCTGAATATCTACTTCAAGGCCGCAGCAGATCTCGACCTTTTTGATGCCACCAAGACTGTAGGTCTCGACGCTCATCACTCCCGAACCCTCAATCACTTCATCATCAAAGCTGATGTCGAGGTTGGCGGAACAGGCTCCGACTAGAAGCGAGCTGATGGCAAGGATTAGGACGAGCATTCTGTTGGTCATGTCTCTGACCCTAAATCTGATGCAATTTGAGCACAGCTAGGTATTCCCCGGATCCAACCCTGACCTTCTAAGGGTTTCCTCAGGGTCTTGGAGCGGGTGTGTGATTAGCGCGGAATTTTGAGGCAACGCCTTCACACTTCGAGCGCAGATTCGAGCCAATCAGAACTATGCCGACTGAGCTTTACTGGTTCACAGTCTCCACAAACTGCTGCGCCTGCGGTTGGGCCTGAACTGGTTGCTGCACCTGCTGTTGTACCTGTTGCTGGGGGTGCGTCTGGGCAACGACTTGTTCGTTCCCAACCAGCACCTCACGGTTGCGTTCGATAACAGTCTTTTGACTGGTTGCGGTCATGGCCATAGTTACGACGACTCCAAGGATGCCCACACCGAACAGGATTAAGCCAACCTTATTGACGTCGACTGCCTCGGTTTCGAAAGTTACAGCCCAAGCAAGGATCGCTCCTACAGCAATGAGGCCAATTGATGAACTAAGTCCGGTATTTCGCACGATGACGTCCTTTCAAGATGTCAACCTTGTGTATCGGCGTAACCACCACCGGACCTGAAGCGTTCATCGAAATTGGTCGCTGACCTGCAGCGGGACTTCCGGGCTCCCATGTGATCCCAATTCGCCAATAGTCAGTATTAGTTATGGAACCGGTTCCATCGACCTGTCTATAATAGCAATTACGTCTCGTGTGGAACCGGTTCCAGACCACCGATCAAGACGAGTTCGAGGGCCTGTCGGGGCTTATGTCGCCGCGTTTGCCTCCGCAGGCCCTCACTTGCTTTCACCAGCCCGTAGAATCGTGTCAGTTCATGAATCTTCGACGGCGCGAATCCAATGGCTAAAGATGTCACCCTTGCTGATGTCGCTCGACTCAGCGGAGTCTCTCGAGCAACCGCGTCCAGAGCCTTGAACAATAGACCTGGGGTCAAGCCCGCGGTACGAGAGCGAGTTCTTAGCGTTGCATCCGAGTCCGGCTACAGACCCAACAGGGCCGCGCAAAATCTTGCCGGCAACGGAACCTCAGTAATTGGACTACTACTAGGTCACGCCTACCTCGAACAGCTTCCTTACGCCGGCCTACTTGTCCAGGAGGTTACAAGAGCAGCTGACGCACACGGCTTGGGTGTCTTGCTAATTACCGACATGGACAACCCGAGCAGGGGAGTACGCAACCTAGTCAACGACGGACTGGTAAACGGGGTGGTTGTAAGTGTCACTGCAACCGACAACTTGTGGACCGACGAGCTACTGGAGGCAAACATGCCAGCCGTTCAAGTTGGCCAAGGCCGTCTAGCGACTCCGGTAAAGACAGTCGACGTAGAGAACAAGGAGTCGTCAGCTCACATCGTCGGCCACCTACTTGATACTGGTTGCATCAAGCTGGGGACAATAACTGGCCCCCTTGACCGACTTGACGCAAGGTTGCGCCACGAAGGTTTCCTCCTGGCACACGAGCGTCGTTCAATTCCGGTCGACGAGTCACTCATTCTCGAAGGGAACAATTCCAAAGAGCGAGCTTATGAGTTAGCGGCAGAATTGTTGGACCGACAGCCCGACGGAGTGTTTGCGGGCAACGATCAAACCGCCCTCGCCGTTTGCCGTCAAGCGCGTGAGAGAGGCATCAACATTCCAGAGCAGCTCTCAGTGGCAGGCTTTGATGGAACCTACATTGACGAGTTCAGCATCCCCCGGATCACATCCGTCGTTCAACCCTTCACCGAACTCGGAACGAAACTCGTCGAAGGCCTGATCGCTGCAATGAATGGAGACAACGAAGCAGGCCATCAGCTTTTGACGCCATCGTTTTTCTACGGAGAAACAACGAGGCCACCCGTCAATTAGGCCCAATCCACCGCCTCTCACGATTCACCATCATCGGTCCCGATTATGTGTGACGGCGCAAAGCCAAGCATAATTTCGAAAATCGCGAACCAAGAAGGCAGTTCGTCACGTATTTACAAAGAGGACCCAGAACGCCTGGGGCCATATTGGAAGGGACCGATGAAATGAGAAGATTGTTAGGAACTCCGTTAAGGACTTTGGTGGCGGTGCTCACGGTCGTGGGCATGCTTGCCACCTCGACTGTGGCAGCCTCGGCCCAAAACGAAGATGGCCTTACCTATGCATTCGAGGTCACCGCTGGCTCGGCCAATTCGTTGGGTGTCGTTACCGCAACGGTCAACGGCGACAGCATCGAGATTGTTGTTGCAGCCGAAGGCCTTGGCGTTGAGGAAGTAGTGATGCACTTCCACGAAGGCACCTCATGTGATGCCAATGGCGGCGTTGTTGTTTCCGTGCCAGCCGGCCCGGTGCCAGCTGCCGGCGGTTCGTTGCGACTTGAGACTACAGAACCGCTCGGCGCCGCGGACATGGAGAACGTCTACTTCAACATTCACGAGGCCGCCAACCTGGGCAATGTGGTGGCCTGTGCCACGCTCGCCAACGCATACGAGAACAACTACTTTAGTCAGCCCGACGATTCGGCTTCGCTTGTGGTCAACAACTTGGTTGCCGGCGACACTGTCCTAACTTCGGTCGATGCTTCTGGGCTGAGCGCTGAGTCGGTTGTGATGCACTTCCATGCTGGATCTACCTGTGACGCAAACGGTGACATTGTGTTAGGGGTTGATGGCACCGTGATTCCGGTCACTGGTGGCGTCCTGCTAGGTTCATCGCTGGCACCGTTCCCTGCGAGCGGTTTCGATGATCCTGCCGACCTCTACTTCAACGTGCACGACGGAGCCAATTTGGCCAACATCCTGGCGTGCGGCACCTTGAACGGAGCACCGGGCCGAGTCACAGATGCCACATCAATCGACGAGATCATCAACGCGTCTGACTATGACGTAAACACCGATCCTGAAATCCTGCGTCTGTATCAAGCGTTCTTCAACCGAGAACCCGACGTCGGGGGCGCGATCTACTGGATCGGCATACGCAAGGAATTCGGAGCCCTGGAGATAGCGCAGTCTTTCCCATCAGCATCTGCTGAGTTCCAGAATGTCTATCAGGACGCACCGTCTGATGAAGAGTTCTTGACTCGGGTTTACTCCAACATGCTCGACCGTGTTCCCGACCAAGACGGCTTCGACTACTGGCTAGACATACTCGGCGGCACCAATGAGTCGGGCCAGAACCCGACACTGGCTCAAGGCGATAGGGGAGCGGTGGTGTTCTACGTTGCCATCAACGAAGAGTTCATAAATCAATTCCCGTACCTTCCATAACTGGCTGTTGACGGATCCGGGCATCCAAGCCCGGGTCCGTCACCAACCGCTCAAGTGACCGGACTGAAACTGAATCCGAGATACTGTCGCCCTCGATGAGACTCAGGTTCGGAGGCAGCTAGGAACATGAACGAAGCAGAACAGACCGCAGGCCTTGCCCCGACGCCCGGGTATCGATACGCCGACCGAGTGGCCAACCAACTCTTCATAGCTGGGCAGGTTCCGCTCGACTCAAACGGTGATCTAGTAGGCGAAGGGGACCCGGCCGCCCAAGCAAGGTCGTGTCTAGAGAATCTGGTAGCTGTCCTCGACGTTCACGATTTCGACATCGCAGATGTTCGACACCTCACCGTGTACGTGGTGGGGGAGCACCAGAACCTGCTTGACGCATGGCAGGCGATAGTCGGCTGGTTCGACGATTCAGTTCCTCCCGCAACTCTTCTGGGAGTCAACATGCTTGGCTACTCAGCACAGCTTGTCGAGATCGACTCCAAGATCCTGGCACAGCCGTGAGGACTACAGCATTCGCAAGTGCTGCATAATATTCCCTAGTGAATCATCGAAAGAAAGGGCAATTGACGGTTCAACAAACGACGGCGTGATCGATCTACTAGCAACGGTTCTCCGGGTTAGAAAACGTCAACTAAAAATCGTCCAAGGCGTTACCCACCGAACCAGATTGATCGAGGTCTCCGAAGCTTCGGACTCGACATTAGATCGGCTCAAAAGCTAAGAACGGCTAGCCGCAATACCGAACCAGCAGTTCAGGGTTTGAAACAAACATAACCGTCATTATGCAGCACTTAACTACAAATCCCCTGGTACAGGCCACTTTCGCTTCTGTCTGGGCGTAACGCTCACTCACCCGACGAGCGCTTCGGCCAGACAGATGATCCACGCAACAGCTATTCGAGCACACCGCAGTCGCGTAAGATCTCCTCGCTGATCTCATCGCCGTCGGCGACTCCCGCATCTTCGATGCATTCAAGCTGTTCACCTTCAATGATTAGACCGTCGGCATCGTCGACGAAATCCTCCGCTTCGGCTATCGGAGTTGCCTCCGACCCGAACACACCGGGCTCGGACTCACTGCGTGCGACCGCCTCAGCTGCGAGTGCCTCGATATCGCCCGATGGGTCAAGCGACGCCTTCGCTTCAGCAACAAGTGCCTCGACTTCGCTGAACTCCAAAGACAACGCGTTGATTAGAACCGAAACTGGAACCTCACCCCCACCAACCTGTGCCGGAGCGTCGGCCACCGACAGCCGTTGCAGCAACTCCATCACCCCAGCCCCAGTGGCATAGAAGCGACCGAACCCGTAGTAGTCCTTCACCAATTCGATCTCCGATAGCGGAAGTCGCAGATCGGCATCGAAGTTTCCACTGTGGTATTTGCCTTGGTCAGGGTTTGCGTTCATCGCATGTTCGATAAAGCGGGCCGTTCCCTCGATGCGCTCCTGGTCGCCATCGAGCAAGACCCGTTGATCATTGACACGACGTTGCAGCCGAATCGCAGCGAACCAGCGTGCAAACTTTTGACGCTCATCATCGTCATCAGTTGTCAGCGCCTCGACCAACGCACGGTCCTCGAGCATCGCCAGCGCAAAGTTGTCGCTCGTATACGCGTATCCGGCGACGTCCTGGTTTGGTGCGCCGCCGGTGAAGTTGGCGTTCTGCCAGCGGTGAAACATTTCGTGCACCAGTGTCGACGGGTACTCGATATTGGTCAGAGAGAATGCGTCCTTTGACGGGTCAACTTCCATAACGAAGCTGTCGACCCCGGCGAGCTCTACGTTGAATTCGAAGGCGACGACATCAGCCAAGGGCTCACTGTCGCCTGGCTCGGTAATGAGGTCGGCCGAGGTGAAACTGGCGCCCGGAACGTCGATCGGCGTGACGGTGCCGAGCTCGCCAGACTTGGGATGATTGATCGCAATGGCACCACGTAGGCCATCCTTACCCTTGAGTGCTAGCACCACTGGTTCAACGTTTGGATCGAAGCCAGGCCATACCGACTGCGCTCGGGTGTAGGCGTCATCGATCATAATGAGGCCGTCGACGATGTCATATGTGGTTACCAACTCATCGGGACTCAACGAGTAGTCGACGTTTGAGTCAGAACATGCTGCTGCGATCAGTGCGAGAAC
>CALAJQ010000008.1 GCA_937922785.1 uncultured Acidimicrobiales bacterium
TCATAGGACGTCACCTGGGTGTGACCATTGCCCAATTCGAATATTGGTGGAGAATTCTGTGAGAGGAGTTAGAATCGTCAATCCACTTCAACGCGGGGTGGAGCAGCCAGGTAGCTCGTCGGGCTCATAACCCGAAGGTCGCAGGTTCAAATCCAACCCCCGCCACTTATTTCAAAGGCCCGGAACCAATACGGTTTCGGGCCTTTGTCGTTTTGGGCTTTGGGTGGCCGGGAACGGCCGTGTCAAACATGTGTCAAACGGACGTCGCTATGTCGGTCACATTCAGTTCCATCCGTGTGCACCCAGAGCGTACGTGGCAGTGGCCAACTGGGTTTAGCTGTAATGTTGGCAGCTCAGCCAATTGGAAGTCCTCAGGAAACAAGCTTACGGAGCGAGAACGTCATGCCAGCTACATTCTTAGGGGATCTTCTCGGGCGAAGAAACAAGCTAGAAAGGACGAACCCCGGAAAACCGAACTTCTCTGACGGTAGTAGCAAGACGAGTGTCAGTGTTGCTCTCCACATGTTGGAGAGTCTCGGAATTGAGCGCGAGGCCAAACTCGCTAAGGATGAGAGCACTGGTCGGCTCTTTGAACGCCTGGTACGGGACGACATCAAATCCTCTCTCAATCAGTCCAGGCCAAACGTCGACTGGCAGGTTCGAGATGATGCCAGCGGACTTGCTCAGTTCGCCCAGTATTCACATCTCGGCGTACTCGAAAGCCTGGTGGCTGATGATGAAACCAACACGCTGGCTATGGCGCTCGGTCAAGACTATGAAGTAAAACCGGACGTTACGGTTGCGCTGCCCGGCGACGGTCCGAATCCATTCCTGCACGCGACCGTGTCGTGCAAGTTCACCATACGTTCGGACCGCGCTCAGAATGTAAGAACCGAATCGGCAGTGCTAACCCGCCATCGAAAGGGCCGTATGCCCCACGTGATGGCAGTAACTGCCGAGCCACTGCCGACTCGGATTGCGAGCCTGGCTCAGGGAACTGGAGACCTTGATGCTGTTTATCATGTCGCGCTCGACAGCCTTTATGAAGCTGTCGCTGCAGAGTCCAGCAAGAAACAGATTGAATCGCTCGATCTTCTGATCGGATCGGGGCGTCTATTGGACTACGACTCCATGTTGGCAACAATAGCGTTGTAGATTCGTCGCTTGCTCGACTCGGACCCGTATGCACGGGCTAGTCGAGTAAACCCCCAACAAACCTTGCAATTGCCAAACCGAGCACTGGGGGCACGGCGTTGCCGATTTGCCGTGCGATTTCGATCTTGGTGCCTTCGAACACGAAGTCATCGGGGAACGTCTGGATTCGGGCCGCTTCACGATGGGTAATGGGGCGATCCAACACTGGGTGTAAATAGCGGCCCTTCTCGGGCTTGTAGAACTCCGTACGAATCGTGGGGGATGGGCGGTCCCACCACATTCGCCCCATTACGTCTGTCGTACCTGTTGGTTTGTTCAGCCAACAGTCTGGCGTGATGTCCGGCCTATTTCGTTGCAGGTCAAACCGGTTCCCGCCCGGAGGTACTGCCCGATATCGGGCCAGGGATTTCGCTGTTGGATTGCGGCGGATATGTAGGTCTTGCCTGCCATCTGTCCCAATAACGGGCTGGTCGGTGGTTGGTACTTTGGGGAGATCAGCTATCGCGTCAGCGACGGTTAGTCGTTGTTCTTCGAAGAGGCTGTCTTTGCCGTGCGTTCTTGGTGGCGGCCACGGCACGTCTCGGTCGAGGACAGCTACAAAGATTCCGCGTCTTCGATTCTGTGGAACGCCGTAGTCTGCGGCGTTGAGAACGCCGTAGTTGAATCCGAATTGCGACAGGAATGGGTCGGTCTCCATCCGATGCAGGAGTTCGTTGAACTGGCCTGATTTTTGGAATTCGGGCACATTCTCGATGACGAATGCTCTGGGCTTAACGTGAAGCACGGCGGCGAAGTAGTGCTCCCAAAGACCATTTAGATCGGCACGAGAATTATCGTCCCGGTCGCGACCAAGGGGTGAGAAACCCTGGCAGGGTGGCCCGCCGATGATGACGTGCGCCGCTGGGTATTGATTGACGTTGAAGAACTCGATGTCTCCGTCAAATACGTGAGTGTCGAAGTTCCTCTTAAAGGTTCGGGCTGCTGCGTGATCGTGCTCGACGGCAAACGTTGGCTCAAAGCTGGCCTCGCCAGCTTTGGGATCGGTCATTGAGAACCCGAGCGTGAGGCCACCGGCCCCGGCGAAAAGGTCGATTGTTTTGTAGTGCTGAGTCATGTGCGGGCTCCGTTTACAGAGACTAGTCGGATGGGTCTGGCATCAGCCCAATTCTTGCGAGTGCCTACGACAACATGGCCATGGTTCATCTGCTTGGCCTCTCTGATGAGGCACCCGAGACCAGGTCAGCCACCAAGTTTGCAGCAGCTGATTGCATTCCTGGAATCACATGGGCGTACTGCTTGAGGGTGAAAGCTGGGCTTTCGTGGCCGAGCCTTTCGCTGATCACTTTTGGAGAAACGCCTGCACCTAGCGCAATAGTGGCATGGGTATGCCTCAGGTCATGCAGCCGAATCCTGGGTAAGGCAGTCCGTGCAATCAGGCGATCGAATGCCTGGCTGAAGGTCTGAGGGTGGAGCATCGAGCCGTTCTCCTTGCAGAACACCAGATCCTGGTCCTGGTAACTGGCGCCCCAGAGTTCTTTCTCCAGCAATTGTTGGTCTCTGTGTTTGCGTAGGTGCTCTGCTGTTGCGGGGTCTATATCGACTACCCGGGCCCGGTGGTTCTTTGGCGTCGACACAAGCAACTCGTAGGCCACGGAGACGAGCGCTTGCCTGACATGAACCCGAGACGAACAAAAGTCAATGTCTTGCCACCGGAGCCCGAGTACTTCTCCTCGTCTCATTCCTGTCATGGCACTGAGGTTCCAAGCGGCTTCAAGCCGGTGACCCGCAATAGTTCGAAGGAACGTCCGAAGTTGTGCTGGCTCCCAGAACTGAATCTCTGGTGGTCCCCATGCCCGGGGGTTCGGTGGCTTGGCTCTTTCGGCTGGATTGGTAGATGTGAGCCCCACGTCAATGGCGTCGGCGAGTGCCTTGTGAATGATTGTGTGGATGTATCTGACCGTCTTTGGACCGAGTCCACCGGGGCCGTTTCGCTTGCCGCTCTCTAGGAGTTCGGCGTAGAGCGAGTTGAGGTGTGCTGGTCCGATGTCTCGAATCAGTCGTGAACCGAGGCGGGGGAGCGCATGGTGTTGGATGTTCCGCCGGTAGGACTCGAACGTGCTTGGCTTCACCTGCGTCTGTACGGTCGGCAGCCATTTCTCGTTGACCCAATCGGCGAAGGTGACTTTGGTTGGTTCGTTGTAGGTGCCGTTGTGAAGCTCGCCGACGATCTTGTTGCGGGCGACTTCGGCTTCCTTGCGGGTGCGGTAGCCGCCATGCCATTTCTGGAGTCGTTTGCCGTTTGGGTCTCGGCCTGTGTCGACGACGACGTACCAGTTGATTGTCTGCTTGCCGGCTTTGGTTGTGTAGCTGCGCTTTCTGATGTGTCCTCTCATTGTTCGACTCCCTATCAGTTGGTCGGCGTCGGAACGCCGAGCCAGTCCAGAAGGGCGGGGACAGGGACGATTACTCTGCGGCCTAGGCGGCGAGATGGGATGTCTCCTCGCCGGGCTGCTTCGTAGCAGGCTGTGCGGCCGAGGCCGAGCAAGGTTGCGACCTCGTCGACCGAAAGCGTGAGACGCGCCTCAAGATCGTCGAGGGCAAGGGGGTGCGAGCGAATACGCTCATTCATGTCAGAACCTCTTTCGCAGGTTTTGGCCACGGCCTCGGGGTGTTAGAGCACCGCCGGGGCCAACTAAAGAGCCTTGTTGTCTATGTATCTCGACAGTACCATGAGTGCTCGGCAGAGTCAACGTATGTAGACTAAGTATCTATGGGAAGAATGGTTGACCTCGACGATTTGCTTGATGTTGGCGACGTGGCCGACCTGCTCGGGCTGACACACAAAAACAGTGTGACCACTTACATGCGGCGGTATTCAGACTTTCCATCTCCCGTCGTCGAGTTTGCCGGCGGGAAGTGTCGTGCTTGGCTCCGGCAAGACGTCAAAAAGTGGAGCGAGAATCGCGAAGTCTGACTTCTCTAGGTCGTGTCACTCGGCCAGGTTGGGCATGCGCGAGAGAGTGAGAAGACTCCCATGGCATAGACAATCTTCTACCTTAGACCTTCTTGAACTGGTCTACTGGAGTTCGTCGATTGGTTGTGCAGCGCGTTGCTAGCGCGCAAGCCCATAGGCGATAGCCCAGAGAGCGAGAATGCGGGCGTGGGTGACTTGCTGGGCAGTGGGCTACCACTCAAGAGAATTAGCTTCCTCGAAAGTTGCACAGCGTTGCTCTATGCGATGGGTGAGGGCAAGCTCACCCCTACTATGTCGGTCGGTCCAATAGTGGCCCTCGAGCTTGTTGGTTCCGCTGTTTATGTGAAGGCTGACCGCTCCTAGGTGCCCTGCGCTGCGTTGGTCGAATTTGATCTGCGGTTCGTTCCCATATAAATACCGGAGCAAGGAGCCCGAACCGTTAGTCACAATCTCGGCCACAGACGAGTCTGATCGAGACTCATTCGTCAGGAAAGTGGCCCGGATTGACGACGCTGTTTGGTGGATAACAAGATAGCAATCTGTCGGCTGCGGAATTGTATTGGTTTCGGGGTCGACCCAGTGGGAGCTGAAAGTCCCTCGCCACGTGCCCTCAAGATCTGGTCGACGGTTGAAACGCGCCGGCACTGCAGCCCAGAGCCAGCGTTCGTAAACCGCTTCTAAACCCACTGCAGCCAGTGTGGCAAGTGATGCCAAGCGGACCCACTCCGTAGAAGCCCTTTCTCCGCTTAGCCAAAGTAATATGGAGAACGCAGCGACGGCAGCGAAAGAAACAATTCGGGATCGAGTCATGATTCGGTGGCAATCACGAAGTTAGCTCCCGCAGTGTCCGTGACGTAAACGCAATTGCTTCGGGCAGTGACCATGGTTGGGCCGGGCCAAACAGGTACTTTAGCTCGTTCACTTCCAGCCACTCGCCTTGGCCGGCGGTAGCTGAGAGCGCTTTTTGCAGCCAGAGCACGGTGGTGAGGGCGTTTGCATAATTCCCGGTCGAGCTGAACTCAGAGTCTGGGACGTTGTAAACAAGGCACTCGATGAGCCAAGACGATGTTTCGGGTGCTCCAGCGATAGCCATTTGATTCTCCAATGCCTTGAGTCCTCTGACCACCCTTTTGTAGCGACGAGAAGTTCTCGTGTTCTTTGCCACCCCGTTGTCGTTGGTTTGTACTGGCCAGTTCACAATGACTGGTCCCCGATCGGGGCTGATTTCGATGCCGTCGTGGTGTGTCCGCTCGGAGTCGTACCGTCGATAGGTTGTGCACGGCACGACATCTGCTGGCAGGGTCGTCGATTTTTCCGAGATCTCAATGCATTTGTTTTGACGCGTCACGTTGTCGCTCCCAAAGGCACTGTTTAAGGCGTCCAGGCAGTCGTCCTTGAACGTCCCGAGCGCAGTCGAATATTCAGGCGGCGCAGCCACGATGCCGAGCTGCGCATTGGTCATGCCCTTAGCCGAGAATTCCCTAGCAGTGATAAAGCTCAGATCTGTTGGCGTAGCGCCGAGGAGTTCGACAGCGAGATCAACATCAGACCCGCGTCGTACGTTCGTGCCAGAGTGATAGGAGCCTTTGACAAATACCCGGAAGTTCCGTCGCTCAACTGCTGGCCAGGCTTCGAGAGCTTGTCGGACCTGCTTCTCGGTACGCTCACGCTCGTCGAGTTCAGTTTGGCTGGGCGGCGCTGCCCAGGTGTCGAAGAATCGGACCCAGTTGTCCATCTCAGTGGCGCCGATCGCGTGATCGCCTAGGGTCTCGACCCGGAGCGACCGTATCGCTATCACGAATTCGGCCATCGAGGCCATGGATTCTGACCTCACCACCTCCCGCGTTAGAAACGATCTGCTTTGCTCTCTGTTCGGCCTCGCTCTGGGTCTTTGAGTGCGAACTCGCTCGCTTTGAGCCTGGTGCTTTGACGTCCCAGCCTCCACTTGGGTTCGGTACTACGTGCCTGCTTGTGAGTGTCACTTTGCCATGTCCTGTTCTGCTACTGAGAGATCTTCGGATGAAGAACTCTTTCCACAGAATACTATTTCCTGAGAAGAGTTGCAACCTGTATACTCTCATGATGGAAGAATCCGGTACAGATGCGACGTTGGGAGCACGACTCCGAGCAAGGCGCCGCAATCTCGGCAAGACATTGACAGACATAGCCGCTGACGCTGACGTCTCGATGACATATCTGTCAAACCTCGAACGCGGGAGGGGAAACCCGACACTTGATGTCCTGACTCGGATTGCTGAAGCGTTGTCGGTCGACGTCGGATCTCTCGTGGGCGCAGCGCATGAAGTGGCTCACGACGGATCGATCGACGTAATCATGACAAACGCTCCAGAGAGCTTGCTTGCTTTCAGTGGCACGGATGACTTCAAGTCATCGATTGCTCGCCTTGCGCAGCGGCGGGGGGAGGACCCCGTTGAGTTGCGATCGAGGGTGCTTCGCGGAATGACCGCATCGCCAAGGCGTTCAGTCGGTGAACCAACATCGGAAGACTGGAAACGTCTGCTGGACGCCTACCAACTGATTCTTGATGACTCGTGAAGGGGGCCTCGACTGGTTAGTAGACGTTCTCCTGGGTTACGTCGACCCAATTTCTGCCGAATTGGTCTCGGAACCGGTCGCCACAATCGAGGACTGGTTTCAACCTCTCAAAACTAAGTCGCTGCTCGACTCGGCATGGTCTTCAGACAAGTGCTCGTGCGACGGCTATTACGACACACACATCGATCCCGAGCGCCCGTGGATAATCTTCGATGGTGCCGTCACACCCCGACGCCGTGCTCACACGCTCCTTCACGAGCTAGGACACCACCTGTGCCAGACGGAATGCAGTGAGGTTTTGGAGGGTCTCGACGACTTGGCCGGAGACGATGGCGACCCCCAAGAGTGGGAGGAGCGTGTGTGTCACAGGTTCGCTTCGAGACTTCTCGTGCCGGACTCGCTACTTGACACGGTGGTGGGAACGAATCCGATCAATCCCTCCATGGTGAGGGATCTAGTAGAACAGGGCGCAGCCAGTTGGGAGTCGAGTGCGGTTCGTCTGGCGGAGAAGTTGACCAGCCAGGCCTGGATCGTGTTGCTACGTTCCCCGGGTGTTGTTGGGTTCTGCGCACACTCAGGCCTGTCCGGATCTGCTGGATGGTATCGAGGAAGCAAACTGGACCCGAGCGGGGCGCTTGCAAAGTCCTTCGCAATGGACCAGACCGCCCAGAAGGACGTATATCGGTTCGATCAGAGCTATGCGATTGCTTGCTTTGCAGACACTCTGCGAATCAGCGATCGGTTAGTTGTCGCAGTGCTCTCAGTGCTTCCTAGTGTTAAGCGTCTCGATACCATGTTTGGGCTCGAAGAACCGGACCCATTGTGGAAAACTCGAGAAACGATCTGTGAGAGATGTGGCGAAGAATTCCGCAAGGGATGGTGTGAAACATGCACTCGTCGCAAGTGTCTTGAGTGTGGCGGGTGCGGCTGCTCGGTTGCAGCCTCAGAGCGGCTTTGCGAGGGGTGCTGGATTCAACGACCCGCAGAGCTCTTTAGCGACCAAGGGCTCTGTCGCGAAGTTTGCGATCCCATCTAGTGATCTCTAGGTTGGGCAACGATCAAATCCCAGAGCCAAGTACACCCGGCCGTCAAAGTAAGCCTCTGGTGATTTGACTCGTCTGACAAGGATCGACTCGTGTCAAACCTGTGTCAAACGAACCAAGCCGCACCCGCCGAACGAAGGGTCTGCCGCCCGGACCTGCGGTCCAGTTGGCCGCATGAACACTGGGTTCACGCACCAGCCAGCACCCACTCGAACTCAATCGTCTAACTCATAACCCGAAGGTCGCAGGTTCAAATCCTGCCCCCGCCACTTATCCCAGAGGCCCGGAACCAATACGGTTCAGGGCCTTTTGCGTTTTTGTTGTAGAAGTCCGGTTCATAGTTGACATGTTGGCTCCTCCAGCCACCGGGTTGTGGATAAATCTTGCTCCCACCCGTGATGCAGATCAGGGTCGGCCTTTGTCGTTGCTGGAAGCATCACGCAGCGAGGAACGCCTGCGTCCGAGAAACGCAGGTCTCGAGGTCGTCGATCCAGGGAGCGTGTTCAGCACCCGGCACGATAACCAGCTCGGCGTTGGGCAGTCGGGGGGCGAACTCCCGAGCTATGGCCGCCCCGCCGTTTGGGTCGTCCTCGCCCCACAGGAACAGTACGGGCATGGTTAGCTTCGAGAGCAGGTCATCGGTGAGCAGAAGATCCGTGTTGAAGCCCTTTATCGGCGTGATGACCTTGGGAGATGACCGGATGTCGTTGGCAAGCGTGTCGGTCTGACGTAGCAGGGCGTGGGCCCAGTCGAGCATGTCGTCGTCAAACGCACCCGAATCGATCGCACGACCGAGTCCGAACTGCCGGAGCGCGCCCTTGACCATCCCACGGGTCATCGGCACGCGAGTCATAAGTGCCTGCATGCCGGGGACCCCGGCCATGCGGGCCGAGAACGGAACCGACTCGGTCGGCGCGCCCATCAGCCAGCTGTACTCGATGAGCTTCTCCACCCGCTCGGGCGCTGCTGCCGCCCCGCGGAAGGCGAACAGGCCTCCGTAGGACGTGGCGCAAACCATTGCGCGTTCAAGCTCGAGAGCGTCAAGGAGATCCGAGAGCAGACGATCGGCGTAGGCCTCGACGCTGGCCAGATCGAGGAGTGGCCCACCGACGATCGGATTCGAGAGCCCACAGCCAGGACGGTCGACGAGGATGCACCGCACACCCTCAAGGCTCGCCGCTAACTGACACCAGCTTGTACCTGCGATCGAGCCCCCGTGGATGAACACGACTGGTGCTCCCTCTCCAATCTCCTGCACCCGGACCTCGCCACCCGAAGCCAGCCTCACCCGGCGATTCACAGGCGTCACACCGAGCTTCGCCCAAAGTCGCAGCTCGGCCTCCCGGTACCGGTCAAGATCCTTCGCCATAGCAACACCCTAGAGCCAGGAGGGATCCGCAGCCCAGACAACACCACCCGAACTCGATCATCTGACTCGTTGCGTGGCGTCGGAGAATCAGCGGACCGCCGCTTTGTCGGATCATCGTGCCGAATCGCGTACGTCGACTAGCAGACTAAGTTTCAGAACTTGCCGGCGTTCAAGAGCGCTTTTGCGCTTCTGTTCTTGGTCCCTGTCACAGCTTAGAAGAATTCGGCTTCTGCGACCCTGCAGCTCAGATCGAGGAGAAGTCGATCATCGGGGTCCTCGATGTCGACCGACAGGAGCTCGGAGATGCGTGCTATTCGATAGTTGACGGTGTTGCGGTGGAGATGGAGGATCGCCGCTGTTTTAGTTATGTTTCGACCAGAGTCTAAGTAGGCCCGAAGTGTCGATATCGCGTCCCGCGCCTGCCGGGGAGTCTGCTGTAGCAGAGGTCGCATGATTTCATCAATCACCGGGCGCACGCCGTCAATCTCGGCCCACCTGACTAGCGCTCTTCCCAGCCCAAGTCGATCAAACTCTTCAATCTTGTTGGCCCGACTTCGCGACCGAGCGGCCCGCACGGCTGTGGTTGCTTCTGTTACCGAGGTGCGGAATCCGGCAACGCCGAGGTGAGCAGAGCCCATGCCGACGTGAAGGTTTAGTCCAGGAAAGGCTTCCTGTGCTTCGACGATGGCTTTCTGCAAAGCAACGCGTGTGTCGGCCGCAATGGCGTCTGAATGAGCTCGCTCAGATGTGGAAATCAAAAGGATCGAATGCATCGTTCCGGCTTGGGTCCATTGTCCCAACCGATTTCGCATCGTCGCTAGGAGGATCTCTGCTACACGAACTTGGCAACGCACGACAGTGCGCATGGTCGATGGAGCAGGCAGCGGCTCGTGGCAGTCGACTCGAATTGCTATGTGTGATCCGTCGATCGGAAAATCGGACTGGCGTAGTCGCGCAACAGCGTCTGCTCCCGTTGCTGAGTCGCTAAGCAGAATCTCGTTGAACAGTTCTGAACGAGTGACTTCGGGGAGTTCGCGGGCCTCGTAGTCAGACTCATACAGTTCTTCTATGTGTCGAGCTATTTGAGCTGCCGCACTTGTGGTAACCGCGGGTGGCGTTCGATCTCCTAGCTCAAGGTGGTATCGAACTGAGCCAGCTACTCGGATAGGAAGCCCGCGCTCGGACTCACGGACTGGGGCTATCCGGAGCGGCGCCGCCAAATGGCTTCCGCAACCTTCGAGCATCCCGGGGATGCCTTCAAGGTCCTTCGTACGTGCAAGTTCCTTTGCGACTAGTTCAAGCGCACCGAGGCCGGGTTGGCCACCGTCATCGATGAGATTCCGAAGATGTAGCGCAACAGAAGTCGTGTCGTGGTGGTCCAAAAGATGGCCGATCGCGATGTCGCGCGATTGTGCGATCTGTTGGGCGGTCATCGATGCACCGTTCCACGTTTGGGCGTAGCTAAGCAGTGCGACAGCCCCAGAGCCAACTGTCCGCAACGCCAAATCGAATCGGTAGCTGCTGGTGTCGAGAGGGAAGATCGGTTCGATCACGACCAGTGAGCCGGAGGGAACCTCTTTTAGATCTTTCATTGACCGAGCAGCCACCACTTGGGTGACCCTGCGAGTGGTTTCAAGTGGCTGCTGCGTTAGCTCGGTTAGACCTTCAAACTGCTTTAGCGTGATACTTGGCACTCAAATATTGTGCACTACGCACAAGATTTGGCGCAATTTGGTCAAATCAGCCGAAGCAGCGCGGCCAGCGGTGCATCAAAGTCAGCATCGTGAAGTTGATTGGAGACAACGAGCTGGAATGGCTCTCGATGGGAGCCTCGGTGTTTGGTGGCGGCGGTGGAGGCGACCCGCACATGGGTTCGCTCATGGCCGGACATGCGCTAGACACCGGCGGCGAGGTGCCTTTGGTGAGCCTCGACAGCCTGGATGACGAGGACCTGATATTGCCCGTGGCCATGGTCGGCGCACCAACCGTAATGGCGGAAAAGTTCCTCTCGGGAGATGAAGGGGATCGGCTCAAGACTGCGATGGAGAAGGCACTCGACCGGAAGATCAGCGCGGTGTGCTGCGCTGAGCTGGGTGGCGTCAATGGCGTCATACCGGTGATGTGGGCCACTCGAATCGGGCTCCCCATCGTCGACTGTGATCTGATGGGCCGGGCCTTTCCCGAGCTCCAGATGACCACCGCAGCCATCGCCGGTGTCTCGATCAACCCCGTTGTGATCACTGATGAACGGGGCAATGTTGTTCAGTTCCGGACGGTTTCGCCGAAATGGGCCGAGAAAATGGTTCGCACAGTTGTTGCCTCGATGGGTGCTGCGGCGTCTTTGTGCCTCTATCCGATGACAGTTGCACAAGCGAAAACTGCCACCGTCGTTGGATCGGTCAGCAGAGCCATGGAAGTGGGTCGCCTGCTCCTTGAAGCTTCTGATGACCCGATCGCTGCGCTCTGTGACTCGGTCGATGGCTACCCGCTGATTGAAGGCAAGCTGGTTGATGTCGAACGTCAAACAACCGAAGGTTTCTCTCGAGGATCGGCAACCATCGAGGGTACGGGTGCAGACAGCGGGCGCCTGCTTCGACTCGAGTTTCAAAACGAGAATCTCCTTGCGATGGAAGACGGAAGAGTTCTGGCGTCTGTGCCAGACATCATCACCGCAGTAGATGTACACACCGCTCGTCCGATCGTTACCGAACGGTTGCGTTATGGACAGCGTGTTTCGGTGCTTGCGCTGCCGTGTGATCCGATATGGCGCTCGGACAAAGCCTTAGAAGTAGTTGGCCCCAAGGTCTTCTCCTATGACATCGACTACGTACCCGTGGAGGAACTACATGGCTGAGGGTCTTTTTCGAATCGGTATCGACGTCGGAGGAACAAACACTGACGCAGTGCTCATGGGCAGTGACCTCGAGATCTTGGCCAAGCACAAGGCAACTACGAGCTCTGATGTAGTTGAATCGATCTCAGAAGCAATGGCAGCTGTGATTGCGCAAAGCGAAGTTTCCGCTGAGTGTGTGACCCAAGTAATGCTCGGCACCACCCATGCAACAAACGCTGTGCTTCAGCGCCGTGATCTGGGCAAAGTTGCAACAATTCGTATAGGTGGCCCGGCCACCAAATCCGTTCCGCCCTTGGTCACGTGGCCGACCGACCTACGAGACGTGGTATCGGCAGGTGAGATCATCGTCGACGGAGGGTTCGAATTCGATGGCACTGAACAGGTGGCTTTTGATGCTCAGGCGACGGAGAAGTTCTTGGACTCCTTGGCTGATGCACCTGACGCTTTCGCCGTGGCAAGTGTCTTCGCTCCGGTGTCGGACGCTCACGAGCTACAGGCTGCAGAGCTGATACGTGCCCGCTTCCCTGATACCCCGATTTCGTTGAGCGGCTCAATTGGTTCGATCGGTTTGATTGAGCGGGAGAACGCTTGTGTTCTTAACGCGGCTTTGATCGAGGTAGCCCACAAAATAGTGTCCGGGTTGGGTTCGGCGCTTATTCAAAACGGCGTTGATGCGATTCAGTACTTTGCTCAAAACGACGGCACCTTGATGGCCATGGAGCGGGTGCTCAAGTTCCCGGTTCTAACCATTGGTTCGGGACCCGCTAATTCAATGAGGGGCGCCGCTCACCTATCGGGTCTGGCCGAGGCGATTGTGGTGGACGTTGGCGGGACGTCAACCGATATCGGTGTGCTTACATCGGGGTTCCCGCGAGAGTCAGCCATTCCGGTAGAGATCGGTGGAGTTCGAACGAACTTCCGTATGCCTGATCTTCTTGCCGTTGCTTTGGGTGGCGGAACAGTCATTGGCGGTTCGACCGATGGCACGGACCTCAAGATTGGTCCCGAGAGCGTCGGTCACAAGCTTTCAACAGAAGCACTTTGCTTCGGTGGAACGGTTTCGACACTCAGCGATGCGGCCAACAAGAAGGGACGGGCATCGTTTGGTACTGCTGAGCCGGACGCCCTGTCGGACGACGTTGCTGGTCTGGTGCTGGATCGTATTGATGCTCTGTTTGAAGACGGAATTGACCGGATGAAACTAAGCCGGTCCGATCAACCGGTAATTGCCGTTGGAGGTGGCAGCGTTCTAATGCCCGAGTCGCTAGCCGGCGTAAGCCAAATTATTCGGCCAGCCCATCACGACGTGGCAAACGCAGTTGGTGCAGCCATTGCCTCAATTAGCGCAGAGATAGATCAGATTTTCCCGCTGGATGGAACGACTCGCGAAGAAACTCTTGAGGCAGCTAAGGCTGACGCAATCGGCGCAGCTGTTGCGCTCGGAGCTGTGCCTGCTGACACCGAAGTGATTTCTCTTGAAGAACTAACTATGGCCTACATGACGGACAACATCATCCGTCTCCGAATTAAGGCCGCCGGCCCGCTGGGTCAATTTGTTGCCGACTGACCAAGTCTGAAATGTCAGAAACTTCCGGAGGCCATTGGCGACCGGAATCAACCCATGGATAGGGGATCCCCATGAAATCATCACCATCGTCAAAGTCTTGGCTGCTAGGAGCAGTCCTGACGTTAATCGCGTTGTTAGCCGCTGCCTGCAGCGATTCAGCTGACACAGTCGAAACCACACCTCCCACCGAGTCAGCCGAAACGACCGCAGCTGAGCCTGCGGACGAGCCCGCCGACGAACCCGCAGAGGAGTCGAGCGGCGAGCCTGTCCAGATTGCCTACTTGTCTGCTAGTTCAGCCAACACCTGGCTGCAAAGTTCACTCGCAGCCATGAAGCCAATCGCCGCGGCGAACAACATCGAATTAGTTGAGTTCGACGCGCAGTTTGACGCAGCAGCTCAGCAGCAACAGTTCCAAGACGTGATTACGTCTGGTCAGTACAGTGGCGTCCTTCTGGTTTCACTCGCTGGTGCCGGTTCGCAGCCTGACATCGAAGAAGCATTGGATGCTGGCCTCAAGGTCGTCACCCTCAATCAGGTGATCGGCGAAGACCTCACCACTACTAACTCGCCGGTCGATGGAGTATCTGCACTTGTGTTCGAACCGCCGCTGACTCGTGGCGAGCGAATCGGCGAGATAACTCTTGCCGCTTGTGAGGGCATCGATCCTTGCAATGTGGTCTATTTCTATGGCATCCGCGGGATCCCACTCGACGAGGCCGTAAGGGAAGGTTGGGACGCTACTGTCGCCGGTTCAAGTGTTGTTGTGGTCGCCGAGGGAGAAGGCCAGTACGCAGGACCAGACGTCGGGCTTTCAGCGATGCAAGACATCCTCGTTTCAGTCAGCGACATCGATGTTGTGGTCGGGGCCGACCAGTCAATGCAGGGTGCCGAACTTGCACTCGACGAGGCTGGGCTTTTGGCTGACACCAAAATCGTCGGATTCGGTGGCAGCTCCTACGCTGTCGAGGCTGTTATCGCCGGCCGCTGGTGGGGTGGCCTGTTCGGAGCTCCTGCGACTGAGGGTGAATTGGCGATGCAAGCGATGGTCGACGCGCTCGCTGGAAATGACATCGGAGGAATCGACCCCTCCGATTCGGTTCCAAACCGTGGACTAATGCTTCCTGACAACATCGGTGACTTCACCGCCCAGTGGGACGGCTAAATCGGTGGAGCTAGGCCCGACCGACTTGCCGAAAATCGAGTGCAAGGGTGTCACCAAGCGATTTGGTGGCACCGTTGCCCTTGACGATGTTGACGTTGCAATACAGCGCGGCCACGTGCACGCCATCGTTGGGGAAAACGGCGCCGGAAAGTCGACCCTCGGGAAAGCAATTGCTGGTGTGCACACCCCCGACGAGGGCACGATCAGCATCGACGGGGTAGTGGTCGATATTCGATCACCACACATTGCTCTGAGGCACTCGATCACAATGGTCGCCCAAGAGTTGTCGTTGTTGGATGGACGGTCGGTGGTGGACAATGTCTTTTTGGGTATCGAATCTGGCCGGGGTCTAGTCTTGAACCCGAAAAGCGACATTGAGCGTTTCCACGCGCTTGCCGATGAACATGGCTTTGAACTAGACCCAACTGCCAAGGTGGGCAACCTTTCGGTGGCCCAAAAGCAAAAGGTCGAGATTCTTCGAGCATTGGCTCGCGAAGCTCAGGTGATAATAATGGACGAGCCTACGGCACGTCTGTCTTCGGTTGAGGCCGCATCACTGGCTAACACGGTGAGACGTCTTGCTGCCACTGGCGTCACCGTCGTCTTTGTCTCGCACTTTCTCGACGAGGTGCTCGACGTTGCAGACGACATAACAGTGATGCGAAACGGCGGAATCGTCCGAACTGGAAAAGCGGCTGCAGAAACGAAGCTGTCGTTGATCGAATCAATGGTGGGACGCAGCCTTGACTCAGCGTTCCCCCGACGCCGCTCGGTTTCGGATGGAACTCCAACATTGCTGAGCGTCAAGGGGCTTACCCGAAATGATGTCTTTGAAGATGTCTCATTCGACGTGCGCCAGGGTGAGATTGTTGCCTTGACGGGTCTGGTGGGGGCGGGCCGGACTGAAGTGGTCCGCTCAATTTTCGGTGCCGACTCGCTGAATGCAGGAACGATGCTGCTGGATGGCGAGAGTTATTCTCCAAAGTCGCCGCGAAGCGCCATTTCGACTGGTGTGGGGATGATCCCAGAGTCCCGCCGCGACCAGGCTCTGTTTATTCAGCGCAGCGTTATCGAGAACATTAGCGTTGCTCACCTGGACGATATGACTACCGGTGGAGTCGTGCGTCTCGGCGAAGAGAGAGACAGAGCAACTTCAGCGGCTGATCGGGTGAATCTCACAGGCGCCACCGTTGATTCACTGATGAATGAGTTGTCAGGCGGGAACCAACAGAAGTCGATCTTCGCAAGATGGATGCTTTCGAGGCCTCGGCTGCTCATTGCTGATGAGCCAACGCGCGGGGTCGACGTTGGAGCCAAGCGAGGCATTTACGATCTGCTAGCGAATCTCGCCGACGAAGGAATCGGTGTCCTGATGGTTTCATCGGAGATCGAGGAGGTGCTCGGGTTGGCCCATCGCGTGTTGGTGATGCGGTGTGGTCGCTTGGTGGGCGAACTCTTAGCCAGTGAGGCCGACAGTGCCAGTGTGATGAACCTGGCATTCGGATTGGAGGCAGCGTGAACGATACGCCACAGGCTAGTGAAACTCGTGGTGGTCTGTGGGCAGTGATTAGAGCGGTGAACTTTGCTGATTTGGGGATCGTCTGGGTCACCGTGCTGCTCTTCATCCTCCTTACACAGACTTCGGACGCGTTCTTGTCCAGCGCGAACCTCAGGAACGTTCTTGATCAACAGAGCCTGATCCTTATCGCTGGGTCTGCGCTCACCCTGACATTGATCGGGGGCAACTTCGATATCTCGGTATCGGCCACTTATATCAACGCCAGCATCATTACCGCCCTGGTGCACAACGCCACCAGCTCAGTGACGCTCGCAATTGGTGCAGGAATTGCGATCGGCGCGTCTTTTGGAATGGTCAACGGATTCATCGTTGCCTGGGTTCGGATTAATTCGTTCATTGCGACACTCGCGTCGTCGTTCATATTCTTCGGCGTTGGATTTCTACTCAGCGAGCGGAGCATCGTCAGGGTGGTTGATCGAGACTTCACTCGGATTGCGCGTGGCCGCGATTTCGGGCTGACCAATGCGACTTGGATTGCTGCGATTGTCGTGATCTTGTTCTGGTTCATACTGGAACGCACTCGCTACGGTCGGCAGCTGTTTGCCACCGGCGGAAACCCTGAAGCAGCTCGACTAGCAGGTATCCGCGTTGAGTGGGTCACTGCATCGACGTTCGTGATTGCCGGTGCCGCCTCAGGACTGGCAGGCGCACTTCTGGCTTCGCGAACCATTACGGCACAGCCAAGCGACGATTTCTCATTTGTGTTCGCTGTCCTTACCGCGGTCATTATTGGCGGCACATCTATCGCTGGCGGCGAAGGGGCCGTGTGGCGGACGCTCCTTGGGGCGTTCTTTATCGCATTGCTGACGAACGGATTCAACCTTCATCAGATAGATCCCATCATCCAACGCTTGATCCAGGGTGGAGTCATTCTCGCGGCTGTTGCAGCTGACAACTGGACGCGAAGTCGGCGGTCATGAACGAGTTTCCGGACTTACGGGTTTCGGGATCGCCGACCCAATCGGTGAATCTCGGAGGGCTTTAGTGAGTGTCGGACCGCTGGTATGTTCGAGCTGTGGTTTCACAGCAAGCGGTGTGGCGAGCGGCATTGGCATACTCGGGCGATCAGACGCTAGCTACTGCTGCCACTTCAACGATGGCGTTCTCATCCGAAGCGTCTATTGACCCTTATGTGAGCGTGGAGCAAGCGTTCATGGCTGTGTTTGACAGAGTCGACGAACTGATCGAGGCATCTTCTGAGTTTGCAGTTTTTCTGATTGATTTCGCTCTGGTCCACCCACAGCCAGGCAAACTCCGAGATCTGATCGCCGGCTTAGAAGAGTTGACCGCACCCCAGCGTCGGCTAGCGATCGTCCACTGGTTTGGACGGCCCCTAACGCTCGAACTGTCGGAATCACCGGGTGGTCTGTCAGTCAGCGATCTCACCTCCACGTTGGAGAGCGCGAGGACGAGGCTGGGTGGGGGAGACGACGAGACGATAATTGCTAAGTTCGAGACGCTCCATATGGCTGAGTCACCTGCGTCACCGCAGGAGTTGATTGATAGCTCGCTCTGGCGACGGCGTATTGGTGTCGGTCTGAGCGCGGTCGGAGTTTCAGTGGCCATCTGGATAGTCAGCATGGCAGGCGCCGGTACTCGGCCAACAGCGAGTCCTCCAGCCACTACGGCGGGCAATAGCCCGGCAACGGCTACCACTGGGCTGCTTGCGGAGCGCCGAGCTGACCTTGAACTGAAGACGCGAGATGACGACCGCGAGACAAGAATCGCAGTGAGCCAGGCAGGCGAAGTAGTACGGCGACACCCCGACACGGATTTGGAGATGTGGCGTAGTGAGCCCTTGGGCAATATCGAAGTCTTCTCAGTCGATCCAAACTCGGTGACGGTGGTGCGCAAGCTCGAGACCGGAAAGCAAGTAAAGCTCTATCTCAGCCTTTCTGACGGAACTCTTCTGCCGCCATAGCGGCAGTTTCTCGCCACAGAAAATGCCGTCAAACCATTTTTCTTTGGCCAGTTTTGCGTGTGTCGTTTGACACTTGAGAATTGGTGGCAGTAGATTCTCCCTAGATATCCGAAACGTTTCGGGTAGGAAGCTTGAAACATCAAGATTCTCTAAAAAGGGAGAGAAAGTTGAACACACAACACTATTCGGATCGGTGGCGTGCTGGCCGCTTGTTGCGCATTGTGGCGTTGCTCCTTGCGGGCGCGCTAGTTGCTGCATCATGCGGTAGCGATGACCCCGAAGATTCCTCACAATCATCAGAGACAACTGAAGCGCCAGCTACAACAGAAGCTCCCGATGATTCACCAGACGAAACCGAAGCCCCCGCAACCACTGAGGCTGCGATGGCGGACGGCTCTGACGCATTGTTTGTCAGCCTTCAGTTCGCACCAGTAGAAGAAGCGGAGAAGTTCCGCGCAATTCTTGACGGTGGCAGCATCGAGGTAACAATCGGTGAAGAGGGCCCAACCTTGGATCAGATTTTGGCTGGCAGCGGTTCGATCGATGTCCTCGGAGCTTTGCATGGCGCATTCCCTCCCTTGGCTAGCGAAAACGCAATGACCAACATGAGCGATGTGCTGGAAGACCTCAGCGCCGACCGTGCGATTGCACCAGCGTTTGTTGAGTCGGGTCTACTTGGAACTGACGACTATCTCAACTACATACCTTGGGCTCAGGCGACCTACATCATGGCCGCTAATACTGATGCTCTCGAATATCTTCCAGAGGGTGCGGACGTAAACGCAATCACTTGGGATGAACTTGCCGTCTGGTGTACAAACATGCTGGTAGGCGAAGGCACCGAGAAGTGCGGCCTTCCAAAGGCCGGACTGTTCCACCGCTTCCTTGAGGGCTACATGTGGCCATCGTTCACCGGCGGAATGGTTAGCAACTTCCGCAGCGCCGAAGCTGTCGAAATGATGACTTGGGCTCGTGACACTCTCTGGCCAACAATGAACCCAGAGTCAATCAACTATGAGTTCATGCAGGAGCCACTGCTTTCGGGCGATGTCTGGGTGGCATTTGATCACACTGCTCGCCTAATCGACGCCTTTAACGAAGATCCCGACCAGTACATTGCTTTCCCAGCACCTGCTGGTCCGGCCGGTCGTGGTTTCATGCCGGTCATCGTGGGTCTTGGTATTCCCGCTGACGCACCGAACCCTGATGCCGGGGCTGCGGTCATCGAGTTCCTAACTCGACCCGACACCCAAGGCCAGATTCTTGCCGAGCTGGGCTTCTTTCCGGTAGTTGATGGCGTGGATCTAAGCAACCTGCCAGTTGGAGTTCAGATTGAAGCCGACGCAGTAGCTGCTCAGGCCAACTCAGCTGATGCTTTGCCTGCTCTTCTCCCAATTGGTTTGGGCGATCGTGGCGGCGAGATCAACCAGATCTTCCGCAACGCATTCGATCGAATCGTTATTGACGGTGAAGACATCGCAACTGTGCTTGATGAAGAGGGCGACAACCTGCAGGCCCTGTTCAATGAGACTGGCGCTCCTTGCTGGGCACCAGATCCCATAGGTGACGGCCCGTGCCAGATCCTTCCCGCCCCATAAGCCCAAAAACCCAATAAGGACATTTCTCTCCCCCGCCCAGGCCTGCCAAGGTGGGTCTGGGTTCCGGGGGAGGAGATTCTCTAATGACTGCACCGTCAAAGCCACAAACTGATGTCGAGAGTGCACCAACCGCGGTTGCGCCCCCTCCGTCATGGCGGCGCAAGGCCACTCCGTATCTGCTGATTGCGCCCGCACTGATTTACTTGGCAGCATTCTTCGCCTACCCAATGGTGCAGGGTTTGATCTTGGCGGTTTATGACGACGAAGCGCTTCTACCCCTGATTGCAGAGCCAGATATCACCTCCGCTCAGACGGGCAAGATCCCACAAGGTACGGCGATCACCATCCTGGCCCGTCAAGGAAACCTACTAACTGAGGAGTTATCGTCGGATCTGCTTATTGAGGTCTGGTTTCAAGTTGAAGTCGCTCAGGCTGACGGTTCGGCAGTTACTGGTTGGACTCCGGAGTCTCGGGTGCGAATTCGGGAAGAATCAGCCGAGGGTGATCCTCTCGCTGGCACAATTCGCACCAAGCTGAGTTCTACCGCTGATCCACTCACGGACATCTACTCCGAACCGAACGAGCGCTCCGATGTCTTGGCCCAGGTCGAACCGAGGTCGGCCGCGCGCATCGTCCAAACTGCGGAGTTGGAGGTTTGGTTCCAGGTCAGAGCCGAAGATGGAACCGAAGGTTGGACGCCGTCTCGTTTCGTTCAGGTCTTTGGTGATGAAGAAACTGGCCGAGTCGACCGTGGCACGGCCGGTGAGTTCACAACACGCTTCATCGAGAAGATGCGCGAAGACCGTTTCTTCGGTTCGGCATGGCGGACCACTCTGTTGCTGATGGCGTTGATCCTGCCACTTCAGTTCATTCTTGCGATCATCATGGCATTGGTGATCCACGCCCGGTTGAAATTCAGCTCCCTGTTCCTCTACGTGTTCTCAGTACCAATGGGCATGAGCGACCTGGCAGTTGGAATTCTGTTCTTCTCTATCTTCACTGGCAACGGTTTGTTGAACTCGGTGCTTGATGGTCTGGGGATAATCGATTCACCGCAAGCCTTCTTGACTGCTGAAAGCCGCAATTGGATCATCTTCGCAATTGTCCTCGCCGAGATCTGGCGGGCGACTTCGATAGTCATGGTCATCGTGGTTTCGGGCCTTCAGGCAATTCCCGATGAAACCCTGGAGGCGGCTGAATTGTTCGGCGCGACCTATTGGCAGAAGGTTCGCCACATCATGCTTCCACTTTTGAAGCCCAGCCTTCAGGTTGCGCTAATTCTCCGGACAATCCTGGCGTTCCAAGTTTTCGCAGTTGTGATCGCACTCGGCGGTGGTGACGTCGTGACCGTCTTGGCAAACGAGACCTTCCGACAATACTTCGCACTGCGCAACACCAACGTCGCTTCGGCCTACGCCGTATTTATTCTGCTTCTCTCGATCGGTAGTGCGGTCTTCTACCTCCGCGCGGTGCGTACTCAAGCTGAAATGGCGGCTAGCTAATGGCAATACAGAACCCGCCACCGCCAGCCTGGGACTCGCCCGAAGTTAGCGCCCAGCACGAGAAGATGAGGGCCAAAGGTGCCCGAGGTCGAATAGGAACCTACGTGCTAGCCATTGGCATAGCTCTCTGGATTATTCTGCCGATTTTCTTTCTATTCTCGATGGCCTTCACCACCCAGGAGACGGTGCGTTCTTATCCAAAGAACATCCTTCCGCTGGTGCCATTCTCAACAGACACGATGCAGTTCTTCCTTCAGTCCGATGGTGTTGCCGAAGGTCTGGTCAACAGCATCATCGTGGCTGTCATTACCTTGGTTCTGTCGACCGTCATAGCGGCGCCCGCTGGCTACGCACTGTCTCGTTTCTTCTTCAGAGGGCGAGACTTGTTCCGCCTATCAATCTTGGCCGTGCGGGCATTTCCAATCGTAGTGCTATCAATTCCGTTGGCGGTCCTGTTCCTGAGGGCCGGTCTGTTCGACAGCATCTTCAGCTTGGCGCTGATGCACACGGCGCTGGCCCTACCCACAACCATCTTGGTTGTGGCGTCAGTATTTGCCAGCGTCCCTTACGAACTTGAGGAAGCCGGCCAAGTGTTCGGAGCTTCACCCCTCCGGGCGTTCCGATACATCGTGCTGCCGCTGGTTGCTCCGGGCATCGCAGCTAGCTCGGTCTTCACGTTTGTCCTTAGCTGGAACGAAGTTTTTGCGGCCAGCGTGCTAACACTTGAGAACAGAACTCTGCCAGCATTGGTTCTCACGCAGCTCTCACAATCATCAGACGCCTACCAATTTGCCGGTGGCTTCTTCCTGATGGTGCCGTCGCTAATCTTCATGTTCTTTATTAGGAAGTACCTATTCAACATGTGGGGTCAGGTGTCCAAATGAGTGAGATCCGAATTGAGCACGTCTCAAAGTCGTTTAACGGTCAATACGCGGTCCAGGACGCAAACCTCACGATCGCCGACGGTGAGTTCTTAGTCCTACTCGGACCCAGTGGTTGCGGAAAGACAACTTTGCTGCGCACCGTTGCGGGCCTCGGCATGGCCGATTCGGGCCGCATTTCTATCGATGGGCGAGACGTCACTTACCTGAAACCTGGCGAGCGCAAGATCAGCATGGTGTTTCAGAGTTATGCAATATTTCCGCACATGACCGTGCGAGACAACATTGGCTTCGGCCTAAAGATGAACAACGTGCCGGCATCAGAAATTCAAGCAAACGTCGCCGAGGCCGCTGAGCTGCTGCACATCGAAAACCTGCTAGACCGACGGCCCAGTGACATGAGCGGTGGTCAGCGTCAGCGGGTGGCCGTAGCGAGGGCACTAGCCATGAAGGCTGAGGTTCTGCTTATGGACGAACCCTTAAGCAACCTTGACGCACTACTTCGTCTCGAAATGCGCGCAGAGCTTAAGCGCCTGCTCGCCGATGTGAATGCAACCACGATCTATGTAACACATGATCAAATCGAAGCTCTCAGCATGGGGGATCGGATCGCCGTGATGAAGGATGGCGAGATCCAGCAAGTTGATGGTCCTTCAACTGTTTATGATCATCCTTCGAACCAATTCGTGGGCAGCTTTATTGGCAACCCGCCTATGAATTTCCTCACAGGAACGGTGTCTGCGGCAAACGGAAGCGTTTCAGTTGCGGTTGGACCGGATCAGATAACGCCGGCCGCTGCTCTGGCCCCAGCGCTAAAGGCCTTTGACCAAAAGCCGGTAACGATTGGGATCCGGGCCGAGTCTATGGAGGCCCTCAGCAGCCCAGTCCCAGGGGCGATCAAAGTCAGCGTCGTCGTGGTCGAACCTCTCGGGCCACAGAACCTCTTGACGGTGGGCCTTGGTGACCAGCGACTTAAAGTCTCGACCCACCCGAGCTTCCCTGTAGCTGCCGGAGACGATCTCTGGCTTCAGTTCCCTAGCGACCAGATCAGATGGATAGACCCTAAGACCGAGCAGGTTCTCAGCTAAAACCCGACCTGGCCATAAATCAGCGCTCTTATCTAGAATGGAAGCACTGACTACCAGCCAGCGGGAATCTAATTGTCAACGTCAAAGAGGCCGACACTAAAAGACGTCGCCAGAGAAGCCGGCTTGTCGGTCACTCAGGCTTCCAGAGCGCTAAACGGTCACTCCGACGTTGCCGACGCCACCAAGGAACGGGCAGCGAAGGCTGCAAGCAAGATTGGCTATGTGCCGAACCTGTCGGCGCGACGCCTCAAATCGCCAAATGTTGGAACCGGGACAATCGGGTTGATTCTCGCCGGCGAGACGCTCCGATTCTCCGATCCGTTCTTCGGTGAACTCCTGTCCGGAATAGTTCAGGAGGCTGGGCAAAACAAACTCGAGCTTCAGATGTCAACGTCATCTCAAGATGAAGACCCCACTCACGCTTACGAATCGGCAATATTGCACAAAAGGGTGGATGGGTTCGTTGTTGTCAGAACGACGCTGGACGATCCACGAATTCGGTTCCTCAGAGAGAAACAATATCCCTTCGTTGCTTTTGGTCGATTGGATAAGGCTTCAGACTTTCCCGCGGTTGATGAGAGCGACGACGCCATGTTGCCCGCAGTCGATCATCTGGTTTCGCTCGGCCACCGTCAGATCGCCTGCATCTCTGAGCCCGCCCGTTTTAGCAAGGCGACTTTCCGGCTCAGATCGTTTTTTCGGGCTACCAAGGCGCATGGGCTCACAGTCTCCAAAGATGATGTGATCGAGGCGGGCTTCCACGAAGACTCCGGTTACGAATGCGCAAAGGCCTTGTTAACTCGTGCCAATCCGCCAACCGCCATTGTCTCGTTGAACGACCTGTTGGCGCTCGGTGCGCTGCGTGCCGCGCTTGATCTAGGGCTAGAAGTTCCTCGCGATCTCAGCCTGACCGGTTTTGACGACATCGAAGCCGCACGCCTGATCTCACCAGGACTTACGACGCTGCGGCAGGACGCTCATGAAATCGGATCTCAACTCATTCAGCATTTGATCCCAAGTATCAAGGCCGGGGCTCCAAGGTCTGACCAGGTCCTCATTAAGCCTGAACTGGTAATACGCGAATCAACAGGCCCCGTTCCAACCTGAACGCCGTTCACAGTTGACGCTCGCCGGGCAAGGATTCTATTGTCAGCCGAAACGTTTCGGGTATCCTAATCCTGGAATATCTCCGACCTAACTTTTCCAGCTGAGAGTCCTCGAATGCACGGTACAGATCATGAGTAGTCCAACCCCTGACGGTGTGCCTAGCGCAGTGCACATTATTAACCACACTCACTGGGACCGAGAGTGGTTCCTGACCCATGAGTACACGACAGAGTGGATTGCTCCCCTTATTGACACCTTGGGTGAGCTTGTTCAGGTAAACGGCGACTACGAATATCTTTTCGACGGCCAGACACTGGTCATAGAAGACCTCCTCAAACTCGAGCCTGAGTACCGCGGCAAGGTAGAGGAGCTCATCAAAAAGGGAAGCCTCACGATCGGGCCGGTATATAGCCAGCCAGACTGGCGGCTGATTAGCGGCGAGCTTCATGTTCGCAACCTGGCTTGTGGCCTGGCCGACGTTTCAGAGCTGGGCGGTCAGAACGACGTTGCCTGGCTCGTTGACACCTTCGGCCATATCTCTCAAACTCCCCAGTTGCTGGCGATGGCTGGCATCGACGCCGTATACGTCTGGCGGGGGGTTCCTGAGATGGAGCCTTTCTTCGATTGGTACGGAGCAAACGGCCAAAGGATTCGCGCCATTAACCTATTCGGCGGATATCGAAACCTCTATGGAATCACCAAGACTCCAGAGATCGCTGCAGACCGGTTGATAACTGAAACCGACAAACTGGCGCCACGCTATGGGGATCTCCCGATCCCATTGTTCGACGGTTATGACCTCGACAGCGAACCTGAAGACCCAGTCCGCTTCTATGCCGAGAATTTTGATCTAGCTGGGGAGGTTGACATCCATGCGTCGTCGCCTCGTAAGTACGTTGACGCGATTGCAGCTACGGCTCATGGTGCACCACGCCTCGATGGCGAGCTGATCTCTGGCCGGTTCGGGTCGACGTTCCCAGGGACGCTGTCTACCCGGGGCTACCTGAAGCTCTTGCATCACGATGCGGAAATCGCGATTCATCGGAAGGCAGAGCCGCTCGCGGCGCTTGCGGGCGCTCGTGGCCGACCTTACGACGTCGCTAAGTATGAGCAGTGGAGTCGGGAGATGCTGCAAAACGGTGTTCACGACTGCATCTGTGGCGTAAGCGTTGACCAGGTGCACGAGCGAATGGAGCGCTCATATGCCGATTTGATTAACCGAGCAGCGGCAGACATCGAACAATCGCTTAGTCACGTACTGGCTGGTTTCGGCACCGGAACCTACGCAATCTCAACGAACGCAGTTGTCGACGCCGGAACGCTGAGACACGGGGATCTGGTCCATGAACTGAACACTTCTGGTGTAGGCGTGTCTTTGGTTCGATCACACGAGCTAGTTGAGGCATCTGAGGCCAGCGCCGTTGACTTTGAATGGTCCAATGATCACTACCGGGCCAGGGTCGGTCACGAGGGCGTAACGCTTGACGATGGTGGACGTTTGGGTCGTTTAGTTATTCGCAAAGATATTGGAGACACTTACTCGAGTGAACCAGGAGAGATCTTGGGAGTGTGCGAGCCAACTTCGGCCCCTGTCATCGAGAGCACATCAAGCGTCGACGCTGTAATCAGAATGCACACAGAATTGCGTCTTGAAGATCTTTGGGTCACCGCTGTCGTCAGGGCGCGTTTCGACAACGGACCGACCATTGAATTCGACATCGAGCTGGATTCCGAAGGCACCGAGTTCCGGGCTGACTTCCATTTCGAGACGGGCATCAACAGCGAGACTGTCTACGCGGGCATGCCGTTTGACGTAGTCGCTCGAAGCCATGTTGACAGCGATCTGCTACCGATTGAGATCGATGACGACTTGGAGTCGATCCTGATGGGTCAGCGTGAAGCCTTTGAAGTTGAAGAGTTCCCGTTCCACGGCTTCGTAGCAATGAGCGACGGCACGCACAGTCGAGCAGTTCTGGCGCGAGGCATCCGTTCTTACTCTTCTCGACCCGACGGCACGGTTTCAGTTGCCCTACGGCGCTCTCAGGAATGGCTAGCTCGGTCAGGTCTGGCTCATCGCGTGGGTGACGCTGGCCCAGCAATGTATGTGCCCGGGGCTCGCAGTGAGCGAGCCGTTACCCACCAGCTTGGATTCTCCGTCGCTAGTGGAGACCTATACGAATCAGGCATTTTGGCTGCTAATGATCGGTTCTCGAATCCGCCGCTGATCGCCTCGGTTGCTGGATCTGGCGCCGTTAGCGAGTGGAGGGTTTTCCAAGAAGAGCTTTCGCTTAGCTCTCTGACTGGGGGCCCAGGTCAGAATGGGGTCGTCCGAGTCGTTAACCTCTCGAACTCCTCACAGGGCTTGGCCGCGCCGTATCAGCAGCTCTCGATTCGCGGTGACGAGCAGGGGGCAGTGGATAACGCCGAGCCAAAGGACGTGTTGACGCTCAAGCTTGAAATCACTCCACCTGAGGACACATCGCCTGTGTCGGTGACCCTCCATAACCCGCCGAAGGTTCGCGTTGGCCCAAGTCGGTCGAAGCCTGCTCCAAGAGTTATGGCCGAGATAGCCGACAGAATTGCCAAGCTTGGTAGTGAGCTGGCGGTGGTTAACGAGAAGCTGCCAGCAGCCGAAGGCAATGACAAGTACCTGCTCCGGCACCAGACCTACGTTCTCGAACGAGAGCAAGCCGAGATGGCACTGTCTCTGGAGTTCAACAAACGCCTTGCCGCATCAACTCAGGTAGTGAGCATTCCGGATGAGACCGATGACACGATCGCCGCTCTTGGAGTTCACCTCAACGACCTGCGGGTCAAGCGCCGAATCTATGACTATGTCGTTCAGGCAATGTAGGACTGTTAATGAATCTCTCTGAGAGAGCATCAGTCGTGCTGGAGTCGCTGTGGTTAGGGTCGGCCACCAAGCCGGCAGCGCATCTTTACCCGCACCAGTGGAGCTGGGACTCAGCCTTCATTGCGATCGGAAACAGACACCACCGCTGGGATCGTGCTGCCGTTGAGTTGCGGACGCTATTTGATGCGCAATGGCATAACGGAATGGTGCCTCACATCGTCTTTAGCGACGAAGGCGGGGAGTACTTTCCCAACGCCGGGTTTTGGGATGTAGCAGGCAGTTGCAGTCCGGCGCCGCCTCGTGCGAGTTCGGGCATCTGTCAGCCGCCAGTGCATGCCACTGCAGCGTTAAAGGTCTATGAAGCGCAGCCAGGCGAAGCTGGTCTTGGACTGCTCCGAGATCTGTTCCCCAAACTCTGTGCCTGGCACGACTATCTTCACAACCACCGCGCTGTCGGCTCAGACCTTGCTGAGGTTTGGCACCCGTGGGAAACCGGCATGGACAACAGCCCCGCTTGGGATCAGCTTCTTAACGAGCTCGTGTTTGAGCCGAGCGAAGTGCCACCTTACAAACGCGTTGACAACACTTTGATCAACAGTGATGACCGGCCCAGCGATGCCGAGTATGACCGCTACGCCTACCTGGTTGAGAACCTGCGCCTCGTCGGCTACCAGCCCGATGACCCAGAGCAACTGCCATTCCGAGTTCGCGACGTGCTATTCAACAGTGCACTAGCAAGAGCTGAATTTGATCTTGCCACAATCGCTGGGCTGATCGGTGAAGACGGTTCGAACCGAGCGAGCAAAGGCGATCGCATTTCCCGTGCGATCGAAGAGTCACTTTGGGACCAGACGGCCGGAATATACAAGAGCCAGAACGCTCAGAACGGTCAACTGATTGAGAGCCGCATCTCAGGAGGGTTGATGCCGTTACTAGTACCAATGGCTAGCGACCGCCTGGCGACCCTGGTTGGCACTCTCGATCGATCGTTTGCTGTTCCTTCCGGCGATGACGGCTTCGTGGTTCTGACTGTTCCTGAAGACGACCCAGGTTTTGATGCTGTTCGATATTGGCGTGGCCCCTCCTGGATTCAGATCAACTGGCTAGTTGCCGAGGGACTTGAAACAAACGGTCAGCTCGACTTGGCAAGCCAGCTTCGGCGGGGCATTCACAACCTGGTCGCAGTCGCAGGCTTCCACGAATACTTCAACCCTCGAACTATGTGTGGTCACGGTACTGATGGCTTCGGCTGGACAGCTGCGCTGCTTATTGACGTTGCGAATCGCACATCGCCCGGGCAGCAATGAAGATAGTCATAGCCCCCGACAAGTTTGCCGGAACGCTGACCGCTGAAGAGGCAAGCCGGGCGATTGCCACGGGTTGGGGTCGAGGTCGGCCCGAGGACTCCCTAGTTAGGCTGCCCCTGGCCGATGGCGGAGAGGGGACTATCGAAGTTCTGGCTGACTCCATCGACGGCGCAGAGATGATTGATCTTCATGTCTCCGATCAATTCGGAAACACGCCTGACTCACCTCGACGCGCCATCCGATTGCAGAACGAAACGGTAGTTATCGAAGTCGCCTCGTGTTGCGGAATCAGCCAGGTAGCGGCCGAAGACAGAGATCCGTGGCGAGCCTCGAGCCGACCACTTGGTGAAGCGATCGAAGAATGCGGCGGCACCAACCAATTGATCATCGGCCTTGGTGGAAGCGCAACAGTGGATGGCGGGGCAGGACTACTTCAGGCGCTCGGCCATCAGCTGCTTGATCGTGCAGGCACGCCAATCTCGGCAGGTCTCTCTGGGCTTGGGCAGCTGCACGAAGTCATTCCGCGAGTAGGCGTCCTTGCGAACTCGATAGTGATCGCCGCAGATGTGACAACTCAACTCACTGGCCCCAAAGGCGCAGCCAACATTTTTGGACCACAGAAAGGGCTCAAAGCTGGCGAACTTGACCAGGCGGATGAAATTATTGCCCGGTTCGCCGACATCGCCCAAGCTTCACTGGGAGTCTCTGGGCTGGAGCGGGCGCCAAGCAGCGGTGCGGCAGGCGGCATTGGTTTCGCGCTGATGTGTTTCGAAGGCGCGATTGCGCAAGCCGGTGCTGATGTGGTGGCCGGTCTGATCGGGCTTGAGCAAGAGATTGCATCTGCCGACGTGGTTATCACGGGGGAGGGAAAGCTCGACGAGAGCACGACCCACGGCAAGGGCCCATGGCACATTGCCGAATTGGCCAGAACACACGGTGTCCCGGTCGCAGTAATTGCAGGGCAAATCACGTCGGACGCATCGGCCAATTTCGATTACGCCTCCGACCTCGGTCCTAGAGGCATGGTCGACGCGCAGGCTCTTCTTGAGGATCGGGCCGAGCAACTAGCCAGAAAGATTGGAGAGGATCGACCATGTTGACTTCTGAACAGATCGGCCTCTATCACGAACAGGGATTTCTTCTTGTACCGGGGCTGCTTGAGGCCCACGAGGCCGCTCAGCTACGAACAGAAGCCCACGAAATCATGAAGCGACTTGCGCTCAATCATGACGTTGAGGCCACATGGTCAAGTGCCTCGGCGGCCGACGTTGACGGCCCGACCGCTTTGCAACATTGTCATGACGCTCAATATCACTCGGCTGCGTTTTCGCGTCTTCTGACTGATCCCCGTCTTCTCGGTGCCGCTTCTGACCTCATGGGCACCAGCGATATTCAGCTGCACCACAACAAACTATTTGTGAAACCGCCAGGCAACGGGTCGCCTTTTCCGCTTCATCAGGATTGGCCGTTCTTTCCCCACGCTAACGATTCAACGACTGCGGTTATTGTCCACCTCGACGAGGCGTCGGAATTAAAGGGATGCGTTCGTGCGGTAAGCGGTAGCCATCACGATGGACGCCTTGAACACTCGGGCACATCTGACTTTTTCCTTTCCGATGACTCCGCTCGGGAGGCGGAGGCCACAACTGTTTCAGCTAAGGCCGGAGATGCACTGTTCTTTTCGTGCCTAACAATTCATGGAAGCGGCCCCAACTTGAGCGATGAGGCGCGTACAACCTGGCTGCTTCAGATGAGGGCTGCCGATGACTACCCAACGGTCGATCGTCACCGCTCACCGGGCCAAGGGATGATGCTACTGGGCACTAACACTGGCAGAACTCCGCCACCGTCTTCACTGCCCACTACGGCCTAGCGATAAGCGCGCTCAGTGGGCGTTGAGCCAGTTGATGAGCTCGTGTGGGCTTCGGGCGAAATAGTTGTAGCCCTCCAGCCTTTCGGTCTCGTCTTCTATCCAGAGGAGCTGTTTGTCGTCGGTGGAGAGTCGTTCGTAAATATCCTCGATTGATTCGGGCGTTGTTCGCCAGTCTTCGTGCACCTGCACGACGAGGGTCGGCACGGCGACAGCCTCGGCTGGCGATCCGCCATCCTGGACCGTGTATCCCGTTCGTTTCTCCAGCGCCTGGCTGAACACCTCGACGTTGTCGTCGTGGCTGATGCCTATCTGTTTCGATACACCGGTGACGAAGCCGTCGGGGGTCAGCGGTTGGATGTTGACGAAGGCCACGATGTCGGCGAAGTCGTCAGGACTCTTCTCCATGGCCCGCATGGTCGCCACGGTCCCGTAACACTGGCTGTACAGGTAGTGCCTGTCGTTCGGGTAATGCTCCTTGACGTATCGGACCGCTCCAAGCACGTCTTGGTATTCGGTGTTCGTAAGGCCGAGCTTGCCGTTCTGATAAACATCGGATTCGCCATGATTTCGAAGGTCGTAGGTGAACACGCTGTAGCCGGCGTCCACGAGATGTCGGTAGAGCGGCATGAAGTCAACCGTCACGTTGCCCCAATCTTTGTGCGGCGCAGCTCCAGCGCGGTTGCCGAGCATGAAGTGGTTAAAGATCACGATTTTGTCGCTGCCCTCGCTTGGGATGAACCAGGCTTTCAGGCCGACGCCATCGGTTGCAGTTAGGGAGATGTCTTCGTAGCGCAGGTCAACTTCGTCGGGTGTCCTAGTGACGGGGTTGCGATCGACTTTCTGAAAGAACTTTGCCATCTGTCCGAGAATGAAACGTCGCCTCAGCGTTTTCAGAGTTTGCAGCATGCCCTACCTCCAATAGTTGAATCTGAGTTCAAATTCAACTCTAGTAGAATGATGAGGTGGCAGCAACCGCCGGTCCCGACGGCTCAAAATGGCAACGACGTGTTCACCAGTCGCGCAGTCACCGGACTCAAGACGTCATACTTCAAGCGGCAGAAGACCTGTTCGCTCGGGACGGGGTCGCGGCGACCTCGGTCAACGACGTCGCGGCGCGGGCGGAGCGAGCTGTCGGGTCGGTTTATCATCACTTCACCGACAAAGAAACTCTGGTGAAGGCAGTTGTCGACCGCATCACAATCGAAGTCGAAGCAGGAATCGCTGCTGGGCTTGATCCCGCCCGCTGGATTGATCAGGACATTCTCGACATCGCCCGCGGCTACCTGACCGACGCCATCGCCCTCGATCGCACGCGGCCCGGCTACAAACGGATCATCAACGAGGTCGCGCTAATCGATCCTGACGCCAGACAGCGACATGTCGCTCTTCGTCAGCAAGTCAACACCGGCCTGACCGCACTCATACTTCAGAGACGAGAATCGATCGGACACCCAAACCCAGACCTAGCCGTCGGATTCATCGTCGACCAACTGTCTTCGATGCTCCTGACCCGACTCGACCCCGAGTTCAATCCAACCGAGCTGAGTAGGCTCGACGATGACATCTTCATTGAAGAAGCAGTTACGTCGGTTCGTAGTCATCTCGATGTTCGCGACTAGTTCAGCTTGGGGACAGGCCTGGCTCACCTCGATTTGGCTCAACTGCTCCGCCCCGCAAGGCTCGCAAAGATACGGCTGAAGTCCCACCCAGCGAGACTTCGACCGTCCAGCGAGACTTCGACCGTCCACGTCTTTCGGTAAGCAGATGCTGTTACCAGGCGACTTGAAGAGTTTCGGGACCCCGGAACGTGATGTTTGGAAAATAGCTAAGTGGTGCGTCATCGGCGCGACGCAGAGTTGGCAGGCGTTCGGTTAGAACCTCGAGCACCACCTGGGTTTCAAAGCGCGCGAGGCGAGCCCCGAGGCAGAAGTGCACACCCTTTCCGAACGAGATGTGCCGGCTTGCATTTGTGCGATGGATGTTGAATTCGTGAGGGTTTTCGAACAGGTCCGGTTCGCGGTTGGCGGCAGCGAAGTTCATGAAGATCGGCATACCGGCGGGAACTTCAATGCCGTCGACGGTTGTGGTCTTAGTTGTTATTCGCCGCCACGAAATCTGGCTCGAGTTGTAGCGCAGCACTTCTTCAACGGCGTTCGGAATTAGCGACGGGTCGGCACAAATTGCGTCCCACGCCGAGCGGTGCTCGAACAGAGTTACCAAGCTGTTGCAGATCAGCGATGTGACGGCTTCATGGCCCGCAAACGAAAGACCGTAAATGATCGACTCGACCTCTTGGTAAGTCATGTCGTCGGGGTTTTCGTCATGCGCGGTAAGCAACTCCGAAGCGAAATCGTCGGTGCGGTTGTCTCGCTTGGAGGCCGTGAACTCACGGCAATACCGCCAGTAGGCCAGCATTTGTTCCGCGATTCGCTTCTGCTCGGCCTCGGTTGGCTTACCCCACGAAAACGCCTTGCGCTCTAGGCACCAGTCCTTCAAAAGCTCGTCGTCGGCTTCGGGGAAACCAATGAAACGAAACACCGTCTCACCGGGCAGCGGAAACGCGAACGCCTCCACGAATTCCAACGGCGATCCGTCGATCTCCATCTGGTCGATGAGTGAGTGGCTCCGAGAGCGCATGTACGGCTCGAGGATCTTCATCCGGCGGTTCGAAAAGCCGTTACGGGTGTGCTTGCGGATAACGCCATGATCTGGTTCAGGCCGGTTGGACATCACCGCAACCGGGTTGAAGTCTTCCGCACTGAGAACCTCGCGAGCCCCCTCACTCAACGGGAATACGGGGTCTTGAACGTTGACTGATGCAAACGTTTCGTGATCCAAGAAGATGCGTTCGATTTCGTCCATCGTGTTCACCACGAGATAGCCGAGCGAATCGGAAAAGAAGGTGGGCGACTCGTTACGAAGCTCGGTAGCGATGCGATAAGGCTCGGCGAGGTAATCGTCATTGAGCGGGCTCCACGTGTGCTGCACAGGGCAACCGCTGGGAGCCACCGAGCTAGCCGAACGTTCCTGGTGGTAGGAATCGCCTGCCATTAGAGGCTCAGCTCGTAACTGGCAACGGTGCAGCTCACCGCGAAGATCGGTATTGGTTCGCAGAAGTGCACGGTTCCCTTTGCCCCACCGGCTGCAGCAGCCACGGTGATGAAGGTGCGGATTTCGAACCCGCCCTGACCGGCATCGGCATAGACCTGCTCGTCGGTGTAATCGAGCAGCGCGGCTTTGTCGTTCCGGCACCAGCGGTCCAGAAAGTCTTGATCCCAAGCTTCGTTGATTTTGCCCGAATCGGGTGTGGCCGGCCAGTGCGAAATGCCGCCGGTGCCAACGATGGCGACCTTTTCCGGCACCGAATCGACAGCTCGACGAAGCGCCTCACCGAAAGCCCAAGCTCGGGTGATCGGGGTAAGTGGAGGGCCTTGGCAGTTGATGTTGACGGGTATGATCGTGGTGTCGAACTTCGGGGTTAAGAAGTGCAGCGGTACCGCAATCCCGTGATCGAACTTCCACTCTTCGGCGTAGCTAACGTCGACGGTTTGCATCACTTCGGTGATGATGCGACGCGATAAGTCGGCGTCTCCGGGTGCACTGAACTTGTCGATTCCAAGCCAGGCCGGGTCTTCAATTGGGCCGGGGTAGGAGTCGGCCATGCCGATTGCGAAACTGGGCATGTTGTTCATGAAGAAGTTGGCGAAGTGTTCGGCCGCTATGACGATGATTGCCTCTGCGCCCGACGCCTCGATGTCGGCCGCCATCTGATCGAACGCCGCGTAAAAGCGATCTTTCACATCTGGGTCGGCCTGATCGGCTCGGCCGGTAATTCCGGGAGCGTGACTGCACACTCCTGCATAAACCAATGTCACGGTGTCTCCTGTCCGAGGGCTTTGGCGTGGGCGTCGGTTCCTTCGTACCCGGTCATGGCGTACACGCCTTCGCGTACCGGGCCGTGCTCGGCTATGCCGTCACGCATTCGTTGTAGATAGTCTTGCCATTCGATTTGATGAAGTGCTGCAAAGTGCATGAGGATCTGGCCGTTCACGCCCAGGTGAAACAGCTTGCCGATATCAGGTTCGACGAGGGCTGCCTGTTCTTCTTCGGTTAGCTCGAACGGTTCGATTGCGGCCTGGCGATCTGTTGCGTAACGAGCTTGCATCTCGGCATCTCGGTTGAGTTCAAAGAGAAACTTCTGCACGTAATAGAGGCTCATCAGTTGTACAGCTTAGGAATCGAATGAGTGTCGAGAGCGACCGAGATGTTCTTGGTTTCCATGTAGAAGTCGAAGCTCCAGTCGCCACCGTCTCGACCAATCCCGCTTGCCTTGGTACCACCGAACGGCGTAGGCAGGTGGCGGACGTTCTGGCTATTGATCCAGACCATTCCGGCATCAATAGCGTGAGCAACCCGGTGGCCCCGGCCAACATCGCCGGTCCACACATAGCCGGCTAGGCCGTACTCAATGTCGTTTGCGATCTTGATGGCGTCGGCTTCGTCGGTGAAAGGGATCGCCGTGAGCACTGGCCCGAAGATCTCTTCTTGGGCGATGCGCATGTCGTTGCGAGCGTTGGTGAACAGCATCGGAGCAACCCACTGCCCATCAGCCGGGGCGTCTGCCCAACCGGTGCCTTCAATGACTGTTGCTCCGTCGGCTTCGGCGATATCTCGGTAGCTGCACACCTTTTCGTGATGGCGGGGATGGATAAGCGGGCCGATCACACTGGCCGGGTCAAGTGGGTGGCCGACCGGCACCCGTTTCATTTTCTCAGCCACTTTTTCTACAAAGGCGTCATAGATCGATTCTTGGACGAGCACCCGGCTTGAGCTTGTGCAGCGTTCGCCGTTGAGGCTGTAGATCATGAAGATGACGGCATCGGCGGCCCGGTCCAGATCGGCGTCGTCGAACACGATCACCGGGTTCTTGCCGCCCAGTTCGAAATGGACCCGCTTTAGGGTCGGAGCTCCCTGGGCCTGAATCATCGAACCAGTCGAAGACTCGCCAACAAAGGCAATGGCCTTTATAGCTGGGTGCTCGGTGAGGCTTTTGCCAGCGGATTCGCCGAACCCGTGCACAACGTTCAGCGCACCAATTGGCAAACCCGCGTCAACTGCGGTTTCAGCCAACAGGTGGGCGGTGTAGGGACTCCATTCGGCTGGTTTGTGAACCACCGTGCAACCAGCGGCCAGTGCTGGTGCGATCTTCCAGGTGCTCAACATGAACGGGGTGTTCCATGGAGTGATTACGCCTACGGGGCCAAGTGCGGAGCGGGTGGTGTAGTTCACGTGGTCGGCCGCCGGAAGCGACAGTCCATCGGCTGCACTTGGCGCCTGGTCGGCGAAGAATCGGAAGTTTGCTGCGCCGCGAAGGGCCGCCGCACTCATGAAGCGCATGGTCTGGCCGGTGTCGATGCACTCGGTCACCGCAATCTGGTGCGCTCGTGCTTCGAGAAGATCGGCAACGTCGTGCAAGATTGCTTTGCGGGTGGTTCCTGGCGTTGAATTCCAAGCACCAAAGGCTTCTTCTGCGGCTTCGGCGGCCGCTGCGATGTCGGCGGCGTCACCGGAGCAGATCTCGCCGAGTTCGGCGCCATCTATTGGAGAGTAGTTCGTGAAGGTCTTGCCGCTGACACTAGGCCGCGGCTCGCCAGCAATTAGGTGGGGGAGAGGCTCATCCGTGAAACGGGCCATGTGAGTGTCACCGGCCGTCAAGTTCTCTTCGTAGGTGTGACTTGATCCAGCCATTTCACTCGCTCTCATCTGGTTTACTTAACATGTGTAGCATATATTTAACATGTGTAGTATTGTTGGAGTCAAATGAAACTGCTCTCCTACTCCACAACCGACGGCCCCTCCTTTGGCCTACTCGACGCGGCCGGTACCGGCGTCATCAACCTGGCTAGGCGAATCGACGGCGTCGACACCCTCGACGACCTGATTGTCAGCGGACGTTTGGGCGAAGCGGCGGCGTTTGCCGATGCATCCGCGGACACTGCACTTGCTGACATCAGCTACGAACGGCTGCTTCATTGGCCATCCAAGATCTTTTGCATCGGTGTGAACTACGGCGGGCGTTCCGCTGAATACGAAGACAAGGCCGACGCCTCATACCCGTCGGTATTTGTGCGCTTCCCCGATTCGTTCACCGGCCACGAACGGTCACTTGTGCGCCCACCGGAAAGCCCCCAGCTCGACTACGAGGGCGAGATCGTGGTTGTGATTGGCAAAGAGGGCAGACGAATTCCGGTGGCCAATGCTCGAGACCACATCGCTGGGCTGTCCCTTGGTAACGAAGGCACGATCCGCGATTGGGTACGCCACGCAAAGTTCAACGTGACCCAGGGTAAGAACTGGGAATCGACCGGGGCCATTGGCCCTCACCTGGTGACAATCGATGAGATCGGCGACTTTGGTGACCTTCACCTCACTACGACTGTCAACGGTGAGCTCCGCCAGGACGATCACCCCCGCACCATGAAGTATTCGATTGAGTATCAGATCCACTATCTGAGCACCTTCACCACACTTCGACCCGGCGACATAATCTTCACCGGGACCCCCACCGGTGCCGGAGCACGTTTCGATCCGCCCATCTGGCTAGAACCAGGCGATGTCATAGAAGTGAACGTCCCCGAACTGGGCACGCTACGCAACACTGTGGTTGACGAGCCGTGAAAGACGAGCAGTGAAAACAGCAACGGCGAATCCGGCAATAATCAGATCGTTCGACGAGTCGCTACCGATGGCTTTGCTGCGTGCGCGTGAAACCGCAATGGCGCATTTTCGCCCGCTTCTGGCCGAACATGACCTAACCGAACAGCAGTGGCGTGTGCTTCGCGCTTTGAACGCAGCGTCCGAACCTATCGACGTGGGTGCGCTAGTTGACACCACCTCGCTGCTGGCTCCGAGCCTGACGAGGATCCTGGCCAAACTTGGCGAAGACGAGCTGATCTATCGGACCACTCACGCCGATGATTTGCGTCGCTCGGTCATCTCACTGTCACCGGCGGGTGTACGCCTGGTGGCCAAGGTCGCCCCGGAATCTGAAGCGACCTACGCCATGATCGAACAGTCCTTTGGCAAGCGGCGCTTACGCTCACTTATTGCCGAACTGCAAGATCTGGCCGCAACGCTGGACCCGGAGTAGCCACCGCGACTATTTCCCTAAACCTGCCAGAGTTCGCTAAGTAGTAGACATGTTCGCTCCGGTGGGGTCTGTAATGACGCAGTCGAGTTTGCAGTTCTTCCCCCTAGCGGTCGGTGGCAAGCCGTATGCCGAACCCGATGAGAAGCGCGCCGATCACTCGGTCAAGCGTGCGCGCGTGCTGTTGATAGGCCTCTCGAAAGCGGCGCCTCGAAAGCGCAGACGTGACGATGGAGTACCAACCAATCTCTAAGACGAAACCTGCCGCCAAGATCACGCCTCGAGTCGTGAAGGACGTGCTGGGCGGAATCGCCACTCCATAGAGGCCAATGAAGAAGGCAATCGCTTTCGGGTTGGAGAGGTTCACAACGAGACCAAGTCGGAATCCGCTGCGAAAGTCGCGGTCGCGGTGTTTGGTTTCGAACTCTTGATGGTTGCCCGATGCTCGTTTGGACCGCCATAGATTTACACCCAGGTAAACCAGGTAGCCGCCGCCGGCCAGCTGAACAAACCTGGCCAGCCAGCCAACCTGGGTAATGAGCACCGACAGCCCCGACATGGCCGCAATGGCGTAGACGCTTGCAGCAACGGCCAATCCAACGATCGCCCCAGCAGAGGTTGAACGGGTTTCAGCAAGTGCGAGTCTGGTAACCAACGCGAAATTTGGGCCGGGACTAACGACCACGACGACGTACACCAGCAGCACCGCTCCAAGTACCGACACATCGAGATTCATTGCGAGAGCATAGTTCGCCGAAGCAGATCGACATGAGCCATGACGGCTACGCCGCGCAGTGCTTAGTTCAGATCGAGATGACCTCGGTAGTGATTGGCGGCAGCTCGGATTCGGGAAGGAGATATCGCGCCAGCAGGATCATTTCTGTTCGGCCTTTGGTGTCCAGCCAGTTACCGCTGCTGGGATCGTCGGGACCAACCAGCATGATTACTGTGCCACCGGTTTCGGCTAGAGCCTGTGAGTCGTTGATACAAACTGATTGACCGTCGCGAAACTCCGGCGACTCAAGCCACCAGTTGTTGAGGTGCACGCTCCAGTACCGACACGCCGGAGGGGTCAATTCCAAACGGAGAGCTTGGCTTGGTTCAAGCTTCACATAACAAAGCTGGTAGTGGTTGTGCGGAGTCCCTGCCATCTCAGAGACCAAGGCCGCCGCTGCCTCGTTCATGACATTCGGTCTGGCTTGTAGGGTTTCTGAAAGAGCGATTGTGGCATCGTTGCTGAAACTCAAACCGAAGGTCGTTAGGGCCAGAGCAAATGCCATTGAGTCCGCAGAGAGTTCTGGGCGGTGGCTGGCCTCGGGTTGCAGCCGGTCAATTTCGAAGGTGGCTTTGACCCCGCTTTCTCTGTCGTGGCAGTACTCGCGGATCACAACAAATGCCGCATCAGTACCGAGGCCAAGCCAATTTCGTTTCTGCTCTGGGCCGCCAACGGTGAGCGTGAAGGTGCCGTCTTCGGCTATCTCCAACTCGCCATCGTGCAAATTAGCGATGACCCTGTCCTCAACTGCGGCTCGATAGGAAGTAAAGGAGATGTAAGGCGATGCGCCCCGAGTGCCCGTGATCTCATACACCGAGTCGGGGTCGACGCTTACTTGGCGGTAGATCGTGTCTGGGCAGTCGGCGAAGATCTTCCGGGTAGGAGATTCGGGCAGGAAGAACTCGGGCTTCGCGGTCTTTGGGAACTCGATGAACTGCTCTTCGCGATAGGCCAGCTGCCGCAACAGAAAGCGCAGAGCGTCCGCACGGTCAGCTTCAGTCGGCGCCGATGCCAACAAGTCATGGCCCATGGTCTTCAGCGCATCAGCGAACTGCTCCCACGCTTGACTTAGTTGATCGTTGCTTGGTTGCGGTGCACTCACCCGATCAACCTAGCGGCCAGCATCCTGACGCCTAGACCCTTCGGGCAACGGATCGAGTGACGACACAGTCACGGAGAACCTCCGGCCTCGGAGATGACGTATGGTTTAAAGGTTCTGGTTGCGGCGGCGAGTCAGACGCTGTAAGCAAATTTCATGGCTGCTGAAGAGCTCAAGCCCTGGCCAATACCCGCTCCCTTCGGACAGAACAGTCTTGATCTGCGATCAAATACTGCTGGCGCTGTTGGGTCCCTCAGGCTAGGAGAGCTGTGTGTAGCGTGCCGTTCGATCTAGCGGCGCTTTATTCCGCGGTGGATGCTAGGCGCCGCGCCGAGTCGCTCAGCTGGACGGCGCTGTCGCGCCAGATTGGGGTCGCAACGTCCACAATCCGCAGGTTCGCTACCGCCGCAGATGCTGAGGCGAAAGGCTTGCCGAGATCGCGGCTGGCGAACATAGGTCGATGGCTTCGCTCACAAGAGTCTCCGCTGTGTAGGTGCTCGGTGCTACTAGGCCAGTGCGCGGTGGCGGGCTTGGTCGAGCCGCCGGTATTGGCTTAGCTGTTCAGGCAAACTTTCGTAGGTAACCAGATGATTCTGCTGCCATTGGGTGATCAGACGGTCGAACCACATGTTCGGCGGGATCAGGTCATGAGAGTCCCTCAAGCCGTTGTTGTGGCTGAGGTGAATCTCACCAACGTCGAAGCCGTCCAGGATTCGGTGGCACACGCTTTCGGTCTCGTCAAGATTTCCCTGGGTCCAGATGAGTGCGTGAGAAAGGTCAAGCAGCAGTCGATGGTCGGGGAGTGTGTCAAGGCTTGAACACCACCGGTTTCTGCCGGGCATTATTTCAACTTGGACGGGCAAGCTGAAGTGCTGCTCCATCGAGGCCAAAGCACGCTCGAGTTCCAATAGGGTGCAGCGCTTCTTAGCTGGTGCGTGCACGCCGATAGCCACCACATTCTGGGTTTCGGCGAACGATTGGTACCGAGTCCAAGTCCGTGGCTGAAGGGGGTCTAACCTCAGTCGACCGGTCTCGTTGCGCAGACAATTGTCGTGCAGAACCAATGGCCAGCCCCGGTAGTCGTCTGCCACAAAGCAGTCAACGCCAATTGCCAACTCGATGAACTCGACCGGCAAGGTGGGCGCAAGCTCGGCGGCGATGGTCAGGCAATCCGCGAGGGGCCGCTTGCCGATGGCGCTTAGGCTCAGCCCGATCACTTGCCGAAAAGCCGGCCAAGAAAACCTTTGCGTTCAGGCCTTCCCGGGCCGGGTTTATCTTGAGGAGGTTGAGAGGGTGGCGGTGGACCGACGTAGGTCAGGTCACAAAGAAGGAAGGAAAAGAGGTCGGCCGCCAGTTCTGGCTTGCCGGCGGCTCGTAGATCATCAGCAACCATGTCGGCGGCGAAAGGGGCCGCGGCTTGGGGCCCGTCCTGAAAGAAGTCGAGCCAAAGGTCTCCCTCCATTGAGCGGTTCGCTATAGCCACGCAGCGTTTCATGACCTCAGGGTCCGACGGGTCCAGCGAAGTTGGCATCGCCACGCCGTTGTCCGAACACCATTGCCTCAGTCGAGGCATGTCTTGGTCATAGGAGGTCGAGTCGTCGGGGTTATAAGGCGAGACGTCGACCACACATCCGAAGTTGTCAAAACCCATACCAACAAAGGTCAACTGTGCACACAACTGGATGTGATCGGAATGAGCTTTTGCGAGGGCTTGATCGATTGTGTCGTGAATCGACACAACAGTGTCTGGGTCGGCGTCGGAGTCGTTGTGTTCGGCCCAAGCTTCGGCGATCTCGACTTCTTCACCGGCCCGCCACCGCGTTAGTAGATCCTCCAAAGGTTTGTGGACTGTGATAGTCGTGTTCTCGTCGCTGTAGCCAAGCCCTCGTTGATAGACCGCAGCTGGTCGAGGTTGATTTGTGTCCATCAGGCGATGTTAGTGGCACCGCGTGTTGCGAATGTGCGGTGTAGCAGGTGGTGCGCCGCTAAGTTCGGGATTCGAGCACTGGGAACTAGCATCGGTTGCCAATGACCTCTGAGGACATATCACCCGAATGGCAGAAGCTCGGTCTATTCGATCCCAACGCCCCCGATGCTGGCGAACGCCGTGACCTTCTCAAGTTCTATGAAGAAGTTGGCCAAGAAGCTCACGAATATGAGGGGGTTACTCCCGATCAACTCGCTTACGCTGCGAACCAGCGATTTAATCGTCCTGGTGAACGTTGGACGCGCGAAGAGGCCCAACAAAGGAGCGAGTTGTCTCCTGATCTTTTTGAAAAGGTCTTGCTGGCAATGGGTTATCCAACCGATGATGACCGATTCTTCACCGACGCTGACATAGCGACTTTCAGGGTTTTCGAACAGGCCAAGACGCTTTTCTCCGAAAGTGAAATGCTCCACTTCACTGCGGTGATGAGTTCGACTATGGCCCGCATGGCCGACGCCGCTACTGCCCTTTTCCGGATTGACGTGACTTCAAAGCTGGAGGAGTCCGAGGGAACACTCTTGGATTACGCCAAGAAGAATTACGAAGCCTCGGTCCTGGTGCAAGGGATGCTTGAGCCCCTGTGGGCGATTTTCCTGCTGCAGCTCGAACTGTCGTCAGTTCGAAGCGATCAGGGTCGGTCAGCAACCGATGCCAAGGCGCACGCAAGCACGGTCCGCATGGGGGTGGGCTTTGTTGATCTGGTTGGGTTCACGCCGCTTGCTGTGGAAATGTCGGTAGATGAGTTAGGTAAGTTCATCATCAACTTTGAACAGAGTGCGACTGCGATCGTGGCGTCCCACCGCGGCCGGGTAGTAAAGCTGATCGGCGACGAGGTGATGTTTGTTGCGGTTGACGTCGATCACACGGTCGCCATCGCGGTTGACTTGATGAAGGCATTCGGCGCGGCCGGTGTTCAACCTCATGGGGGAGTGTCCTACGGCGACCTAATCGCCCGCGGTGGCGACTACTACGGGCGAGTCGTGAACCTGGCGGCACGGGCGGCCAGCCTTGCCCTTCCGGGCGAGTTGCTGGTTGACGAGAGCACGTCGTCGGCGGTCAGCAACTACGAGTTCGAGCCCGCGGGTCGTAGACAGCTAAAAGGCTTTCCTGAGCCGGTGCGAATGTCCTCGTTGACGATCGATTGGGGCTGAAGCCCAGAGTCAGCAACGTCCTGTCAGTCGCTAGGAGACGATGTTGTGTTCGGGGCCGTAGGGAAAACCTGTGATGTTGTCGACACTGCCGTCGTCGTTGATGACTAGCACGTCGTGTTCTCGGTAGCCGCCAGCACCGGGTTGTCCTTCTGGGATCATGATCATTGGTTCCATCGAGACCACCATTCCGGGTTGTAGTTCGGTGTGGATGTCTTCGCGGAGCTCCACGCCAGCTTCGCGGCCGTAGTAGTGGCAGAGCACTCCGAAGCTGTGTCCGTATCCGAATGATCGAGTGTTGAGGAGGTCATAACCTCGGTAGATCTCGTTCAACTCGGCGGCTATGTCGGAACATTTTGCGCCCGGCTTGATGAGCTTGAGGCCGGCTTCATGGACTTCGACGTTGATGTTCCATAGGCGGAGGTGCTCGTCGGAAATCGAGTTGGCAAACAGCGTGCGTTCAAGCGCCACGTAGTAACCAAATAGCATCGGGAAACAGTTGATCGACAGGATGTCGCCGTCTTCGATCACGCGGTTTGTCACCGGGTTGTGTGCGCCGTCGGTGTTGATGCCCGACTGGAACCAAGTCCAAGTGTCCATCAGTTCGGAGTAGTCATAGCTCTTTGCTAGCTCACGGACCATGGCTTGGGTAGAGGCCAATGCGACTTCGTGCTCGGGGACTCCGATGCCGATCGCTTGACGGCACGCTTCGCCGCCGATGTCGGCAATGGCGGTCAACTTCTTGATGTGGGCGATCTCTTCAGCTGACTTGATGGTGCGGATCCACATTGTCGGGGTACCGATGTCCACCAGTTCGGCTTCGGGGAATGCGGCCTGAATCTTGTCACGCAGGTCGATGCTGACTTCGTCAAATTCGATGCCGATGCGCTTGCCCTTGGTGATCAGCGTCTGCAGAGCATAGAAGAAGTTGTCTTTGCGCCAGTCTGTGTAGGTGATGTTGTCGCCATGGGTGAGCCGATGGGGCTGGCCACCGTCGATGCCGGCACTCACGCTTGTAGCGCTGTCGGCGGTTACAACGAAGCCGTAGTTGCGGCCGAAGGCGCAGTACATGAAACCTGAGAAGTAACAGACGTTGTGGTAGCTGGTCATGACCGCAGCGTCGATGTCGTTCTCGGCCATGTGGCTGCGGAGCTTCTGTTGCCGAGATTCCATTTCTGCGGGGGAGAACGGTCCAAGAGTTTTCTCGCCGTTGTGCCAGGTAACCAAGCGATCCATGTCAGTGTTCATTTTGTTCTCCTGTGAGTTTCTTTATGTCACGAGCATGTATGACGAGGAGATTTTGGCCTGACATGAGTCGATGACGCAACCGTGTTGGACTTGTAGTTTGCACAAGTATTAGTCATGATCAAGAAATGCAACTCGACACTGAATCGCTTCGAGCGTTTGCTGCGGTGTTGGACCTTGGCGGGATGACTCGTGCGGCCGAGGTGCTGGGAATAACCCAGTCAGCGGTCAGTTGGAAGATCAAGCGACTCGAGGAAAAGGTCGGGCGTGATCTCCTAATTCGTGAGGGCCGCAAACTGAGGCCCTCACGTGACGGTCGGGAGCTTCTGTCCTACGCTCGAACGATCATTGCGACCCACGACGAAGCTGTCCAGCGGCTGCAAGGTTCCGAAGCCACCGGCATTGTTCGATTCGGTACCACTGAAGAGGTAAGCCTTGACCAGATGTCGCTGGCCATTGCCAGATTCAGCAGGCTTCACCCAAGCGCCAAAGTCGAGCTACTTGTAGAGGTCTCTAGTCGGCTCGAAGAGATGATTGATGCGGGGCGGCTCGATGTTGGCGTCCTCCAGGCTTTGCCTGACGCCGTTAGGAAAAGTGATGTTGTGTTGTGGGAAGACTCCTTGGTTTGGGTCACTTCGCCAGACCGCCCATTCGAGGCAGACACGGTTCCACTCATCACATTTAGTGACGGTGGTTTCTACCGCGCGCTGGCTGAAGCGTCGCTTGACCGAGCAGCAATATCTCATTCAGTCGCATTCGCCGGGCCAAGCATTGCAAGTGTGGTTGGTGCGGTAGAAGCAGGACTAGGCGTAGCGATCCTGCCCGAGACGTGGGTGAGCGGCGAACTGATGATTTGGCATCGAGCCGGCAGCCTCGAACAGCTACCAAGGTCCCAAAAGATCGCAAGATCGTCGCCTGGGGAGCCAAGCGAAGTCTCGGCGGAGTTCCTGAAAGTGATGGCGAACGAGCTGAGCTTTCACTCAGCCAAAGCGGAGTTTGCTTATCAATCTAAAGCCACTTTAGACTAATAAGGTGGTTACGGAACGGGAACAGCAGATCGTTGACTTGCTGCGCCGGGACCCGCTCATGGGAACTGAGGCGTTGGCTGCTGCTTTGGGAACAAGCCGGGCCTCGGTCAATGTGCACCTCTCCAACCTTGGTAAGAAGGGCGTGATCCTGGGCCGAGGGTACGTGCTTGCCGAACAGCCGGGCGCGGTGGTTATCGGCGGAGCCAACGTTGACCTCAAGGCCCGGAGCAAAGAGCGAGCCACGGCGCACACCAGTAACCCTGGGCATGGTTCGATAGCGCCAGGAGGCGTCGGTCGCAACATCGCCGAGAACATTGCCCGCCTTGGCGACAGGGTTCACTTAATCAGCGTTGTCGGGCGTGACCCGATGGGCGACAATCTCATCGACCACACAGCGGCGGCCGGGGTGCGGGTCGAGCACGTGGCCAGAACTGATCGAGCGACCGGCACATACACCGCTGTAATCGACGTCGACGGTGAGCTCATCGTTGCCATTGCAGACATGGAGTCAATGGTAGAGCTCGGACCCGAACAACTGAACAGCGCACGGGACGTGATTGCCGCGGCCGGTGTGCTTGTTCTTGACGGCAACCTCAGTCCCGATGCCTTCGACTACGCGCTAGATCTCTCGGTAGGTGTGCGCACGATCTTTGAACCGGTCAGTGTTCCTAAGGCGACTGGGCTAAAGGAGTTGGTCGACTCTCGCATCTACGCAGTCACTCCCAATCGAGACGAACTTGGGGCGCTAACCGACCTACCTACTCGCACTAACAGGCAGGTCATTGCAGCTGCGAAAGCTCTGCACGCTCGTGGTGTAGAACTGGTCTGGGTCCGACTAGGCAAACGTGGCTCACTACTCAGCACAGAGGATCGAACCGTCGATCTACCCGTAGTCCCCACCGTCGTTGATGAAGTAACCGGCGCAGGCGACTCAATGCTGGGAGCGTTCTGCCACGTACTGCTGCAAGGTGGCACACCCGAAGATGCAGCACGCTTTGGCCACGCTGCGGCTGCCCTAACTATCGCAAGTCCGCACACCGTGCGGCCAGATTTAACCTCGCGGCTTGTTCTAGCCGCGCTCGAACAGGATGCATGACATGACTACTCCACACCCACACCCGGACCTCGTGATTACCGATGAGGTTGCTGAAGCGTTGAACGACGGCAGCCCTGTCGTTGCGCTTGAAAGCACCATCATTAGCCACGGAATGCCGTTCCCGCAGAACGTCGAAATGGCCACCGAAGTAGAGCGAATCATTCGCGACGGTGGTGCGGTTCCTGCGACCATTGCAGTTCTTGACGGTCGCCCTCGTGTCGGGCTTACCAGCGAAGACCTTCACCTCCTTGCGACCAGTCCCGACGTGTCAAAGATCAGCACACGCGATGTGCCCTACGCCGTTAGTCAAGGTATTCATGGGGCAACCACAGTGGCCTCAACCATGCACTTTGCAGCACTGGCCGGCATCAGCGTGTTTGTGACGGGCGGGCTTGGCGGTGTGCACAGGGGAGCGGAGCGAACCTATGACGTCAGCGCCGATCTAACCGAGCTGTCCAAGACCAATGTGGCCGTCATCTCCGCCGGAGTTAAGTCGATCCTCGATATCGGGTTGACCCTTGAGGCGCTTGAGACCCTTGGCGTGCCAGTGGTTGCCTACCGAACCGATGACTTCCCAGCGTTTTTCTCCCGCATCAGTGGTCATGGTGCCCCTATGAGACTTGACACTCCGGCAGACATCGCCGCGTTGATGGCGGCTAAGTGGCGACTTGGGCTTGACGGGGGAGTGGCTATTGTCAATCCGATTCCAGCCGAGGACGAGATCCCGGCTGAAGAGATTGGTGTGATAATTGAGCAAGCCCTGGCTGATATGGAAGCCAACGGCATCCACGGCAAAGAAGCCACCCCGTTCCTGCTAGGCCGGATTGTCGAGATCACCCAAGGCGCAAGCCTCACCGCCAACATCGCGCTGGTCAACAACAACGCACGACTAGGCGCACAGGTTGCCAGCGAATACGCCGCGCTGTAGCCGGCACGATCGGGCATGGCGAAATGTCAGTCTGGAGCGGGAAATTGGCGTGCGCCGTGCAAGGCTAAGGTAACAATTCCAATGTCTGCGGAAAAGACCAAGACACACGGTGCCCAATCATGAGTGAATGGAAGATCGAGGGTGACTTCGAAGCTGACGGCGCAGTATGTGTGCGCCAAGCCTTTACTGCCGAGCATGTTGCTCTTGCCAGAGCTGCAATTGATGAGAACCTCGCTGATCTCTCCGCACGCGCCAAACGGGCCAGCGGTGAAGACGACGGAGCGTTTATCGAGGACTTTTGCAATTGGAACCGGTTGCCCAAGATGGAACGATTCATTCGCGAATCACCAGGTGCCGACATCGCTGCTGCCCTAACTGGATCAGACACGATTCGCCTCTATCACGATCACCTCTTGGTAAAGGAGCCGGGCACGAGGCAGCGCACGCCATGGCACCAGGATCAGCCCTATTACAACGTCGAGGGGACGCAGAACGCAAGCATGTGGTTCCCCGTGGACCCGGTCCCGCGGTCGGCCACGCTTGAGTTCATCGCTGGCTCACATCGAGGCCCGTGGTATATGCCACGCACGTTTCTTGATGACCAGGCAAAGTGGTTTCCCGACGGCAGCCTCGCCGAGCTTCCCGACTTCGCTAACGAGCCTGACCAGTGGCAGGTTCTGGGGTGGGAGCTGGAACCAGGCGACGCCGTGTTCTTCAATATGCTTACGGTTCACGGTTCGGGCGGAGTGTCGGGCCCCAATCGCCGCCGCGTCCTATCGGTGAGGTACCTCGGTGATGACATGGTGCATGCGCCGCGGCGTTGGACAACTTCGCCGCCGTTCGATGGCTTGGAGTCGGAGATCGCTGAGGGGGCACCAATGGATCATCCGCTGTTCCCGATGTTGAGGGCTAGAGGTGATCACCGACGGTCGATCTAGTGGTCATAACCAAGATCTAGTGGTCATAACCAAAGAGTCGGTTTTCGATTATCTGTTCTGCAACACCTTCAGGCAGGCACTTTTCCCAATCGCCCCGACCGTTGGGTAGTTGCTTAAGAACGTTCCGGGAAAAGATCTTGAACAGTTCGATGTCTGAACTCTCGATGCCAAACAAGAAATGGTTGGCCAGCAGGTACTGATACAGGTGTCGAAGGTTCTCGGGCACCTTGATCGTTGTGTAGTCACACAGTTCACCGGATTGATTGATTTCCGGATAGACGAACAAACGCGTGTTGTCGGGGAACAGTTTTCCAAATCCCTCGAGGATGCCGCCTTCGACGCCGCGGTAGCTGGCTTCATCAAAAATCTGTCGAACATTGATGATGCCGACGACGATTCCGATCTGAAGTTGGGTGAACTGGCGGAAATAGGCACGCAACGAGTGATAGCGCGTGTAGTCGGAAATCATTACGTGGTAGCCGAGCGAATTGAGCAACTTGGTGCGCGCAATCAGATCTTGGTCAGACGCCATTAGATCGTTGCCTCTCATGTCGTTGAGAGATATCTCGGCAATAGCAACGCTGTTCTCGCTGGTCACTCCGGCAGTCTCAGTAAAGGACTTCATGCCTTGTTCGATCATGTCAACGTTTAGGCGAGTGACGGGACGGAACGATCCACGAATCGTCAGAACGTTCTTCTTGTAGAGCAGGTCTGCCGGCGCTACCACCGATCCGTCGGGGCGAAACATGACGGCTCGAGTTTTCCAGCTCCGGATCAGGTGCAGATTTAGCGCACGATTGTCTACGTCTTCAAAGTGGGGTCCCGCAAACTCGATCGAATCGATCTCGATGCGGTCTTGCTCAATGTTGTCAGTTAAAGACTCAACAACCCGTCGTTCATTGTCGTGGTAGTAGAACGCTGCGTAAATCAGGTTTACCCCGAGTACGCCAAGTGCCTGTTGTTGCCGGTCAACGTCTTCATCGCGCAAACGAACGTGGAGGATGATGTTGGCTGGCTCGGACTGTGGGTACATCTGCAATCGAACGCCACACCAGGCGTGGCACTCGTTGTCCTTGCCGAAACTCTTCGCCGCCACTGTGGCCGCGTAGGCAAAAAAGCGTGATGCCTTTGGCCGGGATGTGGCCACCCGATCGAGTACCAAGTCGAACTCGTGCGCCAGCATTGCCTGGACCCGTGAGTAGCTCACGTAACGCTTGTCTTCTTGAACTCCGTAAATGTCGTCGGAGAACTGCATGTCATAGGCAGACATGGTTTTGGCGATTGTGCCTGCGGCCGCGCCCGCCTTAAAGAACTGGCGAGCAACCTCTTGGCCTGCGCCTATCTCAGCGATTGACCCGTACTTCTTCTCGTCCAGGTTTAGACGGAGCGCCTTATCCAGGGTGCTTCGGGTACTAACATTTTTGTTTGGCACGCTTCATCAACCCCCTAGAACAACGGGCGCAAGTGTAGGCGAAGACGCTGCGTTGAACGCGACAGACAACTTCAGAAAAGCCCATTTCAAAAAGTTTGAATTTGATACGTACAGTTTGTGTTATGTAACTATGCCTTTGGGTCCGAGTTGGTGTTCGGATCGAGGACGCTGCGATAGATGCCTGCCCAGGTGGTGACGAACCGATCTCGATCGACGCCATTGGCGCCGTCACCGATTAGGGCTTCGTTGACTCGAAAGTTGATGAGCGATCCGAGGATCACCGCTGCCGCCGCATCGGCATCTATGTCGGGATTGTTCTGAGCGATCCGTTCAGCAACGACCCGGTAGGAGGTGTTGATGGTTCGGTCGTTGATGCGCTTTCGTTGTTCAGGGAAGGCATCGAGGTCTCGCAAGTAGATTCGCAGCATGTCGGTGCGCATGTAGTCGAGCATCTCGTGAGCGACAGCCTCGATGTCCAGGCTGGGTGGCGCGATTTCATCGTCGGGGACGTTAACGGCTTGATCGACAACGGCTTCAAGCATCTCTTGTTTTGATTTGAAATGCCGGTAAGTGCCGCCTGCGCCGACACTTAGTCCGGCAGCCTCTTCGATGTCGGCAATGGTTGTTGCCGCGTAACCCTTAGCTGCGAAACACTTGATGGCTGCGTGGAGGACTCGACGCCGGGACTCTGACATAAGTAAGATCTTACTTATGTCACGAAGCCATGCCACTCCGCCGGACGTATTCGATCTCGCTACAACCACGAACCGAGCTAGGTGATGCGGCGGGAAGAGGTTGCGCTTTCGGTTCTTCGGGGTCTGGTGAAACGGCCCCGACTCGCCAATTTCGTGTTTCGGTTCGACAAGTGGGGCAACATTCTTGGCCCGGACCGGTTCGTTGATCCGTACCCAATTTATGAACGAATGAGAGAAGCGGGCCCAATCTCTTTCAGTCCGTTCCTTCAGCAGTGGGCGGTGGTTGGTTATGACGAGGCGAAGGAGATCTTGAGTTCTCCGAGTTTCGGAGTGGCTGATCAGCTCGATCTTCTTCTCGAGGCGCGCCCCTACACCGAACTGTCAGACCGCACGAAACTCCTGTTGAGAGGTGCCCTGTTGTTCACCGACCCACCGCTTCACAGCCGGTTGCGATCAGCAGTGAACCGGGCATTCACCCCGCGGCAGATGGCCCGATTGGAACCCCAGATCACCGACATCGCACAAAGGTTGCTTGGTGACATCGCCAAGGATCCAGAACCAGACATCATGGCTGATTTCGCTGAGCTACTGCCGATCAACGTGATCGCTGAACTTATTGGAGTGCCCCAAGAGAGATGGGACTGGGTCAAAGAATCATCCACCAAACTTCGTGAACTCCTGGACCCGTTTGTTGTTGTCGACCCGGCCTCGATCGACGCCGTATGTGACGAAATATTCTCCTATTACAGCGGCCTGGCCGATGAACGCCTTGGTGACCCGAAGGACGATCTCCTCACCTCGCTTGTGCAGGCAGAAACAGCCGACGCCACCATCAGTCGCCATGAGTTGATAAGTATTGTCGCCATCGTGATGCTCGCCGGCCACGAGACCACCACCGGCGCACTTGGCAACGCGGTCGTGGCGTTGGCCCGCAACCCGGCCCAGCGGCAACTCATAACTAACAAGCCAGAGCTCTGGCCAAACGCCGTCGAAGAACTGCTCCGATTCGACACCGCCATCCACACCGACCCACGCGCTGCGCTCAAGACAACAACGATTGCCGGCCAGACAATCAAGAAGGGGCAGAACCTCACGATCATGCTTGGTGCGGTCAATCGAGATCCGCGCCGTTTCACCGAACCAAACCAACTGCTTCTTGATCGCGACAACCCCAACGGCCTGTCGTTTGGTCACGGGATCCATCACTGTGTGGGCGCCGCTCTGGCTCGACTTGAACTACGCATTGGACTTCGCGCCATCCTCGAATCCTTCGGCGAGTACACGATCGACGAAACTCAAATCACATGGAAGACATCGCTAGCGTTCCGCAGTCCCTCCCGTCTTCCGGTCAAACGCGCAAGGCCAAACACAACAGCGTGAACACCGATAATGGGACCACCAACCACAACGCGGGCCTATCGGTCTTAAGATCTCTGACATGACAGAGATTCTTGGCAATGTGTTCGGGCCCGAGCTGGCTGGGTCGAAGTGAGCACGTTTGACCCAGACCCAGGAGGGCCCGACGTTGGTGGCCGGGCCGCCGAAGGCATCGTCACCATCGAACGATTCCTGACCGACAACCAACCCGAGACAGCAACGGGAGAACTGTCACGGGTGCTGGATGATATTGCTATGGCCGGCAAAGTTATTGCCAGCCGTACGCGCCGCGGCGGGTTGACCGAATTGCTAGGCAAGGCTGGCGTGGTCAACGTCCAGGGCGAAGAACAAAAGCTCATGGATGTCTATGCCGATGACGTGATGACATCGATGCTTTCTGGCCACGGCAGGGTCAGCGTCATCGTCTCTGAAGAGCGTCCTGAGCCTGTGATCATCGACGACTCTGCGCCATATGTCGTCGTTCATGACCCGCTCGACGGTTCCTCCAACATCGACTCCAACGTCAGCATCGGCACGATATTTGGTGTGTTCCGGCGCGAAGACACCACTAAGCCGCCGACCGAGGCCGACTGGCTCCGACCCGGGCGTGACCTTGTGGCCGCCGGCTACATCTTGTACGGAACCTCAACCATGATGGTTTACAGCACTGGCCAGGGAGTGCACGCATTCACGCTGGACCACGCGGTTGGTGAGTTTTTGCTCACTTGGTCTAACTGTCACTTCCCAGCTGAACCCGCTTATTACTCGCTCAACCTCGCGTCGATACCGCAGTGGGAAGCCGGAATGAGTCGGTTTGTTGACTGGCTCAATCGTCCCGACACCCCGAATCTGTCACAGCGTTACATCGGATCCGCCGTCGCCGACTTCCACCGCAATCTGCTACACGGCGGTGTGTTTGGATATCCGGGCGAAGTTGACCGCCCCCAAGGCAAGTTGCGCCTCATGTATGAGGGTGCGCCGCTGGCCTATCTGGCCGAGCAGGCCGGAGGACGCGGGTCAGATGGGTCTCGCGATCTTCTCGACATAAGTCCCAATGACATCCACCAGCGCACGCCTGTGTTTGTTGGTGACACTCGACTGGTAGACCAACTTGAGGCATGCCTCACCGAAGGAGCTTGAGATGGTTCACGATCGCGCTGGCCAACTGGCAGCCACCGAAGATCTCATTGACGTAGCCCACCTCGTCTCGGCCTACTACACAGAAAAGCCCGACGTAGAAGACGTCGGCCAGCGGGTTGCGTTTGGCACGTCGGGTCATCGAGGCACCAGCCTTAACCGCTCGTTCAACGAAGCCCACATAGCGGCAACTACCCAAGCCATCTGTGAGTACCGCAAAGCACAGTCGATCGAGGGCCCTCTGTTTCTTGGCCGCGATACACACGCCTTGTCCGAACCGGCGTGGGCGACGGCGCTTGAAGTGCTGGCCGGAAACGCCGTACAAGTTCGGATCGATCTTGACGGGCGCTACACCCCAACTCCAGCTTTGTCGCACGCCATCCTGAACCACAATCAGTCATCACCAAAGGCTCAGGCCGACGGCATCGTGGTTACGCCGTCGCACAATCCACCCAAGGATGGCGGCTTCAAATACAACCCGCCCCACGGTGGTCCGGCCGACACCGACTGCACCAGTTGGGTTGCCGCACGAGCCAATGACCTGTTGGCAACGGGGTCTAATGAGGTCAAACGAGTTTCGCTGGCCAAGGCGCTTGCCGCCGACACCACCACCACCTACGACTTCTGCAATTCCTATGTTGATGATCTCCCGTCGGTTCTCAACCTCGATGCCATTCGAGACTCTGGCGTGCGAATCGGGGCCGACCCGCTGGGCGGGGCCAGTGTTGACTACTGGGCCCGGATCGCCGAGCGGCATCGGATCGATCTAACTGTTATCAATCCTGTGGTCGATCCGACCTGGCGGTTCATGACGCTGGATTGGGACGGGGCGATCCGGATGGATTGTTCGTCGCCTTATGCGATGGCTTCGCTGATTGAATCGCGCGACCGGTTCGACATCTCTACCGGCAATGACGCCGACGCCGACCGCCACGGCATCGTCACCCCCGACGGTGGGTTGATGAACCCCAACCACTTCCTTGCCGTCGCAATTGATTACCTTTTCACAAACCGTCCTCAGTGGCCGTCATCGGCTGCGGTGGGCAAGACATTGGTTTCTTCGTCGATGATCGACCGAGTTGTGGCCGACATCGGCAAGACATTGGTAGAGGTGCCAGTTGGCTTTAAGTGGTTCGTACCTGGCCTGCTTGACGCGTCGGTTGGCTTCGGGGGAGAGGAGTCCGCTGGGGCTTCGTTCCTGCGGCACGACGGCTCCGTATGGACCACCGATAAGGATGGTTTCATCCTGGCCCTGCTGGCCGCAGAGATTCAAGCGGTTACTGGTGCCAGTCCGAGCGAGCGCTACAAGTCGATGACTGAATCGCACGGCGCTCCGGTCTATGCCCGCATCGATGCGCCGGCAACCCGCGAACAGAAGGCTGTTCTGGCAGCGCTAACTCCCAGTCAGGTAACAGCGGACGAACTTGCCGGCGAGCCGGTCACCGCAGTCCTCACCGAGGCACCCGGCAACGGCGCCAAAATCGGCGGGCTGAAAGTAACAACCGAGTCGGCTTGGTTCGCCGCCCGCCCTTCAGGCACAGAGGATGTATACAAAATCTATGCCGAGAGTTTCCGAGGTGAGGACCACCTGGCCGAGGTACAGGATGCCGCCCGCAACCTCGTCAACTCCGTTCTTTAGCAGTACTTACCGGGCTTAGCAGTACCTACCGGCCGTCAGGAGTTAGAGACTTCCTCCAGCGCATGCCTCGCCGCCACGATCGTGGCGGATATGTCGTCGGGAGTCATGGCTGCGTTGAGGAACATGTTGTGGTTCGGGTGGAAGTAGATGCCCTGATCGAGCATGTGGTCCACGAAGTCGTGCGTGGTCCGAGTATCGGTGCTGCCGTCGTCTTTGTTGATCATGACGAGGGGCATCTGCACTGGGCCAGTTTGGGACAGCGCAATGCCGGCGTCGCTGGCTGCCTGATCGAGTCCGGTTCGGAGTTGTTCCCCGAGTGCAGTCATGTGTTCGAGATAATTGGTGTTCGCGATGATGCGAAGTGTTTCGAGGCCAGCCGCCATAGGAGCAGCTGCGTGCCAGAACGATCCGGTGACGAAGATTTTGGCTGCTGCCTCACGGGCTCGGTCGTTGCCCATTGTTGCCGAGAGGCTGTGCCCGTTTGCGAGTGATTTGCCCCAGCACGAGATGTCCGGCTCGACGCCGAGGTGGTGCCAGCTTGATTCCCGGGCAAGCCGGAAGCCGGCGCGAACATCGTCCAGCACAAGCAGAGCCTCTTGTTGATCGCACGCTTGCCGAACAGCGGTGGCGAACTCTGCAGTCGGTAACTCTTGGGCTACGCCGAGATCGTGCCGAAAGGGGCTGGCGAAGATGCCGGCTAGGTCGTCACCGGCTTGTTGGACCGCTGCATCCAAGCTCTCGATGTCGTTAAAGCGGAATGGGATGAAGTGTTCGCGTTCTGCTGGGAGTGTCCCGGCGGGTCCGGGCGTACTCCAGGTCGACGCTCCGTGGTAGGCGCCCTGGGCCATTAGTACCTTCGAACGGCCTCGGTGAGCCCGGGTTGCGAGAAGCGCCGTCGATGTGGCGTCGCTGCCGTTCTTGCAGAACATGACCCAGTCGGCGTGGGCGATCTGCTTGGTGTAGGCCTCGGCCAGTTCGACGCTGAGAGGCGACGGGCCAGTGGCGGTGTCGATCTTCGCTAGTTGCTCGACATAGGCCTGGTCAATGTCAGGGTGGGCGTAACCGAGAAGATTGGTGCCGAAGCCGCACATGAAGTCGATGTAACGATTGCCGTCAACGTCAGTGATGTAAGTGCCATCAGCGCGGCTGATGAATTGAGGAGTCCGCGGTGATCTCCGTGACACCGACAGGTGTCCGTACACTCCAGCTGGCATCACAGCGTTGGCTCGATGGCGAAGTTCTTGATCTGCTGAACCACTCATGAGCGGACCCCCTGTTTCCAATCGGGTTCCGGTGAGGCCAGGTATTTGGTCCGTCCTCGTTCGCCGATCTTGTTAAGCATAGGGATGATCTTGGGCACCGACGATGGTTTCAGCGATGTGAGGCGACCGGTGATGCCGTCGGAGTACGGGAGGTAAAACTCGAGCTTGCCGGTGTCGAGCGCTCGTTCGTAGACATCACCAACTTCGTTGATCGACTTGACCTCGCCTACGAAGTTGAGTGCGCTTCCACCTGAAGCGGCTTCTTCACGCAGCATGGGTGTGTCAACAGCGTTGGGGTAAATGCCACTGACCTTGACTCCATGGGATGCGACCTCGGCGTGGAGCGCTGCAAGGAAGGCTCGCATTCCGAACTTGGCGGCTGAATAAGCGGAGGATCCGGGCATCGCAACGATGCCGCCCATCGACACGGTGGCAAGGATGTGCCCGGACTTCTTGGCGAGCATGTCGGGTATGGCTGTGCTAATCATGTGCATCGGTGCTCTCAGCATGATGTCGATATGGGCGTCGATGATTCCCGGAGTCAGTTCGGCGATGTCGAGAGGCCTGATGATGCCTGCGTTGCACACCATGACTGCTAGCTCCCCGGCCCATTCCTCGCGAATCCTTTTGCAGAGCAAGGCCACTGAGCCAGGGTCGGCCAGGTCGCAGGCGACACCGATCGCATCAGAACCGGTGGCCTTGGCTGCGGCTTGGGATAGCGCTTCTGTACGGTCTACAGCGATGACAGTGTGGCCTCGTTTGTCGAGCCGGCGAGCGACCTCAGCCCCGATTCCCGAACCAGCGCCAGTTACCAAGGCAAGTGATCTGCCCATCATGACGCACCGACGAGACTTTTACTTCCGCCCTCAATGCCGAGCTCTTGCTTGAGCCCAGCGAGAAGCTCGAGATAGGTCTCAACCTCGACGTAGTTGGCGTGGCGTTCGGACTTAACGTAGTTGCGACCGCCGGTGAGGTCTGGTTGATGGTTCTGCTTCTTAGCTGCGAAGCGCCGCTTGAAGCTGCTCGTGGAAGGCGAGGTGGCGTCGGCGATGATGAGCTCAGCCATTTTGTCAAAATTGTCGTACGCGGCTGAGGCGAACTCGATGAACCCAAGCACGGCAAAGGTCGGAGCGCTTCGGGAGAACATACCCAAGTACAGGTCTGGTCGTCCGTCCCTTTCATTTAGGACGGCGTCGTCTATGAACGGGCAGGCGTGGTGATAACCGGTTGCCTGGAGAATAAGGTCGATCTGCTCACGTGAGCCGTCAACGAAGACCACGTGGTCGCCGTCGAGGCGATCTACATCACCCTTAGCAACACAGTCGCCGTGCCCGAGGTAGTGGAGGATCTGGGTGTTCATGATCGGGTGCGACTCAAGCAACTTGTGATCCGGTTTCGGCAGACCGTACCGGGTCATGTCCCCGTTGATCATGCGTATGAGCCCGCTGAAAATTCGCTGCTGGATTGGGAACGGCAGCTTGGGGCCAGTTGAAGCGAAGACGTCGATCGGTTGTCCCATTATGTGCTTTGGCAGGAAGTGGTAACCCCGCCGCACGCTGAGGAAGGCCTGCTCGGCGGCAAAGGATGCGTCACAAGCTATGTCGACTCCGGAGTTGCCCGCGCCGACCACCAGCACTCGTTTACCCTTGAGCTCTTCGGTGTTGCGATAAGTGACGGTGTGGCGGATCTCGCCGTTGAATTCGCCGGGCCATTCGATCGTGTTCGGTTCCCAGGTGACTCCGTTGGCTGCAACCAAGTAGCGGCAGACCTGTTTGGTTCCGTCAGCGAATCGGAGCGTCCAGGTGCCGTCGTCGTTGTGATCCGCCTGGTCGACTGAGGTTTCGAACTGGATGTGACGCTCGAGATCGAACTCCTCGGCGAAAGACTTGATGTAGGTGAGTAGGTGCCGGTGGCTCGGATAGTCCGGAAAGTCATCAGGCATCGGGTAACCCGCGAATCCCGACAGGGTCTTGGATGAGATGAAGTGGGCGGTCTCATACATCGGCGAGTTGGGGGCGTTGATGTCCCAGATCCCCCCGACGCCCTTATTGCGTTCGAAGACTTTGAAGGAGGCTTCAGTCTCCTGGAGCCTACGAGCCAGTGTGAGGCCGGCGGGACCTGCGCCGATCACGGCGACGTCGAGAATCTGTTCGGACATTTGGTTCCCCTGTTCTTGAATCGTGAGTAACTCTCACGTATAAACGCACTATTCCTTATATAATTGGAAGTGTCAACCAACTTGCCGAAAAACATGAGATACCTTCATGACTGTGACTGATCCGCTCCCCGCCAGTGATTCCCCGCACGTACGTCGACGACCAACTCAAGCCCGCAGTCAGAAGCGCTTCGACCAGGTGCTCGATGCCGCATCGGCGCTGGTCGCAGCCCGTGGGCTCGAACCTATCTCGATGACTGACATCGCTGAGGAAGCTGGCATGGCCCTCACCGCCTTGTACCGATACTTCCCCAACAAGCGGGCCATCGTTCGCGAGTTGGCGATCATGACGCTTGAAGCTGATGCGCGCATGAATGTCGACATGGCTGACGGGGCAACCGGCCCGCCGGCAGACCGGATTAAGGCTGGTGTTATCGCTTATTGCCGCCGCCTAAATGATCCGCTGCGCCTGCAGATAAGCGCCGCGATCCATGCCGATCCAGAACTCTCGGCTCTCGACTTGGATGACAGCCGGCGGAATGCCGCGGTCATTGCCGCTGCGGTCGACTACGACGGCCTTGGAATCGGCCGTCTAGAGCTGGAACGTCGGGCATTGCTGCTGGTGGAACTCTTCCACGGCGCTGCTCGCTTGGCGAGCAGGATCGACGAGACTGAAGCCGATGTGGCGCTGAAGACGTTCGCCGAGATGGCGAGCTGGATGATGCTGCGAGCAGAACCGTTCAAGGAGATCCCATGACGTTCAGCCATTCGGACCCGAACTCACATTTCGAACATACCAGGGGAGCGCCAACTACCTTGCAGACTAAATACTAAAGCTTTAGTATTTAGTCTGTGGCTCGACTTCTTGTCCTCTGGCTCCTCAGCGAACACCCGATGCACGGGTACCAAATCAAGAAAGCGCTGTCAGATGACGGCATCGCCTTTTGGTTTGGGCTTGAAGACGCGTCGATCTACTCGGTTCTGCGCACGCTCACGAAGAATGGATACGCACAAGAACTTCCGGCCGAACAATCGGGAAATCGGCCGCAGCGCACGAAATATCGCATCACCGCATCCGGTCGTCGTCACTACCGGCACCTGCTGGCAGAAGCTCTCGCACACCCAACACCACCGGTAGCTGCGGTGGATGTGGCGCTCGCTGCGCGCGGCGACCTTGACCCAACCGCAATCAGCGAAGCGCTGGCGACAAGAACAAAGTCACTGCACGGGCTGGAAGCTGAGATCGAAGCGGCGCGTGCGGCCGCCCCCGCCGCCGCCATCGTCGATCGGAACCTGGCACTTGTGCAGGCTGAACTCAGCTGGCTCAACGAACTCGACCACTCAACCATCACCTAAAGGAACCAGATGACCGATACGCCCGCCATCCAACTCATTGCCAACCTCGTCATCCAGCGCGGCGACGGTCGTGTGCTGCTGGTGCGATACAACCCAGCTGGCGAGAGCGACGAAACCGACGCCGACATTCGTTGGTGGCTTCCCGCCCACGAACTTGACCCGTATCAACACCCCGACGACGCAGCGCAGATTGCCATCGACGAGATCGGTGGCTTGAACGTAGGGAGCATCAATCTGAATCGAGTTCAGTCGTTCCGGGGCCGCCGCGGTTGGCACATCTCGTTTGACTACTTGGTGTTAGCCGACGGAGAGCCGTCTGGGTCCCCAATACCGGCGGCCTGGTATGAGATCGACGACCTCCCAGCAACAATGCACGGAAATTGGGAACGCGAAACCATCGCTGCCGCCTTGACCGATAGCTGAAACCCTAGGTTCGAACTTTCGTGGAGGCCCTAGCCAAGCAGGTTGACAAGTTTGCCGATCGCAGCGACGGCGGGTGCTTCGGCGTCAATATCGACGGGGGAGACACCCTGGCGGTCGGCTTTGATCACCACTGGATCGGTGGGGACCGTGACCACTTTGAACTCGGCGAACGCCGAACGGACTCGCTCGTTGTCTTCGTCGTCGGCAACTTTGTTTGCAACAACTGTGATGTTGCCTTGGGCTCGTTCGGTGGCAACCTGCACCGCCCGCTTACCAACATCGATAGAGCGCGGGGTCGGTTCGACGATCACCAGCGTGTGCTCGACGGCTTGTTCGGGCAGCCTCGTGAGGGTGCCGATTCCTGCTTCGAGGTCGGCAACGATAACTGTGTCAGTGTGAGGTACGGAGCTGAGCAACTGCTCAGCGGACAGGCCACATCAGGGTCAATCCGGTTCGGGATTGTCGATTCGGTTTACAACAGTTAGCCGCACCCCATCAGGGGCGTCGGTCCCGTAGGTCTGGAGGATGTCATCCCAAGTGTGAGCGTGGGATTGTTCGCCTTCGTCGATCTGATCCCGCAAAGACAACAGCCGTTCGGTTTCCAAATCGCCTACGCCAAGAGAGAGCCCGAGGTTGGGGTTGGTGTCGCAATCCAAGCCGACCACGTTGTGGCCTGCACGGGCGAAACTTCGAGCCAGCACGCCGCTTACCGACGTCTTTCCCGACCCTCCTTTACCTACAACTGCAACTCTCATGCGGTCCTGTCAGTCCGAACTTCTGATGTCAAGATCGTAGGTCGATTCGACTTGGGTAACAAGTTCCGCCACCGCGTCCACAAAGGGACCAGCGCCCCCATTTAGCGGTGCCACAGCTTGTTTGTCAGCTGCGGTGACCGCAGGGTCATCGGGAACAGCACCGATCACCGGCCGTTCTAGTGCGTCGGAAATTCTCCGCACATCTTCGGGGCCTGACACCCGGTTGGCTACCACGACAACATGATCGGGAGACCAATCTGCCTTGGTGATATTTCGCAACCGCTTGGCCACTTGAATTGACTTTGGCGTGGGTTCAGCCACTATCGCCAGCACGTCGGCATATTTGGCCCAGCCGAACATGGCTTGACGCGTGCCGCCGGGTAGATCGCCAACGACGTTCCAGGCGTTGGGGTCCATCTCTTTCACTACCTGGCTCCACGCGTGCTGGCCCCGCTGCAACGTTGACCAGTGGCCCCAGCTGTTGCCAAATTGCAGATACCGAACCCCGTCAGGGCCGGCCTCGGCGTATTGATCTATAAAGCCGCCGGCATCCAAGCCGGGGCGTAGAACCCAGCGCGGACCGCCCTCGGGTCCTTCAACGACGACGTCATCTGGAGCGGGCCGGTCGTCAACGGGAATACCCAGTGAGTAGGCCATGCCTGGCAACGGATCGGAGTCAACTGCCAGAACCGGCCTGTCTGTTCGAGCCAACAACCGGGCAAAGGTTCCAGAGATCGAAGACTTGCCAGAGCCACCCTTGCCAGCAAAGGCGATTCTGATCATCGGGCTGTTCTCATCGGGCCGTTCTCATCGAACTGTTCTCATCCGGCTAACCGACATAGATGAACTCGGACTTGCCTTCGGCGGTTTCGGTGAGAATCTCACCCAAGGTTCGGAAGAACCCACCAATCTTCTTTGCGTCATCTTCTGAGACCCCACGGGCCTCGCTAGAAAACGGTCAAAGAGAGACGGCAAATGGAGCGTCGATCGACTCGCCGATCTTGGTTCGAATCAGATCGCCGGCATCGTCTGCGGGCAGTGTGTCTAAGTCGGTTACGTCTACTGCCGACCCGGCCAGGCGAACCTCTGCGTCGAGGCCACTGTTGGCCGCAACGTTCGCAAAGTGGTAGGCGCGAAAGAACGCTCCGGTGTCTTCACGAGGGTCAGCGCTGCAGAAGAAAACTAGTTTTCGCACGGGTCCATAATCGGTCATCGGCGTCCAGGGCGCAACCTGGGCTAGGTCGGAGTTAGCTTCGGCGAGACAAGGCAGGCAAACTGGTATCTGTGACCAATATGACACGCCTGACGGTGCAGGTTTCGGGGACCGTCCAGGGTGTTGGGTTCCGGCCGTTTGTGTACGGGCTAGCTTCATCGCTGGGTCTTGGCGGCAGCGTCACGAACGCCGGAGCTCAGGTGATCTGTGTGGTCGAGGGTGATGCCGAGACGTGTAACCAGTTTGTTCGGCGTGTTCAATTCGACGCGCCTAGCTTGGCCGACGTGCATTCGGTTGAAGTCATAGTGTCGCCGCCCGAAGGTGACACCGAGTTTTCGATTGTGCCCAGCCGTCAAGCCGACCAGCAGCGATCGATGGCAATCCCTCCAGATGTTGCCACCTGCGCCGAATGCCTCGCAGAGGCCGCCGACCCAAACAATCGGCGCTATGGGTATCCCTTTATCTGTTGCACAGTTTGTGGACCTCGTTACAGCGTTGTGTCTGATCTTCCTTATGACCGGGCCAACACCTCGATGGCCGGGTTTAAGTTGTGTGCCGAATGCCAGCAGGAATATGAGGACCCTGCCGATCGACGCTTCCACGCCCAAGCCACCGCTTGTGCCGCGTGCGGACCGCAGCTAACCGGCCCAACCATTGACGGTGCTGTGGCTGCGCTTTTGGACGGAGCTGTCGTGGCAGTTAAAGGGTTGGGTGGATACCAACTCATGTGCCGAGCCGACAACTTCGAAGCGGTGCAAAAGCTTCGAGATCGCAAACACCGTGAGACCAAGCCGTTTGCCTTGTTGGTGGATTCGGTGGTTATGGCCGAGCGCGTAGTGGAGCTAGACCCAGTTGGGCGACAGGCCTTGGAAGCTCCCGAGGCCCCAATCGTTCTGGCTGCAGCCAAGCCCACAACTTCCGAACTGGCGGCATCCGGGCCCGAATCCGGGCTTGGACACCGCCAGAACCAGAGTGTTGGTCTTGAGGACCGCCAGAACCAGGGCGTTGGCCAGGTAGCGGACAACGTGGCACCGGGAACCAACCGTCTGGGCGTGATGCTTCCAGCTTCAAACCTTCACAGTTTGCTGGCAACCGGAGCGGGCGTGCCTCTTGTTTGCACCAGCGGGAACCGTTCGAACGAGCCGATAGTGATCGATGATCAGCTAGCGGCCACAGCATTCGCCGACATCGCAGATCTCATCCTCACGCACAACCGTCCAATCGAACGGCGTGCCGACGACTCGGTTGGCCAAGTAGTTGCTGGGCAGTTTCAGCTGCTTCGCCGAGCACGGGGTTACGCGCCTCGGTCCGTCCCGCTGCAATCGTCAGGGCCGACGGTGCTGGGCGTCGGGGCAGAGCTAAAGAGCACAACGTGTCTGGCAGTAGACGACAGGGCATCGCTGTCGGTTCATCTCGGAGACCTTGAAAGCCCGTCGACGTTGGCCGCGTTTGAAGCCACCATCGCTGACCAGATCTCCTTCGCTGCCGCCGATGTGGCCTTGGTGGTGCATGACCTTCACCCCGAGTATCTGTCATCGAAGTTCGCCACTAGTCAAGACATTGCCCGGGCCTTTGCGGTGCAGCACCACCACGCTCACCTGGTGTCGTGCCTGGTTGAGAACGGCCACGAAGGTCCGGCCATCGGGGTTGTGTTCGACGGGCTCGGTTGGGGTGACGACGGCACGGCATGGGGTGGCGAATTTCTAATCGGCGATGCCAACGGTTATGAACGGGCCGGCTTCTTGAAACCAGTAGCGATGCCGGGTGGAGCAAAGGCCGTTCGCGAACCGTGGCGAATGGCTGTCTCGTATTGCATTGCCGCCTTTGGTGAGGTTCCGGAGCGATTGCGGGGGTTGTTCAGCGAACACGCAGTCGATGCCATGGTTCGGCTGTCTACTGATCCGTCTGCCCTTCAGACTTCATCAGTCGGCCGATTGTTCGACGCCGTCGCGGCCATCTGTGGTCTGGCCCAAACCGTTACCTACGAAGGCGAAGCAGCTATAGCTCTGGAAGCCTTAGCGACGCCCTTAGCGACGGAAGAAACTCGAGCCCAGCCCGGGTACCCGTGGGAAGGAACTGACCCGGCGCCGCTGATTCGGGCTGTGCTGACCGATCTTGATTCGGGGGTTGACCCGGCCGCACTTGCGTACCGGTTCCATCAGTCCATTGCCGACTTTGTTGGTCGGACTGCCGAAGAGCTCGCAGCCGAGAGCGGACTCGAAACGGTTGCGCTAAGCGGAGGGGTGTTCCAGAACCGGCTGCTGGTGGAGCTGGTGCTACCCAAACTCCAAGGCTCGGGGCTTAAGGTTCTTCGCCATCAACAGATCCCTCCGAACGATGGGGGCATCTCGCTGGGTCAGGTTGCGATCGGCCGGGCCGCACTTAAGCGCCTATGACACACCAGGGCACCACAGGTAGTCTTGGAACGGAACGACAGGGGAAGTAATGAAGATCGGAATCGTTGGAAAAGGTGGGGTCGGTAAGACGACCACTTCGTCGTTACTAGCCCGCGCCTTGGTGGATCGCGGTCGACGCGTGTTAGCGGTAGACACTGACTCCAACCCAAACTTGGGCCTTTCGCTTGGCCTCAGTCCCGATGCCACCGAGTCCCTAGAACCAATTCCCCGATCAATGGTTGTTGGCAAACGAGGCGACATGACAGTTGCCGAATTGATGAACGACTTCGCAGTTCTCACCCCAGAAGGTGTCACGCTGATGTCTGCCCTGCGTGTGAACGAGGCGGGCGCCGGCTGTACCTGCGGAGGCCACGCCAGCGTTCGTAGTTTGTTGGGCGAAGCTCTGCATTCAGAAACCGATGACACCATCGTTGACATGGAAGCTGGCATCGAACACCTAAGCCGCTCTGGCGGAACACTGGCCCACGCCGATGTTCTTGTGTTGATGATGGAGCCAAGCCGCAAAGCAATCATCACCGCGCAACGCACCATCGGGCTGGCCAAGGAACTAGGCATCACTCACTGGGTCGGGGTAGGTAACCTCGTCACCGATGACGAAGCTCGCCAGGCTCTAGAAGAAATGTGCGCAGAACACGACGTGCCCCTAGATGTGATCATCCCGTCCAGCCCTACGCTGGCCGCCGCCGACCGCAAGGGCCAACCAATGTCCCGTGACGACGCCCCAGAAGTGTGGGCTGCAATCGACACGCTCGTCGACCGGCTAACAGCCCACGTCGGAGAACCAGCTGCTAGTTGAGGCTCAGCAGATTCGGGGGAGTGGGGCTCCAACCAACATGTCGACAATCCTTGAGCCGCCGAATGGGGTGTGGGCTACGACCATGCCTGGGTGCTCGTCGTTGATCTCGCCAATCGCAACCGCCCCTGCTGAAACCGGGACCGCACGTAACGCCTCCAACGCCGCGTCGACTTGGTCGGCCGGAACCACCGCCACGAACTTGCCTTCGTTTGCCACATAGAGCGGGTCGAGGCCCAATAACTCACACGCACCGTTAACTGGCGGGTTCACGGGCAGCGACTCTTCAAACAACGAGACGCCGACGTTCGCCGCGGCGGCCAGCTCGTTGCACGCAGACGCCAAACCACCTCGGGTTGGGTCACGCATCCACCGGGTCATCGGCACTGCTTCAAGCAACGCCGCGGTTGCCTCATGTAGAGGTGCGGTGTCTGATTCGATGTTGGCGTCCAGGGCTAGGTCGCCACGGGCCAGAATTACTGCCATGCCATGGTCGCCAATGGTGCCCGATACCAACACAACGTCGCCGGGCTGCACTTGGTCGGCACCGAGCTGGCGGTCGCTACTTAATACCCCGATGCCGCTGGTTGTTAGATAGCACCCATCAGCGGCCCCACGCTCTACAACTTTGGTGTCGCCAGCCACGATCTCTACCCCGGCCTTGGCCGCAGCGGCGGCAACATCGCCGACGATGTCCCGCAACTCATCCATCGGAAGGCCCTCTTCGAGCACCGCCGAAACGGTTAGCCACTTCGGCGTTGCCCCCATGACGGCAAGATCGTTGACGGTCCCGTTGATTGCCAAGTCGCCTAGCGAACCGCCGGCGAATTTCCTGGGTGTTACAACAAAGGCGTCGGTGGTGAACACGATGCGAGAGCCCGGTGGAACGTCTAACACTGCACCGTCATCAAGACGGTCAAGCTGCGGGCCACCGTAGGCGGCCTTGAATACCGCTTCGGTTAGTGACTGGCTGGCCTTGCCGCCCGCGCCGTGCGCCATCGTGACTACTTCGTCAGTGAGCTTCGGTGGCCGCAGCTTCCACTGCTCTATTCGCGCCAGTACCTGGTCGCGTTCGTCTTGGGTGCTCATGCTGGCCTGCTCACGTAGAAGTCACAGGAATGCGGGTCTTGGCCCGGAAACGCCCGTAGTTGAAATACGCAGCACACGCTCCCTCGGAAGAAACCATGCACGTTCCAATTGGCGTCTCGGGTGTGCAAGCACTGCCGAACACTTTGCATTCCCACGGCCGGATCGCGCCCTTCAGCACCTCGCCACATTGGCAAGCTTTCGGGTCGGCAACTCGAACGCCGGGAACTTCGAACTTCAACTCGGCATCGAACTCGGCAAAGTCTTCATTCAAAGCCAGCGCCGACTGGGCTATGAACCCAAGCCCACGCCACTCAAAATGGGGACGAATCGTGAACACCTGGCCAAGAATCTTCAGCGCGGCAGTGTTGCCACCGTCGCGCACAACTCGTTTGTACTGGTTCTCAACCTCGCACCGACCTTCGGCCAACTGGCGCAACAACATGGCCACACCCTGCAAAATGTCAACCGGTTCAAACCCGGCTGCTACCAACGGCAGCCCGTACTCGCGGGGAACAAACTCATATGGTCCGGTGCCAATCACGGTGCTTACGTGGCCTGGGCCCAAGAAACCGTCCAGGCTCATACCGGGCGAATCCAAGATGGCCTTAACCGGTGGCACGATCGTCACGTGGTTGCAGAAGATGGAGAAGTTCGACACCTTGCGTTCTCGCGCCTGCATGGCAGTGACTGCGGTTGAAGGTGCGGTCGTCTCGAAACCGACCGCCAAGAAAACAACCTCTCGGTCAGGTTCACGTTCGGCAATTGCCAGCGCATCCAACGGCGAGTAGACAATCCGCACATCGGCTCCGTTGGCCTTGGCTTCAAGAAGTGTGCTCTTGCCGCCGGGCACCCGCATCATGTCGCCAAAACAACACATGGTTACGCCTTCGCGTGAGGCAACCGCAATTGCGTCGTCGATGCGCCCCATCGGGATCACACAAACTGGGCAACCCGGTCCGTGGACCATCTCTATTGATTCGGGCAACAGCGTCTCGATGCCGTGGCGATAGATGGCGTGAGTATGGCCGCCACAAACCTCCATGAACTTGCGGGGCGGCTGATCCTTGGCAAGCGCAGTGATCTCTTTGATCAAGGCTCGGGCGGCTACGGGGTCTCGAAATTCGGTAACAAACTTCATCTACTCACCTCAAGTTCAACGCTCAGGCGGGCACACAACTGGTCCATCAATACTCCTTGCGCTTCCTGAATCCGATGCACCGACGTCGAATCAACGGTGAGGCTGAGGTCGGTGGCCGGGTGCTGGGCTAGCGCCCCACCGCCGTAACCAGCTGAGGCCACCACGGTTACGTCCGAAACTACGTCTATGTCTAACGCGGCCAGCAAGTTCGATGACGTTCCACTGGTGCTGAACACAAACAGCACGTCACCCGGCCTTACCGAAGCTTCGATCTGGCGGGCAAAGATTCTGTCAACACCAAGGTCGTTCGCCAGTGCGGTTAACACGGCGGGGTCGGCGGCGAGGCAGGTGGCCCGCACTTTGTGAGACCGCAGCTGACGGGCCAAACGAGCAGCATCACTAGAGCTGCCCCCGTTGCCGATGGTGTGAACGGTGTTGCCCCGGCGATGGCATGCATCGATGGCGGCCGCCACCGCGGTCAGTTCAGCGTCATTGTTGGCAACCGCCTGTGCGCTCACGTCGTTTGATTCAAGATCTTTGGCGTTGGCCGAGCTACGCATGGAATCTAGAAGTTCGGGTTCGCTGGTCTCGGCCGCATCGAGGAACGGGTAGAGGAAGTTGGTGCTGTCGCCGCCAGCAACCGCGGTGCCTCCGGTTAAACCCGGGTGTTTCAATCCCAACTGCACCAGCTCCCAAAGCACGTGGTAGTAACGCACGATTTCTGGTTCGGTCAACCCGGCGTCGGTTTGCAGAACCAGGGCTGCGGCTGGCAGCTCGCCATCGAAACGGGTAGGCGGGGTCAACACCAGCAAGGCGTCATTGGCTGACACGACGTGGGGCAGGTCATCGGCGTTCGCGGCAAACGCGGGAAGTGAGCGGGCGCCAACGATGGCCGGATGGATGAACTCAACGGCAACGTGTTGGGCATGGTCATGGCGGCCCGGAGCCACCACAACGAGGCGGCCACCGGCAGAAAACACTCGGGCCAAAGCCAGCGCCGAGTTAGCAAGATCCTTCTCCCCAAGATCCTGCCCCCCAAGAGCACCGGCAACTGGCCCGTCGAACGTTGAATCTCGGGTCACGATTCGGAATGTTCGGCGGGTTGAGGCGGCGCCGCGGGCTCAGAGTGGGGGACCTCTGTGGAGAACGCCTCCACCTCTTCTTCATAGACAGAACCCAGCATTCGCATGAACTCCAACTGAGCTTGGGCCTCTTCTTCGTCGATAACGCTCATCGCGAAACCCACGTGAAGCAGCACCCAGCTGCCAACCTCGACCCCTTCGTTCTCAACCACGACGATGCTTACTTCGCGTCGGACACCTTCAACTTCAACTACAGCCATCTTCCGTTCGGCGGGAAGGATTTCAACAACTTGGGCAGGGATTCCAACACACATTTAGGGGGCCTTCTTAACGTCTGGATTCGATGGAGGAGCAGTATCAGGAGTGCTCGGAACTAAGGCGGAGCATATGGTCTGGATGGCGTCAACGACCGGGCTATCGGGGGCGAAGTCGAGCAGGGGGGTGGTGGCGGCGTCGGCGTCGAGCACTTCGTCTCCCCACGGAACCTTCCCGATGAGGTCCAGTTCGTGGTTACCGCAGAACTCGGCGATGGCGTCAAAGTCGCCAGCGGATCGGCACTTGTTGGCCAGCACCACAACTCGGCCGATGTTGGTTTCGGCCGCCAGCTTCGCTTGAAGCTTGGCCGCTTCGAGTGAACGGAAGTATGGCTCGGCCACCAATAACAAAGTGTTGGCCTCACGGGCGGTGCCTCGGCTGAGGTGTTCGGGCGAGGCTTCCATGTCGAGCATGGTGATGGTGTCGACCTTGTTGTCGAGATCACTAAGCAAAGCCGAAACAACAGCATGGGCTGAACACAAACAACCTTCGTCTGCGTGTTCGGGCATTCCCATACGAAGAAGGCGCACGCCGTCAGCCGCTGTGATTGTGTGGCGGTCAAGAACGTCGTCGATGGGTTCGTTCAGAGCAGGGCCGTTGAACCCGCGCGAAACCAGAGTGGTTGGCGGGAACGGCACCTTCTGCACGTCGGTGGTGCTTATGCCCAGAGCCGCGTGCAGGTTTGGGTTGGTGTCGGCGTCGATGGCCAGCACCGGATGACCGGCGCGGGCGAACAGGCGCGCCGCGGTAGCCGAGAACGTGGTCTTTCCCGCTCCACCTTTTCCGGCAACGGCTAACTTCACGAAGCCGCCTTCACGAATCAGACGCTTGTTCTAGCGCGGCGCTTAAGTGATCTCTAGCGCTGCGAAGAGACTCGACCGCTTCAGCCCGAGCCGCTTTGCCCGCCGCAGTCATCATGTAGACCCGACGATCCGGCCCGTTCTGAGATGGCTCCCACTCCGAAGTAAGAAGGTCACGTTGCTCAAGCGCCCGCAGCTCTCGGTAAACACCGGCAAGGTCAACGGTAAGGCCATTTTCTCGCACGGCCTCGGCCAGTTCGTAACCATATGACCGCTCGTTTGAGCCAAGCGCCAGAAACAATAGTTGCCGCAAGAAACGCCGGGGCAGCACGCTTTCGGTGCTGGAGGTGGGCTTCTTTTTGTTAGCTGTGGCCATGACCGTGCCCGTCATCGTGGTTGTGATCGCCGTGGTTGTGGGAGTGTTCGCCACTGGCATTCATGTGTTTGGCGTCCATTGCGTGGTTGTGTTCGATTCGGTGCGCCATGCAGGCGTCGGCTTCGTCCACTGAAGCGTGGCACCAACAGTCGTCGCTGCATTCTCCGTGGGCGGGTTTGGTGAGTTCGTTAAACGACTCGGCGAACTCGCGCGCACCTTGTTTCAAGCCAAATTCCGACAGCGCGTAGAAAGAGCCATCGACAGTGAGGTAGTCCTCTTCGACCAGCCGATCCAGATAGCCAACGCCAATAGAAGCGTCAACACCGAGGAAGCGTTCGATCATTGGTGCGTCGACTATGTCTCCGAAGCCCTCGCCTCGCAGCCAATACATCACCTGGAGGATCTCGCTGCGCCAGTAAAGCATCTGCAAGGCCGATGACTTCGGTGCGGTGATCAGATTGTCTTCACCAGAAGGATTCATCAGGCCCTCGACTGTAATTTCGCCGCTCGACTACGGCCACTTCGAGCGAATTCGAAGCTGTGTGTATAGTACACTTAGTCGTTCCTCAAGCGTAACCGGAGACTTCATGGTGCAATACACAAAGGTTCCCGACCACCCACACAATGAGAACCCGCTGCTGCCGTTAATCACCGACCCGGCCGACCCGCTCGCTCCCATTGCGTTACGCAGCACCCTGCTTGAGCCCAACACCGACCAGTTCCAGGGCCCGCTAGAGAAGGTGTACCTGTTCTGGATCGTCGGCGCATCATGTGATGGCTGCACCATTGCCGTCACCGGCGCCACCCACCCTCGGCTTGAAGACCTCCTACTAGGACGAGTTCCCGGATTACCTCGCGTAGAGCTGATCCACACCGTTGTGTCAGTTGAATCTGGCCCGGAATGGACCGAGAACCTTCGTATGGCCGCCGCCGGCGAACTTGATGCTCCCTTCCTTATTTGCTGGGAGGGTTCGATCATGGACGAGACCTACTCCGGCGACGGTTATTGGATGGGCCTCGGTGAAGATCGTGAGACCGGTCGCCAGATCACCAGCCTCGAATGGCTAGACCGCATGGCCCCCAAAGCAGCTGCGGTTGTTGCGGTTGGAACGTGTGCCACCTGGGGCGGAATACCGGCCGCCGCCAACAACCCCACCAACGCCAAAGGTGTAATGGACCACCTCGGCAAGGACTATCGCTCAACGCTGGGACTACCGGTTGTGAACGTGCCGGGTTGTTCACCAGTGGGTGACAACATCATCGAGACCGCAGCCGCCGCGCTTCTTTTCCTTAACGGCCTTGCCCCGCTGCCCGAGTTTGACGAGCTGGGCCGTCCAGCTTGGTTGTTCACCGAAACCGTTCACCGCCACTGCCCCCGGGCCGGCTACTACGAAGAAGGTGTGTTCGCCGAAGAATACGGCGACAAAGAATGTCTGGTAGAACTCGGCTGCTGGGGTCCAGTAGTGCAGTGCAACATTGCCGAACGCGGCATCGTGGATGGCCACGGCGGCTGCATGAACATGGGCGGAATCTGCATTGGTTGCACCATGCCCGGCTTCCCCGACAAGTTCGCACCGTTCTACGCCGCCCCTCCCGGTTCGTTCCTCAGTGGAACAACCAGTCGTGCGGTTGGCGGGTTTATCCGTCGGGTCCGACGGCTAACCATGCACGACAAACAGCGCTCAGTCCGCTGGCAAGACGACGAGCTTCCAAGCGGCTGGGCCCGCTACAAAACCCAGCCAGTTGGGGCCGAGAAGGCAGTGCACCGCTTCTACAGCAAAGTGCAGCATCACAACGACGGCGGAAGCCAGTAGGCCAGTAGGTAACCCAAAAACATGTGCTTCAAGAACCTCCCCATCGAATTTGATAGCTCCGGTAAGGCGCGCCTCATCCAAAGCGGCGGCGACCCGTTTGCTGTAACCACCAGCCCCATCCGTCAATACGTGCGTCCCACCGAAGGTGGGAGCGGTGGGGCGTCACCAAGTTCTGCTCCGCCTCGCCTTCGCGAGTGGAGCATTGACCCGGTCACCCGTGTTGCTGGAGCGCTTGCCGTTCACACCACGCTTGACCTAGAGAACCGCAAAGCCGTTGACGCCTATTCGATGGCCATGCTCTTCCGTGGGTATGAAATCATCCTCCAAGGCCGAGACCCCCGCGACGCAATCGACATCAGCTCTCGAGCTTGTGGTGTTTGTGGTGGCGTTCACTCAACAGTTTCGTCAATGGCTATCGAGCAAGCGTTTGGCATCGTGCCACCGCCGCTTGGTGTAGTGGTTCGGAACCTCGGCGAGTGCGCCGAGATGTTCTATGACCATCCGATTCACCTTGGGTTGTTGGCCGGGCCCGATTACTCCACCGCCCTAGTGCAGATGACCAACCCCGAGTTGGTCGTGATGGCCGAGCAGACCCCGGCTAAGAACGCTCACATCCATGGCTACAAGACGGTCAAGGACATCATGGATGCGATGAACCCGCTTGAGGGTGAGATCTACCTTGAGGCACTTGAATACACCCGGATCGGCCGCATCATGTGCACGCTGATGTTCGGCAAGTTCCCGCATCCGTCAACGCTTGTTCCCGGCGGCGTGTCAACGACGATCACCACCTCAACCTTCAACGAGTTCTACGCCCAGCTAGCGAAGATCTTTGACTACGCAAAACGGCTCGCTGGCTGGTGGGACGACATTTGTGACTTCTTCCTCGAAGCCGACCCGGCCTATGAACAGGTTGGTGCCCGGCCATCCAACCTCATCCAGACCGGCATCTGGGATGACCCAAACGTCTATGACGCCACCTACAAGAACATCGACACTTGGGGCAACGCCCGGTACTCCGCACCCGGTGTGATTGTTGACGGCAAGCTGGTCACAACCGACCTAACCCGAATCAACATGGGCATCGAAGAATTTGTCGAGCACAGCTTCTACGAAGACTGGACAAAGAAGGGTCCGGTCGCATTCGAGACCGATCCTCTGGGCAACCCGCTCAGCCCGTATCACATGATGAACAAGGTGACGATCCCTCGTCCTGAAGGCAAGAACTTCAAAGAGAAGTACACCTGGGACACCGCACCTCGCTGGGACCGAATGTCTATGGAAACCGGCGTCTATGGCCGAATGTGGACCACAGCTTTGGCCGACAACCTGCAGCCCAACGACTTCTTGAACTCCACCGGTGACGGCCTTCGTATGGTGATGCCTCGTCACGAGCTTCCAGAGATGGTCCTGGAATGGAAGATCCCGAAAGTCCTCAACGCTTTCGAGCGCAACCGAGGCCGAGCCTACGGTGTGGCCTTCACCGCCTCGATCGCCATGATCAACCTGATGCAGGCCTTTGAGTACTGGCGCAAAGGTGAAACCAAAACTGCCACCAAGTTCAAGGTTCCCCAAGACGAGCGAGTTGGCTACGGCTACTGGGAAGCCGGCCGCGGCTACCTAAGCCACCACCTCCACATGGACAAAGGCAAGTTGCTTAACTACCAGATCAACACGCCTTCCACATGGAACGCAGCACCGCGTGACCCCTTCGGCGAACCCGGCCCCTATGAAGAGGCCATCGTTGACACTCCGATTCTCGAAAGTGTTTCCGATGACAACATCAAGGGCATCGACATTCTGCGGGCTATCCGCAGCTTCGATCCCTGCATGCCGTGCACAACCCACATGGACACCGGTCGGGGCATCATCACCAGAGAAGTAAACAGCTGCAGCTGCACGCTCGAGTAGCTAATGCCCGTTAGTGACCCATCCGCCGAAGGCCAGCCAGCGCCACTTGGCGACCTTGTGATTCCCGGCCTCACGGTTCCCGACCCTGAGCTGGGCAAACAAGTGACCTACGTGTTGCCCACTGAAGAAACGGGCCGAACGTTGGTGGCCGGAATCGGTTTGCCTTGGCTTCGAGATCTCGACTTTGGCACCCAGTGGGTCAACCGAGTGGTTGACCTCGACTGGCCCAGCCACGTGCTGGTTGAAGACATGTCTTACGCCGCTCACCGAGTACTGCACCGGCTTCAAGAAGTTCGCCCGTCCAAGGTGATTTTGGTGGGCTGCATGCCCCGAAAGGTTGACCCGCCGGGAACCATCCGGCGATACAAATTAGACCTCACCCCGCCCGACGACGACGAGGTTCAAGACCGACTGTCCGAAGCGGCCATGGGCATCATCGATCTTGACCACACCCTGGCAGTTGTCCGTTACTACGGTGAGTTTCCCGACAACACCGTTGTTATCGAGGTGGAACCCGCTGACGACTCGTTCGGGCTTGGGTTCTCTGACCCCGTCGAGGCTACGGTTGACCAGGTGCTAGACCTAGTGAGGCAAGAACTGTGAGCCGGGGTGACGAACGGCTCGAATTTGATGAAGTACTGCCCCGCATTGCCGAGCTGGCCGAGACACTAACCACCCACCAAGACCGGGCCACGGCGTCAACCGCAGAAGAACTTCTGGACTGGATAGACGTCTTTCACGCCAACGGCATTGGCCGTATCGTCGAGATGATTCGCGATTGGCGAGGCGACATTCTGTTGGAATCGCTGGCCGCAGACCCGATCGCTAGCTCGTTACTAGACGCATACGGGTTGGGCAGCGGGACCGATCTCGAATCGGCCCGGGTCGCGGTGCAAGCAGCGCTAGCTGAAGTCCGCCCGTACCTGCATTCTCACGGCGGAGACATGGAAGTGGTGAACATCTCTGACGGAGTGGTTCGGCTGAAGCTGCACGGCAGCTGCGACGGCTGCACGGGAGCCGACGCCACAATTCTTGAGCAGGTAGAGCAGGCTCTGCAGACCCATTGGGTTGACTACCGCCGGGTTGAGATCGAAGAGATGGAAGCCGAGCCTCATCCACCTCCGGCTCCGGGCACCATCACCACCGGCCTTCAAATCACGAGGCCGGAGAATGACTGACCTTGACTCGCTGGACGAACGCGTTGCCGATCTAACTTTCAAAGCCCGAGCGCTCGCCCAAGCTCACCCGCTAACGGTTACCGCCACGGCATATCGCGAACAGATGATCGCCGAAGAGCGTCGTACCCAACCAATGCCAGAGTTCTCCGAATGGGCGGCAACAGCCTTCCTTGTTGGCTACTGCATTCGCAGGGTTGAAGAGGCAGATTGTGGCCTGGCGCCTGAAACCAATTCGGGCAGTGATGCCCTGGTTCCCCTTGGTCATGACGCAGTGCGGTTCTCCGACGAAGTCCGCAGCGGTGGGCCAGCCGGGACCCGCTTGTTAGAACAAGAGCTAGTTGAAGCTTTGTTAGACCGGGTGATCAGCACCGAGATCGAGAAGCGGGTTGAACACTGGAAGGCCCAGATCTCAAAGGCCGACTGGGCAATGTTTGAGGACTACATCGCCTGGTGGGTCATCCATGGCTACTCGCTGCGAGCGGCCGAGATAGAACGAGTGCCTTCGTGAAAATCCTGGTGGCCGGTGTGGGCAACGTCCTACGCGGCGACGACGCCTTCGGCGTAGAGGTGGCCAATATCTTGTTGGAACGCCAGAACCGGCCCGAAGTGACCGTGGTGGAAACCGGGATCGCTGGCATCCAGCTAGTTCAAGACCTTCAGGAGGGCTTCGACGCAGTCATCGTGATTGACACTGTTGATCGAGAACGCGAGCCGGGAATGGTGATGACCATTGACTATGAAGTCATTGATGTTCATCAGCTAGATCACAACACAAAGTATGACCTCCTGGCCGACATGCACCTGGCAACGCCCGAACGGTCGCTAATGGTGGCTCGGGCTATTGGCGTGTTGCCGCCGATAGTGCGCATGGTTGGCGTGCAGCCAGTTGATGCCGACACAATGCACATCGGAATGTCCGAAATCGTCACCGAAGCAGTACCCGTTGCCATTGCCGAAGTTGACCGTTGTGTTGCGTCACTGTTGGCCGAGGCCGAGGCTCAGTCAGAGGCCGAGCCTGAGCCCGAAGCGGCATCATGACCAGCAGTTCAGGGCAAAACGATCAACCTTCGGCCCTGTCGCCGGGAGAATCGGTCGCCGCGCTTAGCGCCAGTTTTGAAGCAATTGACCGAACCGCCGAACCATTGGCGTGGGCGACTGCGGCCTACAAGCTGGGCATGGCCACCGCTGAACAACCCAGCGCTCAGCCACAGGTGGTTCTGCGTGAAGCCTTGGAGTTGTATGAAAAGGCGGGCGCCATATTGTCGGCAGAGCGGGCCCCGGTAGAACACGCCCGCATCGTTAACGCAGCCGGCTCGGCCCATCGACTTCTCGGTGATGCGCCAAAGGCAACCCGACTTTTTCAACGTTCGCTCGAACTACTGAGCGGGCGGGGAGCTGAAGCCGAAGAGGCGTCGGTGGCAAACAACCTTGGGCTGATACTGGCCGAACAGGGCCGGATCGACGAGTCGATTACTCAGTTTGACCGGTCGCTGGAACTGCTGGAAGGTAATCGCGAAGACGCGACAGCTGACAGGACAGATGATGTCGTCCGAACCCGTCTGGCGACGCTGCACAACTTGGGCCAAGCCCATATGGGGCGAGGCTCAGCCGCCGGCGTCGCCAAAGCGGTAGAGGTCTTTAACCAGGGCGCAGCCGAGGCCAGCGGGTTTGACGTTCCCATGCATTCAGGGCTGCTTGACCACAGCCGTGGGGTTGCTCTTAAAGCGTTGGCAAACCTAGATCCGGCGTCGGCTAGTAAACACCTCGACGACGCAATCGTTGCTTTCGAGCAAAGCCTTACCGTGTTCACCTCTGTTGGGTTCCCGATGCATCACGCCATCGCAAAACATAACCTGGGTCACACACTGGCTGGTCGGGATGATCTCGATTCCATGCGCCGAGGCCTGGCGGCTTATGAAGACGCACTGCTCATGTTTGACCCCCGCCTCCATCAAGCGCACTGGCAAGAGGCGTACAACAACGCCGCCGCCCTGGAAGCACGTTTGGCCCAGGTTGAACCCGATGCCACCAGGGCCGACCACATCGCCAGCCTTGCCGGATCGATGAGCGACGACGAGCGCCTCACCTTCTTGCGGCACCGCCTGTTGCTGACCGAGCCGCTGCCAGAGAAACATCGCCAGGAGCGGCTTACCGCGTTTTGTTTTGCCATGGTCACCCAGAAGCCGGCTTCGTTTGTGGCGACCCTGCGCACCATGATCACCGTCTTGATGGAGTTGCCCGAAAACGTTCTGGAGAGTGCGCTTACTTCGTTGCTAGCCGCCCACGCCATGCTTGAAAACCACGAGCGGCGAGCGGCCGACTTTGTTCTCGACGAAGCGATTCAAGCCCAGCTGTTCGGGCCCCAGCGAATACGTGTTCGCGACATGCTTGACGACATTGGCTGGGAACGGCCGTGAGTGACGGCCCCATGTTTGATGTTGGCGCCGGCAAGAGTGTTGAACAAGCAGTACGCCGCTTTCTCGACGCGGTCATGTGGGGAGAACACCTTGTCGTGTGGGAGATGCTGAGCCCGGTTGGTAGAGAGTTCGTGCTGGCCGCGGGGGAGAGGCGAGGGTTAGACCCAATGCAGGCTCAGCGAATACGTCTGAGCACCAGCTCAGCGGAAGAACGAGACACTTTCTTATCGGGTTTGGTGCACGGACTGCGGGTCGACTTCTCTCTGGTTCCACTTGAAGATGTGCAACCCGCCAGCATCGTGGCGACACAAGACGGAGTGGTCGAAGTGTTGTTGGAATGCCCGGCCAGCTTCGGTGCCGATGGTTGGGCCGCAGGCACGCTTGTGCTGAGCCACGCCGCCCACACTGTTTCGGGTGGCGGCTGGTTGGTTGATCGAGTGCAGCCGGTGGTTAGTGGTGGCGGATAACCCAATCGTCATCCGTCGCTACGAGGTGGGCATGTCGGTTGAAGCTTTGGCGTCGTCATGGGCCCGTCAAGAACAAGCGCCCGACGGCGCAGTAGTTGTTATCGACAACGAAATTTCAGGTCGACTTCGAGGTGGCGAGCCATGGACATTACGAGGTGCCGACGCCGTGATGTTGGCCATGGTGGCCCGCCCAAAGATGGACCCTTTGCACGAAGCGCTTTTGTGGCTTCCCGCCTCGCTGGCCGCCGCCGATGCTCTTAGTGCAACAACAGATGGTGACTATGCCGTGCTTTGGCCCGACCGCGTAGTCGACCCAGCGTCGACGGTGCGGCGCTGTGCGGTGAACGTGTTGGTGCAGTTGGGCCCCGGTCGGGTCGAACACTCGATCTTTGCCGTTCGAATCGATGCACAGAGTTGGCCCGAAGATCAGCGGGCGTCGGCACAAGCTGATGAGATAATCCCGCCCTTCGTGGCCTCAGCCCGGCGTTATCTGGAGATGTTGGTGAACGATCCGACCGCCTTGTTGGCTGCCTACTCGGACCGGTGCGGTCAGATGGATCAGCGGGTTCGGGTGGAAATGCTTCCACGCGGCGAGGCTCGGGGGCGGGTGGCCGCAGTAGATCGAGACGGGTTTCTGGTGTTGGAATCACCCACTGGCATGATTGAACGAATTGCCCCCGCTTCGCTCCGGTCAATCGAAACGGTTTCGTGAATGGCCGCTGGATGACCAAACGCCGCCGAAACCACTAGATGTAGACAACACCTAGCCCACTGATCTATGCTGAGCCACTGCCAGTGGCCTGCCTTAATAGGGTTCGGCTTAGAGACGAAGGGGGCCTCGAATCGATGTTGTGGTGGATTGCCAACGCAATTATCTTGCTGGCCGTTGTGCCGCTAGTCCTGCTTCTGGCCAACCGAGTTATTCGGCCAGCGCTAGAGATCCAAGAATACGCCGATGATGTGCTTGAACACGGTGTAAAGCTGACCGGTCATCTCGATCCGGTGCCGGCTCTTATCGACACGGACAACCTGATCACAGGGGTTACCGGCGAAGCAGTTCGTTATGTCACCGCACTGCGGAGGATGGTTTAGCCGTGCCCATTGCCGCAGTAGTCATGATCGTGCTCTTTGTGGTGCTGTTGCTTGCAGTTGCCGCGTACCTAATCCGAGTGATCATGATCTTGACCCACGTCAACGACCAGCTCGGCAAGATCACCTTTGGTGTTAGGGCAATCGCCCATCAGACAAAACCCATCAACGAACTGACCGAGTCAATGAACGCAAACCTCGGTGCCGTCGCCGGGGCACTTGGTGACTTGGTCGCCGACGTTTCGGCGCCAGCTGCGGAAGAAAACGCCGCATGAAACCGCGAAAGGAATGTCGATGACTCTTGAGTTTCGTTGCAGTGCAGTGGGTGTGACTGACTGCAAGTCGGTCACCAAGGCTGATTCCGCCGAGGAGCTGTTAGGCAAGGTGGCCGCGCACGCCCGAGACGTCCATGAGGTCGAGCTAAACCAGACGCTAATCAACTACGCACTGACCACAGTGAAAGAGGTCTGATGAGCGACTGGTGGTTCATCGGTTGGGGCGTCGGATTGCTCTTTGTAGTTATCGTCGTCGTGCTGTTGTTGCTGATGATTCGGGGCGCGTCACGCGCCGGAGACAAGGCCGAGTCGATCATCGAAGCGTTCAACGAGGCCGAAGGCAACACCTCGGGCCTGTGGAACGTGGCCACGACCAACCGCACGATTGTGGACATAACTTCGTCGGCAAGATCTGCCCGTGAATACCTTGAATCAACTGCAGGAGAGATATGAGTAACGACGCAGCATGGTGGATCACCCTCGGAGTCGGTCTTGTGGTTGCGATCGTCGCAGTTGTTCTGCTTCAGATCTTCCTCAACAAGGTGCGCAGAGTCGAACAAGGTGCCCTAGCCATCTGGAATTCAGCCACGCCGGTTGCTCGCAACACCGCAACCACTTGGATGCTCACCCAAACCACCGTCCGCCTAGACAAGCTCACCGAAGAGGCGCTCAAGCACGACGCCTTGCTTACTTCGGTTCAAGGTGCGGTAGACGCCGACGCGGTCGAGGGGGGCTCATAACGTGCGCACTCTCTTGATAGTTCTTTCCGTAGTCGAGGTGCTGGTTGTCATCATTGCCCTGGCCTACTACCTCATCCAGATCTCAAGTTCTCTGCATGAGACCTCACGCCATCTGGCGAAGATCACCTTCGGTGTTCGAGCCGTTGAGACTCAGTGCTCGACCATCGGCCCCAGCGTTATAAAGATCAACGAACAGCTCACCACCATTGCTGGAGCGGTAGCTGGAGTAGCGGACAAAGCTGAGGCAATCGCCGACAGCGCCGCCGCCTAAGACCCGCTTTGTAAGATAGTTCCAGAGCCAACTTGGCCGCTAGCCGCTAGCCGCAAGTTGCGAAGGCTTTTGTGGGCCGAGTATTGTCGCCGTTTGATCGAATCCCGTCGGTCGCTCGGATAGAAGGCATCGGAAATGGCAGCGCAGATTACTACGAACCAAACCGAGCGGTCACGCCGCTTGATGACCCGGCTGCGGATTCTTCCCGCAATGTTGTTCGCTTTGGCGCTAATCGCAGCTGCGTGTAGCAGTGACGGCACCGCCGATAGCGACACAACCGAGGCCGAGGCGGCCACCACAACTGAGGCTGAGGCAACTACCACCGAAGCTGAGCCCGAGCCAGAGCCCGAGGAAACGACCACGACCGAAGCCGCAGAACCGACCCCTGTGCGCCTGGTATTTGTGCCAGCAACCACTGGACTGTTGGTGAATGTGGCCCAGGAACAGGGTTTCTTTGCCGACAACGGCCTGGCGGTAGAGCTAACCCCGGCCGCCAACATTTCTGAGATCATCCCGACGCTCGGCCAGCAGGTTGATATCTCACTTGGCACCGCCACCGACCTAATTCGAGCCTCAGACTCGGGCCTCGATGTGGTCCAAATCTTGGGCAACACCAACGACACCGAAGACAACCCGTTCGTGCGGGTGATCGTGCCGGCCGACTCGGGTATCGAAAGTGTCACCGACCTTGCCGGCAAGCGAGTTAGCAGCCCGACACTTAGTGGTGTTATCCACGTGGCCACTCGTTACTGGGCCCAACAAGAAGGCATTGACCCAGACTCAATCGAAGGCGTCCAGGTTCCGCCGCCCGCCACTGTCGAGCAGTTCACCGCAGGTCAGGTCGACGCAGCTGAAGCCCTTGAACCGTTTGCTGGCGCACTAATTGGCCAAGGTAACGTTTCGATTGGTGATCCGTTTGCTTCCATCGGACTACCGCTTGCCACCAACTTCTGGGTAGCAAACGGTGAGTGGGCTGCGGCTAACCCGGATGTGATTGCGGCCTACAAGCTGTCGCTGGAACAGGCACAGGCGTTTGTTGAGTCGAACGAAGCTGAAGCTCGGGCCATCCTGATGGGCTACACCGGCATGCCAGAGCCAGTGGCCACCAACGTCGCCTTGCCCACGTTCAATCTCGACATCCGAACCGATGATCTCAGCCGTTGGGTTGAGGTTCTAGTCTCCCTTGGAGACTTCGAGGGTGAGATCGATGTGTCAACCCTCGTGCTTGGCTAAGAAACCCGAGTGAGTTTCGAGTGTCGTGCGCTAAAGGCTGAAGTTGGCTTCGGCGACGCCTCGAGGACGGTTCTAAACAACGTCTCATTCGATGTAGCCAAGGGCGAGTTCGTCTCGATCATGGGGCGTTCGGGTGTAGGCAAGACCACGTTGCTTCGAATCATGGCCGGCCTGATGGGGCCGGCCGCCGATTCCACCGTGATGTTCGAGGGGCGCCCCATTGACGGACCACCCGAAGGCCTAAGCCTGGTCTTCCAGGACTACACCAGCGCACTGTTGCCGTGGCGCACTGTGGCCGCCAACGTTGGTCTTCCCCTCGAAGGCCATATGGCCAAGTCAGAGCGAAACCGCCGGGTGATGGCCACGCTAGAGATGGTCGGTTTGGCTGATCGAGCTAACGATCGTCCGCCGCAGCTGTCTGGTGGGATGCAACAACGGGTTCAGCTGGCCCGGGCGCTGGCTTCACGCCCGACTGCACTTCTGATGGACGAACCGTTTGGAGCGCTGGATGCTTTAACCAAGTCAGATCTTGAGGATGAGCTTCTCGGTCTTGTGGCTGGCACCGGAATCACCGTGGTGTTCGTGACCCATGACATTGACGAGGCCGTGTATCTGAGTGATCGTGTGATTGTGTTGGGCGGCACTCCCGCCGGTGTTGCCGCCGATGTTGTTGTGAACAGCCCAAGACCTCGGTCTCAGATTCAGACCCGCGAATCGGCCGAGTTCTTGGCTGCTCGGTCTCGGGTGCATGAGGTGATCTTTGGGACGCGATGATGGGCAACGTTGGAGAGCCCTGAACCCTGCCGGAGTTGCGGTACTGGTTGCAGTAGCTGGCCTGTGGGAACTGTTGGTGTGGGCCGAGTTTGCGGCGCTGCGGTTCCTGCCGGCTCCGTCAGAGATCTCAGTTGCGGCTCGCCAGGCGTTGGCTGAGGATGAGTTGGTGGGGCGCATCCTTCACACCTTGGGGGTCACCTTGGGCGGCTGGGCAATTGCGAGCGTTTTGGGCTTCGGGTTGGGCCTGGCGTTAGGTCTATCGGACCGGGCCTATCGCTATTCGATGACCAGTTTCGAAGTGACCCGGGCGATACCTCCAATCACCTTTGTTCCGGCGGCGCTAATCATCTTCGGATTCTCCGTGAAGATGGAACTGATGCTGGTGATCTTTGGTGGTGTGTGGCCGGTGTTGGTGAACACCATCGGCGGAGTACACGCCGTTCCGTCCGAACTTCACGACGTCGGTGTTGTGCACCGGCTGGGCAAACTCTCAACGATTCGCAAGATCGTCCTGCCGGCCGCGTTCCCATCGGTCGTGGTTGGCCTGAGGCTGGCACTCTCGTTGTGCCTCGTGCTGTCAATCGTTGCCGAAATAGTCGGCAACCCGGCAGGAGTCGGGAATGGTCTAATCAGGGCAAGTCAAGCTCTCCAGCCGCCGTTGATGTTTGTTTACGTGCTTGTTGCCGGCCTGATGGGGGTTGTGCTGAACGCTCTGTTTGGTGCGGCCGTAAAGCGGTTCATGCCTCCTGTTCAAGGTCATGAGGCGCAATCGTGGTGACGGCGGCCCGGGCAGGGGCAACTGACGGTTCCCAACCCCAACTGCGGCCCGACTCTGCAGATCGGCCGGCTCGCTTTGGCCGGTTCGAGGTGCTCACTGGGCTCGTGCCTCTGGCGCTTTTGTTGATCGTGTGGCAGCTGGTGGGGTCGCCAGATTCGCCTCGTTTCCCGGCGCCGTCATCGTGGTGGCCGGCGCTGTTTGTGCGGGGCCAAGGTGAAGACATCATCCCCGCAGTGCTCGACACAACCCGGACGTTCGGCCTCGGTCTTGTGCTTGCCACCATTGTTGGTGTGGCAGTGGGGATCGGGGTTGGGGTGTCACGAGGAGCCGACCGGGCCTTTGGCCCGATGTTCGAGTTCGCCCGAGCATTGCCGCCAGCCGCCATGGTGCCGGTGGCGACGCTTCTGCTTGGATTCGATGAGCCCATGAAAGTTGCGGTGGTTGTGCTTGCGGCAGTCTGGCCGATCATGCTGAACACCAGATCTGGGGTCCGAAACATCAACCCGGTGTTGTTGGATATGGCCCGCTCACTTCGTTTGTCGCCGACCAGCACTGTCGGTCGGGTGCTGCTGCCGTCGGTTACACCAGCTGTGTTGTTGGGCATTCGGGTAGCTACGCCGGTGGCGTTGGTTATCACACTGCTGGTGGAGTACCTAACTGGCGTCAACGGACTTGGTGCGCTGGTTGGAGACGCCCAACGAACCTTCCAGCCAGCGCGCGTTTATGCCCTGATCGTGATCACCGGACTGATCAGCTTGCTGGTCAACTCACTCGTCCGAACTGCCGAGCAACGAGTGCGCCGAATTCATTCAGGTGGCTGACGAGGGCTAACCTCAACTGCCGTGGAGTTGTTCCTGACGAGAGTCGCCGATGAGTTGGTGCCACCGCTGAGTGCGGACTTGAGAACAGTGTTGGAAGCAACTCCATCTGACTGTTACGGGTATTCGCTGTTACCTGGTTCGATCCACTCGGTCACCTCGCTGGTGGCGGCCTACAACTGCGAGAGTGACCTAACCGATGAGCATCGAGCCGATACCTACTACCGATTCTCGGTAGACGAGTGGAGCCACTACGTCCATGAGGGGTTCGACCAAACCAATGCCAAGCTCGTGGAACTGAACAACCAGCTTTCGGAACTAGGCGGTGAAGACCAGCACACAGAGGCCTACATTGAGGCCTTATTCGCGGCGATGTTGCTGGCAATGAAGACAGTTCAAAGTGATGCCGGACTTGAGCGGATTGAGTTTGGCGTGATCTGGTTGTCTGACTCCGGGCACGGAATTATCACTCGATCAGCTCAGACGCTCAACTCGGCCGAGGTGTTTGAAACCTTCGCCGCAGAGTTTGGTTAGGCCTAATGATGATTCTGGTTCGTTCCCATGAGTGAGCACGCCCGTCAGGCCGAGCTCTACCGATTTGATACTTCGACCATCGTCCACCGGACTCCTAAGCATCCAGTGCGCGACGGACTTGAAGTGATGAGCATTGCCTTTAACGCTGATCCGATGCCGGCCATCAATTGGATGCACAACCATGCCCCGGTCTACTGGGACGACCACACGGGGCTTTGGGCCATCACCCGTCATAGTGACGTGAGTCGGATCGAAGCTAACTGGGAAGATTTCACCAGCGCCAAAGGGTCACGCCCTGAGAGTTCGGTGCCATCAATGATCAACGCCGACCCGCCTGATCACACGCGGCGTCGGCGGATTGTCAGCTCAGGTTTTACCCCACGGAGGGTAAGCGCCCACGAAGAATTCATACGGGCGACCGTCACCGATTTGATTGACGCCGTGATCGAGGCTGGTCGATGCGACTTCGTCAACGACATCGCTAAACCGATTCCGCTTCGGATGATCGCCACACTGATGGGTCTGCCGCTGGCTGATGAAGCCAAGTTGTTGCATTGGTCAGACCTGTTTGCAATTGGCGGCGACGAAATTCGCGAACAAGTCCATGCCGCCGTGTTGGAGTGGGCCGAGTACATAGTCACCGAGATGTCAGCTCGGACCGACCCCGAAGCCGAAGACCTCATCAGCCTCCTGATGTACACCGACGGAGAGCCCCTATCCACCGAAGATCTGATCTATGAGACGATGCTGATTCTGGTAGGTGGTGACGAGACCACTCGGCATGTGATGTCGGGAGGTTTAGAAGCACTGCTGCTAAATCCCAGCCAATGGAACGCATTAAAGGCCGATCGTTCTTTGTTACCGGGTGCGATCGAAGAGATGTTGCGCTGGGTTTCGCCGGTGCGCAACATGAACCGGACGGCAACTCGCGACCTTGAACTAGATGGCCAACAGATTCTGAAGGGCGACCGCCTGTTGCTGTTGTACTTAGCGGCTAATCGCGATCCCGCTGTGTTCGAAGACCCGCATGTCTTTGACATTCGTCGCGAGCCGAACCGCCATGTGGCGTTCGGAGCCAACGGACGACACTTCTGCCTTGGTGCCCAGCTGGCCCGGCTTGAACTGCGTGTGTTGTTCGAGGAGATCCTTGACCGGCTACCAAACATCGAGCTGGCCGATCCATGCGGGCCTCAACCTGAACGAGCCGGCAACTTCGTGCTGGGCTTGGATCAGCTCGACGTAATTTGGTGAGGCAGTGACACGTGGAGTTGAGAGAATGACACATGAGTGAGTACCGAAACTTCCATTCCGGCGAAGCCACGATTCAGGCCGAATCCGGAATCGACACTGCCAAGTTCGACCACGACGTAGATCAGCCCTTCCAACCTGAGCTCAACGACAGTGAAGTCAGATTCGTGGGTGGTCGCACGTTTTCGGTTGCGGCCTCGCTTGACCAGGACCGGCGCCCTTGGGCTTCGCCGCTGATCGGCGAGGCAGGCTCGTTGTTCTCAGTTCTCGACCTCACCACAGTGCGGGTGCAGCCACGCCGTGTCGACGGGGATCCGCTTTTCGGCAACGTCGAGGCCAACGGCTCGATGGGCGTCTTGTACTTCAACCCCGAGATCCGCCGGCGTGCCAAATCCTTGGGTAGCGGTCATGTTGAGCCCGACGGCTCCATCACTTATCGAATGCACAGAATGTTCGGCCTGTGCCCCAAGTACATCTTCAAACGCTCCCATGACCCAAGCGAAACCAACAACAATGAGACCGACGCCGACGCGTTCCAGCCGACCTCTGCGCCGTCACTGACCGCCGAAGACCGTCACCAACTTGAGCGATCCGACACGATCTTCCTGGCGAGCCACTCCGAAGCTAACGGGACCGATCCGACCCACCGAGGCGGACCGCCGGGCTTCATCACTGTCGAGAACGACTCGACGATCTCTATGCGGGAATATGTCGGCAACGGCATGTTCCAAACACTTGGCAACCTGCTTCTTGACGACCGAATCGGCCTGCTGGATGTTGACTTCGGCAGCGGGCGGATCCTTCAGCTGACCGGCCGTGGTTCGGTGAAACCAGCAGAGCCGAACGGCGTTGAGACCGAACGAATTCTGCGTATCGAAATTGACGAGGTTCGGGTCGGGTTTGTTGTCGTTGGCGTCTGGACCAATATCGAAGCCTCGCCTCTAGTCCCTTCCTAAGTCAGTGCCCGTCGCAGTTTCCTAGCCCAATCCGGGTCTAGCTGGGGGAGTCCACGAACTGGTCTCGAGCCCGGCGTACATCTGGCAGATGTTGTTCGGTCCACACCCGGATTGCTTCCAAAGGTTCGGTGATTGTTTGGCCGAGATCGGTTAGTGAATATTCGACTCGGGGCGGCCGCATCTCGGCCAGTACCTGCCGGTGAACAATGCCGTCTCTCTCCAGGCGCCTCAGGGTCTGGGTCAACATCTTCTGGGTGATTCCCGGCACCGCGCGCCGCAGTTGGCCAAAGCGGTATGGGCCCTCTTCGAGACGGCCGATGACCAGAACAGACCATTTGGAGCCGATTAGATCCAGCACGTCTCGACACGGACAACCATCTGAATAGAGGTCCCCAGGGTCGTCCGGGCCCAGCTCATCGAAGGTAGTATCCTTTGGGTACCTAGTGGACATTGAAGTGCCTTCTTGCGAATCGAAACTACTGGCATCATGATGTATTTCGAACCGAAAGGCAACCCTGTCTTTTGGTAGCGACACACCTTCATGGAGATCGAGTCATGACAAAGACCATCCTGATTACTGGCTCAACCGACGGTATTGGACTTGAAACGGCCAAGTTGTTGGCCGCCGCGAATCACAACGTGCTGCTTCACGGTCGCAGCGAAGCCAAACTCTCGGCCGCCGAGAAAGAAGTTCGCGCCCAAGGTGGAACCGGAACCGTTGAAACCTTCAATGCCGATCTTTCAAGCCTCAGTGACGTAGACGCGCTAGCCGACGCAGTATCTGAACGCCACCAAAACCTTGACGTGCTCATCAACAATGCGGGCGTGTTCCGGGTTGAGCCATCGGTCGGGGCCAATGGGCTTGACCTTCGGTTCATGGTGAACACGATCGCTCCTTACCGACTCACGATCAAACTGCTACCGATCATCGGGTCTAACGGCAGGATCGTCAACTTGTCTTCTGCGGCCCAAGCACCGGTAGACCCCAATGCGTTGGCCGGTAAAGCAGCCCTCGATCACGGCACCGCTTATGCCCAAAGCAAACTCGGACTAACGATGTGGTCCAATGATCTCGCTCGCCAGTTGGGTCCCGACGGACCCGTTGTGGTGGCCGTCAATCCGGGGTCGTTCCTGGGAACGAAGATGGTCAAAGAGGCATATGGATCCTCGGGTAACGACATTGGCATTGGCGCCGGAATCCTGGCCCGGGCTGCACTGTCGGAGGAGTTCGCAGATGCCTCAGGTCGTTACTATGACAACGACTCGGGACGTTTCGCCAGTCCACATCCGGACGCCCTAGACGAACGCAAGAACACAGCCATCGTCGGCGTCATCGAGGCGGCGATCGAAGCTATCGCAAACTAAAAAACGGGAGCAAACACCAATGACTTCTAACCAACTCGAGCGCGCTCGCGCATTGGCACTACCACAACGAGAAGCAATGCTTAGGCGTGACTCCTCGGTTGAACAATTTTGGACCGTGAACCGGGCCTTGTTAGTAGACGCCTGGTCTGAATGGGATGAAACAGAGGCCACCAATGCCGGTGCACTCAACAGCTCTTTGATTCACAAAGACCTGCGTGTCGCGGTCACAGACGCCTGGGATGACCCAAGCAAGGAATCGGCCGTGCGCGACCTGATGCAAGAACCAGTTGAAGGGGTCTTCTCATTTCAGTTCTTTGACCCGGAGAAGTTGGCGGACCTGCGTGACTACCTGGAACAGGTCTGGGACGCTGGCATCCCGCTTCGGCCACCTTATGGGATCGTGCTGAACCGCAAGGGAGCGATGTTGGACAATCGGTCTACCGGGTGCTTGGCCGCCCCGAGCTTCCAGGACTTCTACTCGCTGGTGATGGACACTTACATGCGTCCAATTTCGCGGCTGTTGTTCCCCGAGATCGTTGGATATGACACCCAGACTTTCGGGTTCTCAATCAACTACCAGCCGAACACCGACACCTCGATTCGGCCCCACTCTGACGCTTCAGCAGTAACTCTGAACATCAACCTGAACCTGCCCGATGAGCAGTTCACCGGTTCTACCGTTGACTTCCTCGATTCATCCACCGGACAGGGCGTGGGTCTAACTTTCGAGCCAGGCACCGCAATGATCCATCGTGGTCTCGTGCCCCACGCCGCCCAACCAATCACATCGGGGGAGCGAACCAACTTCGTTCTTTGGCTCTTTGGCGAGGGTGGAGCCGTGCCACCGCAATGGAACGATTCCACAACAGCTAGTGCCGCCGAACGCTGGACGGTTCCGAACGCACCACAGGACTTCTACGCTCCGTTCTAGGCAGCGGGCTCTAGGCGTGGGTTTGCAAGTGCGTTAAAGGGGTTTGGTGTAAGTTCCGCTGGGTGGAGGCAACCCCGGACATGATTGAGGCGGTCGCGGTTTATGAGCCGCGGGCGCGCATCGTGGGTGTTTCCCACCTTGTTGGAGGTGTTTCGGCGCTTGTCGTGCGTCTCGATCTCGATCTCGACGACGATGGGCTGAAGCGGCGTGTCGTGTTTCGCCAACACAGTGATAAGGCGCAGAAGAATCACACAGACACCATCGCCGCGAAAGAGTTCGCGGTTCTTGAGCACCTGAGCCGAGCTGGCGTTGCCGTACCGACGCCGCTTGCGACGTCAACGTCAAACAATGGCCAGGGGCCGTGGCTGCTTCTGGAGTGGATTGAGGGTTCGACCGAGCTGACGCCGGCATGGGTCAATATCGGCCTCGACGCCATGGTCGACTTTCTACACGTGCTTCAAGCGGTCGCCTTGCCCACCACCACGCTTCCCGGAATCGAACCCATCGAAAATCCCGAAGAGGCCATTGTGCCGCATCTACCCGATGACGAAATTGGCCGGGCCCTCGCCGAGCATCTGGCAGCCGGTATCAAACGGTCGCCGAACCAACGGGTGCTACTCCATGGGGACTACTGGCCCGGCAACGTCTTGTTTCACGAAGGCAGTCTCGTGGCGGTAATCGACTGGGAGGATGCGGCCGTAGGTGATCCGCTGGTCGACCTGGCGACGGCTCGCGTCGAATTGATTTGCGCCTACGGCCAAGCAGCGGTCGACCGGTTCACCGAACGCTTCCTCGGTCAAACGCCTCCGCTGGATCTCACCGATCTCCCGCTGTGGGACATCTACGTGTCGGCAACTGCACTTTCAGCAATGCACCTCTGGGGTCTGTCGCCAGAAGAAGAGGCCAAGCGCCGGCAAGCGACCAGGGATTTCTTTGAACGAGCGGCCGAAGAAATTGTGTCCCTTAGATCGCGACCAGCCATACGGGCGACAAACCTGGCACCACGCTACGGCGCACGTCGGCACCGAGGGCTCGATATGCGATCGCCGACTAGGTGGTCGTAACCGCTCGCAAGCGGGAATATGAGGCAGTTGGCGACAACATGTTTCCAAGATGGTAACATCTTGTTACCATCTACTGCATGCCCAAGATTCAGGCCGATACGGTTGCTGCCCATCGCGAGGCAAAGGAGCGCGAGATCCTCGACGCTGCTTCCAAGTTCTTCGCTGTCGGGGAGCTGGCCACGATCGCAACGTTGGCTGATGCTGTCGGCTTAAGCCGAACAGCCCTCTACAAGTACTTCGGGTCAATCGACGAGATTCGCTGGCGAATCATTGAAGACTCCTTCGCCGAGTGGGGAGAGATAGTCGCCTCACGAGTGGCCGAAGCCAGCACGCCTGAAGGAAAGATAGATGCTTACGTAGAAGCGACGCTTGCGTTAGCGGACAGGGGTGTTCATCGAATAGCGACACAAGCCGGTCAAACGGCCCAGTCGCCGGAGCACGATGAGCGCATTGCCACATTTATGGAACGTCTGGGCCTGCCGCTGGTCGCTGCGCTGCTCGAACTGGAGGTTAACCACGCCACGATTGTTGGCACGCTCATCGATGGAATTCTCGGGCGTGCCATCCAACTTATCGATGCCGGGCGAGACGTTGAAGTGATTACAGAGACCACCCTCGAACTTGTACGTCGAGCAACGATCGCCCAGGAGAAAGAGTGACGGAAATGACCTACATCGTTGTCAACGAGTTGTTTGTCGAAGCGAAGGACGCTGACACCTTTGAAGCGAATTTCGGGGCGAGCATGCGAGGGACGTTGGGTGAGGTTCCCGGGCTCATGACAGCCCGGCTGCTCGCTCCTCAGAGCGATGATCGAGGCTACTTATCCGTTTTGGAGTTCTCCGATAAGGGATCGTACGACTCGTACCTGATTTCTCCAGCCTTTGCCGCGGCCCATCAGTGGCCCGCTCACGCTCCCTTTAGTCGCAATGAACTCGGAGAATTTACCCAACTCATGCAGCTCTAGTTCTGCTCACAGACACCAGCACGAAGGAGAACTGATAGTGGAGACAGATCAACTTCTCAAAGGTTGATGGACCATTGATCCATCGAGAGCGAGCGTTGCAGCGACCGCAAAATGATGAAGTTCGTCCGCGTCAAAGCCAGGCCCGACCTGGAGTCCGGTTGGATCTCCGTCGATAGTGGCAAGATCTCGGGGAGATCACATTTCCAGATATTGCTGTCGTTAGTGAGGAAACACCACTCAAAGCCGAGAATCACTGCGGTCCCAGAATCATTCTCGTCGGGCTCATAACCCGAAGGTCGGGGAAGAGGGAGAACCCTACTGTTTAGTGGATTTTTCGATAGTGTCATAGGCCCTCGTCATACTGTACTCATGAACAAATCGGCGGATTTTGAACAGTATTTGGAGACGGCTAACGAGGCGTTGCAGGCCTTGTTGGCCGAGATGGATTCAACGGAATTGACGACACAGATGACCCCGGCTGACGTTGCCTGTTTGGTTGCTAAGACGCGGTTGGCTCAGCGTCGGTTGGCTGCAGTGTTGATTCTGGCTAGCGAGGCGGCGAAGCTTCACGCTGCCGCCGGCGTTGGCCCGCCGGTTGAAGAGGTACTTCGCGATGGCTTGTCGGTCGGTGAGGTCACCGCCCGGCAAGAGACTGAGCGTGCCCGTGTAAGCGAGCGGTTCCCGGCCGTTCGTCAATCCATTGTTTCCGGCGAAGCGTTTCCTGAGAATGTTGATGTGTTGGCTCGGATAACGTCCCGAATGACCGAGACAGAAATCACCGAACTGGCAGAGGCCGACCATCGGTTGGCGAAATCCGCGGGCCGGCTGTCGTCAGATTCGTTCCGCAAATCCCTAGAACGCCGACGAAACAAGATCCGGGCCGATCATGGCCAAACCGCTGCCCAGCAAGCATCGGCTAACACGTTTGCGTCGATCCGGGCATCGAATGATGAGCGCACGTTTCGGGTGGCTGCCGTGTTTGACCCACTGCAGGGCACGGCAGCCCAGATCGCGCTCGATCACGAGTTTCGACGACTAAGTAAAGAACTCGGAGAGGGCCACGGAATGGATAGCGAGCAGATTTCGGCCCAGGCCCTTCACGATCTGATTGTGCGGGGCGCTTCCACCACGCCCACCGAGGAAAACAACCGGCCCGGCGTCGTACTTCATGTCCACACCGACGGCCAAACAATGGCAACCGGCCCGCACAAGCATTCGATGCTTGAAACCAACGACCGGGTTCCGTTAACGCCCGGCGTCCTTGGCCGTTTGGCGTGTGATTGTGTGATTCGCCGGATCGAAACGTTGCCTGACGGGAACGTGCATGTGTCCGTTTCATCTCGGACAGCCACCCCAACTCAAAGGGCGGCGCTTCGAGCACTGTATGACCGGTGCCCGATCAGTGGTGCGCCGTGGTCGCAGATGGAAGTGCACCACGTGAAGTTTGTGTCCGACGGAGGCGAGACAGAACTGTCGAACCTAATTCCTATCAGTAGGCGTTGGCACCATCTCATCCATGACGAGGGCTGGAAGCTGGCGATGGCCGCCGACCGGACACTCGAGCTGTCCCGACCGGACGGGACGCTCCACAAATCCATCGCCCCACCAATCCCAGTTCTACACCAACACGCACTCGCTGCCTAACGGCGCCACCCACAAACCACGAACCTACGAATACTCAATCCGGCTAGCACCTGCGGCCCGCCGCCCGCAGCACTACTAGCTAGATGCCCATCGCTTCTTGACAACTAAATAGCACTGTCGATAAATAGCACTGTCGACGAAATCGCTAGGTCGGCCAAACAGCCAAGCCCTAAAACAGCCACGCCCTAGTTGGGGAATCGCATCTGTTGCACTTGGGCTGACAGGCCTCCATCGAGAACCCACAACTGGCCTGTGGCGTATCGTGCTTCGTCCGAAGCTAGCCAAAAGACCAGGTTGGCCATGTCGACAGGAGTGCCGATCGTTCGAAGTGGGTGGACAAATTCTGCCTCGGCCCTTGCTGCGGCGGGGTCAACACCGTCCGGGTAGAACTGTTCGAGCATGGGGGTGTCGATATATCCCGGGCAGATTGCGTTAACTCGAATTCCTTCGGGTCCGTGGTCAACTGCCATTGCCTTTGTGATCATGTGGACCGCACCCTTTGTTGCGCAATAGGCCGCCAGTTTCGGATCCGCGATGTAGCCGTCGTAGCTACCAAAGTTGATGATCGACGCACCCGGAGACTGCCGCAACATCGCCAGCGCGTGCTTCGATGCCAGGAAGGTTCCGGTCACGTTGATGGCGAAGATTCGTTCCCACTCCTCAACAGTGGTGTGCTCGACGGTTTTCTCGATCTCGATTCCAGCAGCGTTAACGACGATGTCGAGACGGCCTTGTTCGGCCTCGATCTGATCGATTCCAGCCTTTACAGCGGCTTCGTCAGTTACATCGAAGGGCAAGAAGGTTCCCGCCGCCGGAGAGTCGCCAATGGTTCCGTGTTCGCTTAGGTCGCCAGCGTAGACAAACGCGCCTTCTCGCTCGAGGCGCTCACAAACTGCTCGTCCCGCCCCGCCACGACCTCCCGTGACTAACGCAACTCGTCCTTCTAATGGCCTGGTCATGCGGTGCCTTTCCGGTAACTCTCCAGAATCAGTCCGTGGAAGTGATGGAGAGCATGTTCTGATAGTCCCGAACCTGCTGGGTCGTTGACGATTCGGCCTTGAGTGAATGCTGGCGTAGTCATTCCCCGCTGCACGCTTTCCACCAGGTTGATGTCTTCCACCTGAAGCACCTCGTCGAGGTAGCGAATCGATTCGAGTTCTGCGGTGTTTGGCTCGTTCGATTCCAGAAAGAAGTCATATGTTTCATAGGTAAGGCTCGGCCCGGCGGGGATGATGTTCAGAATGATCATGTTGCCGCGGCCGGGGTAGCGCATGATGCAGGTGTTGGGCCACAGCCACCAGACTGCGTGGTCGGTTACCGTGGCGTCGCTGACGTCATAGGCGGTGTTGTCGGACTTGCCGGCTTCGGCCATGTGGCTTGAGTAGATGCCGTGAGTAGTCACTCTGTAAGTGTCCATATCAACCAGGGATACGAAGTCTTTGTGGGCGACATGGCAGTGGTAGCACTCAAGGAAGTTGTCAACCACGTTCTTCCAGTTGCTGTTGATCGTGTAGCTCAATCGATGGGCAAAGGTCAGTTGCTCCACATCTGGCGCCCAATGAGCAATCTCTGCCCCGAGGTCACCAGCCTGTTCGGCCAATGAGGCTGCGGAGCTGTCGAGATTCACATAAACGAACCCTCCGAATTCTTCAACCTGCACGTCGTCAAGACAGATTGATCCAGTGTCGAAATCCTGAAGTGAGTTGGTGTGGCGGGCGGCCAACAGCTGACCGCCCAGGTCGTAAGTCCAAGCGTGATACGGGCAAACGATGCTGTTTGTGGTGCCTTCGCCTTCCAGCAGATGATGGGCCCGATGCTTGCAAACGTTGTAGAAAGCGCGCAGCACTCCGCCCTTGTCTCGAACACAGACAATCGGCATTCCGGCCACTTCTACGGTTACGTAGGCACCCGGGTTTCGAACCTTCTCGGTGTGGCAAACCCACTGCCAGTTCTTGGCTATGACGTGGCGCTGGTCAGCCTCGAACCAAACCTGTTTGGTGTACGCGTCGGCGTGCAAGGACATTGACTGGCCAGGATCTGGTTTCCAGCCGCTACTGATGTCGACAGTCATACTTGGGCCGTGGGGAGTCGAGTCATTTTCACACCCTAACTCCCGGCCCTGATTTCATCGAGCCGGTGGTAGAGCTAGCTAGCGATCAGCGCCTCAACGTCTGAGCGCAGCGAGCCGTAGCCTGTGGTTTGCCAGGTGCCGTCGTCGTTTAGGTACACATAGGTTCGCTGCTCGTCAACGCCGAAACGGTCCCAAAGTTCGGTGCCGTCAGCTACATGGGCAAAGGAATTTGCTCCGGTTTGATCTAGGAACTGAGCCTTCGAGCTGGCGTTGTCACTTAGTCCGGGTACGCCAATGAATAGAACTGCGTCACCGAATTCTTGCTGGACCTCCACGACCGTGGGGGCTTCCCGTCGTCAATGCGGTCACCACGGGGCCCAGAACCAAAACACCACGTCCTTGTTTTGGACAGTCTCCAAATCGAGAATCGGCCCGTCGATTGTTGCGAACTCGCCGGTGAGAATCTGGTCTATGGGCAGAGCAGCATTGTCAGATGAGCTTCCGGCTTCACCGCCTGCCGCACACCCAGTGAGTAACAGGCCAATCCCAATTGCCAAAGCAAACAAGGCACGCAACCGAGACCGCGGCTGCTGGGTCAACGCAGTTGCTTTAGCGTCGGTTGCTGATCTTGTGCCCACTGCGAAGACTTTACATGCGGTGGCTGACTTCAATCAGTCACCAAGACTGACGATGCCAGACTCATAGGCGGCGATAACCGCTTGGACGCGATCTCGGATGCCAAGTTTGGTTAGCACGCGGCTGATGTGGGTTTTTACAGTTGCCTGGCTTAAGAACAGACGCTCGGCGATTTCGGCGTTAGAGAGACCGCCGGCCAAGCTCTTGAGAACCTCAAGTTCGCGTTCTGTCAGCTGATCCATGCCGGCCACAACTCGTGGTTTCGCGGCACCTCGCGCCTGTTCGAAGACTGCCTGCACCAGCGAAGGGGCAAGCACCGCATCACCGTCGGCGACAGCTCGGATTGACGCTACAAGCTCATCCGCGGATGCGTCCTTAAGTAGAAAGCCAGACGCGCCTGCGGCAATTGCCGCCGACACGTATTCATCAAGGCCGAACGTGGTGAGGATTATGATCTTCGGCGCGTCGGGCTCGCCAAGGATGTGTTTGGCTGCCGCTAGCCCGTCGAGCTCTGGCATGCGGATGTCCATCAGCACGACGTCGACGCGTCTCGTCCGGCACGCTTCGATGATTTCTACACCGTTCGCCGCCGACGCCACGATGGACATGTCAGTTTCGTTGCCCACGATCAACTCGAAACCGGTGCGGATCATTTCGAGATCGTCAGCTACGGCTACACGAATCATGGACGCACCTCAGTTGGGTTGGATTTGTGTCCGATGGGCAGCATTGCGTGAATGACGAACTGGCCCTCGTCGCGATGTTCCGAAGAGCGATGTTCCGAAGAAAAAGTGCCTCCAAGCACTGCGGCGCGTTCGGCCATTCCGGCAAGGCCGCTACCACCGACGGTAGGTTTTGATGGTCCGCCAGAAACCGTGTTAGTGACAGTGATCCTAAGTTGCTCAGGACCGCTGGTGCGATGTGTTCCTGCGTCAACTTCAACCGTAACTTTCACATCAGGACCCCCATGCTTTATGGCGTTTGTGACCGCCTCCTGGACGATGCGGTAGGCGCTGCCGGCAACAATGGGCGACGTGTCGACTTCGAGACAACTCTGATCGGTGAAGGTGATGTCTATTCCGTTGGCGCCGAGGTCGTTAACAAATCGGCGGATTTCGCCAAGGTCGGGCGGTGGCGCCAAATCGGCAGTAGAGGACTGTTGAAGCCCGGCCAAAACGCGTCGCGTGTCAGACAGCGCAGCGCGTGCCGACGTTGCAATGTCGGCCACTGCATCGCTGGCTGCCGTTGGGTGATTGTGACCCACACGGTTAGCAGCCTCGGCCCTGACGGCGATAACAGACAGCGAGTGTCCGATGATGTCGTGAAGTTCTCGGCCAATATGAGCTCGCTCTTGTTCCACGGCTTGAGTCTGGTGATGCTGGGCAGTTAGTCGAGCATGGGCGGCGGCTGCGGCCAGTTGGCTAGCGTGAGCCTGTTGTTTGGCCGCATTGACACCGAGAGCCACAGCCGTGCCACACGTAAGCGCAACTAGCGGGAGTTGGTAGACCGAAACGTCGACTGCCAGCCGAACTCCAATTGCGGTGACGGCGGTCAACACGGCGCTGGAGGCAAGCGCAGCCCGGATTCCTCGGTTGTCAGGTTCTGAAGATGCGGTGTAGAGAATAACTATCATCGGAAGTAGCACTTCGGGAAGATCCGAAACCCAGACCGCAGTTTGGGCTGCGGTTGCTAGCGCAACGATCAACCGTGGGTTTGTTCGACGGAAGGCAACAAGAATTGGGGGAGCGACGATGAGCGCCCAGTGCCACCAAGTTGATGGTTCCACAGTGTCCGGCCTCGCCGCATTCAGGTAAAGCCCCGAGAGGACGGCCACAACAGCCAGGCTTGCGGCGAGGGCGATGTCAGCCACGCCGGGTACCCAAGAATTGGGTTCGTCAATGGCCACCATGTTTATCGATTCTGGCCCATTTGGTAATGGTTGTCAGTATTGGCCCGCGCCGACCTTAGTAGCACAGCGCACACAAGGCAGACGAAGCTTGCGACACAGCTGATCGTTCGACGAAGGTTTAAGGCGTTCCAATCATCTTCGAATACGTCTCGAGCTGTGGTAGCGGTTGCGGTGCTGACGTCGACTACCTCTGCTAGCTCGTCGTTAAGTGGGACGTTTCCAGTGCCTGTGATGAACAGCGTTGTGAGGTAGAGGGCGGCAGCTGAAACGAGAAGCACGCGCACTGTCTTGGTTGCGGTGGTCCAGTTCGTTGCTATCGCTATGGCGATGGCGGGAATCGTGCCAAAGAAAATGGTGCCGAATGCCGGGTTGCGAATCGTTTCGTTGATTGCCTGGAACGTCTTCACATAGGTGACGTCGTCGACCTCGGCTAAGGCCAGTGTTACTGATACTTCGTAGGTGTAGAAAAATCCGGCAGACAATCCGGCCAGGGTCGATGCTGCCAGCAGCGTTAGTTGTTGAGGTTTGAATGGTGTGGTGGTCATGGCTCGTCTCCTGAGACTTGGTGGATCGGTAGGTGTTGATCTCATGATGGGCGCGCAGCAGCTGGCGAGAATCGGGCAAACGTCGCAACCTAAGTCATCCAAAAGTCGCACATGACTGATCAGTCATTCGGTGTCAGCTTCGAAGTCGTGACAGACTCACAGCATGATCTCTGTTCACATCCTTTACCCAAAGACCGACGACTCAACCTTCGATATGGACTACTACTGCTCCACCCACATGCCAATGTTGGCTGACGCTTTGGGTGACGCTTGTAAAGGTTGGGGAGCTTCCTCGGTAGCAGCTGGGGCCTGGGCCGCAATCGGTTGGGCCAACGTTGAGTCTCAAGAGGCCTTCGATGCGGCAATGAAAGAGCATGGCGCCGCAATCATGGGAGACGTGCCGAACTACACCAACGTCGCCCCTGAGCTAGTCGTTGGCCAGATCGCCCACTAGCCAAAGCTTCAGCCACCAGAGTTGATGGCCTCAAGCCACTCGGACCAGTAGAACTTCCACCACTCAACGCTTTCATAGGTGGGAAGTTTCTCGTGCTGAACCGTCACCTTCGCAAGACCATCGCCGGCGTCGGCAATTGTGAACATCGCAGCTGCTTTGTCTGGGCCAATCGCAATGCGCAGAACCTTGGTATCGGGCTTGGAGCGTAGCTCAGTGGGTTCGTCAGGGAACAGATCTGCGCGGTGGTCAGCACTTAGCAACATCTTTCGTAGAACCTCTGTGTCCGCAGTTACGGTCCGGGTCTTGCTGCAAGCAAACAGCCCGTCCGAGCGCTGATACGGAAGTCGGAGGCCAACGATTCGTTCATAGCTAACTGTCACCGCCTGGGACCACCAGGCGTCAAGCTCTTCGAATTCAGCGTGAAGGTACCGGGCTATTGCTGTGTGGTCGGTCGAATCCCCTTCCCACGCTTCAATGATGTCGGCCCATTCGTTGTGGCCACGACCGGTTCGAGCCTTCATCTTTTCATCGGACATCTCAGGCGGCGAGACCCAGACCCTGGCGTTCTGTTCGGCTACTGCTGCAGCCTGATCTAGAAGCACTTTGCGTGCTGCGGTGTAGCGTTCGCCGGTCTTGGCCATGCGCTGGCGAACTCTGCGCTTAAACGATTCTTGACTGGTCATTTCAACTCACTCTGCCTAGCCACAACCGAGTGCAATTCACGCTTGCTTTCCCAGCCGGCCAGGACGTTCTAGTCAGTTTGAAACAACTATGTTCTGAAACTTGTTTGAACAACTCTGCCGGGCACACAAGGTCCCCTTTGCCTTCACGGCCAATGGCCTACCAAGAGCGTGAATCTCGATCCGAAGGTTGGGCGTGGCAATACGCCTGGGGTAAATGTACACCGATCAGGCAATTCTGTTCCAGCGAGTTAGGCAGACGACTTCAGTGCCGGGTTCGTTAGCGGCGCTCGAAACGAATCAGTGGAATGACTCGATCCGTCTTGGCCTCATATTCTGCAAATTGAGGTGCGTCGACCTTCTGCGCCTCCCAGATCGTGCTTCGTGCTGCGCCGGTCAGCTCGACGGCGTTCACATCAATCTTCTCGGAACCAACCTCGATTGCAGTGTCCGGGTTGGCCTTCAGATTGTGGTACCAATCCGGGTTGTCGGGTGCTCCTGCCTTCGAAGCAAAGATGACCCAGCCGTCGCCGTCGTTGCGGTAGACCAGAGGCGTGACCCGCTCAGTTCCCGAGCGCGCACCGGTGTGGTGTACCAGCACCATCGGCGCACCCTCGAAGGGGCCACCTACTTTGCCGCCGTTCGCTCGGAACTCATCTATGACGTCCTTGTTGAATTCGTTCATGTCCATAGGGTCACGCTACCGAATTCTCTACATAGTGTTTGGGTACTACATGGTGTTCGGGTAGTAGTCAGCCGCTGGAGTCTTGGATGTTTCAGAGGTGAAGGTTCCTGCGAATGGCCAGTCGGCTTCGGCGCCCGGAAGGGGTCCTTGGTTGAACCGTCCCAACTCGCCGCCACCTGCTGCTTCGTTGCCAACTAGCGACCAAGCTTGGCGCTTATAAGTCCAGTTGTCAGGTTGAAGTCGGTGAGCTTCGTTGAAATGCTTGATAGCGCTTTCGCGGTCGCCCTCGGTCCAAAGATGATTGGCCAATTCGAAGTGCGCAGCACCTTGGCTCTTATCGACACCCCGGTCTGTCGATGCCGCAAGAACCTCATCTGGTGTCATGACAAACTGACTGTCGGCTCCATTGTGAGCCCAGTCTCTGATTGCGTCGGGGTAGGAGTCTCGTTCCTGACCGCCACGCATACGGGCGGCCAGTTCTGGATCATCCTTTTCGATCTCTGAGGCCTTCTTCTCGATGGCTACGTCGCGATCGTCAAGAAAGCTGCGGAGCCAGTCGGGGTAGTCGTCACCTGGTGGCCATCCTGGCTCGGGCGGCCGCACGATCATGCCGGCTTCGTCAATCCAAATCACGTTTGGAATGTTGACTACACCAAAGAGTGTGTCGAGTTGATGCTTGGGGTCTAACAATGACGGGTGTGTCGGATTCGCCGCTTCGATGAAGGGCCTAGAAACATCGGGCTCGCTCAGCTCAAGCGAGACGGTAACAATCTCGACACCTAGGGGAGCGAGTTCCTCGCGCAGTGCCTGCCAACCTGGCAGGTCGTAGCGACAGCCTCAATATGGCGCCCAGGCAACAACGACCACTTTCTTGCCCCTCAGTGACGAGAGGTGAAACTCATTACCGTCCAAGTCGGGCAGAACAACCTCTGGTGCTTGGGCTGTCACAAGAGCTCTGCCGCTGAGCGACTCTGGGCCCAGTGCCGATAGACCGGAGGCGTCGTCACTGACGATTGCCATGCCAAGTCTTTCCGCAGCGTAAGTGGCCGAGTAGCCATCGGGCAGCGGTACACAAACTTCGCCTTTGCATGCACCTTCGGGTTTGATGTCCCAGCCAGTAGCGGAGGCGAAATCGTCAGCGGAGATGTCGAGCGTTTCAGTGATCACGACCGTCAGGCTCTCAGGTCCGGGGCTGGGCGGCAAGTCCTGCAACGCACTAGAAGATGCACCGCCTAGAACATGTACGGACACCAGGGGGCTCGGGCGGTGGCAAAGAGATGTCCTAATCGGCGGACCGCCAGGTCTTCACCCTCTATCTCGCCGAGGCGGGCAAGTTGGTCAACGCAGACTCGCCCCAAATAGAGGGCGCCGAGCGTCCGGACGTCTAGCGCCACGTCAGGGGCATCGGTTGTCTCGCCAACTTCGGCGACACCACCTGTCACTTGCATCCGGTACGTGCCGGCCGCATAGTCGAGGTCATCGGAAATTCTTAGAACAAGTTCGCCGTCTGTTTCATACGTTCGATCAGACAGCGCCGCCCCAAGGTCCAAGATTCTCACGTACAGACCGTCGGCAAGTTTGCGTTGCACCGACCGGGCATTGCTTACTGAATATGCCAAAGCGTCGTCGGTTGCGCCATCCCAGAAACTGATGTTGGGGAACAAGTCAATGTTGGACGCGTAGTGCCAGAGCGCGTATTCCGCCTCGTTGGTTTCACCGACCATTGCTTGGATCGCAATTGAACCGTCGGCGATGAAGTCGTTCCACTTCTCGATCTGTCGGTATGACAAGTAGCCCACGACGTCGTCACCGCTAGTCGCGATCACATGCCGCAATGCCGATCCGGGGCCACGGCGGTGCTCGGGGTCGGCAATGATGTTGTCCCAACGCTCGGGGCCGCGGTTGAGGAAACCTGGCCGCTTGGTTGCCATCGCGGCCCAGAAGGGGGCGACCACCGAAGGTAGGTCGTTAGCCTTGATCATCGACACCTTGATTGTGTCAGCTGGTTGGGCCATCTGAAGGTGGCGGTTGTCAATCTTGACGTCATGACACTCGGTGGCCAGCCCGAAGCCGAACCGGCCGTAGATGCCGGGCTCGCTAGCCCACAGGCCCGCTAGTGGATCTCCGCGGTCGGCGGCTTTGCGGAGGTAGGTGTTAACCATCGAACGGAGGATGCCTTGGCGGGTTCGGTCGGCTCGTACGCCCACCATCGTCATGCCAGCCATCGGAAGTTGCGCGCCACCGGGAACAGTCAGCTGCAGCGGGAAGTCGCCAAGGTTGCCCACAATCTCATCGCCATCGAAGACTGCAACCGTCCGGTCTAAGGGCAGCAGAGTCATGAACCGCTCGTTGTCCTCGGGTTTGGCATCGCCGCCGAACCCGAGTGTTATTGCTGATCGGAACGCAAAAACTTCGTCAGCGCTTATCGGGCGAATTTCATAGTCCACAAATGCGAATCTAGTTCGGCCCGTCAGAACCCCACTGATATTTACCTGAGCGACCTGGCGGGTAGTCTTTGGACTATGAGCATCATCAAGCGACTAGGTAGCTTCCTCACTGCACTATTTACCAAGCCGGAGGTCGAGGTGAAGAAGCCCGACACTGAAGCTCAGGCGCAAGCAAACGCCATTGAGTATGAGCGGCTTCAGAACAACGTCGGCCGAGGCGGCGGCTAGTCCGCCCGTTACACATGACTTCGGAAACAGCTACCAAGACCGTTGACATACCGCTGCGATTGCTTGACGTTGAGCCGACGACGGTTTGTGGCGACCGGGCCTTTGTGTTGTTGGCTGACGGCGTTGGCAGAGTCGAGGTGGGCAGCCCGCTGCCTGAGGATGACATCTGGAATCATCTAGAAGGCGACCTAATGTTGACCACAGTGCAGGCAGCTGGTGATAGCGGAAGTAGTGGCTTTGGCGGTGATCAGTGGAGTGACACTCAACTTTCGGTTGGGTGGTCAGAGCCAGGGTCAGGCACCGGTCCAGACGACAAGGCCTGGGTGGTTGTCGGTCGCATTCCCGACCGGTTCCAGACAGTGTTGGCCCGACAAGGTCACACCACGATGCGTCAGACGCCAGTAAACGGGCACGCCTTTTTGCCACTCAATAACGATGGACCAGCAGATTTCGAAGTGGTTGGCGTCGATGCCAACAGTGAAGAAACCATGCTGTTCAATCCCAACGAAGGCCCACCGGCCGCTTTCGAGTAGCTGGCCTCACCCTTCAAGCGATCCAGACTCTTTTAGCCAGCTGTCACGGAAATTGAAGGTTTGGGGCTTTACCTACATATGACGTTCGATTCGTTTCTCGAGAAATCGGGTCCTCCGCTCCGGGCGGCACTGGTGGCGGCGTATGGTCATCAGGTCGGCAACGATGCTGTAGCCGCAGCGGTTGCCTACGGATGGGAGCATTGGGGCCGGCTACAGGAAATGGATAACCCGGCCGGCTACCTATATCGAGTGGGTCAAACGGCGGCCAAGAAGGCGTTCCGCCCACAACCGTTCTTGCCGGTTCCTCCTCCCCAGGAGATGCCCGAGTTCGAGCCTCGCTTGCTGCCAGCTTTGGAAGCGCTAAGCGAAGGCCAGAGAGTTGCGGTCTTACTTGTGCACGCTATGGGGCACACCCAAGCTGCGGCTGCAGAAATCCTCGAAGTATCTGAGTCGACCATCCGAACCCATTTGCAACGTGGCTTGAAACGCCTACGTCAAACACTGGAGGTAGAGCCTCATGTCTAGAGCAACCGACACAACAACTAATTCTGAAGACTGGGTCCTCGAACAGCTGGGTATGTACGGCCAATGGCTGACGGGCCCGGCAAATGTGGGTCTCTCGTCAGACCAAGCAACTAGCGATGAGGGCGTTGTATTCATTGATCCGAGCACGACCAATCACGGCGCCGGTGGCAGTCACGCCCGGTCCGCCGAGCAAGTCTCAATCGATCCAGGTTCGCGTCACGCCTGGATCGCCGCAGCTGTGGCGGTTGCAGTTGCCTTGGCTGCATGGGCGGTAGTTGGGCTGTCGAACGAAAGCGAGGAACCGGCAGTGAGGATGGACCTCGTCCTTGATGGCGAGCAGGTGATCTCCACAGACCCTTTGATTGTCTTGCCAGTGCCCGTTGACGCCCCGTTGTTCGACACCTCCGGACTGGGCGAAGACGTCTCGGTTCAGCCGGCAACATCTATGGGCCCCGAGTACCAGGCTCTGATCGATGGGTTCTATGCACCGACGGGAACTTCTAGACAAGACCAGCAGCAGATCATCAAGGTTTCGCTGGTGGGCACCCTGGACGGCGAGCCCTGGGCGATGATCGTTAGTGACGGTCCCGACACGTTGGGGTGGTTCGAAAATCAGGAGGGCGATGTTCTCCGGCTGCGAACACCCGCATCCCCTGGCCGCTTCGGCTCCTCAGGAGACAAGGTCTTCGCCGACACGCTGGATTTGGTCGCCCCACCTGAGACGATTAGTGGGAGCTTCGGGCTTAGCTACCCGGTTGGCTGGTTCATATGGGACGAGTTGTCACCCGAAGTCTCGGTTGTTTCGTTTGCTGACGCAGACCGAAATCTCTGGGTTCGCCCAAGCGGTGGCGTTGCGATCTTCAGGGGTCAATTCGACGACGGCGAGAGCTGGACTGTCACGGCATACGACAAGAACGGCAGTGTTCTTGAGACTCGCAGTGATGTAGGCGGTCGTGCCTCTGACAACGCCGATTCGATTCCGGCGTTTGGTGAAGTCATCGAAGACCTTGGAGTTGGCAGCCAGGATGGAACTAAACCGACCCTTGTTCTGTTGGGCGCCGGCTGGTGCGTTCCATGTAATCAAGATGTTTCTGGTCTGATCGATGGACTCTCGGGCATTGACGACCAAGTCAACGTGTACTCAAAAGTCTTGCATGCCGACGGACTGGAGTGGCCGGCGGCTGAGTTTGATTGGCCTTATGAGCAGCTTGATGCGGACGGTCCGGTCTTTGCCCAATGGGGTTCGGTTCCACTAGCGGTGTTACTGGATGCAGAGAATCGTTTGGTTTCTTACGACAAGTCTTTGGCCCAACTCGGTGATGATTTGGAAGCCCTCGGTGTCGATTTAGGCAACTCAGACTTCTGGAACTAGACCCACATCAGAGGCCGCTGGCCAATTTCGGCTGAATTTGTTCGTTTCTAGACACATTTTTTGACCCAAATCCGCTTGTAGAACTCGAATTTGGGTATTCCAGCCCGTCAACTTGGACATCCAGCGAGCCGATTCACCAGCCATGACTGAAGGCGTCAAATCAGGTACGGGGAACCAATTACGCCGTGGCTGCGTGAGTAATTGATGGGGAACGACTTCGAATTCGGTGGCCACAATCAAGGCCAGGGCTACAACAACGCCGGCCCAGAAGACGGTAATCCTGTGACCGAAAGCTCTCGAATGCGCAAGCGCCTGAGTGATGTTGGCCTGCTCTTAGGCATGGTCGCAATTGTTGTAGCAGTCCTAGCGGTTCTGTCGAGCCTCGATATTGAGGGCTTCGCCCGTGACGCGTCAGATCAAGCCGAAAGCGCTGACAGCTCGCAATCAAACGACGACGGTAACGCAACCGACAGCGACGAAACCGACGGCGGGGGAACCGAAAGCGGAGGAGAACTAGCACGTAAGCCCAATTCTGGTGGTGCAGCTTCAGGTGGCGTCGGTTCCCTTGGCGGGGGATCGGGCATAGGTGGTACGCCGGTAGAGGTTGATGACATCATCATCAAGAACGGAAACTCGGGGGGTGTACTTGGCAGGTGGGTCAACGGAGTGTTCTTCGAAGGAGACGTTGACGGCTGGTTGAACCTGCGCCGATCAGTTGAGCCGATGACCGGGTTGCTCAACCGCGAAGGTGTTGTACGTAACGGAACCGAGAGCTCGGCAAAAAGCACCGACGTAGCAGTCACGACGCATTCCGACGGCACGATCGTCATTTCAAAAGACGGCGAAGTGATTGGACTGCTTCGGGCGCTCGAGAACTCCGGAGGACTGGACGGCCTGCAGTCGGTCGGTGACGTGACTATTGACGCCGATACTGGCCAAGCGATGACTTCGCCGGATTCGGGCGGAAGAATCAACCAAACCGGAGCCCAGATCTTTGACATGGGCGGCTGCAAAGCACTTGTGCGTATGGAGGATGGATCAACGGCAATCCTAGGCAAGGGCGACGGAATTCGCTTCAACTCAAATGGCACACACGAGATCGGAAGGTTTGGTCAGGACGGATTCAACGTTGGTGTTGACGACAGCTGCAACATCACCAACGACGCAGACGTCGACATCACCGAAGCCTGGTCCGAGGCTGACAAAGACAAGTGGAACCAAGCCCTCGAGGAAAACGAAGCTCTTGAGCAGGCCCAGGCTGAAGACAACCAACCGGACCCAGCTGATCAGGCAGCCGATGAGGACCTAGACGAGGACGCAGATTCCGATAGCTCAACATCGTTTGATGCAAAGCTTCTTCTTTACGCGGCAGCCGCTATTGCACTGCTAGTGACGCTTGGCCTCATCGTCACCACCCTCATGGGCCGCAACAAGGCCGATAAGAAAGAAGATGAGGTCGTCGAAGACGAGGTCGAAGAACCAACTGGCCCACCGATGATGGCGCACGAAGACGCCATTAGGTCCTCGCTTGAAGAACAGATCCAGGCGATCACGTTGGCGGCGGACCCACGCATGGCAATTCAGCAGGCCTATCTGTTGGCTGAAGGCGGCTTTGGTGTTCCATCGCTAAGTCGGCGCCCAAGCGAATCACCAGGGGAGTTTGTGCACCGATGCGTTGGAGGCTTTGGACAACCCGACGCACTTCGGGAACTGGTCCGACTGTTTGAGATAGCCCGATACTCACGGGAGCCTGTTACCGAAGCAATGCGCAGCGATGCCCGCGCTGCCCTGATCGCTTTGAAGGATGCAGTTGGCACTGACGATCGGATGGTGCTGTGAACCCCAATCTCGTTCTTGCACTGCTTGGCGCCGCCGTTATAGCCGCCAGTCTGAAGCTGGCGTCGGCGCGAAGTTGGCAAAAGCTCAGTGTCGGCGAATTTCACGCAGGCACTGCCGAACGCGAGGACCCTCCTCCTCCGCCTAGATCCCAAGCCTCAAACAATTCATTCGCCGTAACTGAGGTCCGAAACCTGATGGCGCACAACCGCATCAAAGGTCTAGAAGACGACCCCTATCTGTGGGAGCGCCTCGGCGGGCGGCTTTCCAACATCGACCGAGCCTTGCCTGGCGATCCAGTCGCTATTCCTGCAAATGGCGATGTAGAAGTTCTTGCTCGACTGTTGGACCAGCTCGAGCTCAAAGTCGGCTTCGGCCCGCTTCCAGCGATGAAAGAAAGCGATAGCAAATGACAAATACCTCACCGCTACCCCCGCAGCCGCCTCAGAACAACGGCGCTCAACTGGCATCGAGCAATCCACCACATCCTGACCTTCCAAAGCCAACGCCTCAACACGTAAACGTTGCAATTGAGACCGTCCTGGATGAGCTTGAGCGGGCCATTTACGGCAAACGCGATGTTCTGAAACTGATCTTGTGTGGTCTTGTGGCCGACGGACATATTCTGCTGGAAGACGTGCCCGGAGTCGCCAAGACAATGATTGCCCGTTCTGTTGCCTCGGTAAGCAGCCTTGATTTCACCCGAGTGCAGTTCACGCCAGACCTAGTCCCCGCCGACATCACTGGCTCGACGGTCATGGACCTCGCCACCCGACAAACTCACTTTGAACCTGGCCCGATCTTTGGAAACCTTCTTCTAGGTGACGAGATCAACCGGGCGCCACCAAAGACTCAAGCTGCTTTGCTAGAAGCCATGGCGGAGCGCCAAGTTACAGCCGACGGTGTCACGCGTCCGTTGCCCAAACCGTTCTTGGTAATCGCAACCCAGAACCCAATCGAGTCTGAAGGCACATACCCGTTGCCTGAAGCCCAGCTTGACCGGTTCTTGTTCAAGACCACCATTGGTTATCCGAGCAACGCGGACGAGACCTTGATGTTGCAAAGCCGAGCGGAACGCAAACAGGACCACGTCGAGCTCAAACCCATACTAAGTATCGACGACGTCATCGCTCTTCAACAAGCGGCAGAACAAGTTGACGTTCATCCCGACCTACTTGCCTACATGGTTGCCATTGTGGAAGCCACCAGAGTCTCGCCCCGTACCGAACTGGGTTCTAGCCCGCGTGGTTCGTTGGCGCTATTGCGGGCATCGCGAGCTTGGGCGGTCATGTCGGGTCGTACGTTTGTGACACCCGACGATGTGAAGGCGATAGCAGTTCCAGCGCTTGCACACCGGCTGATCATGAATCCCGACGAATGGCTTCGCGGCACAACCGCCACTGAAGTCATGCAGACGATTCTGCAGAGCATTCCTCAGCCCGAAACCATCTCCCAACCAGCAACCTAAACGTGACCACCTACGCGCCGGATACCTATTCTGGCTTCGGGCATCAACCCGAAGCGATAGTTGGAAACGTTCACGCGCGCGTCCTTCACACCGGTTTGAAAGCGTCAGCATTGGTCACCTCGGGGTGGGTTGCAATTGGCATATTGGCCGCAATCGCCATAATCGGCCAACAACCCAAACTTCTGTGCATGATCACCCCTATGGCCGCCGTTCTGGTTTGGGCTCGACGAGCAGAAGTACCCGAGGTAGCGGTTGAAGTTGCGGTACCGAGACCGCGCGTCGTTGAGGGCGACGAGGTCGTGTTTGCTGTGAAGATATCTGCAGTCGGCAGCCCGGCCCGGTGGGTTGACGTGGAGTTTCAGCTTGGTTCTGGGTTACAGCCGGTTGAAGACTCGCCGTTACGTCACATCGTCGGCGCCGACAACGAAGAAGCCACCGAGATTGAATTCTTGGGAAGGGCCTTCGAGTTCGGAACAGTCAGCCCCAAGGGTATGACTGTTCGAGTAATGGGACCTTACGGACTTTACGGGCGTGATTACCGCTTCACATTGGTTGCGCCAATCCGGGTCCATCTCCAGTCTCCGAAGACCCGAACCACTCTTAGCCCATCACAGTTCCGGGCAGAGTCGGGCACCCACCTATCTCGCCAGCGCGGCGACGGTTGCGAAGTGGCCGACTTCAGACCGTTCCGGCCGGGCGACAACCCTCGTCAGATCAACGTGAAGGTCAGCAACCGTCGAGGAGACTTGTGGATTGCCCAACGGCACCCTGACCGAGGTGCAGACCTTGTGCTGGTTATCGACACCGATGATGACTCTTCAAACATTCGTCGGGTTGCGCAGGCAACGCTGGCACTAGTTGATCTGCATCTGCAAGTACATGACCGGGTTGGAGTTCTGTTTGCAGGCATGGGATTCCATTGGATTGAGGCCTCCATGGGGCGACTGCACAGGCATCGAATTGTTGAGCTGATTCTTGAGCTTCAAGGCAACAGCAGCGCGGCCGGGCGCAAGGCTCGGAGTTTCCCGGATCGCACGTTACCGCCTAACGCCATCGTGGTCGCCTTCAGTCCGCTGTCAAACCGAAGATCCCGAACGATGTTGGCCGAGTTCCGTCAACACGGTTTCACCGTGTCGGTGGTTGACACCCTTCCGCCCTCGCTTGACCTCTACGCCGACAACGTCGCAGGTCGGCTTGGCGCTCGGATCTACCGCCTTGAGCGCGAAGCAAACAGAGCCGAGTTGGCGGCAATTGGCGTGAATGTTGTGAGATGGCGCCACGACCTCTCACTTGAGCAAGTCATCAGAGCTCTTCGACTGGGTCAACGCAACAGGGGAGGCCGCCGATGAAGCTCCTTGGGTACCGGCTAGCCATCTTCGTAGCTGTCCTTCTACCGCACCTGTTGGTCCTAGATAACGAAGGGCCTTGGCTTTGGTTAGGTATCGGGTGCGGCGTGGTGGCCGTCGTTGAGGAGAAGAGTCGCACAAGCGTTCTGACAATGATCTTGGCTGTTGAGCTGGCGCTAGTGGCGTTGCTGGTGCCAAAGGTCGGTACGTTTGCTGAGTACGCCGTGCCTGTTGTGGCTGGAGTGTGTCTTGTGGCGGTGCTGGCTTTGTTGCACTGGAGTCAGGCCCTGCGCCGCGAAGCGGTGGTCGAGCCGGGCGTTATTGCTGACGAGGCAAGCGTGCTATCTCTAGTGATGATGGTTGCAGTGCTGGCAGCAGCCTTGATCTGGCTGGTGGCCCAAGTGGTGTGGCCGTGGTTCACGGTTCCCGTCGCGGCGGTCGTTTTTGGCGGTGCCTTGCTGGTAGCCCTAGACGCATTCCGGAACAAACCTCAGGATGCAGTTACGCCTTAGCTTTGGTCCACATCAGAGGCCGCTGGTAGTTTCGGGTGTGTGACCACACCTCAGCAACCAATCGCATCTCCTTTCGGCACCGCATCAACCGCGGCCGAAGTTATCGAAGGTATTGACCTCACCGGCAAACTGGCAGTAGTGACCGGTGGATATTCGGGCCTAGGTCTTGAGACAACCCGAGCGCTTAAGGGCGCCGGCGCCGATGTGATTGTTCCCGCCCGTCGGCCAGAACATGCCCAAGAGATTCTTGGTGATCTGGCCGAGGTTGCCGAAATGGATCTTGGCGATCTCGACAGTGTTTCTCGCTTCGCCGCTGCACTTGTTGAAGATGGACGCCCGATTGACTTGTTAATCAACAACGCTGGCATCATGGCCAACCCAGAAACCCGCGTGGGGCCAGGTTGGGAATCACAGCTGGCCACAAACCACTTCGGCCACTACGCCCTAACCAACCATCTATGGCCTCTACTTGCCGATGGGGGAGCGCGAGTAGTGGCGCTGTCATCCACTGGCCACAAGCTTTCTGACATCCGGTGGGATGACCCACACTTCAACTCTGAGCCCTACAACGAATGGGTTGCTTACGGTCAAGCCAAGTCTGCGAACGCCTTGTTCGCGGTTCAGCTGGATGCCTTGGGCAAGGACTCTGGCGTGCGGGCGTTCTCAGTTCATCCCGGCGGAATCATGACCGAGCTTCAACGTCACATGCCCAAAGAAGACCTGCTTGAACGCGGTTGGATCGACGCTGATGGCAACCCGAACCCGTTGTTCAAGACACCAGAAGGTGGTGCTTCCACTTCAGTCTGGGCTGCCACTTCACCAATGCTCGAAGGCATGGGCGGCGTCTACTGCGAAGACTGCAACATCGCCGCCCCGACCGATCCCAGCTCTGACTTTGCCCGCTTCATGGGCGTAAACGCTCACGCGGTTAACGCCGAAAGTGCCGAGCGTTTGTGGGCTATGACAGCCGAGGCAACAGGGATCAACGCTTTTGGGTAAGGCTGCGGCGGTTGGCTTTCTGCTGCTGCCGCTAGCCAGCGCTGCTGCCTGCACAGCGGGTGAAACCGCTGAAACAACGCTGGCGGTTGAAACAACCCCCTCAGTTGAACCAACACTGGCGGCTACAACAACGACCGCTCCCGCCGTCAGTGCTCCACCGGCGTCAAGAGCCGAGAAAAACCCAGGGGACTCTACGCAGAATCACTGGATAGGTCGCAACAAGATGACTTCGAAGTCAATCGAGGTGGTCTGGTCCGAAGTTGAAGACGTGCAGACCTACCGCATCCATCGGTTCGGCGAAGGCAGCCCAGGACCGGCTGACGTGCTTCTCGATGAAGTCAGCCTTGTCTTTGAAGGACTCGCCACTACTTTCGTCGACGAGGCGGTTGAAGAAGGTCAGTTCTACACCTACGTGCTGGAGGTTCGGACCGGCGCCGAAACTTTGGATCGCCGGTGGACCAAAGGCCTGGCCATGGATGACACGGTTCCGCCCAGTCCCATAACCAACTTGCGGGCTGAGATTGTTGGCGAAGGCGTGCTACTCAGTTGGGACCCTTCGTCAGACAACGTTGAGTTTGCGGCGTACTCGGTATCAATAGTTGAAGGGGATCAGCTTCGCTACATCGGTGGCGGGGCTGACATCGGCCAGTCGTCGTTCCTTGATAATAGGCCCTTGCCCGGCGATGTCACTTACGCAGTTCAGGCCGCGGACTTCCATGACAACCGGACCGAACCGGCGTTAATCACTATCTCTAGATAGCGCAGTCTCTAGTTGAGGCTGTCCCTAGTTGAGCACGTTGTACACGTGAACCACAGGGTTGGTTCCCTCTGCGAACTCTTGGGCGATGAAAATTCGATTGTTCCCAGCGTCATAGGCTGCGCCAGTCAGCTGGAAACTTGATGCGGTCATGGGTAGCTTTAGCTCCCAATAGTCATAGGGCATCAGCGACTCCGGTGCCTTTTCTCCGGCCGCCACCTGGGCCAGGTCAGCTGCATCATAAGCCCAGACTTGGTATCGGTAGGGGTAAGCGTGGGTCCCTTTGGAAGAGTTGATCGGATCGTTGCATTCTTCGCCCGTGCCATAGCAATAGTCACCAACGCCCTGGGTTCCGAAGAACAAAACCGAGTTACTTCGTTCCGGAAACACGATGCCTGTAACGGTTGATGTCAGGTTCCAAAGGTCGCTTTGGCGTTCCGGAACATCCAAGGGGCTGGCCAGCGGGTAGCCAAGCACAAGCGATGCGGGTTTTGTGTTGCTGAACGCTTCAGGCGAGAACGTTGCGGCGGCCGGGCCGACTGAGGAGTTGCTGGCAATCGACACTCCGCCAAGGCCACCGATGTAGGGGTCGCCGCCAAAGGCTGCTTGCCACTGTTGTGGGATATGGGCCATCGGTCCGCCCAACCAACGGGCTGAGATGTCGGGCGAGATTGCTTGCAGCTCCGAGCTTGGACCTAACGCAGTGTCGGTTATCAAGTGGGATCTGCTCTGTTCACCGGAGGCGTCGTAGTAATCGAACGCAGAGACAATCAGTGAGTCACCGTCAACGAGGTATCCGCCGACCCTGGCGTACTCGGGGTCGGCCGGAGTCGAGATATCTTTTAGCTTGCCATCGGCTGCGTCCTGTGGCTTTTTGACAAACACGGCGCGATTTAGTGAGGCCGGATCTGAACCGGGGACAAGAGGCGGAATTGATATTTCGGCGGTCAACTGATGCCAGTCGTGGCCGGTGATGAACAACGAGTTGTTTGCTGGGTTGAAGGCCAACCCGTAGCCGCCGTAGGCCAACGAGTCTTCGGTGCCGGAACTTTCGTCGGGCACCGTAAACGAGCCTTCGTAACTCAGATCGTCAGCCCCAATCAACCCTTCAGCAGCCGGCGCTGACGCAACGGTGGTCTCGGGTGCAGGCTCGGGTGCAGGCCCGGTCGTGGGCAAGTAGGCACTGGTACTGGTCGTGCACGCAACGGTTGCTACTAGGAACAGGATGCCAAAACACCGCAGAAGAAGGAGGCTGCGAGTCCGCGGCCAATTCGTTGAGTCTGGATCCATGTTCTTAAGGTAAACCTAGATGGATTAAGGGATCATGAAGGAACGGGACTACCAACGTTCAAACACTGCATGTCAGAAACACCGCATGTCAGAAACACCGCATGTCACAAACACCGCATGGTCAGAAACGGAGAGACGTGAGCGTAAACAAACATGAAGCCGACAGTGAACTCTTTTGGGAGCTTGTCAGCGAGCTACAGGCCGAAGACCAGCGAGTGGTTGAGGGCACAATCATGGGCGGCGCGTGTGCCCGAGTGAACGACGAGTTTCTTGCCCTGGTCGATTACAAGGGTTCGGGGCTGGTTGTGAAGCTACCTCGGGAGAGGGTTGCTGAACTAGTGGCCGACGGGACCGGAAACCCGTTTGGTCCAGCAGGCAAGATCTTCAAAGAGTGGGTGTCAGTTCCGACCGCTGACGCAAAGCTCTGGAAGGCTCTTTTGCGAGAGGGCATCCAGTTCGTCAGTTCTTAAGCGCTTGCCGGCTGCGCTTGCGGCTACGACTGCGAATCTTTACTCCAATGACCGAGCCGATCACAGCAAGCCCACCGCCGAAAAACGCTACCTCGCGGTTGGCGTAACTGCGGCCCGGGCCAATGGAAGCGTTCGGTGGCTGAGGGTCACCGAAGCCGGCCGCCTGAGCAGGAGACCCGGTGTCGCAAGAGATCGTGTTCCAAACCCCGCCTTGGTCGAAGGCGATAACGGCCAATGTGTCTCCTACTTGGGCCCCCAAAGCGCACGATGCTGATAGCGACGGGGCGCGAACTAGCACGGTTGGGCCCGCCTCTCCCACTAAGACTTCGGTAGTTTCAAAGGTCCAGATCTTGTCGCTCCGGGCGAACAGCGAGGCTTCGTCGGTCACTGTGCCGATGAACGCCAGCTCAACTTCGGCTTCGTCGAAGAACTCGAACGCGTTGTCGCCGCAGCTGCAGGCCGACGCAGGGGTGGCGCTAACCAGCGTGATGCCGATTGCCGACAGCAGAATTGATATCGCAGCTGCCATAACTCGTCGCATGGGTCTCACTATCTCACATCGGGGAATGGCTGAGAGAGATTGTGCTGTGTCAATATCAGTCACAAGCGCCGAGCCCTAGTTGCCGGCGTTGACCAGGACTCGAAGGGCAATTTCCAAATGACAGACACGCTTGATACCGAGGCGCTTCGAGCCAAGTATGAGGCCGAGCGAGTTAAGCGATTGCGGGGCGATGGTAACGAGCAGTATGTCGAGCCGGTCGGGCAATTCGCTCACTACTTGGATGACCCTTACGTCGAGGTGGTGGAACGAGAGCCAGTGACCGACGAAGTCACTGTTGCGTTTGTTGGTGGTGGATTCGCCGGTCTTGTGACGGGTGCTCGGCTGAAAGAAGCAGGAATCGAAGATGTGCGAATCATCGAAAAAGGTGGCGACTTCGGTGGTACCTGGTATTGGAACCGGTACCCCGGAGCGCAGTGCGACACGGCCGCATTTATCTATATGCCGTTGCTTGAAGAGACGGGTCACATGCCCAGCCGCAAGTACACCCAAGCGCCGGAGATCCTCGAGCATTGCCAGCGAATTGGCAAGCACTTCGATCTTTACAACAACGCCCTGTTCTCCACCGAGGTAACCGAGATTCAGTGGGAGGAATCGTCAAAGCGTTGGATCATTCGCACCAATCGCGGTGACGAGATGCGGGCCAAGTTCGTGGCTCAAGGGACCGGTCCATTGCACCGCGCCAAGCTTCCGGGGATTCCGGGGATCCAGTCCTTTGGCGGTCACAGCTTTCACACCAGTCGATGGGACTATGACTACACAGGTGGTAGCCCCTCAGGCGAGCCGATGGCCAATCTGGCCAACAAGCGGGTTGGGATAATTGGCACCGGTGCTACGGCGGTTCAGTGCGTGCCACACCTAGCTGCCACCGCTGGCGAGCTTTTTGTGTTCCAACGGACGCCATCGTCAATTGACGTTCGTAACAACCAAGACACCGATCCCGAGTGGTTTGCAACGCTTGGGCCCGGGTGGCAGCAAGAGTGGCTTTGGAATTTCACCACGCTGCAGACGGGCGGGTTCACCGACGAGGACTTGGTCATGGACGGCTGGACCGACATCTCACAACGAATTCGAGACAAAGCCCTAGAAAACGGTGACTTTAGTGAGGAGGGTTTGGTTCAGGCCTACCACGACTCTGACGATGAAAAGATGGCTGAGATCCGAGCCCGCGTTGACCAGCTGATCAAAGACCCAGCCACAGCTGAAGCACTTAAGCCGTGGTACCGCCAGCTTTGCAAGCGGCCATGTTTCCACGACGAGTACCTTGATGCGTTTAACCGTGGCTCGGTGAACCTGATCGACACCGACGGCAAAGGCGTCGAACGAATCGATGAGACCGGTGTCTGGGTTGGCGACCAGCACTATGAACTGGATTGTCTCATCTACGCGTCTGGGTTCGAGGTGGGCACCTCCTATGAGCGGCGTAGCGGCTTCGATTCGATCGGTCGCGACGGCGTTCGGCTTTCAGAAGTGTGGGCTGACGGCATGGTCACAAAACACGGAACTCATGTGCATGGCTTTCCGAACCTGTTCATTGTCGGTCCGAACCAAGGCGCCAATTTGATCTCGAACGTGCCTCACAACCTGACCGAGCGAGGTGCCACCATCGCTGCGATTCTGCGTCACTCAATTGACGGTGGGTTCGACGAGGTCGAAGTATCAGCTGAGTCTCAGGATGAGTGGATGAGTTTGCTTGAGGCTGGCGGCCGCTCGTTTGGTAACGACCCGAGCTGCACTCCTGGCTATTACAACAACGAGGGCAAAACTGAGACCCGCGGCACGCGGAACTTTCTGGGTTATCCCGACGGGCCTATCGCCTATTTCGACTACATCAAGCAGTGGCGAGAGTCAGGCAAATTCGAAGGTCTCCAATTCCGCTAGCTATTACCTTGTTTCTGCCGGCACCCAACTGGCGGTGCCTGGAACCGCAACAATCGGTTCTGGCGGCGCCCACGACCGTTTCCGGGCCTGGACACAGCCAGAACGGAAAAGTTAGTCGGCTCTAGCGTCTAGCCAGCTTTGCCACTGCGGTTCATCTCGTTCGACGATGGCGCCGCTGTCGGGTCCATACAGGTAGGACCAGATTGAAATACTCATGCTGTCGCCCATACTTTCCGCAGCCAAGATGGCTGTGCCGGGCGCTGGCTTTTCTACCAGCAAAGAGATCCGCCACTGGGCGGTATCGATGACCGATCCGGCAAGAACTAATCCCTCCGAAGTCTCAATGTCGACGCGGTCACCAACTTCGGGGGTTGCACTAATGCCTAGTTCCCCGGTGAGCTTTTGCCACGCCGCATCTCGGGGCCCAGGCCATGTTCCAGTGGGCAAGCTGGCCGTGGCCGACTGGCCCATGAAGTGCTCAAGGTGGGCCTTCAAGTTGCGCATGAACATGATCCAGCCGCCGGTCATAGCGTCATACTGAGCGTCCCAGTCATCGCCGTGCCCGAACCCACTGTTGACTAGCCGAACAATGCACGTGCCGCCGTCGCGTGCTTCAACCAGCCATTCGAATGCCATTCCTCCTACGTCTTCGCCCCCATCGAACACGATGCGGTTCGGTGGTTCCCATGCGGCGACCCGGCCTGGCACTTCCATCTCTGGGCCTGGTCCAAACCTTGCCGTTGCCGCCCCGTCCTGCTTTTCTTCAACGGCGTGAGGCACGTACCACGAGGTGATACCCGGTCCGGTTGCGATTGCCCGCCAGACCTCTTCCGGTGTTCCTGGCACTTCGATCTCTAGCTCTAACGAGCGATCTTCAGACATGGTTTCAAGCCTTCCTTTTCGGCAATCGGTTTCTGTTTTGGACTTTGGTGTTAGGACTTGGGTGTTGTTGGCATTCGCGGGTGAGCGGCGACGACCAGCCGGTGCCAGCGCCCCCCGGCTGAGGTTTCGTCGTGGTATCTAGCTGTCAATGTTGTGACGGTCTCGGCAAGCTCGCTGGCGAACGCAGCTCGGTCAGCTGCGTTGGCGAAGCGAATCTCTGAGTCGATGGTCAAAGTTGCCAAAGGACGATTCGCGGCCCGAGCTCTGCGAGCCAACTCGCCAACCTCACCGAGCATGCGAGCTGCCACTGCGACCAAGTAGTGGGCAGACAATCGGTCAATCTTGCTGAGATCTGCGGCGGAGTCGGGAAGTACTTCGGGCGCCAGGACGTATGACCGAGCGGAGGCAACCATGACACGTTCGGTCAGACCCCGCCGGGGACGCTCTTCGACTAGCTCAACCAGGCCATGTTCTTCCAGCGTGCGCAAGTGATAGTTGACCTTCTGTCGGGTCTCTCCGATTGCATCAGCCACAGTTGTGGCCGAGCCTGGGTTTGCCAAGGCAGCTAGGACCTTCGCCCGAACGGGATCCAAAACGGCCAGCGCAACAGCCCGGTCGTCTATGACATCGAGGTCCAGCACACCTGCATTGTCGTATTGACAAATGAATTTGTCAATACAAGCTGGTGCTTCACCCCCTTGGCGTTGGGGCAATCTGGGTGGAGTGCGGGAACAGCAATTCACAATTGCGGACATAATCTGGCCGCAATTGAAGTAATAGTTGGTTATGGCTGACACCGCATCTCGAACCTTGCGTTTGCTCGGACTAATGCAACACCACCGCTTCTGGCCTGGTGAAGAGCTGGCCGATCGACTTGAGGTCTCGGCGCGAACGTTACGGCGAGACATTGATCGCCTTCGCCAGCTGGGCTATCCGGTGAAGTCAACCCCAGGCCTAGATGGTGGATATCAGCTTGAGCCGGGGGCAACCATGCCGCCACTGTTGCTGGAAAACGACGAGGCAATCGCTCTTGCAGTCGGGCTCCAGGGCAGCGCCAACGCAGCGGTGTCCGATGTAGCCGAAGCATCGGTTCGGGCCTTGGGCAAGGTCATGCAGATCCTCCCGCATGCGGTCCGGCGCGAGGTTGATGCAGTTCACACAATGACAATCTCCAGTCCGTCTCCAGCCCACGGACCTGCAATTACCTCCCATGTGCTAGCCACTGTGGCCCAAGCTTGCCGGGATGAGGTGCGGTTGAGTTTCGGGTACACCGCACGCGACGGGGAGGATTCGGAGCGAAGCATTGAGCCCTATCGAATTGTCAACATAGGCCGCCGCTTCTACTTGGTCGCCTATGACATGGACCGTGCCGATTGGAGGACGTTTCGGCTGGACCGAATTAGTGAGCCCGTTCCAGCCCGGAACAGATTCGACCCGCGGCCACTGCCGTCGGATGATCTTGGGGACTACGTGCGGTCGCGAATCGAGCAGCACCTTGCCACCTATCAGGTCGAAGTATTGATTCACGCATCTATCGACATCGTAAGACCGCGTATTGGCCGTCACGGCGAGCTTGAGCCATCGGGTCCTGATTCATGCCGCCTCTCTCTGACGACTTATGACTTGGACTGGCCAGCGTTTGCGCTTGCGACTATCGGCGCCCCTTTCGAGATCCTGGAACCGGCAGAGCTGGTTGACGTGATTCGCACGTGGGTAACAAGGCTGGATGCTTCTACTAGTTAGATCACACAGCAAGTAGTTAGATCACACAGCAAGAAATCAGACAGCCTCAGTTATCAGGACACAAAGTGACCGCATTGCCAATCAGTATGAACGAAGACAAACAGGAGACTAGATGAGTGCAATTACTGCAACCGGCCTGAAGAAGACCTATCAGAGCGGGGACGAACAAGTTGAAGCCGTACGGGGAGTTGACATTGAGGTTGATCGAGGGGAAGTCTTCGGTTTTCTAGGTCCAAACGGAGCTGGCAAATCTACGACGGTTCGCATGCTGACAACCCTGATGACGTTGAGCGGTGGCTCGGCAACGGTCGGGGGAGTTGACGTAACTGCCGATCCCTATGGGGCAAGACGCAAGATCGGAGTCGCTCTTCAAGAGGCTGGTCTGGATGTTCGCCAAACTGGGCGTGAGATTCTTACTCTTCAGGCTCGGCTCTTTGGCATGACTGCCAGCGAGGCAGCCGATCGAGCCCAGGAGCTCCTTGAATTGGTTGATCTTTTAGACGCTGGTGACCGCCGTGTGAAGGGTTACTCAGGTGGCATGAAGCGACGCCTAGACCTGGCGTCGGCCTTGGTGCACCGGCCCGAAGTTCTTTTCTTGGACGAGCCGACCACCGGCCTAGATCCGGCAAGTCGGTTGACGGTGTGGGACGAAGTGAAACGCATCAACGCCCTCGGAACAACCGTCTTCCTGACGACCCAGTATCTGGAGGAGGCCGATCAGCTTTGCAACCGTTTGGCCTTCATCGATGACGGTCTAATCATCCGTGAAGGCACTCCGGCTTCGCTAAAGCAAGAGTTGCGCGAGCGCCGCAACATGACCACTGAACCAACCCTCGATGACGTATTTCTCGACGCAACTGGCCGTACCCGTGAGCGGGTAGCGGGCGAAGTAAAGGAAGTCTGACAATGACCACAGCAACTAAACCCCAACTATCAACACCGGCGCCCCAGACCAGCACAATGTCTGAGTCGTTGATCCTCGGAGGGCGAGCGATTCGCGAAGCGCTTCGCACTCCAGATTCTTTGCTGCCCACCATGTTCATTCCGTTGTTCTTTCTGGTGGTCAATGTCGGCCAGGCGGCCCGGATCTTCCCATCAGGTGACACGCCATTCTTGGAGGGCCAGAACTACGGCGCCTTCCAGTTGCCGGCCTCACTGTTGCTTGCGGCATCGTTCGGCAGCGCTGCGTTGTACCTGGTGGAAGAGATCGAAGGTGGTTATTTCGACAAGTTGCGCGCCGCCCCGATCTCGCGGATGTCCCTAATACTTGGGCGTCTCTACGCCGAATTCGTGAAGACGGGCGTTGTTTCCATCGTGATGGTTCTGCTTGCGCTGTTGTTCGGAATACGGATTAAGTCAGGTATTGCGGGCTTTGTTGTATTGGTCGTGATGGTCGCTATGTGGGCGATGGTCTTCAGCGGGTTCATGCAGTTGATAGCGCTTAAGACACGCAGCGCAGCGGCAACCCAAGGGGCAAGCATGATCTTCTTTCCGCTGCTGTTTCTGACGCCAAACTTTGTGCCTCGAGAGCAGCTAACCAGGCCGATGGAGATAGCTGCAACGTTCAATCCGGTCACCTACGTGATGGAGGCCGCCCGGTCTCTAATTCTTGAAGGCTTTGATGGCCCGGCCTTGACCAAGGGATTTGCGGTTGTTGGACTGAGCATGGCTCTGATGTTGTTTCTTAGCGTGCGAATGGTCAATAGCTACGACTAAACCAACGATCGGTTCTGGCTGTCGCAACAATCGGTTCTGGCTGTGTGGGAAACCGCAACGATCGGTTCTGGCGGTGCCCACGACCGGATGCGGTCTCGGGCACAGCCAGAACCTGGAATTGTGGTCTTGGGCACAGCCAGAACCTGGAATTGTGGGGAGGCTTAGGCCGTGAGCTCGGCGATGCGGGCTTCCATCTTGTCGATTGCCATGTTCCAGCCTTGGCCACCGGGGGAGTCTGCGGGTACGCCGACGTGAGTCATCACCATCTTGGTACTGGTGCCAAGATCGGTAAGTTCAACCACAACGGAAGTCTCCATAGGTGAGCCTGCGGGCATTCCCATTTGCTCGGCCGTCATCGCGTTGCCATCGGCGTCGCCCATTGACTCGGTGTAAACCAGGCGAGTCTTAGGATCGATCTCTTTGTATTCGCCAATGAAGAACATTTCCATTGGTCCGTTCGGCGTATCCATGGCCATGCCGATATGGCGCTTGCCACCAACAGTCACATCCATCTCGGCCTTTGGGATCGAGGCTCCCATTGGTCCGTACCAGTTGGCGAAGTGCTCTGCTTCGGTCCACATTGCCCAGATCAGATCGAGTGGTGCTTCGAATGTGCGCTCGATTTGTACGTTCTTCATTTCACTCATTTTCTCATTTTGCTTTCTTGTCTTGGGTGTTTTGTAGTGTCTGGACGTAGTCGTCCAGGCGGTCGAATCGGTCGTCCCAGATGTGGCGATATTGCTCGGTCCAGCTGGCAACGGTTGCCAACTGCTCGGGCGCAATTGTGCATGGTCGAAACTGTGCTCGTCGGCCCCGAGTGATCAGCCCGGCTTGCTCCAGCACCTTGATGTGTTTGGAGATGGCCGGAAGCGTCATGTCAAAAGGCTCGGCAAGATCGTTGACGCTGGCTTCGCCTTCGGCCAGCCGGGCCAGTATTGCCCGTCGGGTCGAATTGGCCAGTGCAGCGAAAGTCTCGTCGAGTCGGTCTTCGTCGAGTGTTGCGGTAGATGTTGCCAATTGTCCTGCCTCCTGCCCGTAGTTTCTGGATCTGACACTTTCTGGAGCCGTAGTTTCCGTATCTGTTAATTAACCTAATTGGAAAGTAATCCGCAAGATCATTCTTGTCAAGAGCCTTTTCGAAGACTCGCAGCTTCACGCTAACTTGGCCCTATGTCTGCTCAGTCCTCACTTCAGCTGGAACTTGAACCAATTTCGGGTGTGCTTGGCGCCACCGTTCAAGGGGTAGATCTGGCCAGTGAACTGAGCACCGAAACTGTGGCCGCGATCCGGCAAGCCTTTGTTGAGTATCACGTTCTTTTCTTTCGTGACCAGTCGCTGACCCCCGAACAACAGATGAAGTTCGGACGCCTCTTCGGCAAGTTGGACGTCCATCCGTTTGTTCACGGCACAGATGCCCATCCAGAGGTGCTCGACGTACTCACTCTTCCAGAAGACACCGTCAACTTTGGGGGAGGCTGGCACTGTGATGTGACGTTCCTCGAAGAGCCTGACCTGGGGTCAATCCTTTACGCAATCGAGGTTCCCCCAGCCGGGGGAGACACCCTCTTCGCCAACCAACACGCAGCGTATGAGGCTTTGAGCGACAAGATGAAATCGATGCTGGAAGGGCTAATCGGGGTGCACTCTGCTGGCGTCCAGTACAACGACGGCGGCCCCTCAACTCTGTCCAAGGCGATGAAGACAAAGGACGCCGACTTGGCTAGCACTGAGGTGCTGCACCCAGTGGTTCGGACCCACCCCGAGTCTGGCCGCAAAGGTCTTTACGTCAACCGCGCCTTTACTACGCGCATCAAAGGCTTGCGTCGAAACGAGTCGAACGCATTGCTGCAGTTCCTGTTTGATCATGCAGTTGAAGAACGTTTCACTTGCCGGTTCCGGTGGCAGGCGGGTTCAGTTGCGATGTGGGACAACCGAAGCGTCCAGCACTACGCGCTGCATGACTACACCGGGCATCGCCGCCACATGCGACGCATCACAGTCTGTGGAGACAAGCCGGTCTAGCGGGCCTCAAACTGATCTATGCCTCGGTTTTTGCGCCGAAGCGTTTGGCCCAAGTGGAATCACGAGCACCATCGCGTTCTTCATAATCCGCAAGAGCTTCGGCCAGAGTCGGGTTGAAGTTGGCTTCCTTATCGTTTGCTAGCGCCGTCAAACGCATCGTGTACCAGGCGGTCACGCCTCCCGGTGGTGTGGTGTCGAAGCTGGGGAATTCGGGATCGCCTTCAGAAGTAAGCCACGTGGCGGCCAAGTCCGGATCGATCACCAAAGCGCGGGCAAGGCCAACCAAATCGGTCGCGCCGCCAGCTACGGCGTCAGAGGCTTGCTGCCTCGTTTTGAATCCACCCGTTGTCATGAGCGGAGTGTTGGTGACTGCCCGAGCACGGCGCACAAAATCAACAAAGTAGGGCCCTGAAGACCTGCGATCGGTGCTGGCGGCTGCGCCCGGGAAGTAGGTGCCGCCGCTGATGTCAACTAGGTCGACGCTGGTTGCGTCTAGCAACTCGATTACCCCAAGCGAGTCCTCCTCTGTCAGCCCGCCTTCCAGCTGGTCTGTCGAGTTGATCTTCACCCCAATGGCGAATTCGGATCCAACCTCTTGTCGAACAGCGTTCACAATTTCGATGAGAACCTGAGACCTTGCTTCGCACGAGCCGCCGTAGCGATCCTGGCGCCGGTTAAACAGTGGAGACAGGAACTGGCTAAGCAGGAACCCGTGCCCCGCATGGATCTGCACTCCACTGAACCCTGCACGCAGCGCCTTGCTTGCTGCGGACGCATAAGCGTTCGGCAGCTGCTGGATCTCATCAGTTGAAAGAGCCCGGCAGGAAAGTCCTTCGACGTCCAAAGCCGTTGGGCCCGCGGGGTTAGAAATGGGGCCGTGCGCCAAAGCTCCGGCGTGGCCAAGTTGGGGCCAGATGTGGGAGCCATCGGTTTCGCCCGCCTTGGCCAGCTTTGCCAGGCCAGCTTCGTCGGCCAAGTGGTCTAGGACGAGATTGCCAGGCTTCTCTGGAAACCGATGGTCAACTTGAACCTCGCCGATAATTGACAGGGCAACTTGACCTTCGGTCCATCGTTGGTACAAGCGAATCTGTTGCGGAGTAACCGCTCCAGCGCCGTCGCCGAGAGAGTCAGACATTGCAGCTTTGACAAGACGGTTCTTCAGTATCAGCCCACAGGGAAGCTCAAGCGGGGATCCTAGCGATTCACTCATCGGTGGCAGATTCGATAGCGGCGGCCAGACCTTCGGGGTCGGCAACGCTAACCCAAAGCGCTGAGTGCTTCTTTGTGCCGATGACCCTTGGGATCTTGTCAATGAATTCGATGCAAAGACCCGCTTTGTGGTTGGTGCCGAATGTGAGGCCGTCATCGGCGAAACTCAGGCGCAACCCAACTGCGGTGTACCAACGATGATCGGCGGTGACCAGTGTGTGGTCGATGTTACTTAGCGGCGTCTTAACTTTGACTCGTCCGTATTTGGCCAACATGTAACCATCGGTCGTAAGGCGGACACCGTCGGACTCTTTGACCCCAAGAGTCTTGAACAGCACCGACCATCGCTTGTCGAGCTTGTAAGGAAAGAACGATTCGGTGTCGGATGCCATCGATGGAGCCTACGGCGACGGTTGGGGGGTTTCAGTTTGAGGGGCGCTGCCGACCTTGTTGGCATCGGCCAGGGTGAACAGATAGACCAGCGGCGGCACCACGAGTACTGCAGCGATCGCGGATGCAACCATAAGACCAACCAAGGTTGCTTGGGCGCCGGCCGCATCGTCAATGAGTAGCTCATCGATGAGGATCCACGGATACTGAGCCGCGCCCCACCCGGCCACTACTAGCGCCACTGCGGCGGCGGCCGAGGCTCTCGCTCGGCGGTGCTGACGGATCCAGAGTTGGTGCATCGCAAGCAGGCCAGCAATTCCGGATCCGAGCACGAACGGCAGCCCCCGCCCTAGCAGCCCGTCCACCAAGGTGCGGTCGTCTATGAGGAGGACGGGAATTCCCGCTAGAACAATTCCACCGGCAATTAGGCCGCCTATCAGTGACTTGCGGCGCAACTCCTCTACGAGTGAGGTATAACCCAGCCTTTCAGCATCCGCCGTGAGAAGAACACCAGCCAAAAACGTGCACGTTGAAACGGCCAGGAAACCGCCAAGCAAAGAGGTCGGATTAAGCCAAGACGTCCAGATGTCGCCGGTGCCTGAGGCCGGCACTCGGCCTGAAGCCACACCGCCAGCGATGGTGCCAAGGAAGAACGGGGTAATCAGCGATGACGTGGCGAAGATTGCCCCAGAGATTCTGGCCCAATGCAACGTTGGTGCGAACTTTCGGAACGCGAAGCCCGCTCCGCGAGCCACGATTCCCAAGCCTGCTAACCAAAACGGGATTGCGAGCGTTCGCATAAGAGCGGCGAAGGCCGCCGGAAATCCGGTCCACAAAAAGACCAATATGAATATCAGCCAGACGTGGTTTGCTTCCCACACCGGGCCGACCGCGTGATCGATAAGGCGACGAGTGCTTGCACCTCGGCGGGCATCGCCCGCGGTCAGATCCCACACTCCGGATCCGAAGTCTGCGCCCCCAAAGACTGCATAAAGAATGACGGCCAGAAACATGACCGCAGCTACAACGTCGGCGGCACTCATGTTGCGTTGACGCTTCGCGTTTGGTCCGGGTCCGCTGGCAACAAGTCCAGTTCGGGACCATAGGGACTAGCAAGATCTATCTCACCCTCGCGCCAACGGCGGCTCATCGACTTGATCACCATCGTGGCGCCAACCGTCATGCCGCCATAGACCACAACCAGCACCGTCAGTGTTATCCAGATGTAGCCCGAATCGGTAACCGCGTCTTCGGTTCGCAGTAGGCCGTGGACAATCCAGGGTTGGCGTCCAACCTCGGTTGTGATCCATCCGGTTTCCATCGCTACGATCGCGGCCGGCCCGGCCAGAATCAGCGCCCTCAAGAACCATTTTGAACCGAACAAATCTTCCGGGTGGCGACGCCATCTCCAAGCAGCCCATGCAATCAAGCCGACCAACGCCGAGCCAATTGCCACCATTGTCTGGAACGCTATGTGCACTATTCCAACCGGCGGTCGATCCTCTTCGGGTACCGAGTCCAAACCAATTAGTTCCGCGTTGAAGTCATTGGTGGACATAAACGAAAGCAGCCCGTCGATGGGAACTTCAATTGCGCCGACCAGCTCTTCGCCATTCCAATAGCCGCCTAGTTCCAGGCGAGCGGCAGTGGTCGTTTCGGCCAGGCCTTCCATCGCCGCCAGCTTGATTGGTTGTTCAGTGGCCAAGCGTTGTCCGGCAAAGTGTCCGACTACCGGCTGAAGGGGTGTTGCGACGGCGGCAAAGCACAACGGAACGATCAGGCCTAAGCGGTGCATGCGGTCGTGGCGGCCCCGAAGCCAGCCCATTGCATAGATCGCTGCAACACAGAAGCCGACCACCATGACCGCTGCCAGGTACATGTGCAAAAACTGCAGTCCGGCGGCGGAGTTGAAGATGGCGGCCAGCGGGTCGATGTCGGTTGGGACTCCGTCAACCAATGTGAAACCGGCGGGCGCGTTCATCCAGGCGTTCACTGAGATCACCATGAACGAGCCAACCACGCCCGCGGCCATGATCGGGATCAGCATCATCGAGTGCAGGCGGCCTGGTAGACGTCCCCAGCCGTAAACGTAGATGCCAAGGAAGATGGCTTCGATGAAGAACGAGATGCCCTCTAAGGCAAAGGCCAGTCCGATGACGTCGCCGTAGGTCTCCATCAGGCCCGGCCACAGCAGGCCCAACTCGAACGAAAGGATTGTGCCCGAGACCGCCCCGATCGCAAAGAGGACTCCAGCCACTTTTGACCACCGTTTTGCCAGCTCAAGAGCAATCTCGTCGCCCTTAAGGCCCTTGCGGTGCAGCACAAAGATCATCGCCGGGAATACCATTCCGAAACACGCCAGAATGATGTGCCATCCAAGGGACAGCGCCATCTGATTGCGGGCAGGCAAAAGTGCGTCGGTCGCAAGCACGGCGGAGGTGAGTCCCATGTGTCAACCTTCCCATGTCACGTGCCCCAACCGTGACACCCAAGATGACGGTCGGTTGGCACATCTACTTAGGCAAGAGTCATCTCCGGTTTGGGGGAGGCAGCGTTGGGTGAGCGCTCCGAACGTCTGCGGAAAGCTTCGGCAATCACCATTCCAAGAGGCGCCGACAGCCAAATGGAAAGCAGAAGCGAGACGGTTTCATAATTGCGTAGCAACGGCCCGGTCACTACCAACATCACTCGAAAGAGCCAGAAGGCACCCCACATCGCACCGGCGTAACGGATTGACCAGACGCGGTGGGCTGCGGTGTCGCCCTTGCGAATTGTGGCGACGCTCATGATCGCCGAGCCGTATACGACTAGCGACATTGAGTAGAAACCGAGCATCGCCAGGTTCCCGCCGTATTCGCTAACGGTGCCGTGCTGAGACGCCAGCACAACGGCAAAAAACGTTCCGGCTGTTACAGCAAAGAACGAGACACGTCCGAGCAGTCGGTGTCGTGCTCGGTCAGCCCCGAAGCCAGGCTTCCACAGTTGGAGGTGAAGCAGCACAAACGCAATCGAGTTGAAGAAGATGTGGGCGTAAAGCATGTTGGTTCGAGAGGCTGGACCGTTGGCAAAACGGTCATGGAACGCCACACCCCAGGACTGATGGTTTACATACCGGTCACCCCAAACTGTGCAGGCATTGTCAACACAGGTAGCCATTGCAGACGCGCCTTCGGTCTGGTCAAGCCCGATGTTGTCGAATACGTCATAGATGCCAATGAAGTACGCGATTGCATCTGGAGCACCCCGAGCGAAGTAGCCGACGTTGAGCACCAGCATGATCAGGGTGCCGAATCCCAGGAAGGGCCAGAAATTGCTGCGCCGAAAGCCGTAGCCAAGAAGGCCTAGCCAGACTGCTAGCGCTCCGTAGAGCACGAGTACCTCATAGGCAATGGTCACAGGAATTCCCCGATTCAATATGAACGTCACCCGATGTTCCTCTGGATCTGACCTAATGGCAAGTTTTCCAAGGAGGGGGTTAGCGGCCTGACGGCAAAAACTTCTTCAACCAACCAGGCTTGGCAGAGCGCTTGTCAGCTGCAGAACATTGGCAACGATCCGCAGGTGGCACGTCTCCTAGGACCTGTTCGACGTGGGCACCACAACCGGCCCAGGATGGCTTATGGCAATTTGAACAGGTGGTTCTACGGCACATGCAGTAGATGTTAGGGCACTCTCCGGTGGATGGCGGATAGCCAGCTGCGTCGGATCGCCCCGCTCGGCAGGCGGATCACGGCCCAGTAGGGGGCGAATTTACGAGTGCTCTTAGCGTCAGTTCCGTTCACTAACGTTTCGGTTTCAATCCGGGTTGTGCCATCGCAAAGGTCGACGGCATCGACCCGAGCCACCGTCTTTGCATAGTCGGGTTCGTCGAAATCGAGGAACCGCGATGCGCTATCGAACGCTAGGGGAGCGTTCCCCGTGATTGACCAGAACTTGCCGACGGCACCGAACACAACCGAAGCCCGCCCGTTTGTTGGTGCCTCGTCTCGGCGCAACAAGACGAACCCTTCGCGAACAAACACCTCAAGAAGTGGTTTGGGTCCAGTGGTGGAAGGCGCCTTTTTGCCCGAGAACTTGGCCGGCAACGCCCTTAGGTTCATTAGGGGACCGAGCAGTCTGACGTCGTCGGCGGTAACAGCCAGACACTCGGGCCAGACCGATTCAATCGGAGCGTCAACAATTCGGGTGTGTAGCTCGGTAAAAGGGGCGTTCGGTAGCAACTGGTCGAACGGTGGCAGATCAACGTCGATCTTCATGGTTCAATCTTGGCCGGTCCACGGAAGCCCAGCCCAACCAAGCGACAGGTGTCACTCGCAAACACTGTCACTCAGTTAGTTGCGCGGCCTCCGTGGCCGGGGAACGGCAAACACTGCACTCACTTAATGGCGGCGGCGTCGGTGTTCGTTTACTTTGCGACTTAGGCGGCGACTTGCGTTCATTGCCTTGACCATGTTGTCAACCGTGGCCCATGACAACTTCCCGCCTGACAGAACCGCCAACGATCGCAGCGGTGCTTCCGCTGTCATCCGTTCGAACATCAGCTTGAACGAATCGTCGGTGTGTTCATCTAGACCGAATTGCTGCATCGCCGCCTTGTTCACTGCGGCTGCGAAACGCCGCCCGATGGCAGTAACCGAGACCTCTTCAACTGTTGAGTTTCGATTGAAAGGCTCGACGGGGGTGGCCTCGGGAATCGGGTATCCGAGGCGTGCTTCGAACCCAGTGTCATCTTGTAACGTCACGACGCTTGGGGCAGCGGGGGTCACCCCCGACCCTGGTTGGAAGCTGGAAACCAAGTTGAACTGCGCAGTCGTGCGGATGTCTCGTGAAGAAGATCCGGCCCGCAACTCGACGAGCCCAGGTTCGATTTGCCAGGCGGCAGATTTGACGTCGTAGAAGGCAAAGGATCGCTGGTCAAGCGGTATCTCGATCGATTCCGACTGACCCGGCTCGAGGTAGATTTTCTGGAAACCGACAAGCTCTTGGGCGGCCCGGTCCACGGTTGCATCCTGTCGCGTTGCGTAGAGTTGAACGGTCTCGGTCCCCGCCCGGTTGCCAGTGTTGGTGATAGCGATTCGAGCGGTCAGTGCGATGCCTTGATCGGCATTGGATTGGCCGTCAACTTCTAGGGGGCCATAGTCAAACGTTGTGTAGCTGAGGCCGTGGCCGAATGGGAACAGCACCTCAAGGCCAACCCGATCGAACCAGCGGTAGCCGACGTGAATGCCTTCTCGATATTGAACCTGGCGGCCAACGCCAGGGAACCAAGGATCCGAGCCGTGATCGGTTTGGCGGATCGGGAACGTCTCAGCCAGGCTGCCGCTGGGGTTCGCTTCACCGAACAGAATTCGGGCTGCGCCCATGCCCCCACCTTGGCCGCCGAGGTAGGCCTCAAGAATTGCCCGGGGTCGATCCACGTATGGAATCTGAACCGGCGACCCGTTGCACAACACAACCACTGTGTTCGGGTTGGCCTCACAAACCGCTTCAACCAAGCGGTTGTGTTGGTCAGGCATGCGCATGTGGTCCCGGTCAAAACCTTCGGATTCAAACGACGGCGGGAGTCCCACCACAACAACGGCGAGGTCTGCCGAGCGGGCAACCAGACGAGCTTCGTCGATCAGGTCAGGGCGTGGGTTGTCGCCATCGTTTTCATAACCCGCCGCATAGCTGACAGTTGATGGGCCGCCGTTCAGTTCGGTAATGGAGCCGAGCAAAGTGTCTAGCTGAGTTGGGTTGACGCGAGAGCTGCCCGACCCTTGGTAGCGGGGTTTGTCGGCGAAGGCGCCGATCAGTGCGATCGAGCTTCCGGGTGCCAACGGCAATATGCCGTCATTGGTAAGCAGCACGCACGAGTCAGCGGCAGCCCGGCGTGCCAGTTCATGGTGGTCATCGAAGTTGACGGTGGGTGCCGGCTTGGTCACGGCGCCGCTGCCTCGAACGATCAGCGCCAGGACGCGCTCTACAGCCGCATCGAGCTCGTCCTCGGTAAGACTGCCGTTAGCGACGGCTTCGAGAATCTCGCCGTCGTTGATGCCCCGACTTCCCGGCATCTCAAGATCGAGCCCGGCAGCAATGCCGGCGGGCCGGTCGCTGGCTGCACCCCAGTCAGTCATTACCAAACCTTCGAAGCCCCACTCATCCCGCAGGATTTCGGTGAGTAGCCGGTGGTGCTCGGAGCAGTAGGTGCCGTTCAACTTGTTGTAGGCGCACATAAGAGTCCACGGCTTGGCTTGCTTGACGGCCCGTTCGAAGCCCGCAAGGTAGATCTCTCTCAGTGCTCGTTCGTCGACCACTGCATCAACCGACATGCGCAACGCTTCTTGGTTGTTCACAGCGAAGTGCTTCAAGCTGGTTCCGACGCCGACCGATTGGATGCCATCAATTAGGGCGACTGCTAGCTCGCCGCTAAGAAGCGGATCTTCCGAGAGGTATTCGAAGTTGCGACCACAGAGCGGGTGCCGCTTGATGTTTGCGCCCGGTCCAAGAACCACGGCTACATCGGCGGCTAGCGCTTCTGCCCCAATGGCGGCCCCAACTTCGGCTAGCAGTGCTCGATCCCAAGAGGCAGCGAGACCGACCGCAGGCGGGAAACAAGTGGCCGGGTGGCTGACAATGCCCTCGCCACCATCGGCTTGTTTGCGCAGGCCATGAGGTCCGTCGGCCACCATGATGCGGCCCAACCCAAGCTCTTCAACTGGCTCCAGCTGCCAGAGATTCCGACCCGAACAGAGGCGGGCCTTGGTCTCAAGGTCGAGTGACTTGTGGGCATCTGGCGACAGAGCCTGGGTGTTGTCAGAGTTGTTTGAGGCTGTCGACATGAGTTCCCGTCTGCGTGCGATTTAGCTGTTTTGGAGAACCTACACAGTTTTGAGACTTGACCCCCTAATAGGATCGGGAGGTGAAAGCTAATTTGACCGAATTGGGCCGCGTGAGGTCGTTGCTGTTTGCGCCGGCTGTAAGGCCTGACTTCATCGCGAAGCTGCCGTCGCGCGGAGCCGATGCTGTTGTAATTGACTGTGAAGATGCGACGCCGCCCAATGCCAAGAAAGAAGCTCGGACCCATACTCGAGAACTGACGCCCGGGTTGGCCAAGAAGTGCGCTGTCACGGTTCGAGTGAACGACCCTTCCACTAGCTGGTTCGTTGACGACGTCCATCAGGCGCTTACGCCAGAGTTGACTGCGGTTGTTGTGCCCAAGATCGAGTCGGTCGAAGGTATGAACTTTGTGGCTGCCGAGCTTGACCGTGCCGGCTTGGGTCACATTGGAGTGATCGCAGGAATCGAAACGGCGCTGGGTGTGGCATCTGCCAGGGCAACCTTGGGCCACACTCGGGTTGTAGGCGCGTACTTTGGCGCTGAGGACTTTGTGGCCGACATGGGCGGAGTGCGAACCGCCGGCAACATCGAAGTTCTCTACGCCCGATCCGAGGTAGTGCTTGCTGCCCGGCTTGGCGGCGTGCCCGCGCTGGATCAGGTCGTCACCGACTTTCGAGACGACAGCCGATTCCAGGCCGAGGCCGATGACGCCCGGGCAATGGGTTATGCCGGCAAGCTCTGCATCCATCCGGGTCAAGTCACTTTGGCCAACGCGGCCTTCGCCCCAACGGTTGAACAAGTTAACCAGGCCCGTCGGTTTATCGAGGCCCACGCAGCGGCAGCCAAGAAAGGCCTTGCTGCAATTGAGGTTGACGGCCAAATGGTTGACGCCCCGGTTGTGGCCCAAGCGCTGCGCGTATTGACCTTGGCCGGCGAAACCGACTGACAATTCCCCATCTGCCTGACAAATTCCCAATCTGTCTGGGCGTAACGCTCGGTGGATGAGCGCTGCGCCCAGACAGAACCAAGTTTTACTCGCCCAGCTAACTTGGAAGCGCTGACCAGTGCACAGGGTTAATGGTGCACAGGGCAATAATGGCTTCGTGACTGATATAGCTGACCTGACCGACCTGGTGATCCGGCCTGAAGTGCCCGGCGATCATGCTGCTATTCATGAACTTGTAGCGGCCGCATTCGGGAGTGAGGTCGAAGCGGAATTAGTCCAGCGGATCCGCGAGTCGGCCGGTTACCGAGCCGACCTCGCCCTAGTTGCCGAAATTGACCGAAGCGTTGTCGGACACGTGATGGTCAGCACGGCAACGCTGGCTCACGAGGCGGGGGAGCGAGATGTTGCGATGCTTTCACCTCTGGCAGTTGCGCCTTCGACGCAGAAGCTGGGCGTCGGGGCTGCATTGGTGGCTGCGGTGGCCGAGATTGCTAACGACGCTGGCGAGCCGTTCATTGTTCTGGAAGGTTCGCCGGTCTACTACGGGCGACTCGGGTTCGAACCAGCGGCAAAGTATGGGATCTCGATGCCGATACCTAGTTGGGCGCCGCCCGAAGCAGCGCAGTTGTTGGCACTCGACAGCTTTGACCGGGACGATCCGACTGCTCGTGGCGCCGTGATCTATCCGTCGCCTTTCGACGGACTCGATTAGCAACAGCCGCATCTGTCTGGGCGTAAGGCTCGGCGGGTGAGCGCTGCGCCCAGACAGAACCGAGGATCAAGGGCGAGACCGTCAATTAGCGATAGAGCCGGCAACTAGAAAAGCCAAACTTGGTGAAGCTGGGGTACTAGCGTCGGTCGGCATGGATTATCCCACTCGAGTTCTGGCGCTTGACCGTGAGCGTTGGGTGATGATTGCCAACATCACGGTGAAGATTGCGTTGGTTGCGGTCTTCCTGATCGCCGTGATTGTTCAGCCGCCCGGAGCTCAAGGCAAAGGCATGGAGTATCGCGCCCCGATCTTCATCGGCTCGGCTGTGTTTGTTCCACTGATAGCCATCTGGCGCAAGTGGGTGCCGTTTCCCCACACTGCTGATGCGCTTCTGGCTACACCTTTCCTCTTGGACACCGTGGCCAACACCGCTGGGTTTTACGAACGGTTCAACGCAACCGACGACGTCTTGCACATCCTCAACTGGGTGTTCCTCGGCTCGGCGTTTGCAGCGTTTCGATACCGCAACGTGCACACCCGCAAAGAGGCCGTTCTCATTGGATACGGCGTGGGAGGGCTTGCCATCATCTGGTGGGAGATCTTCGAATGGTTGGTCTCTACGGAGGGCCCGCTTGGGGGAGAGAACGGGCTGGCGCTTACCTACACCGACACAGTCGGAGACTTGTTGTTGTCTTCAACCGGTGGCCTAATCGGTTCGGTCATCAGCATCTACCTTCTGGGTCCGACCAACCCCGACGCCTAAAGCCAGCGCTGCGGCGCTTAACGCGCCAAAGCGGCCTCCTAAAAGGTTGGCTTGTTTTGCTTGATTAGGCCTGGTCTCCACCGACTGGATCTGCATGGTCAGACCTCCTCTACCAGCAACTACTGCTGGTCTCTTGTTGGCTTTGGGTTGCGCCCTCGCCGCCGGAATCAGTGTCTACCGTTTTGCTGGAAGTGGAGTTGGTTCGAAGCGAGCAATGAAGTCGATTGCGGCAGGCGGGTTGACGTTCCAAGTGATCCACGTGCTCGAGCACCTCTTGCAGTTGTCGGTCTGGATGTTCCAACCCGGTAGCAAGCCGTGGCTGTCATCCTGGGCGTCGGGCACCGCAGGCGGCCTCCAATACATCTGCTCTTTGGTGCCGGCCGACGGCACTCCAACTTCACTTGGGGTCGAGATGTTGCACCTCACCGGCAACGTGATTTTCTTGGGAGCTCTGACCGCCTGGCAGATTGCAATGCGCGCTGACGGTCGAGAGATCTGGAGTCTGAACATGTCGGAGCGAGTGCAGATCTTTCATGTGGCCGAGCACGTGTTGTTGGTAGGAACCTTGGTTGTCTCTGGCGAAGCGCTTGGACTCTCAACTGCGTTCGGAGCAGCAAGCGGAACAACTCTGGTTGCTCTCCGTGTCTGGTTTCACTTCGTCATTAACGCCGTAGCAACCGCCTTTGCCCTAACCGCCGCAGCCGAGGGTCAAGTCTCAAAAGTGTTTAGGTTCGCCCCAAAACGGCTCACCCAAAACGGCTTTCTGTCAGAGGTTTATCGGGCTATAGCCCGATAAACCTCTGACAGAAGCGTGTTGGCTAGGTCGACAGAGTTAGCGAAATAGCCCTAAAGCTGATTAGTTGGCCGAGCTGATGTCCACTGACACTGGGTTGGTGAGCAGATCGAACACGGCGCTTCGCTTGGCTGATGCTGTGATCAGTGCGTCAAGGTCAGACTGTGGGGCGTTGCCCTTTACGTCAACCACCACGTCCACCTGGCTGAACCCGTTGCGAACATCGGGGTCGATGCCCAAGATTCCCTGAACGTCCATCTTGCCCTTAACGGTTGCGGTGATGTCGGTCAGTTCGATCTCACGGTTGGCCGCAGTAGTGGCGACGCCAGCCATGATGCAGCTAGTGAGTGCGTGAAGCACGTACTCGTGTGGGGTCGGGCCGTGACCATGACCAAGTGTCGGGTGGTCAGTCTTGGCGGTGTATGCCTCGGCATGAACCTGGTCAGCACCAGCGCCGAACCATTCGTAAATTGTTGACTCCGAAGCAGTGCCTTCGATCCAGCTGGTCTTTGCGCTGAACTCGAACTTTGCAAGCTCGGGGTTCTCGGTGAGCTTGGCGACAGTCCCACGTAGCTTTGCTACTGGTACTCCGTTGAACTCATCTGTGGGGGCTGCTGTTGTTGTCATTTCGTTTCTCCTTGATTTGTTTGTTTGTTTGTTTGTGTCGACTAAGCCGACGGTTTGATCTTGATTGCTTGCAGTTGAAGGTGAGCCAGGCCTGTCCCCGTTTAGTGGTTGACGCTGGCGGTGGTGTCCAGGTGCTTGTGAAGGTGGGGCGCTAGCTCGAGGGCGTCGGGGCCGACACCGTCTAAGAAGCTCGACTTGCGGCGACGGGTGAATGGCATGCCCAGCACGTACATGCCGGGTTGCGTCATCACGCCTCCGTCGTGGCGAATAGCGCCCTTGTTGTCAAGAAGGTCATCGTTCAGCCAGGGAAAGTTCGGCTTGAATCCGGTGGCCCAGATGACTGTCTTGTACGAAGCGAGGTCGACAGTGGTCTTGGCCGAGTCAATGTTGGTTGGCAAGGGCCGGCTAGCCGCGTCGAGCTCGGCCTCGAGACCATGATCGGAAACGTGCTCGTCGATGCTCTTCAGAAGTCGACCGAGTTTCAGATCGGCTGAGGCGCAGTGGTTGGCGAGGCCGCCAGAGAACTGAGCTGTGTTGCCGTTCATGCCTACGATTCGACCGACGATCTGCACGCCAGTTTCACCTACTGAGTTCAGATCAAGCGAACGCTTTTCGGGTGTTCCGACAAGCTGCAGTGAAGGTAGCCGGCGAGCCCGGGCGATGTCTTCGACTTCGTCGTAACGGTCATCTAGCAGGCCGAGTGTGTCCATCCACCAGTGGATGTCCATGCCTCGATAGGTGCGGGGCAGACGAGTGTGTTCTCCGACAGCCAAGGTGACTTCGATGCCAACTCGTGATAGTTCGTCGGCGATCTGCATGCCCGATGCGGATGCGCCAACCACTAGGACTGGGCCCTCGGTGCTTTGTGGGTTCCGGTAGGCGATGGCTGGCATCTGACGTAGATGGGTAGGCATGTCCTTGGCAATGGCAGGAATCTTTGGAGTACTGCAGGCTCCGGTCGCCACCACAACTGCGTGGGTTCGGATTGGGCCCTGGTTGGTGGAAACTATGTGTGAGTTGCCGTTGGAGGTGACCGAGCTGACCTCAACTCCGGTTCGAATTGGAGCGTTGATGGCTGCGGCGTAGTCGGTCAGGAATTGGGCGACCTCAGATGAGCGCATGTAGCCGTCTGGGTCGGCCCCTTTGTAGGAGTAACCGGGAAGCCGGGTCATCCAGTTGGGCGTAAGAAGCCGGAGTGAGTCCCATCGTTCGGTTAGCCAAGAGTTGGCAACCTCGGATCGTTCGAGCACGACATGATCGATCGACTGGTTCTGCAGGCTGGCGCTCATTGCCAGTCCGGCCTGACCGCCTCCGATGATTACTGCTGGTGTGCTTTGCATGGGACTCACTCCGTCTGTGTTTCTGTGTTTCTGTGTTTGGTTGGTGTGTTGTTGGTTGACTTGTAATTGGTTGTGTTGTTGTTAATCGGTCAGCCGAATCAGACGACTCGAACCTGAACGTTGGTTGGGTTGGTGACTACGTCGAAGACTGCGGAACGCTTTTGTGACTGAGCGACTAGGCCTTGGATGTCTTCAGGTGAACCGTCTGCGTCGATCTCGTATGCGACGTCGATCTGGCTAAAGCCGTTGCGTACGTCAGAGTCGATGCCCAGGATTCCGGCGATGTCCATGTCACCGCTTACGGTGGCCTTTACTGAGTGCAGCTGGATGCCACGATTCTGGGCCACTGCTGCAACACCTGCGGTTAGGCAGCCGGCAAGGCCAGCAAGAACCAGCTCTACTGGAGTGGCGCCGTTGTCTTCGGATGCGAACACCTCTGGGTGATCGGTATCGAAGGTGTATGGCTGGCGGTGAGCTTGTGCTTCGCCAAGTCCGAAGAATCCTGAAACGGTGCTTTGGCTGTGTGCGCCGTTGATCCATTCGTTGGATGCGCTCCACTTGAATTCCGCAGCTGGACGAGCTCCGGTAAGTGCCTCTCGAGCTCCTAGAAGAGCTTCTACGTTTACTCCGTTGTCTACGGTTGCTGTTGCGTTGGTCATTTCATTTCCTTTGTTTGGGGAGCCGATCTGTTGGCTCGTTTGTTTGATGGATTCATCTTCGAACGGATCCCGATTTCAGACTTGGAGACGATGTGGAGAAGTTCTGTAGATCGCTTGAACCGTTCTCCAGCAGGTCTCCAAGACTCAGCCGTCAAAACCGTTCATCGTGGACAAATACCACTTATCAAGCGCCTAAACGGGCGCTCGACTCGCTCAGACCGAGCGGGGAACAACATGAACGGAGAATTGAAATGACACAGAAATCAGCACTTATGGACACAGAAGACACAGAAGACACAGAAACTGACAAGGCGGCCGAAAAGGCAGATTGGGAGATCGCCGGCGAGGCCTGGGGTCACGCAGCAGTTGATTGGATGGCGTTTGAATCCCACACCCGCGATGCCGTGGAGCAAATCTTTGGTCAGACCGGCGTCGGCGCGGGCACAAAACTTCTCGACGTGGCGTGTGGAACTGGCTATGCCTTGGGCATCGCTGAGCGTCGCGGGGCAAAGGCCACTGGCCTGGACGCCTCGGCCGGACTGATCGAGATAGCCAAGCGGCGAGCGCCCGAAGGCGAGATGGTTACAGGGTCAATGTTTGACCTGCCCTGGGCTGATGAATCCTTTGACGTGGTCACTTCCATCAACGGAATCTGGGGCGGATGCCAAGCCGCCATCGATGAGGCCTACCGAGTGTTAAAGCCCGGCGGTTCAATGGGAATCACGTTCTGGGGCCCAGGCAAGCGAATGAATTTGCGTGACTATTTCATCGTGATCGGCTCGGCCGCCCCCGGTGAGGCTGAGGAACTAATGCAGCTTGCGGCCATCGGTGTTCCAGGGGTTGCCGAAGAGATGTTCGAGACGGCTGGTTTCGTGGTTGAAGAGCGTGGCTCGACCTCGGGCATCATCGAGACTTCAAGTGACGACGACATGTGGCGAGTACTTCGCTCGCCCGGGATCACTGTGACTCCGATCGCCGAGTTGGGCGAGGAAGAGTTGCGACGACGAGTCTTGGAATCAGTAGCCCCTTACCGATTTGACGACGGCTCCTACCGCATCGTCAACGAGATCACTCACATGATTGCCCGCAAACCCAAATAGGGGGTCAAGTCTCAAAGTTGGCTAACTGTCGAATCTGTGGATAGCTCAAGTGCCCGGCACAGCGGCGATCCGTGTTGTCGCAGTGCTTGTGGCCCAAAACGCTGGAGCCGGACCTAGACCGAGCCAAACCCCGTGACCTTTGGCCCTGTTGGGTCTACCTGGTTGCGCCCACCATTGATGTGAGGGTGCAAATCAAGTGATCCAACAGGGAGAAGTTTCATGGTCGAAACAACGTTTAAACCGACATCGCTTGAAGCCGATGCGCATGAGCGACTAAGCGGAGGTGCTGCCACCAACATCATCCAAGATCGAGGCATGTGGGCTTGGACCGTATTACGGCTACTTCTCGGATGGTCGTTTCTTTGGGCTTTCCTAGACAAGTTCTTCGGCTTAGGATTCGCCACCTGTCGAGAGGCCGAAACGTCAGCGATTGAGTTTGGATGCGACGCAGCGATGGTCAACGGTGGCTCGCCAACCTATGGCTTCCTAAATTTTGCCACACAGGGAAGCCACACCGGGTTCCTTTTTGACTGGATGGCTCCGTCCGCCCCCGACGCAATCAACCTGGCCGACGTTGGATTTATGGCCGTGCTTCTGCTCGGCGGACTGGCGTTGATTCTCGGCATCGGAACCCGAACGGCGGCCGTTGGCGGCGCAGTGCTGCTGGCCTTCATGTTCCTGGCTGGTGATGTCTGGCCCGAGAATAACCCGGTCATAAACAGTCACATCACTGAAGTGGTGGCCTTCCTCGGCGTCGCCACCGTCGGAGCCGGACCGTTCAGTTTGAAGCGGTGGGCCGAAGCCAAGCTGCCACTACTCAGCCGCATCCCCTAGGCCGCGGCGTCCTCTAGGCCTAACCGCCGCGGCCGAGGGTCAAGTCTCAAAAGTGTTTAGGTTCGCCCCAAAACGGCTTTCTGACAGAAGCGTGTTGGCTAGCGTAGTTTGTCTACCAAGGGAGCAGCTCATGGGTAACCGAGTTCAAGGCAAAGTGGCGATCATTACCGGTGGGGCGTCGGGCATCGGGCGGGCGTGCGCGCATCGCCTCGCTGAAGAGGGCGCGGTGGTGGTCGTCACCGACATTCAAGACGAAGCAGGAGCAACAGTGGCTGCTGAAATCCATGCGGCCGGTGGATCCGCCGAGTACCTGCATCACGACGTCACTTCTGAAGACGAATGGGTTTCAGTGGCGGCCGCAGTATCGGCAAGCCACGGTGGCCTCGACGTGTTGGTGAACAACGCTGGCATCGGGCTGGGCGCAAGCATTCTCGAAATGACCTTGGCCGATTGGCAGCGCCAGCAGGCCATCAATCTGGACGGCGTCTTCCTGGGACTAAAGCACTGCATTCCCCTAATGCGTGACAGCGGGGGAGGGTCGATAATCAACATGTCTTCGATCGCCGGTCTGAAGGGCAATGCCCGGCTGGCCGCGTACAACGCCACCAAGGGTGGAGTGCGATTGCTGACCAAAGGGGTGGCCCTTGAGTGCGCTCAAAACAGGTGGAAGGTCCGGGTCAACTCAGTCCACCCTGGCATCATCGAAACTCCGATTTGGAAAACTGTTATGCCGGAAAGCCTCACCTCTGACGGCCAACCGCTTGTGCTGGACGAAATGGCGTCGGTCGCTGTTCCGACGGGTGAGCTAGGCCAGCCAACCGACATAGCAAACGGGGTGTTGTTCCTGGCCAGCGACGACTCGAGCTACATGACTGGCAGCGAACTGGTTATCGACGCCGGTGTGTCTGCCTAGCTTTAACCGAGTCCCAATAATGAGCGTTCGACGCGCCTGGAGTTGAGATAGCGTTCGTCGGATGTCAGCCACAATAGGGACGTTGTTGCCAGCGCCTCGTGCCCGCCGCCTAATACAGCTGACTTTCGGGTTGGTGCTGTTCGGCATCAGCCTGGCCATGTTGGTCTCAGCCAATCTCGGACTTGACCCGTGGGACGTCTTTCACCAGGGTGTTGCCGAAACGCTGAACATCAGGCTGGGCGTTGTTGTGGTGGCCACCAGCTTTGTGGTGCTGTCACTTTGGATACCGCTTCGAGAACGACCTGGCATCGGCACTGTGATGAATGCCGTGTTGGTGGGTGTCGTGTTCGAGCTCACAATTGCGGTGCTAGGTGACCCGAGCGCGCTTGGGTGGCGATGGGTGCTCCTTGGCGGAGCGATCCTGCTGAATGCGGTGGCCACGGGAATGTATGTGGGCGCTGGTCTAGGGCCCGGACCGCGTGACGGGTTGATGACCGGCATCGCCGCCCGAGGCCGCTCGATTCGAACTGTGCGGACGGGAATCGAAGCAGTGGTTTTGGCCCTGGGTTGGCTGCTTGGCGGAACGGTTGGGCTGGGAACCGTGTTGTTTGCCGTGCTCATTGGCCCTCTAGTGCACATCACGCTGCCTTGGTTCACGATTGGCAAACCCGACCGGGATCCAGAGCTAACCCCTGCCTGACTAGCTAGATGAGGCGGTCAACGGCCTTAGTCCGGCCCTCTTCTCGGCTCAGCCTATTACATCGCCATTCGCCCGAGCCGATAGGAACCGATGTCACTTTCGCTTAGCCTCGGGGAACCAGAAGTTCCCCAGCAGCGTCTCATCTCTATGGCAAGCCGATCTGCTTACTCCCGGTCACTGCGGCGCTCACTGTCCCGTTCGCTGGTGTGCCGTCCGCTGCTGTGCCTGCTTGCGCTCATAATGGCGGCGTCCGCCTGCACCAGTGATCAGCCAACAACGGGCACCACAACCGCTAGCTCCTTAACCTCTACAACAACAACTAGTGCCCGGCCGAGCAGCGGGTTCGATGACCACACCGTTGGTCAGATTGAATCAATCGATGAGTTCTTCGCCCTTGGTAGAGGTCAAGGTGATGACGCCAACCCGCTGGCGACGGTGAAGTTCACCATTCCCGATCTCGAAGGTTCCGAGGTTCACTGGTTCGACAGCAACTTCTATCAACTGCACGATGAGTGGTACTGGTTCCGCTTACTGAACGGCCAGCGGGTCCCGGGCCTGGACACCGAACCGGTTGATCCTCCCATGACGTTCGAGACCATCGAAGAGATTTACGTTTGGGCCCAAGCCCAGGGCGGCGACCTTCCTCTCGATCTGCGCTTCACTTCCGATGGCGATCGTCTGTATTCGGACCGCTACTACCAGCTGGTTCTTCGAGACCCAGACAAGACCTACGGCGTTGGTTCTCTCATCAACTTCCCTCCAATCGGATCAAGCGACCGGGACCGCTGGGTCATCGAGCTTGAGTTCAGCGAGTTGACCACGCCAGAGTCGGTCGGGCAATTCATCGATCGCCTTGGCGCAACGTTGCCGACTGAGATCGGCGATCGTTTGGAATGGGTAGTGCGTTCGCCCGCTCAGGAGGAGACCGCGCAGCTGATGATCTCCACCAACGATCGTTACGCCGACCGAGTTGTTCACTACAGCGATCTTGTTGAGGCCGGACAGGTTGCGGTCTACAACGAGGGCATCACCGCTGGCCGCCTGCTGCACGTCAAGGATGCCAGCGATCTGAACAACGCAAAATCTAGCGACATTCTTCTCATGGAGAACGTGCCCGATTACTTGCCCCCGGCTGCTGCGCTACTTACGTCGGCTCCGCAAACCCCGCTGGCTCATGTGAACTTGCTGGCACGGAACCGAGGCATCCCGAACGCATCGGTGGCTGGGCTGTTGGACGACCCCTCCATTACTCAGGCCGCCAGAATTAGGGGTTACGCCGTGGTGCAGACCAGTGGAACAGAAGGTCTGGCTATCACGCTTATCACCAAGCAGCAGTACGACGACTGGAACAACCGGCCCGGGCCGTCTGAGGTCTCGGTCCCTCAGGTCGACCTTGACGCGACTGCAACTGTGATGTCGCTGACCGAGTTGGCGGCAACGATCGACGATGAAGATGATGTTGAGGAACTGCGGCCAGTTATAGGTGGCAAGTCGGCGGGCTTCCTGGCGCTTCTTGGGGCCGAAGGCGTAACAACTCCCGACTTCCCGCTGGCCATCACCGTCGCTCCCTACTTCGATCACCTGACGAAAGTGGAAGCCGAGCTTGAGGCGATGTTGTCCGATGCTGACTTCAAGTCTGATTCGCGAGTCCGCTTTCTGTTACTTGAGGGGTCTGAGGAGTTCCTTGACACATACGAAAGCGACGCTGACGCCGAATTCTTAGAAGAGTTTGACCGGCGCCATCCGAACGGGCCGATCAGAGTCATCCTCGATGCTGACGGATTCATGAACCTGTTCCGTGACGTTGACCTTGACGAAGATGATCTAGATGAGATAACCGATTCCTTGACCGAGAACTTCGCCAGCTTCACTTACTTGCAAGGCCTGCGGTTCCGGTCGTCAAGTTCGGTGGAAGACATCGAGGGCTTCGTGGGCGCTGGATTGTATGACTCCAACACTGGCTACCTAAAGCCTGATCTCTTGCCCGACGAGGACGACCACAAGCGCACCGTCGAGCGGGCCATCAAGAAGACCTGGGCTTCGTACTGGAGTGCTGAGGCATTCGAAGAGCGGAAGTTGGCCAATGTCGATCACCGCAGCGGCGGCATGGGTGTGTTGGTGCACGCCCGGTTCGATGATCCGCTAGAGGTAAACAACGGCGTGGCCACTTTCACTCTGCTACCTGGCGGGGGAGCGGAGGCAGTGATCAACACCCAGCTTGATGACGTAAGTGTCACCAACCCTGACCCGCTCAGTGGTGACCTGCCTGAAGAAGTCGTTGTCACGGTCGCGGCCGACGGCTCGTGGGAAATCGAAAGAGTTGCGTCGTCCACGCTTGTTCCTGACGGTGTCGTGCTGGATGACGATGCGATCGGTGAACTGGTTGAACAACTGCAGTCGGTGGCGTTGTTGTGGCGAGACCGAGTGAACTCGAGCCTGCCCGAACTTCGCCAGATCGAAACGATAACGCTTGACTATGAGTTCAGGACGATGGATACCGGCTGGCCAGCGGTGCAAGAGGGCATAGCTTTGGACCCAAGACTGATTGTGAAGCAAGCGCGAAGTCTTGACCCAGGCTTGCGAGGAATTCCGGCCGAAGTGCTAGCGCTAGAGGTACCACGTGATGTCCTGGCTCGGGCTTCGCTGGTCAACCGAGTGAGGTGCCCGGACGGCGAAGGGTTCGAAGTGTTCACCGACCCGATGGTGCTGCCCGACGTCGGCTACTCGGTCGAACCATTCGTGCTTGGCGCGATAGCTGACCGAGACACAGTGGTTGAGCGAGACACAGCGTGCACACGAACCCAGCTTTATGTAACGCCAGCCCGAGAGTTAGTTGAACTGCTCGCAACAGGCGAAGGCCTGGCAGCGTTCGATTCCTAGTGCGGGCCCGAATTCGTACCGCTTGACAGCTAGTGCGACTGCCGAGCAGCCAACCCAATGGCGGTAGCGGCCAAGCGGGCGGCTACTAGGGCACCACGGTTACCGACGTCAGCTTGTGGAGCGAATTCAGCCAAGTTGAAACCGACGATGCGGGCCTTGGCCGCCACGGCTTCGAACAAGTCGGCAACCTCTCCGTATTGGAAGCCCCCCGGAGCGGGGCCAATGACGCCCGGAACTACTGATGGATCTAGAGCATCAATATCGAGGGCGATGTATACAGAGGCCCCTTCGGGAATGGCATCGATGATTGGCTGTTGGCCCCCAGAGCGGACCGCTTTCATCGGGAAGAATTTGACGCCCCAATCGAGGGCATCACTTACGTCGCTGGGTCGGGCGCTGCCGCTGCCCCGGGCTCCAACTTGAACAATTGATGTAACCCAACCCATTTCCGATGCCCGGCGCATGTTGCTAGACAGGCCGTTGCGTTCGCCTTGCACTTCGTCTCGCCAGTCAATGTGAGCGTCGAGTTGAAGAATCGTTACCGGACCGTGGTTTTGATACGCCGCCAGGATGGGGATGGGAATTGAGTCATCACCGCCGAGAACAAAGGGCACGGCGCCGCCGTCCAGCACTTTGGCTACGTGTTCGGTGATGAGCTGGCGGTTGCTGGCGAAGTCGGTTTGGCTAACTTTTAGGTTGCCCCAGTCCGTTGCGATAACGCCATCAAGCAGCGTTCCGTCAAGATCAAAGTCATAGTGATCACCCATGCCCGGCCAGCCGACGGCGTTGCGGATTGCGTCCGGTCCGTCTGCGCAGTAGGCGCCGACCGATGCGTACGGCGTTGCGATCGGGACTCCCATCACTACAAGCTGTGCGTCACCGACATGGCCCGGAGTGCCGTAGGGAATGTCCACCAGGCCACCCTTTGCGGCACCGCCAAACAGGTTGCCAATCTTCAACTCATCGGACGCTTCGTCACCCATGGCCGAAGCCTCGCCGCTAGACCTCAGCTAGTCAATCCCATTAGTGGGCCTTTGCTGGGGATTCCTCAGAGCCGACTATTCGGTTGAACAGCGCCGATCCTCCGATGAGGCCGCCATATATAACAAGCCAAGTGATTGGGTTTCGTGCGTACCGGACCACAAAATCGGAAGCGTCACTGGTGGCGGGAATCCGGGCGCCAATGGCGATTGCTGTTGTCACCACTAACAGAATCATTGCCACTCCGGCTACGGCCAACAGCACTGCGTTTGCGAGTACATGGCGACGGTGCCCGATGCCTGGTTCTCCGGTTGCGAAGACGTCGACTAGGCATAACACCGAGGCGCCGCTTAAGTAGGCGATAAGAAACCGAGTGCCAATTGACAGCTCGCTGTAGGGCTTTACCCACCCATGCCGCCGAAGCATCCGCGAGATCCGGCCAGTGATTCCGGGAACCAGCCTCAGGCCGGAAAGAACGACGATGGCGTCAACGGTTTGTGTCACTGCCCAGAAGAGGCTGCCAGCCCCAACTCCACTGGCAACTGCCGCTGCCCCCGAACCCCAGGTGACGCCGTCGTCAACTGCTTCATAGGCTCGAGCCACGATGGGCGGCAACAGAATGTCGTTGCCCCATCCCCACTGAAACGCCATCCACGCCAGGAGAAGGACTACTCCAGCCAGACGCCGTCCGCCCGCCTGACCGAAGTCGCCTTTGACTGTCTCCCACAAAGTCTCTATCTCATCAGGTATCTCGGGCGAGTCATTCGAGTCCACGTGTCAACTTATAGTTGACGCTGCCCATTCCTGCTTCGGCCGGCTTACTTGGGAAGGTAGGGGTAGCGGTTGATGAACTCCTGGCCAGCCCCGATGTATCGAACCGTCAGAGATCGGCTAAGACCGTTATCCATCTGCTCAATCCAGTAGTCACGGCCTTCAGGTTCGGCGGGCCGGCCCAGAACGTTCTGGTAGACCCTCTCTACAAAGTCTCGGTTGGTGGTTACGTCTGCGTAGGCGGCGGCGAACTCGGGCTGTTCGTCATTCGCTATGACCCGACAACTTCTTCCAGAGAACGACCGCCCTTCTCGTACACAACGTCAATCCAATAAACCGCCCCGCCGACGTCGGCCTCCCGGTTGAAGATGGCCCGGTACAAGCGCAAGATGTCACCGTGTTCAGAAGGCTTGTAGTCGCTGGCAGCCAGTAACTCATCGATCGAGTTGGCCGTCGCAATTGTTCCGGCCGCCGGGGGAGCGCCAACACTTCCTCCACTCCAGTCCGGGCGAATGTTCACGTTGGCGTCATCCAGTATCACCCGTACGTCACCACCGTTGGCCGCCATTGTGAAGATGTCACCGTTCAAGGTGACTGCCAACAACCTGCCGTCGGGGGTCCAGCTGGGCCAAGCACCTTCGGTTGCAAGTGATCGACGGTTTGATCCATCAACGTTCCGAAGCTCGACCACGCCAGTCTCTCGATTTGAATGGGCGATGGTTGAACCGTCTGCGGAAAATGAGGGCCAAAGACCGTCAAATGATGTCAGCGGAGATCCAGCTTCGTCAACCACGGTGATGACGCCCAGCTCTAGCTGGTTTGGAGGGGCGAAGCTGTACGCGAGGTGAGCCCCAGTTGGTGACCAGTCGCCGACAATGTCGCTGAAGGCCGACGCTCCGTTTGGTGTGACATTCAGCAGGACCGACCCCACGTTTGAACCGTCTGCGGGCCCAACCCACAGTTCCCACCGATGGTTGCGGTCGCTGAAGTAGGCGATGTGGCTGCCATCAGGCGACCAGAACGGATTCTTGTTGTTGCCACCGATCAGAGCTCCGACCGGGTCGAACTCGGCCACGATCTGAGGGTCTGATCCATCGGCGGCTGTGTGAATGATGCGATCGCCTGCTTTGTCTGGTCGGGCAATTCTGGTGCCGTCAGGTGAGTAGCGGGCCGCGCTCATCACCAGGCCTTCCTTGTTTTCAACGTCAAAGTCAGTCACGGCTAGGCGGTTGCCACCTGATGCATCCACGCTGAACCAGTTGACCCCGTCGAAGGCAAGCACACGCCCGTTAGCGGTAGCTGCCGAACCTGCGTTTGCTGCGGGTTCTGCGAATGCTGGGGGAATGAATGACAGTTGCCCTAGTACCGCAGCAAGCAGTATCAGTAACAGGCTGGAGACGGGTTGCCGGTTGGAATTGTGCTGTTTGGAGCTGTTTTTTCTCATATCGACACTATGAACTGGACGGGTTGGAAAGAGATTGGACGGCCATCTGCGCAAATCCAATCAGTCTCCAATCTCGATGGTTCAAAGTCCGAAACAACAGCGGGCCAACCGGCTCGCCACCGATTGAAAGAGCAGTCATGTTTCAGAATTTCAGCATTCGACCCAGCACTATTGGACCCAGCACTATTGGACCCAGCAGTTTTCGCCACAGCTTCCTCGTAGGACTCGCTGGCCTAGCGCTAGCCGTGTCAGCGTGTGGGGCCGACTCCACGGCGGAGATCACTACAACTTCCACGACCGCTACCGAGCTCACTACAACAACCGCCCGTGCTACCACAACCGCCCCACCAGTTGAGGCGCCTGTTGAGCCGGTGGTTGAACCCCTCACTCCAGCCCCTGAACCGGTTAGTGAGGTGGCCAGTACCCCCGAGTTCTGCGTTGCCAGTACCCAGTATTGGGTCGCCTCCGCTGCGGGTACCTACATCAGCGAGTCCCGGCCACAGGAGGTTGAGGCGCTGTTCAACCTGATGGCCAAGCGACTGACCACCGCAATTCAGCTAGCTCCCAATGAAGAGTTGGCAAAGCCGGCGGCTGTTCGCTCAGGCTCACTTGCAAGAAATTGACGCCGCGCTGGTCATCATCAGTTACGACTGGGAACTGTTCAGCTCTTCAGGCCGGTTCGACGAGATGATTGAGCACTTCGAAGCGTTGGATCAGGTCGATGCGATGCTTGAGAGCTATCTGGAGGACGAGTGCGGCGAGTCCATCGCCTCCTTGCAGAAGGTGGCGCGCAAGACCGCCGAAGGCCTTCGTGTTGATGATCCCGAGCCTGATGCGCGGCCAGCGCCCAGCCGACCTTCTGACAGCCTTGACTATGTGGAGATTGTGGACAGTGCGAACCGCCTGAAGGTGACCGTGCCAACCGCCTGGACCGACGTTACCGACCTTTCAACATCAGATGGTGGGCTCATTCGCATCTCGCCTGATACCGCCAGACTTGAACGATCTTGGGGAATCGACGGCATTTCGATGAGTGTTCAAGACGCATCTTCAAGCCCAATCGATTGGCGGGCGCCGATGTATGACACGGCGGCATCTCAAGAGTGCTCGCCTGTTAGCAGCGTGCCCTATTCCGACAGCCTCTACACCGGTTGGATTGATACCTACGAAAACTGCGGTGGCTCAACAACCGCAGTTGTCATTGGGGCGACCGACGAAGATTTCTCAATCGAGATCCTCATTCAGATTCAGTTCGACGGTGTCGACACTGCAACTGATGAAGAAGTCCTGAAGACCATCCTGGACACCTTCAAGGCCCGCTAAGGCAAGATTCGGCCCGGGCCGCCAACCCTTTCATCCCCAAGGCGATTGCGTTCTCCTGGAGTTGATTTAGGGCGGCTCGGGCCGCAGCAAGTCCGTCCTGGTGAAGCGTCAGCTTTGCCTGGGCGTAGTCCAACTGAAGCAGGTACGGCTTGGCGCCCAAGGATTCACACCTTGGGCGCTCTGCGTCGATCCGGTCCTGGGCTTCATCGAAACGGCCCAGGGCGACCAACCCGAGCGCCACGAAGTATCTGAACGGCCCATGCGATGCAAGGCCCGTCATGCCTGCAGTTCCGATGACCAGTTTGTGTTCAACCGGAAACAGCCTTTCAACGAGCGCTGGCAAGTGGCTGAGGTCACCCATCTCGGCCAGGGCTTCGGTGCATAACGACAGAATGAAGTTGCCGCCCAGTTGATCGGCGTCGATCAGGCTGAAGTCCAGCCGTTCCAGAATCTGTCGGGCGGCATCATGTCGGCCATCCAGGGCGACCAGGGCAAAAAGGTTCCGTTCCAGAATGGGACGGCTTGAGACCTTCATGCCTGAGCGGAACATGCGCTCGGCGACCTCTGACTCGCCTCGGGCCGCTGATGTCACGAGGCTCTGCACTCCAATGGCTCCGGCGAAATCGGGTCCTAGTCCGGCGATAGGGTCTAGCGCCCTTGTTGACAGCCGCTCTGCTTCGTCCCAGTCGCCACGAAGTTGGGCCAGAAACACCCGCCATTGAATTGCGTAAAGCCGGGCCAGGGTGGACCCGCTCAGCTTCGCTTCGCCTTCAAGACTTGACACTTCTCGTTGTAGTTCGACCAGGTTGCCAGCGTTCGCCAAATCGTTGATGACGGCTGACCTTGCGCGAAGTTCGACGGCCCCCATTTGGTGTTGCCGGGCAAGTTCTGCCACTTCGGTGTCTTCAGCGATTGCGTCGGTTATTTCCAGCTGCCAGCCGAACCCGACACGTCGAAACTGGCGGGCCCGAACGATTGCCTCGGGGTCGCCCAGTCTTTGGCTCATGGCCACGGCTTCATCTAGGTGATGTCGCCGTTCGTCCTCAGACATGTCTAGGTAACCATCGGCGCCTAGCTGGCCTAACAGGTGAGCGCGGGTTGTTGAGTCATCAGCCGGCAAGGCCGTAAGTGACCGGCGCATCGCAGCAAGGGCGGTGACGCCGGGGTCCCAATACCAACGGAAGTCCCCAGTTCCCAAACCTTGGGAGAGGTTCAACGCGGCCGAGGCCATCAGGGCAGAATCGCCAAGTCGCTCGGCAATCTGGAATGCTTCGATCAGAACTTCTTGGGCTCTGGGAACTGCCGCCACCATGCGAGCTGTGCGGCCCAGAGAGATGAGAATTTCACACCGCAGAGCTGAATCTTTGGCTTCGAGCTGATCAGCGTCTTGATATTGCAGAGCCGATAGCGCCCGTTCGAGGTGAACAAGGGCTTCGGCGTGTGACCAGCTTTGTGCCGCTTGGTTGGCCGCAATGCGACTCCACTTAACTGCCTCGGTGGCGGTGCCAATCTTGGCTCCCTTTCCGTAATGGCGGGAGAGCTGTGTTGCGTAATGGTCAGCGGTTTCACCAGCGCTGGCTTCGAGGGCACGTCCTAAGGCCACATGCTGTTGGGCCAGCCGTGTTGGGTCCGAGGTTGCTGCGACTTCCCGAACCAACGCGTGTACGAACCGATAACGATCGAAGGCAGTCTCGTCACCGACGATTAGACCAGCTGCGGTCGCCGGCTTGAGGAGCGTACGAACCTGGCCAACTTCTTGATCGGTGGCCGCAGCTAGAAGATCCGCCGAGAAGTTCTGTAGGGCCTGAGCCGCCCACTCCAGCACGGTTATGGAGTCTTGCGGTAGGTCGTCTAAGCGTTGCTGAACGACGTAGCGAACGTGGTCGGGGAGGTCGGTAGCCTTTGGTCCGGCACGAAGCGATTCCCCGCTCTGAGCAGCGTGGTTGACCAGCTCGGTAACAAAGAAGGCGTTCCCTCCAGTCCGATCCAACAGGTTCTTGACGACGGCGGCGCTTGGTGTTCTGCCTGTCCGTTCGGCGACGATGTCTGAGATTGTTTGGGCGTCCAAGCCCTGCAGCTCAATCCAGCTTGCGCTTAAACCGGCGCATTCTGGGGGAACGGTACGCGATGCCGCAACTATAAGCAGTTTCTGGTTTCGCAGCTGTCGAGCCAGGTGCACGAGCAGTTTCAGCGTGTCTTGACCAGCCCAGTGGAGGTCGTCGATGCAAACGACCGTTGGCCTAGCTGTGGAGGCGCCGAAGATCGAAATCGACAGTTGGTCCAACAAATCAAACCGGGCT